>NZ_JANQAH010000008.1 GCF_024707125.1 Devosia sp.
CTCGCCGGCCTGAACAAACGCCGCGTCCGCGCCATGGCGGCCCACCTCGGCGTGCCTTCGGAGCTGGTGTTCAAGGTGCCGACCGCCGACCTCGAGGACAATGCCCCGTTGCGGCCCGACGAGGACGCATATGGGGTGACGTACGACCAGATCGACGATTTCCTCGAAGGCATGACGGTCCCCGATTTCGCCCGCGATCGGATCGTGGGCGCCTATCGCGCGACCGCCCACAAGCGAGCCCTTCCGGTCGCCGCCAACGCCGCGAAATGACCGTGTCGCCTACGGTCGAAGTGCATCCGCGGCCGACTTGGCGGCCTGCACGTCGCGCTGGCGGTCGGGCCAGGTGCTCTTGATGTAATCGAGCACGGCGGCGATCTCGCCGTCGTCGAGCACGGCACCGAAGCCCGGCATGTCGGTCTCGTAGCCTGGCATCATGGCCGCCGGCCCTTCCTTGACGATCCGGAACAGTTGCCGGTCGGAATGATGCCAGGTGTGGCCGGTCGCGTCGTGGGGCGGTGCCGGCAGCCGTCCGGTCGGCAGCCGCTGCTTCCAGTTCGGCTGACCTTCGAGGTTCGCGCCATGGCAGCTCGCGCAGTGGTCGACATAGACCTGCCTGCCTGGAACGTCTTCGGCAATGGCCGCTCCCGAGGCCCCCACCAGCACGACGGCGATCAGGACGGCGAGGTGTTGAGCGCTTCGATGACGCGACATTCCGCGACGACCCCTTTCCGGCATTCGACGACCATCCGCGACAATTCCGCTCGCAGGCTCTGCAACTGCGCCAGGCGGCGTTCGACCTCGTCCAGTTGAGCCTGTGCGATTCGACTGGCATCGGTGCAGGAGGCCTCGGGCTGTTCCTGCAAGGCCAGCAAGGTGCGGACGGACTGCAGGTCGAAGCCGAGATCGCGGGCGTGGCGGATGAAACCCAGACGGCGGACGTCGGCCTCGCCATAGACGCGGCGCCCGTTGCCCTGGCGGGCCGGAACGGGCAGCACGCCAGCCCGTTCGTAGTAGCGGATGGTCTCGACGTTGACCCCCGCGTTGCGGGATAGATCCCCGATCTGCATTTCCTGCTTGCTCCTGTAGTGACTACAGGTTGTAGCCTCTGCAGCAATTCGTCTCAAGAAGGAGCAAGGGCATGAGCGCTGCTGCCGAAACCATACGCTACCAAGTCACCGGCATGGACTGCTCGTCCTGCGCCGCCAAGATAGAAGGGGCCGCCCGCAAGGTGGACGGCATCCAGGACGTCAAGGTCTCCATCGCCTCACAGATCATGACGCTCGAGGTCGACGATCCCGGTCGGCGCCTGCCAATCCTCGAGACCGCGGTGACGGACCTCGGCTACCAGCTCGACCGGATCGGCGGGCAGAAAGCCTCGAGCTCCGAGCACGACCACGACGAGGACGGTGATGACGACGACCACATTCCGGACCTCTCCCACGTCACCCCGGCCTACAAGCGGGCCCTCTGGATCGTCGTGCTGCTCAACGTCGGCTACGGCATCGTCGAGATCGCCGGCAGCTTCATCGCCGGCTCCCAGGCGCTGCAGGCCGATTCCCTCGACTTCCTGGGCGACGGGCTGATCTCGTTCCTGGGCCTGATCGCAGTGGGCTGGGGCCTTGCCGCCCGTGCCAAGGCGGCCTTGTTGCAGGGCATCTTCCTCGGCCTGCTCGGTCTGGGCGTGGTCGCGTCCACGGTCTACCGGGTCTTCATCGAGCACCAGCCCGAGAGCCTCGTAATGGGCGGCTTCGCGCTGGTGGCGTTCGTCGTCAACGTGCTGGCCGCAGTAGTGCTGATCCCGCACCGCAGGGGCGACGCCAACATGCGGGCGGTCTGGCTGTTCTCCCGCAACGACGCCATCGGCAACCTGGCCGTGGTCGCCGCCGCGGCTGCCGTCTGGTGGACCGGGTCGCAGTGGCCGGACCTGATCGTCGCCTTCGCCGTCGCGGGCCTGTTCCTGCAATCGGCCTGGTCGATCATCCGCGATGCAAGGTCTGACCTGCGGCAGGCGGGCCGATGAGCAATCGCGACGCCTCGCTCTTCCTCGTCCTCGGCATCATCGGCGTGGACGCCTCCACCAAGGAGGCCGCCCTGATGTATCTCGACGGGGCGAGCGTGCCGGTGCTGCCGGTGTTGAACCTGACCCTGGGCTTCAACACCGGGGTGAGCTTCGGCATGTTCGCCGCGGACGGGCCCGGGGGTTGGTGGACGATCGTCCTCGTGACCCTGGCGGTGTCAGCGGTGGTCGCCTGGCTGTGGCACAGGAGCCATGGGCGCCTCGAGCGCCTTGGCTACGCCGCCATCCTGGGCGGGGCGCTGGGCAATCTCGTCGACCGGGTTCCCGATGGCGCGGTCACCGACTTCATCGACCTGCATGCGGGCGGCTGGCACTTCCCCACCTTCAACCTGGCGGACGTCGGCATCACCGCCGGCGTCGTCATGCTGCTGATGGCGACCGTCACCGGCGCCTTCGCGGGCCGTACCGAACCCGGTGCGGGGCGCCCTTAGTCCTTCAGAGGGCGGCCATGGTCGAGAGCGGCGCGACGGGACAGGCGCCGTTGGGATCGAGCGGAGCGGCGCCGGTGCGGTTGAACACGTAGCGCTTCTCGCAGACATCGACCGCCGGCGGCAGCTTGGTCGCATCGAAGATGTCGGTGCCTTCCTTGAGGTTGCGCCAGAACGCCAGGTGCGGGCTGGCGGCATTGGCGGACAGGTTGGCCTCGTTCATGCGGAACGGCAGCAACTGCATCTGGACGGATCGGTTGCCGCCCCTGAACGACTCCCGGACCAGGGCATAGAGTTCCTTGACCCCCTCGTCGGTCATGGCGAAGCAGCCGACCGACTTGCAGTCACCATGCACCATCAGGTTGCTTCCCGTGCGGCCCCAGGCCTGGTCGAACTTGTTGGGGAAGCCGACATTGAACGAGAGCCAATAGGCCGACTTGGGGTTCAGGTGGCCAGGCGTGACGTCGTAGAATCCCTCGGGCGACTGGTAGTCGCCTTCCTGGATCTTGGGGCCCAGCCCGCCCGACCACTTGCAGATCGCGTAGGTCTTCACCAGGGCATATTGCCCGCTTCCGGTCCGCTTCCAGACCTCGAGTTCCGAGGACTGCTTGAAGACGCGGATCATCATCGGCTCGGCGGGGGAGGAGCCGATGGCGGCGAGCCGGTCCACCAAGGCTTTCGGCAGGGGAACGTTGTGGCGATTGTCGCCGACGAACTGGCTGCAGCCGGCCAGTGCCACGGCGAGAACCAGAAGGGCGATGGCACGAAGGGTGTTGGCAAGCATGGAGGTTTCCGCAATAGATACCCGACCATATCCCGGCACCGGTTACCGGAAGGTGTTCCACCTCGTCCTCGGAAACCTTGGCGCCTTGAAGGCGTTCATCATGCAATGGCCGACAAACTCGACATTTGCATGCCGAAGGACTATATGATTGCGCATGGATAGGCATCATGCAGATATGATCGTGCCCAAGGACTTCCCCGAGCTCGGCATGCTCGCGTGGAACCGCGATGCCGCACGTCCGATCGATCGCGAGGAAGCCTTCGAGCTCTACGAGCGGAACTGGCGCCATGTCGATGCCGAGCACCTCACCGTCGAGGAAGCCGAACTGATCGAGGACCTCACCGAGGAATTCGGCCACGGCCATCGGATGTTCGCCTGACACTTTCGTCCCGAGGGACTATCCTGTTCGCGAACAGGAGGCCGCCTTGAAGTTCGAACGCCAGGAACACGTCATCATCGCCGAAGCCCTGCAATCCATGGACCACGGGTTCCTGGAACGCAGCAAGTGCTACTTCGGCGGCGGCACCGCCATCGTGCTCATGAACGGCGAATATCGGCTATCCCTCGACGTCGACTTCCTCTGCGCCGACATCGACGGCTATCGGGAGCTTCGCAGCGCCATCGTCCAGCGTGGCGCACCCGCGGTATTCGGCGCCGAGGTGGAGACCCTGCGCGAGTTCAAGGCGGACCAATACGGCATCAGGGGCCTCGTGTCGCTCCACGGCCAGCGCATCAAGTTCGAGATCGTCCGCGAGGCCCGCATCGTCCTCGAGGGGGAAACCTCCCCCTTTCGGCGTTCCCATGCTCACGGTCGAGAGCCAGTTCGCCGAGAAGCTGCTGGCCAACGCGGACCGATGCCTCGACAAGTCCGTGGCCTATCGAGACGCGATCGACCTCGGCTATCTCGTCCACTCCAACGGCTCGATACCTGCCAAATCCATAGAGATCGCCGAGACCGCCTATGGCGGCGATGTCGTCAGATCCGTGGGCAAGGTGCTGGAACGGCTGGGCAAGGCATCCGAGATAGAACACGCCGCGGAAACGTTGAGCATGAGCAGGGACGCCGTGCTGGAAGCAGCGCTCGCCTTGCGGGGAGCATCCGTCGCGGCCTGGCCGGGGGCCGATCTTCCCGAAGTGCCCGCCGAGGAAGAGACCTACGGACGCTGAGGCGGGTCACTGGCCGCCGAGCAGCATGGCTTCCAATTGCTCCCTGCCGGGGACGGATCGTGCCTCCACCATCTTGATCAGGACCCGGCGAAGCAGGGAGAAGGTGTCGAGGAGATCGTCGTCGCCGTGGTCCGGCCTGCCATGGGCGGCCTTCGAGCGCCGCCCATAGAGCCGGGCGACGCTCTTCTGCAGGGCGATCCGGCCAGGGCCGGGCGGCTCGAGATAGGCGGCGAGCAGCGACGACACACGGAAGGACAGCTCACCGGCAGAGGGGGCGAACATGGCTTCCAAAGCCCCCCACAGCGATACCAATGTCAGGGCGCCGTTGGGAATGAACTGCCCGGCATCCATCGCATCCATGGCGTAACGGAACTCGCTGCTGCTCCCGGCCAAGGACAATGTCGCCTGCCAATGCGTCTTCACCCATTCGACCCCTTCCCCGGTCACCGGGCCGTCCGGCGACCGCAGGGGGAAGTGCCGCTCCCGCGTGTCGTAGGGAACGATCCTCGCGACATTGTCGGGCACGTCCTTCAACTCGCCGAAGTCATGGGTGGCCAACACCGATATCACGACTTCGGGCGTGTTCCACAGCCGGATGAGGAACACGATCGCCCTGGCGATGCGTAGCGGCGGGGCGTCGTCCGAGGCGGCGGTTCCGGGCACCATGAGCTGGGCCGTGACATCGATCCCCGTGCCGCCCAGGGCGGCCTTCCAGGGTCCCGGGTGGGGGCGGCCCGGCAGGGCCGGCGCGAAGGCCATGACATAGGGTGCCATCAGGTGGGCATAGGTCCTGGTCAGCAGGACCCCGTGACCCAGGTCGATGGAGGCATCCTCCATGCGGATGCCGGACAGGCCGAAATATCCCGGCTGGATGGGCACTGAGATCACCTTCGCGAATCGACGTGTCCGCCGACCTTACGATGATCGCCACGATCGCCCAAAGGATCGTCTCGCCATGGCCCTGACGAGGTTCTCGGCGCGCGCCGGGAAAGCCGGTCTCGCGGGAAACGACTATCCTCGTTTCGCCACGACTGGTCACACATTGATGGCGACTCGCCACCAATGTCGCCCTCAATGACGTCGACTCGACGTCATTAGATGTCGAGTCGCCATCATCAGCGGAGAAATGATGGCGAAACGAGGCTAAACCCTTTGGCAACGTGGCGACTGCATATTGAAGCTCCAACGGAGTCCTGACATGCCTCGTCGCCCAGCGTTTGAACCGGATGTCACCTTGGGCGACCTGTTGGTGCTGGCCCGGCTGGGGGCCCTGGTGCACGGGGATGAGAAGCTGTTCCCGACCGCCGAGCTCAAGCACGAGACCGAGGCCAGCAACACGCGCATCAGGAACGCGATGATCCGCATCGCCGAGGTCCTGGGCCCCGTCGAGGTCGAGGGCAAGCAGAGGCGAACCCAGCGCCCCAGTGCAAAGGGCCGGAACATCGGCGGTGCCGCCGTCCTTGCCAACATGCTCATCGAGATCGCGCAGGAGGAGCAGACGGACCATGACCGCCTTCGCCACGAGATCGCGCAATTGATCGACCGCCTCGAAAACATGCGAAAGGCGGGCTCGTTCAGGAAGTCGCGGACACCGCCACGGTTCTGAACGGTCGGTCAAATCGGCTGGCGGCGGCCACGGGGAGCATCGCCCCTGCGGAAGCCTGTGGATCCCGATCGAGGCGGCTTGCCGCCGACCGATCTGCCGATCCTCATGGCGGGATGGCAAACAAACATCGCGAACCGCTCGGGCGGCGGCTGGATCGAGCGCTGTTCACGCGGCCATTGTTCGAGACGGTGCTGTTCGAGAACCGGCTGACGTTATCCGACCGGGCGGTGGTCATCGCCTGGACCCTTCGCTCCGTGGCGAGGCACCGTTGGAACCAGCTTCGTTCGGTCGCCGGCGAAATGGCCGACACCGTTCTCTTCCGCGTGCTGGCGAGGGGCGTGTGCCTCGCACCGGCATGACGCCCATCCACGGGACTGGAGCGCTGGTCTGGTACCAGGTGACCGACTGGTCCGTTGCCCAACGCGTCCGCCGAGCGTTCGGTCGGGTCTCGATGCGGAACGACTGCACCACACTCTATTGCGGCTGGCGCCACGACGCGAAGCGGGGCGAACCGCTCCCCGTCTTCGTCCTGCTCGATGCAGGCCGGTACGTCCTCGAAGTCGCCTATGCCGATATCGGGGAGCACGGCGTCGACAGCCTGTCGCCGGGGATCGGACCCAATCTGCGGCCCATGCAGGCAGAACTCGTCCCGGCCCTCACGGCACTGGCGACACGCCTCGGCATAGAGGATGTCGGCGATCAGTTGCTTCGGTTCACCGACAACTAGCCCGTGGGCGGAGAGCGGCGTCGAGGCTCGGGGCGAGGACTATCGCCTACCGCTTGAAGCGATCGAACGAATCCTCTTCGTCCGGCGCCTCGGAAATCCATGCACGCGCCGATTGCGTGCCGAGGTGCAGGAGCGTGAGCTCCATTTCATAGCGGGAAGACGCTATGCACGATTCCTCCACCGGCTCGTCGAACCAGACGCCGGCTGCCTGCCTGACCACGACGGCGGGGTCGACATCGGCGCCCATGGTCGCAACCAGCGAGGCCACCGGCAGCTCGAACACGGAAGCCCGTGTCCGTATGAACTTGCCCGAACGGAATGCGGGACCGCTGGACTTGGCCCAGCGCGCGAAACCTTCGTTCGAAACCACCAGAACGGATCGTCGGTTGGTGTATTCGAGCCAGCGCAGTATCGCCGCAGTCAGCGATACGCCGTAGCGCCTGGCGCAGTCGCCGAGCTCCTCGAAGGTGGGCTTGTGATCCGGGGGGATCAACGCACGGAAGTCGTGCAAGGGCATCAGGAGGAACGCGGCGAAGGTGTCGGCTTCCTTCTCGATTCCTTCGACCTCGCGACGCACGATGGCGTCCTCCCCGCACCAGAACCCCTTGGGCTGCTTCTCCCGATGCAGGAGATAGTGGCCCAGTTCATGGGCCACCGTGAACCTGGCGCGCTCAGCCGTCTGCTTGCTGTTGTACAGGATGCCCCAGACGTTCTTCCTGGTCTCGCCGGGGAGAAGGGCCCCCTCGAAGCCAACGAGATCGTCGGCCTCGACGCGCTTGATCGGCGCATCGGGAAATCGCTGGGCAGAATACTGCAATGCCAGTGATCGGACGTCGACCGGATAGCGGTCGGGGCCATCCCGGTGGGCGGCGTCCAACAGTTTCGTGAGTTGTATCGCCCAGCCCTCCGGCCCCATCAGTCGTCCTCGTCGAGCGCCTTCGCCAATCGTCGCAGCCGTGCCCGGGCTTCGGGACTCATCTGGCTGTACTTGCGGAAGAATGCCTTATCCTCAGCAGCTTGCAAGTTCCCGTCGTCCACGCCCATGAGATAGTCGCCGGTGACGTCGAGCGCCGCCGCGATCTTGGCGATCTTCTCCGCCGAGGGTCGTGGCGGGTCCTTGTTCTCGAGCTCCCAGATATAACTCTTGCTCGAGTCAGTGGCGGTCGCGAGTTGGTCGAGCGTCATGCCCTTCTTCTTGCGAAGCTCGCGAATCCTGTCGCCGAACGGTGCGGCCATGCGTGGTCAAACTCCTGCCAAACGCACCGAACCCAAAAAGTTCGGTGTAGACGCATTGTAGCACCCTTGACAGCAGCAGCAAGGAATTCCATTTGTTCGGAGTAGACGTACTTAACGGGTCGCTAATTCAATATGTAAGGGCTTACTAAAAATGACCAGGCTTACCTTCTTCCCGCTCGGCAATGCCGACACCACCCTGATCCGACTGGCGGACAACCGCCTGGTCCTTCTCGACTACGCGGATATGCGCAACCCGGACGACCAGTTCGACGTTCGCTGCGACCTGCCTGTCGCCTTGCGCAAGGAAATGTCGGAAGCCGGCCAGACCGACTTCGCCGTGGTGTGCTTCACGCATCTCGACAACGACCACATCTGCGGTGCCAGCGACTTCTTCTGGTTGCGGCATTCCACCGCCTACCAGGGCAAAGGACGCCCGAAGATCGACGAGATGTGGGTTCCGGCGGGCGCGATCACCGAGACCAGCCTGGTCGGCAACGCCGCGACCATCCGCAAGGAGGCCCGCCACCGCCTGATCGAAGGCACCGGCATCAAGGTCTTCTCCCGTCCCGAACTGCTCAAGGACTTCCTCGCGTCGCACGGCCTGACGCTCGAAGACCGCAAGCACTGCATCGTCGACGCGGGCAAGCTGGTGCCGGGGTTCACCAAGGACGGTTCGGCCAAAGCGGAGTTCTTCGTGCATTGCCCGTTCGCCTGGCGCACCGACGAACGCGGGCTCGAGGACCGCAACAAGGATTCGGTCGTGCTCCACGTCACCTTCCTCGAGGGCGGCGTCGAGACAAAGGCCCTGCTCGGGTCGGACGTTGAGTACGGAACGCTCTGCGAGATCGTAAAAACCAGCAAGAAGCACGGGAACGAGCACCGCCTCGAGTGGGACGTGCTGAAGCTCTTCCACCACTGCTCCTACAAGTCCATCGGGCCCGAGATCGGCGAGGACGAGACGGAATCCGTCGACGAGACGCGCTGGCTCTTCGAGGAGCAGTCCCGCGATGGATGCATCATCGTGTCGCCCAGTTGGGAGATCCCGCAGAAGGGCACCGCGGAGGACGACGACATCCAGCCGCCGCACCGCCAGGCCGCCAATCACCACAAGCGCGTCGTCGCCGACCGCGGTGGCGAGTTCAAGGTGACCATGGAGACGCCGGACAGGATCAAGCCGAAGCCGTTCCGCATCGACATCACCGCGTTCGGCGCCGCGATCAGCTATATCAGCAGCAGTTCGACCGGGACGGCGACCTCCACGCCGGTGCGGGGCGGCTGACATGCAGCCCTGGATCGCCTCCTTTCCGGTGGTGGAGTATTCCACCCTCGGAAATCCCATGGCCGCCGCCTTCGTCGATCATGTGCGCGACGGCGGGGATGGCATCTTCGAGTTGGTGGAGGCCCGCCGCGACCGCGGCATGGAGCTGATCCTGGCGAATGTGCGGACCGAACGCCCACAGCGACCGGTCGTCGCCATCGATCGGGTGGAGCCCATCGCGATCTTCTTCGGCGATGGCAAGCACGGCCCCTGCGTTCTGGCGCTTCGGGAGGATTTCCCGGATACGCCGCACCAGGCCCGCCTGCCCAAGGGCATGCCGTTCTGCATCTGCATCGACGACCGGCCATGGCCGGAGGCGAAATCTTCCTATGGCCCGGCAGAGCTGGGTCATCGCATTCTCGAGTGGTTCAGGAAGGCCGCACGCGGCCAGTTGCACGACGCGGCCCAGCCCCTCGAACCATTCTTCTCGTTGCAGTCGCCATATGAATTGATCATGCCCCGCGAGGTCTGGGCCGGCGATGCCGACAAGGTCACGGAGCTGATCGGCATCGTTCAGGATCAGCAGCGCCCGACGATGGTGACGTTGCTGCCCGCGGAACGGCGACAAGGCGCCAACCCGGTGATCTCCGTGATCGCCTACGACCTGTCCGCGGAAACCATGTCCCGCATGCGCCAGGCACCGGCCACACTGGCCGATCTTGCCGAGGAAACCCTGCGACGCGGCGTGGACATCGTCGCGGACCTGAAAGCGCGGCTGAAGACCTGGTATGCCGACGAGACACGCCGTGCCGCCGTCCTCAATTCGCATCCGTGCATCCTTCTCCGCCTCCCGATGATCAACCCGGTCACAGGCCATCTGGAAGGGCTCGATACGGTCGGCTTCATGGTCGACGGCACCGTCGGCGACATCGGGGTGGCGCTCGGCCTGTTCTATTGCGACCGGAGCAGCGACCTGAACAGCATAGGATATCAGCTTCGCTTCCCTGCCGGCGATCCGGATCTCGACGCCGTTCGCCTCGAAGGATGCCTGGTCCACGGTGCGTTCGACACCCAGTTGGCACGGGCGATTTCCGGCGTGTCGTCGCCCGTGACGGGCAAGGCCGTGATGATCGGCGCCGGTGCCATCGGCTCCGCCGTCGCAGAGATCCTTGCTCGCGAAGGCGCTTTCGACAGCATGGCCGTAATGGACGACGACACCCTGCTTCCGCACAATCTGGCCCGCCATACGCTGACCTCCAAAGAGGTGCCGCGGCCGAAGGCGACCAGCGTCGCCCAGCGGCTGAAGTCCATCAGGCCGGATCTCGACGTGTCGGCGATCGACGAGAACTTCCTGACCGAACCATCGCCCGAGGCGGCAGCATTGCTGCAGGCTGCCGACACCATCATCGACGCCTCGGCATCGGTGGCCGTGGGCCGCGGGCTCAGCGACCTTGCCGGCCATGCGCGGCGCGTGTCGATCTTCTTCAATCCGACCGGAACAGCAGTCGTGCTGCTCGCCGAGGACGAGGATCGCCGCATCGACCTGCGCGCTCTGGAGGCGATCTATCATCGCTCCATCCAAATCGATCCCGGCCTCGAGCGCCACCTCGTCGACAGCGAGATGATCCGCTACACCGGCGCCTGCCGGATGCTGACGAGCCGCATTCCCGCGTCGCGGGTGCAGGTGTTGTCGGGGCTGATGGCAGGCGGGCTCAGCCGGGCCCTCGCCAGCAGCGAGGCCTGCGTCAAGATCTGGTCCCTCGGCGATGACGGTGAAGTGTCCCTCACTGCCCCGGAAGTCGGCTTGACCGTCGATCATGTGGGCGACTGGACGATCAGAATGCCCGATACCCTTTCGGCTCAGCTCGCCGCCGAGCGCCTGAAGCGGCTGCCGAACGAAACCGGTGGCGCACTGCTCGGCATAGTCGATCCGCAATCGAAGCGCATCGAGCTCGTCGCCGCAGTGCCCGCTCCGATCGACAGCACCGAGGCGCCGACCGAATTCGTCCGCGGCACGATGGGACTGCGCGAGACCGTGGAGGCAGCCATCGCCCGTTCCGCCGGCCAGATCAGGTATGTCGGCGAATGGCATTCGCATCCCAGGGGCAGTTCCAGCCAGCCCAGCACCATCGACATCGAGCAACTTGCCTGGCTGAGCACGACCATGGCCGGGGACGGCATGCCCGGCGTGATGTTCATAGTCGGCGAGAACGAGGCACGCCATCTGGTCGGGACGATCCGATGAGCGATGCGGCATCAGGGGTTCGCGGAGCCGAACAACCCTTCCGCCTCGGGCTGGCGCTGTCGGGCGGGGGAACCAGGGCCGCGGTCTTTCATCTGGGGCTGCTGCTCAGGCTCGCCGTTCAGGACCAGCTCGAGAGCGTTTCGGCGATATCGACGGTTTCCGGTGGAAGCCTGGTCGTCGCGGCGGTGTTCGGCAACAACGGGAACCGATGGCCCTCATCCGCCGCGTTCAGGGAAAAAGGTCTATCCGACCCTCAGGAAGACGCTGATCGAGAAGGATCTCTTCAGCATACCCGCCTTGTTGAGTCCCGGGAGTCTCCTCAAGCACAATCTCAGGCTGCTGAACCGGCGTGCCCACGTCTTGGCCGATAGGTTGGAGACCGAGTGGGGCGTCACGGGGAACCTTGCGGATCTGCCTGCTCATCCGAAATGGTGGATCAACGCTGCCTCGATCCATTCGGGCAAGAACTGGCGTTTCAGCAATGGCGAGATGGGCGACTGGAAATTCGGTCGGCACTATTCGCCAGGTGTCAGCATCGCCGAGGCCGCGGCGGCCTCGGCAGCGGTGCCCTATGCCATCGGTGCCCTACGGCTCGAAATCCCGCAGGGTGGCTGGTACCGAACCGATCCAGCCACGAGGAAACCACAGCAGGCGATCGATCCAGGCGTCAGGGTACTGCGCATATGGGACGGCGGCGCCTATGATAATCTTGGTCTGGAAGCCCTTGTGAAGCCTGGCCAGCCATCCACCGATTACGATTTCCTCATCTGCAGCGATGCATCCGGCGTCCTTGGCCCACCATCAGGGGGAGTGATCGCCAATCTCATCAGGGGGAATTTGGCCACGCCTCGCCTGTTCGACCTGATGGGGGACCAAGTCAGGAGCCTCCGGTCCAGGATACTCATGCGCGAGTTCGACCGTGGACTGATTCGGGGCGTCATAGTCCGCATGGGCAACTCGATCCGTGACATAGACCTAAGAGCGGGCGTTATCCGACCAGAGGCGGAGCATTCCGCATACCTCAGTGATGAATTGGCGAAGGCTGCCGTGGCACACCCTACGGCGCTGAACAAACTCTCAGCACAGGAGTTCGACCTCATCGCGCGCCACGGGTTCGAATGTGCGGATGCCACGCTCGCCGCGCATGCTGGAACTGAATTTGATGATCGTCAGAGGTGGCCATCATCATCGAAATAGGCCTCTCGCGTGTACTGCACCATCGGCAAAACAGGGGTGTTAGCGGACTGTCAGCTTAGGACTCAGAATAGGGATTAGCAGACGACAACTTGCGTGGTCTGGTCTGGGACGCCAGGTTTCGCTGCCCTGTGAGAGTGCGCCTGGCACCAATTTATGAACGAGGGGATCGCGGAAAGAACAGATGCTCACACCTGCTGCTGGGCGGCTCGCGAAAAACGAAGGCGCCTCGGAAAGTTCATTCACCAAGTGCTTCGAGCATCCCCGCTCTGTCCATCATCATGACTGTCAAGTTCTGTGCCCGTACCGGATTCAGCTCGGCCATGATCGCCGACATCTTCCGAGGCGACATGGCCGACGCGATCTGGAGCAGGATTGGATCTGGGAGCCCACCCATTACCAACGCCGCCTGCTGAGGTTTCATGTTCTGATACAGCGACACCATTCCCGCGATCTCTTCCTGGCTTTGCTGGTCACGCGCACCAATGAGGTCGTTCATGCTTTGCTCGAGTTCCGTAAGCTTGGCGGTGCGTTCTTGAATACGCCTTTCAGCGGCGTCCAGAAGGAGCGCTTGCTGCTCCAGGCTTGCCTTCTCGGCGTCAAGGCCGGCCTTGCGCTCCCCCAATCGCAGAAGCAACACGTCCTCAGTAGTGGATTCAGACGATGGACTTCCCAACGGTCGAGGTCCTTCGGGCGTCATGGCCATCGGCACTGCGTCCGTAAGGTCAGCGCAGTCGCGCGCCTCTCCTTCGATTGCCGGTTCGGGGCTGATGAACTCTGTTCCATCAGTCGGGATTTCGACCTCCACGGCGCAGCGATCCGGCGACAATGCAACCGAGCTGACTATCGAGTTCGAAACGGTGGTATCCGGTGCAGCTGTCGTCAGTTCGAGCGTAGGAGTCTGGTCGTTGAGGACGGGGTCGGATTCCGTAAGGGTCACGCTGCCGAGGGCTGCAGAAGCATCTGATCCGCTTCGCCCTCAGGGGCGGCCTTCGGCACTGCCCACGCCGGGCCCGACATTATCAGCATCGCAGCCAGCGCCACCGATAGTTTTCTCATGGACACCATCGAACTCTCCCAATCAGACGGCGCAAAACTATCCGACAGCGATTTAGGGCGACATAAGGGGATGGACGCATTTCGATCGATCGCAAGATCGGTCTGGTAAGAGTCCTCACGCAAGCTCCGGACATGATCGTCGCTGTATCAATGCGGCGATCATGTCCGTCGATCCAATAAAGGCTCAGGCCTCAAAGTTCACCTTGCCTGCCATATCGAACTCGTAGACGTCGTCTCGGAAGCTGACAACGCCCTGGCGGTTCGCCCAAGCCGAGATGTAGGTCGTGTGCAATTCGACGGGGTTGCGGACATCGACATCCTTGCGTTCGCCGGTTGAGAAGACATTGCCCACCTCGGCCGGACCCCAGTCGCCGTTGTCGCGCAGGACCCAACCCAGGAAATCCTGCACCTGGTCCACTCGCACGCAGCCGGAGGAATAGAAGCGCGCGTTCTCACCGAACAAACCCTTGGTCGGGGTATCATGCAGGTACACCGCATGGGGATTGTGGAAGTTGATCTTCACGTTGCCCATGGAATTTTGCGGTCCGGGATCCTGGCGGAAATTGTAGTTGACCGCTTCCTCGGTCTGCCAGTTGATGTCGGTCGGCTGCAGCTCCCGACCACTGCCGTCATAGATCTGTATTTTCTGTTCGGTTAGATAATTCGGATTCTCGTTCATGTACTTGATCAAATCCCGGCGAATGATCGAGACCGGCACGTTCCAGAACGGGTTGAAATTGATCTGGTGAATGCGGCTTTTGAGGATCGGGGTCTGACGGTCGATACGGCCGACGACCGCGGTGTGACGCCGTTGCACCATGCCGCCTTCGACGGTTTCGATGAAGGCGGCGGGGATGTTGACGACGACGTAACGGTCGGCCAGGGCCGGCGCCATCGCCTGAACGCGTAACAAATTGAGGCGTAGCTGATGCAGCCGCGTCTCTGCCGGCACATTCAGGGCGTACCAAGTGGCTTCATCGACTTCCCCGCTGACCTGGAGGCCATGACGGGCCTGGAAGCGACGCAAAGCGGCATCGGTCGGCGCATCGAAGGTCTCGTCGACCCGATCGACCATCGGCATGTCAACCGACGATAGCAACCGGCGCTTGAGCTGCACGACGCCGTCGCGGTTGACGCCCATTCGGACCCCGTAGGTTTTCTGCGGCACCTGCTCCCAACCGCCTGCCATGACGAAAGGCTCGTACTGCGCGATGGCGAGCTGGAGGTTGTTCGCTGTGTCGTAGGAGAGGATCGGCTCAACGGTATCAATGGCCTGGATCGCGGCGGCACTGTTGGCTTCACGTTCCGCATCGCTCAAGGTGCGGCTCTTGTTCATCATGTCCCACAGGGACTGGGCCTGGGCCCCTTGGACGAACGGCAATGTGGCGGCTGCGCCTGCTGGCAGCAGCCTCAAGAAATCTCTTCTTTCATGGGTCTTTTCCGTAGCAATCATCGCGGTTGGGTTTCCCGCCGAGTTGATGCACGAGCTCGGTCTTACGACCTCTGCAAGGCAGGTTCGGCGACAAGGTCAACCGGTACGAGGTGGCCGGAAAAGCTTGTCTTGAAGAGGGGCAGGCGGCGTCTGCCATCCACGTTCGATACCGTGGATTGATGCCGGGGCGTAGCGGACAGGTTGCACGAAGGCAGTCGCCGGCAGGGCAAGTGCGGCGGAGCAGCAGCCCATGGCGTGCAGGGGGTCCTTGGCACAGTCTTCATTGTGGTCGTGGCGGAGGTCAATCGTAGCGAAGTCCGCTGACGTCGAAGTGCCGGTGGCACTCACCTGCGGCGAGGAAAGTGCCAGCACGACGGTTGCGAACAGGATGGGCAAAAAGCCCTCGAATGAACCTGAGGATCAACATTGTTTTCGCCGGGATCGACGCCCCACAACACCCATAGCTTGACCAGAAATCCGGCGACAATGGGGAAGCAACCGGTGACTCCTGCGCCACCGGTTTCCAGTTGCCTTTTGTGACGATCAGAGCCGGTCCGGATGGCCTGCATCTGCTCGATCTCCTGGCGCTGGGCCTCGATGATCTCGCCGCAAAGCCGAAGCAGTTCCTGGTCTGAGATATCGGCTTCACGGCACATAAGGATGGCCCCGGAATGGTGCGGGATCATGGAATCGATGAACTGGCGGTCGTCGATGAAGGACTGGGCGCGCGTCGCCCAGAAAGACAGCAAAGGTCAGCAACAAGAAGGCCGCGTAGAGCGCGAGGTTCATGCGCTTGTTCGGAAACATGCCCGGCATCGTGGCAAGCATGAAGATGCCCATTGGGGCCCACATCGTCACCGCCATATAGAACATGTTGAGGTTGTTCCTGAAATCGTGCCAACCGTCGATCATTGAGAACATGACAACGTACATCACGATCAGTCCCAGAATCATGTTGATCCAGAACATCAGGTAGGGGCGACCATGGCCTCCATGGTCGTGCGGTCCATGACCCAGAGAATGTTGGTCCGAGCCGGAGTGTTGGGTGTGGTCGCTCATGGTCATCTCCTTTTTTGCCGATGCCGCATCGAGGGGTGAGCAGCATCCCGAACGCATTCAGGTCAGTCGTCGTCAAAGTCCTCAGGAATGAGATTGTGCTCCTCCCATAGCTCGCGCGGTATCTCCTCGCCGAGCCGATACCGAAAGCGTTGAATGCTCTCGAGATCTTCGCCTGGCACGCATTCGAACTCGATGTGATACCACTCCTGCGCGATGCGGATTGCGCCACCTGTTGCTTCGACCTGCCCCTCCGCAAAAGTGGTTGGACCAAACGAGGAAGGATCAAGCGAATCTGGTTCCGGGCCCGATCGGTCCATTCGAACCTGCTCCAAAGCCTCTATGTTGCAAAGCTGGGTGACCCGTTCTTCGGGAGCCAGAAGCGGCAGTGTCTTGCGAACCTCCTCGCTCGCAGGCTCTTTGAGAATGCGGGCTGTGAACAGCTGCTCCGCTTCAACAAAACCGTCGCTCGAAGCCTCGTCAGCTTCATCTTCCAGAACATCTGACAATTGCGGCGCCATCACCGCAGGCGCGCCGGTCGCAGGGCTCATCAGATCGGACGAAATCTCCGTGGGATTCAGCTCGGGCGCCACCGGTTCGACATCCTGCGTTTGTGGACTTGGCGGTGTTTCGACGACATCAGCTTCGCTTACCAGTTCGACTTCCACGACGCGAAATCGAGCTGGTACCAGAGGTCGTGTCGACAGGAACTGAAGGGCAGCTCCAATCGCTAACGCGTGGGCTAGCCCAGACACAAGGAGAACGAGAAGCTCTTGGGAGCTGCGTTTTCGCCATCTTGCCTCTTCGAAACTGGCGTGGCCTTCGAAAAAGATTGACGGGAATGCCATATGCTCGCTCACGGCGACGGCTTCTCTCGACCGCAAATGCCTGCCCGTCTCGGTGATGATAAGGTTGACCTATGTACCGGGATAGGGGTTGCAACAGTGGTAAGGTCAAGGTCGCGCCTATGCCAAACGTCATTTTGCCAGGCTTCGCCGTCGCAATGGGCGGAGGCCGGTCGCCCGGCCTCCTTCAAAATCAGTTGGCAGGTTCGATCTTGACCACAGTGATCTTGCCATTGACGCGGTCGGCCTCAAATACGACCCGGTCACCTGGGGCGAATGACTTGAGCTGCGTGGGGTCGGCCATGGAGAAAACCATGGTCATTCCATCCATTCCCAAGTTTGTAATCGCTTCGTGCTTGAGGGTGATCTTTCCCTGAGCTTCGTTGATTTTCTTAACTTCCCCCTGAACTGGCACCGTGGCTGCCATGGCGGAGGCCGGAAGAAGTGCGATGAAGGCGGCGAGGATAAGTTTACGCATGGATTAGCTCCTGTTTGGAAGGTTATTGGACGATGATGGTGCCGAACATGCCGGACTCGCGGTGTCCGGGAATGAGGCAAGAGAAGTCGAATTCGCCGGCATTGGTGAATTTCCAGACGATCTCGCCGACCTTCTTGGGCGCGACACGCGCAGCATTCGGGTCGTCGTGTTCCATATCCGGGTTCTTTGCCATCTCGACGCCGTGCTTGAGGTTGGATTCGAGATCGGCAAAGACCAGCTCGTGATCGAGCTCGCCAGTGTTGCGGATGACGAACTTGACCTGTTCGCCGGCCTTGATCTTGATCTGATTGGGGACGAACGACATTCCGTCTTTCGTTTCGCGCATGGCGATCAGAACCATTCTGGCAGGCTTCGAAGGGTCGCCAGGCTCGCCGTAAACCAGCTCCCTCGCTGTGATCGTGACCGGAGTCGGCAAGCGCCGGATTTCCGGCGGCCAGCAGAGCGAGGAAGGCGAGCGTGAGGAATTTTTTCATGTGCATCTCTTTGCTAATGGTTGGTGTGGTCAGCGCCAGGTTTGACCACCTGGACTTCTGTCGTTGTCGATGCATCGAACTGCGGTGAGGCCGCTCGCTCGATCGCCTGGGATTCGCCTGTCCATTCGTAGGAGACGGTCCCGGCCGGGTGCTCGAACCAACCCGGATCTGAATAGTCGTGGGTGGCGATGCCCTCGCGCACCTTCACGACGGAGAACATCCCGCCCATTTCCACGGCGCCGAACTGGGCCCAGCCCGTCATCATCGGCAGCGTGTTGTCGGGGATCATCATTTCCATCTCGCCCATTTCGGCCATGCCGGAAGCGCCCATGGACATGTAGTCGGGCACGAGTGCCTGGATTTTCTCGGTGATGGCATCGCGATCGGCGCCGATCCAGGTTCGGACTTCGTGACCCATGGCGTTCATGGTGTGGTGAGATTTGTGGCAATGGATCGCCCAATCCCCCGGCTCGTCGGCCACGAAGTCGAAGGCTCGCATCTGTCCCACGGCGCAGTCGATGGTGACTTCGGGCCACGCGGTCTCTTCCGGTACCCACCCTCCATCTGTGCAGGAAACCTTGAAATCGTACCCGTGCATGTGGATCGGGTGGTTGGTCATGGTCAGGTTGCCGAACCTGATGCGGACCTTGTCCCCTTTTGCCACCACAAGCGGGTCGATGCCCGGAAATGCCCGGCTGTTCCATGTCCAGAGGTTGAAGTCCGTCATGGTGTTGACCTTAGGCACGTAGGCGCCGGGTTCGATGTCGTAAGCGTTGAGCAAAAACACGAAATCGCGGTCGACCCGGCGGAAAGCCGGATCCCTGGGATGGACGACGAAGAAACCCATCATCCCCATGGCCATCTGGACCATCTCGTCGGCGTGCGGGTGGTACATGAAGGTCCCGCTCTTGCGCAGCTGGAACTCATAGACGAAGGTTTTGCCTGGTGGGATATGCGGTTGGGTGAGCCCTCCAACCCCATCCATTCCGCTCGGCAGCAGCTGGCCATGCCAATGGATGGTGGTGTGCTCGGGCAGTTTGTTGGTGACGAAAATGCGGACATAGTCGCCCTCGACCGCTTCGATCGTTGGCCCGGGAGACTGACCGTTGTAGCCCCAGAGATGGGCCACCATGCCCGGGGCGATCTCGCGCACGACTGGCTCGGCGACGAGGTGGTATTCCTTCCAGTTGCCCTTGATGCGGGGTGGCAACGTCCACCCGTTGAGAGTGACGACCGGATTATAATCCGGCCCACTGGTGGGAACGAGCGGCGGCTGCATGACGGCTTCCGTCATGGTCGCGGCTTCGGGAATGGAGGCGGCCTGGGTGCGTCCGGATACACGAATCCTGCGCCGAGCAGAGCCGCTCCAGATGCGCCCAGGAATGAGCGACGGGAGAAGGTCATGATTGAAGACTTTCCATGATCAGCGTTCTTATTCTGAGCTGCCCGCTTCTTCCGACCCACCGATCAAGGCGGCCTGGAAGTCGACGGCGGCGAGGAAGAAGTCGCGTTTGGCCTCAATGGCAGCGACATTGCTGTCGATGCTTTCGCTGGCGGTGGTGAGGAGGTCGAAAACGTCGGTGATCATGCCGCTGTATTCGAGCATGGCCTGCTCATCGATCGTGGCACGCAAGGGCAGGATGCGGTTTCGGTACTGCCCACGAGATGTCGTAAGTCGATCGATAGGCGATGTATGCGGATCGGACCTCCGAGCGGATGTCGGTAGCCTTTGCCGCCAGGAGATTTACTGCCTGCATGTACTGTTCGCTGGAACGCCTTACACCTGTGCCGCCCAGATCGAAGATCGGGATTTCCATCTCGATTTCAGATCCGAACGTTTCTTTGGTGGACGTGCCTTCGTCACCCGTTTCGATCGTGGTGTTTGCCATGCCAGCAAGGTCAAGAGCGGTGACGTACCGCGTGGCATTCGTAAGGCCCAGGGACTTCTCCAAGGCTTCAAGTTCGAGCCGCGCAACCATCAAATCCACCCGGCGCGTGATGGCGTCGGCCTCAAGCCGTTCCGAGCTAGGCACCGTGTCGGGGAGCTGCGGCAGTTGGCCGGGGAGCTTGAAGTTGAGCTCGGTACCCCACAGCCCGAGCAGTCGGGTAAGCGTTTCGCGGTCAACGCCCGCACGCATTTTGGCTTCCGCCAACTCAGCTGAGACCTCTGCATAGAAGGCACCGGCGCGCGCCTGCTCGAGTTTCGTTGCGGCGCCAGTTTCGCCAAGCTTGACCGTAAGATCGGCCGCTGCTTCGGCGGAGCTCTGACCCTTCTCGAGCAGCGTCACGAGCTGGCGGGAGGCGACGGCATTGTAGTAGGCACGGCGGGTCTCTGCAGTCAGGCGGAACGTGGCATCGACGGCTCGGAAGCTTGCTGCTTTGAATTCGGCCTCTGCGGCAGCCTTGCGTGCGGGCAGTGTGAACAGCGACAAAATGCTGCCCACGAGACGTCGTTCGATCTCGAGTTCACCGCTGCCGATCAGCTTGCCAATCGAGAAGCTCGGGTTGATCGGCAGGCTCGCTTCGACATAATCCGCCTCGGATATTCCCAAGGCGTTGTATTCCGCCTGCAGACCCCCTGTTCTTGAGCAGGGCAATCTGAACGGCGCTGTCCGCTGTCAAAGGCTTGGCGAGCAATGCCTCGACTTGTGCCATGGCGGAAACTTCGTCAGCCGCAGTGACGATCTTTGCTGCGGTCTGTCCGATTTCCTGCCCGACACGAGTTGAGACTTCGGTCATGCCGCCATTGGACGAAAATGTAGCGCAACCCGCGAGGACAAGAGCCGATGCGCCGGCAAGAACAATCCGGGCAAACCCTGTGATCGAAAGGTTGGTCGCGACGGCTTGAGCAATCTGCATCGTCATTGCGCACCTGCCTGCGGACCGACCGCTTGGTTGCTTTCAACCCAAGGTTTCGGATCGACGGGAACGAAATAACGGGTACCGGCCGTTACCGGCACATAACGGAGTTGCGGCACTGGGGAGTTGGGGTCAGCAGGACTGAAGCCCGCTCGCTGCACCGGCATCGCCGAACACGCGGACAGGCTGGCGGCTGCTGCCACCAGAGCGAATAGTTTCATAGTGATCCTCGGATCAAGGCAAGTCGGCCGCCCGCGATTGAAGGCGGCAGGTGACAGGCTTCGACAGGCGCAAGGGGCCGTCGAAGGGACCGAAGGCACTCAAGCTCCTGACTTCCACGGCGTGAAAATGCCACGCAGGAGCAGTCAGCAGCAGGACAGCGCTTCGATCAGCCGAGAATTTCGCGAGGAGGACGTTCCAATGCCACGCTCACGGACTGATGCTGTTCAGGCTTCAATCCAGAAAATGTAGCCTTGCCGAAGGGTAGAGCCACGAGGGGATCCGCGAACGCTACCGAGAGGGCCGCATGACAGTTCAATGCACAGCACGGCGATCTGGCGCCAGCATCATGGTGATCGAACGGTCCTTTTTCGGGTGACGTGCTGCACGCGCCGTCATGCATGCTCGATACCGATGCGTGCTGGGTGTGCATGTCGGCAATAGCGGTGCATTCAACGGATGCTTGGCCGACTACCGGGTCGACACTCGCCATGGCAATGCCGATGTTCGTCGCGAGAAACGCAACGAGCGCAATAGCGGCGATGATGGAACGAGCAAGCGAGCGCATGACGCCGGAAAATACATTATCGGAGCGGATTCGCCAGTGCCCAATTGCCACAGCCTCACGCCAGTGCGCATTTGCACTTTTGACTTGGTAGATTCACAGGACCCTATCCTCCACCGAAATCGCCTCCACTTTTCGGTTTGGCGACCCACAGCTTCAGAAATTCGGATCGGACACGAGAATGCGAGAGGTCCGACCACCGGCAATGCCGGTCTGGGTGAAGTGGCTGGCAATTCTCTTGGTGACGCTGGTGCTTGCTGCAGGGGCTCGCCGCTTTTGGCGGCGTCCATGGACCATGGCGCCATTTCGCAACCGAACAGCGATGATCGCGCCATGCCCCAATTTCGCAAGACGGTGCTGGTGTTCCACGTAGCAACATCAGTGGGCCTGATAGGCGCGGTGTCTAGCTTTTTCCTTCTTGCCCTCATCGGCTTGGTGGATGGAGCTGCGGTTTATCTTGCTGCCGATGCGATATGCCGCTTGGCCATAGTGCCGCTTGCGACGCTTCCCTGGCGATTGGTGTACTGCAGGCACTCGTAAGTCCGTGGGGTCTCTTTCGCCACTATTGGGTGGTCGTGAAGCTTATCACGACGGCGACGGTGCTCGGAGTGCTGCTGCTTCAACTTCCCGGAATATCGATTCTCGCGAGAACACCCACAGCCGATCTGGACCTGGCCGCCAGTTTGACGCTTCGCCAGTCCCTCGTGCTCCATGCGGGTGGCGGGCTCGCGCCGTTGCTGCTCTGTCTCATACTTTCCGTCTTCCAGCCAAAGGTCCTTACGCCCTATGGATGGCGAAGAACGAAGAAGGCGCCCTAAGGCATTCCTGAGGCGCGATATAGCCCCTTGACCTTCCCATCGTTGGAAGGAGTACATACATCGACAGTCAAGAATAGGACTGTCCAAATGTCTTCAACAGCTCCATCACTCAAAGCGCCCTCGGTCGTCATCGATCTTCCGATCGAAGGCATGACTTGCGCCTCTTGCGTCGGCCGCGTCGAGAAGGCCATACGTGCCCTCCCTACCGTCGTAGCCGCAAACGTCAATCTCGCTACCGAAAAGGCGACCGTCAATTTTGCCGGCGAAGCTGACCTCGCCGGTGCAATTGAGGCCATTCGTGAAGCCGGCTACGAAACGCCGACCGAAATCGTCGATCTCGGCATCGAAGGAATGACCTGCGCTTCTTGCCTCTCCCGCGTCGAAAAAGCCCTGCGCAAGGTGCCCGGCGTCATCGATGCGTCGGTCAACCTTGCAACCGAGAAAGCGACCTCACCTTGCCGGTGGCGACGGTGCCGCGGACGTTGCTCGAGGCCGCCGTCGAGAAGGCTGGGTATGGCATCGTTCGTGTCGACGTCGCGCTCGACACGGAGGGCGGAGAGGACCGCCGTGATGCGGAACTTCGTCACCTGCGCAATGCTCTTGGCGTTGCTGCAACACTGGCGGTCCCGCTTTTCGTCATGGAAATGGGATCGCATTTCATCCCGGCGATCCATGATTGGATCATGACGGACTTGGGGCATGCCAATAGCCTCTACCTCCAGTTTGCACTGGCGACGGCGGTCCTCTTCGGACCGGGCTTGCGCTTTTATCGGAAGGGCATTCCCGCGCTTTGGCGCCTTGCTCCGGACATGAACTCTCTTGTCGTGCTGGGTACGGCTGCGGCATGGTCATATTCGATCGTGGCCACTTTCACGCCCGGTCTGCTGCCCAGCGGCACCGCCAATGTCTACTATGAAGCCGCAGCAGTCATCGTCACTCTGATCCTTCTCGGACGCTTCCTCGAAGCGCGAGCCAAAGGGACGCACCAGTCAGGCAATCAAGCGCCTCGTTGGACTGCAACCCAAATCGGCTCGCGTGGTCCGCGATGGCGTTGTGGTCGAGCTGGCGCTCGAGAGTGTGGTTGCGGGCGACGTTCTGGACATTCGACCCGGCGATCGCGTGCCGGTCGACGGTGCCGTCGTAGAAGGCGAGACCTATGTCGACGAATCCATGATCACCGGAGAACCGATACCGGTGCGGAAGTCGGTCGGTGCAGACGTTGTCGGCGGCACCATCAACAAGAATGGGTCCATCAGGTTTACCGCCACCAAGGTGGGCGCAGATACGGTCCTTTCTCAAATCATCCGCATGGTGGAAGCTGCCCAGGGCTCGAAGCTGCCCATCCAAGCTCTCGTGGACAAGGTGACTGCCTGGTTCGTCCCCGCGGTTATCGCCGCAGCACTTCTGACGTTCGCCGTCTGGCTCATCTGGGGCCCTTCGCCTGCCCTGAGTTTCGCCCTCGTGAACGCTGTTGCGGTTCTCATCATTGCATGCCCCTGCGCCATGGGGCTTGCGACGCCGACTTCGATCATGGTGGGCACCGGCCGTGCCGCGGAGATGGGTATTCTCTTCCGCAAGGGAGAGGCGCTGCAGACGCTGCGCTCCGCAGACGTAGTGGCATTCGATAAAACCGGGACCCTTACAAAGGGCAAGCCGGAATTGACGGACCTCGAAACCACCGGTGAATTCGAGAAGGCCGAAGTCCTGCGTCTTATCGCCAGCCTCGAGGTCAAGTCAGAACATCCAATCGCCGAGGCTATCGTAAATGCTGCCCGCGATCAGGGTCTGGTCGAGACGAGCGTTTCCCAGTTCGAGGCGGAACCGGGTTTCGGCGTGTCCGGATTTGTGGAGGGCCATTCGGTCCTTGTCGGGGCCGACCGGGCATTGACCAAAGCCGGGGTGGACGTTGGCGGTTTTACCAAAACCGCCAAGCAACTCGGCGACAGCGGCAAAACTCCGCTTTACGCCGCGATCGACGGGCGTCTTGCCGCCATTATCGCGGTGTCAGATCCCGTCAAAGAAACTTCGGCAGCTACTATCAAGGCTCTTCACGACCTCGGCCTGCGCGTGGCCATGATCACGGGCGACAACGCCCGCACCGCAGAGGCAGTTGCTGCCGCTCTCGGCATCGACGAAGTGGTCGCCGAAGTCTTGCCCGATGGCAAGGTCAATGCGATCAACGACCTCAAACGAGGCGGTCGCAAGGTGGCCTTCGTCGGCGATGGTATCAATGACGCACCTGCCCTGGCAGAGGCCGATGTCGGACTTGCCGTCGGCACCGGCACCGATGTCGCGATCGAGAGCGCCGACGTCGTGCTCATGTCGGGCGACCTCATCGGCATCGTGAACGCGATAGCAATCTCTCGTGCCACGATCGGAAACATCAAGCAGAACCTGTTCTGGGCCTTCGCCTACAACGTCATCCTCATCCCAGTGGCTGCCGGCGTTCTGTTTCCGATCAACGGAATGCTGCTCTCCCCGATCCTTGCAGCGGGAGCAATGGCGCTCAGCAGCGTCTTCGTACTGGGCAACGCCCTGCGCCTACGCCGGTTCGCGGCGCCGGTTCCGACGCGAAAGCCGGAGCACCAGACCGCTTTGGCAAACAAGCTAGAACTCAAGGAGTCCGCATCATGAACATCGGTCAGGCATCCAAGGCCAGCGGCGTCTCGAACAAGATGATCCGCTACTACGAGTCGATCGGCCTAATCACCGCACCTGTGCGGACCGAGTCCGGCTACAGGGTATATTCCGACAACGATATCCATGCGCTCCGCTTTATCAGCAGGGCGAGGGACCTCGGATTTTCCATCGAGCAGATGGGCGACCTCCTTGCGCTTTGGCGAGACCGGTCGCGCGCGAGTGCCGACGTCAAGGCAATTGCCCTCGACCACGTCCGTATTCTCGACGAGAAGGCCAAGGCAATTCAGGCCATGAGCGATACGCTTCGGAACCTGGCTGCGCACTGTCATGGCGACGAGCGACCGGACTGCCCCATTCTTGAAGGATTCGCACATGCCGAGCCCGATGCGCCCACCAAGAGAAAGCCGCGGTTCGGCGTGACCGACATAGCGCCTGGTCGGGCACGCGCATAATCGCCAGGAAGGCACTTGACCTTCCCACAGTTGGAAACCCCATCTTTTTCCAAGTTCAAACCTTCGGAGACTTCCATGTACAATTTTCAGGTGACTGACATGACTTGTGGTCATTGCGCTTCGACCGTCGAAAAAGCCGTGAAGGGCGTCGACGCAGGCGCTCAGGTAAAGATCGACGTTGTGACGCATAAGGTCGAGATCGCGAGCAGCAAGCCTGCGGAGGCCTTTGCAGCGGCCATTTCCGAAGCGGGCTACACCGGCGAATTGCAAAAATGACCCCCTGCGGCAGGCTTCGGCCTGCCGTTCGCTTTTTAGGCCCCGAGACACCTCCATGAAGTATCTTTTGCCTGCCCTCCTTCCCCTTCCTGCTGACCGCCCCGGTAGTAGGGTCCGACCATGTTCCGGCAGTCACGCTGGGCGATCTCTCCCATATCCATGGCGTCGTCATACCATCGGGGAGCAACGCGGTTCTGCTCGCAACACATCATGGTCTGTTCTCCGTAGATCCGGCCGGCGCCGCGACGATGATCTCGGAGGGTGAAGACGACTTCATGGGCTTTACAGCCGGCGTCGATGGACAGCTGTTCGCAAGTGGCCATCCGAGCACCGGCGGAAATATCGGTGTGATCGGCTCGGTCGGACCTGGCGGCGATTGGACCCATTTATCCGATGGTGCCGGTGGCCCGGTGGATTTTCACGCGATGACCGTCAGCCCGGCGGACGCGACCACGATCTACGGTTCCTTCAGAGGTATCCAGGTCAGTCGCGACGGCGGTCGAACCTGGGAGGTGTCCGGGCCCGGGCCCGCCGAACTGATCGATTTGTCGGCGGCAGCGGGAGATGCGGGACACCTTTATGCCGGCACGATGAGGGGCCTTTTTGAAAGCGTGGACTTCGGGCGTAGCTGGCAGTCGATTGGTGCCGCAGGAAATCCGGTCACGGCCGTCGAAACCTCTGCCGATGGTACGCTCCATGTTTTCGTTGCCGGTCAAGGCCTGCAACGGCTGGAGGGCCAAAACCTGGTGGCAGTGTCGGAAATCGAGAATCAGGTTCTGCTCCACATCGGCTTCGATCCCGACGATTCCGCAAATATCGTAGCCGTTGACGCCGAAAGCGTCGTCATCGCCAGCATGGATGGTGGAAAAACGTGGTCGCCGCTCGTACCGTAATCATCTCGCTCCTGGCGGGAGCGATCACGAGCGGCGCAAATGCGCAAGAGGAAACGGGCCGGGCGATTTACCTCGAACGCTGCGCGAGTTGCCATGGCGTCGAGCTCGAAGGTCAACCCGACTGGATGCGGCGCCTGCCCAGCGGGAGACTGCCTGCCCCGCCGCACGATGCTTCAGGGCACACCTGGCATCATTCGGACCGGCAGCTGTTCGACATCGTCAAAAACGGGCTCGCCCACGATCGCACCGGGTTACGAGACGGATATGCCCGCCTTCGCAGACGCCATGACGGATGATGAAATACGGGCCGTGTTGGAATACATCAAAAGCACATGGCCCGATCGCGAACGTGACGTTCAGTCACGACGCTCCGCAGCGGACGCGAAATAGCCCGAGGGCAAGAATTCTTTTGTGCGCCTATTGGGCGGCTTCCGCGAGGATTGATCTACTTCCGTCGAGCGCCCTCTTTTGACGGGAGATGAAAACGCGCGCAACGATGACAACCACAGTGGGCCACAGCATCGTATTGGCGATGTCGCGCAAAGTACCTGCGATATCGACAGATAGGTGATCGCCGTGGAAGGTATCGAGCGCTTCATTGATCAGCTCAGATCCCAGAAGCACGAAAAGCGGTATCAGGCTTGCGGGGCCACGCCTGACCAGCACCACGGCAACAAGGAAGATAGCGATGCCCAAATGGATGTGCAGTGCGTCCCTGCTGATGTCGAGCAAGGTCGTCAGTTCGGTCTTGATGTCGTTGAGCATGGTTACCTCCTAGCCCGAACTTAAGGCTCAAAAGTTTAGCCATGCTTGAGATACGGGGCGAGCCGAGGGCTCGCCCCGGAATGATTACTCGTTGGCGCCTTCGCCTTCGAGCCACGCGATCATGTCGGCGATCTCCTTCTCCTGGGCGTCGATCACCATCTGGGCCATGTCCTTGGCCCACTGGTTGTCCGCCATGGGCCAGTTCGGCCTTGGCCATGTTGATGGCGCCCTGGTGATGGGGGATCATGGCGCAAATGAATGCAACGTCGATGTCTTCGACCATCATCGAATTCATCATGGCTTTGTTCGTCTCGTCCATGCCCGCCATAAGGTCCATGTGAGCCTGGTCCATCTTGTGGTCCATGTTCATGGACATGTCGCCGGCCATCTTCTGGGCAGGCGTGCAGACCGCGGGGAGCTCCATTGCGGCGCTACCGGAGGCAGCCATGTTGTGCCCGGCCATGGCATCCTGGGCGTACGACCCGCCAACGGAAAGCATGAGAACACTGCTGA
Source organism: Devosia sp. (assembly GCF_024707125.1). Lineage (GTDB taxonomy): Bacteria > Pseudomonadota > Alphaproteobacteria > Rhizobiales > Devosiaceae > Devosia. The sequence continues at coordinate 28,087 of NZ_JANQAH010000008.1, forward strand.
TCGCGAGAGAGGTTTTGAAGAAAGTCATTTCGTTAATCCTTGTTCGATTTGCATGATTTTTAGGATCGAACGAAACCCTTCGGCGGGCGATCGATGCGCTCCGCCGACCATCGAGGGGTAACCGAGCGATAAGTTCCTGCCATCGTCGCCGACGCCGAGGGGAGCCGTGGCCGATAGGAAGTTGCCCGGAATTGCCGACAGACATAGCCCCATCGCGCAACAAACGGGCATCGAGTGAGAGCGTTGCTGACACTCCGCACAAGCACCACCTGCATGAGAATGCGTCTGCTCGGCATGAACGTGCATGCCTGCGACTGACGCCATGGCACCATGATGAAATGTCATACTGACCAAAACCGCGACCATGACCGCAAGGATCAGGCGGGTATGGCCGCGAGATGCGGCGGTAGCCGATTTTGTCTGCCATGGCAAGAAAACCCACCATTGCCGCCGCGGTTCCTTTCTTCACCCGAAAAATAGCATCAGTTGTCGTCCAAATTCAAAAGGTAGGTCGCCATATCGTCGAGGTGCTGGTTGAGAAGAAATTTCGTGCTGCCATGCACCACCTCTGCCATCGAGCCGCCAAAGGCGTCGCCATCAGGCGTAACGCCGGTTCGAAGCGCTTGGATCAGCGCCTGCTTGGTGTAGCCCCTGGCAGTCAAAGCTTGCGCAGTGAGTGGTGGTGACTGCTGTCCATCCTGCATTGACGGATCACCGCTAAGCGCCTGGTCGCTGGGAAGGCCGCCTACCGGGTTCCTGGGCGTGTGACAGGCCGCACAATGGGCCGGACCCCACACAAGATACCTCCCACGGTTCCATGCCGCGGATCGGGTGATGTTCGGCACATAGGTGACCGGTTTTTCGAAGAACGTCCGCCAGAGCTTTATTCCAGACCTGACATTGAACGGAAACGGCACCTGATGCTCAGTTGACGGCGCTGCTGCTGGCGGAGTGGCCTGGATCGCAGCCCACAGGTCCGCCATGTCTTGATCGGTAAGAGTGGCATAGAACTCGTACGGAAAGGCCGGGTAATATGGCTCGCCCGAGGGGGAAATGCCCTGACGAACTGCTCGGACGAACTGATCGAAGGACCAGGATCCGATGCCGTTTTCCTGATCCGGGGTTATGTTCGGCGCGTAAAACGATCCGAACCTTGAGACCAGGGGAGCCCCTCCCGACAATGGTTTCGATCCAGAGCTGGTGTGACACGTGAGGCACCCCGACAGGCGCGCGAGATATGCACCTCTCTTGGCGTCACCCTGCACTTCGTTGATGGGCCTTTGGGGCGGAAGTGGCCACAGCTGCAACGTCAGAACACCGAGGCTCGCCATCACGAGGATGGTCACGAGAATTGCGGCAATTCGGTTCATGCTTCACCGTCGAAATGAGGCGTGGCACGAAGAGCAGGTGGCGGCGATATCGGAGTAAATTGCTCCGACAGGTCGCACTGACTGCTTCGACCCGGCTGCGCTCTTGACGTCGACCGAGGCTGTTGTGATCTGGTTAACAACGCTCTCGCGCTCCGCGGAAAGGCCCATGAGCCAGGCAAAGTCCATCCGCTCCCATTCCGAGAGGGGCGGAGGCGGAGGACTGGTGACCGCTGCGACCGGGTCGGACGACTGCCGCCGAAGGAGGTCTTCGCCCGCAACGCCGAGCTCCTCGCCCAATGCGCCGAGGCGTTCCGCATAGGCGGAAAAATCTTCCCAACGCTCCCAGATCTCGGGGCGGGCTTCGGATGGGGCCTCGATGCTGCCTTCGGGGAAGAGGTCCGTCATGGCCGGGCCGGCATGCATGGCGATCATCTCTGCCGCGGCGATGACGGTTTCCGCGTCCGAGGGCGTGGGGACGTCCGCCACGGGCGCAAGCGCCTTGATCTGCTCGCTGAGCATCATCATTCCCATCATGCGCTCGCCGACAGTGCCGGTTGCACCGTTATGGCCCGAGGCCGTGATGGCACCGATGAGCAAGGCCCCGCAGGCCAAGGGCCCGAGGTACACGAAATTACGATTCATGGATTTGGTTTCCAGGTTGCTGAATGCCGTATGGCAGTTGCCGCGACAGACGGCTCAGCGACGTGGAGGTCGAAGATTCTCGAACTTGAGGTTTGTCCAGATGCCCGCGGCGAGGCCGGAATAGGAGACCCCGGCCACGCTGATCCTGCAATCGAGCACAAGCGGGTCGGGCCCGAGGATGGGCGCTCCGCAATGCATCGCGGCCCCACCCTGGTGATGATCAGGCAGTACTTCGTGACTGTGGCCGTGGTCCTCGACCGGCGATCCAATCGACCAGCCTTGAGCGTGTTCGTCTGCCGCGGCGCGCACTGAAACGGTCCCGAGTAGAAGGACCATCACCATAGCCACGAGGTTGACGAGGTTGCAGACCGGTCTCAAGGCGCGAATCTCATAAGGACATTTCCCTTTCGAGCGCGCAAATGTGCTCTTTGCATGGCAACGATCAAGGGCGCACAGTTCGATCGGTGCTGCACCCTTGACCACTAATACACCCGCCGACCTCGCGCCGGGTTTTTGAGTTGGCCCGCCAGCTATTCGATCCTGGCGGAGCGCAATCGAAGTGAATTGCCGATGACACTTACCGAAGACAAGGCCATGGCCGCCGCCGCGATCGCCGGAGAAAGCGTCAAGCCGAATAGGGGATAGAGGACCCCTGCTGCAATAGGTACGCCCGCCGCGTTGTAGACGAAGGCCAGGAACAGGTTCTGCCGGATATTCCCCATCGTGGCCCGCGACAACTGCCGGGCGCGCGCGATCCCAATGAGGTCACCGTTCAAAAGCGTGACGCCAGCGCTTTCCATCGCAACATCGGTGCCTGTGCCCATGGCGATACCGACATCGGCTGCGGCAAGGGCGGGCGCGTCATTGACGCCGTCACCGGCCATGGCGACGATCTTCCCTTGCGCCCGAAGGCGTCCGACCACCTCGCTCTTGCGCTCCGGGAGCACGTCTGCCTCGACATCTTCGATACCGAGCTTGCGTGCGACTGCTGCGGCGGTGACCGCGTTGTCACCAGTCATCATCACGACCCCGATGCCCTCCGACCGTAGCATGGCCAGGGCTTTCGGCGTTGTTTGCCGGATCGGGTCGGCTATGCCGAGGGCACCGGCAATCTCGCCATCGGCTGCCACGAGCACAACCGTAGCGCCCTCTTTGCGAACCTCATCTGCCCGACTTTTCCATTCGGCACTCGAAATGCCCTCGGCCTCGAGATACTTTGCGCTGCCGATCAGGACCTTCCGGCCCTCTACAACCCCTGTAAGACCCTTGCCGACGGGCGAGTCCACTTCGCCGGGTTCCGAAAGACGAAGCTTGCGTCTGTCGGCTTCGGCAACGATGGCAACGCCGAGCGGATGTTCGCTGGCCCGTTCGAGGCTTGCGGCCAAAACTGAGGAGCTCTTTCTCGTCGTATCCATCAGCCGGTAGGATGTGCGTCAACCTAGGTTTGCCCTCGGTCAGCGTCCCCGTCTTGTCGACGACGATGGTGTCGATCTTCTCGAGGCGCTCCAGGGCTTCGGCATTCTTGACGAGGAGGCCGAGCTGGGCGCCCTTGCCCACTCCGACCATGATCGACATCGGCGTCGCAAGCCCGAGTGCACAGGGACAGGCGATGATGAGGACCGAGACCGCGGCAACCAAGGCATGAGCAAACTTGGGTTCGGGACCCCATACCATCCATGCGGCGAAAGCCAGGATCGCGATGAGGATCACGAGCGGAACGAACCAACCAGAGACCTGATCTGCTAGTCGCTGGATGGGGGCACGCGACCGTTGTGCGGCCGCCACCATCTGGACGATGCGGGAGAGCATGGTGTCCCGTCCGACGCCCGTGGTCTCCATGACGATGCCGCCGGATTGGTTGATCGTCCCAGCGACCAGTTTTGAACCTTCGGACTTGGTGACCGGCATAGATTCCCCAGTGACCATGGATTCATCGACAGCGCTTCGGCCTTCGACGACGATGCCGTCGACGGGGATCTTCTCGCCGGGACGCACCCGCAGCCTGTCGCCAACCAGAACGAGATCGACTGCGATTTCCTCGTCCGATCCGTCTGAGCGAATCCGACGCGCAGTCTTCGGGGCTAAGCCAAGCAGCGCCTTGATGGCTCCCGACGTCTTCTCACGGGCGCGTAACTCAAGGACCTGTCCCAGAAGCGCCAAGGCTGTGATGACTGCGGCGGCCTCGAAGTAGACGGGAACCGCTCCATCCATCTCGCGCATCGACGCAGGGAATATTCCGGGCAGGAGCGTAGCCACCATCGAATAAACCCACGCCACCCCTATGCCCATGGCGATGAGGGTGAACATGTTCAGGCTCCGGTTCGTGATCGAAGCGAACCCTCGCTCGAAGAATGGCCAGCCGGCCCAGAGTACAACGGGAGTGGCAAGCAGAAGCTGACTCCAGTTCAGAACATGGGGGAAATCCAATGATGAAGATCCACCAGGTGAGCACCCATCTCGAGAACGAACACCGGAATGGCGAGAGCACTGCCGATCCAAAAGCGCAGGGTCATGTCCCTGAGTTCGGGGCTGGGGCCGGTTTCCTCGGTCGGAAGTTCCGGTTCGAGCGCCATGCCGCAGATTGGACAGGAGCCCGGCTGGTTCCGCCGGATCGAGGGGTGCATCGGGCAGGTCCAGATAGTTCCTGCCGGCGCATCGACGTTGGCCGTCGCATCGGCGACTACGTATTTGGCTGGATCCGCCATAAACTTTGTGCGGCATCCATCGGAGCAGAAATAGTATGTCGTGCCCTGATAGGTTGCCCGATGCTTCGAGGTTGCCGGATCGACCGTCATTCCACAGACGGGGTCTTTTATTGTGGTCGTGGAGTGGGATGACTGATGATGTCCGTTGTGGGCCGGATTTTCGTGACCGTTGGAATGGTGATGATTGTGACCGCTGTGGCCGTGCTCCGCTGTCATCTGGACCTCCTGTTAATTGGAAGTTGCACCCTTCCACCGTGGCAAGGTCAATAGGCTGGGGTCGCGGGGCAAGCAGGAGGGTTCAAGGAATTCGCGCGATGATGATGGCTGCGGACAGCCCTAGAGCGGCGGAAATAAATCCGCCAACCAACAAGAAGGGATCGCAACGTAAGTTGCAAAATTTGATGAAGATTGGCGGTATGCGCACTGCGTCGGCTCCCAAACGTCTATCGAACTTAAGCTGCCTGCACTTCGATGGTGAAATGGGAAGGTTGATAAACAGAATAATTTTTGTTTTCTTGGATATGGAAAAGAGAATGTGATTGTTTGGGTTGGATAGGATTGGAAAGGAGGAGGAGATAATTTTATTATATGGGGATGATGATATAGGGCCGTTGCGCCGATGGTTGTCGCCTAGGAAAACATGGTCAGGCGGGGTGGGGAAGCGAGTGGCATCCGTCATTTTGGATAGGTTCCGAGGATCTCGATCAGCTCTTCGCCGCCGCGGCGCGCTTGACGTCCGTTTCAGGTTCAAGCACGTGATGGCGAATGTGATCCCATCAGTTCGGCGGTCAGGCCATTCATGGCGCCCGTATGGATGCAAGGAGCTGGAGGACCTCGGTGCAGCCCCGTTCTCCTTCAAGAGACGCTCAATGGCGTCGATTTGCCCTTTCAAGCGGGGAAGGCGGGCGAGAGCTTGCGGCTTGTGGTGTGCTGTATGAGACATAGTATAACGGGGTATATTATGTGTCCGGTAAATGAAGGCACATAGGACGTTTGGATTTCCGACATTGCTCACTTGGCCGTTTCGAAGATCGAGGGGGCAGGGTTGTCGCTTTGGGGGCTCGGGCAGTGATCTGCAAAAGAAGGCAGCCGGCGGCTCCTCCTGCCCCCCCTCTTTCTGGGATGGAAAACTTCTGTTGCTAGACTGATCGTCATCGTCAGGCGTGTCCGCGTGGAGCGTCCGGTTTCAGGATATTCTCGCCAAGACGCTCATGGCCGGAATTGGAAGGGGGGGGAGGGGAGATTCACTACAAAAAAAATAAACCAAAAAGAACCCCCGAAGAAAACTGGCGGCTGGCATGCTCGTTGCGCCGACTAGTTCCTCTCGGATCCCGGACCGGAAGGAACGACTCTAAAATTTCGGTCCAATCGACTCACGATTTTTGGTCGATGCCCGGTTTTCCTGGGGCAAATCGACTCAAGTTTTTTTGGTCGCATTAAATACTGGAAATCTTGGTGCGCCCAGAGGGACTTGAACCCCCAACCAGACCGTTATGAGCGGTCGGCTCTAACCATTGAGCTATAGGCGCATCCCGGTTTTCCTAGGGTCTGGGACCGCGAGAGGCAAGCTGATTTTCTCGGCCGCCCGCAATTGTTCCCTTCTATCCCCGACGAGGGACCGGCCTTCTCGTCGCCCCATCCTCGCAACCCCGGATTCACGAGCGCACAGAATAGAAGTCACCAGGCACAGGCTTTTGATTTTCTGCGAGTGCTTTCGTTTGATCGAACTTGCCGCATCCTAGCGGGCGACGATGACTTCGACGCCACGCTTCTCGAATTGCATCCGATCCTCGTCAGTAATGCCGTCATCGGTGATCAGCGTGTGCACCAATTCCACGCCTCCCAGGGCAGAAAACGACACGCGCCCGATCTTGGTGGAATCGGCCAGCAGATACACATGCGAGGCCGCCTTCACCATGGCCCGCTTGACGTAAATGTCCCCGATAGCCGGGTAGGTCAGCCCCACGTCGAAAGAAACCCCGGCCGTCGCCAAAAACAGCTTTTGCGCATAGATGCCGACGAAGAATTCGACCGATTTTTCGCCACTCAGGCTCAACGTCGGCGCCTTGAATTGCCCCGCCGGCATATGCACCGTATTGGTCGGGATCGCCCCCAGGATCAGCGCAATGTTCAGCGCATTGGTGATGATGTTAAGATCCTGCCGTGACTTCAGATTTTCAGCAAACTGCGTCGTCGTCGTGCCCGAGTCGATGATCAGCGTATCATTGTCCGAAACCAGCGCCGCCGCCGCCATGCCGATGGCGTGCTTCTTGTCCATGTTCTGCACATGCTGCAGCGTCATGGACTGCACCTGCTGCGGAATGGATTTCAGATAAGCCCCGCCATGCTCGCGGGTAATATTGCCGTCAGCTTCCAGCCGCTCCAGATCCTGCCGGATCGTCGCTTCCGAAACGCCGAACGCTGAGGAAAGATCGCGAACCCTCGCGCTTCCTTCTTCCTGCAGCCATTCGAGAATGCGCATGCGCCGCGGTTCCGCCAGCAATTGCGGCGCGCCGCCTGCCTGCGCCTCGCTCCCGCTCCGCCGTCCGCCCCTTGGTTTCTGCGCCATTTATCCCCGCCCTCTTTATCGTGCTACCATATCGCCTTGTCGCCGCGTGTCCGCAATCTCTGATGCTTCTCAAGGCTAGAAAAAGGTGGAGAAACGCCCTCTCCCGCGCGACCTTCTGCACCATTCGAAACACGAAACGCAAAAAATCACAAATTTTCCGTATTGCACGAAAGCAAAGCAAGCGGTACTCAACCATACAAGAGCATCCCGCCTCGGCATTTTTCGTTGAGGCAATTGCCGACGGAGGTTCCCTTGCCATCACCCGCCGCACCCCTCAAGAACAACATCGCGAGCGACATCGCCGCGCAGGCTTTGTGGATACGCCGCCGCAGCTTTCAGATGGTCTATGAGGCCCAGCAAGGCCACCCCGGCGGCGATTTCAGCGCCACCGATATTCTCGCGACGCTCTATTTCGGCGTCATGCGCTACGATCCGAAGAACCCAACCGATCCCAAGCGCGACCGCTTCGTCATGAGCAAGGGCCATTGCACCGGCGCCTTCTACTCGGTTCTCGCCCGCGCCGGCTATTTTCCGGAAGCGGACCTGACGACCTATATGGAGCCGCTCTCCAAGCTCAACGGCCACCCGAACCGCAATTATCTCCCCGGCGTTGAAACCAATACCGGCCCCCTCGGCCACGGCCTCCCCGTTGCCCTCGGCATCGCCATTGCCGGCCAGATCGACAATGCTGATTTCCGCACCTTCGTGCTCACCGGCGACGGTGAATTGCAGGAAGGCAGCAATTGGGAAGCAGCCCTCACCGGCGGCCACCGCAAGCTCGAGAACCTGACCCTGATCATTGACCGCAATCGTCTCCAGCAGGGCGCCCGCACCGAGGAAACTGCCTCGCTCGATCCGCTGGACGACAAGTGGCGCGCCTTCGGCTGGCATGTCGAGGTGGTCGATGGCCACGACCACGCCCAGCTTCTCAAAGTGCTCTCCGCCTCCCCCAAGGGCCGCGGCAAGCCGCTCTGCGTCATTGCCAATACCTTTAAGGGCAAGGGCGTCAGCTTCATGCACGATAACGTCGCCTGGCACCATGGCGTGCCGACCAAGGAACAATACGAACAAGCCATGCGGGAACTCGTCTGATGAGCGCTGCTGCCCCCTCCAAAGCCGGCCTGTTCGATTGCCGCGACAGCTTTGCCGCCACCATCGAAGCGCTCGCCGAGAGCGACTCGCGCATCGTCACCGTCGTCAGCGATAGCGTCGGCTCGTCCAAACTCGGCGGCTTCAAGAAAAAGTTCCCCGAGCGCATGGTCAATGTCGGCATTGCCGAACAGACCCTCGTCGCCGTCGGCGCGGGCCTTGCCAATGGTGGCAAGGTGCCCTTCGTCTCCGCTGCCTCGTGCTTCATCACCGGCCGCGCGCTTGAACAGGTGAAGGCCGACATTGCCTATTCCAACGTCAACGTAAAGCTGATCGGCCAGTCCTCCGGCGTCGCCTATGGCGAACTCGGCCCGACCCATCACTCCATCGAAGACCTCGCCTGGCTACGTCTCTTCAACAATCTCAAACTCATCGTCCCCGCCGACCCCTGGCAGACCGCCGAGGCCATCAAGGCTGCCGCTGCCTATGACGGTCCAGTTTTCGTTAGGGTCAGCCGCATGGCCGTCCCTGCCCTCGACCGTCCGGCTGGCGCCACCTTCGAAATCGGCAAGGCCGAAACCCTCGTCGAAGGCTCCGACGCCACCATCATCGCCAACGGCACCATGGTCCACCGCGCCGTCGCGGCTGCGAAAACCCTCGCCGCCGAAGGCATCTCCGCCCGCGTCGTCAACATGGCCACCGTCAATCCGCTCGACGAAGCCGTCATTGCCGCCGCCGCCGAAACCGGCGCCATCATCACCGTTGAAGAGCATTCCGTCCGCGGCGGCCTCGGCGGCGCCGTTGCCGAGGTGGTCATCTCGACCAATCCCGTGCCAATGCGCATCCTCGGCTTCCCCGGCTTCGTGCCAACCGGCTCGGCCGCTTGGCTCTTCGACAACTTTGGGCTCAACGAAACCGGTATTGCCGACGCCGTGCGCCAGACCATCGCGCGCAAAAGATGACCAGCGAGCTGATCCTCGCCATCGACCAGGGCACCACTAACACCAAAGCGTTGTTGGTGGACGCCTCCGGCCGCGTCCTACACCAGGCCTCAGTGCCCAACATCGTCACCTACCCCCAACCCGGCTGGGCCGAACAATCGGCCACCGCTCTGGTTGAAGGCGTGAAGACGGTGATCGCCGAAGTCGTCGCCAAGGCGGGTGATGCCAATATTGCCGGCATCGGCATTTCCAACCAACGCGAGTCCATCCTCGTCTGGGATGCCGCGTCAGGCGAGCCCATCGGCCCCGTCGTCATCTGGCAGTGCCGCCGCTCCGCGCCAAAGTGCGACGCTCTCCGCGCCGCTGGCCACGCCGAAACCATCGAAGCCAAGACCGGCCTCGCCCTCGACCCCCTCTTCCCCGCCGCCAAGATCGCCTGGCTGCTCGACAACACACCGGGCGCCCGCGCTCGTGCCGAAAGGGGCGAACTCCGTGTCGGCACCGTCGATTCCTGGCTCCTCTGGAATCTGACGGGCGGACAAACCCACGCCACCGACCACTCCAACGCCTCCCGAACCCAGCTTTTCAATACCGAGACGCTGACCTGGGACGCCGACCTCTGCGCCCTTTTCAGCGTGCCGCAGAACATGCTGGCCGAAGTGCGCTCTTCCGATTCCGAGTTTGGCCGTGTCGCCGAAGGTGTCTGCGCCCTCAGCTCCGGCGTGCCCATCCGCGCCATGATTGGGGATTCCCACGCTGCCCTCTTCGGCCACGGCGTCCGCGCGCCGGGCACGGTCAAAGCCACCTACGGCACCGGCACCTCGCTGATGGCCCTGACTCCCAGCCGCGTGCGCTCCACCCACGGCATTTCCAGCACCATTGCCTGGAGCCAGGGCGGAAAAGTCCAGCACGCCCTTGAAGGTAACATCTCCGTCTCCGGCCAGACCGCAGCCTTCGTCGCCGAACTCCTTGGCCTCGCAGATGCTACCGCTCTCTCGGCCCTCGCCGAAACCGTTAGCGATAGCAACGGCGTCTCCTTCGTGCCCGCCCTTGTCGGCCTCGGCGCTCCTTATTGGCGCGCCGACGCCCGCGGCACCATCACCGGCATGTCCCTCGGCACCAAGCCGGCCCATCTGGCCCGCGCCGCCTTGGAAGCCATCGCCTTCCAGGTCGCCGACGTCTATTCCGCCATGGAAGCCGACATGGGCTCACCCTTGGGCGAACTCCGCGCCGATGGCGGCGCCTCGCGCAATCCGGTCGTGATGCAGTTCCAGTCCGACATTCTCGGCCGTCCCGTTGCCGCCGCCGCCGCTCCCGAAGTCAGCGCCCTCGGCGCCGCCGCCCTCGCCTTCTCGTCCCTTGGTATTTCCATGCCGGGCGTCCCCGCCGCCGGCCACTTTACGCCGCAGATGGACGCCGAAAGCAGCAAAAGACATCGCCAGCGCTGGCAGTCCGCTGTCACCCAGACCCTGGCCACCCAAAACCAACAAAATTCCGGAGGAACCCCATGACCACCCCACGTTTCGGTGCCGGCATCTGGCACTTCGCCACCTATCTCGACCGCTACGCCACCGACGGCTACGGCCAGCCGCGCAACATCATCGAAGCAATCGACATTGCCGGCCAGGTGAAAGACCTTTCCGTCGTCGATCTCAACTGGCCCTATTTTGGTGGCGAGTTCTCCGACGCGCAGATCAAGACCGCGCTCGACCGCAATAATCTCAAGGTCATCGGCATCACGCCGGAAATCTACACGCGCGAATTCGTCAAAGGCGCCTTCACCAATCCCGACGCTGGCGTTCGCCGCCGCGCCCACGAACTGATCACCGACGCCTGCAACGTCGTCCGCTTCCACAAGGCCGACTACGTAAAGCTCTGGCCCGGTCAGGACGGCTGGGACTACCCCTTCCAGGTCGACTATTCGACCCAGTGGCAGCGCTCGCTCGACGGCGTCGGCCAGCTCGCATCCGAAAATCCCGACCTCAAATTCGTCATCGAATACAAGCCGCGCGAACCCCGCGTTCGCATGAGCTTCGGTTCGGTCGCCCGCACCATTCTCGGCATCGAAAAGATCGGCCTGCCCAACGTTGGCATCCTGCTCGATTTCGGCCACGCCATCATGGGCGGCGAATCCGCCGCTGACTCCGCCCAGCTCGCCATCGATCACGGCCGCCTTTTCGGCATGGACGTCAACGACAACTACCGCTCCTGGGACGACGACCTCGTCGCCGGCAGCCTGCATCCCCTCGAACTCTTCGAGTTCTTCTACGTCCTCAAGAAGAACAAGTGGGAAGGCGTCTGGCAGCTCGATCAGTTCCCCTTCCGCGAAGATTCTGTCGCCACGGCCACCCACGCCATCGACTTCCTCAAGGCCGCGGCCAAGGGCCTCGACCGCCTCGATTTCGAAGCACTGCAGGAAGCTCAGAGCCGTCACGACGCCATCGGCGCCATGAAAATCGCCCAAAAGGCCCTCTTCAGCGCCCTCGGAGAGCAGGAATGACCAGTCTCCCCCGCGAAAAGCGCGCGCGCCTCATTCTGAACACCGACGCCAAGAACGAGGCCGACGATCAGTTCACCATCGTCCACGCCCTTCTTACCCCGACCTTCGACTTCCACGGCATCATTGCCGCCCATTTTGGCGCGCACCGATCGAAGACCTCGATGCTCGATAGCCGCGCCGAGATCGACCTTCTCCTGAAGCTGATGGATCTCGAAGGCCGCATCCCCGTCGCCAATGGCGGCGCAACGGCCCTCCCCGATGAAAACACGCCGGTCCCCTCGCCCGGCGCCCAGATGATCATCGACGAAGCCATGAAGGACGACGACCGCCCGCTCTACGTCGCCTTCCTCGGCCCGCTGACCGACATGGCCTCGGCCATTCTGATGGAACCGGGCCTCAACGAGCGCAACGTCATCTGCGTCTGGATCGGCGGCGGCGTCTGGCCCTCGGGCGGCCGCGAATTCAACCTCATGAACGACATCGCCGCCGCCAACGTCGTGATGCGTTCAAAAATCCAGGTCTGGCAGATCCCGTCCACCGTCTATCGCATGATGTCGGTGAGCTACGCCGAGCTGCAGGAGCGCTGCGAAGACAAGGGCGCCATCGGCAGATACCTCGTCGACCAGCTCATCGACTGGAATCTTCGTGTCCACCAGGGCCCCATTGAACACCGTTCGCTCGGCGACACCCCGGCCCTCTCGGTGATCCTCAACCCGATGGGCGGCACCTATGACTGGCGCCCCGCCCCCGAATTCTCGCCGCAGATGCACTACATCCACAATGGCCAGCACCGTCCGATCAAGGTCTACGACACGATCGACATCCGCTACATTCTGGAAGACTTTTACGCCAAGCTGGCCCGCTTCCACCGCGGCGTTCAAGGCCTCGCGAACTTCGGCTGAGCTGCCACAATCGTGTGTGCCGACACCCCCTCCCATCCTCCCCCATCAAGGGGGAGGTGCTGGGTCGGTGGACTTTGGCTGGATGGTGTCCAAGAACTGGATACAACACCTCCCCCTTGATGGGGGAGGATCGGAGGGGGTGACGTGAGCCACGATCACGCGGCTTCATATCCCCCTCATCCAAATCTGCCTTCCCTTCCCTCCCCATCCATGGCACCTCAGGCCACCACTCCACCCCGAGGCCACCATGCGCGACGGAGACATCATTCACGGCCTGGCCCGCGGCCTCGCCGTCATCGAATGCTTCGATGAAAACCACGCCCGCATGTCGATCACCGACGTCGCCACGCGCACGGGCCTCGAACGCGCCACAGCCCGCCGCTGTCTGCTCACCCTCGTCCACCTCGGCTACGCCACCTATGACGGCAAATTCTTCCAGCTCACCCCGCGCGTGCTGAATCTCGGCCACTTCTATCTGGCGGCCAACACCCTGCCCCAGATGATCCAGCCCTTCCTCGACGAACTCTCGGACGCCACCGGCGAAAGCGGTTCCGCCGCCGTCCTCGACGGCACCGACATTCTCTACGTCGCCCGCGCCTCCACCCGTCGCGTCATGTCGATCAATCTCGGCCCCGGCGCCCGGCTCCCCGCCTATTGCACCTCCATGGGCCGCATCCTCCTCGCCGCCCTGCCACCCGAAGAAGCCCGCGCCATCCTCGATCGCTCGGATCTGATCGCCTATACCAGCCGCACCAAGGCCGACCTCCCCAGCATCACCACCGAACTGGCCGTCGTCGCCGCCCAGGGCTTTGCCGTCATCGACCAGGAGCTTGAACTCGGCCTCTGCTCCATCGCCGTGCCGCTTTACAATTCCGCCGGCAAGACCATCGCCGCCCTCAATATCGGCGCCCAGACCGCCCGCGCCTCCACCTCGCGCATGATCGCGAGCTTCCTGCCCCTGATGCGAAAGATCCAGTCCGACCTCCGCCCGCTTCTGCGCTGAGCGAGGAACGAACTGTCACAATTGGCGACTAAGCTCGTGCCCGACAGACCGGTAAACTCGGCTTCCACAGAGTCACAAAACACCCCGTCACATTGTGTCACACAACTGTTATTCACAAAATTATCTTGTGAAATCAGTAACTTCATCTGTCACAAACCAGTCACCTATCTGCAATAAAACCGTCGCTGGGCCCCAATATGGTCTGCCGCGTCACAGGGCGGCCTCAAGCAACGGCTGGCCATGTTCCAGAACCGAATTCCGAAAGGGAACTTTCATGAAGACCGCACTTTTCGCCAGCGTCGCCGTTGTTGCGCTCGCCGCCTTCGGCACGCCCGCCGCCTTCGCCCAGTCGCGCGACACCATCCAGATCGCCGGCTCCTCGACGGTCCTGCCCTTCGCCTCCATCGTCGCTGAAGAATTCAGCGCCGTATTCCCCGAATTCAAGACCCCGGTTGTCGGTTCCGGCGGCACCGGCGGCGGCCTGAAGCAGTTCTGCGAAGGCACCGGCGACAACACCATCGACATCGCCAATGCTTCGCGTCAGATCAAGGACGCCGAACTCGAGGCTTGCACCGCCGCTGGCGTGACCGACGTTCGTGAAATCCAGTTCGGCTTCGACGGCATCGTCTTCGCCTCGGCCGCTGCCGGCGCTGACTTCGCCCTGACCCCGGTTCAGGTCTACAAGGCCATCGCTGCCAAGGTTTACGTTGATGGCGCTCTCGTCGACAACCCCTACAAGACCTGGAACGAAGTCGACGCTGCGCTCCCGGCCCAGCCGATCTCGCTCGCCATCCCGGCGTCGAACCACGGCACCCGCGAAGTCTTCCAGGAAAAGGTTGTGACCGCTGGCTTCAAGGAAGCTGGTCACCCCGAAGGTCTGTCTGAAGACGAAGTGAAGGCCCTCGAAACCACCTTCCGTCAGGACGTGGTCATCGAAATCTCGGGCGACTACACCGAGACCCTCGCTCGCCTGAACTCCGATCCGAACACCGTCGGCGTCTTCGGCCTGTCCTTCTACGAACAGAACACCGACACCCTCAAGGTTGCGACCGTCAACGGCGTCGTCCCGACCAAGGAATCGGTTGCTGCTGGCGAATACCCGGTCTCCCGTCCGCTGTTCTTCTACGTCAAGGGTCAGCACATCGGCGTGATCCCCGGCATCGAAGAATACGTCCAGTTCTTCCTCTCGGAAGGCATCTCGGGCAATGGCGGCACTCTCGAAGCCGCTGGCCTGATCCCGCAGCCGGCCGACAAGACCGCTGAAGTTCTGGCCGCCTTCGAAGCTGGCGCTCAGTAATAGACCTGTCGCGGGTCGCGCCATTCCGGTGCGGCCCGCTCTTTCGTTTTCCCGCGGGGGCGCATCGCGATGAATGCTCTGGTCGTAGCCGGCGTACTAATTGTCCTTCTAGGCATTTCCTATCAGACCGGCTGGTCGAAGAGCCGGAACCTCGTGACTGCCGATGGCGTCAAGGTCCACTCTCGTCCGCAATATCACGGCTCCTTCACCGCGATCTGGGCCATGATCCCGGCGCTGGTGATCCTGCTGCTCTGGGCCTGGCTCGGCGGCGGCGTCACCCACAATTACATTGTCTCCCTGATCCCGCAGGATACGCTCGTCTCGCTCGATCAGGTCGGCCTCAATGCCACCGTTGGCCGTATCCAGGCGATCGCCTCGGGTTATGGCGTGGCTGGCGAAATCGCACCCTATGAACAGTCCGCCGGCGACGCCCTGCGTTCGTTCAATTTCATCACCTTTGCCGGCACGCTCGTGCTCGCCGTCGTCGCTGGCGGCGCCGGTCTCATCTACGCCCGCTCCCGCATTACGGCGCGCCTCCGGGCCCGCAATTCGGTCGAGCGCGTCGTCAATGTCCTGCTGCTCGCCTGTTCTGCCGTCGCCATCCTGACCACGGTGGGCATCGTCGCCTCGCTCGTCACCGAGGCGCTGCGCTTCTTCACCTTCATCAACCCGCTCGATTTCTTCTTCGGCACCGTCTGGGCACCCAACAATGCCGGCGGCGACAATCACGGCTCCTATGGTCTCCTGCCGCTACTCGCCGGCACGCTGATGATCACAGCCATCGCCATGCTGGTCGCTGTGCCGGTCGGCCTCCTCTCGGCCATCTATCTCAGCCAGTACGCGCCAAAGTCCTTCCGCGCTGTCGCCAAGCCGCTGATCGAAATCCTCGCCGGCATCCCGACCATCGTCTTCGGTTTCTTCGCCCTCGTCACGGTCGGCCCCTTCCTCCGCGATTTCGGCAATGCCATTGGCCTCCAGATCAGCGCCACCTCGGCCCTGACGGCGGGTGTGGTCATGGGCATCATGATCATCCCCTTCGTGTCGTCGCTTTCCGATGACATCATGAACCAGGTGCCCCGCACCCTGCGCGATGGCGCCTATGGCCTGGGCGCCACCCAGTCCGAGACGATCCGCAACGTCCTCCTGCCCGCCGCCCTCCCCGGCATTGTCGGCGCCTTCCTTCTCGCCGTCAGCCGCGCCATTGGCGAAACCATGATCGTGGTGCTCGCCGCCGGTAACGCGCCGATCCTGCGCGGCAGCCCGTTCGAGCCGGTCTCGACCATCACCGTTTCCATCGTCAACCAGCTCACCGGCGACACCGATTTCACCGGCCCGCAGTCCCTGGTTGGCTTTGCCCTTGGTCTCACGCTCTTCGTCGTGACCCTCTGCCTCAACATCTTCGCCCTCTACATCGTCCGCCGCTTCCGGGAGCAGTACGAATAAAATGGCTACCGATATTCAGACTTTCCCCGAAAAAGCCTCGTCGGACCGCACCCGCATCATTCGCGCCGGCCTGCGTCGCCGTCACCTGAATGAGCAGATTTTCCGCGGTCTCGGCATCGCCGCCATTGCCGTAGCGCTCGGCTTCGTTGCCCTCCTCTTCGTGGACGTGTTCCGCAAGGGCATCCCGGCCTTCGTCCAGTCCAACCTGCACCTGTCGGTGACCTTCGACGCTGAAGTCATCGATGTCGGCCCGGCTCCGGCGCGCGGCGATTTCGCCTCCGACGCCGAGTACACCGCCGCCAGCCTCAAGTGGCAGCGCGAGCTGGCCATGCTGAACTGGAACACCATCGTCGAAGCCTCCCTGCGCAAGGCCGCACCGGAAGGTTTTGAGATCGACAGCAAGCAGATCCAGACGATCCCGGAAACCAACGCCCGTCACCAGATCCGCGAAATGTTCGTGGCCAATCCGTCCCTCCTCGGCCAGACCGTGGACGTCGACGTGCTGGCCTCCGCCAATGCCGCCAACTGGATCAGGGGCAATATCAACCGCGATCTCGGGGACGCTCAGCAGCAGCTTTCGGCGCCGGCCCGCCAGCTCATCGATACCTTCGTTGACAACGGCACGATCTCGAACGGCTTTGCCTGGACGATCTTCACCAATGTGGACAGCCGCTCGGCTCCCGCCTCCGCTGGTCTCCTCGGCGCCTTTGTCGGCACGCTCTGGATGATGCTGATCGTCATCGTGCTCGCCGTGCCGATCGGGGTTGCTGCCGCCATCTATCTCGAAGAGTTCGCGCCCAAGTCCCGCCTCACCGACCTCATCGAAGTCAACATCAACAACCTCGCCGCCGTCCCCTCGATCGTTTTCGGTCTCCTCGGCGCCGCGGTGTTCATCAACTGGTTCCACCTGCCGATCTCGGCTCCGCTGGTCGGTGGTCTGGTGCTGACCCTGATGACCCTGCCCACCATCATCATCGCCACCCGTGGCGCGCTGATGGGCGTCTCCCCGGCCCTGCGCCAGGCGGCCCTGGGCATGGGCGCATCCAAGACGCAGATGGTCTTCCACCACGTTCTGCCAACGACATTCCCGTCGATCCTCACGGCCACCATTCTCGGCGTCGCCCACGCTCTGGGCGAAACCGCGCCACTCCTGCTCATCGGCATGAAGGCCTTCGTGGCCTCGGTCCCCGCGACGCCGCTCGATCAGGCCACGGCCCTCCCCGTCCAGATCTATCTCTGGCAGGGCAACGAAAACCGCAATTTCTTCGAACCCCGCACGGCCGCTGCCATCATGGTGCTGCTGGCGGTCATGATCCTGCTGAACGGCGTAGCGATCTATCTCCGCTCGCGCCTTGAAAAGCGTGCTTAAGGATGAGCCAAATGGATATGCTTGCCGGCAAGGTTAAGAAGACTTCCCTGAATCTGGACTCCGCCATGAACCCGACTGATGTGCTCGAACGCCCCATCCGCCTCACCGCTCGCGACGTGACCGTCCACTACGGCACCAAGCAGGCCCTGCACGGCATTTCGATCGACATCCCCGATCGCGCCGTCACTGCGTTCATCGGACCCTCGGGCTGCGGCAAGTCGACGTTCCTGCGCTGCATCAACCGCATGAACGACACCATCGAAGGCGCCAAGGTCGGCGGCACCATCAAGCTCGACGGCGAAGACATCTACGCCCCGGCGCTTGACGTCGTCGAACTGCGCGCCCGCATCGGCATGGTCTTCCAGAAGCCGAACCCCTTCCCCAAGTCGATCTACGACAACGTCGCCTATGGCCCGCGCATCCATGGTCTCGCCCGCAACAAGGCCGACCTCGACGAAATCGTCGTGTCGTCCCTGCGCAAGGCCGGCCTCTTCGAAGAAGTGAAGGATCGCCTTCAGGAGCCCGGCACCGGCCTTTCCGGTGGTCAGCAGCAGCGCCTCTGCATTGCCCGCGCCATCGCGGTCGGTCCGGAAGTGATCCTCATGGACGAGCCCTGCTCGGCCCTCGACCCGATCGCCACCGCCGTCATCGAAGAGCTGATCGACGAACTGCGTGAAAACTACACTATCGTCATCGTGACCCACTCGATGCAGCAGGCCGCCCGCGTTTCCCAGCGCACCGCCTTCTTCCACCTCGGCAACCTGATCGAACAGGGCCCGACCGAGGACATCTTCACCAATCCGGTGAACAAGCAGACCCAGGACTACATCATGGGCCGCATCGGCTGATCGCGGAACGAGGAACCAACATCATGCCCAATACCGCATCTGATCACATCGTCTCGTCCTTCACCGACGAGCTTAACGCCCTGGCCCAGACCATTGCCGAAATGGGTGGCCAGGTCGAAGTCGCCATCGAGAACGGCACCAAGGCCCTTCTCAAGCTCGACCGCGAGCTGGCTGACCTCACGATCATTGCCGACCAGCGCATCGACGACATGCAGCGCAAGATCGACGACATGTGCGTCTCGATCATCGCCCGCCGCCAGCCCATGGCCTCGGACCTGCGCTCGATCGTCACCGCCATCCACGTCGCCAACGACCTCGAACGCGTCGGCGATATGGCCAAGCAACTCGCCCGCCGTTCGCTGAAACTCGAAGGCATCAACCTGCAGCCGACCTTCTACAATGGCGTCAAGAACATGACCGCCCTTGTCCTGCGTCAGCTCAAGGACGCCCTCGACGCCTATGCCAACCGCGACGCCGCCGCGTCGGTCGAAGTGTGCAACCGCGACGACGAAGTCGACGCCATGCACACCTCGCTGTTCCGCGAACTTCTGACCTACATGCTGGAAGATCCGCGCAACATCACCACCTGCACGCATCTGCTGTTCTGCGCCAAGAACCTCGAACGCATCGGCGACCACGCGACCAACATCGCCGAACGCGCCTACTACCTGCAGACCGGCAAGCAGCTGACCGCTGACGTGCAGGAACTGCACCGGACCCAGATCAAGGCATAGCCACTCTCGCCTTGTAACTACCCCAAACCAGCCACCATTTTCCTCAGGGGGCAGCAGAGGAAGATGGTGGCAAAAACAATGAAATGACGGCAGCATGCGGCTGCCGATCGATGGAGCACGCCTATGCCCGCGACCATTCTCGTTGTCGAAGACGAGGGCGATATCGCCATTCTGCTGCGTTACAACCTCGAAGCCGAGGGTTTTCGCGTCGTCACCGCTGAAACCGGCGACGAAGCCCAGCACGCTATCGCCGAAAAGCTGCCCGACCTGATCCTGCTCGACTGGATGCTGCCCGAAATCTCCGGCATCGAACTCTGCCGCCGCCTTCGCGCCCGCGAAGAAACCTCGCGCATCCCGGTCATCATGCTCACCGCCCGCGGCGAAGAAGAAGAACGCGTCCGGGGACTATCGACCGGCGCCGACGACTATGTCGTAAAACCCTTCTCGGTCCCCGAGCTGGTTGCCCGCATCCACGCCCTCCTCCGCCGCGCCAACCCCAATCTGGTGACCGCAGCGCTGAAAGTCGGCGATCTCGAACTCGACCGCACCACCCATCGTGTCCGCCGCTCCACCCGCGACGTTCACCTGGGCCCCACCGAATATCGCCTGCTCGAATATCTCATGCGCCATCCCGGCCGCGTCTATTCGCGCGAGCAGCTTCTCGATGGTGTCTGGGGCAATGACGTCTATGTCGACGAGCGCACCGTCGACGTCCATATCGGCCGCCTCCGCCGCGCCATCAATCGCGGCCGCGAAAACGACCCGATCCGCACCGTCCGCGGCGCCGGCTACGCCTTCGACGAGCGCTTCGGCCAACCGGCCTGAGCCATTTCGCTGCAAGAACACCCCACCCTTGATCCCTCCCCTTGTTGGAGAGGGGATGAGGTGGGGTGGGGCTACGAGCGCTGACCTGTGATCGCCCTCACTTACCCGTTAACGTTTCGCTAACGATAACATTGCCTCCTCCCTCCAAAGCAGGGTAGCAAGGTCCGTCGGGGCCGAAAGGGTCGTGACGCCTCGATTGCCCAGTTTCAGGACCGCCTCGCACATGACACCAGCTTTCCTCGTCACCCACTCCGGTGGTTTCCATGCCGATGAATTGCTGTCGAGCGTCATCCTGACCCGGCTGTTCCCCGCTGCCGAGATCGTGCGCAGCCGCGCGCCGGAGTGGATCACCGCTGCCCCCGATCGCATCATCTACGATGTCGGCGGCGCCTACGACGCCGAAGCGCGCATTTTCGATCACCACCAGCGCGGCGCCCCGCTGCGCGACGATGGCCAGCCCTACAGCTCCTTTGGCCTTGTCTGGAAGCATTTCGGCCGCGACTACATCGCCTCCTTCGATGTTCCCGCTGAACACATCGAAAGCGTGCATGCCTCGGTGGACGGCAATCTCGTCCTGCCCATCGATCTCGTCGACAACGGCGCCGCCAGCCCCTCGGGTCCGCTGGCCGGACTGTCGCTCTCTTCGCTCCTCGAAACCCTGAAACCCGACTTCGACGATCGTGACGCCGAGGCCGATCAGCAGGCGTTCCACAAGGCGCTCATCATCGCCCGCAGCTTCGTCGAAGCGGCCGTCGCCCGCAGCGCGGCAAAGCTCCGCGCCGAGGCCCTCGTCACAAAGGCGATCGAGGCCACCGGCCCCGGTCGCGTGCTTGAGCTTCCCATGGGGATGCCCTTCCGCGCCGCCATCGTAAAGGCCGGCGCCGATCACCTGCTCTTCGTCGTCCACCCGCGCGACAAGGACTGGTGCCTCACCGGCATCCGCCGCAGCGACGAGGGTTTTGAGCTGCGCGCCGACCTGCCGGCCGCCTGGGCAGGTCTCACCAACCATGATCTGGAAGTCGCCAGCGGCGTCGAAGGCGCCACCTTCTGCCACAACGGCCGCTTCATCGCTGCCGCCAAGACCCGGGCCGCCGCCCTCGCCATGGCCGACATCGCCGTGGCCGAAGCAATCAGCAGCCGTGCGGCCTGAACGGCCCGGTTTCGGGGCAAAGCCATACCTAGGAACAGGTATCTAAGCCGCGCCGGGCAAATCCCGCAGATTGCGACGTGCTTTAGACATCACAACCCCACTTCTCGGGTTGGCAGCGCCGACCGGGCCTGATAACGAAGTGCACCGATCACAGATCGACTCCGCCTGCCATTCATGGAGAAGGCGCACACCAAGTTAGGAAATTTTTTGCAGGTCCAGGTACGCGACAACAATGTCGACCAAGCCCTCCGCGTTCTCAAGAAGCGTCTTCAGCGCGAAGGCGTCTTCCGCGAGATGAAGCTCCGCAAGTATTTCGAGAAGCCCTCGGAAGCTCGCGTGCGCAAGAAGGCCGAAGCCATCCGCCGCAACCGCAAGGCTGCGCGTAAGCAGGCTATTCGCGAAGGTCTGATTGCTGCGCCCAAGCGTCCCGCAGGAAGCTTCGGCGGCCGTCCCGGTTCGGCTCCGCGTTCGCAGGCCTAAAACCTATATCCAGAACTGGATACCAGTTCGGAACAAGCAAACGCCGGCCATATGGCCGGCGTTTTTATTGGCGCGTCCTGCGCGCCTGGCCGATGGTTTCCATCTGCCGATGCAGGGAGCGGATCTGGTCCGGCCCGAGCGTTTGTCCGCCGATCTTGAGCAAGGCGCCGTGAAGGCTCACGGGAGCGGCCTGTTCCATGGCGAACCGGATGGCCTTGGCGGCCGAGGAAAAGCGCCGTGCACCCTGTGCGAGTGCCGTTGCGGCGTCGCTGCCAAGGAACAGTTCCCCCGGAGCGCTTAGTATATGCGTATTCATTTCAGTCTTTCTTCCGGCCAGGGGCCGGCATTAGCCCGGCGCGAGTCGCGCCGGGGGCGGCATATTCGTGCACGTTATTGCATCGTGATTGTCTCACCCTCGTGACAACAACTGCCACGACCGGGAGATCAATCGACGCAAACCTTGAAGGGTGAGTGCGCTTACCGCTTGTTTACGGCGATGCTGAAGACGCTTGCGCCTTCGACATAGGCCGATTTGGACGCGTCGCTGGGCGAAAGATCGCCCTCTTCGACAACGCGTTCATTGGTCTCGCCGCGCGATTTTACCCGATACAGTACCGGGCCAGTCTCATGTGGGAGACACGAGATCACTTCGCAAGGGCCTGCAGGCCGATTGCTGTGACGCGGGGCGGAGCGCAGGTCGAGCATCTGGCCGACTTTATAGAGGTGAGACATCGAGCGCTCCTTTGGAAACCGGGGCGCAACCGCCCCGGCCAAACTCAAACACTAGCGTTTTCAGAAAGAGGCGAACCACTTTCCGGTTTGAAAACGCTGCACAGCAAAGCCTGGTACACGTCGCGACCTCCAGGAGATCGCGATACGCGTCTTAGGCGAGCTGCACGTTGATTGCGGATTCACGACCGTCACGACCCTTTTCGAGGTCGAAGGTCACCTTCTGGCCGTCGGCGAGGCTGGAAATACCAGCACGTTCCAGCGCAGAAATGTGGACGAAGGCATCCTTGCCGCCGCCATCGGGCGAGATAAAGCCGAAGCCCTTGGTCGAATTGAAGAATTTCACGGTGCCGTTGATCATTGGCGTCCTCATGAATTGGCTCGAAGCGGTGCAAGCGAGCGGTTCCCCTGCAGCAACATGCTACAGAAGCCTATTAACGTTTGCAGTTCGGAAGGAAAGCCAAGCAACCGGATAGGCCGGCAGGGTCAGTTCGCCAACGGGGGCAGAAAACGTATTCTCCAATAGTCTACGTCAAATGCGCCAAAGTCAAGGCGCGTGCGCCAAGCGCCCGGCTGGCCCCGCTCAAGCCCGCTTGGCCCGCTGCACCAATGCATCGAACTGCTGCAGGAAGTTAGAGCGGTCCTTTGCCGAAAACGCCGCATTGAACCCCCGGCTTTCCCCGGTCTCCCGCAGGTGCTGGTTCAGGTCCCGCATGGCCAGCGCCATGCCGATTGAATCGGTCGTAAAGAGCTTTCCCGTCGGCCCAATCGCCGCCCCGCCCTTGGCAAGGATCCGGCTCGCGAGCGGAATATCCGCGGTCACCACCAGGTCCCCCGGCGCCGAATTCTCGACGATCCAGTCATCTGCCGCGTCCGCGCCCTGTGGCACCATCACAGTCCGCACCATCGGGTCGCGCGATGGTCGAAGCCCGAAATTGGCAACATAAGTAATCACCAGCCCATGCCGCTCCGCCACCCGCGCCGCCTCGTCCTTCACCGGACAGGCATCGGCATCCACGAAAACCGCAACCATGGCTATACCTCCGGGCTGTCGCGCAGCGGCGTCGTATCATCGAGTGGCACGGTCTGCCGCTCGATCATCCGATGCACCACCGGCATGCCCGGTCCGCGATGCAGCGCCCGCAATTGCTCGGTATTATCCGCATCCGCCTTGGTGCGCCGAAGATTGTGCCTGACATAGTCGACCCAGGTCGGCACATGATAGCTCTCCACCCAGATATATGGCTTTTCGAGGTCGCGCAGCAGGCCCCACTGCCTTGCGCCATCGCGAATGCGGATACGCCGCCGCTCGCTCATCAGTGCCAGGAAGCGCGGAATATCCTCCTGCGCGATCTGGTAGTCGATCATGATCATGATCGGCCCGCTACGCGGCATCAGGTCGAGTTTCAGCAGCGGCTCGTTGAACGTATCGAGTGGATTGAGATCACGCTCATTGAACTGCGGCAGCGGCAGTCTCAGCCCCACCAGCAGACAAAGCACCAGCACGCCCGCCGCCAGCACCAGCGCCCATTGCGGATCGGCCGCGTCAGCCGTCATGCCCCAGACCCAGCTCCCCCCGGCCATGCCGCCAAAGGTCGCCGTCTGGTAGAGCGACAGCGCCCGCCCCACCACCCAGCGCGGTGCAGAAAGCTGGATCGACACGTTGAACAGCGAGAGCGACAGCACCCAGCACGCCCCCGCCGGCAACAGCACAAAGTGGCTCAACAGCGGATCGCGGCTGAACGCCAATCCCAGACAGCTCAGCGCAAAGCCAAGACAGGCAATGCGGACAATGGCCTCGTTGGAAAACCGCTGCCGCACGCGCCCATTGAGAACCGCACCGGCAATGGCCCCGAGCCCGAAACAACCCAGCAGCGTGCCATAGACCAGCGCGCCACCGCCCACATATTCCTCAGCCACCGAAGGCAGCAACGCCATGATGACAATGGCAGCAAAGCCGAACAGAAAGCCGCGGAACAGCACCGAAAGCAGGTTCGGGGACAGCGACACATATCGCACGCCGGCCCACATGGCGCTGCCCAGGTGCTCGCGCGGCAGCCGCGCCTTGACCCTTTGCGGCTTCCACCGCCAAAGCGCCCCAATCAACGCCAGATAGGACACCGCGTTCACGGCAAAGGCCGCACTCGCCCCGGCAAAAGCCACGATCATGCCGCCGACCGCCGGGCCGACGCTGCGCATCATGTTAAAGCCCATGGCATTGAGCGTCACCGCACCCGGCAAATCCTCGCGCGGCACGATGTCGCCCATAGACGCCTGCCAGGACGGATTGAACAGCGCCGTGCCACACCCGATGAGAAAGGTGAAAGTCAGCAGCAGCCAGGGATTGAGCAGCCCAAACCAGGCCGTCACCGCCAGCAACAGCGACACCACGGCCATGCAGCTCTGCGCCACCAGCATCACGCTGCGCCGATCAAAATTGTCAGCCAGCGCCCCAGCCGCAATGGAGAACACCATGATCGGCAGCGTGTTCGACGCCTGCACCAACGCCACCATATTGTGCGACGTGGTCAGCGTCGTCATCATCCAGCCCGCGCCGACCGCCTGTACCAATCCCCCCAGATTGGAGAACAGGGTCGCCAGCCACAGAGTACGAAAAGTCTCGTGACGGAATGGCGCCAGAATGGATGCGCGCTCAGACATGTGATTCAACTCCTGCCCCTGTCATGGGCGAGTCAGAGACAGGTGGCAAGCTTCGAACCGTGCCGCAGGCAAAATCGCTCCAGTGGAACGATTTTAGGTGAGAAGGCCACGAGGGCTGCGCCCGAATGGCAGCAAAGCGTCCCACGGCTCAAATGATGCCAGCGGCGCGATTTGAGCCGTGAAGGCCAAGAGAGCTACGCTCGAGTGGCGGTGCACGTTCATCAGGGCAAACCATGCCTGGCGGTCAGCGACCACCACCACCAGCACCACCTCCTCCTCCTTCTTCTCTCCTCCTCCCCCTCCCCCTCCCTCCCTCCTCCCTCCCTCCCTCCGCCTCCCCCAAAAAAGCTCACCCCAAACGACCGATGCCACTCGCGCCGAATCCCTTTGTTTCCGGCCCGCTCCTCCCTAAACTCTCCCCACCCTCCTCCTATTCGAATCGCACCATGACCTCTCCCCCAACCCAGCGGACCAACCCGCTGCACCTGCTCGCGGCCTTTGCCAGCGGCGGTCTTCTCACCCTGGCGATTTTCGTCAACGGCGAAGCCGGCCGCTTCGGCGGCGCCATGTTCTCCTCCTGGCTGGCGCATGGCGTCGGCACTGTGGTGGCCATTGTCTTCCTCGCCGTCGCCTGGCGCGGCCAGCGCGCCGCGGCCGCTGAAGCCACGACCAAAATCGGCAAGGCCCCGCTCTGGGCCTATCTCGGTGGCATCTGCGGCGCAGCCACGGTCATGCTGACCTCCACATCGGTCAATTCGCCCCTCGCGCTCGCCGGCACCCTCGCCCTTGGCCTCGCCGGCCAGGTCGTCCTCAGCCTCGCCGCCGATTTTTGGGGCCTCCTCGGCCTGCCCAAGCGTCGCCTCGACCTGCGCGATGCGGGCGCGGTCATCCTCATCGCCGCCGGCAGCCTCCTCATCATCCTCTTCGGGCTTGGCGCCGCATGATCATCCCCATTCTCGCCGCTTTCGCCGCCGGTCTCCTCGTCATCCTCAGCCGTCAGGTCAATGGCCGGCTCTCGATGTCGACCACCCCGCTGATCTCCTCCTTCTGGAACCACTTCGTCGGCTTCGTCTTCCTCACGGTCGTCGGCCTCGTCCTCGGCGGCCTCATCCCCGCCAACATCGCCGAAATGCCCTGGTGGATTTACACCGGCGGCGCCATCGGCGTCGTCTTCGTCGCCTCCGGCTCCTGGCTCATCACCCGCATCGGCGCCGTCAATTCAACGCTCCTGGTCATCGCCGGCCAGATGGTCTTCGGCGTGATCTTCGATCTCCTGCGCGGCGCACCCGTGACAATCTGGGCCGCCGCCCTTGGCGTTGTCCTGATCCTCGCCGGGATGTGGCTCACACAGCGCAAACGGTAACAGTCTGCTAACGAAAACGGGGCCCAATGGGCCCCGTCGCTAACTCGATTTTCGCGCCGTCTTAGCCGGCAGCAGTGTAAGCCGTCTTCACAATGGTGAAGAACTCCGAAGCATAGCGACCCTGCTCGCGCGGGCCATAGCTGGAGCCCTTGCGGCCACCAAACGGCACGTGGAAATCAACGCCGGCAGTCGGCACATTGACCATCACCATGCCCGCTTCCGAATTGCGCTTGAAGTGCGTCGCATACTTCAGCGAGGTCGTCACGATACCAGCCGACAGGCCGAATTCCGTGTCGTTCGAAGTTGCTAGCGCCTCTTCGTAATCCTTCACCTTAATGACCGCAGCCACCGGCCCGAAGATTTCTTCGCGGGCGATGCGCATGGAATTGGTCGCTTCGGTGAACAGCGTCGGCTGCAGGAAGTAGCCTTCCGTCGCGGCCCTCACGCGCTCGCCACCGGCCACCAGCTTGGCGCCTTCGCCCTTGCCGATTTCGATGTAGTCGGTGTCCTGCTTGAGCTGGCTCGGATCGACCACAGGGCCAATTTCCGTATTCTTATCAAGGGCATCGCCCACGCGCAGATTGCGGGTGCGCTCGGCAAGAGCCTCCACGAACGCATCATGGATGCCTTCCGTCACGATCACTCGCGAAGCCGCGGTGCAGCGCTGACCAGTCGAGAAGAACGCCGACTGCGCAACGGTTTCAACCGCAACCTTGAGATCGGCATCATCGAGCACGATGGTCGGATTCTTGCCGCCCATTTCGAGCTGGAACTTGCGGTTATGCTCGATCGAAGCGGCAGCAACGCGCTTGCCCGTTCCCACCGAACCGGTGAACGAGATCGCATTGACGTCCTTGCTGTCGAGCATGGTCTGGCCAACGACCGAACCCTTGCCCATGACAAGATTGAGAACACCCTTGGGCAGGCCAGCGCGCACCAGAATATCGACGATCGCCCAGGTCGAACCCGGCACCAGGTCAGCCGGCTTGATGACGACGGTATTGCCATAGGCGAGCGCCGGGGCAATCTTCCAGGACGGAATGGCAATCGGGAAATTCCACGGCGTGATGATGCCGATGACACCCAGCGGCTCGCGGGTGATTTCAACGCCAACGCCCGGACGAACCGACGGCAGCACTTCGCCGGAAAGGCGCAGCACTTCACCGGCAAAGAAATCAAAGATCTGGCCGGCGCGGGTCACTTCGCCGATGCCTTCCGGCAGCGTCTTGCCCTCTTCGCGGCTCAGCAGTTCACCCAGTTCCTGCTTGCGAGCGAGGATTTCGTCAGCGGTCTTGCGCAGGATCGCGTGGCGCTCAAGGATGCCCGACCGCGACCAGGCCGGGAAAGCAGCCTTGGCTGCGGCAATCGCCTGCTTGGTTTCTTCAACGGTGGCGCGGGCATAGACGCCGACCACTTCGTTGAGATTGGACGGGTTGATGTTCTCAACGCCGTCGGAACCGATCCATTCGCCGTTGATCAGGTTCTTGTGCAATTCGCTCATGTCGAAGCCTTTCAAAAATGTCGTGCGTCGCCCGTGGGGGAGGAGATCCGCAGGCTAGAGGAGATCAGCGCGGGCAAGATCCCGCAGCAGGTGGCTGGAACCATAGGTCCAGGGCGGACACTTGGTTGAGAGATTGACGGTGTTGGTCAGCGTACCCAGCGACGGCGTCGAAATGGAGACAGTGTCGCCAAGCTTGTGGGTAAAGCCCTTGCCTGCGCCGTCGCGATCCTTCACCGGCGCGAACATGGTGCCGAGGTAAAGCACCAGCCCGTCGGGATATTGGTGATGCCCGCCAATGGTCGCGGCAACCAGGGATTCCGGCGTGCGCGAAATCTGCGCCATGTTCGAAGCGCCTTCGAGCACGAAGCCGTCGGTCCCCTCGACGCGCAGCGCAATCTCGGAATTCTTCACAGTCTGCAGCGTGAAATCGCCGTCGAACAGGCGGATGAACGGCCCCAGCGACGCCGAAGCATTGTTGTCCTTGGCCTTGCCCAGCAGCAGCGCCGAGCGCCCTTCCACGTCGCGCAGGTTGACGTCATTGCCCAGCGTCGCGCCGATGATCTCGCCCTTGCTGGTCACCAGCAGCGCCACTTCCGGCTCGGGATTGTTCCAGCTCGAAATCGGATGCAGCCCGACTTCGGCGCCATAGCCCACCGAACTCATCACCTGGCTCTTGGTGAAAATTTCGGCGTCCGGCCCGATCCCGACTTCGAGATACTGGCTCCACACACCCTTTTCGATCAGCGCCGCCTTGACCTTCATCGCCGGCTCGGAGCCCGGCACGAGCTGGGAAAGATCGGTGCCAATCAGCTCCAGAATCTCGCTGCGCAACGCGTCTGCACGAGACTTATCCCCGCGGGCCTGTTCTTCGATTACTCTCTCGAGCAGCGAAACGACAAAGGTCACGCCGGAGGCCTTGATGGCCTGCAGATCGATGGGAGAGAGAAGAACGGGCAAATTTTCACTGGTCTGACCAGCAACGGAATTGGCAACCGCCGCCGCCGCATCGCCAAGCACTACGCCTTCGGTCGCCTTCACATGCGCCGCCGCCTTGCCGCTTTCAGCAATGTCGCGCACCGTGGCAAAACCCTTGGTGGTGATGTCGACAAGCCGCCCATCGCGCACGGTCACGATGCGCGGTTCGGCATGGCCAGGCACGCGGGCGCGACCAAGCAAAATACCCTCGGGAATGACGTTCGCGACCATGCTGGCTCCCCCAACTAAAATGTTAGCTGTGACTACCCCAGCGCAACCGCACGGCGCAAGCCTATCATTCAAATAGTCATACTTATTGCCAATGCCAAGAGCCGTTAAATGCCAATCTTCCTTCCCCGCAAATCCCGGCGAATTCCAAGCATCGACAGAAACATAAACAGCTCGTTCAACTGGCGTTCATGTGCGCCGCAATACTGACGCATTGGCTGGGGTATGAAATGCCTCACCAAACACACATACGGAGTTTGCCATGCGTCTCGCGATTGCCCTCGCCCCCCTCGCCCTTCTTGCTGCCGCTGTTCCTGCCCTCGCCGGCACGATCACCATTGAAGGCCGCGGCGAAGTCCGGGCTGCACCGGATATGGCGCTGATCAATTCCGGCGTCACCACCCAGGGCTCCACCGCCCGCGAGGCCCTCGACGCCAACACCGCTGCCATGGCCGAGCTCATTGCCGCCCTCAAGGAAACCGGCATTGAAGCGCGCGACATCCAGACCTCGGGCTTCTCGGTCAATCCGAACTATGTCTATTCCGACGCCCGCGACGAAAACGGCTATACCCTGCCGCCCAAGATCAACGGCTACCAGGTGTCCAACACCGTGACCGTCGCCGTCCGCGATCTCGAAGAGCTCGGCTCCATTCTCGACAAGTCGGTGAATGTCGGCGCCAACACCATCAACGGCGTCAGCTTCTCCGTGTCCGATCCGACCGAGCTTTACAACGAAGCCCGCAAGGCCGCCTTTGCTGACGCTCGCAGCAAGGCCGAACTCTATGCCACCGCCGCCAATGCGACGCTGGGCGAACTCGAAGCCATTTCGGAAAGCCAGAACATCAACAGCCCGATCCCGATGCCGATGTATGCCCGCGCTGATGTAGCTTCGGCGGCACCTGTTCCGGTCGAAGCTGGCGAAATGACCTTCTCGATCGGCGTCAATGTTCAATGGGAACTGGACAACAAGGCAAACTAATTCGCTTCGGTGGCCTTGAACCGGCCACCTTCATGACACACGTCCAGCCTGAACCGGAGCCATCGGTTCAGGCCTTCCTAGGCGGGTGGCATCCAGATTTCCGGGTTCCCCCTGTTGAGGGGGGCTTGGACGGTGGGGGCGGACCACCGTAGTCACCCGCCCCCACCAGCCCTTTCTGCCGCTTAGCCGGCAAGAACCTTCCAGAGCATGTTGAGGCCCACGGCCACGAGGAAGGCAGCGAAGACGTATTTGAGCGTCTTCTGGTCCAGACGATGCGCCAAAGCCGCGCCAAATGGCGCGCAAACCGCCGCCATCGCGCCCACCAGCACCAGCGCCACGATATTAATGTAGCCAACGCTCAGCGGCGGCAGATCGCTCACGCCCCAGCCCGAGATAAGAAAGCCCAGCGTGCCCGAAAGCGCGATCGCGACGCCGATCGCCGCGGAGGTACCCACGGCCTTGTGCATGGTCTGGCCAAAGGCCACCAGCGTCGGCACCGTCAGCGAACCGCCACCAATGCCCATCAGCGACGAGAGGTAGCCGACCACGAATGCCGCAGCGCGATGCGTCGGCTTCGAGCCATGAAGATGTCCCATGAGCCTGGTCTGGAACGAGAAAACGATATTGGCGGCGATAACGAAGGCCATGACCGCAAAGACAATGCGCAGCACGTCACCCGAATACCAGCCGGCCATCAGCCCGCCGATAAACGTCCCCGCTACGATGAACGGCGCCCAGAGCTTGAACACGTCCATATCGAGCGCCCCACGCTTGTGATGCGCGCGCGCACTCATGATTCCGGTAGGAATGATAATCGCCAGCGATGTGCCCACGGCCACATGCTGCACCACCTCGGAGTCGAACCCCATCCACAACAGCGCCGTACTGAGCGCCGGCACGATCACCGCGCCGCCGCCAATGCCCAGCAGCCCCGCCGCCACGCCCGACACCACGCCGGTGGCCAGCATGCCCAGCACAAACGGCCAGTAGCCGATGATGTCAGCCCAATCCATGTTCATTCCCCGATGATATGCAGCACCACGTTCCGCTGATGCGGGCGGCGACGGTGCTCGAAAAGATAGATGCCCTGCCAGGTCCCAAGCACTGTTTGCCCACCGACAACAGGAACGGAAATGGAGGTTTGGGTCAGGGCCGACTTGATATGCGCCGGCATGTCATCCGGCCCTTCGGTTGTGTGCACCAGCCAGTCCATGCCCTCCGGCGCCAGGCGCCTGAAAAAGCCCAGTAGGTCGGTTTGCACATCCGGATCGGCATTTTCCTGTATGAGCAGCGAACAGGATGTGTGGCGCACGAAAACGGTCAGAAGCCCGGTAGCGATCCCCGATTCCGCTATAAAGCGGTCCAGCACGTCGGTGAACTCGTAAAGTCCCTGGCCCTTGGTGGGAATGCTGATGCTGTGTACGGCCTGCTGCATGGCTCGGGCCTAGCACGCCCTTGCCTGTGGAACCAGCGCAGCGCCGGCCCAAACCGTCCACTTTGCCCCACTGGCGCCATGTTCCCTTGGTCACCCTCCAGCCATCAGTCCGGGGGAACCAACGCCAAACCCAGGCGTTGCGGGCTTTGCGGGGGAACAGCATCACGTCGAAGGCTAGTCCGACCATTCAGACTGTGTTCAGGATGGCGCCGCGATGCTTGTCTCAAATGTCACTCGACATAAAGGAAGAAGAACAATGCGCCTTAGAAACTGGCTTTTGACCGGCACGAGTGTCGGGCTCATGGCACTGCTGCCACTGACCGTGCGCGCCCAGGATGGCGACTTGGTTGCAGCCTACCAGGCCTATGCCGCCGCCGAAGCCTCGGGCGATGCCGCAGCTATCGAAGCTGCGCGCGGCGTTCTTACGGAACTCTGCATCGTCTCTGGCTATGCAAGCATCGACGAATGTATCGCTGCCGCCACCGGCAATGCGCCTGCGCCGGCACCTGCCCCCGAACCGCAGCCCGAACCCGCCCCGGTAGAAGAGCCGGCCCCGGCGGAAGAACCTGCCCCCGTGGAAGCGGCTCCCGTTGAAGAGCCCGCCCCTGTCGAAGTTGCACCCGAGCCGGCCCCCGTCGAGGCGCCAGCACCGGTTGAAGCTGCCCCCGAACCGCAGCCGGAGCCCCAGCCGGAGCCTGCCGTCGAAGTTCAGGTCGAACCCCAGCCCGAACCTGCTCCCGCCGTCGAAGCCACTCCGGAACCTGCTCCTGAGCCGGCGCCTGCACCCGCTGCCGAACAACAGCCTGCGCCCGCTCCCGAACCTGCTCCTGCCGTTGAAGTAACGCCCGAGCCGGCCCCTGAACCTGCACCTGCCGTCGAGCAGCAGCCGGCCCCGACCGATCTCGCTTCGGCGCTCGTTGCCCAGGTTGATGCCTACAATGCTGCAGTTGCAGAACTGGCCGCAGGCGACGCCTCTGCCCAGGCCCGTATCGATGCGGCTCTCGCTGAAATCAACGCCATCTGCACCAATGCCGGCATGCCCGACGTCGAGAGCTGCCTTGCCCCGCTCGGCCTGACCCTCGCACCGATCCCGGCCGTCGAGCCAGCCCCGGTTGAGCAGCCCGCACCCCCTGTCGAGCAGCCCGCAGTCGAAACGCCGCCGGCTGAACAGCCTGCCGCCGTCGATCCCAACGCGCCGCCGGCCGAAGCCCCGGTCACCGTTGACGGTCAGCCTGCCGAAATCGTCGAGGACTTGCCCGCTGGCATCACGCAGGACCAGATCGCTCCGGTGCTCGACAGCGCCAAGGACATTCAGCTCGAAACGCCAGTGGTCGATGGTCAGGCACCGGTAGCACCGCCCGTTGCCGAAGCCCCGCTCGCGCCGCCGCCGGAATCCGACGCTGACGCCCAGTCCGAGGAAATGCGCGCCTTCGCAGCCGCGCCGATCACTCCGGTCGCTGCCGAGGCCGGTACGGCCGTCACGGCGACCGAAAACACGACCGTCAACCAGACTGTCGTCAACAACTACATCAACAACATCACCAATATCACCAACGTCACCAATAACGTGACGAACAACACGACCAACAACACGCAGAACAATATCGGCCAGCAGAACAACGTCACCGTTGTCGAGCAGGTGCCGGTGCGTGAGGCGACGGCCGGCGACATCATCACCCAGGTGATCCTGCAGGTCGGCACCCAGCTCGTGGTCAATTCCATCGGCCAGGACACGGACCGCTTCTACAATCCGCAGCAGGACGAGGTTTACTACGAAAACCTGCCGGGCGGTCGCGTGCGTGAAGTCGTTGAACGTCCCGACGGCAGCCAGGTCATCACCGTGCGTAACCGCAATGGCGATATTCTCCGCCGTTCGCGCATCACGCCCGATGGCCGTGAAATCGTCCTCGCCTACTTCGACGATCGCTATGACGAAGACCTGCTCGTCTGGCGCGACCCGGGCCAGGACCTGCCGCCGCTCCGCCTCAACATCCCGGTGCGCGACTACGTCCTCGACGCCTCCTTTGCTGACGAAAACGAAGTCGGGAACTTCTTCGCCCAGCCGCCGGTCGAACAGGTCGCCCGCGTCTACTCCATCGACGAGGTCAAGCGTTCGGCTCGCGTCCGTGACTCGGTCCGTCGTCTCGAGGTTGGCAATCTGACCTTCGACACCGGCGCCGCGACCATCAATCGCGACCAGGTGGGCGCCCTCTCGGGCGTTGCCAATGCAATGTTGCAGCTGCTCCAGACCAACCCGGCGGAAACCTTCCTCATCGAAGGCCACACCGACGCCGTGGGCTCGGACATCTCCAACCTGCGTCTCTCCGACCTGCGTGCCGCCACCGTTGCCCGTATCCTCACGGACTTCTATGGCGTGCCGCCGGAGAACCTGGCCACCCAGGGTTATGGCGAGCGCTACCTCAAGATCCGCACGGAACTGGGCGAACGCGAAAACCGTCGCGTCACCATCCGTCGCATCACGCCGCTGATCACCGTGGCCAACAACGGCTAAACTTGGCGATCCACCGAAAAGAAGGGGCCGGACACACGTCCGGCCCCTTTTTCTTGCCCCTGCGTCAGCGCGTCCCTTGCCAGCAAATATAGAATTGCTATCCGTGCGCGGTCCCGCTGGAGCCCGCCATGAAACGTCTCGAAGTCTTCGTCGAAAGCATCATCCTCGCCTCGCGCTGGCTGCTGGTGGTGTTTTACATCGGCCTCGGACTGGCGCTCGCGCTCTATGCCGTCTCGTTCGGCTACAAGCTCTGGAACTTCGCCAGCCACCTTTTCGGCATGGACGAAACCGAGACCATCCTGAAAATCCTCGGCCTGATCGACGCAGCGCTCATCGCCAGCCTCGTCGTCATGGTCATCATCTCGGGTTACGAAAACTTCGTCTCGCGCTTTGACAATGAAGGCGACGTTCACTGGCTCGGCCAGATCGATGCCGGCTCGCTCAAGATCAAGGTGGCCTCAACTATCGTCGCCATCTCCTCGATCCACCTGCTGCAGATTTTCCTGAACGTGCCGCAGTACACCAACGAGCACATTTTCTGGTACACGGTCCTGCATGTGACCTTCATTCTGTCCGCACTTTTCCTCGCTCTGATCGACAAGATTTCGAAGAAGGGCGGTAAAGGCAAAGGTCCCGACCTCTGAGCGGACAGTATATCCGTCTGATAGCAATGGATCTTTTTAGCGCCACAATTGATTTGGCGTTGTGATCACGAAATAGGGAACCGACTTCGGAGGGGTAGCGTTCTTTAGCCAGAATTCACTTGCTAAGGAGCATCCAATGGCTACCCCAGAACGTGATACTATCTATACCAACGACGGCAACCGCACGGTCTATACCCGTGAAAGCAATGGAACCGGCTGGTTCGTGGGCATCATCGTCGCCCTCGCTCTGCTGGCAATCGGCTACCTGGTGTTTTCGGCCAATTCGGGCCCGTCCACCTCGGTTGACGTGAACAGCGCCCCGGCCGTGGAATCCCCGGCAACGGCACCGGCCCCGATGACTGAAGCTCCGGCTGCTACGCCTGAAGTGGCTCCGATGACCGAAGCCCCGGCCCCCGCAACTGACGCAGCTCCTGCTGCTACCCCGGAAGCGGCTCCCGCTCCGGCTGAAGCCCCGGCAGCAACTCCGGAAGCCACTCCGGCTCCGGCCGCTGAACCGGCCGCCACTCCCGGCGCCTAACATTTCCAATCCCTAGAGCCTCGACCCCTCCCATCGAGGTTTACCGGGCCCCGGTTCCTGTAGCCGGGGCTTCTTTTTGTCTTTTTGCCGCACATCTGCGTTCGTCTGACCGCTTGCGACTTGTGTGTCGAATCCCCATCTCAACGAGAATCCAGAAAGGGAGCGCCCATGTTCAATATCGACCAGATCATCAAGGCCATTCAAACCGATCCGAATACGCAGCGGACGGCAATGACCGGTGCTGCTGGCCTTGCCGCCGGCCTGCTGCTTTCGGGCGGCAAGCCGACCAAGTTATTGGGCAATGCCGCCAAACTCGGCGCCGTCGCCGCCGTGGGCGGTCTCGCTTACAAGGCCCGGCAGTCCTATCAGGAGAAGCAGGCGGGCGCGGCACAGTCCCCCGCCCCGCGCGAAGACGCCTTCATTCCAGCACCCGGTAACGAGGCGGCCGCGGAAGACCTCGGAAAATCCCTTGTGCGGGCCATGATCTCGGCAGCCAAGGCGGACGGTCGCATCGACGCCGAGGAAAAGGATGCGATTTTCGAGCGCCTGAAAACCATGCCGCTGTCCGCCGAGGAAAAGGCCTGGGTTTTTGACGAGCTCTCGACCCCGCTCGACATCAATGCCGTCGTCTCGCGCGCCGATACGCCTGAGCATGCGGCCGAAATCTACGCCGCTTCCCTCGTCGCCATCACCGCCGACACCCCGGCTGAGCAAGCCTATCTCGAAGCGCTCGCTGCCAAGCTGCGCCTCGACCCGGCCCTCGTCACCGAAATCCACAAGGCCGCCGGCGAAAAGGCTCCCCAGCCCGCTCCCACGCCGCCGCAGCCCTGGGCCTACACGCCCTCCGGCAGCAATGTCTGATTGTTGATATGATGCCGCGCGCTGGAGCGCGCGGTATCACCCATGTGCGTTCTTGCGACCCGCCACTTCGGCCGCCATCTCTTCGCGCAAGGAGAACGCCATGGAACTCGGACTTTATTCCTTCGCTGAAAACACCCCGGACCCGCTCAACGGCGGTCACCTGCAATCGCCGGCCGAACGCCTGCGCGACCTGATCGAAGAGATTGAGCTGGCCGACCAGCTTGGCCTCGCCTTCTACGGCCTCGGCGAACATCACCGCCCCGACTACGTCGCCTCGGCGCCGGTGACCATTCTCGCCGCCGCAGCCGCCCGTACCAAGTCGATCCACCTTTCGACCGCCGTGACCGTCCTCTCCTCCGAAGACCCGGTCCGCGTCTACCAGCAGTTCTCGACCCTCGACCTCATCAGCAATGGCCGCGCCGAGATCATGGCCGGCCGCGGCTCCTTCATCGAAAGCTTCCCGCTCTTCGGGCTCGACCTCGACGACTACGACGATCTCTTCGAAGAAAAGCTCGAAATGCTGCTCGAGCTGCGCAAGGGCGGCAAGGTCACCTGGGCCGGCAGCAAGCACACCAATGCCATCCCGGGCATCGCCGTCTATCCCGAGCCGGTCCAGAAGCCCCTGCCCCTCTGGATCGCCGTCGGCGGCACACCGAACTCCGTCGCCCGCGCCGCCTATTATGGTCTTCCCCTGATGATCGCCATCATCGGCGGCCGTCCGCGCCAGTTCATGCCGCTGGTGGACCTATACCGCCAGACCGGCGCCAAGGTCGGCCACGACGCCTCACTGCTAAAAGTCGGCATCTCCGGCCACGGCTTCATCGCCGAGGACAGCCAGGACGCCCGCGACGTCGCTTTTCCGGCGCACAACGCCACCATGAGCCGCATCGGCGCCGAGCGCGGCTGGCCACCGGGCACGCGCGCCCAGTTCGACGCCAGCACCACCTCGGAAGGCGCCTACTATATGGGCTCACCGCAAGAGGTGATCGACAAGATCCTGCTGCAGCACGAATGGTTCAAGCACGACCGCTTCGGCCTGCAGCTCAGCGTGGGCACCCTGCCCCATGCCAAGGTCATGAAGGCCATCGAACTCTACGGCACGGTTGTGAAGCCAGCCATCGACAAGGCCCTCGGCAAGTAGCCAAACAAAAGGCCCATCCTCGGATGGGCCTTTTCCTATTTCTAACCGCGACCGCGATAGGGCGGCACGCCCTGGTCCGGCACCCAGGTGCCCTCGGGCAAGACACCCGTCTGCCAGAACACATCGATCGGAATGCCCCCGCGCGGATACCAATAGCCGCCGATCCGCAGCCAGCGCGGCTTGATCGTCTCGACGATGCGCTTGGCAATATCGATCGTGCAGCCCTCATGGAACGCGCCATGGTTGCGGAACGAGGTCAGGAACAGCTTTAGCGACTTGGACTCGACCAGAAACTGGTCCGGCACATAGTCGATCACCAGATGCGCGAAATCGGGCTGGCCGGTCACCGGGCAGAGCGAAGTGAACTCTGGCGCGACATAGCGCGCCACATAGTTCACATCTGGATGCGGATTAGGCACAGGGTCAAGCACAGCGTCCTCGGGACGCTGCGGTACCCCGACATCCTTGCCCAGCTGCAGCGTTTCCGAGTTCATCGCTTATTTGCCCGAGCGCTTGATCGACTTGATCGCCAGCGGCGGCACGCCGGACTTTTCCGAAATCGCGCGGTCCTGCTCTTCGATCGCGGCGCGAGCCGGCTCATCGCCATCGAGGCCACCGAGCAGGTTGGCATCCACCTTGCGGTTGGAACGCTGCGAGCCGTCTTCATAGACGATGTCGAACATCACGAATTCACTGCGGGCTGTCGGCTTCTTGGCCATGATGGCAATCCTTCAAAAACAGGACCGCGAGCCGTGGGGCCCGCGGTCGACACAAAATTCCAGTCTGGCGCTAGCGGTAGATGCCTTCGCCCTGCTCGTCGATGATCTGGCGGCCCTTGCTGAGCGCCAGCGCGACGAGATCGTCCTTCGAGCCCATCCGGTCTGCGCGGATGAACTTGTAGCTTTTGAGTTCCCCGCCTACGTCCTTCTCGATGGTACCGGCAAGCTGGTACTCGCTGCCCGCACGCATCTCGATGGCCTTGATCAGAAAGCCCTTGTAGCTCTCTTCGCCGAGAGCCTTGTCGCCAGCCGGCGCACTATCCTCGGCACCGCCACCACCAAAGAGCTTCTTCCAGAACGACATAGGCAACTCCCTCACATGCGTCTTTGTGGCCTGGGGCGCACGAGTTCCCCCCGCCGGTCCATCTCCTCCTGCAGCCATTGCGGGGAGATGTCAAAATGGTTCGGCCAGGTCGGCGTGCCGTTGGCAAGGCCCACCCTGGCGAAAAAGGCCCGATCGCGCAGCGGTTCGGTGCCTTCGCCACGCTCGGCCAGCATGGGCGCCGCATTGAAGGCGCCATGCGTGCCATCGGAAAACGTCACCGCCAGCTTGAACGGGATGCTGGCGCGGATGGCGGTGACCTTGAGGCGGGGAGCAGCCACGGGGCTGCTCCTAGTTATCGAGGAAGCTCCGGAGCTTCCGGCTGCGGCTCGGATGCTTGAGCTTGCGGAGCGCCTTGGCTTCGATCTGGCGAATACGTTCGCGGGTCACCGAGAACTGCTGGCCGACTTCTTCGAGCGTATGGTCGGTGTTCATGCCGATACCAAAACGCATGCGCAGCACGCGCTCTTCACGCGGCGTCAGCGAAGCCAGAACACGGGTCGTCGTCTCACGCAGGTTCGACTGGATCGCCGCATCGATCGGCTGGATCGCATTCACGTCCTGGATAAAATCGCCAAGGTTCGAATCCTCTTCGTCGCCGATCGGCGTTTCCAAGGAAATCGGCTCCTTGGCGATCTTGAGGACCTTGCGGACCTTGTCGAGCGGCATCTGAAGCTTTTCAGACAGCTCTTCCGGCGTTGGCTCGCGACCGATTTCGTGCAGCATCTGGCGCGAGGTACGGACGATCTTGTTGATCGTCTCGATCATGTGCACCGGAATACGGATCGTACGCGCCTGATCAGCGATCGAGCGGGTGATCGCCTGACGAATCCACCAGGTCGCATAGGTCGAGAACTTGTAACCGCGACGATACTCGAATTTGTCCACGGCCTTCATCAGGCCGATATTGCCTTCCTGAATGAGATCAAGGAATTGCAGGCCGCGGTTCGTGTACTTCTTCGCGATCGAGATCACGAGGCGAAGGTTGGCCTCAACCATTTCCTTCTTGGCAATCGCAGCTTCGCGCTCGCCCTTCTGCACCTTGTGAACGATGCGGCGGTACTCGGCGATATCGAGGCCGGTTTCGGTGGCAAGCGTAGCGATCTCGTGACGGATATCGTGCACGGTGTCGGCTTCGCGACGGGCGAATTCAGCCCAACCCTTGCCGTCAAAACCTTCAAGCCCGGTTTCCCAGGTCGGGTCCAGCTCGCGCCCATAGTAGTTCTGCAGGAAGACTTCGCGCTTCACGCCATAGCTTTCAGCCAGGCGCAGCAGGCGACCTTCAAGACGCACGAGGCGCTTGTTGATGTCGTAGAGCTGCTCGACGAGGCTTTCGATACGGCTGGTATTGAGCGACAGCGACTTCACGTCGGTGATCACGTCAGCGCGCAGCGAACCAAGCTTCTTGGATTCGGCGTCGGAAACGGCAGCTGTACGATCGACGGCGTGGCGATCCTGCATCACGCGCATCTGGCCATAGGCCTCGGCGATGCGGTTGAACGTCTCGACGACCTGCGGCTTCAGTTCCGCTTCCATCGCCGAGAGCGACAGGGCGTTGTCGAATTCGTCGTCGTCGTCTTCGACCGGATCCTGCGGAGCTTCCGGCTCCTCGGGCACATAGTCGTCTTCGCTGTCGGACGATGCAGCGCGGCGGGGTGCCGGCTTTGCCGCAGCCTTGATGACCTCGGGCTCATGACGCGCCGGCGCCACCGGAATTTCCGGGGCAGCCTGCTTGGCATCGGGGCCAGCATAGGTCGCTTCGAGATCGATGATGTCGCGCAGCAGAATTTCGCCTTCGGCGAGCTGGTCGCGCCAGATGATGATGGCCTGGAAGGTCAGCGGCGATTCGCAGAGGCCTTCGATCATGGTCTCGCGACCGGCCTCGATGCGCTTGGCGATGGCGATTTCGCCTTCGCGGCTCAGCAGCTCAACCGAGCCCATTTCGCGCAGATACATGCGCACGGGGTCGTCGGTGCGATCCGAGCCGGATTTGGTATTCGAAGTATTGGCAAGAGCCGTGCCGCCCGAAGGCGCGACTTCGGAGCCAGTATCGTCTTCGTCCTTCTCTACTTCGGTCTCTTCGACCTCGTCTTCGTCGACGACATTGATGCCCATTTCCGAGAACATGGACATGAAATCTTCGATCTGCTCGGAACTTGTTTCGTCCGCGGGCAGAACGGCGTTCAATTCTTCATAGGTAACGTAGCCGCGCTTCTTGGCGACCTTGATCAGCTTCTTGACCGCAGCATCGTTCTGGTCGATCAGGGGGCTGTCATTGGAGGCCTCCGGAGCCCCGGATTCGGGCTTCTCGGTTTCCTTGCTGGCTTTGTTCGCTGCCTTGGTGGCCATATGCTACTCCTCGGGACCCGTGGGCATCGGGCGCCGGACTTGTCATAGGTGGTGTCGGCTCAAGACAAGGTAAAGGTTTGGTAACCAAGGCGTTAACACGCCGCGTTCACAATGGCCCGCTCCGGGACGCAATGACGAACTCGCCATATGCAAAATCGCGCGTCTTCGCCGGTCTTTAGAGAAGTCCTCTAAAAACTGCGAGTCGCGCGTCCCGATAGCGAACCAAATCCTTCGATCAATGCCTCAGTGCCATCGACAGTGGTAATCTGGTTCTTGATGTCTCGCAGCCTTTCAAAGGTTTCATCGCTCGGGTCTTCGCCCAGCGCCGCTTCGGCTGCCTTCAATTCCCTATTTAGCTGAACTTTCTTGTTATGCAAGGCCAGCGCATGACTTAATCCGGTTTCGGCATCGGCCAGTGCGGTATCGGACCCTACTTGCCAAACGCCCTGGCGCACCAAAGTTTCCGCCATGCGATCAAGAACCGGCCCATGGCCCCGTGCACCCAGGGCTGCCTGCATATCGGGCGCAGAAATATCATGGTGCCGCACAGCCAGCGCCAGAATGTCGCTCAACACCTTCTGCGCCGTCGGCGTTTCGCAATCGAGCGCCGCGAGAACTTCGAACTTGTCCTCGACGAGGGCCGGATGGTTCACGAGCGTCTGGATGATCGTCGCCTCGCGTGGCGTCGTCTCGATGCCGGGCCCGCCCCGCACCAGACGCGAATTGCGCAGCGTATCGGAAACAACAGAACGCGGCGTCCCGCGCGAGGGGAAACCATAGGCGCCGCTTTTGCCATAGCCCGGCCGCCCGCCACCACCGCGCTGGCTATCCCTGCCCTGCCGGATCGGCGCAAAGAACGCCTTCAGCTTTTCATCGAACGCCTGCTGATAGTGGAAGCGAACAGTCTGGTCCTGAATGGAATTGGCCCGCTCGCGCAAGCGCGCCTGCAAAGCCGCCCGTTCTTCCGGTGCCTCCGGCACCAGCCCGCCCGTCTCGAGGCTCCAGAGCATGTCCGACAGGCTCCGCGCCTTGT
The DNA here is from genome assembly GCF_024707125.1 of Devosia sp. GTDB lineage: Bacteria > Pseudomonadota > Alphaproteobacteria > Rhizobiales > Devosiaceae > Devosia. Next base: position 70,004 of record NZ_JANQAH010000008.1, read on the forward strand.
CGATCACATCGGCAAAAGCCTGCCGCCCCTGCGCCTTGATCAGGTCGTCGGGATCCTGCCCTTCCGGCAGCGTCGCAATCTTCACGGTCTGGCCGGGCTTCAAGTGCGGCAGCACCAGGTCCATAGCCCGCTCCGCCGCCTTGAGACCCGCCTTGTCGCCGTCAAAACACAGCACCGGCACCTCGGCCATGCGCCAGAGCAGTTGCAGATGCTCTTCCGTCAGCGCCGTACCGAGCGGCGCCACCGTGCCTTCAAAACCCGCAGCCACCGCCGCGATCACATCGAGATAGCCTTCCACCACGATAACCGTGGCCCCTTCCCGCGCCGCCGCCCGGGCCGATTGCCCGTTATAAAGCGTCTGGCGTTTGGAAAAGAGGCTCGTCTCGGGTGAATTGAGATACTTCGCCGGCACATCGGAGCTCAGCGCCCGGCCACCAAAGGCAATGATCCGGCCCCTGAAATCGGTGATCGGAAACATGACGCGATTGCGGAACCGATCATACGTCAGCGGATCGTCGTCTCGGCTCGTCACCAGCCCGGCATCGAGCATGGCCTGCGCCGAAACGCCATTGGCGGCCAAATGCTCTTTCAAGCCATTGCGGCTATCGGGAGAAAACCCGATCCGGAACCGCGTCTGGCTCGCCGCCGAAACACCGCGATCGAAGAGATAGCCCCGAGCCCGCGCGCCGATATTGTGCGACAGCGCGGCTTCGTAATATTTCGCGGCAAGCTCCATGACCTCGACGAGGCCCTTCTGCGCTGCCTCGCGCTGCTCGGTGCGCTCATCCCGCGCCGGCATGGGCACACCGGCCATACCAGCCAGCTTCTCCACCGCCTCGGGAAAGCTCATCCCGGCCTTTTCGGTCAGGAACCGAAAGTGATCGCCGCTCGCCCCGCAACCAAAGCAATGATAAATGCCGCGCCGGTCATCGGCGTGAAAACTCGGGCTTTTCTCGGCGTGAAAAGGGCAGCAGGCCCACATATCGCCCTTGCCCGGTTGCGATTTCCGCTTGTCCCAAAGCACATGTTCGCCCACAACCTGCGTGATAGGCAGGCGCTGACGGATTTCTTCCAGGAACTGATCGGAAAAGCGCATGAGGCTTAGATAGGCGCTTGCTCACGCCAAGTCATCAGCGCCGAGCTTTTCCACAGCCACCGCCGGTCGCGCCGCGGTCAATACCCGCGCATGACCAGTCTGACACTCCTCCCGTTCTGAACATGAACCTTTTCGACAATCGGAAACTGCAAAAACACAACCTCGCTTGGGAGGTGGATCATCGCGATGACGTAATATTCGCCGTCCGCAACGCGGTCGAAGCTGAAGGATCCGCCCGAACTGGCGATCGTCGTCCGCATATATTCCCCATACCGCGGATCGGCATCCGGCATCTGGGCACCACCCCATAGCGCGTATTTCCGCCCACGATAGATGGCCGCAATCCGCTCATCGGCATAAGCCGTCCGGGGCACGAGAAACACATCCGTGCCGACCGCACGCAACAGCTTGCCGCTGTTTTGGCGCACGAAGGCCTGCCCGCTGACCTTGGCCCGTCCCGTCGTCTTTATGAAGGCAGCTGCCTCAGGGTCGAACGAGGTCGTCAACACAACTGGTTCGCGCGTCGTCACGCACCCCGCGACCAAAGCCGCCAGAACCAGAACCACAACTATTCGGGCAATGGTGAGATGGTGGAGACGTGGCCCAGTCATGAAAGCCCCCGCATTTCATGTTCACGTTATGTACTCACGCCAAGCTTATTGAGTCAAGCGGGTCGGCTCTCTCACCGAGGGCCGCTATCTGTTCGAGCGCAGGCGCCTCCGCTATGGTCGGAGGTGCGCCTCCTTGCTCTTTGCTCTCACGGTAAAGTCGACCCTTGCCCCCTACCCAGAAATTCCCGCTCCGCATCTTCATCCTGCTGACCGCGCTGCCCGCAATCGCCATCGGCGCCACGCTCTGGATCGTCTCGGACCTCGTGCCCGCCTGCACCATCGAGGAGCGCGAGCGCCTGACCTCGCCCGACCAACAATTCGACCTCGTGGTTTTTTCGCGCGACTGCGGCAATCACGAACCCAATACCCAGGCCGCTCTCGTGCCGCCGGGCGAGGAAGTTCCATTCGATGCTGCGAGCTTCTTCTCGGTCGGCGCCGATGCCGATCTTGCCGCGCAGTGGCTGGCGGCCGATTCCATAGAAATCGCCCGCCCCACCGGAGCCACCGTGTTCCGCGATGACGCCAGCGTTGCCGGCGTCACGGTCACCTACAAATAGGCGTCAGGCCTTGCTGGCCTGGTAGAGCCGCCAGGCCCAGCCGAAAAGGCCAATGGCGAAGAACACCAGCAGAATGCCGCCAATGACCATGCCGACCGCCGCCGTCAGCACCGGGAAGAACAGGAAGACCAGCCCGAGCAGCACATAGGACACGCCCGACAACACCACCGGCCAGATGCGCGCATAACTGTCCCGTTCCCGCACCACTACCACGATCTGCATCACGCCCACGAACAAGGCTGCCAGACCCACAATGGTGCCAAAGAAGGTCGCGGTGAAAATCGTCGCGATGAATGGCTGGATAAAGAACAAGATACCCAGGATCAGCGACGCCGCATTGGCGATGATGTCGAACCAATAATTGCCGCTCTTGCCGCCACCAAAGGTCAGGCTCCAGAGCCCCAGCGCACCGTCGACGATGAGCAGGATACCGCCGAACAGCACCAGCACCGTCAGCGCATCGCCCGGGAAAATGATCGCATAGAGTCCCGCCAGCAGCATCAACAGTCCGCGCAAGGCTGTCGCCGCCGCAAAGCGCCGCTTCGTCTGGGATGAAACCGTCATTCTTGTGCCCTCCATCGGGCCGGAGAGGCCCGTCCAGCAGAAGAACTCTAGCGCCACCAATCCATTGGCGCCAGTCATGTGCCACTATAGTTTTTCTATACTGCCCCGAGCAAAATATGGATTGTGCCAATAGGCCCGCTGTGAAATGAGCGAGCTCCAATTGAGGCCGCCGCGGCGGTTGCTGACATGTCCCTACCCCTCCTCGCCCTATTCCTTGCCGCCTTCGCTTTCGGCACGGCCGAATTCGTCATTGCCGGCATTCTGCCTGACGTTGCGGCGGGGCTTGATGTCTCTATTCCCGTGGCCGGCTACCTGATTTCGGGCTATGCGATCGGCATCGCCATCGGCGGCCCGCTCCTTGCCGTGGCGACGAAGAAAATGACCCGCAAGGCGTTGATTCTGCTTCTGGGCGGCATCTTCATTCTCGGACAGGCCTTCTGCGCCCTCGCACCCAATTTCGAAATGCTGATGCTGGCCCGCGTGCTGGTCTCGGTGGTCCACGGCACTTATTTCGGCATCGCCGCCATCGTCGCCGTCAGCATCGTCTCGCCAGACAAGCGCGGCTTTGCCGTGGCGCTGATTCTCTCGGGGCTCACCGTCTCCAATATTCTCGGCGTTCCCGGCGGCACCGCCATCGGCAATGCGCTGGGCTGGCGCGCCGCCTTCTGGGCCGTGGGCATCATCGGCCTGCTAGCGACACTGGCAGTTGCCATCTTCCTGCCGCGCAACGCCGCCTCGGAAACCACCTCCGGCAGCTTAATGCGCGAATTCAAGGTGCTCGGCCGCCAGCAGATCGTGGCCTCGCTCTTCATCGTCATCCTGGTGATGATCGGCCAATATAGCCTTTTCACCTACATCACCCCGCTCCTGACCAATGTCACCGGCATCGAAACCGGCATCGTCCCGTGGGTGTTGCTGCTCTACGGCGTCGGCTCCACCATCGGCGTTTTCATCGGCGGCCGCCTTGCCGACTGGAAGCTCATGCCATCCCTGGTCGCCATCCTGGCGCTACAGGCGGTGATGTTCGTCACCATCCATTTCGTCAGCCCCTACCCGGTGGTCATGGCCATCGCGACGATCCTATGGGGCGGCGTCAATTTCGCCTTTGGCTCGCCGGTTCAGTCGCGCGTCCTCGCCTGGGCCGCCGACGCACCAAACCTGGCATCCGCCCTCATTCCCACCGGCTTCAATATCGGCATCGCCATCGGCGCAATCTTCGGCGCCTACGTGATTGATTCTGGCCTCGGCTATGGTTTCCTGCCGCTCATCGGTGGTATTTCCTCGGCCCTCGCCGCGGCCATCGCCATCGGCTCGGGCCTCTGGGATCGCAGCACCGGCGCCATGCCGCCCGTTCCGGTCGCCGCCGCGGCCGAATAGGCCGTCCAAAAAACGTGATCACCGATCGCTACAATTGCAGCTTCTCTGTAAGAGAGCTTTGTATCTTTGGCCGCTAAGAGGGGCCGTAGCGGTCGGGTGCTCCAATGGTCATCGACAATGCCACATTGCTGATCGGCATAGCGTTTTCGAGCGCATCGCTGCTGCTTGCCCTGCTTATTGGCTGGCTCAATGCCCGCACCGAAACCTATCTCGTCCTCGGCGCGGTAGGCATGGCGCTCATCGTTCTGGCCGTCATGCTCATGGGCTTCCGCAATGGCGCCTACGGCTTTGGCCAGCACCTCGTCCCCTATACGCTGATCCTGATCGGCTTCAGTTTCGTCTATGCAGGTGCCCGCCGTTTCCGGGATATCAAGGCCAGCATACGTCCCCCAATCGTCGTCGGCGTGCTGTCGGTCGTGGCCATCGGCATTCCCTTCCTGATGGGCCTAACCGGCGTCGGCACGATCCTGCTCAATTCCCTTGCGGCGGCCATCCTGGTGCTCTGCGCCATCGAACATTGGCGCAGCAAGGACCATCCGCACATCGCGCTGAACGCCAACGCGATTCTCTACTGCATCACCGCCCTCTCATTCCTCTGCTGCGCCCTTGTCCTTCTGAGCGAAGCGAGATGGGTCACGACCGAGCCGCCGAAGAACTGGGCCGAAGACTTCAATTCCATCATGTCGCTGGTGGGCTTGACCGGCATCGGCGCGCTGACCCTGACGCTGCACTATGCACGCGCCGCCCATCGCCACCACACCGAAGCCAATACCGATTCTCTGACCGGCGTTCTCAATCGCCGCGCCCTCTTCGACCGTTTTGGGGGATCAAAGCAGTCCGGCGCCACTGCCGTGCTGATGTTCGACCTCGATCACTTCAAGCAGGTGAATGACCGCTTCGGACATGCCCAGGGCGACCGCGTTCTCCAGCGCTTTGCCGATGTCCTGCGGCAGGAATTGCGCCGCGACGACGTCGCCTCGCGTATCGGCGGCGAGGAATTCTGCGTCGTCCTCAACGACATCGATCAGGAAATGGCGAAAACGATCGCCGAACGCATCCGCAAGGCCTTCGCCGATCTTGCCCTCGCCATCGACGACCAGGGCCTCATCGCCACCGTCAGCATTGGTCTCGCCATCCCGACGATCGAGGAGGACTTTTCCGCCCTCCTCAACCGCGCCGACGCGGCCCTCTACCAGGCCAAGAATGGCGGCCGAAACCAGGTCCGACTCGCCCCCTTGCGCCTCGTCGCTTAAGCCTTAGCCCTTGGCGGCCAGCGCGTTCCGCACCTGCCCGCTCACTTTGCCGAAGTCGATCCGACCCGGATAGTTGACCTTCAGCGCCGCGATAACCTTGCCCATGTCCTTGGGGCCTTCGGCTCCGCTCGACACGATGGCGGCCTCGATAGCGGCAGAAACCTCTTCCTCGCTCAGCGGCTTGGGCAGGAATTCGTTGAGAATATCGATCTCTTCTTTTTCCACCGTAGCGAGATCAGCACGCCCGGCTTGCGCATAGATCGCAAAGCTCTCTTCGCGCTGCTTCACCATCTTCTGGATGATCGCCAAAACTTCATCATTCGTGGCCGGCCCTTTGCCGTCGCCGCGATTGGCAATATCGCGGTCCGTGATGGCCGCATTGATGGCGCGCAAGGTCGCGGTTCTCCGCTGGTCGCGGGCCTTGAGGGCAGTTTTCAGGCCTTCGCTGATCGTTTCGCGCATCTTTGTGTGCTCCTTGCCATGCAATTTGTTGTCCCCATATAGGCATGAAACGCTGGACGCGCCACTTGCGCTCTGCCGCGTGGCCTTCTAAGAGGAGGCCTCAACCGACATACCTCGCACCCCCTTGTAGCGGCTTCTCGCCGCTTCCTTGGCGCGCGACCCGACGAACCAAGCATGGAGACCGACCGTGACCGGCTGGCAGCAATCCCCCGCGACCGCAGTTCTTATTCTGGCTGACGGCACGCGCCTTGAGGGCCATGGCATCGGTGCAGTCGGCCACGCCGCCGGAGAGGTCTGCTTCAACACCGCCATGACCGGCTATCAGGAAGTCCTCACCGACCCATCCTACGCTGGCCAAATCATCACCTTCACGTTCCCCCATATCGGCAATGTCGGCACCAACGACGAAGATATCGAAACGGTGAACATGGCCGCCCTTTCGGGTGTGCGCGGCGTCGTGCTCAAGGCCGACATCACCAATCCGTCGAACTATCGCGCCGCCGAAAAGCTCGACGCCTGGCTCAAGAAGCGCAACATCATCGGCATCGCCGGTATCGACACCCGCGCCCTGACCGCGCTCATCCGTGAAAACGGTATGCCCAACGGCGTCATCGCCCACGAGCCGACCGGCCATTTCGACGAAGGTTCCATCAAGGCCGAACTGACCGCCTTCCCGGGCCTTGAAGGTCTCGACCTCGCCAAGGAAGTCACCACGGCCCAGACCTATCATTGGGACCAGACGAGCTGGCAGTGGAACAAGGGTTACGGCAAGGTCGAAAACCCGGACTTCCACGTCGTCGCCATCGACTACGGCGCCAAGCGCAATATCCTGCGCTGCCTTTCCGATCAGGGCGCCAAGGTCACGGTCGTGCCCGCCACCGCCTCGGCGGCCGACGTTCTCGCGCATAACCCCGACGCCATCTTCCTCTCCAACGGCCCTGGCGATCCGGCCGCGACCGGCAAATATGCCGTCCCGACGATCCAGAAGCTGATGGAAACCGGCAAGCCCATGTTCGGCATCTGCCTTGGCCACCAGCTCCTCGGCCTCGCCCTAGGCGGCACCACCAGCAAGATGCATCAGGGCCACCATGGCGCCAATCATCCGGTGAAGGACTTGACCACGGGCAAGGTGGAAATCACCTCGATGAACCATGGTTTCGCCGTGGACGCCGAAAACCTGCCCGCCGGCGTCACCCAGACCCATATCTCGCTCTTTGACGGCTCCAACGCCGGCCTCGCCGTGGACGGCAAGCCGATCTTCTCGGTGCAGTACCACCCCGAAGCCAGCCCCGGACCGCAGGACAGCCACTACCTCTTCACGCGCTTCCTCAATCTGGTGCGCAAGGAAAAGGGCATTGCCGAATGGCCCGAGCACAAGGCGCCTGCGGCATAAATGAACCGCAACGAGATCGTTGAAGGCCTGAAGGGCGGCGCCGTCGTGGCGCTGTCCTCTGCCTCTTTCGCAGTGCTCTTCGGCGCCGTCGCCGTCGACAACGGCCTCAACCTTCCCGAAGTGGCGCTGATGTCCGCCACCGTCTATGCCGGCGCCAGCCAACTCGTCGGCATCGAGCTCTTTGGCCAGCACGTCGCCGCCTGGCTAGTCGTGCTCTCCATCTTCGCGGTTAATTTCCGCCACGTCCTCTATTCGGCAGCGCTCACCCGCTACCTCACACATTTCTCGCTGGGCCAGAAGCTCCTCGCCTTCTTCGTGCTCATCGATCCCCAATTTGCCGAAACGGTGCGCCGCGCCGAAAGCGGCAAGACCATCACGCTCGAATGGTATCTCGCCTTCGCCGCAACCATCTACGTGCCCTGGCTGACCTTCAGCATTGTCGGCGCCGCCTTTGGCGCGATGATCGGCGATCCGCGCGTCTGGGCCATCGACGTGCTGCTACCGCTCTATTTCCTCGGCATCGTCGTCGGCTTCCGCCGCAAGCCCAACTTCTACCCGGTAGTACTCGCCAGCTTCATCGGCTCGATCCTGGGCTACCAGCTTGTCGGCTCGCCCTGGCATGTCAGCATCGGTGCCGCCTTTGGCGTCCTCGTCGCCGCACTGCTGCCCCTGTCGCCTCCGCCCGGCACAAAGACCGCGAAGGCCGGCCACTCATGAACTTTGCGCTCGATCCTGCAACCGCCTGGCTGATCATCGCTGCGGCCGCCGCCACCTATCTGACGCGCATCGGCGGCTACGTGCTCATCACCCGCATGAGCAGCATTCCGCCGCGCCTCGAAGCCGCGCTCAATGCCGTCCCAGCCGCCGTGCTGACCACCCTCTGCGCCCCCGCCTTCTTCAATGGCGGCCTCGACATAAAGATCGCCATGCTGGTGGCGCTGGTCGTGAGCCTGAAATATCCCGGCCTGATCATGCTGGCCGCCGGCTGGGCCACCGCCATGCTCTGCCGCCACGCCTTCGGGCTTTAGGCCCTTCGCTCGGACCGGCTGGTGGTGACGACCACATTGGGCAAGGCGCAAACCTCAAATCCCTTGTCCCGCGCCAGGATGCAGAAAGCCTCCGCATCGAGGTGATACTTGTAGGGTTCGGCCGCGAAGCGCGCGCCAGCCTCAATGACCGGCTTAGTCACGAGCAGCAAATCCGCCCCCGTAGAGGTCAGCGGCGCGATATTGAGGTAGCGGAAGAACCGCAACGAAAACGGATCACGCGACGCGATGGGCGGAACCACGCCATGCCGTTTGACCGCCCGATAGAGCCGCTTGAACACGTCCACATGGTAGAGGAAGCTGCTCTCATTGCGCTCGCTGCCGTCGTCGCCATGCACATTGACGCCAACAACGGGCCGCTGCGCCGCAACCATCAACCGGAACGCGTCCGCCGGGATCGCCGTCAGCCGGCCATCGGCAACGACCACCGCGTCATGCCCCTGCCCCGCAGCCAGCATCTGATTATGCCGTTCGGCCTCGCCAGCCTCGGCTCGATGCACCTCGACGCTAAAACCAAACGCGGCAAGTTTTCCTGAAATCTCCTGCGCGCCGCCCGTGGCAAAGAGACCAACGGCCAGCCTGTCCTTGGGATAGTCGACCCCCGCCAGCGCAGCAGCAAAGCGCCCGCCATCGCCCTCAGTCAAATCCACCGCAAGATAGAGCCGCGGCAATTCATCCGGCAGCACAAAATCCTGCACATCATAGTCGAGCGTCGGCCGCGCAAACGTCGTCCGGGCAATCTCGCCCGCTGTTTGCTTGCGCCAGGCCCACTGCACCTGGTTGGGAATCTTCCAGAATGCCGGTCCCTTGTAGGGAATGGGCATGAACCACGAATTGCGCCACAGATGCGAAACCAGCGTCGGCTGGTTCTGCCCGACCACCCGGAACTGCTTGGCCAGCAGATCGCAGTAAGAGTCGGGCGTCGGGTATTTCCGCCCATCTCCAGCCAGCGGCGACCAATAGCTCGGCGGCAGCGCGTCCGGCCGCTCTTCCCGCGGAATTGTCAGCGCCACGCCATTGACGAAACGCGGCCCGGTTGCGTCCACCACGTCATTGCACATGCAGCGCGCCATGGCCTCCATGCACCGCTGCCAGAACACATGCCCAGGCACAGAGCCCATAAAGGCATTGCACAGCGACATCGGCAGGCCGCGATAGCTCTCGTTGTCCTCAACATGCTTCACCGGCTCGGCACCGACAAAACACTCTGTCCGCCCGATCAGTTCATCGATCTTGCGCTTGGGCAGCACGTCGAGATCAGCGTAGACGCCGCCGATCTTATGGAGCACGAAAAACCGAAAGGTATCGGCGCGGTAGATGCCCGACGGATAGAGATCAAACGTCGCCAGATGCTCCGGATAGTGCTCTTCCACCAGCGCTCGGATATCCGCATCGTCCCAAAGCCGCAGCTCCCAATCAGGATGGCTCTTTTCCCATTCGCTCCAAACCTGCTGGGCGAACTTCGTCAGCGTCTTCGTCTTCCAGGTGAAGTGAAGAATTTTGGGAATAGTCATGAAAGGCTCGGGCACATTGCAGTGCCCTCGCTTCTAGTGGCCTTCCCGGCAAAAACCTAGATGCTGCCTGAGAAGGTATCGCAGTCGTTCGGGTTACCCGACTCATATCCCCGCTCGAACCAGGTCTGGCGCTGCGCCGAAGTGCCATGATTGAACGTCTTGGGCACCGCATAGCCCTGCATGCGCTTTTGCAGCGTATCGTCGCCGATCTGCTCTGCCGCGTTCAACGCCTCTTCGATATCGCCGGAATCGAGCAGGTTCTGCTGCCCCGCATAATTGGCCCAAACGCCCGCATAGCAATCCGCCTGCAATTCCACCCGCACGGAATAGGCATTGGCCTGTTCCTGACTCATGCTCTGGCGGCGGCGGTTGAACTCCGGCAGCACGCCGGTGAGGTTCTGCACATGGTGCCCCACCTCATGCGCCAGCACATAGGCCTGAGCAAAATCACCCGGTGCACCGAACTTGCGATGCAGTTCGTCATAAAAACTCAGGTCGATATAGACCTTTGAATCGACCGGGCAATAGAACGGCCCGGTGCGCGCATCAGCGACGCCGCAGCCCGAATTCGTCTGGCCGCTGAACAACACGACTGGCGGTTCAGGATAGTCCTCACCCGCAGTCGCAAAAACCTCCGTCCAGAGATCCTCGGTCTCCTTGACCACCACGCCGACGAAATCAACGAGTTCGTCCTGACCTTCGGTCGGCAATTGCCGCGAGGTCGCGCTCGAAGTCGTGGTGCCTGCGTCTTCGGTGAGCGAGTCGATCGGGTTCTGCCCCGTCACCATCCAGATGATGCCCAGCACCACGATAATGCCGATGACACCGCCGATGCCGCCCCGCGACCCGCCACCCATTGGAATGCGAATGCCGCCGCTCCGTCCGAGCGAAGGCCCGCCTATGCCTCCGAGACCCCCCGTCTCTCCGCGGCGATCCTCGATATTGCTACTGCGTTCCCGACCACGCCACTTCATGACGGCACTCCTGCTTCACGTCTTTGGTAGCAACAAGCCGCAACAATTGGAACGGGTTGCACGAAGCTCGAAAAAGGCGACTGTCATCGAACTGTCATAAATTGACCACTCGGTAAAAACTTCATAGCGTCTCCCCGCCGCCGTCATGCCATCGTCACCGAACGCGGGCATGTCGAGGCCGCTTCCCGGGAGAGGAAGCGCCTGAGAAGCCGGACCAGCCGGCCAAGCGGGAATTTCGGCCCCAGGCTCACATGGCATTTCACTTGGAGATCATCAGATGAATTTTCTTCCAAAGATTTCGCGCCGTAGCTTTCTCGCCGGCTCTGCTAGTTTAGGAGCAATGGCAGCGATGCACCCCTTCGCCGTCCAGGCGCAAGCGAACCAGGCGCATCTGCGCATTCTCGAAACCACAGACCTGCATGTCGCGGTCCTGGCCTATGACTACTATGGCGACGCCCCCAACAACACGATGGGTCTCGCCCGCACCGCCACCCTCATCGAAGGCATTCGCGCCGAAGCGGGCAATTCCCTTCTGGTGGACAATGGCGACCTCATCCAGGGCAACCCCATGGGCGACTATTATGCCTATGAGAAGGGCCTGAACCAGGGCGACGTCCATCCCATCGTCGCGGCTATGAACACGCTCGGCTATGAGGCTGCCACCCTCGGCAATCACGAATTCAACTATGGCCTCGAATACCTCGACCGTGCGCTCGAAGGCGCAAAGTTCCCCTTCGTGTCGGCGAACCTCGTGCGTGGCGAGCTCGGTGCCGACGCCCTCTCCGACGAGACCTACATCGCCCCCTATATCATCGTCGAAAAGGAACTGACCGACGGCGCCGGCACGTCCCGGACTGTAAAGGTCGGCCTCATCGGTTTCCTCCCGCCCCAGATCCTGACCTGGGACGCCACCCACCTGACGGGCAAGGTTACGGTTCGCGACATCGTCGAAACCGCCGAAGCCTATGTGCCGAAGATGCGTGAAGAAGGCGCCGACATCATCGTCGCTCTCTCCCATTCAGGCATCGCCGCCGACCAGGGCGCAGGCGCTGAAAACGCCTCCCTCCAGCTCGCGGCCGTCGAAGGAATCGACGTCGTCCTGACCGGCCACCACCACCTGGTTTTCCCCGGCCCGGACTATGAAGGTATCGAAGGCGTCGACATCGCTGCCGGCACGCTCAACGGCAAGCCAGCCGTCATGCCCGGCTTCTGGGGCAGCCATATGGGCCTCATCGACCTGCTGCTGGAGCAGGACGCCGAAGGCAAGTGGACCATCGTCTCCCACACCTCGGAAGCCCGCCCGATCTTCGAACGCGTCGAAGGCAAGGTGCAGCCTCTGGTCGAAGACAATGCCGGCGTCGTTGCAGCGGCCCAGGCAGACCACGAGGAAACACTCGACTATATCCGTCGTCCGGTCGGCGAAACCTCGGCCCCGCTCCATTCCTACTTCGCTCTCGTCGCCGACGATCCCTCCGTCCAGATCGTGAGCCAGGCCCAGACCTGGTACATCCAGCAGATGATGAAGGGCACCGAAAACGAGAGCCTGCCGATCCTCTCGGCTGCCGCGCCCTTCAAGTCCGGCGGCCGCGGCGGCCCGGACTACTATACCGACGTCCCGGTTGGCCCCGTCGCCATCAAGAACGTCGCTGACCTCTACCTCTATCCCAACACCATCCAGGCCGTGGTCATCACCGGCGCCGATGTGAAGAACTGGCTCGAACGCTCGGCCGGCATTTTCAATCAGGTCGAGGCCGGTGCCAAGGATGCTGATCTCATCAACCCCGACTTCCCGTCCTACAATTTCGACGTGATCGATGGCGTCACCTACAAGATCGACCTGACCCAGCCTTCCAAATACTCTTCGGATGGCAAGGAAGAGCCAAACCCCGAAGCCAACCGCATCGTCGACCTCGCCTATGACGGCAAGCCGATCGATCCGGCCCAGAAATTCGTGGTCGCCACCAACAACTATCGCGCTGGCGGCGGCGGCACCTTCCCGAACATCAATTCGGACGTGATCGTCTTCAAGGGTCCCGATACCAACCGCGACATCATCGTGCGCTTCATCATCGAAAACGGCACCATCAACCCCAAGGCCGACAGCAACTGGTCGCTGGCTCCAATCGCCGACACCACCGTGCTCTTCGCCACCGGCCCCAAGGCCGCCGAACACCTGGAAGACGTCACCGCCGTCAAGATCGAAGCAACAGGCGAAACCAACGCCGACGGTTTTGGTCTGTACCGCATCACGCTCTGATCGACAGGGTAGCAATCAACGAGGGGAGCCGCTAAGGCTCCCCTTATTCGTTCGGGGAGTCAGAAATGCTACGGATCATCACCATCCTCGCCCTTCTGCTGCTCACCCTCCCCGCCCGTGCCGAAGTCCCCCTCACCGGCTACTTCACCGCCACCAAAACCTGCCCGGCGCTCCAATCCATCAGCCGCGAAACCAATCCCGGCGATATCACCACCCGCCCTGGCACCGCCTACGACCTCGTCGCCGGCAACAAGGATCGCCCGACCCACCTCTGGATCGTAATCCCCGGCGCCGAACCCGACCGCCGCTGGGTTTCCGTCGATTGCGGCACCCGCTCCACCGATGCCGAAGGCCGCGTCGACGAACCGACACCTCCCGCGCCACCACCCACTTATCGCGGCACTCAATACATACTCGCCGTAAACTGGCAGCCCGCCTTTTGCGAACTCAGCCCCCGCAAGACCGAGTGCCGCAACCAGCGCGCCACGAGCTTTGAAGCCACCAATTTCACGCTGCACGGCCTCTGGCCCCAACCGCGCAGCAACGAATACTGCAATGTCCCGCCCGGCGAACGCTACTCCAGCGAAGACGGCCGCTGGCGCGATCTCCCCATCCTCGACCTGCCCCTGGCCATCCGCCGCGACCTCGACGAAGTCATGCCCGGCAGCCAGTCCGGCCTCGACCGCCACGAATGGACCAAGCACGGCACCTGCTACAGCACCGACGCGCGCCAATACTACGCCGACGCCCTCGACCTCATGCTGGCCCTCAACACCTCGGAGGTCGCCGAACTCTTCGCCAGCAACGTAGGCAAGCGCCTCACCCTCACCCAGATCCGCTCCGCCTTCGACAGCGCCTTCGGCCCCGGCGCCGGCGAACGTGTCCGCATGACCTGCGAACAGGACGGCAATCGCACCATCATCACGGAACTCACAATCGGCCTCACCGGCAAGATCGACGGTCCTGACTCCCTGCCAAGCCTCATCGCCGCCGCCAGCCCAACGGACGGCGGCTGCCGTTCCGGCCAGGTCGATGCCGTGGGGCTGCGCTGAGGCCGGTATGCTGAGATTCGAGCCTTTGGACCAAACCAACGTTAGTGCCATCCTGAACTGCGATGGCGGCAACGGCTGGAAGAACGATCCCGCCGTATGGACAGCAATACTCCGCCAACACACAGCCGGAGAGCGCCTCGTCCTGATTGCCATGGAGGAGAACCAAGCGGCCGCCTATGGCAGCCTCCTATGGCAGTCGGGCTACCCTGCCTTTACTTCGCAACACATCCCGGAGCTGCACGACCTGGTGACGGCCAAAGCCCATCGCCATCGCGGTATTGCCACCACACTCATTGCGCAACTCGAGGCACATGCCCGTGCCGCGGGCCACAGGCAAATCAGTCTCGGTGTCGGCCTCTACGCCGACTATGGGCCAGCCCAGCGTCTCTACAGCGCCAATGGTTACGTGCTGGACGGTCGCGGCGCGACCTATCGGAACGAATACGTTACGCCCGGCGCGCCCATCCGCATGGATGATGACTTGATTCTATGGATGACCAAGACTCTGGCCTGATTAGCCGGCCGCCTCATCCAGCCGCTCCCGCAGCGCCACCAGTTCGCGCCGCATGGCTTCCGTCGCCTCAAAGGACTGCCCTGCCCCCTCGATAACGGCCAGCGGAATGGACAGCGCTTTATCTTTTAGCGCCCGCCCTTCCGTCGTCAGGCGAATGCGCACCTGGCGCTCGTCCTCTTCGTCTCGATGCCGGCCCACCAGACCTCGAGCCTCTAAACGCTTGATGAGAGGCGTAATTGTTCCCGAGTCGAGGAACAATCTCTCCCCCAGCGCCTTTACCGTGATGTCGTCCTTTTCCCAGAGCACGAGGAAAGCGAGATATTGCGGATAGGTCAGATCCAGCGCGTCCAGCCGCGGCTTATAAAAGCGCGTGAAAGCGTGCCCCGCCGAGTAAACGGCAAAGCACAGCATCTGGTCGATCGTCGGCATCCGCTTTTCGCTCATCGCCACTCCTTTCAGCACACAAAATCTATCACACAAATTTCTATTGAACACAATTGAATTGTGCACTATTGAATGGCCGTCACGAAATTTCATCCCTCCAAAGGAAATCGTCGCAATGTCCATCAAAGCCGCAGTCTACACCGCCCATGCCCACACCACTGGCGGCCGCACCGGCACCAGCAAGACCAGTGACGGCCGTCTGGCCGTAACGCTGGATACGCCCAAGGCCATGGGTGGCAATGACGGCCCAGGCACCAATCCCGAGCAGCTCTTCGCCGTCGGCTATTCCGCTTGCTTCCTCGGCGCGCTGAAGGCCGTCGCCCGTGGTGAAAAGGTGAAGATCCCGGACGAAACCAGCGTCGATGCTGCAGTCTCCTTCGGCGAAAACGCCAAAGGCCCCGGCTTCGCCATCGCCGTCGAACTGCAGGTTGCGATCCCCGGCCTCGACCACGCCCAGGCCGAAGACCTGGTCCACAAGGCCCATCAGATCTGCCCCTATTCCAACGCGACCCGCGGCAATGTCGACGTCACCCTGACCGTCGCCAGAGACCTGGCCGACGCCTGAAACAAGAAGGGCGCCCCTTGAGGCGCCCTTTTCTCATTCTGCCGGCACCGCGTCCGGGGTCCAGCGATTGTCTCGCCGCTCGAGCCAGACGGACACCAGGAACAGCGCCAGCCCGACAACGGCCATCACGGCGCCAACCGGCCCCGTCGAGGCCCAGCCCAGACCCGCCGCAATCGCCATGCCGCCAAACAGCGCACCCAGCGCATTGGCGATATTGAATGCCGCATGGTTGAGCGTCGCCGCCAGCGTCTGCCCGTCGGCCGCCACGTCCATCAACCGCGTCTGCAACGCCGTTCCGATGGCGACCGTAAAGCCAACACCCAAGACACTCAGCGCTGCCGTCGGCCAGGTCAGCGCCAGCCACGGCACCGCAGCAAGGCTGACGATATTGAACGCCAGCATGCCGCCAATGGTCTTCATCAGCGCCCGATCGGCCATATAGGCGCCGAGCACATTGCCCAGCGTCATGCCCACGCCGAACAGCGCCAGCACCACCGGCACCCAGATCGTCGGAATCCCGGTCACTTCGGTAAGAAGCGGCACAATATAGGTGAAAACCGAGAACATGCCGCCGCAACCGGTCGCCGCAATGCCCAGCGTCAGCCAAACCTGCGGCCGCTTCAGCGCCCCCAGCTCACGCAGCGGGCTCGCGCCCTCCGCCACCTGAATGGCCGGCACGAAGCGCATGACCATCAGCACGGCGAGCGCACCAATGCCGCCCACGGCAAAGAATGTCGGCCTCCAGCCGAGCCCCTGCCCCAGCCACGTCGCCAGCGGCATGCCGATCAGCGTCGCCAGCGTCAGCCCCAGCATCACCCTGCCCACGGCCCGGGCGCGATAGCCAACATCCACCATCGAGGCAGCAATCAGCGCCGCGATCCCAAAGTAGGCGCCATGCGGCAGCCCAGAGACAAAGCGCAGCAGCACCAGCGACCAATAGTCTGGCGCCAAGGCACTCCCAACATTGCCCAAGGCAAACAGTGCCATCAACGCCAGCAGCAGCGGTTTGCGCGGTACGCGCGCGAACAGCACCGCAATCAGCGGCGCACCCACGACCACACCAAAGGCATAGGCGGAAATAACATGCCCGGCCTCAGGCTCGGTTACGCCGAGATCACCCGCCAGATTGGGCAAGAGGCCCATAATGGCAAACTCACCCGTTCCGATGCCGAAGGAGCCGATAGCCATGGCGAAGATCGCCAGTTTCGTTGCAAGGCCGGTGAGGCCCTGAATGGGTGCAACGCCGTTCGTCATGGCAAAGCTCCAAGAGTATATGGGCCTGATGCAAAAGCAGCAGGCCGACCAAAATCACTTATTTTTCAAAGGCCGGGAGGGAGGGCCCATCGACAAGCTAGCCGTACCCTCGGGTTCGCGACAACCTGCAATTCTTGCAACCCTGCCCCACGCGAAATCTTGAGGATTTCGATTCACTCGCCAGCAAGGCGCGCAACCTAGAGTGCGCCTGACCCGCTCGGAGCCTCCATGCCCGTCCCCGCCCTTGCCATCACGAATCTCGCCAAGAGCTTCGATCGCCCCGTGGTCCACGGGCTCGATCTCACCGTCGCCGCCGGCGAGTTCTACGCCCTCCTCGGCCCCAATGGCGCGGGCAAGACCACGATCCTCCGCATGGTCGCGGGCCTCCTCGCCCCCGATGCCGGCACTATCGAGATTTTTGGCACCGATGTCCGCAAAGACCCGGTCGCCGCCAAGCGCCTCCTCGCCTGGGTTTCAGACGAACCCATGGTCTACGACCGCCTGACCCCGCTAGAATATCTCGATTTCGTCGCCGGCCTCTGGCAGGTCGATCCCATCCAGGCCCGCGACACGGCCAACGACCTGCTGGACCTCCTGGGCCTGAAACCCCACGCCAACGAACTCTGCGGTGGTTTCTCCAAAGGCATGCTGCAAAAGGTCGCCCTTGCCGGCGCCCTGATCCACGATCCCCGCCTCATCATCCTCGATGAACCCCTCACCGGCCTCGACGCCGGCTCCGCCCGCCAGGTGAAAGACGTCCTCCTCGAAAAGGTGCGCCAGGGCGTCACCATCATCATGACCACCCACATTCTCGAAGTGGCGGAACGTATGGCCCAGCGCATCGGCGTCATCGCCGGCGGACGCCTGGTCGCCGAAGGCACCCTCACCGAACTGCGCGCCCGCACCGGCCGCGAATCGACCCTTGAGGAAATCTTCCTCGAACTCGTCGAACCCGGCCCCGCCGCCACATGATGGCCGCTCCGGGCTCACTCCTCTGGTTCGCACGCCACGAATTGCGCCTCGCCTGGCGCGATTGGCTTGCCATGATGACGGGCGGCCAGCGTGTCCGGCTCTTCGGCTTTCTTTTCGGCGGCCTCGCCGTCTATGCGCTTCTTCACCTCATCGCGGCGGTCATCATCGCCCCCGCGGCCGCCAACGGCATAGCGCCCGACAAACCTACCCTCGCCATGGTGACGGGCATTGGCCTCCTGTTCTTTTCCGTCATGCTCTCGCAGGCTTTGGAAGCGATCACCCGCGTCTACTACACGCGCTCCGATCTCGACCTGATCCTCTCGTCCCCCGCCTCGACCCGCACCCTTTTCGCCGTCCGCACCGGCGCCGTCGCCCTCTCGACAGCCCTCCTCAGCGCCCTCCTCGCCAGCCCCATCATCAACATGCTCGCGCTCTTTGCTGGTCCCCACTGGCTCTGGGCCTATCTCGTGCTCCCCGCCTTTTCCGCACTGGCCGTCGCCATCGCCATGGCCCTCACCATGGGGCTTTTCCGCCTCGTCGGCCCCAAGCGCACACGCCTCATCGCCCAGATCCTTGCCGCCATTGTCGGCGCCGGTTTCGTCATCGGCATCCAGGCGGTAGCGATCTTGTCCTTCGACACTTATTCGCGCTTCGCCCTCTTCAGCTCGCCCGATCTGATCGCCACCCTCCCCGCCGCCGATCACTGGCTCTGGCTCCCCGCCCGCGCCGTCATGGGAGACGCCATCTCGGCCGTTCCCGTCATCGCAACCTTCCTCGGCGCCCTCGCCCTCGCCATGCTGTTCTTTTCCCCCAGCTATGGCCGCCTCGCGGTCGCAGCCGCAAGCGTCGGCCAATCGAACCGCCATCGCGCCAAAACCGGAACCCACTTCACCGGACGCAGCCAGGCTCAGGCACTGCGGCACAAGGAATGGCGCCTGCTGCAACGCGACCCGTGGCTCCTGTCGCAAACGCTGATGCAGATGCTCTATCTGCTGCCGCCGGCCCTGCTGCTCTGGGTCAACTACGGCGAAGGCGCTGGAGCCTTCATCGTCATCGTGCCGGTGCTCGTCATGGCGGCAGGCCAACTGGCCGGCGGCCTCGCCTGGCTGGCTCTTTCAGGCGAAGATGCCTACGACCTCGTCGCCACAGCCCCCATTCCTGCTGCCAGCATCCTCCGCGCCAAGGTCGAAGCCGTTCTCGTCGTCGTCGCAGCGGTTCTCGCCCCGCTCCTCGCGCTGCTGGCGCTCAATAGCTGGGCCATGGCTGTTGCCACCGGCATTTGTGCCATTCTATCTGCCGCCTCGGCCACAGCCATTCAGGTCTGGTTCCGCATTCCCATGCGCCGCGCCATGTTCCGCCGCCGCCAGGTCGCCTCCCGCGCCGCCACCATTTCCGAGGCCTTCGCCTCCATCACCTGGGCCGGCACCGGCGCTCTTCTTTCTGTTGGCTCCTGGGTCGCGGGCCTGACTGCCATCATCGCTTTGGTCGTGCTAGGGATCGCCCGTTCCCTCTCGCCGCACCGAAGCTGACACATGTCTGATCTCATCTACCGCGACGCCCGCCCCGAAGACATTCCCACCATTCTTACGCTCTGCCACGCTGGCGACGCCCGTGGTGCCGACACGCCGCCCCTCGATATCGCCAGCCTCACCGATCCGCGCTATCGCGCCGCCTTTGACGAAATTTCGGCCGATCCCAATCACCGGCTCATCGTCGTCGAACGGCACAACGAGATCGTCGGAACCCTCCAGATCAGCTTCCTGCCCGGCCTGCCACGCTTCGGCATGCGCCGCAGCATCCTCGAAAACGTCCACATCCGCGCCGATCAGCGCGGCAACGGCCTTGGGTCGCAAATGGTGGAATGGGCGGTCGAGCGCTGCCGCGAAGCCGGCTGCGGCATCGTCCAGTTGACATCAAACAAGGTCCGCCTCGACGCCCACCGCTTCTACCGCAAGCTCGGTTTCGAACAGACCCATGAAGGTTTCAAGCTGCTGCTCTAGAACAGGACCACCAGCCCCATAAACGCCAGCAGCAGCATGATGCCGATCCCGATCAGCATCACGACAAAGACGATCTTGGCGAGCCCCGCCGCACCCGCGGCGACACCGGTAAAGCCCATGGCGCCGGCCACGAGGGCAATGACGATGAGAATGAGCAATAGCTGGAACATGACGCTTCTCGCAAAATTACGATGCGAGAAGAACGCCACGCCCCATGCAGAGTTCCGGGCAGAACTTAGGGCTTGAGCCCCGCCGGCACCGGCGGCGCGGTCCGCAGCACGGTGATCTTCACGCGCTCATTGGCCGCCATATAGGGGTCGTTCGGAAAGAACGGTTCATCCGAAGCTCGCCCCGCCACCGACTTGATGCGATCGTCGGTCACCCCGAATTCGCCCAGCGTCGAGCGCACCACATTGGCGCGATCCGCGGAAAGCTCCCAGGCGCCATAGCGCGGGTTTTCATAGCGCCCGCCAGCTGCCGTGTGGCCCGAAATAGTCATCTGCGAATTGAGCTGCTGCAAGAACGGCGCCATGGCAGCAATGGCGGCACGGGTCGGCTCGAGCGGATATTTCGAGCCCTCGGGGAACATGCGCTTGCCCTGCTGGTCGACGATCTGGATATCGAGACCCTCTTCGGTTTCCTCGACGATCAGATTGTCCATGAAGGGCGTCAGCTCCGGCATCGACTGCCAGGCCTGGCGAATACTCGCCGCAGCCGAGTGAAATTCCTGCGCATCGACCGCCTTGAGGTTGAACTCGGAATCGCTCGAGGCTTCCTGCTCGCTGCCATTGTCGCGAGCATCGCCGCCAACGGAAAGATCGGCTTCGCCGGTCACCGCTTCTGCCGCGGCCGCCGGCTCCTGTGCCGTAATGTCAGCCGCAGAGCCCGACATGCTCGAACCAGCATTGTCCATGGCCTGTCCGCCCATGACACCGCCCGCGCCACTATCCGACAAGCTCACCGAAGGCGGCGAGAAATAGTCGGCGAGCCCCTGCTTCTGCTCGGCCGTCGTCATGTTGATCAGCCACATCAGGAGGAAGAAGGCCATCATGGCCGTCACGAAGTCGGCGTAAGCGATCTTCCACGCGCCGCCGTGGTGGGCGTGCCCACCCTTCTTGACCTTCTTGATGATGATCGGCTGTTCGAAATTCGCCATGACGTGCCCCCTGGCAGCGTTTGGGCCGCGCAATCCGTGGGGAGATCGCGCGGCCCGCTAGAAGTAGAAAACTTAGGTGGCAGACGGCAGAGCTGCGGTGGCTTCTTCGACTTCGTTGAAGGTCGGACGCACGTCGCTCATCAGCGCCTTGCGGGCGAACTCGACAGCCATCACCGGCGGCTGGCCGCTGATGTGAGCCAGAAGGCCAACCTTCATCGAGAGGAAATACTTGGATTCGGCTTCAAAGATGCCGCGCAGCGACTGGGCCATCGGGCCGAAGAAGCCGTAAGCGACGAACACGCCGAAGAAGGTACCCACGAGAGCACCACCGATGAGGTGGCCCAGAACTTCCGGTGGCTCGGTGATCGCGCCCATGGTCTTGATAACGCCGAGCACGGCGGCCACGATGCCCAGAGCCGGCGTACCGTCGGCCAGTGCCTGCATGGCGCCGACGAGCTGTTCCTGCTCCTGGTGGTGGGTTTCGAGTTCCTCGTCCATCAGCGCTTCCATCTCATGGGCATTGTTGGTGCCCATGGTGACCATGCGGAGATAGTCGCAGAGGAATTCCACCGCGTGGTGGTTCTTGGCGAAAGTCGGGAAGCGATTGAAGAGTTCGGATTCGTGCGGGTTTTCGATATGAGCTTCGATGGCCAACACGCCCTTGGCCTGGATCAGCTTGTAGAGGCTGAACTGCAGGCCGAGCAGTTCCACGTAAGCGGCCTTGTTGTAGCGCGGACCTTTGAACAGCGTGGCGAAGATGCCCACCGTCGATTTCAGCACGCGGCCGCTATTGCCGATGATGTAGGCGCCGATGGCGGCACCCAGAATGATGACGAATTCAAATGGCTGCCAGAGAACTTCGACGTGCCCGCCCATGGCGGCATAACCGCCGAGCACACAGGCGAAAACGAAGATAATACCAATAATGAGACGCATCGAACCCGACCTGACGCAATACTAAAACAAAAGCAGGGGGAGCAGACCCAACCTGTCTTCTCCAGCGCCCTCATAATGCCGGGTTCAGACTTAACGGCGGGTATATTTTGCCGCCTGACTTGTACTTGCGGCGATTTGGCTCAAAATCGCGCCCGGCCGCCCTGAAGGGCCCCTCGGAGGACTGTCCTATGCTGCGCTACGCCGCGCCCGCCCTGCTCGCACTGGCCCTTTTCACCCCTGCAACGGCCAGCGAAGAAGAGGTTTACGCCAATATTGAAGCCATTCACGGCGACGCCGACGGTTTCTTCGAAATCTTCGCCGGCGTTCAGGACGCCACCATGTTCAATCCGGTCGATATCACCGGCTACTCCATCTATCCGCTGACCATCAACGCCAATGGCGAGACCTACGACATCCTCGAAGAGCAGGATTTCATCGACAATTTCGACAGCCTGATCCTGCCCGAAACCCTTGAAGCCATCGGCTCGCAGGACGTCGACGACCTCATCGTCACCAGCGAAGGGGTCGGCCTCGCCAACGGCGCCATGTGGATCACCAACGTCTGCCTCGACGACGCCTGCAACGAGACCCAGTGGGGTATTCTGTCGATCAACAACTGATCGAGTATCTCGGAGCTCTCCCTTCCATCGCCATTGCCGGGCTCGTCCCGGCAATCCACCTCTCGACAACCATTGCCCCAGCCCCACTACCCAGCTAGTGCTGGCGCATGAGTGCCAGTTTTCCCATCTATCTCGTCTCGACCCCCGGCCTTGAAGCCCCGCTTTGCGCCGAAGCCCTCGAACAGGGTTTTGCAGGCGCCACCGTCGTCGATGGCGGAGTCGCCTTTGCCGGCACCTGGGCCGACATCTGGCGCGCCAACCTGGTCCTGCGCGGCGCCACGCGCATCCTCGCCCGCATCGGCGAATTCCGCGCCATGCATCTGGCACAGCTCGATAAACGCTCGCGCAAAATCCCCTGGGGCGATTTCCTCGACAAGTCGATCCCTGTCCGCGTCGAAGCCAGTTGCAAGCGCTCCCGCATCTATCACGCGGGCGCCGCTGCCCAACGCGTCGCCACTGCCATCTCGGAAGAATTCGGCGCTCCCATCACTGAAGACGCCGCCCTCCGCATAATGGTGCGCATCGAGGACGACCTCGTCACCCTCAGCATCGACACCACGGGCGAGTCGCTCCACAAGCGCGGCTTCAAGGAAGCGGTCAGCAAGGCGCCGATGCGCGAAACCATGGCCGCCATGTTCCTCCGCCAATGCGGTTACACCGGCACTGAACCCGTTCTCGACCCCATGTGCGGCTCCGGCACCTTCGTCATCGAAGCCGCCGAAATCGCCCTCGGCCTGCCTCCCGGCCGCGAACGCAGCTTCAGCTTCGAAAGCCTCCCCTCCTTCGACGCCAAAGCCTGGCAATCCCTGCGCAGCGCCATCACGCCCAAGACCACAGACCTAAGATTCCACGGCTCCGACAAGGACCCCGGCGCCATCCGCATGGCCGGCGAAAATGCCGCCCGCTCCGGCGCCTCCGCCCTCACCCAGTTCGACCAAAAATCCATCGAAGACCTCGAGCCTCCTCCGGGCCCACCCGGCCTCGTGATCCTCAACCCACCCTACGGCACTCGCATCGGCGACAAGGCTCCCCTCGTCACCCTCCACCGCACCCTCGGCACGGTTCTGAAAACCCGCTTCAAAGGCTGGCGCGTCGGCATCATCACCGCTGACAAGAACCTCGCAGGCGCCACGGGCCTAAAGTTCGAATCCGCCCTTCCCCCCGTCCTCCACGGTGGCATCCGCGTCGGGCTCTATCGCGCCCAACTCTGACCCCTAAAAACAAAAAGCCCCGGCCGAAGCCGGGGCAAATTTGAGCAGATCCGCTTAGGAAGCGGGCGGCGTTGGCGCCGGAGCTGCCGGCGTGGTGGTCGTGTCTGCCGGTGCATCAGCCGGCGGCGGAGCATCGCCACCGCAGGCTGCAAGGGCCAGGGCCGTAAAGGCCGCGAGGGCGGCAAGGCGCAAATTCTTCATCTCAACCTCTTTGCTTTAAGCCGATCGCTTGAGCGATCACGCCGATGTGAGGCGAGCAAGAAGGCACCCTTTAGGCCGCACTGAGGCCATTTCTGGGCTGAGTTCGTAACCCGAACTACAACCAACCCTTCCGCTTGAAATAGAGGAAAGGCACAGCCGCCGAGAGCACCATCAGCCCCAGCGCAAAGGGATAGCCAAAATTCCAGTGCAGCTCCGGCATGAAGTCGTAGTTCATCCCATAGATCGAGGCGACGAGCGTCGGCGGCAGGAACACCACAGCGGCCACAGAGAATATCTTGATGATCTGGTTCTGCTCGAGATTGATCGCGCCCAGCGTCGCATCGAGCAGGAAACCAAGACGCGCCGACAGCGCCCGCGCATGCTCGCCCAGCGAGGTCGCGTCACGCTGGATCAACCGCACCAGGTGCTTGCTTTCCTTGTTGTCGCTCGTGTCTTCCGTCGCCGCGTAATAGGCAACGAGCCGCGAGACGCTGACGAGGCTTTCTTGAATCATCGTCAGCAGTTCTGCCTTTAACCCGATCAACGAAATGACGTTTTCGAGGTCATGCGTCTTGGTGCTGGCCTTGGTTTTTGCCTGCGCCGTCTTGAACACACTGCGCGACAGGGCGTCCGTTTCATTGCCGAGCCGCTCCAGCGCATCAGCCGTCCGGTCGATCATCGCTTCGATCAGCCCAAGCATGACCTCCTCGCCCGAGCAGTGCGGCGAGCCATTCGGCTTCTGCGCCCGGTTCGTATAGGCAAGGAAGGGTTTGGGCTCGGCATAACGCACCGTAACGAGCGTATTGCCCTTGAGGATAAAGGTGATCGGCGTCTTGATCGGCGCTTCGGTGTCGAGATTGGCAAGTCCGGTCAGCGTCATGAAAGTGGCGCCCGCCTCGGTGTAAAGCCGGGCAGATAGCTCGATCTCTTCCATTTCCGCGCGGCTCGGCACGTCGACGCCAAGCAAGCCCTCAACCCGGGCAACGTCGGCATCATTGGGGGAAATGAGATCAAGCCAGATCGGCAGTCCGGTGCTCTTTTCAGCATCGAAGGGCACAAGCTTGTCTTCAGTACGCGTGTAAATGCGCAGCATGGCAGCTCCATTGGGTAGGCTATCGCGGCCCACCGGAGCTGACCTCAGTCAGATCGTCAGGCCGTCAAACAGGGTCGAATTCGACTTCGACTGTCGGGGTTCATGATCTTTCTCTTTGAACGGTGAAAACACACGTCACGTCTTGCTCCATGCGCCTGTCGGCCAATCCTGTCAACGGCTTCGGCGCGTCGTGCAACATGCCATTCGAATATCGCATTCCTTGCATAGGAAACGGCGCATCTCTTCAGGGAATTCCCATGCGCATAGCGTTCGTCGTCCTTTCCGCCTTGCTTGTCGCCTCCACGACTGTCGAGGCGCAGCCAGTTCCTGCCCCCTCCGTTGAGGCAAAACTCTGCCGATCCCAACTGGAGCTTCTGGTCTCAGGGGGCAAGTTGACCAAGGAGGAAACTGCGCGTTTCGAAAGCCAATGCGCTTGCCTCGAGCGATCGGACTCGGCCAGCTCCACCGCAGAATGCGCCGCACCCGCCGGAGAAAACTGATGCGTGGTCTCGCACTCACCGCCGCACTACTCTTGGCCTCTCCAGCCGATGCGGAAGAACTTTCCGCATGGCAGCAGCAGAAATGCGCGCTTTACACCGACGCCTGGGCCCGCGCACTTGATGGCATTGGCTCTGAGGACATCAACTACAACTTCCTCGCGACCAACGAGAATTTCATCGCATCAGGTTGCACGGAGCAGATCGCTATCTGTCCGCGATCCAATCAGGAGCGGGACATAGCTGACCTCATCACCCTGGTGATGATGAACGAAGGCGCTGCCAGCACCTTCCTGCCGTTTCGCTGCCCGGCCGAGCAGGCCGCCCAAGAGTAGGGAGGGGATGGCCACTGTTATGCGCCGCGCCCCCCTTCCCTTTGCGCGACTCTTCGGTTAGACAGCCCACCTAACCACCATGTTCGGTCTTTTTCCCCCGTGCCGCAGCGCTCAGTTGCAGCGCGGGTTTCGCGCGGACAGGTGTGTCCGGGCGATTCCCTCCTCGCCCGCTGTCCAGATTGTTAGAACAGAGCGAGCCCCGAATGCCAAAACGTACCGACATCAAATCGATCCTGATCATCGGCGCGGGCCCCATCATCATCGGGCAGGCTTGCGAGTTCGACTATTCCGGCACCCAGGCCTGTAAGGCGCTGAAGGAAGAGGGCTACCGGATCATTCTGGTGAACTCCAATCCGGCAACGATCATGACCGACCCGGATCTCGCCGACGCCACCTATATGGAGCCCATCACCCCCGAAGTGGTGGCAAAGATCATCGAGAAGGAACGCCCCGATGCGCTCCTCCCCACCATGGGCGGTCAGACGGCTCTGAACTGCGCCCTGTCCCTGCGCAAAATGGGCGTGCTCGACAAATTCAACGTCGAGATGATCGGCGCGACCGCCGAAGCCATCGACAAGGCCGAAGACCGCGAACTCTTCCGCGACGCCATGAAGAAGATCGGGCTCGACACCCCGCGCTCCATGCTCGCTCACAACACCATCGAAGCTCTGCAGGCGCTTGAGGTCATTGGCCTCCCCTGCATCATCCGCCCCAGCTTCACCCTCGGCGGCACCGGCGGCGGCATTGCCTACAATCGCGAAGAATATCTCGCCATCGTCGAAAGCGGTGTCGACGCCTCCCCCACCAACGAAGTCCTTGTCGAAGAATCCGTTCTCGGCTGGAAGGAATACGAGATGGAGGTTGTCCGCGATAAGAAGGACAACTGCATCATCATCTGCTCGATCGAAAACATCGATCCCATGGGCGTGCACACCGGCGACTCCATCACTGTCGCCCCGGCCCTGACCCTGACCGACAAGGAATATCAGATCATGCGCGACGCCTCGCTGGCGGTCCTGCGCGAGATCGGCGTCGAAACCGGCGGCTCCAACGTCCAGTTCGGCATCAACCCCAAGGACGGCCGCATGGTCGTCATCGAAATGAACCCGCGTGTGTCGCGCTCCTCGGCGCTGGCCTCCAAGGCCACCGGCTTCCCGATTGCCAAGGTCGCCGCGCGCCTCGCCGTCGGCTACACGCTCGATGAACTCGAAAACGACATCACCGGCGGCGCCACCCCGGCCTCCTTCGAGCCGACCATCGACTATGTCGTCACCAAGATCCCGCGCTTTGCCTTCGAAAAGTTCCCCGGCGCCGACAACCGCCTGACCACCTCCATGAAGTCGGTCGGCGAAGCCATGGCTATCGGTCGCACCTTCCAGGAATCGCTGCAAAAGGCCCTTCGCTCGCTCGAAACCGGTCTCACCGGCCTCAACGAGATCGGCATTCCCGGCCTCGGCGAGGGCGAAGACAAGAACGCCATCAAGGCCGCCCTCGGCACCCCGACGCCGAACCGTCTTCTCCACGTCGCCGAAGCCATGCGTCTAGGCGTCTCCAACGAAGACATTTTCGAAGCCTGCAAGATCGACCCCTGGTTCCTCGAGCAGATGCGCGGCATCGTCGACATGGAAGCCAAGGTCAAGCAGTTCGGCCTCCCCCAGGAAGCCGCCTCGCTGCGCCAGCTGAAATCCATGGGCTTCTCCGACGCCCGTCTGGCCCAGCTCGCCGGCCTCAAGACCTCTGACGTCCGCAAGCTGCGCCACAGCCTCGAAGTGCGCCCCGCCTACAAGCGCATCGACACCTCCGCGGCCGAATTCGCTTCGCCCACCGCCTACATGTACTCGACCTACGAAGCCCCCTTCGCAGGCAAGGTCGATGACGAAGCACGCCCCTCCGATCGCAAGAAGGTCGTCATCCTCGGCGGCGGCCCCAACCGTATCGGCCAGGGCATCGAGTTCGACTATTGCTGCTGCCATGCAGCCTTCGCGCTGGCCGATGCCGGCTACGAAACCATCATGGTCAACTGCAATCCGGAAACCGTTTCGACCGATTACGACACTTCCGATCGCCTCTATTTCGAGCCGCTGACCGAAGAAGACGTGATCGAAATCCTGCTGACCGAAAAGCAGAACGGCACCCTTCACGGCGTCATCGTGCAGTTCGGCGGCCAGACCCCGCTCAACCTCGCCGAAGCCGTGCAGAAGGCCGGCGTGCCGATCCTCGGCACCCAGCCCGACGCCATCGATCTCGCCGAAGACCGCGACCTGTTCATGAAGCTCCTCAACAAGCTGGAGCTGACTCAGCCCAAGAACGGAATCGCCTATAGCCTTGAACAGGCTCGTCTTGTTGCCGAGCGCCTGGGCTATCCGCTGGTCATCCGCCCGTCCTACGTGCTCGGCGGCCGCGCCATGGCCATCGTCCACTCGGCGGCCGAATTCGAGCGCTATGTTCAGGACACCCTGACCGGCCTCGTTCCGCCCGATATTCTGCAGCGCTACCCGAACGACAAGACCGGCCAGATCAATTCGGTCCTCTCCGACAACCCGCTGCTGTTCGACGCCTACCTCTCCGGCGCCATCGAAATCGACGTCGACGCCCTTTGCGATGGCAAGGATGTCTTCGTGGCCGGCATCATGGAGCACATCGAAGAAGCCGGCATTCACTCCGGCGATAGCGCCTGCTCCCTGCCCCCGCGCAGCCTGCCGCCCGAGGTTATCGCTGAACTCAAGCGCCAGACCACCGAGCTCGCCTTTGCGCTCAAGGTCGGCGGCCTGATGAACGTGCAGTTCGCCTATAAGGACGACACGATCTACCTCATCGAAGTGAACCCGCGCGCCTCGCGCACGGTACCCTTCGTAGCCAAGGTCATCGGCGAACCCATCGCCAAGATCGCCTCGCGCGTCATGGCCGGCGAAAGCCTTGCCAGCTTCAATCTCACCGAGAAGAAGCTCAAGCATATCGCGGTCAAGGAAGCCGTCTTCCCGTTCAACCGCTTCCCCGGCGTCGACACGGTTCTCGGCCCTGAAATGAAGTCGACCGGTGAAGTCATCGGCCTCGACCTCGATTTCGCCATCGCCTTCGCCAAGTCCCAGATGGGCGCCGGCCAGAAGGTCCCGACCTCCGGCAAGGCCTTCATCTCGGTCCGCGACGATGACAAGCAGTACATCGTCGACATGGCTCGCCATCTCGTCGAAGCCGGCTTCGAAATCCTCGCCACTGGCGGCACCCAGCGCTACCTCGTTGATAACAACGTCCCCGCGACCAAGATCAACAAGGTGCTCGAAGGCCGCCCGCATATCGTCGACTCGATGAAGAACGGCGGCGTGCAACTGGTGATCAACACCACGGACGGCCTCAAGTCGATCTCCGACAGCCGCGACATCCGCCGCACCGCGCTTCTGGCGAAAATCCCCTACTACACGACCATCGACGGCGCCCTCGCCGCCGTGGAAGGCATAGTCGCCCTCCGCCAGGGCGGCCTCCAGGTCCGTGCCCTGCAGGAATATTTCGTGGCCTGAGCGGACACGTCACTTCGACTGACCTGAAAAATCCCCGCGAAAGCGGGGATTTTGCTTTCTACTCGACGACTTCCCAGCTTTGCGCTAACCAAAGCGCACCATGAAGTTGGCAGACCGAAGCAGCTCCATAGCGTTCCTGCGCGCCTGACACGCGCCGAGGGAACGCCTTCAAACCGGCCTCACACGCCGGCGTTCGATGCTGCGCGCCCGCCGGTTTCCCAAACAGTCTGCAACACTCGCGCCCCAACCGGGGCTGCACCTTCATGGATCAATCATGTCCAACTATTTCGAAAGCCCGTTCCTCGGCATTCCGCTCGACCGTCAGGTCACGAACCCAAACATCGTGGTCGGTCGATACAGCTATTATTCCGGCTATTATCACGGCCACAGCTTTGATGACTGCGCCCGTTACCTGATGACGACACCCGGCGTCGATCGCCTCCGCGTCGGCGCCTTCTGCTCCATCGGTTCCGGCGCCGCCTTCATCATGGCTGGCAATCAGGGCCACCGAAACGACTGGGTCAGCACTTTCCCCTTCGCCTTCGTCCCCGAAGCGCCTGAATTTGCCGGCGCCAACAACGCCTTTCAGCCCGCCGGTGACACGGTCATCGGCAACGATGTCTGGATCGGCTCGGAAGCCATCATCATGCCGGGGATCACCGTCGGCCACGGCGCCGTCATCGGTACCCGCGCCTTGGTGACCAAGGACGTCGAGCCCTACACCATCGTCGGCGGCAATCCGGCAAAGCCCATCCGCAAGCGTTTTGCGGATGAGGACATCGCCCTGCTGCTTGAAATGGCTTGGTGGGATTGGCCAGTCGAAAAACTCTCGGCCGCCATGCCGCTCCTCACCTCGGCCGACATAAAAGGCCTCCACGCCTTCTGGCAAAAAGGCTGAAACGCGAAACGCCCGGGTTTCCCCGGGCGTTTCACCTCAATTCGCGAAGAACTTGTCGACAAGCGCCAGCGCACCCTCGACATCGTCGTCGCTCACATCGAGATGCGTCACCCAGCGCTGCTGCCCGTAGCGGCCGATAACGCCAATACCCTTCTCGGCGAGATAGGCGTCAAACCGCTCGGCAATGCTACCATCTGCGCCAACCCAAAGAATGTTGGTATCGGGTGCGCTCACGCTTAGCGCACCATGCCGCGAAAGCCCCTCGGCCAGCCGCTTGGCGCGCCGATGATCGTCGGCCAGCCGCGCAACATTGTGCTCCAGCGCATATATGCCCGCCGCCGCCAGAATACCTGACTGGCGCAGCCCGCCGCCCAGCATCTTGCGATGACGGCGCGCGATATCGATCAGGTCGCGCCGGCCAATCAGCACCGATCCAACTGGCGCCCCCAACCCTTTTGAAAGACAAATCGAAACCGTGTCGAACGGGGCGGAAAAATCGGCGATATCCATGCCCAGCTGCACCGCTGCATTGAACGCCCGCGCGCCATCCAGATGCAGGCCCAATCCATGCCGCTGGGCGATCTCCGCCGCGCCCAACATATAGCCAACAGGCAAAACCCGTCCGCCGAACGTGTTTTCGAGCGCAATCACGCGCGTACGTGCATAGTGGCTGTCGTCGGGCTTGATGGCGGCCTCGATCTCTTCAAGCGCCATGGTGCCGTCCGCCTGGTGGGCAATCGGCTGCGGCTGGATCGACCCCAGCACAGCGGCGCCGCCGGCCTCGTTGACGTAGAGATGCGCCTTCTGACCGGCAATGAACTCGTCCCCGCGCCCGCAATGGCTCATCAGCGCCAGCAGATTGGACATTGTCCCCGAAGGAACGAACAGGGCGGCGTCCTTTTTGAGCATACCGGCCATCTTCTGCTCCAGCAGATTGACCGTGGGATCATCGCCAAACACATCGTCGCCCACCTCGGCCGCAGCCATGGCCGCGCGCATGCCGGCGCTCGGCCGCGTCACCGTGTCCGAGCGAAAATCGTGGCGGATCGTATTCATGAAGAGGTCTCCAGTAAGAAGCCTCTTTGTGCCTTGCTGCGAGGACTTTGACTAGGCCGCGACGTCGCCGTCAGAGGCCCCATCATTGGCTGCCGTCAGTTCCACCGCGGGCTTCCGCGCCAAAACCAGAATGCCGGTGATCGGCGCCCCACGGTCCTGCCGCAAGGTAGCCGTCTCAAACCGCAGCACTTCGAGCCCAGCCACCACCAGCGCATCCCGCGTCGCCGCGACGCCATGGGCATAGCGCAGGCTCGGTCGCAGGAAGAGTGCCTCTTCCCCGTCATGCGCCTCGAGCGAAAAGGCCACGAGCCCACCCGGCTTCAGCGCCGGCACCAAGGCCGCCAGCACCGGCTGCAGATCGCCGCAATAAATGAAGACATCCGCCGCCGTCATCAGGTCAGCCTCGGCCCGGCGCGCATTCAGCGCTGCCACCAGTTCAGCCTTCTGCAGATTGTCATAAATCCCCTTGCGGGCGGTCTCGGCGATCATCGCGGCCGAAATATCGACGCCTTCAAGAAAGACCACCTTCTCGCGCAGCTTCTCGCCCATCAGCCCCGTGCCGCAGCCAAGGTCGATCGCCTTTGAAAACCGTTCGATCCCCAGCGCAGCCATCTCTTCGACCACCAGCGCATCGAGCATTTCCGGCACGCGATAGCCGAGCTTGCCCACCAGGGCGTCCTCGAACTGGGGCGCATATTGGTCGAACAGGGCTTCGACATAGCTTACCGCCGTGCCCTCGCCCGCCGCGCCGGCATTGTGCGCCGCAAGCTTCAGCCGCGCGCCGAAAACGCCGTCGTCATCCAGTGCCTCAAGCCGCCGCCAGGCCGATATCGCCCCAGCAACATTGTCAGCCTTTTCGTGAAAGCTGCCGAGCAGGTCCCAGCCTGCGGCCCATTCCGGCGCAATTTCCAGCGCCTGATCCATTAGTTCAGCGGCGGCAGCATGGTCACCACCTTCGGCCAGCATACGGGCATAATCCGCGCGCCGGTCGGCAATGACATCGCCGGAAGAGTAAAACGTCTTGGTCAAGACGACATGACTTTCGAGGAACCGCGCCCAATGCGCAGCGGGCGGGATTTGCCGGAAAAGCGGCGAATTGGCAAGAAAAAACGCTGAACATCGGCGTCACATCACCATGAAGGGTTTTTCTCCCTGTCATGCTGCGTTACACTCTTGGACATAAATGCGGAGCAATATGCTCCACGGCGCAGGAGACGCCCCGGTGGAATCGCCGGCCCGCCTCGCGCCTCTGTTTCGGCCTTACTCGGGCACCGAAACGTTGCGGTCGTGACCTTGTTCGACACCTGGCAGAAATGGAATTCTGCCGGGCGCTTTGTGTTGGAAAAAGCACATATTGATGTGGATTGCGTTTCACGCTACGGTGAACGGATCGAATATTGCGGCCGACTGATCATTTAACGCGAATTGCCATTCGCCTATGCAGACGTCACTTTCCGACAATTCGATAATAGTTGAGATCTGGATCGGGTGCATCGATCGGGATCTTATTGCAGCGACTGCACGAGGGAACGCGCATCATGGCAACGGGCACCGTTAAGTGGTTCAATGGCCAAAAGGGTTATGGTTTTATTCAGCCGGATGAAGGTGGGGCCGACGTGTTCGTCCACATTTCTGCCGTCCAGCGTTCGGGCCTGAATGGTCTCGATGAAGGCCAGAAGGTCTCCTACGAGATCGTCAAGGACAAGCGGACTGGCAAGTCGGCAGCCGATAACCTGACGGCCAGCTGAGCCACAGGCCAGGACTAAATTGTCGGGCGCGTCCGCATGCCGGGCGCGCCTTTTGCTTTGGACGATTACTTGCCTTCAGGCGCAACGCGGATCAGTCGTCCATTGTCTTCGTCGGTGAGCAGGTACACCGCCCCATCGGAACCAACCCGCACGTCACGAATACGGCCCAGCTGCCCTGCGAACAGCCGCTCCTCGCCGGCTACCGCGTCTCCCTCCATATCGAGCCGCACCAGCACATTGCCGCTGAGCCCGCCAACCAGCAGGTCACCCTGCCAGTCCGGCAGCAGGCTGCCCTGGTAAAAATCGAGCCCAGAAGGCGAAATGGACGGATCCCAATAGTGGATCGGCTGCTCCAGCCCCTCCTTCTCGGTCCCTTCGCCAATCTTCACGCCCGAATAGTCGACCCCATAGGTAATGATCGGCCAGCCGAAGTTGTCGCCGGCCGTCGGCATGTTCACTTCGTCGCCCCCGCGCGCGCCATGCTCCACCGTAAACAGCACACCGTCATCCGGCCGAATGGTCGCCCCCTGCGGATTGCGATGCCCAATGCTCCAGAACTCCGGCGCCCAGCCTTCCGGCTTGGGATTGTCCTCCGGCACGCTGCCATCGGGTGCAATCCGCACAATGCCACCGGCGAGATCCATCGGGTCCTGCGCCCGCTCCATGCTGCCGCGCTCACCCAGCGTCACAAACAGGTTTCCGTCTGGCGCAATGGCAATGCGCGAACCGAAGTGACGTGTCGAATTGTCGAAATTATTCATGCGGAAGATCACCCTCTGATCCTCCAGCTGCCCGCCTCCGCCATTGGTCAGCACCAGTTTTGCCGCCATCACGGCCGTGCCCGTGCCCCGCTGCAATCCAGCATCCTCCGCGGGCTCGGCATAGGTCAGGTAGATCTTTCCGCTGGTTTCAAAGTCCGGCGCCAGCGCCAGATCGAGCAGCCCACCCTGCCCCCGCGCCACGACATTGGGCACGCCTTCGACAGACCCGCTCACCACGCCACTCTCGATCAGCACCAGTCGCCCGCTGCGCTCCGTCACGAGAAACCTTCCGTCCGGTAGAAAGGCTAGCGCCCAGGGGTGATCAAGCCCTTCCGCCAGCACAGTGGCGCGTAGCGGACCCGCGCTGCTTTCCACCGTCTGGGCAAGGCCGGGAATCGTCGTCGCCAACACGAAACCCGAAACGAAAAGCGGAAGAATGGGGAGAGATTTCTGCACGACGACCGGCCTTTCCAAGCTTTTGCGGACCACACCCTTGAATGGGCGAGCGAAGCGAATATCTCATTCTCACACACCCGCTTGACCGGAACGCGCCGTGCGGGCAAGTTGGCTCCTGTCTCCCCCAAAACTTATCGTGAAGCGTTGGCCGAACGGCGTTTGGCGGGGAACATCATGCAGAGTGGCATCCAAAAGGGTGCGCTCCAACCACAACCTATCATGGCGCGCGGCGGTCTTTCCGGGGGAAAGACCAAGGCGCGCCGGATTCATTTGCCTGAAGCCCATTGGAGGCAAGACGACATGGACAAGATCCCGATGACCGTACAGGGCCACAAGACCCTGACTGCCGAATTCGAGCACCGCACTGCCAATGAACGCCGTCGCATCATCGACGCCATTGCCGAAGCGCGTGCTCACGGAGATCTGTCTGAAAACGCTGAATATTCGGCCGCCAAGGAACAGCAGAGCCTCAACGAAGGCCGCATCAAGGAACTCGAGACCATTCTCGCCCTCGCCGACATCATCGATGTCTCCAAGCTCTCCGGCTCGTCGGTGAAGTTCGGCGCCACGGTTACCTATCTTGATGAGGACACCGAAGAGGAAAAGACCTACCAGGTCGTGGGTGATCCGGAAGCCGACGCTTCCGCCGGCCGCATCTCCATTTCCTCGCCCATCGCCCGCGCCATGATCGGCAAGGCCGAAGGCGATTCGTTCGAAGTCGCCGCACCGGGCGGCGCGCGCAGCTACGAGATCGTCAAGATCAAGTATGTTTGACGCCTAAGATTTAGGCACAGACACAATATCCTGTGTCTTTCCGGCAATTTCGCGGGCCCCGACTGGGGCCCGTTGTCATGAGTGCCTTGAAACCTATCGCCTTCGGCCCTTAATTAGGGTCCGAGGGAATTTTCCTTATTGTCGAAGAGGCGTCGCGATGCACGCGAAAGTCATCATCATTGGTTCCGGTCCGGCTGGCTACACTGCCGCCATCTATGCCGCACGCGCCATGCTCGAACCTGTGATGATTCAAGGCCTTCAGCCTGGTGGCCAGCTCACCATCACCACCGATGTCGAGAACTATCCCGGCTTTGCCGATGTCATCCAGGGCCCCTGGCTCATGGACCAGATGAAGGCGCAGGCCGAACATGTCGGCACCAAGATGGTCAACGACATCATCACCCATGTCGATTTCGATCGCCGTCCCTTCGTGCTGACCGGTGACAGCGGCGACACCTACACCGCCGATTCCCTGATCATCGCCACCGGTGCCCAGGCCAAGTGGCTTGGCCTGCCCTCCGAGCAGAAGTTCCAGGGCTTTGGCGTTTCCGCCTGCGCCACCTGCGATGGCTTCTTCTATCGCGGCAAGGAAGTGCTCGTGGTCGGCGGCGGCAATACGGCCGTCGAAGAAGCCCTCTTCCTCACCAATTTCGCCGAGAAGGTGATTGTGGTGCACCGCCGCGGCGAGTTCCGCGCCGAGCGCATCCTGCAGCAGCGCCTCTTCAAGCACCCCAAGGTCGAAGTGCGCTGGCACACCGAAGTCGTCGAAGTCGGCGGCTCGGCCATGCCGCCCTCGGTCAATTCGGTAACCCTCAAAGACAACTCGACCGGACGCACTTACGAGCAGAAGATCGACGGCGTCTTCGTCGCTATCGGCCATGCTCCGGCCACCTCTATCTTTGCCGGCAAGCTCGACATGAAGGCCGGTGGCTACCTGCAGGTGAAGCCCGGCACAACCGAAACCAATATTCCCGGCGTCTTCGCCGCCGGCGACGTTACCGACGATGTCTATCGCCAGGCGG
Organism: Devosia sp.; assembly: GCF_024707125.1. Classification (GTDB taxonomy): domain Bacteria; phylum Pseudomonadota; class Alphaproteobacteria; order Rhizobiales; family Devosiaceae; genus Devosia. The sequence goes on from NZ_JANQAH010000008.1 coordinate 106,188, forward strand.
TTACCGCTGCCGGCATGGGCTGCATGGCCGCGCTCGATGCCGAGCGCTACCTTGCCGAAAACGAACTTGCCGAAGCGGCAGAATAGGCTGCGACTTTATGTTCTGTGAAAAGTGGAACATCGTCATAATGCGTGCCCGACTTTTCGCTAAGTCGGGCCGACTGCAGCTGACAGGCTGACCATCAACGAGAAAGCGTCACGAAAATGCTCGATTGGGACAAGCTCCGGATTTTCCACACGGCCGCCGAGTCGGGCAGTTTCACGCATGCAGCTGAAAAGCTGGGCATGAGCCAATCGGCCGTCAGCCGCCAGATTTCGGCGCTTGAAGACGATCTTGGTCTCAAACTCTTCATCCGCCACGCCCGCGGCCTCGTCCTCACCGAAGTCGGCGAACAGCTCTTCCGCACTGCACACCGCATGCATTGGGAGTTGCAGCAGGTCGAAACGCAGATGTCCGAGAGCCAGGACGAACCGACTGGCCCGCTCATCGTCACGACCACCGTCGGCATCGGCTCCACCTGGCTATCCTCGCGGCTCGACGAGTTCCTGAAACTCTATCCGCTGATCCAGCTCGAAATCCGCCTCAACGACTCCGAGCTCGACCTCGCCATGCGCGAGGCCGACGTGGCCATTCGCCTGCATCGTCCGAACCAGTCGGAAATGATCCAGCGCAAGCTCTTCACCGTCCACAACCACTTCTATGCCAGCAACAGCTATATCGACGAGCATGGCATGCCGCGGACGCTCGAAGATCTCGACAATCACCGCATCATCAGCTTCGGTGAACCCGTCCCCTCCTATCTCGGCGACATCAACTTCCTCGAACGCATGGGCCGCTCGGAATCGAGCCCCCGTCGCGCCGTCCTCAAGGTCAATGCAATCTACGGCATGATGCAGGCCTGCCGCGCCGGCATCGGCATCGCCATGCTCCCGGCCTATGTGACGGAAAAGGAAGACGGCCTCACCCAGGTCCTCGCCGAAGTCGAACTCCCGGCCTACGAAGCCTATTTCGTCTATCCGCCGGCCCTCAAAAACTCCAAGCGCGTCGGCGTCTTCCGCGACTTCTTGGTGTCCAAAGCCAGGGAATGGAGCTTCTAGGCTGGCCGCGCTCTTGGTGTCTCGATACCTGAAGGATGTTCAACAAGCTCGAACAGACCCGTAAAGGGGAAGTCCGGCCCGACTAGCCGCCATACTTCCCCGGTTTCGAGATGCCGGTACATGTTTTCGCTAAAAGCGGAAGCGCCAAGGTATGGAGAACTTACCGCTAGTTTCGCAGCCCGCCCGTCCGCGACTTGCGCCTCAATCCATGTTTCAAAGCGAAAGAATTCTCCCGGGCTTCGAAAACCACGTATTTCTTCCCATTGGGCTGACATTTAGATGTCCCCGGACGACCTACAGTATGTAGAGCACACCATGCCCCGCATCACCACCATCGCCCTCGATGCCGATGACACCCTCTGGCAAAACGAGCAGTTCTTCCGCCTGACCGAGCAGCGCTTCACCGAACTCCTCAAGGACTACACCGACGCGCCCGACCTCACCGATCGCCTGATCGCCTCGGTGACAAAAAACCTGCAATTCTACGGCTTCGGAATGAAGGGGTTCGCCCTCTCCATGGTCGAAACCGCCCTCGACGTCACCGATCACCGTGTCCCCGGCACGGTCATCGCCGAAATCCTCGCCGCCGGCCGCGAACTCCTCACCTACCCCATCGAAACCCTGCCCTATGTTGACCAGGCCCTCGAATCCCTCGGGGATCGCTACCGCCTGATCCTGGTCACCAAGGGCGACATCTTCGATCAGGAGCGAAAGCTCGCCGCCTCCGGCCTTGCCGAATACTTCGCCGCCATCGAGATCGTCGCTGACAAGAACGCGGAAACCTATCGCCGCATTTTCGCCCGCCACACCGAAGGCCCTGAGCACACGCTCATGGCCGGCAATTCCCTGCGTTCCGACGTCATCCCCCCGCTCGAAGCCGGCGCCTACGCCGTCTATGTGCCCCACGACCTCACCTGGTCCTATGAGCGCGCCGACGAGCCCGAAAACAACCCGCGCTATGCCCGCATAGCCCATCTCGGCGAGCTCGAATCGGCCATCGCCGGATTTGAAGCCGCGGTGTAATCTCCCCTCACCTTGGTGATTGGGGACACATCATGAAGACATCCACGCTGGCGCTCGCCGCCCTCTTTCTGCTGCCCACCACGACTATTGCCGCCGAACCCACGCCCGCCGATTTCGGCGCCGCCTTCTGCAAGGGCGGCATCGACAACGACATGTCGGCCATCGAGGCGGCCCTGACGCCGGACCTTGCAAAAGTCATCGCCGAAGCCGAGGCGAAAAATGCCGAGATCCAGGCCGCCACTCCCGACGAAAAACCGCCCTTGGGCGATGGCCTGCCCTGGCGGAGCTGGCCCGACTACGCCGACGGCTGCGAGGTCGGCACGATCGCCGAGGACGCGGGAAAGACTCTCGTCGAGATCTCGCTACAGCTTCACCAGTTCGCCCGACGCCAATTACGCCGATCACCTCGTGCTGATTCCTGCCGCCACCGGCAGCGATTCCTGGCAGCTCGACGACATAAAACTGATCGACGGAATGACCCTGCGCAGTGTTTTGGCAGGTGCATTCGAGCAATAGATCAAAAAACGGGCTGCGGCAGCCCGCCGCACCCTCTCGCCTTATCATTGAAATCATTGATGATTTTTACATGACATGCGCGAACTGCATATCTGACATGTCAGACACCTGGTTGGCGAATGAGCATCGCGCCCATATATCGAGCACATCACAGCGCGAATGTTTCTCCTCCTCCCTTGCATCGCGCTGCGTTCCCTCCTACGGGCTTCGGCCCGACCCTCCTAAGGCTTCGCTCTCCCCTCGGGCGAAGCCTTTTCTTTTCCAAAACGCGCTCTGCCCTCCATGAAAAGCCCGGCCCACCGGACTTTCCCGGCCATGACCGTTTGTGGTTTTTTCAGCACCCTTGCAAAAATGCATGGCTGACATGTCAGTTCCGGGATTGCCGACTAACTTGGTAGAGTTCATATAGGTCGTGTCGCTGAGACGCGCTCCGAACTCCTCCTCCCTCGGACCCCGTATCGCGACACCGAGTTGCGGGTCTATCCTCCTCCCAGACCCAAGGCTCACGGCAGATGGCATATCCTCCTCCCTTGCCTCTGCCCCACTTTCGATTTGGCTTCGGCCCAGTCATCAGGCTCCAACTTCGGTTGGAGCCTCTTTTTTTGACTGGTCGCCAGGCACCCGCGCACAAACGGCCCTCGGCCGATCGCCGCCCCTTCCCCCGATCGTCATCCTCGGGCGTGACCCGAGGAAACTTCACTTAGCGGCACCGCGGTAAGTAGAGAGCCCTTGGGGCAAGCCCGAGGGTGACGGCAGGACGCATCCCTCACCCACAGTGTCATTCCCACCCCGTGGCCGACTTCGCACCTGCCTGCCATCTCGGCTCCTGCGTCTCCCTCCCCCTTGTGGGGAGGGATCAAGGGTGGGGGTAACAATGCCTCGCCGCGCACCCCGCCTTTCGTAGTCGCCCCTTCCATACAAGCTGCTCAATTTTTGGACAGATTGTCGCTGTGCCTAATGCATAGCTGACATGTCACGAAACGCATTGCTGACCAAAAGGTCAAAATCTATATTCGGTCTTGTCGATGCGACGCCGCTCCTTTTCCTCCTCCCTAGGACCCGCGACGCTCGGCACCGGGTTTTGACCGTATCCTCCTCCCTCGGTCAGGGCCCACCCGGACTGGCGCAAATCCTCCTCCCTTGCGTCGGGCCATACTTAGATTTGGCTTCGGCCCTATCAATCAGGCTCCAACTTCGGTTGGAGCCTCTTTTTTTGCCTTCAGCAAATCTGCATGGCAGACCTTCCGATTGCGCGTTTGTGCCCGCGCAGCCATCGCGCGATAGTGTTTGTGACGGCGGGGGTACGTGGTGCCCCGCCCCTCCAAGGTCAGCGGCTTTGCCGTAGGCCCCTGGCCCCACCCATCCCCTCGGGTGGGGCCTCTTTGTTTCCAAACACAACTGCAATTTCGGCCAATTCTGCCCGGCAAGTTTTGCCGATCGACACATCGCGCGCCGAAATACCATTGAAAAATCTAACGAATTTTCAGGCACAACACTTGCTTAACCATTGGCAGCAAGGAGATGCCGCCATGGTCGCCGTAACCGCCACCTACTATTCGGCCTATTCAACTACCACGTCGGGCCAGGCCACCACGACGACAGCTGCTACGACCTCGACCACGTCTGCGACGACGTCGAGCACCACGAGCGCTGCCACATCCATTACCCTTTCGGATGCCGCCAAGGCCGCGCTGGCCGAGCGGTCCTATGCCAGCGTCGTCACAGATGCGCGCAGCAAGCTGACCAAGCTCCTCGAAGATGCCGGCCGCAAGTCGCCCCTGCAAAACGGTGAACTGGCCCTCGACCTGTCGAGCCTCGACTCGCGCGAAATCTACGCTATCGCCAGCGACAAGAGCTTCTCAGCCGAAGAGAGTGAAGCCGCCATGCTCGAAATGCAGCGCCGCTTCGAAGCCGCTCTCGCCGGCCCCCATTCGATCGCTCAGGTCACCGGCAACTATACCGGCCTCTACAATGCTGCCGCCGCCTTCCTCGATGCCCTCGGCCCCGAGGAAAAGGCCAGCGAGGACTGGAAGGCCTCTCGCGACGCCGTCACCGAAGGCCTCAAGCAGCTGCAGACCGATCCCAAGAAGCTGCCCTCGGCCGGCGAGGACGATCCCGTCGCCATCTATATCAAGCTGGTGGAAACCCGCGGCTCACTCGATCAGTCCATGGCGACCCTGGCGACCAATGCCCGCGCCGCGCTCGACAAGCGTTACGAGGAAATTCACGCCACCGGCCGCATCCCGAGCTTCAAACCGACCAGCCCGAACGGCACCTATGTCGACCTGTCGGGCCTTTCGAGCCGTTCGCTCTCTGCCATCGTTCTCGATGAGGAAGGCCAGTTCACCTCGCAGGAAGTGGCCGCAGCAAAGTCCCAGCTCCGCACGAAGTCGAGCTCGGTGCTCATGGCCGGCCTCAAGTCGGCCTCCCAGTCGAGCGACCCCACCGCCTTCAGCCAGAACGTGATCTCGGCCTTTTCCTCGCTCAGCGCCGAAGAGCGCCAGGCCGCCGGCTGGTCCGACCAGCTCTACGAAGCCGCCGTCGCCAATTACTCGACGTCGAACAAGCTGTTGGAGATGTTCAACCAGCTCAGCGCCGGCAGCAGCTCGAGCAATTCCGGCTCCAGCTTCAGTTTTGCGAGCTTGCTGGGCTAATCAGCCTCGACCGGCAACGCCGCCAACGGCGTTGCCCCCACACCCACAGTGTCATCCCCGCGAAAGCGGGGATCTCTGTCTCTGGCTAAGCGACAGCCCGCAATTCTGCACGCCACAGCGGCACCACCGGCCGGAACCGTATTAGGTCGACAGCCACAGCTTGCGCCTTTATCTGCACGGGCCACACCACTTCAGCGAGCGCCCGAGCCGCCCCGGCATCGCCACTCGTCTGCAATGTCACATGCGGAACCCAGCTCTCCGGCCGATAGTGCGGCTCGATCTCGTCAGGCGAGATGAGACCACACACAGCCCTCTGCATCGCCCGCAATTCATTTCCCGAGCAGCCAAGCCAAACGACATCGGTGCCATCAAACCGGTCCGCTGGGCCGATTTCCATGTCCCGAACCTCGCCCCACGCCTGCTGCGTCAGTTTGCGCTGGAGTTCGCCCGCAAGGTTTTCGTCCTGCACCACAGTCAACGTCACATGGGGTAGATAGCCGAGATCAATCATGCTGGAGCTGATCCCCGCCCCTGCCAAGCGTTCCCACAGCGCCCGAACAGCCGCCGTTGTCGCGCCATCGAAAAGCAGCGACACGGCAAGGCCCATGCTCAGCTAATCCCCGCACAGAACTGCTGGATCCGCCTTACCGCCTCTTCCAGCTCCGCATTACTCGCCGCATAGCTCAGCCGGAAATGTCCCGGCAGGCCAAACGCCGCGCCATGCACCAGCGCCACGCCGGTCTCTTCCAGCAGCGCCATGACGAAATCCTCGTCCGTATTCAGCACCTTGCCACCCGCGCTGGTCTTGCCCAGCAGCCGCTTGCAAGACGGGAACACATAGAACGCCCCCTCCGGCGTCAGGCAATCGAGCCCGGTATTGGCATTGAGCCCCTTCACCACCAGGTCACGGCGCTCCTGAAACACCCGGCGCCAGTCCGCCAGAAACTCCTGCGGCCCGTCCAGCGCGGCTACCGCCGCCCACTGGGAGATCGAGGTCGGGTTCGACGTCGACTGCCCCTGCAGCTTGGTCATCGCCGCCAGCAGCGGCCGTGGGCCTGTGCAATAGCCAATGCGCCAGCCGGTCATGGCATGCGACTTCGACACGCCATTCATCGTCAGCGTGCGTGGCTGCAGCTTCGGCTCCACCTGCGCGATCGTCGAGAAGGTGCCGCCGTCATAGACCAGCACTTCATAGATATCGTCGGTCAGAATGTGCACATGCTCATGGCGCAGCAGCACATCGGCCAGACCGCGCAATTCGTCCGCCGTATAGGCAGCGCCCGTCGGGTTCGACGGCGTATTAAGCAGCAGCCACTTGGTCTTGGGCGTAATCGCCGCTTCCAATGCTTCCGGCGACAGCTTGAACCCCGTCGAGGCATCCGCCACGGCAAAAACCGGATCCGCGCCACAGAGCCGCACGATTTCGGGATAGCTCACCCAATAGGGCACCGGAATGACGACCTCGTCGCCCGGATTGAGCGTCGCCATCAGCGCATTGAAAATGATCTGCTTGCCGCCCGAGGAGACAAAGCAATCCGCTGCCGTCACATCGAGCCCATTGTCGCGCTTGAACTTGCGCGCAACCGCTTCCTTCAGTTCGGGAATGCCGTCGACATTGGTGTAGCGCGTCTTGCCCTCGTCCATCGCCTTCTTGGCAGCGTCGCGGACATGGAGCGGGGTGTCAAAATCCGGCTCGCCGGCGGAAAGGGCGATGATGTCCTTGCCTTCCTGCGCCATCACCCGCGCTTTCTGGCTGATCGCCACAGTCGCAGATGGTGCTACGCGTCCCAGCGCATCGGAAAGAAAAGCCATGCCCGCCTCCATTTAAGCCGTGGCTGGTGTAGTCGAAACCACCGTTATCGAAAAGTCATAACTCGCTCTTCGGCGCCGGCCCCGTACTGCCGCGCACCACGAGCGGCAAAGGCAGCACAGTTCGTGCTGCAATCTCTTCGCCGCCCAGAATTGCGCCCACCGCCCGGGCCGCCAGTTCCTGAAAAGGCTGCTGCACCGTCGTCAACGCCGGCAGCGTGTCAGCTCCTTCCGGAATACCGTCGAAACCGACCACGGACACATCCTCCGGCACGCGCCGGCCATTGCCCTTGAGCCACTCGATGGCAAAGAGTGCCACGCGATCCGACATGGCCAGAACACCCGTGGGCGGCCGCTCCGCCGCAAACAACCTGCTCATGGCCGCCCACACAGTTTCCCGCTCGGCATCGGTATCGGCATAGGGCACATCCGCAGCCGCAATGCCTGCTGTCGCCAGCCCTGCCCAATAGCCCTCCGCGCGGTCCCGCACAGTCAGATATGGCGTCGCCAACACTTCTTCGGGCGTCGGCCAGAGCGCGTTCCAGCTTTCCCCGATACCGAGAATGGCAATCCTGCGGTGCCCCAGCGCCACCAGGTGCTCCGCTGCCTGCCGCGCCCCATCCCGATTGTCGATGCCGACGCCCGGCGCATCGATAGTGCTCTCTTCCAACCCCAGCGCCACAAATGGCAGCTCACGCTTTTCCGTCTGCCCAATCAGCGCCGGCCCCTCCTCCGCACAGAGCAGGATCAGCCCATCGACCAGTGCACTCTGGATATTCCAGGCCGGTCGCCCGCGATTCATCGCCGAAACGATGGAAAGCCCCGCGCCCTGCTTGTCACACTCGGCGGCGATCGCCGCCATCATGGTTCGCGCCCACTGGTCCTCGAAAAAGTAGGTCAGCGGTTCCGCCGTCGCCACGCCAATGGCGTTGATCTTGCCCGCCCGCAGCAATCGCCCCGTCAGGCTTGGCCCGGCATAGCCGAGCTCCTTGGCCGCCGCCTCCACCCGCTCGCGCACTTCCTGCCGCACGATTTCGGGCCGGTTGAACACATTCGACGCCGTGCCCTGCGACACGCCCGCCACCCGCGCCACGTCCCGAAGGCGTACCGGATTGTCTTGAGTCATTGATATCCTCCACCCCCTCGCTATCACAGTTTTTGTATCGGTTCAATTTTCGCTTGACCCAACGCCGCAAGAAGCGCACATTTGAACCGGTTCAAGGAATGTCACATCCCCAAATTGAACCGATTCAACACTTTCATACGAAAGGGACTAAGCAATGATTCCCGCCAGCTATCTCTACAAGGACATCTATCGCCAGACCTGGCTTGACCCAGATCTTGAATGCGCTTGGGCCCGCCAGGAAGCAGCTCGCCTCGACGCCATTCCGTCCCTGCGCCAGAGCCTCGCCACCCTGCTGCGCCGAGTAGCCGACATACTCTATCCCGCCGGCCTGGCCTCTGGCCATTCGTAACCGCGGCGTGACAATTCACGCCTGCCACCCTTGCGTCACAGCAAAACCCCATTTGCATGGTTTCCTCCCCTCATCCACAACGATGAGACGCCTATCCCATGCAACTATTCTCGTCTCGCGGGCGGAAGGGCCTGAAAGTGAAGATGGCTGTGGCCGCTGGCTTCGCCACTGCACTTGGTCTTGCCGGCGCATTTCTCGCGGGTGTTACGCCTTCCCTGGCCGCCGATCTCGCGGCGCAGCCCGATACGCAGGTGGCCATCTTCATGGTCCCGCTCACTATTCTCATCCTGACTATGCTGTTTGAAGTCGGACGCTTCGTCTGGCGCAACCGTATTCCAACTTCGACGCCCACGCGTCAGCGTCGCACCAATTGGTCAGTGGCGAAGACCCGCTGATCAATACCCGCGGCATGAAGCCCTCCATGCCGTGTATTTTCTCCAAAGTCCTCAGGCCGGCCTCGCGCCGGCCTTTTTTCTGCCCTGCCGTCGATCATGGCGCCAGCGACGTTATGCCCCGCGTCCTAGCACCCTGCGCAGTATGACGCCGAGCACCCGCCATCCCTGGCCCGGCTCGTCCATCAATTGATACACGGCTTCATAGAGGTCTAAGTCCGGCCCCACCAGCTTGACCACCTGCAGCACCACGCCGCTCTCGGTCTTTTCGTAAGCACCAAAACTATGCGAGCGCGCTTCAACGATGGGCCCGTAGCCAGATCGCTTCACATCCGCAAGGAACCGTTCGGGATCGGTATAAATCTCGCGAAATGCGGCACTGGCCAGACCGAGCGCGATCTCGGCATTGCCACTTTGCAGCGCCTCGATTTGCCCGGTCACGGTCGCCTGCCAGGGCGTGGCCTCCTGCGGCTGCGCTATGCCGATACTGCTCAGGAAAAACACCAGCGCCACAAAAAACCGAACCATGATCATGGCCTCCGCCCGGGTGGCGCACCGGCCATTGTGCCAGGGCGCTGGATCCCATGCAAATATCTACGTTCTTTGGGCGAAAAAGTTTCAAAGGCGGCATGAAGCCCTCCATGCCGTCCATCTGCCCAAACGCCGCAGGCAGGCCCCCGCGCCAGCGTTTTTCTGCCTTGCCGCTGAGCGGCTTCGGGTTCACACTCCTCTCACCGATCGACTCCCAGCTCGTTCGGCTGAGTGTCGATTGGTCCAACGCAAGGAGGACCTGACCATGATCGTCGATACCATCCTGCAACTCAAGGGCACGGCCGTTCACACCCTGCGCGACAGCGATACGCTGGGCGATGCCGTTGCCATGCTCAACAGCCACAATATAGGCGCCATCGTCATCGTCGGCACCGGCGAGAGCGTGGTCGGCATCCTCTCCGAGCGCGATATCGTCCGGCAATTGGGCAAGAACCCCTCGGCGGCCCTCGCCCAGTCCATCGGCTCCGTCATGACGCGGGCAGTCGTCACCTGCGACCGCACCACGGCCATTTCCGATGTCATGGAGCGCATGACCCACCGCCGCATCCGCCATATGCCCGTGGTCGATGGCGACCGCCTCACCGGCATCATCTCCATCGGCGACGTGGTCAAGCTCAAGATCGAGGAAGTCGAGCACGAGGCCGAAGTGCTGCGCGAATACATCGCCAGCTAGCCCCTGCCCCCCTCTTCTGCGTTCGCAAACAAAAATCCCCGCTTCCGCGGGGATTTTGCAGTCAGATTTTTGAGCGCCGTCAGTAGACGCGGATCGAAGAGAGGTTGCGCGCCAGATACCGGTTCAACACCGGCTGGCTTTCGATGATCCGTTCGCAATAGGACTGGAAGCCCCGATCGCGGCAGGCCGCAGCCGACACATTCCCGGTGATCTCGACCGACGAGAAACGGTTATCCTGGCCATAGAGCTTGAGGTCATTGAACACCTGCCCGGCCCCCGCGCAGAGCGAGGCGCCGGTGAAATTGCGGCCTTCATAGAGGCACACCGTCCCCGGGCCACCTTCCGGATAATCCGGACGAACGAGAAACAACGGCCCCTCGGGACCAGCACCAAAGCTCAGCGCTTCAAGGCTTGTCCAGCCCCGGCCACCATCGCCATCAACGAGGCACCAGGTCACCTGGCAGCGCAGAATGCGGATGGCACTATCTTCAGCGATCGTCCCGACCACGTCATGCGCAGCCCCCGGCCCCTTGCGCAGCGTCAGGTCGACCTGCGCCCAACCATGCGAACCGACATCGGACGCGGCTACCACCGGAGAAAGCAGGGAAAGCCCGAAACCGATAGCGAGAGCCAAGCTCTTTAAGCGCTTCATGGAAAGAGAATCCCCAGGTGAAAATCAGCGGGACTTTATCTCGGCACCTTGTTGCGGCCAAGGGCAAGAAAAAGCGGCGCCGTACTTTTGTACAGCGCCGCTTTTACTAATTAGCGAATGCGAACCGAGGCAACATAGTCGTCGAAATCATTCAGCGAGCTGGCGCTGGTCGTATAGGTCCGGCAGCTACGATAGTTCGGTTCCGAACAAACCTGCACCGAATAGCCGCCCTGGTTGTCGATCGAGGAAATCCGATCGGTCCAGTCGCGAAGGTCACGCACGCTGTCGCCGGCGGCAAGGCAGAAGCTCTGGCCGCGGAAATTGGTGCGGTCATAGAAGCAAACCTCATCATACACCGGTTCAGGCAGCGGCTGGATCACCGGCGGGCGTGGCGGACGCGGCGGCTGCTGCGGATTGCCGATGCCGATATTCACGTTCGGGCCATTGGGGCCGAGGTTGAAGCCGAAAGAAATCCCCGGCTGGCTCGGATTAACCGGCTGGCCACCGCCAGCGGCAAGATAGGTGGCCGAGACCCAGCCATCGGGACCGGGCTTGGACACATAGCACCAGGAGCCCTGGCACTGCTGCACATCGACCTGCTGCCCACGGCGCACGGTGTCGACCACGGCATAATTGGTGCCCGGACCCGAGCGCACATTGACATTGCTGGTCACGGTCCCCGGCGCGGCCTGCGCTGCCGGCAGGAACACGACGACTGCGGTGGTGGCAACAGCAATGGCCGTCGCGACGTTAAGCAGGGTTTTGCGGGTATGGCGGTTCATGACTATTCCCTCTTCCACCACGTCCGGGATTGACGCTCAAAACCCGGAGCGGAATTCGTTACGATGCAGAAACGGGTACGGTCTTCAAAGAGTTCCGGCCCCGAACGGATTCAAAAGCTTAGGAGACGGCGACCGGTCATGACGTCAGATTTCATAGCCCTGCCCCAGCACCAAAGCGCTTCATACGCCTTGTCGCTCGTCCAGCCTGAACGCAGTCTGAATGTAATTGGTCAGCCTTGCGGGATCACCCGCTTTTGGCCGTTATCGTCAAGAGAAACATAAACGAAGCGTCCCTCGGTGACCTTCTTGCGGTCGTCCAGTTCATGCCGCCGCACCCAGGCCTCAAGCCCCACGGTGATCGAGGTCCGGCCGATCCGTTCGATGGTGGTATAGACGCAGAGCACGTCGCCCACTTTCACCGGCGCGATGAAGGTCATGGCCTCGACCGCCACCGTCACCACCCTGCCCTTGACGCGCTCGACAGCGGCGATCGCCCCGGCAATGTCCATCTGGCTCATCACCCAGCCGCCAAAAATGTCGCCCGCCGCATTGGTATCGGCCGGCATGGCCAGGGTGCGGATGGTCAATTGCCCCAGCGGTTCGCTCATCACTGTCTCGCTCATTCTGGTCCTTTCACCGGCCACCGGCCGACCGCCTCTTCCCAATGCTTGCGGCACAGCGAGAGATAGACGGATTTTTCGATCGAAACCTGATCGCCATCGGTCAGCACGCGCCCATCCATGCTCTGCCGCACAACCATGGTCGCCTTGGCGCCACAGGTGCAGATGGTACGAATTTCGCGCATCACATCGGCAATGGCCAGCAGTTCCATCGATCCGGGAAAGAGCTTGCCCTGGAAGTCCGTACGCAGGCCAAAGCACATCACCGGAATGCGCAGCCGATCGGAAACGCGCGCCAGCTGCCACACCTGCTCGCGCTCGAGAAACTGCGCCTCGTCGACAAAGACGCAATCGACCTTGGACTCTTCATGCTGGTCGCGGATCGACTGATAGAGATCGTCCCCCGCCGAATAGAGCTCAGCCGGCTCGCTGATGCCAATGCGCGACGAAATCAACCCGATCCCGTCCTCGACATAAAGCGCCGAGGTATAGAGGAGCGGCCGCATACCGCGCTCGCGATAGTTGTAGGCAGCCTGCAGCAGCAAGGTGGACTTGCCGGCATTCATAGCGGCATAGGAAAAATAGAGTTTGGCCATAGTCCGCCTCAGAAGCTTCGGCCCTTTCTCGCGCAGCGCGCGCATTGGGGCGAGGACTATTCTGGACGGTCCACAAAAAAGGGCCGCCCGGGGGGCGGCCAAGGCCTACGCGTTGAGGCAGAATGGCCTCGGGGGAATGCGTCCGCGGGCCTGGGGGCTGGTGCGAACGGCGCATCCGGCATGCATGGGCTGCCCCGGAGCATTTGCAGCCTAGGCACATTACATGACGGACGCATGAAGCCGTTCAGCCAGCATTCAGGCTCGCCCAGCCATGTTCGGTTCACCGAGTAGAGAGTTTCAGCCAATGCGTTTCGTCCGCACCCTCGCCTTTGCCCTCGCCGCCTTGATCGCCACGCCCGCCCTCGCCTCGCCGGTCGGCACCTGGGAGCTGGAAGGCAAGGATACGCGCTTCCAGCTCGAAATGTGCGGAGATGGCACCCAGCTCTGCGGGCTCCTCACCTGGCTGAGCGATGTGGACTACAACGAGCAGTACAAGCCCTATCTCAACCGGCCCATGGCCGACCACATGCGCCAGTCAGGCCCAAATCGCTGGAAGGGCGACATCCGCCTTTTCGGCTACAACCTGTCCGGCACGCTGACCCAGAACAGCGAAAACCACATGACACTGCACGGCTGCGCCCTGCTTGTGGTCTGCAAGACCTACCAGATGTATCGCTACACCGAGTAGCGCTAGAGTCTGCTTGGAAACACGCTGCGGCGCGACAAATGCCGGTGGCTTTCGAGAACCGGAACGGAGCGTACATTAGTACGTGAGTACCGGAAGCGCAGAAAACGCCGGCAGTTGGCCGCCGCAGTAGTGTTTACGAGCAGACTCTCAGTTCGTAGCTCTGACTTCCGGCAACCTCCGGCGCTCAAGCAGCGCCGGCACCGCCTCGACCATGACGATAGCCACGAACAGCAGCGCCGCCCCGGCATAGCCCACGGCCGGCAACCGATCCCCCAACACCACGGCCCCGCCGAGCGCCGCAAACAGGCTCTCGGCCGACAAAATGATCGCCGCATTGGCCGGCGGCACATATTGCTGCCCCACCGCCTGCAACGTGAACCCCACGGCCGTCGACAGCACCGCGGCATAAGCCAGCTGCACCCAGACGTCCGAAATCTGCCCCAGCGTCGGCGCCTCGACCGGCACGGCAATCACCAGCGCCACGGTCCCCGCCACGAGGAAGCTGACCGCCGAAACAAAAATCGGCAGCCCGGTCTCCTTCGCCAGATGCCCCAGCGTCAGCACATGCATGGCCCAGAACACTGCGCTGCCCACGATCAGCCAGTCGCCGCCATTGAAGCTCGAAAGCCCGCCGCCATTGAGGAAATAGATCCCCACCAGCGCCAGCGGCACGCCGACATAGACAATCCAATGCGGCCGCACACGAAAGACAAAATAGCCGATGAGCGGAACAAAGAAGACATAGAGTCCCGTCAGAAACCCGCCATTGGTCGCCGTCGTCGTCGCCAGCCCCGCCTGCTGCAGCCACGACCCCATGAAGAAGGCAAAGCACAAGACGCCCACCAGCATCCACTGCGCACGCGACAGCTCCACCTTGCGCCGCCGCCATTCACCAAGCGCCAGCGGCAGCACCAGCAGCCCGCCGAGAATATATCGCACCCCGGCGAAACTCAGCGGCCCGATCGACCCCATGGCCGACTTTTGGGCCACAAAGGCAAAACCCCAAAACATGGTGCAAAGCAGCAAAAGCAGGGCTGCGAGTGGACGTGACATTTTTCTTGTTTCTCTTTGGAAGTCCCGGGCCGGTTACCCACCCACGGCGTCATCCCCGCGAAAGCGGGGATCTCTCTTTGGGCGTCAAACGCCGAGGAACTGAATCCCCTTCTAAAGCTCCGCATCCAAAGCCTTGATGAGACTCTGGATTTCCTCCGGGCTCGTGTAGTGCACGAACGAAAGCCGCAACACCCCATGCTGCGGATCGATCCCCAGCGCCTCCATCAATCGCCAGGCGTAAAAATTCCCACCTGAAGCCATGATGCCGTGCTTTGCCAACCGCTTCGCGACCTCGACACCCGGCTCGCGATGCCGCAGCGCAATCGTCGGCGCGCGCAATTCCGCATCGCCCGGCCCCACCAGGTTCACGTCATTGCGCCCATTGAGATAGTCGAGCAGCGGCCGCGCCAGCGCGACTTCCTGCGCCCGCATCGCCTTATGCGCCCGCCGAAACGGATTGCCCTCGCCCCCGGCAATCTCGGCCACCTGCTCCAGATAATCCGCAATCCCCGCCGAAGCGGCGATTTGTGCATGGTCCGGCCCAGCCGGCGTCAGCCGGTAACGCGGCTTGGCATCGTTGAAAAAATGCCCTTGGTTCGGCAATTGCATCGCCAGTTCCGGCCGCACCGCCATCACGCCCTGATGCGGCCCGTAGGTCTTGTAAGCCGAGAACAGATAGATATCAGCCCCAAGCTCGCTGAGGTCCGGCAGCCCATGCGGCGCATAGCTCACCCCATCCACCGCCAGCACCGCACCAACAGCATGCGCGCGCTTCGCGATCTCAGCCACCGGATTGATTTCACCCACGACATTGGAGCAGTGCGGCGCCGCAACCAGCTTCACCTTGTCATCGAGCACCGCATCCAGTGCCGGCAGCGCCAGCCGACCGGTCTGCCCATCGACGCTCCACTCGCGGACCTCGATGCCCCTCTGCGCCAACCGTCGCCAAGAGCCCGAATTCGCCTCATGGTCCTGATTGGTCACGACAATCGCATCGCCCGGCTTGAGCCAACCGCCAAAGGCATTGCCCAGCACATAGCTGTTCGCCGACGAAGACGGCCCGAAGTGGATCCAGTCCGCCGAAACACCAAGCGCCGCCGCAACGCGCTCATGGGCAAGGTTCATCGCCTCCCCTGCTTCTATCGAAGCCGGATAGGCGCCATAGGGCTGCACCTTGGTCGCGCGATAGTAATGCTCCAGCCGATCGAGCACAGCCTTGGCAGTATAGGAACCACCGGCATTCTCGAAAAACGCCTGGCCCTGCAGGCTCGGCTCGGCAAAGGCGGGGAAGAGAGCGCGGATACGCGCCGGGTCCAGAGGCAGATTGGTCATCATCGATCCGTCAAAGAGTGATCGATTGGTAGACAAGCCTCCAGCAAAAGCAACCCCGGCTGTTGAGAGCCGGGGTTGTCGCGACGCAGGTCGTTCGGGGGGCGGACCGCGCCGCTCGTCGGCTCCCATGCCCGAAGGAGACACGGGAGCCGGAATGGGGTTAGCGGTTATTGCCGCCAAAACCACGCGGACCCTGGCCGCCATGCTGCCCACGCGGGCCATGCTCACCCTGCGCCGGCATCAACTCTGCCCTCTGCTCATCGGTCAGACTGTCAAAGAAAGCCGCAACGGACGGCTGCACCGCCTCAAGCGCCGCCACGTGCGCCTTTTCGACGGCAATCCGCGTTTCCAGGCGCTCCGCAACGGTCGGAACCGTGCGCTCTTCACCCTCGGCCGGCGGCGTCGGGCGCAGGCCTTCGGTCGCAGTCGCAAAATCCTCCGCCGCAGCCAGTGCCGAAGTTTTCAGCGTGTCGAACAGCGCCTGCTGCTCCGTGGTCAGGTCAAGACGATGGCTGAGGCGCACCAGTGCAATCTCGATGCCCTCGCCACCACGCGAGAAATCCAAGAAGCCGGCGCCACCGCCGCCCTGCTGGCGAGGTCCACCGCCTTGCGGACGGAATGCCTGGTTGCCCGGCCCGGCATCTTCCTGGGTCACCGCGGCGTCCGGCGCCTGTGGAGCCGGCTGGGCCATGGCGGGAGCCACGGCGCTCAGACCGATTGCAGTCGCAACGACGGCCATGAGGGCTTTGATCGAGGTGGAGGTCATAGTGTTTTTCCTTGCATGGGAAACCGGCAGAACCGGAACAACACGACCCTAGCGATAGGAAACTCTTCACGAGATTGCGACGGCATGAACTCTTGGCAAGGTCGGTAAGGTTGGCGCGCCGCCCACCGCTCCCGGCTGGCGAAACCCTTAGAAAAACAGTATTATTCGCCCCTCCCGCGGGTGTTGAGGAGTTTACGATCCGCGGGCAATAAGAGGGGAGAAAATCGTGCCTAAGATCTCACACATGTTCTTTCGTGCCGGAATTCTGTTTCTGATCGTCGGGATCAGTCTCGGCCTGATCATGTCGATCAGCCAAAACCACGACGTTATTGGCGCCCACGCCCACATAAACCTGCTCGGCTGGGTCACATCAGCTATCTTCGGTGGCTACTACGCCCTCAACCCTGCAAAGGCCGAGGGCATGCTGGCGCGCGTGCATTTCTGGGTCTACACGCTCGGCGTGCTGCTCATGACCGTGTCGCTCTATCTGCTGCTCAAGGGCAATACCGGCTTCGTACCTCTGGTCGCCGTCGGCTCCCTGATCACCGCCGCGGGCGTCCTCATCGGCGCCTATATCTTCTTCATGCCGGCCAGTTCCAGCACTGCCCGCATGCAGCCGGCAGAATGACAAAAGGGCCGCCCGCAGTCTTCTGCGTGGCGGCCCACCATTCGAAGAACGCCGCTATTCTCCGAAGTCTCCGAAAAACAGCGTGTGGAGCCGATCCTCGAGCGGCCGCACCACATCGGCATGGGCCATACCCTGTTCCCGCGCCGCCTGCGCCTCGGCAATCAGCCCTTCCATATGCTCACGCATCATCGCCTTCTGGTCGTCCGGCAGTGCCGAGTCTGCCAGCCGTGCCAGGGGCTCCTCAAAGATCGCGTTGAACTCATCCTGCGGGATCGTCGCCATATAGCCGCTCGCCACCGCGTCATAAGCGATCGTCCAACTCGCCCGATCAAACCCCGCCTCCGGGATCAGATTGGTGCCGAGCGCGTCATAGTCGAAAAAGATCTCGGCAGCGTCGGCGACCATGCCCTCGCCCGTTTCCGCCGCCAATTGCTCGACGACCGTCACCACGGCCTCCGCCTCATCAGCCGTCAGTGCCAGAGCCGGGGTCGCCATCAGCAGGCTCGCTGCGGCCAGCAAAATCCCAAACTTCATCAGAAAGCTCCCTTGATACCGGCCGAAATGGCCACGGTCGGATCGCGCCCATTGGTCGCCAGATGCACCGAACCGGACAGCGCCACCGCTTCGTTGATCTTGTGATCGAGTTCGAGCCCCAGCCGACCCCAGGTCTGACCATAGGTTCCGCCCCCGAGCGAGAAGCTGAACAGCCCATCCACCTGCCCCACGGCCGAGGCCGCCGTACCGGTGCGATGCGCCACTTCCAGCGTCGTGCTCAATTTGGTCTGGCTAGAAAACTCGGTAGTCGCAGTCACGCCCACGCGAATATCGGTATGGCCAAGATTCTGCGCCGCAAAGCGCGCCGGAAATGGCCCGCCGCTTTCGCTATACCCATCCACATGCAGCGCGCCGAACGACACCGACGCCCACGGATTAAAGCTGGTATTGCCTAGGACAGCCGCTTCCAGCCAATCCGCCCGCACCCGCACCACGCCACCCATGGCATTGGTCTGCCCGCTCGACACCGCCGTCGCCGCGCCATTGGAATAGGCCCGATCCACCTTGGCCTGCCACCCGCCCAACATGCCTGTCACAGACAACAGCAGCGGCGTGCCATCCGGCTGCCAATCCACCTCGCCCAATACATATTGCCCAACCATATTGGCCGCCCCGCCCAGCGACAGCGCCTGCCAAGAAGCAGTCGTGCCAATCGAGCCCCCGAGGCGCACTGATCCACCAGCCAGATCGACACAGGCCCCGGTCTCCGCCAGCGCCAGATTCGCGCCACTCTCGCCATAGTGGGCAAAGTCCCCCGTCGCCCAGGCACACATGTCGCCCGAAAGATTTGGCGTCAGCATCAAGGGCCGGTGGTGCGCCCCATTCATCGGCAGCCACGTCAGGAATTCGCCGGCGCTGGCGATACCCGCCGCGCCATGCAACGTGGCATTGTACTGCGCCACATCCATCAGGCCGGTCCCCGGGCCGGGCTGTCCTGAAACCCTCGCGAGATAGGCCCGCTCATTTCCATCCGGAAGAGCCATGACACCCGCAACCACGGTGCCATCGTCCGAAACCGCGGTCGCATCCATCAGATATTGGTCGGCTTCCACCGACACCCCATGGCGTCCCAGCCAGTCGTGAACTGACTCCATGCCGGTTTCCTCGACCCAGCGAAACGCCAGCCTCTGGGGAAGTCCCGCATCACTCCACCCGACGACAATCGTCCCGTCTCGTGAAACCGCATTTGCCGCGCTGTGGTTGAAAGGGTCGCTCCCCAGCGACCCGAGATTGTACATCTGCACATTGCCGACAACGCCAGTGGTTGCCCCCTCCACCCAGCGGAATGCCTTTGGGTGCCCAACATCATCATTTGACTGGCCAACCACGACCCGCCCATCGGCCGAAATGTCGAGCGCCCTCGAAGATCCCGTCATTTCCCCGGTCAGCGATCCGAGGTCCAAGATTATGTCTGCATTGCTGCCGCCGGCCTCCAACCCCCTGAGGTCCCAGCGAACAGCTCGGCTCAGCGTGGCATTGCCATCGCTGTACCCAGCCGCATAGTTCCCATCGTCCGACACTGCGTGAGCTGCCCAGTGACCTGCGTCATCCAGACCATTGAGCCGGAACATCTGCTCATTGCCGACCTCCCCGGTCGTCGCGCCTTCGATCCAGGCCCAGGCGCGGGTCATCCCGGGACGCTTGTAGCCTCCAACGACCCGCTTGCCGTCTCCCGACACATCCCAGGCGTCCATCTGCGCGTTGGGAATACCAACATAGAGCAAGCCCAGGTCCTGCATGGTCAGCATCGTCGCATCCCATCGGAATGCGCGGTCATGGCCCGAAGGCAGGCGCGACCGGCCTACAATGTAGCGCCCGTCGCCAGACATTCCCCGCGCTTCGCTATAGCTGCCTCCGAAGCTGCCTAGGCTGGTCACCCCGCCATCGGCTTCGTAGTAGACGCTGCGGAGGCCGTTCAGGACGTCATCGACATTGCCGACAAAAATGGTGCCATCCGCGCTGACTGCTGGAATGCCGTAGTAGATCCAGCCAAGGTCCGGTCGCGAGAGATCGAGAATTTCCCCGGCTGCCTCGACGCGCGGCGCCATCACCAGTGCCGTCGTTGCCAACAGCAGGCCAAAGCCGAGCCATTTCCTATTCTGCCGGCGCCGCACCCGCGTCCCAAAAGCTACTCGCGCCATACGTCCCTCCGGCACAATTGAAAAAACCGGCCCTTGCGGACCGGCTTTGCCAATTAGGGGACTAGATTGACGCACTCAACGCGAGCGCCTCACGGGCATAAGCATTGCCGCCGGGCATAATGGCCCGGCGCTAGACCTCTTCCTCTTCGTCGCCCCGCTTCCACGCCCCCGGCGTCACGCCAAAGCGTCGGCGGAAGGCCGTCACGAAATTGCTCACCTGCGCATAGCCCAGCTCCCAGGCCAATTGCTTGAGCGGCAAGGGTGTCCCTTCTTCCAGCGCCACGCGCGCCGCATCGAGCCGGGCATCGCGCAGAAAGGCGAACACGGTCGTGCCATAGAGCTGGCGAAAGCCTCGATTGAGCCGCTTGGGTGAAAGCCCGACATCCTTCGCCAGCGCATCGAGGTCGGGCGGCTCGCGCAGGTCGAACAGCAGCCGGTCGCGCGCCATGCGCACTTTCGCCAGGTCGCGCGCCGGCAATGTATCGTCGGCCAAATGCGACCGGTCGAGCACGCTGAACTGATAGGCCAGAAATTCCAGCGCCTTGGCCTGGCGGAAAATGCGGTTCATCGGCCCGCGAAAGGCCGGTCGCAGCAGCTCCTGCGCCACGAGACGAAGCTTGGCCGGCAGGGTCGCCATGCCCAGAACATCGTCCTTGCCCCTGTCGAGCGTATCCGTGAAGAGATCAGGCAGGTTTGAATCGCCACCCACCAGCTCCAGCGCCTCCGGCTCAAGCCGCAGCGACACGGCCCGCCATCCCCGATGCGCATCGATCTCGTAGCGCGCCCGCCGCTCCACCGGCGTCATCACATAGGCCCGCCCGTCCTCACGCCACATCTGGTCGTCGCAGCCCTCGAGGCTGGCAATCCCCTGGCTGGTCAGGATGGCGCCAAGAATAAGCCTTCCGGTGCTCGGCTCCCCGCTTTCCACTTCAATATTGAAGCGGCAGCCGGGCGTAGCCTCGCTGCGATAAAGCCAAAGGCCTGGCAGGACGAGCGTCTCCTCCAGATAGGCCTTGGCAGCCCCATATCGAAAGCTCAAACGCTCCCGATCGTTGAAATCCGCGACATGGCTATGTCGTCCGCTCGAAAATAACCAGTCCGTCATCCGCGTCCCTCGGAAGCAAGCCCGGAAAGCTAGAAGAAAATCGCCGCTTGTCAAATCACGGGCATTATGAATGCCGGACCCCAATACATGGCAGAACAGTAAGCGCGCCCCTTCGATTTTCAGCGCCGCGCCATCCCAAGAAAAGGGCCCGGTCAAACCGGGCCCTTTCTTCTCGGTCGGAGATGTCGCTAGTGACGCGGATGCTCCGGCAACTCCTTGAGCTCGTCCTTCGTCCACGACGTCATGGCATGAACCTCGCCATCTTCGTCGCGCATGAAGTCAAGTTCGCGCAGCGGCAGGGCAACGGGTTTGGCACCGATACCCAGGAAGCCGCCAACATCGACAATGGCGGTGCTGTCCATCCCGGCGCCGTCGATGTGATCAACAGTGCCGACCTTTTCGTCATCGACACCATAGATGGTCGCGCCCTCAAGCATGGCCGGGGTAAGTTCAGTGCTGGAAAGGCGTACGTGATGGCTGTGGTCCATGGTCAATCTCCTTTCATGTGAGGGACCAACTGCTATCCGCGGGGCTCCGTTCCCCCACGGCCCATCACAATGCTGAGTGTGCCTCCGGGCGCGTCCTCATAGGCCCAGTGGCCACCGCGCCGCGTGCAAGAAACTCCGGTGCCCGATGATCTCTCCGCCTTCGCTCGCCCAATGGCCTCCTACCCGCCCTCGGTTGACATACCTATCACCGCAAGGCATATACATATCAACGATAGGTATAAACATGCCCCCCACTCCATCCACCTTCCTCAATGGCGTCCCCGAACTCCTGGTCCTGCGCCTGCTGCGCGATCGGGAAATGTATGGTTACGAATTGGTGCAGGCCATCCGCGAGGCCAGCGCCGATCAACTCACCTTCGCCGAAGGCGTCATCTATCCGCTGCTCCATACGCTCGAGCGCGACGGCGCCCTCTCCACCCGCCGCCAGACCATCAATGGCCGCAGCCGCGTCTATTATTCCGTCACCCCCACCGGTCGCGAGCGCTTCGATGCCCTCTCGGCCCATTGGCGCACGCTCACCGGGGCCATCGCCAACGTTCTGGAGGCGCCCCGTCATGCATGACCATTTCGTCGACCTCCGCGAAGACCTCCTTCGCGCCGGCATCTCGCCGCGCCGCGTGAACCGCTATGTCCGGGAACTCTCGGACCACCACGCCGACCTCACCGAACATCTGGAGGCCCACGGCCATTCCCGCCACGACGCCGAACGAGACGCCCTCCAGCGCCTCGGCTCCCACGATACGCTGCTGTTACCCATGCTCGCCGATACCCGTTTCCGCAGCATGGCATCACGCTGGCCCGCCCTAGTCTATCTCGGCCTGCCGCTCGTCTCGCAGGTCATTCTGGCACTCCTCGCCGCGCTATCCCTCATCGCCGCAGCCTCGACGCCGCTCCGCCCCGCCCTGATCGATCTCGCCTCAGGCGCCGCTATCCTCTGGCTTGCCGGTTCCGTCATCCTGAGCTGGGCCGCAATTCTCGCCGCCCATCGCCGCCGCGCCTCCATGCGCTGGCCGGTTATCGCGGCCCTCGCCGTTTCCACCCTCGCCGCCGCCACGAATATCGGTGTCACCATGCCCCTGGCCGACATCCACGGCGAAATCACCCTCGCGCTCACGCACCCCGCGCCCCTGCCGCTGGTCACCCTCGCGGCCCTCTCCCTCTTGCCCCTCCTGCTCCATTTCGGCGCCAGGTCCACGACATGAAAAGCCTCGTCGCCCTTGTCATGCTCACCGGCGCGGCGGGCGCGGCCCCGGAAGCCCATCACCTCACCCGTCCCGATGGCAGCCTCATCCATTACACAATCGACCGCACCGCCGAACCCGCCGCCGGTCTCCTCGTCCTCAGCCAGGGCTCCGGCTGCCGCCCCGGCGCCCAAAATGCCGCGCTTGCCACCGTCCGCGCCGCCTTCTCCGCCTATGACACGCTGATCGTCGAGAAAGCAGGCATCGCGCCCGAGATGGGAATCGACGAACTTAACTGCCCCACCGAATTCTATGATCGCTACACCGTCTCCCAGCGCATCGACGACTACGAAGCCGTCCTTTCCGCGCTCGGCCCCCGGCCCGGCCGCATCATCCTCTTCGGCGGCTCCGAAGGTGGTCTCGCCATGGCCATCCTCGCCACCAAACTCGATCCCGATGCCGCCATCATCTTCTCCTCCGCCACCGGCACCAGTTTTGGCGACATGGTGAAAAGCACCGTCCCACCCGAAGGCCATGCCCACATCGATGCCGGCTTTGCCGCTGCCCGCGCCAATCCCGACAGCAGCGACCTCTTCGCCGGCCACGCCTATCGCTTCTGGGCTGACATTCTCGATCACCGCTCCATCGACTACATGCGCGAGACCGATACGCCCTTCCTCCTCATCCAGGGCGGCCTCGACACCTCCTCTCCCCTCGCCGCCGCCCGCGCCACGGCCGATGCCTTCACCACTGACATCAGATGCAACCTGACCTATTGGGAGTTCCCCGCCCTCGACCACGGCATGCTCGACACCAAAGGTGGCCCCCACCTACCCACAGTCGCCGCCATGGCCGCCGCCTGGGCAGAAAACCCCATCCCTGCCTGCTAACCCCGCCACTAGCCGCGCAACCCGTCCAATATGATGGACGGTCAATGCTTCCCATTAAGAGTTTTCTCGTAGAACTGACGGGGAAAGCATGGGGGCACAGGCATGAAGGACGTCGTTCATCTCTCGGAAGTCGTGGGCGCCCTGAGCTATGCGCTTGACCTGACCGAGGGCCAGCCGATTGGCCATAGCCTGCGCTGCTGCTGGATCGGCATGCATATCGGCAAGCGTCTGGGACTGTCGGAATCCTCCCTGTCCGACCTCTATTACACGCTTCTGCTCAAGGACATCGGCTGCAGCTCCAACGCCGCACGCATCTGCAAGCTCTACCTGGCCGACGACCTGAACTTCAAACACGCCTACAAGCTGATCGACAACAAGCTTCCCGAAGTCCTGCGCTTCCTGCTTGCCAACACGGCGCGCAAATCCGGCTTCGTCGAACGCCTGCAGACCATGATCAACGTCGCCCGCAGCAGCGGCGAAATCGCCCGCGAGCTGATCGAGACACGCTGCCAGCGCGGCGCCGATATCGTGCGCAACATGCACTTCTCGGAAGCCGTCGCCCACGGCATCCTCGACCTCGACGAACACTGGGATGGCACCGGCCAGCCGCTGCAGCGTCGCGGCCGCGACATTTCCCTCTTCGCCCGCATCGCCCTCATCTCACAGGTGGTCGACGTCTTCTTCATGCGCGGCGGCGCCCCCGCCGCAGTCGCTGAAGTCAAAAGCCGCTCCGGCCGCTGGTTCGATCCGGAACTGGTCTCAATCGTCTCGACCCTGGAAAACGACGCCTTCTTCTGGCTCCCCCTCCTCGCCAACGATCTGCCCGATCGCGTCGCCGATCTCGAACCGCAGACCCTCGTGCGCTCAGTCGATGAAGACTATCTCGACGACATCGCCGCCGGCTTCGCCCAGGTGGTCGACGCCAAAAGCCCCTTCACCGCCGGCCACAGCGATCGCGTGTCCCTCTTCGCCGATCTGATCGCCGAAGAGCTCGGTTGCGACCCCGAACACCGCCGCTGGCTCAAGCGCGCCGCGCTTCTCCACGATATCGGTAAGCTCGGTGTTTCCAATTCCGTGCTCGACAAGAATGGCCCGCTCGACGAGGAAGAATGGGAACAGGTCCGCAGCCACTCGCAGCTCGGCCGCATCATTCTCTCCAAGATCAGCGCCTTCCGCTCCATGGCCCGCATTGCCGGCGACCACCATGAGCGGCTCGACCGCAAGGGCTACCCCTTCGGCATCGGGGCCGCCGAGATCGACCGCGACACCCGCATCGTCACGGCCGCAGATATCTTCGACGCCCTCACCGCCGACCGACCCTATCGCAAGGCCATGTCGGTCCCCGTCGCCTTCGAAACCATGGAACGCGGCGTCGGCACGGCCATTGACCCGGAAATTTTCGC
The DNA here is from genome assembly GCF_024707125.1 of Devosia sp. Lineage (GTDB taxonomy): Bacteria > Pseudomonadota > Alphaproteobacteria > Rhizobiales > Devosiaceae > Devosia. The sequence goes on from NZ_JANQAH010000008.1 coordinate 131,280, forward strand.
CGCCCTGAAACGCGGCTTTGCGCGCATCAATGGCATCGTGGAGGAACCTGCTCCCGCGGACGATGCCGACGCCGACGCCAAGGCGAACGCCGCCTGACGCCCGTTCCCTTTCCGTTCACAACATGTTAATGGCTGGTCTTCGTTCCCCTGCTGACATTGCGTGACAGGACACCCATCTTAGGGTTCTCCTGCCTCACCTGTTCTGCTGAAGAAGAGCCCGCGCCATGGCCCCCAAGACGACTCGCCCCGGCAAAGCCGAATTTTCCATCGACGAGTTCTTCGCCGAGATCGAAAAGGCCGAGGACATTCAGGCGTCCAAGCCGCTTTATGCCGAGCGGATGAAGAACAAGCGCGCCCTCGACCGCGCCGAAGCAGCCGAGAAGGAAGCGGCTGCTCCCAAAACCCCGCTCGAAAAGCGCCGCACCACCAAGTCGAACTACGACACCGCCACCGGCATGGCCGCCAAGGCCGGCAAGACCAAGATCAATTCCGTCGACCGCGTCGATTTCGACGGCTTTGGCGAAGCCCCGCAAGCCGGCTTCGGCCACATGCCCTCCAAGGCCGTCACCGCCCGCGACATATCCCGCGCCGCCGCTGCCGATCCCGAAGCCCAGGCCAAACTCCGCGAAGCCCTCGACGCCTCGGTCAAAAAGAACAAGGCCCGCAAAGGCGAATCCCTCGAAAACGCCACCACCGTCGGCATCACCGCCACGGTGAAGGCGCTCGAACAGATCATTCTCCACGGCCGCAAGGAAGTGGAGGGCTCCTCGCCCTGGGTGCCCCACCGTCCCGAGCGCCCCGAAAAGCTCGAAGGCGGCCGCGCCTTCAAGCTCTCAACCGACTACACACCCGCCGGCGACCAGCCCACCGCCATCGCCGACATCGTCGAAGGCATTTCCAACGGCGAGACTGATCAGGTCCTCCTCGGCGTCACCGGCTCGGGCAAGACTTTTACCGTCGCCCAGACCATCATGCGCACCCAGCGCCCGGCGCTGATCCTGGCGCCCAACAAGACCCTCGCCGCCCAGCTCTATGGCGAGTTCAAGCACTTCTTCCCGGAAAACGCCGTCGAATATTTCGTGTCCTACTACGACTACTACCAGCCGGAAGCCTACGTTCCGCGCACGGACACCTATATCGAGAAGGAATCCACCATCAACGAGCAGATCGACCGCATGCGCCACTCGGCCACGCGGGCGCTGATGGAGCGCGACGACGTCATCATCGTCGCCTCGGTGTCGTGCATTTACGGCATCGGCTCGGTGGAAGGCTATTCCGCCATGATCATCGACGTGCACCAGGGCGAGAGCATCGACCAGCGCGAAATGCTGCAAAAGCTCGTCGCCCTGCAATACAAGCGCAACGAGCAGGCCTTTACCCGCGGCACCTTCCGCGTGCGCGGCGACACGGTCGAAATCTTCCCGTCCCACTATGAAGACGCCGCCTGGCGCGTCTCCCTCTTCGGCAACCAGATCGAAAAGATCGTCGAATTCGACCCGCTGACCGGAAAAACCATCGGCGAGCGCAAGTTCATCCGCATCTATGCGAACTCGCACCACGTCACCCCCCGCGCCACCACCACCGGCGCCATCAAGATGATCCGCGACGAACTCGCCGGCCGCCTGCAGGAACTCAACGGCGCCGGCCGCTTCCTCGAAGCCCAGCGCCTGGAGCAGCGCACCCTCTTCGATCTCGAAATGATGGAAGCCACCGGCTCCTGCGCCGGCATCGAAAACTATTCGCGCTACTTCTCCGGCCGCCGCCCCGGCGAGCCCCCTCCGACCCTCTTCGAATATCTTCCTGACAATGCGCTGGTCTTCGTCGACGAAAGCCACGTCACCATCGGCCAGCTCGGCGCCATGTATCGCGGCGACCTTCGCCGCAAGGCAACCCTGGCCGAATACGGCTTCCGCCTGCCAAGCTGCATGGACAACCGCCCCCTCCGCTTCGAGGAGTGGAACGCCATGCGCCCGCAATCGGTCTATGTCTCGGCGACCCCGGGCTCATGGGAAATGGAACAGGCCGGCGGCGTCTTTGCCGAACAGGTCATCCGCCCCACCGGCCTCATCGATCCCCCGGTCGAAATCCGCCCCGCCACCCATCAGGTGGACGACGTCATCGACGAGATCCGCCAGACCATCAACAAGGGTTATCGTACCCTCTGCACGGTCCTCACCAAGAAGATGGCCGAAGACCTCACCGAATACATGCACGAGCAGGGCATAAAGGTCCGCTACATGCACTCCGACGTCGACACCATCGAGCGCATCGAGATCATCAGGGATCTCCGCCTCGGCGCCTTCGACGTGCTGGTGGGCATCAACCTCCTGCGCGAAGGCCTCGACATCCCCGAATGCGGCCTCGTCGCCATTCTGGACGCCGACAAGGAAGGCTTCCTCCGCTCCGAAACCAGTCTTATCCAGACCATCGGCCGCGCCGCGCGCAATGTCGATGGCCGCGTGATCCTCTATGCCGACAAGGAAACCGGCTCCATGGAACGCGCCCTTGCCGAGACCACAAGGCGCCGCGAAAAGCAGATCGCCTACAACACCGAACACGGCATCACGCCCCAGAGCGTAAAAGCCCGCATCAACGACATCGTCGACAGCGTCTACGAACAGGACCACGTCACGATCTCAATCGGCAAAGGCAAGGACGGCAAGGAAAAAGTCGTCACCGGCGATAACCTGGCGACGGTCATCAAAGACCTCGAACGCGAAATGCGCGAGGCCGCCACGAACCTGGAGTTCGAAAAGGCAGCGAGGTTGCGCGACGAGGTCAAACGGCTGCGGGAGATGGAGCTGGATACGTTGTCGGGCGAGGTGGACTAGAAACAACGGCGCGGTAAGGATGGCCTTCCTAACTCGGCGACGTATGCAAGCCATTCTTGATGAGCTTGGCGCACGTTCTCTGGATTCTCAGAAAAGAAAGGATCTGGTCAATCGGCTCAACGACGAGAAGAGACCAGAACAAACGCTTGGAGCCGAGTACGAACTCATTGTTTTCTGGATGCTTTCGGCAGACCGAAATTTTGAGCTTGAGCCCCACTGGTGCTTTCCAACGCGACCGGACGCCTACAGCCAAAGCATCTTTCTCGGCAATGTCGGGGAGCTATCAGAGATCACCGCGCTGGATAACAGCAAGACCAAACAAGAAGGCGAGATGAGGTCGTCGTCACAACGCATGGTCGACGCGGCAAACAGAATTAAGAAGGGCACCGGTCAATATCTGTTCTTCACGTATCTAGAAGAGTGGGAGAGGATAAACCATCGGCGCGTGCGTGTGCGGCAGGTTCCTCTAAATCTCGAAATCACACCGTATATTCGACAGGGCCTTCATGACCTTCTATTAGGTGAACTCAAGACCGTACGGCTAAAGGAAGGAAATTTGGATGTTGTGATAGAGAGGCGAGAGCGGCGGCAGCATCACCTTTTCAACTTCCACAGTTCGGTTCCCCCGGAAGCCAAGTCGCTTACCGACAATCCGATTTTCTACGCCTTGAAGCGCAAGCGCGAGCAGCTTGTTTCCGCCTCAACGGAGTACAAACGCGTTATTTGGCTATGCGACGCGGGATCCGACATCCTCAGAGCCTGCGGGACTGTACGTCACATGCAAAGCTCAATATCCGCCGAGCAGATTATTCAAAATTTTCTGCTGCTCTACCAAGATATAGACTTGGTCATCGTTCTGTCTCCCCGCCATAGCAATTCAACTTTGGGCCAGTCGAGGGAAAACTGGTGGCACCTATCGCACTTTACAAACAACGACGCGGGAGCTCAATTGGACGTCGAATGGCTCCAAAAGGCATGCTTGAAGCTGCCATCCCCTCGCTTCGCGGGGTATCAAGCGAGGCAGCTAGTGCAACAAAGGGCGTACGGTCCCACAGCCAAGGGTTGGTACACCGGAGTGACCTATCGAAGTAAGGATCACAAGGGAAGCGTGGAGATATCCTCGCGACTAGTAATCGACCTTCTCGCCCGCCGTATAACTCCGGAGCAGTTTGCTCACTTCATGGGCGACAGAGACGGACAGAATCTATTCGCCAGAATGCTCGATGCCGGAATGACCTTTGAAGACATAACGTTTCAAAGCGGAGGCATAGACGAGGATGATGACAAAATCGTACTTCATTACTCCGACGACCCAAGCGCATCTAAATTTAAGTAGTTAGCTGGTGCGAAATCTGCATTTCGTCAGCGGGATATATCCAAAGACAAAATCAGGAGGCTTAGTAGGCGTCAAATGCGCCAAATGTACATATTCTGTTTCGAGATCTATTCCATAGACGATTTCGTCAGCATCAAATAACTCTCCGGAACGGAGCGTGCGAATAACGTCCGATTCTACATCTGCCTTCTTTCGAAGTTCAGTATCAGACAATATTTCAATCAAGAATTTGGCGCCCCACTCCAAAGATCGACTAGCAGATAGATGTCTACGACGTTTTGCAATCAAGTTAATTGCCGTATCTAGGCAGTATTTCGCGTTCCCTTCGGTGACTCCAAGGGAAACCACGCGAGCGTCGCGTTCAATAATCCAATATTTGCTGTTCTTGGCACGGTAAACCTTTGGCGTTAATCGCCACAGGTTCCAAAACTGGTCCGTCGATGCCCCCCATTCCATAAGGTCCATCCGGATATTCTCGTGATCAAGTTGGATGAAATCGAAAGCGTTCTGAACGTTATTGGATATCCATTCCTTGTTCTGCGTATAATACGGTGACTTCCTTCCGCGCATCCCAAGGCCGAAATAATTCTTAGCGCCTGAATCCAAGTACTCGTCGATGCAGTAATCTTCTTCAATTTCTACAAATATCGCCTTTCTTACCGAGACGAGCGTCTCCCAAATATCTCCGGCTTCTAAACTCTTGATGGCCGCATCGAGATGGGAAGCACTAGGCGCACCTCCAATAATTTCCGTTCTATAAATATCATCGATAGATTTGCCGAATACCTGATGGCAGATGGTGTCGATTGCCTGGTTCGCGGCACCGAGGTAGGTTGATAAAGACTGAAAATCTACGATTTGTCCGTAGTGCTTGACGATCACCCTCTGCTTATTCATCGCCTTTAAGGTGCCGCTCTTTGGCACTTTAACGCCTTGCTTCCCGAGAGCACCAATCATCTGGTCAAATGACAGTCCCTCCAGTGGTGAGATTTCGTCTACGCCAAGCTCAATCAACGACGACAAAAAAATCAGCTCAACCGCATCCTGAAGTACAACAAGCGCTGCAGAGGAAGAAAATCTGTCCTCACTTCGAGACAGAATAACGGCTTGAGAGAGAAGCTCCTTGGAAACTTGTATTCCACTAAGCGCTTGGGATTTCATTGGTCTTTCAAAAGTAATACTTCGGGGGGAACTGCAGAATTAAGATCACAGCAAAGGGGCGACGTCCATAGCAATGAGCCGCGCCTACCCATCACCCCAACCAAAGCCGAAACCGCCGATCCACCTCGGCCTGCGGTGCATATTCCTGCACCAGCCGCGCCAACCCCTTTGGCGTCACCGCCAGATGGCTCGCCGGCACCAGCACGTGCCCGCCATCTACCATAAAGAGCTCCAGCGTCCAGCCCGAGGACCCGCCGCCGCGATAGCCGAGCGAGCCGAATTTTTCCCAGGGAATGACCACCGGCCGGGCCACGCGATGATCGACAAAACCCTCCGGCGAAAACGTCAATTGCGGCGAGCGGTCGATCAGCTTTATCAGATCATAGCCACCAAACACCGCGCCGCCCAAAACCAGCACCAGCCCGATCCACAGCACCTGCCCCACTTCGCCGCGGAAAAACGCCTGGGCCAGGATGACAATCCCGAACACCACCATGGCGCCCTTGACCGCCACCAGCAGAATGCTGATCGCGCCGCGATCGGTATAGATATGAACAGTCCGGTCCATGCCTAGCCTGCCGGGCAGGCCTCCAGAATCCGGTCGATTTCCCCCTTGCCGCTCTTGGCACCGAAATCGCCATGGGCCACGCCGTCGAGGCTGACCGCAAAACCGCCTTGCAGCAGCGCCGTCAGCTCTGGCCCAAAGCTGGTAATGGTGCCGACCGAATAGCCATTATAGTCGCTGACCGGGCTTTCGAAGGCAAAGCGCGTGCCGTCCTTTTCGAGCGCCACCGCCACCGGCGTGTCCGACGCCGGCCCATCCACATAGATGGTGACCACAACGTCGGCATAACCCTTCTGGCAACTGATCGCCGCCTTCACATCGCCGCTGCCCGGTTCGTACCAGGCGAGGTTCAGGTCGATGTACCCGCCCATATCCTCCTCCTGCAGATGCCAGCCCTCCGGCACCTCCTGCCCCATGGCCGCAGCCCCCGGCAGGGCCATCACCGCTACCGCAACAAACCTCAGACGCGAAAAAGACCCCTTCATCGGCATTCTCCCTCCAAGAATGCCCCACTCTAGCGCCTTCGCCGCAAAAGTAGAGTCCGCGCACCGCCCAGCTAACCTATTGGTCTTATCCCCACCGCCGAAAACACGCGGCATCGACGAAGTGCCGAGCTTCCGACGGCGATCTGGACCGCCCCCCCCAAAAAGGGAGCGCTCAAGGCGTGCGCAAAAATCCCGTTCGTGGGAAGCGGCTTTCGCCTCTTCTGTCTTAAATTTTCGGGGCGAAAGCCGCTCTCCACCGTGCGCCCTTGGGCGTCGCGACCGTGCAATCGCAACGCCCAAGGGGCCGGGCGACACTTGCGCACGTCTGTTGGATTTTTTCAGCGATGCCAGCGATTTCGACGAAGAATCAAGCCCTTGCGCGTCGCCCGTCGGTCAACAGATCGGAACCAAATCCGCCCCCTTCGGTTGTCTTGCCATTGCCAAAGGCGAAAGCCGAAGGAGATAAAAATGAAGAAATTTCTGATTCCAATCATTGCCTCGGCCGCGCTGGTCGTCCCCACTATTGCCCATGCCCAGATCATCAAAAGCCAGCCTGACGCCGAAGCGACGGGCGGCGCCGTTGTCGGCGGCACGGCGGGCGGCGTCACAGGCGCCGTCGTCGGCGGCCTGATCTTTGGCCCCATCGGCGCTGCCATCGGCGGCTTCGCTGGCGCCACCATCGGTGCTGGCGCCGGCATCGAAGCCTCATCGGTCGACTATGTCCGCCTCAACCCCACAGACCCCGTGGTGCTCGAAGGCGAGATCGATGTCGGCTACGCCGTCCCCGAAGCCATCGTCATCCACCCCATCGAGGGTGACCCGACCTACGGCTATTTCTACACCAATGACCGCGTCTACTTCGTAGACCTCTCCAATCGCGCGGTCGTCTATTCCCCCGGCATCGTCGTAGCCGCCGAGTAAGTTCTTCCCAACGGCCGCCCCGGGCGGCCGTTTCGCATCAGCTGGTCCAATCGCCACGATAAAAAACCTTCGTTGGACGCCCGGACCTCTTCCCCGCAACATTGCAGGCATGACCGAACCCCTCTCTAACGGCGGCCCTCCTCTAGACGACAACGCCCCACCCTGGGGTCGCAATGGCATAGGCCGCTATTTCGAATGGGCCGCGGCGAAGAAAAAAGCCTTCGACGCCCCCTATGACGTCGCCGTCCTCCGCGCCCGCCGCGCCGCCCTGATCGGCCTCACCTACGAGGAATACACGCTCGAAATCCTCGAACGCGGCCGCTATCTCGGCACCGGCGACGTGGACCGCATCGCCGAAATCAAGCGCCGCCGCCCAATCCGCTACTAGGCGCTTTCAGGAAAAGTGCTCCCGGAAAGCGCGACTTAAAGACACCGCCTTGCATCGGCCACTGAGCCAGCGCAAAACTGCCTCCATGCGCATCCCTATCGTAGCGGCCCTCGCCGCCCTGACCATCACTCCGGCCCTGGCCGAACCCACTGCCCGAGTGTCCGGCGGCAACATCGCCGTCCGCACCGGCCCGGGCCTGTTCTACCCCACGGTCGGCCGCATCCCCGACGGCACAGAGGTCACCCTCGATTATTGCACCCGCGACGATCGCTGGTGCTTCGTCACCGATACCGGCTGGGTCGACGCCTCCTGGCTCGTCGGCTGGTCAGCCAAAATGCGCGTCACTCCGCCCGATTTCCAAGGCCCCGGCTGGTAAACCACTCCATGTCAGACAATCTCAGCAGCCACTTCCTCCTTCGCGAGGATGTGACCTTTCTCAACCACGGCTCCTTCGGCGCCTGTCCCCGCCCCGTCTTCGAAGCCTACCAGGCCTGGCAGCTCGAACTCGAGCGCGAGCCGGTGGAATTTCTGGGTCGCAAGCTCACCGAGCACATGCGCCTCCCCCGCGAAATCCTCGCGGCAGAGCTGGGCACCACGGCCGAAAATATCGTCGGCGTCACCAATGCGACGACCGGCCTCAATATCGTCGCCCAATCGCTGGCCCTGAAACCCGGCGACCAGATCCTCACCACCGATCACGAATATTCCGCGCTCGAAAAGACCTGGGCCTATGTCGCCCGCAAGACCGGCGCCGAGATCGTGGTGGTCAGCATTCCCATGCCGCTCGAAACCGAGGCGCAGTTCACCGATGCGGTGATCGCAGGCATGACCGACCGCACCCGCGTGCTGTTCCTCAGCCACATCACCTCGGCCACCGCCCTCGTCTTCCCCATTGAGCGCGCCATAGAAGAAGCCCGCCGCCGCGGCATTTTCTCGGTCATCGACGGCGCCCACGCCCCCGGCCACATTCCGCTGGCGCTGGATGCCCTCGGCGCCGATTTCTACGCCGGCAATTGCCACAAATGGATGATGGCCCCCAAAGGCTCCGCCTTCCTCCACGCCCGCCCCGAAGTGCAAGGGCTGCTCGATCCGCTGGTCATCAGCCACGGCTGGACCGCGCAGTCGAAAGAGCTAGGCGCCAAGGGCGCCTTCGGCAATTCCCCCTTCGTGGACGAGATCGAAATGCAGGGCACGCGTGATCCCGCCCCCTGGCTCGCCGTCCCGGCCGCGCTAAAATTCCGCGCCGAAAACGACTGGTGGGCGATCGCCGACCATTGCAGCGCCCTCGCCCGCGAGACCGCCGCTCGTGTCGCCGAAATGACCGGCCTGCCCCCGCTCAGCGCCGAAACCTTCCGCGCCCCACAAATGGCCGCCATGCCCATCCCGGAATGCGACCCACCGGAAGTCCACAAGACCCTTTTCGAGCGCTACGGCATCGAAATCCCGGTCTACCGCTGGCAAAACCGCTGTATCGCCCGCGTCTCGGTGCAGGGCTACAATTCCCGCCCGCAAATGGACAAGCTGGTCAGTGCTTTGGGAGAAATCCTGGGCCTCTAGGGCTGATCGGCAGTCAGCTCAGGCTGAGTCGAAAAAGGCCATCTTCGAGAACCGGAGCGGAGCGTACGTTGGTACGTGAGCACCGGAAGCGCAGAAGATGGCCTTTTGCAGACCAGCATCAGCTGAATGACGATTAGCCCTACAGCCAGCCCCCAAGCTCGCGCCGCACCATGGCCTCGATCATGTCCATGCCGGCGGGGCTGTCATTGAGGCAGGGAATATAGGCGAACCGTTCGCCCCCGGCCTCCATGAAGGCCTCCTTGCCGCCAATGGAGATTTCTTCCAGCGTCTCGATGCAGTCAGCCGAAAAGGCCGGCGCGAGAATGGCCACCTTCTTCACGCCCCTCTTGGGCAGTTCTTCAAGCGTATCCGCCGTCGCCGGCTCCAGCCACTTGGTCGGCCCGAAGCGCGACTGGAACGTGACCATCAGCTTGTCTTCCGGCCAGCCGAGATAGTCGCGCACCATCCGCGTCGTTTCGTGGCAGTGATATTCATAGGGGTCGCCCGCATCCACATAGGTCTGCGGCAGGCCGTGATAGCTTGTAAGAACCAGGTCCGGCTCAAAATCCAGCGCCGCCACCCCGTCGCGGATCGAATTACCCAGCGTCTCGATATATTTCGCGTCCGAATAATAGGCCGGCAGCGTCCGCACGGCCGGCTGCCAGCGCATCTCTTTCAGCGCATCAAACGCCTTGTCATTCGCAGTTGCCGTCGTCGTAGCAGAATACTGCGGGTAGAGCGGCACGAGGAGAACTTTCTTGCAGCCGGCCGCCTGCATCTTCTCGAGCACGCTTTTGGTCGAGGGATTGCCATAGCGCATGGCGAAATCGACCACGATTCCGTCGCCTTCCAACCGCTGCGCCAGCGCTTGCGTCTGCTTGCGGGTAATCACCCGCAGCGGGCTTTCGTTGAACTCCTTGTCCCACACCTGCTCATAGGCGTGTCCGGCCTTTTGCGGCCGAAAGCTCAAAATACCAAAGTTCAGAATCGGCCACCAAAGCCATTTCGGCGACTCGATGACGCGCGGGTCGGACAGGAATTCGCCAAGATACCGGCGCACATTCCAGTAGTCGGTCCCGTCCGGCGTCCCCAGGTTGAGCAGCAGCACCCCGATTTTCTGCGGAGCGGCAAATTGCGGATTCTTGGAAAGCGAAGAGGACATGGGGCGCCAGTTTGGAAAACTTCCAGAGTTCCCGGCAACATAGCCCTTTCTCGCCCCGCCGCAAGGCGGCGATGGGTCGCGCTCCCGCTTGCGCGAGATCAAGGCAAAGAGCGGTTCTAGAGGCTTGCCATCAGCAGCAGAACACCGAACAGCAGCACGAAGACTGCCCCAGCCAGCTCCGCCCACCAGACGATTCCCTGCGCCAGCGCGCTGTCGCCGCCGCCAAGCCGGCTCACCAGCCCCTTGGCGCCAACGGCCAGCGAGGCCAGCACCGCCACGGTAATCGCCGTTCCCAGCCCCATCAGCAGCACTGAAACCACGCCCGCCGCCAAGACGCCTTGCGACAGCGCAAAGACCATCACGACCAGCGCACCCGAACAAGGCCGCAACCCCACCGCCAACACCACGCCCAGCTTTTCCCGCCAGCTCCCCTTGAGGTCGGCCGGCCCTACGGCGTGATGCATATGCTCGGCATGATGCTCATGCGCATGATCGTGATCGTGATCGTGATCGTGGTCATGATGATGGTGGTCATGGCTATGCCCATGATCGTGCCCATCATGCTCATGCCAGATATCGCGCTTCGCCGGCTCTTCATGATGGTGGTGGTGATGGTGCCCCCACCCAAAAATCTTGCGGGCAATCAGCCAAAGTCCCAGCAGCGCCACCAGCGCATAGCTCAACACGCCCACCCAATGCGCCGCATCGCCCATGGCCGTGCTGGTCATCTGCAACACGCCAGCCAGCACCAGCACGAACCCGATCGCCACCAGCGATTGCAGCAGCGCCGAGAGCGCGCTCAGTGCAATGCCCTGTCGCAGCTGCCGTTCATTGGCGAGCACATAGGAGGAGATGACCACCTTGCCATGCCCCGGCCCCGCCGCGTGGAAAACGCCATAGAGAAAACTCAACCCGCCCAGCACCCAGAACGCCGTCCAGTCGCTGCGCATGCGGTCGAGAGCATCGGTCATGGCACCATAAAACACCCGCTGCTGCTCCTGCACCCAACCGAAAAACCCGGTGCGCGGCAGATTGAGCCCAGGTTCCGGCGGCGGGCCACCAAAAGGTGCGGCTGGCCGCGCCTGCGCCACATGCTCCGTCGCTTCCAGTGCCGTCACCGGCGCCGGCGCCGCGCCGCAGGAAATAACGATCATCCCCTGCGTCCCGCGCATCGCCGCGGCCAGGTCCGGCGGCAGTTCCAGCACGTCCGGCCCCAGCGCATAAAGCCGATCCTCGGTCGCCCGATCCATCGGCCGCGGCGGCACCAGCTCCGTGCCACAGCTTGCCGGCGCATTCTCCAGCGTCACATGCCCCACATCGGCAAAGCTGATCGCCACATAATATTCGGCGTCGAAAATCCCCAGCTCAAAGCGCGATCCCGGCACAACCGGCTCTGCCGCGTCGATGGAAAAATCCAGCGTGACCTTGTTATCTTCGTAGCGCATGCGCTGGTCGCCCACGGGCGTAAAATGCACCCCATCACCGGCCACGGTGTAAAAGCCATAGTCGGCCAGCCCGACCATGTTCTCGTCGGCCAGCTCCTGCATTTCCTCGGACGAGACGACACCATCGCCATTGGTATCGAGCCCCTGCACCATCCACACGGAAAAGGCCGTATCGAACGTCCAGCTATTGCGCAGCGTCGCGATCCGCCCGGCGTCGTCGAAGACCACGGCCACCTTGGCGTCGATGAAAATATGCGGATGCGCCATCGCCGGCTGCGCCAGCCCGAACAGCACCAGAACCAGCCCCGCAACCCGCAGAGCCCACGCCCCAAAACGCGAAAAACCCACGCCCAAACCCGTCAGTTGATCGGGTGCACCGCGAACCAGTCCACCAGATGGTCGATCAGTGCCCTTACCTTGCCGGCCAGATGCCGCCGATGCGGATAGACCGCTTGCAGCGTCTGCCCCGTCGGCAGGAAGCCGGGCAGCACCGGCACGAGTTCGCCACTCGCCACCAGCGGGTCAGCGAGATAGGACGGCAATACGACAAAACCGAGACCCATGGCCGCCGCCGTACGCGCCGCCAGCGGCGAATTCACCCGCAGCGGCCCATTCACCGGCACCGAAATCGTCTTGTCGTTCTCGATGAAGCGCCAGTTCGATTGGCCCTGCAGGTTGACGTCGATAATGCAGGGCAAATGCCTGAGATCATCGGGATGCTGCGGCGCGCCGATGGTCTTGATCAGCCCCGGCGAAGCGCCCACCACAACATGCATATCGGCAATTTTGCGCGCGATCAGCGAAGAGTCCGCCAACGTCGAAATCCGCAGCGCCACGTCGATCCCCTCGTCGACGAGATCGACATAGCGATCCTCGAGCCGCAGATCGAGCGTCACCTTCGGATACTTCTTGAGATATTCAAAAATCGCCGGCGCCAGCGTCGACTCGCCAAAATTGCGCGGCGCCGAAACCCGCAACATGCCGCGCGGCTCGGCCGTCTGGTCGGTTATCGTCGCATCGAGATCGTCAAGCTGCTGCAACAGCGAGGAAGCCTCGCGATAATAAGCCTCCCCCGCCTCGGTCAGGCTCAGCTTTCGCGTCGTGCGATTCATCAGCCGCACCCCGAGATAGTCCTCAAGGTCTGTCACATATTTGCTGAGCAGCGCCTTGGAGCGGCCATGCAGCCGCGCCGCCGAAGAAAATCCGCCAGCATCAAAGACCTGCACGAATGCGCGAATGCGGGCAAGATCCTGCAAATTGGCCTCCATTGCCGGGAATCGTCCAAGCGGAATTACACCGTTGAACACCACCAATCGACGCATAACTCATCTGCATAGGGTGAACAATAACGGGCCTTGGAACCAATCGACATTCAGGTCAGGCTGAGGCGAAAATGATGGCTATCGAGAGTGATGAGCGACTCGGCAAAGGTCCGGTGGACCTTTGCAGCGAAGAACGCCCGGAGAGCTACGCTCGCAGGGCTGTGGCACAGCGTACGTTTGAGTACGTGAGCACCGGAAGCGCAGAAAGCCGTCATTTGCAGACCAGCATCACCTGAATGTCGTTTGGTTCTGGGCGTTGCCTGATTAACGATAGGATAGATGCGTCATCGACGCGCAACCGGAGTTCGGACTATTTTCCCGCTCATGGCCAAACCTTCACCCAGTTCCTCGCTCTATCAGCTCATTGCGGCTGGGCAATTGGCGCATAAGGCTTTGCTTGTGCCGCTCAAGGAGCGCGGGCTCGAACCTGGCGACGATGCCATCCTTTTCGAACTCGGCCGCTCCGGCACCACCGAAGAGGACCTGGCCGCAGAACTCGGCCTCCCCTCCGACATGCTGGCGCCCCGCCTTGCCCGCCTCATCGAGCGGGATTTGGTCGATCGTCGCGCCGTGGGCCCCGAACTCATTCCCGGCGTCGCCCTCACCGAGCGCGGCATCCGCATCCGCAATAGCCTCGCCGACCATTGGGCCCAGCTCGAGGAAGCGCTCCTGGGCGAACTCAAGCCCAAGCACCGCAAGCGGTTCGGCAAGATCCTGCGCCGGTTCACCGATCTCCTGCAATTTTGAGTGTTTTGCTGCGCTTGCAGCAACGCGCTGCAGCTTCGCGCATTTCCTGAATCGACGTCTGAAGGCTTCGTTCAGTCTGGGTTCATCCACAATGCGCTTTAGTGGACCCAGGCAAAAAAGCTAACGACAGGGAAAGGAGAACTCCCATGGCTCTTAATCGCAAGCTGATCACTTCCGCGCTTGCCACCCTGGCAGTCCTGGCGACAACCGCTGCGGCCTCTGCCGCGCCTGCAATCGCCACCGGCAATGTCAACGTGCGCTCCGGCCCGGGCACTGGCTACGCTGTGGTCGATGCGCTGCGTCGCGGCGAACGTGTGGATATCCAATACTGCCGCGGCAGCTGGTGCTTCGTGCAGAAGCGCGGTCCCGATGGTTGGGTTTCGGCCAATTATCTGTCGAGCGGCGGCGGATGGAATGGTGGCTGGGACGACGACTATTACGAACCCGCTCCGCCCCCGCGCCCGCCCCACTGGAACCCGCGCCCGCCGCGTCCGCCCCACTGGAATCCGGAACCCTGGCCGCCGCGTCCTTACCCGACGCCCTATCCGACCCGCCCGGGCGCCAGCTTCTGCTTCAACGGCCCCAACGGCTACTTCTGCGCCGGCAGCTAATTCCGGCCCATACGCAAACGAGACGCACCGGGTCCCCACCCGGTGCGTTTTTCATTCCACCGTCAGCCGCTCCACATCGACGCCATAGCGCTCGAGCGGCGCCCGCGCCTTGCGAACGAGAAATTCGTTGAGCCCATAGGCGACGATGGCGCCCACGACCACAGCAATGCCGAAGCCGCGCCAGCCGTCCTGGCTGGCAATGGCGATGGCGGAAAACAGCGTCACGCCGCCCACGCCGAGCAGGAACCAGCCGCGCTTCTGGCTTGCCACGCGAAAATTCCGCGCCCCCGCATGCAGCAGATCGCGCAATTCGCTGTCGCTCATGGCCACGAGTTCGGGATTGCGCCTCTCGCGGCGGATCGTCTCGATATAGGCGTCTACGCGCCGCAAGGTCAGCGCCTCGCGCTCTTTGGTCACCTTTCCGCGGGTAAGAAGCGTCCAGCCACCACCGATCAGCATCAGCACCAAGGCGATTTGTAGCCACATCGGCAAGTCTCCCGAACCATTCTGCATCACATGCCCATTCGAGGGCACGCCTGCAAGTGCAGCCTATTCCTCGCCCACAGGCGTCGCTGCCACGGCCGGAATCCGCTTCTGCCGCTCCCGCGCCATCACCACCAGCCCCGCCGCCACGATAACAGCT
Source organism: Devosia sp. (assembly GCF_024707125.1). GTDB lineage: Bacteria > Pseudomonadota > Alphaproteobacteria > Rhizobiales > Devosiaceae > Devosia. The sequence goes on from NZ_JANQAH010000008.1 coordinate 146,454, forward strand.
GCGCCGATCAGCGAGATCGGATCGATCCACTGCCCGAAAACCACGATGCTGAGCACAATGGCCCAGGGCAGCGAGAAATAGTTGAACGGCTGCAGCACGCTGGCCGGCGCCATGGTCAGCGCATAGACCATCAGGCCATGCCCCGCGCAGGTCGTGAGCATGGTCACGACAACAAGCGCAAAATCCGTCCAGGGCATGGGCTGCCAGAAGAAGATGCCAACCCCGCTCGACATCACCAGCCCCACCAGCGCGCCATAAGCCAGGCTGGTCGCCGCACTATCGCTGGCCGAAACCTGCCGCGTCAGGACAATGTAAAGCGCATAGGAGGCAGCCGAAGCAATCGCAAAGGCCACGCCCCATTCCAGCGGCACGCCACCCGGCCGAAGAATAATAAGCGCCCCCAACAGCCCCGCCCCCACCGCCGCAAAACGGAAAATGCCGACCTTCTCGCCCAGAATGGGAATCGCAAAAACCGTCACCATCAGCGGATAGACAATGACGATGGCCTGCAACTCTCCCAGCGCCACCGTCTGCAGCGCAATGGCGAAGCACCAGATGTCGATCATCAGCAACACGCCGCGCAGGATCTGCCGCTTCGGCATTTTCGAGCGCAGCGCCTCGCGCAGCGGCCCCTGCCGCATCACGATAACAAGCGCGAAGACCGCAAAGCCCCAATAGCGCATCATCGTGATCTGGAACGGCGAATGCTCCTGCACCAGGAGCTTGGCGACCGCATCCTGAACGCCGAATACCGCGATAGTGGTGAGGGTGAGCGCGATCGCGCGGCCCAGATTATCCGCGCGTGGTTCAAGGGGGAGGACATGGTCACCGGAGGGAAGAGTGTGGCGCCTCGCAAATATCGGCCTCGCGGGGCGCCGGAACGCTAGCGCAGGAGAGAAGCCAAGTCGACCTTCGGCTCCAGATGAGCCGAAAGTGCCTTCGGCCTCAGCTCTTGGCCGTTGCGGACTTGATGATGCCGGCGATTGCCGTCAGCACGCCACCGCCGACCAGACCGGTCGCGCCCTGTCCTGCCAGTGCACCAAAATCCAGGCCTCCCGTGCCGGCGGCTGCACCCACCAGCGAGTCGAGACCCGGAATCATGCCGGCCAGCCATGTGCCGGCAAGGCCCCCGATTGCACCAACAATAGAATTGCCGGTGGTCCCGAGGTTGAGGTTCTTCGCCAATTGTCCGATGACATTGCCGCCAGCACCGCCAGCGATCAATTGCACCAATAAAGGCACTATGACTTCCATGGTAGTCCCCCTCTTTTTCACGGAAGCTCCAACCTCCGTGTATGAGGACGTTAACTCTCCTCGCGGTGCAGGGAAAGCACAAAGCTACTGCCGGGTTCTGTCATTCAGTTTGAGATAATTGAGCCCGAAGAAGCCTTTGCGCCTCGCTCACCATCGCCACGCCCCGATTGAAGGAAGCGGCCAATCCGGCCTATTGTCCGCCCGATGTCCGAAACGCCCCGAATCTTTCCGAACCGCCCCGGCACAGCCCTCGTCACCGGCGCCAGCACCCGCATCGGCGCCGCCATCGCACGCGCTCTCTCTGGGGCAGGCCATGCCGTCATCATCCACTACCGCTCCGACGAAACCGGCGCGCGTGATCTCGCCACCGAAATCACCGCCCAAGGCGGCCGCGCCGCCACCGTCAAAGCCGATCTTGCCAGCCGCACCGACCGGGCCGGCCTTGTCGCCAAGGCCCAAAAGCCCTTCGGCCCGCTGACCATCCTCGTCAACAATGCCTCGGTCTTTCACCCAGACAGTATCAGTGATGTGAACGAGGCTCTCTGGGACGAGCACTTTGCCATCCACGCCGAAGCCCCCATATTTCTCTCGCGCGACTTTGCCGCGCAGCTTCCCGACGGCGTGGAGGGAAACATCATCAACATGATCGACGAGCGGGTTCTCAAACCCAGCCCGGCCTATTTCAGCTACACCCTCTCAAAATCCGTGCTCTGGACCGCCACCCAGACCATGGCCCAGTCCCTCGCGCCCGCCATTCGCGTCAACGCCATCGGCCCCGGCCCCGTCCTGCCACACAATGGCCAGAGCGAAGAGGATTTTGAGAACAGCGTCAAAACCCTGCCCCTCAAGCGCCATGCCGATCCCGAAGCCATCGCGCAGGGCGTTCTCGCCATTCTCTCCATGCCCGCCTTTACCGGCCAGATGCTCGCCCTCGATGGCGGCAAGCACCTCGATTACCCGAGCCGCCGCGGCCCCACGCCCCGAAAATGACTGATACCGACACGACTCCCGCCCCCATTCCCGCCGGCCCCGAAGTCATCAAGAACTTCGTCCGCACCCTGCCCTCGGCGCCGGGCGTCTATCGCATGCTCGATGAAAACGGCGAGGTCATCTATGTCGGCAAGGCGCGCTCGCTAAAGTCGCGCGTCACCAATTACACCCGCCCCGAAGGCCTCTCTGTGCGCATCCAGCGCATGATCATGGCCACCGTCTCGATGGAGTTCGTGCGCACCGAGACCGAAGCCGAGGCGCTCCTCCTCGAAGCCAATCTCATCAAGCGCCTGAAGCCGCGCTTCAACGTCCTCCTCCGCGACGACAAGAGCTTTCCCTACATCCTGATCGCCACCGATCACGAGGCCCCCGAACTCACCAAGCACCGCGGCTCCCGCCGCCGCCCAGGCCACTACTTTGGGCCTTTCGCCTCCGCAGTCGCCGTCAGCCGCACCATTGCCAGCCTCCAGAAGGCCTTCCTGCTGCGCAACTGCTCCGATAGCTTTTACGCCGCCAGAACAAGGCCTTGCCTGCAATTTCAAATCAAGCGCTGCGCCGCGCCCTGCACGCGCGAGATCAGCCTCGAAGCCTATGGCGAACTGGTCGAAGACGCGCGCCTCTTCCTCACCGGCAAATCCCAGACTGTCAGGGACCACCTGCAAACGGACATGGCCAGCGCCGCCGAAAACCTCGATTTCGAGCGCGCGGCCCTGCTCCGCGACCGCCTCTCCGCACTCGCCCACATCCAGTCCCAGGGCGACGCCACCGCCAAATCCGTTGAAGAAGCTGACGTCTTTGCCATCCACCACGAAGGCGGCCAGTTCTGCGTGCAGGTCTTCTTCTTCCGCGCCTTCCAGAATTGGGGCAACCACGCCTTCCGTCCCAAGGCCGACGACTCGCTCTCGGACGCCGAAGTGCTCGAAGCCTTCATTGGCCAGTTCTACGAAGACCGCACCCCGCCGCGTCTCGTGCTCCTCAGCCACGAAATGTCAGAGCCGGACGTCCTCGAAGAAGCCCTGCGCACCCGCGCCGGCTACAAGGTTCGCGTCGAAACACCCCAGCGCGGCGAAAAGCGCGACCTCGTCAACCATGCGCTCCAAAACGCCCGCGAAGCCCTCGGCCGCCAGCTCGCCGAAGGCGCCTCCCACCGAGCGCTCCTCGAAGGCGTCGGCGAAATCTTCGGCTTGGAGGAAACCCCGCGCCGCATCGAAGTTTACGACAACTCCCATATCTCCGGCACCAATGCCGTGGGCGGCATGATCGTCGCCGGCGAGGAAGGCTTTTCCAAAAAGCACTACCGGACCTTCAATATCAAATCGACCGACATCACCCCCGGCGACGACTTTGGCATGATGCGCGAAGTCCTCACCCGCCGCTTCACCCGCCTCGCTGCCGAAAGTGAAACGGACGCCGAAGACGAGCAGACCGGCATGCCCGATTGGCCCGACGTGGTCTTCATCGACGGCGGCGCCGGCCAGCTCAATGCGGTCAAGGAAGTCATCGCCGAACTGAACCTGCCCAAGGAGGTCACCTTCATCGGCATCGCCAAGGGCGAAGAGCGCGACGCGGGCCGCGAAAAGTTCTTCATGGAAGGCAAGGACGCCTTCATGCTCCCCCACCGCGACCCGGTCCTCTACTACGTCCAGCGCCTCCGCGACGAAGCCCACCGCTTCGCCATCGGCACCCACCGCGCAAGACGCAAGAAAGACGTGGTGAAAAACCCCCTCGACGAGATCGAAGGCATTGGCCCCACCAGAAAGCGCGCCCTCCTCAACCATTTTGGCTCCGCCAAGGCCGTCGCAAGGGCGAGCCTCATGGACCTCGAATCCGTCCCGAGCATTTCCAAAGCCATGGCCCAACTGGTCTACGACCACTTCAATCGGACCTGACATACGCATAACCTCGGTGACAAAACCCCAGTAGACCTCACCCTGAGGCGCGAAGCGTAGCGTAGCCTCGAAGGGCGAGGGCGTGCCCCTGTCGAAATCCCCCACCCCCACTCGTCGCACCAGCAACCCACTCCGGAGCGTCCGATGAAATTCCTCACCATGGTCACCACCCTCAACCCCGCCGAAGCCGGTTCCCCTCCGGCCTCCCTCATGCAGGCCATCGCCCAGCTCGGCATGGAGGCCGGCGCCCGCATGACCGAAAATGGCGGCATGTCCCACACCGCGACCGTGACTATCCGCAAGGGCGCCCTCACCACCGACGGCCCCTTCGCCGAAGCCAAGGAAGTCGTCGGCGGCTTCGCCGTTTATGAACTTCCCTCCGAAGCCGAAGCCCTCGCCTGGACCGAGCGTTTCATGGACCTCCACCGCCAGCATTGGCCCGCGTGGGACGGCGAAGTCGTCATCCGCCAGCTCCACTATTTCGATCCATCGCCCTGCGCCGCCGAATGATGTGATCGGCGGGAGGCCCGTTCACCGGCAACCTCCCCCGCCTCCACCCGTTCGTCTCCCAGCCCCTTCAAGGAGACGAACCATGACCGAAGAGAACAACAACATCCTCCCGCCCGGCGAAGCCCTCGACCGCATCTGGGAGCTGGCCGAAAAGATCGACATCTGCATGCTGACCACCTGGGACGGCAAACAGCAGCGCAGCCGTCCCATGTCTGCCCGCGTCCATCGCGAGGAAAACGCCATCTACTTCCTCACCGATCTCGAAGGCCACAAGCTCACCGAGATCGAGCACTTTCCGCACGTCTCCCTCGCCTGGGCCGACAATGGCGGCCACAAATACGTTGTCATCGCCGGCGAGGCCGAAGCGCTGAACGACCGCGCCAAAATCGCCGATCTCTGGGAGAGCTTCGACAAGGCCTGGTGGGACGATGCGAGCGATCCGCAGATCCGCCTCCTCCGCGTGACCCCGGAAGATGGCGAGGTCTGGGACAGCCCCAACATGCTCGTCGCCACCGCAAAAATGCTGGTCGCTGCCGCCACCGGCGCCAAGCCCAATATGGGCGACACCGCCAAGGTGCGCATGTAGCGCCCTTTCGGCCCGCGGCTCTCTCCGCGGGCCCAATACTTCTATCCCCTTCCCACGCCCCGAGAATCGGTTAGCTTGCCCTGCCTCTGGGGAGGGGAAACATGGCTATCATCGCGGCATCAGGCGTCGAAAAAATCTTCCGCCAGCCCAAGCGCCAGGCCGGTTTCGGCGGCGCCATTCGCGGCCTCTTCTCGCAAGAATTCACCGAAGTCCGCGCCGTCGACGGTATCTCCTTCGAGATTCAGCCCGGTGAAGCCGTCGGCTATCTCGGCCCCAATGGCGCCGGCAAATCCACCATGATCAAGATGATGACCGGCATCCTGGTCCCCACGACCGGCACGGTGGAAGTCCTCGGTCGCGAGCCCCACAGCCACCGCATCACCAATGCCGCCGAAATCGGCGTCGTCTTCGGCCAGCGCAGCCAGCTTTGGTGGGACCTGCCCGTGCGCGACAGTTTCGATCTCAATCGCCACATCTACGACATCCCGGCCCCGCGCTTCGCCGACAACCTCGCGCGCCTCACCACCATGCTCGACATGGCGGGCTATATCGACCGCCCGGTCCGCCAGCTCAGCCTCGGCCAGCGCATGCGCGCCGAAATCGCCATGGCGCTGCTGCACGACCCCAAAATCCTCTTCCTCGACGAACCCACCATCGGCCTCGATGTCGTCGCCAAGGATGTGGTCCGAAAGTTCCTCGCAGACGTCAATCGCAACAGCGGCACCACGATCATCCTCACCACCCACGACCTCGTGGACATCGAGGAAATCTGCCCGCGCCTCATCATGGTCGACGATGGCAAATTGCTCTTCGACGGCGAACTAAACCGCCTGCGCACCGCCCTCGGCTCCCGCCGCCGCCTGAAGCTCGAATTCGGCACCGATCCCGGCCCCATCACGCTCAAGACGGCTCAACTCGTCACCGACGAAGGCCTCGCCAAACATTTCCTGCTCGAAAGCGAGCAGACCTCCATCCTCGATGTCCTCACCGAGCTCGGCTCAGTCCACGACCTCACCGACATAAAGCTCGAAGAGCCCGACATCGAGGAAGTGATCCGCACCTTCTACCAGAACAAGCTGACATCAGCCGGAGCCCGGCCATGAGGGCCGCCGCGTACCCCGCCTTCGCACTCACGGCCTTCCAGTCCCGCCTAGTCTATCGCAACCAGGTCTGGGCCAGCGCCTTCGGCGATCTCGTCAGCATTTTTGCCCGCGTCGCCATCTGGACCGCCCTTTTTGCGGGCGCGAGCCAGGTCGATGGCATCACCCTGCCCGAGATGGTCACCTATTCCCTCCTCGCCGGCCCCCTGCTCTATTGGGAATATTCGCGCGTCCTCTACGACGTCGGCGACGCCGTGCGCACCGGCGACGTGGCGGTCTTCCTCCTGAAGCCGCTGCACTACCCGTCCTATCTACTCAGCACCCATTTCGGCCATTTCGCCTTCGAATGCGTCGCCATCGTCCTGCCGGTGGGCCTCATCGTCGGCTTCACCGTCGGTCTCCTGCCTCCCGCCAGCCCTTTCCACGGCCTGATGTTCTTCGCCTATTGGGCCGTGTCCTGGCTGATCCTCTTCACCCTCGCCTGCCTCTGCGGCCTCCTCGCCTTCTGGCTCCTCACCGCCTTTTCCCTCGAATGGTTCCTCATGGCGATCATGTCGCTCTTCTCCGGCGCCATCATCCCCCTCTGGTTCCTGCCCGCACCGCTCGCCACCGCCTTCGGCTACATGCCCTTCGCCTGGATCAGCTACTACCCATCCGCCGTCTATCTCGGAAAACTCGACGTCGCCGCCACCTGGGCTCATCTCGGCATCGGCCTCGTGTGGCTCGCCGTCCTGACCGCCGCCGTGCTCGCGCTCTGGGCCAAGGCGCGTCACCGCCTCATCGTGCAGGGAGGTTGAAATGCCCCGCTCCCTCGCCGTCGTCCCCCATCTTGTCCGCATGTATGTGCGCACCCGCATGGAATATCGCGGCGCCATGCTGCTCGCCTGGTTCGCCCAAGCCCTGAGCTACGCCGCCACCTATACGGCCATCGCCCTCCTGCTCCTCCGCTTCGGCAATCTCGGCGGCTGGGACTGGAGCGAAATGGCCCTCCTGCTCTCCTTCCACCTCCTCGCCTATTCCATCGGCGCCTCCCTCAGCTTCACCCAGTTCCGCAATATCGAGGAACAAGTTCGGCTGGGCACCTTCGATGCCGTGCTCATCAAGCCCGTCAGTCCCTGGGTCTACCTCGTCTTCTCCGGCCTCAATATCGGCTATGCCGGCCACATCATCCTCGCCGTCGGCCTCATGGCATGGGCCGTCACCCAGGTCGCCGTCGATTGGTCCGTGCTCACAGCGCTCTATTTCCTCGCCAGCCTCATCAGCGCCGCCATGGTCACCGCCGCCATCATGACCATGATCGGCGCCACGGCCCTCGTCTGGGTACGCTCAAAACACCTGTTCTCGATCTTCTTCGGCTTCTGGGAATTGGCGCGCTATCCGCTCAATATCTTCCCGGTGCCCCTGCAAATCCTTATGCTGACCGTGGCCCCGCTCGGCTTCCTCGCCTTCGTCCCGGTCGCCGTCACCCTTGGCAAACCAGTCCCCCTCCTCGGCGATTGGGCCCTCTTCGGCTCCCTCGCCGCCGGCCCTTTGGCAGTCACCCTCGGCGCCCTCCACTGGCGCCACTGCATCCGCAACTACCAGGGCGCAGGCGGTTAGTTGTCCCTCCGCCTACCCCATTCCATCGTCATTGCCGGGCTTGTCCCGGCAATCCATCTCACCTCCGCATGGACCACCGGGACAAGCCCGGTGGTGACGATAGAAATAAGGTAGAAGATCGACACTGACCCCTCCTAAAGTCGGGACTCGACAACCCTCGACCTCCTCCGCTAGCTTCCACGCCATGATCAACGCAGCGACCTTTTTTTGGTATTTTAGCTATCCGCTCCCGGCGGAGGCTATTGCGCGCGCGTTCTGATCCCGACACGACCAGACCCAAATCGCAAGCCAGCCGCCCGACTTTCGAGGCGGCTTTTTTGTTGGCCCCTCGACCAAAATCTCCGAGGACCACCAAATGCTCAAATCCACCGACGACCTTCGCATCACCGAAATCAAGCCGCTGACCACGCCCATCGAGGTCATGCGCCAGCACCCGCGCACCGATGCCGCCACCCGCACCGTCATCGCCGCCCGCCACGATTTCCATAACATCCTCACCGGCCAGGACGATCGCCTGGCCGTCATCGTCGGCCCCTGCTCCATCCACGATCCCAAGGCGGCCATGGACTACGCCAACCGCCTCGTCGCCCTGCGCGAAACCCTCGGCGACCGTCTCGAAATCATCATGCGCGTCTACTTCGAGAAGCCCCGCACCACCGTGGGCTGGAAGGGTCTGATCAACGACCCCGATCTCGACGGCAGCTTCAACATCACCCAGGGCCTCCACACCGCCCGCACCCTGCTGCTCGACATCGCCAATCTCGGCCTCCCCGCCGCCTGCGAATTCCTCGACATGACGACACCGCAATACATTGCCGACCTCGTCTCCTGGGCCGCCATCGGCGCCCGCACCACCGAGTCGCAGATCCACCGCGAACTGGCCTCCGGTCTTTCCTGCCCCGTCGGCTTCAAGAACGGCACCGATGGCAACGTCAAGATCGCCCTAGACGCCGTCCTCTCCGCTAGCCACCCGCACCATTTCCTCGCCGTCACCAAGGGCGGCCGCTCGGCAATCGCCGCGACGACGGGCAATGAAGATTGCCACATCATCCTCCGCGGCGGCAAAACCACCAATTACGACGCCGCAAGCGTCGAAGCCGCAGCCCAGGCCGCGATCAAATCCGGCCTCAACCCGGCCATCATGATCGACGCCAGCCACGCCAATTCCTCGAAAAACCCGGAAAACCAGCCGCTGGTCCTCGCCGATATCGGCACCCAGCTCGCCGCCGGCGACAAGCGCATCATCGGCGTCATGATCGAATCCAACCTCGTCGCCGGCCGCCAGGACCTCGTCCCCGGCCAAGAACTAACCTATGGCCAGTCCATCACCGACGGCTGCATTGATTGGGACACGACGGTCACCACCCTCAACGCCCTGGCCGAATCCGTCGAAAAGCGCCGCGCCGCCACCAATCAGGCAGTAGCGTAACGCCCAGCACATCGATCTATCCACACCCACCGCATCATTCCCGCGAAAGCGGGAATCGCATTCGCGCCAAGGAGAGATTCCCGCTTTCGCGGGAATGACGCGGTGCGAGGGGACGTATCAAGGGGGCACCAGCAAGAGCGAAGCCCACTCTTGACCCCCGCCCCCATTCCTGTTCTGTCCCCCCATGGCCAGAAACCCACTCACGCTCGTCCCGAATATCATCACCATCGCCCGCATCGCGGCGATCATCCCAATCGTCTATCTGGTGATGGACGGCGACCTGACCATGCGCATCATCGCCCTGGTTCTCTACGTCGTGGCCGCCGCCAGCGATTGGGTCGATGGCTTCCTCGCCCGCGCCTGGAATCAGTATTCCGACCTCGGCCGCATGCTCGACCCCATCGCCGACAAGCTCCTCGTCGGCATCCTCATCGCGGCCCTCGCCTGGGACGGCAGCTTTTCCGGCTGGGACATGATCCCCGTCAGCGCCATCCTTTTCCGCGAATTCTTCATCTCGGGCCTGCGCGAATTCCTCGGCAACACCGCCGTGGTCCTTCCCGTCAGCCAGCTCGCCAAGTGGAAAACCACCATCCAGCTCGTCGCTTTGGCCGTGGTCCTCGTCGAACCCCTCATCCCCGGCCTGCGCCTCATCTCCGACCTGATCCTCTGGGCCGCCGGCGCCATCACCCTCTGGACCGGCTGGAACTACCTGCGCGCCTCCTGGCCGCACCTTTCCGGCACGACTGCGAAATGAAAATCCTCTACTTCGCCTGGCTCCGCGAGCGCCTCAACCGCGCCAGCGACGAGGTGTCTCCACCTGCCGAAGTCAAAACCCTGGCCGACCTCATCATCTGGCTCCGCGCCAATGATGAAGCCCTCGATCTCGCCATGGCGAACCCAAAACAGTTCAAGCTCTCGAAAAACGCCCGCATCGTCGCCTGGGAAACCCCCATCGCCGATGCCGACACCATAGCCATCCTGCCCCCCATGACCGGTGGCTAACCCACGGTGTCATTCCCGCGAAAGCGGGAATCCCTGTTTGAGCTCGAGATCCCCGCTTTCGCGGGGATGACGTGGTGATAGTTTGAAAGCCAGAAGGGCCGGACGAGCGGAACGAAATGATCATCATCTCAAATTCCCCCTTCGACCCCGGCACCCTCCTTACCGAGTTCCAAGCCAACCACCCCGAAGCCGGCGCCGCCGTGACCTTCACCGGCATGGTCCGCTCCACCCCGGACCACCCGATCACCGCCCTCATCCTCGAATGCTACCCCGAGCTCGCCCAAAACGAGATCGCCACCATTCGCGACGCCGCCATCGCCCGCTTCAACCTGATCGACGCCGCGGTCCTCCACCGCTACGGCCGCCTGGTCCCCGGCGAACCGATCATGCAGGTCATCACCCTCGCCTCCCACCGCCAAGCCGCCTTCGACGGCGCCCAATACCTGATGGACTACCTGAAAACCGACGCCCCCTTCTGGAAGCAGGAAGAGACGGCAACGGGTACTGAATGGGTAGAGGCCAAGGCGGCAGACGACAACGCCAGGGATCGCTGGAGCAAGTAGCCCCCTCACCCGTCTTGCGCCATGCGCGATCCACCCTCTCCCCAAGAGGGAGAGGGACGGGCATCCAGCTTGCAAAAGCCACCGGCCCATTCTTCTCCCCCTCGGGGAGAAGGTGGCGCATCGCGCCGGATGAGGGGGATGCCCCAGCACGCTCAAAAACAAAAAAAGCCGGGCATCGCTGCCCGGCCTCTCAAAACTCAATTCAGCGAAAATTACTCCGCCGCCGCCCGCTTCGGCTGCACTGCCGCCGAATACGCATCAATCAGCGTCCGGCAACCTTCGCCCGGGGTAAATTTGTAGTCCCCGATCAGCGAAACCGGCGTCACTTCCGCCGCGGTACCCGTCAGGAAGCACTCGTCAAACTGGCTCAGTTCTTCCGGCATGATATGCCGTTCGGTCACCGTAAAGCCGTTCTCCTTGGCCAGCGCGATCAGCGTCTGCCGGGTGATGCCGTTAAGGAAGCAATCCGGTGTCGGCGTCGTGATGTCCTTGCCCTTGATGAAGAACACGTTGGCGCCCGTGGCTTCAGCCACATAGCCGCGATAGTCCAGCATCAGCGCATCGGCAAAGCCGTTCGCCATGGCATGGTCCTTGGAGAGCGTGCAGATCATATAAAGCCCCGCAGCCTTGGCCGAAGACGGAATGGTCTCCGGGCTCGGGCGCTTCCACTTGCTCCACTCGAGACGGATTCCCTTGAGCTTCTCCTCGACCGAGAAATAGCTCGGCCAGACCCAGGCGGCGATCGCCACATGCACCTTGTTGTTGCGCGCCGGCACAGACAGCTCTTCCGAGCCGCGCCAGGCCACAGGCCGCACATAGGCATCGACCAGCCCGTTCTTGTCGAGCACGAGGCGCTTGGCAGCCTCGATCTCGTCGACCGAATAGGGGAAGGGCATGTCGAGAGTCGCGGCCGAACGGATCAGGCGTTCAGTGTGCTCGCGCGACTTGAAGATTTCGCCGCCATAGGCGCGTTCGCCTTCAAATACCGAGCTGGCATAGTGAAGCCCGTGCGTCAGTACGTGAATCTTCGCGTCCTTCCACGGTTTGAGTTCGCCGTCGAACCAAATCCAGCCATCGCGCTGGTCCATGGGCACGCCTGCCATGATCCTCTCCAGAGTCTTCGTTTTTGCCGTTTGCTCGCGAAACGGACGTTCCCTTGATCATGCCCCAAGGGCCATGCCCTTGGCAAACCTGAATGTCTTTGGGATAAGACGGAACGCCTGTGCGATGGAGAGACAATGGCAGAGAGCCAAAAAAATGTCAACAAGGCTGACATAAATTCTGCAAAACCCGCAGAAGCCGGGCTGCCGCTCGACATCATGGGCCTTTTCTTCTTTGCCTATCGAGACTTCACCGGCGATGCCGATGCCCTGCTCGAACGCCAGGGTTTTGGCCGTGCCCACCATCGCGTGCTTTATTTCGTCAACCTGCGCCCCGGCATGCCGGTCGCCGACCTTCTCGACATTTTGAAGATCACCAAGCAGAGCCTCGCCCGCGTGCTCCGCCAGCTGATCGACAACGGCTATATCGAGCAAAAGACCGGCCATTCCGACCGCCGCCAGCGCCTGCTCTTTGCCACCGACAAAGGCCGCAGCCTCTTCGCCACCCTTTCGGCCACGCAAGCCAGCCGCATCGAAGACGCCATCGCCGCCCTGCCCCCCGAAGGCGCACGGATGGTTCGACAATTCCTCGTCGGCATGGTCGAGCCTTCCGACCATTCGGTGCTCGACCGACTCAACCTCACCGTCAATCTCTGAGGCCTTTGGCCCCACCAAAGTCTCACCACGCCTCGAATGTCACCCCGGCGCAGGCCGGGGCCCATCCCAAGATCTCGAAATAGAACCGGCCTGCGCCTGGCCACCACCGAGCCCCACCACAAAATAGGCTTGTGCCACAATAACTTGTCCGGCACTCTGGAATCAGTTCGGCAACCTTCGGGAGCGGCAGATTCTTAGTCTGGTTCAGTATCTGTCCGAAGCCCAGCGCCTGGAACAACAGGGTGAACTGGTCGAAGCCATCTGGTGCTACGAAACCATCCTGCGCGATCCTCTGGTCAAGGACGACACACCGACCCTGCAGGCCGCCGGTCTTGGCCTCGGCCTCCTGCTGATCACCGAAGCCCGCCACAGCGACGATCCGCGACGCGTCGATCGCCTCGTCAATCGCGCCATCACCGCGCTTGCAACAGCCAGCCAATCCGACCCGACCGAACCCACGCTCGGTCTCGCCCTGGCCGAAGCCTACATCCTGCGCTTCCAGCTTTCAGGCCAGACGCAAGACCTCCTCGCCGCCAATATCCAGCTGGATAGATTGGCCGAGATAGAAGCACCCCGCTCGAACAGATACGCTCGCTCCGCTCGCTTCTCACCGGCTCGCGCTAAAGCAGGTCATCCTTTGAGTGAAGCGAAGTCTAGCGCAGGGCCTACGCATCCACCGGCTGTCACCCGGCGAAGGCCGGTGCCCATCTCGAGATCTCAGGTTGGGCCCCAGCCTTCGCCGGGTGACAACCGAGTGTTGGATGTCTCAGATAGAGCGTGAAGTGGTTAGTACGACCAGTTCTAGCCCTGCCCCAGCTCCACGCTGCGCTTCCGCGCAGCCGCAACCGCGCGATCCATCAGCGGCGTCAGGCCATCTTCGCCCATCAACACATTCAGCGCTGCCGCCGTCGTGCCATTGGGCGACGTCACATTCTGCCGCAGCACACTTGCCGGCGCCGCATCGGCCTCCAGCAGCGCCGCCGAGCCAATGACGGTCTGCCGCGCCAGCACCATGGCCACATGCTCATCCAGCCCCTGCGCCACGCCCGCCGCGGCCAATGCCTCGACCAGATTGAACACATAGGCCGGGCCCGAGCCCGAAACGGCCGTCACGGCATCCAGATCGCCTTCCTGATCGAACCAGACGACCAGCCCTGCAGCCGACAGCAAAGCCTCGGCCGCCGACCGTCCATCCTGATCGACACCGCTTCCAGCGACGACACCCGTCACACCCTTGCCGATCTGGGCCGGCGTATTGGGCATGCTGCGCACCACCCGATCCGTCCCCGTGCCCTTGGCCAGCCGCGCCAGCGAAATCCCGGCGGCAATAGACACCACCAGCGTCTGCGGCCCGATCACCGGCACGAGGCTCGCCATCACCTCGTCGATCACCTGCGGCTTCACCGCAAGCACCAGCACATTGGGCAGAAGCCCCACGGCGTGATCATAAATCTTCAAATCATATTCAGCCGCGAAGGCCTTGGTCTCTTCGCTTGGCCGCGGTTCCACCAGCACCAGATTGGTCGGCGGCAACCCCGCTTCCAGCCAGCCCGTCGCCAAAGCCATACCCATCTTGCCGGCACCTACCAGCATAACGGGTCCGATCGAGCGCAGATTCGCCATCACGCTTCTCCCACGGTTTCGAACATCACATGGCTAAGTGCATCCGCCGCCGATTTGCCTGCCCAGACGACGAACTGGAAAGCCTGATAATAGAGATCACAGCTATCGCTGGCCGAACGCAAGAGCGCTTCGCATTGCTGGGGCGACACATCGGCGCCACCAGTAAGCAGGTGCGAATTGCGGAAGAGCACGACGCCTTCCTTGTTCCAGATGTCGAAGTGGCCGATCCAGAGCTGCTCGTTGATCATACTGATCAACTGCCTGATTTCCGCGCGCCGCCCATCGGGCACCTTGAGGTCAAAGGCACACGCCACATGGAGGCTTTCGAGATCCTCCATCCAGTTGAACGACACATGATAGTCGCTCCAGCCGCCGCGCACCGAAATCGAGATTTCGTCCGCGTCCTGGCGCTCAAAATTCCAGTCATTGATCGATGCGATATGCTCGACCAGGTCCACCGGATGGGACACGCGATCGGGCTCGTGGGCAATCAAGGACATTGGCCGTTTCCATGCTGGCTTGGCGCGACTGTCGAGTGCATCGATATGTGACGCACCGTGAATGCGGACCGTCTCTCGCGCCTCCTCCAGCGCTCGAATCGTCCACAATGGAAAGGGTACACTGCGTTACTGATTCAGGGAGTGCGGCTGATCCCGGAGAGGGCAATCTCTTGTGGATGACAGTAACGACTTGTTAACCAGCAGGCGCCAGCGAGCACCTAGCCCAGACTCTCGGGCCCCGCCCATCCATGCCGGATCGACTCGCCCCAGCCGGGAAATCCATTGGCCTCGGCCAGCTTTGCGGCCGCCTCCGTATCATAGGGCACGGCAATCAGCGCCGTCTGCCAGCCACGACGCCCCTTCTCGACGATCCCATAATGCGCATCGGGCGAACCACGCACCAATTGCATCCCCACCGAACCGGGATTGGCGATCAACCGTCCATCAGTCAGCCGCAGCGTCCGCGCAATATGGGTATGGCCACAAAGAATAACCGCGCTGTCGATCCCCTCGGCATGCCCTGCCACTTCCTCCTCGGAAGGCAGCGTCGTCGTGCGCCCATCATAGAAATTATCGAGCCAGGGCATCTCGTCGTCATCGGGCGTTCCGTGACAAACGAAAACCTCTTCGCCCACCTTTGCCGTCGCCGGCAGTGCCGCGAGCCAATCCAGCTGCCCCGCCGACAGCTGCGCCCTGGCAAAGCGGTCCACCGCCCCTGCCCCACACAGCGCAGTATCCACCGTCCAGCGGTCATGATTGCCGCGAATGGCCACGGCATTGAGCCCCATCAGCCGCTCCGCCGCCCCGGTCGGGTCAATCGGCCCGCTAACATGATCACCGAGCAGCACGATGGTATCGACATGCTCGCCGGCAATATGCTCAAGCACGGCGTCCAGCGCCGGCGCATTGCCATGCACGTCTGAAATGACCGCGAGGCGCAAAGCTTACGCGGACTTTTCGGCCTTGAGAGCAGCCAATTCCTTGCGCAGCGCGTCGATCTCTTCGCCCTGCACCTGCACCAGCTCGCGCAGCGCGTCAAAATCCTCGCGCTTCACCAGTTCCATATCGGCCACGATGCGCTGGGCCTGCGATTTGGCAACGGTTTCCACTTCCCGGCGCACGCCATCGGCAACGCCCGCAGCCTCGTTCATGATCCGGCCAAGGCCATCGAAAATCCGGTTGCTGCTCTGGGTCATGGCTTTTCCAACTCTCGGGTTGCGCGTGTTGCCCCTATGTAAGCCAGCCCCGTCCGCTTGACCAGTGCGGTGAGAGGCCGCGGAACGCAGCCCCCTACTTCCCGGCCGCCGTGGCAGCGTCGGCAATCAGCTTGATATATTGCGGATATCCCCACTTCAGCGACAGAGCACTCGGCGGCGAAACCGAATTGATGAGTTCCGCCCCCACGACCCGCGCCACCGCCCCCTTGGCCACCTGCGGCGCCAGCGCAATCACCGAATTGCCGAAAAAGGCCGCATCGGTTTCCGGAGTCTCGAAATAGGTCACCAGCACATCGCTCGCCAGCCGATCGAGATTTTCAAAGCTCAGCATAAAATAGAGGTCCTGCCCCTGCGCCAGTTCGTCCACGCTGGGCGCTGAAGTCAGCCCGGCATTGACCAGAAACTGCACGCGCGAGTCGAGGTCCCCATAAACATTGATCTCGCCATTCCACTCAGCGATGGCGGCAAAACTCGTGCCCTTGAGCTGCGGATACTTCGCCGTCTCGTCGGCAATGAACTGCTCAAGCTCAGCCACCAGCGCCTCCGCCTCGGCCTTCTTGCCGATAGCCTCGCCGGTAATGGTGATCGTATCCTGCCACGACGTATCCCAGACCGTCTCGGGAAACGCTACCACCGGCGCAATCCCGCTCAGCACGTCATACTGTTCCTGCGTCAGCCCCGAATAGACCGCCAGGATCAGGTCCGGCTGCAGCGCCGCAATCGCCTCGACCGGCGGCTCGCCACCAGCCGGCAAAATGGTCGGAAACTCCGCCCCAAGCGCCGCCACCGCCTCCTTGGTCCAGCGCAGCGCGCCGTTCTCGTCGCCACCATAGCTGAAATGCGGAATACCCACCGGCACTTCCCCCAGCGCAATGACCGCGTCCTGCGTTGACCAGCCCCAGGTCACGATGCGCTGCGGCTTTTCGGGAATGACGCTCTCACCATAGGCGTGCTGGACGGTAACGGGGAAAGATTGTGCCTGCACGGCAACGACCATGCCCAGGCTGATGACGGCTGACACGATGAGGGAGCGGAGCGACATGGATCACCTTCTCGACAGATGCCCTTTCATACAAAAGGTGATTATTGATGTCATGTATAAAATGATGCGATCGCCTCGCGCCTTTCGGTCGGCCCAAAACACCGACAACCTCACAAAACCGCCAAACATCAGTAAGACCGCCACCACATTGCCGGGCAACAATTGTTGTAATACTGTTTTGTTGCTTGTTTTGTTTTCACAAGGAAATTCAAGGGGGCGTAATGAAAAGTAGATTCGTAGCGGCCTTGGCCGCTTCTTTTATATCGATAGGTGCCGCACAGGGTGCCGACTTGATCCTCGTAGACCCACCACCGCTGGTCATCCCCGATGCCGGTTTCGATTGGTCGGGCTTCTATGCCGGCCTCAACGCCGGCTATATCGGCGGCGAGGCCAAGTCCGTCGGCGCGACAACTGGCGTCACCACCAATGTTCCGGTCTCCGGTGGCCTGATCGGCGGCACCCTGGGCTTCAACGCGCAGTTTGATCGGATCGTCCTTGGCCTCGAAGGCGACCTCGCCTGGAGCGGCGCAACCGGCACGGCAGTCTGCGTCGCGGACCCGGCCTACAATTGCCAGGGCCAACTCGATTGGCTGGGCACGATCAAGGGTCGAGCCGGCTTCGCCGTAGACAGGGTATTGTTCTTCGGCACCGCCGGTTTCGCCGCCGGCAATACAAAGGCCAATGTCACCCCTGCTGCACCAGCCATAACAAATACCTTTACGGGCACAATGGCCGGCTGGACGGTCGGCGCCGGCGTCGAAGCCTTCGTCACTGACGCCTTCACCGTCAAGGCGGAATATAGCTATGTCAGCCTGGGCGGCCTGCAGGCACCCGTCGGCACGCTATCCGGCGCGCAGGCATCCAACCTGAGCGCGTCAACCCACGTCATCCGTCTCGGCGTGAACTACCACTTCTAGCGATCATCAGCCGGCTCCACCGGAACCGAGAATAGAGGCGTGAAAACACGCTTTCGGCGAAAAACGCCGTCATCTATTCCGAAGGCTGCCCCTGCTTTCGGGATACAACGACAAGGCAATGCGCCCTAGCGGGTCACAGCATCCCCGCCCTCGGCAACGCCGATCTTTTCCAGCACGCGATCCATCGGTTCGAACCGGGTCCAGAACTGCACTGGAATCTTCACCTCGGCCCCGAGCGACCCACTCTCCTCGAACCATGTCTGGGTATAGTTGGCATCGCTCAGCTGCAGCCCGCCATTGACGGTCCAGCTCCCGGCATAAAGCCCGGAGAGCTCCGTCAGCGTCTCCGTCGCCACATCGGGACGCGCCCGCGTCATGGCATCCACCCACAGCTGCGGATCAGCCGCAAAATCTCGCGCCGCCAGCGTCAGCCCCTCCAGCACCGCATCGACCTCGTCACCGCGATCCTGCAACACCCCGGCCGAAACGACATTGACCTTGGTCAGCACCGGCGCCGAGCGATAAAACTCCTCTGCATCAACGAGGATTTCGAGGCCCGCGCGCTCCGGCATGGCCAGGAACACGCCGATTGACATGGTCGTGGCGTCCACCCGCCCCTGCTGCAAAGCCTGCGCCCGCACCGCCGGATCGCCCAGCGGCACATAGGTCATCTCCTCGATCTTGGTACCCCGGCTCTGCAACACCAGCCGCGACAGCGTATAGTCGAGGCTGTTTTCCCGCCCGACCCCAAAGGTCCCGCTGCTCAAACTCTCGAAGCCAACGCCCTCCCGAGCCGCGATGATGTAGGGAATGGCCTTGTCGGTCGAACCAACCGCCACAAGGCTCTTGTCGCCCCGCGCATAAAGCCCCAGCAGCGCCTCCACCGAAATATTGGCCATCTCCCCGCCGCCGGTCAGCAGCGCCGTGATCGCCATCGGCGTCTGCGCCGCCGGCACCAGCTCCACCTCAACCCCGGCCCGCTCGAAATAGCCCTCGCTCAGCGCCAGATGCAGCACCGAATTGGGCACCAGCGGCACCTCGGTCGACGTCACGATGATCCGGAACGGCGCCGCCGCCACCTGTCCCACAGACAGAACCGCGACCATCAGAGCAACAGCAACCTGGGTAAGTCTCATAAGAAAGCTCCAACAAAATCAGGGTATCGCAAAGCGCCGCTCCAAACGCCGCAACACGGCCGCCGTAACACCGCCGATAACCATCGCCGTCAGCACGGTGACGAAATAGCGAGGCATGTTGAACGAAGCGCCGTATCCGACGAGCAATCCACCGAGTCCCGTCATCGCCGTGTAGATTTCCGCAATGATACAAGCCGTCAGCGCCTGCGCCGCCCCAAGCCGTAACCCGGCAATCATCTGCGGCAGAACCTGCGGCCACACAACCCGCACCTGCGCCTGCAGGCGCGACGCGCCAAGCCCCATGGCCGCCTCTTCATCGCCCTTGCCGACCCCCTCGAACGCTGCCTGCGCCGTCGTCGTGATAACGATGAAGGCGGCGAGCAGCACCACGACGATCTTGGCCGAAGGCCCCAACCCCAGCAGCGCCACGAACAGCGGCATGAAGGCGATGATCGGAATATTGGCGAAGAAGTCGAGAATGACCTTCATCACCCGCCCGAGCAGCGGCACCCGCCCCATCAGACCGGCCATGCTCCAGCCCAGCACCAGAGCCAGTCCGAGCCCGGAATAGTAGATCTGCACCGTGCTGCCGACGGCGTTGAAATAATCCCGGCGCGGGTCCTGCATCATCTTGAACAGGGCGTTGGCCGTTTCCCCGATGGAGGGAATAATGGCCTCAGGATACTGCCCCGCCAGCCATTCCCAGAACACCAGCAGCGCCACGATGAGGCCAAGAACGATCCAGATCTCCGCGCGCACGCCCTTCAGCCAGTCGCCCGTCTCCTGCCAGGCTTCCACCAGTTCCCGCGCGCTCCCGCGCAGTCCGCCGCGCTCCGGCGCATTGTCACGGTCGGTCTGGGAGCGGGTGTCTTCGTTTGCCAAGGCGAGCCATTTCTTGCCGCGAAGCGCGGACAGTGTCTGTCGCCCCTCCCAGGCAACAAAAACATTCGCTCTGGGTGATAGGAGCGCTGAGCGGGCCTGTCAAATACGGGTGGCCAGCACAACCATCCACCAGTCCAAACAGTCAGGCCTGGTAGCAAGCACAGCATCTTGAGTTGTCGTCATTGGCGGGCTTGTCCCGGCAATCCATCTCGCCTGGACAAGGCCGTTTCAGCCTCAGCCCTTGGGCACATAGCGCATCGCCACAGCGCCCGAACCATATTCCAGCCGATCCACCAGCCTCAAATCCAGCGGCTTCGACAAACCTGAAAACAGCGTCCGCCCATGCCCCGCCACGCGCGGATGCACCACAAACTCGTACTCGTCGATCAGCCCCAGCTCCACCAGCGCCTGCGGCAGCATCACACCTCCCGTCGCCAGCCCCTCGCCCGACCGCTCCTTCAACGCCCGAACCGTCTTTTCGATATCCGCCACGCGCACGATTTCCGCGTTCCAGTCCACCGTTTCCAGCGTGTCCGACACCACATACTTCTTGGCCGCGTGAATGGTTTCGGCAAACGGCACCATCCAGTCGACAACCCAATCCGGCCGCGATCCGCTCTCCACCACCGGCCGCCAGGCCGATTCCATCAACTGGTAAGTCACGCGCCCAAAGATCAGCGCATCCGCCCGCGCAATACCCTCTGCGGCCCGACGATGAAGCTCTTCATCCGGGATGATCGCCTGATGGTCGCAGCACCCGTCAAGGGTGACATTGATCGAATATCGCAGCGGTCGCATGAGTTGAGCCTCCCATAGCCGGTCTCATTTTGAAAGGCCCGACCCACTCTGGACGAAACGGCCTCTCCCCGCACTCGACAGAGCCCCACGCACAACGCAAGCTCCCGACAAACCTCCCGCGAGTGGACGTGGACACATGAAGCAGCAAATGCCGCTGGTTGCGCTGGCCATCGCCACGATCGGGTCTATCGGCGGAACACGCCTATCCGCGATCGCGATCCCCTGGCTGGTCCTCTCGACCACCAACAGTCCCCTGCTCACCGGACTCGCGGGCCTGGCGGAAATGCTGCCCTATGTCCTCGCCAAGGCCTTGATCGGCCCTTTCATCGATCGCCTGGGCGCGCGGCGCATAGCCATTTGGTGCGACTACCTCTCCGCCGCCGCCGTCAGCATCATTCCTTTGCTCTATCTGGCCGGGTTTCTGTCCATCTGGCTGCTCCTGCCGGCGGTGGCGGTGCTGGGTGTCCTGCGAGCGCCGTCCGACGCCGCCAAACAGGCGCTAGTTCCTGAAGTCGCCGAAACCGGCAAACTATCCCTGGAGCGGGTCACCGGCATTCTCGGCACCAGCAACCGCCTGGCCGGAACGCTTGGCGCTGCTGGCGCCGGCGTGTTGATTGCCTCGCTTGGCGCCGGTCCCGCGCTCTTTGCCAATGCGGCCGCCTTTGTCATTTCGGCCCTGGCATTGGCCCTCGGCCTGCCAAAAGTTGGCGTCGCAACTGCCGAAAACCGCGGCCCCATTTTTGGAAATTATCGCGCGCAAATGGCCGAAGGCTGGGCTGCCTTCAGCCGCGACCCGATCCTGGTGGCGCTCGTCATCATGCTCGCGTTCACCGGCCTCTTTGATCAGGCCTATGCCACCGTCCTGCTGCCCGTATGGGTCCGCTCGGCCGGGCTCGACGCCAGTTGGGTCGGCATATTGCTCGCGGTCTTTTCGGGCGCAGCCATTGCCGGAGCCGCTTTCGGCGCGTTTTTCGCCGAACGTCTCCCCCGGCTCGCAATGTATGTCATTGGTTTCATCTTCGCCGGACCAGTTCCGATGGCGGCACTCGCTTTGAGCCCGGCGCTTTGGCTGATTGTCTCGACCCTGCTGATCAGCGGTTTTGCAGCGGGCTTCCTGAACCCCATCATCGGTGCACTGCTTTTCGAGCGCATACCCAAGCCCGTCGTGGGCCGCGTGATCGCTCTTGTCGGCTCGCTGACATGGGTGCTCATCCCGTTTGGTGGCATTTATGCCGGCTTGCTGACCGATACGGCCGGCATCCTGACGGCGTTGGGCGTCACAGCCGCGCTCTATTGCATCGCCGCCTTGTCCCCGGCCGTCATCCCGCGCTTCAGAGCGATAGGCAAAAGACCCGTGGCGCAGCCCGCCAACTAGGCGGGACGCACAACGCCTGCGCGGGCTCTTGAAAGGCCGTCACACACACCCAATTGTAAAACTCTCCCCTTGCGACCCACCCCGCCATGACGCTACGGCTGGCAAAACCCTGAGAGCCTGTTTTGAAATTCGCTGCGGCGATTCAGATGGCAGTGTTTTCGAGAACCGGAGCGCAGCGGACATGGCCCGTGAGCACCGGAAGCGCAGAAAACGCAGCCAGGTGACCGCCGCAGTAGAGTTTCGGAACGGGCTGAACTGGCCGCGCCGGCAAAAGGACAGAACTTGCCCTTCCCCAATATCGACCCAATCGCCTTCGCCATCGGCCCCGTCGCCATTCGCTGGTATGCGCTCGCCTATCTCTTCGGCGTGCTGCTCGGCGCCGGCTATGGCTACCTGCTGCTGCGAAACGAGCGCCTCTGGCACAAGGGCGCCCCGCCCTTCCCCGCCAAGGATATTTGGGATTTTGCCTTCTGGGCCATGCTCGCCATCGTCATCGGCGGCCGCACCGGCTACGTGCTTTTCTACAACCTGCCCTACTATCTCCAGAACCCGGTTGAGATCATCAACACCCTCGATGGCGGCATGTCCTATCACGGCGGCATGCTGGGCCTGATGCTGGCGGCCATCCTCTTCACCCTCTCGAAAAAGGGCAATTGGCTCTCCTCGCTAGACCTCCTGGGCGCCGTCGCCACCATCGGCATTTTCCTCGGCCGCATTGCCAATTTCATCAATGCCGAACTTTTCGGCGCCCCCACCGACCTTCCCTGGGGCGTGATCTTCCCAACCGATCCCCTGCAGGTCGCCCGCCACCCGAGCCAGCTCTATGAAGCCGCCCTCGAAGGCCTTGTCCTCTTCCTCATCATCCGCCTCGCCACCCACGTCTTCTACGCCCTACGTAAACCCGGTCTCGTCGCCGGCATCTTTGCCATCGGCTATGCCCTCTCGCGCATCCTCGTCGAATTCGTCCGGCTGCCCGATCAGCAACTCGGCTACCTCTATGGCGGCTGGCTCACCATGGGTCAGGTCCTCAGCCTTCCCATTCTTCTCGGCGGCCTCATCCTCGTCATTTACGCGACGACCCGCCCCGTTAACGCATTGCGCCCCTAGGAGCATCTCAACGTGAACAGTCCGCTAACACTGGCACAGCAGATCGACCTCCAGATCACCGCAGGCGGTCCCATCTCCGTCGCCACCTATATGGGCCTCTGCCTGACCCACCCAACCAAGGGCTACTACAAGGGTTCCGATCCCCTCGGCGCCAAGGGCGACTTCATCACCGCGCCCGAAATTTCCCAGATGTTTGGGGAGCTTATCGGCTTCCACCTCGTCAATGTCTGGCAACAGATGGACGAGCCGAAAAGCTTCAACCTCGTCGAACTCGGGCCCGGCCGCGGCACGCTCATGGCCGACATCCTCCGCGTCGCCTGCCGCGCCCCCGGTTTCCGCGATGCGCTGAAACTGAAACTCTTCGAAACCAACCCGGCATTGACGGTCGAACAACGGAATCGTCTCGAAAGCTACGAGCCGCAATGGCTTGAAAACTTTGAGCAATTCGACGACGGCCCGATCCTCGTCGTCGCCAACGAGTTCTTCGACGCCCTCCCCATCCGCCAGTTCATCAAGAAGGAAGACGGCTGGCACGAGCGCCTCGTCGGCCTCATCGACGGCAAGCGCGCCTTCGGCCTCTCCCCCACGCCGATCCCCAACGAAACCATGCCCTCGGCCGTCGCCAATGCCGAGCCCGACAGCATGTTCGAAGTCTGCTTCGCCGGCGGCGAAGTCATGTCACGCCTCGCAAAGATCGTGGCCAAACAAGGCGGTAGCATCCTAGCCATCGACTATGGCTATGCCCGCACCCAGACCGGCGACACCCTGCAAGGCGTCAGGAACCACGCCTTTGCCGACGTGCTCAAAGAGCCCGGCGAAACCGACCTCTCCGCCCATGTCGATTTCGGCGCCCTCGCCGCGGTGACTCAAGAAGTTGGCCTCGCCGTCCAACCCATTGCCACCCAAGGCGAATTCCTCACCCGCCTCGGCATAGCCGAACGCGCCAAAGCCCTTTCCGGCGCCAATCCCGGTTCCGCCAACGACATCCAGATCGCCCATCAGCGACTGGTTGCGAAGGATCAGATGGGCGACCTCTTCAAGGTCTTCTGCGCCCACTCTCCCGGCCTCAATCCCCCAGGGTTCGCCGCATGATAGACTTCGCCTCCGTTCAGTCGCTGACCGATAGCGACGTCGTCCGCCACGGTTTCTTCGGCCGCCACGGCGGCGTTTCCACGGGCGATTTCGCCGGCCTGAACGTCTCCCCGTCCGTCGGCGACGACGCCGAAGCCGTCGAAGAAAACCGCGCCCTCATCGCCAAAACCCTCGGCGGCGCACCGCTTGTGACCCTGAAACAGGTCCACTCCAACCGCGTCGTCACTGTCGAAGCCGGCGCCATCCCCGATCGCACCGTCGAAGCTGACGCGATCGTGACCCGCCGCGCCGACGTGCTCATCGGCGTCCTAACCGCCGACTGTTCTCCTCTGCTTTTCCTCGACCGCCACGCCGGCATAATCGGCGCCGCCCACGCCGGCTGGCGCGGCGCGGTAGATGGCATCTTGGAAAACACCGTCGCCGCCATGGAGGCCCTGGGCGCCCAGCGCCGCCGCATCCAGCTCGCCATCGGACCCACCATCAGCCAGCAGAATTACGAAGTCGGTGAACAGTTTAAGGCCGACGCCTTGAATCAAAATGCGAACACCGAACCCGCCTTCCTGACCCCACCCGGCGGCAAGCCCCACTTCGATCTGCCCGGCTACCTCACCATCCAGGCCAGCGCTCTAGGCCTAGCCGAAATCACCGACACGGCCCTTTGCACCTACGCCGATCCCACCCGTTTCTTCTCTCACCGCTACGCCACGCATCAGCAAACTCGAACCGGTCGGCAGATCGCCGTTATCGGCCTCGCTTAGGCTTAAATTTACGCATGAGACCAATGGGGCGTTGCAGTCACAAAAATGACTCGATAAAGCTGCCCGCGAAACTGGAAGGTCCCTCCTCCCCGGGGACTGGTTGAGACAGGATCGCCCTCATGAAACTGGTGACTGGCAACTCCAATCGTGCCCTCGCCCAAGCCGTCGCCAGCTATCTTGAGCTTCCCCTGACAGATTGCACGGTCAAACGCTTCGCCGACAAAGAGGTCTTTGTCGAAATCCACGAAAACGTCCGCGGCGAAGACGTGTTCATGCTGCAGTCGACCAGCTATCCCGCCAATGACAACCTGATGGAACTGCTGATCCTCACCGACGCCCTGCGCCGGTCCTCGGCACGCCGCATCACCGCCGTCCTGCCCTATTTCGGCTATGCCCGCCAGGATCGCCGCGCCGCCGGCCGCACCCCGATTTCGGCCAAGCTGGTGTCCAACCTGATCGCCGAAGCCGGCGTCAACCGCGTCATCACGCTCGATCTCCACGCCGCGCAGATCCAGGGCTTCTTCGATATCCCGACCGACAATCTCTACGCCGCGCCGATCATCACGCGCGACATCCTCGACAATTATAAGCTCGACAACACCATGATCGTGTCGCCCGACGTCGGCGGCGTGGCCCGCGCCCGCGCCGTGGCCCAGCGCCTCGGCACCGATCTCGCCATCGTCGACAAGCGCCGCCCCAAGGCCGGCGTGTCCGAAGTGATGAACATCATCGGCGACGTTTCCGGCAAGTCGTGCATCCTCATCGACGACATCGTCGACTCCGGCGGCACGCTGGTGAACGCCGCCGACGCCCTTCTCAAGGCCGGCGCCAATGAGGTTTCCGCCTACATCACCCACGGCGTCCTCTCCGAAGGCGCTGCCGAGCGCATCGCCGGCAGCAAGCTCAAGGAACTGGTCGTGACGGACTCCATCGAAGAGACCCCCGCCACCAAGGCCGCCGCCAACATCCGCCGCATCAGCATCGCCGCCCTTATCGGCGAAGCCATCGCCCGCACCGCCAGCGAACAGAGCGTCTCGAGCCTCTTCGACTGAAATAGCTGTAAAAACAATGAGATGAAGCGCCTAGCCGGATTCCACGGCTCAGGCGCTTCATCTTTTTTCGCAACCCTGTCGAAAACCACTTCCCCTCCCCGACATTGTTGTGCCGCACTACAAAAAGCAGCGGCCAACCGTGAAAGGACGAGTGCGATGCGTTTCCTCCTGATGCTCTACGCCGAAGAAAAGGCCGGCGCCGCCATTCCGCCCGAGCAGATGGCCAGGGCCATGGAAGGCATGTACGCCTATCAGCAGGCCCTGGAAAAAGCCGGCGCCTTTATCTCCACTTCGGCTCTGGGCATGACTCAAGACGCCCGCACGCTCCGCATGGACGGCGGCGAGGTGAAGAACATCGACGGCGCCTTCATCAATCAGGGCGGCACGCTGAAGGTGGAAGAAGGCCCCTATGCCGAAGCGCGCGAGCAATTCGGCGGCCTCTTCGTCATCGAATGCGAAGACATGGACGCGGCCGTCAAATGGGCCGCCCGCTGTCCCGCAGCCCAATGGGGACCCATCGA
This sequence comes from Devosia sp., assembly GCF_024707125.1. GTDB lineage: Bacteria > Pseudomonadota > Alphaproteobacteria > Rhizobiales > Devosiaceae > Devosia. The sequence continues at coordinate 173,153 of NZ_JANQAH010000008.1, forward strand.
AATTCGTCCGATCATGAACACCATTTCCGCCAATGAAGCGCCCTGGTGCGCCGAAGGCGGTTCCGTAACCGAGGAGTGACCAAAAAATGCGCTACATGATGCTGATCCACCACGACGAAACCAATATGGGCGATCCCGCCGGCCAGCAGGCGCTCTACGCCGCCTGGGGCGCCTTCAACGAGGCTCTCGCCAAGGCCGAGGGCGCCGCTCCGGGCGAACGCATGCAGTCCCCCACCCAGGGAAAGACCGTCCGCACCCGCGATGGCGAAACCCGCGTCGTCGACGGCCCCTATTCCGACGCCAAGGAACAGCTCGGCGGCTATTTCTTCATCGAAGCCAAGGATTTTGATGAAGCCGTCAAATGGGCCGAGCTTTGCCCAGCCAGCAAATACGGCACCATCGAAATCCGCCCCATCGTCCAGCCGGGCAAGGACTGGTGACCGAGGCCGCTAGGCGAGCCGCCGACCGAGCCGCCCGTGAAAGCTACGGGCGCCTCCTCGCCTTCCTCGCCGCCCGCACCCGCGATGTCGCGGGGGCCGAAGACGCGCTGGCAGAAGCCTTTGCCAGCGCCCTTACCTCATGGCCGGAACAAGGCGTTCCGGCCAACCCGGACGCCTGGCTGCTCACCGTCGCCCGCCGCCGCCAGACCGATGCCTATCGCCGCGCCGGCACCAGCAAATCAGGCGAAATGCATCTCACCCTGATGCGCGAAGAACTGGATGACCTTGCCATGACCCCGGAAGCCATCCCCGACCGCCGCCTCGCCCTGATGTTCGCCTGCGCTCATCCCGACATCGACGCGCCCCTCCGCAGCCCCCTGATCCTACAGACCATTTTGGGCCTCACCGCCGCCGATATCGGCGCCGCCTTCCTGATCCCCGCCGCCACCATGGGCCAGCGCCTCGTCCGCGCCAAATCGCGGATCGCCGAACTCGGTATCGCCTTCGAAATCCCCGATACGACCGACCTGCCCGACCGCCTCGACGCCGTCCTAGAAGCCATCTACGCCGCCTATGCAAAAGGCTGGAACGACCTCGTCGGCGAAGCCGGTGGCCAACTGGCCGAAGAGGCCATCTGGCTCGGCCGCCTCGTCGTCGCGCTGTTGCCCACATCGCCCGAAGCCAAGGGCATGCTGGCCCTCATGCTCTATTCCCACGCCCGCCGCGCCGCCCGGCGCAGCCCCAGCGGCGCCTATGTGCCCCTCGACGAGCAAAACACGGCTCTCTGGGACATGGAGGCAATAGACGCCGCCGAAACTCTCCTTCGCGCCGCCAGCAGCGCCGGCCCCACCGGCCGCTGCCAGCTCGAAGCCGCCATCCAGTCCGCCCACATCGTCCGGCGCCTCACCGACGCCGACAACTGGCCTGTGGTCGTAAAACTCTACGACATCCTCCACGCCATGACCCTCTCGCCCGTCGTCCTCCTCAACCGCGCTGCCGCCCTCGCCGAAACCGAAGGCCCCGCCGCCGCCCTCGCCAGCATCGCGCCGCTTGCCGAAGACAAGCGCATGGCTGACTACCAACCCTATTGGGCCGTCCGCGGCCGGCTGCTGGCTGAAACCGGTAACCGGGAAGCTGCACATGAAGCGCTGACGCTGGCCATGGGCCTTTCCACCGATCCAGCCATTCGCGATTGGCTGGAGGCGAGAAGGGCGGAGCTTTTGGCAGGCTAGCCAATCCTCACCGCACTCGTCTTTTTCCACCGTGTCATTCCCGCGAAAGCGGGAACCTCCGTTTTCTGAACAGGGGTTCCCGCTTTCGCGGGAATGACATCGTGCGGAGGAGAGAGAAGTATCGCCCCAAACCCGCAGAATCCCTTGCCCCCATCCCCCCTTTCCTCTATAGCCCGGCGCATGAAGCGCTCGTCACCCCTGGAGGACGGGCGCGTATGCTGTTGTGATGACGCATACACCAACCAAATGGATACTTTCCATGGCTGAGACCAAAGTGCTCAAGGCACAGGCGCGCAACGGAGTGGGCAAGGGGGCCGCTCGCGAAGCTCGTCGTCAGGGACTCGTTCCCGCAGTTATCTATGGTGACAAGAAGCCCCCCGTCACCGTTTCCGTGGCCTACAAGGACGCGCTGAAGTTCATCTACGCCGGTGGCTTCAAGTCCCACATCCTCGACCTCGACGTCGATGGCACGATCCACAAGGTCATCCCGCGCGATTACCAGCTCGACGTCGTCATGGATCAGCCGATCCACATCGACTTCCTGCGCGTCGCCAAGGGCGCCAAGATCAACGTTCAGGTTCCGGTTCACTTCGAAAACGAAGAAGCCAGCCCCGGCCTGAAGCGTGGCGGCACGCTGAACATCGTGCACCACACGCTCGATCTGACCGTTTCTGCGGACAGCATCCCGGAATTCGTGACCGTCGATCTGACCGGCCTCGATATCGGTGACACCGTCCACATCTCGAACATCAAGCTCCCCAAGGGCTCTGCTGACCACAGCCACGAAGCGGACGTGACCATCGCGACCATCGTTGCTCCGTCGGCTCTGAAGTCCAGCGGCGGCGATGCTGCCGAAGAAGGCGAAGCTTCGGCCGAGTAATCGGTTCAAGCTCAAAGCTTTTGGGGGCGGCCTTCGGGTCGCCCCTTTTATTTTCAATCCTCGGTGTCATTCCCGCGAAAGCGGGAACCTCTGTTTTGACGCACCGGGGCTTCTCACGACAGGCTGCTCCAGCTATTCCCTGTCTCAACGTCTTTTCTTGAATAGAGCGCGCCATGAAACTGCTTGTCGGCCTGGGCAATCCGGGCGGCCAATATGAAGGCAATCGCCACAATATCGGCTTCATGGCCGTGGACGCGATCGCGCGCGCCAATGGCATTTCCGGCTGGAAGTCCAAAAATTCCGGCCTCCTCGCCGAAGGCACCATCGGCAGCGAGCGCGTGCTGCTCCTCAAGCCGCAGACGTTCATGAACAAGTCCGGCGATAGCGTGCAGAAAGTCGCCAGCTTCTACAAAATCCCGCCCGCCGACATCATCGTCTTCTACGACGAACTCGACCTCGCCCCCGGCAAGGTCCGCGTGAAGGTCGGCGGCGGCAATGGCGGCCACAATGGCCTCCGCTCCATCGACCCGCAGATCGGCCTCGACTACAAGCGCGTCCGCCTCGGCATCGGCCATCCCGGCAAGGAATTTGTCACCCACCACGTCCTCGGCGACTTCGCCAAGGCCGACAAGACCTGGCTCGATCCCCTCCTCGACGACATCGGCCGCCACGCCGGCATGCTGCTGGCCGGCGACGACGCCGGCTTCATGAACAAGCTGGCCTTGGCCGCCAAGGGCAGCGAAGAGCCCAAGGCAGCCCCCAAAGCCCAAAGCCACATCCGCCAGGCGCGCACCAGCAAGCCCCAGGCCGAAGTGCCAAAATCCGGCCCCATGGCCGACATGCTCAACAAGCTATTTGGCAAGGGCGAGTAGCTGCCCAACGCCCTACCCCGCGCCCCCACCCACGGTGTCATCCCCGCGAAAGCGGGGATCTCTGTTTCCGGCACCAGTAGGGATTCCCGCTTCCGCGGGAATGACGCCGTGACAGGTGGCGAGCTCCCAAAACAATAAGGCCCCGGTGCTTTCACACCGAGGCCTTGTTGGAAAAACCCTATCCTTACGCCACGCGCTGCTTGCGCGGCCCACGAGCCCATTCCGGCAACATCGTGCCATGGGCTTCCAGCAGATCATCCACCAGGTTCCAGATCTGATCCAAATCCAGCTCCGCCGCCGTATGCGGGTCCATCATCGCGGCATGATAGATATGCTCGCGATTTTCCTCAATCAGCGCGCGAACGGTCAGTTCCTGCACGTTGATATTGGTGCGGATCAGCGCCGTCAGCTGCGGCGGCAGTTCGCCGATATAGGTCGGCTGCAGCCCATTGTCGTCCACGAGGCACGGCACTTCCACCGCCGCATTGTATGGCAGCGAGGTGATGACACCATTGTTGCGCAGGTTCCCGTAGATCACCGAAGGCTCGCCGGTCCAGACCGAGTTGACGATCGACGAAGCATATTCCTTGGACTGCTTGACCTCGATCCGATCAGCTTTCTTGTAGTCCTCGGACGTCTGCTTCCACTTGGCGATCTGCTCGACGCAGCGCTTCGGATATTCATCCAGCGGAATGCCAAACTTCTCGATGATGTCCTCACGCCCTTCCTTGATGAAATAGGGCGTGTACTCGGCAAAGTGCTCGGAGCTCTCGGTCACAAAGTACCCAAGCCGCGTCATCATCTCATAGCGCACCTTGTTCGGGCAGCGCGGGTTCCAACCCGGCTTGGGCGCGCGGCCTTCGCGATAGGCGCGATGCAGTTCCGGATAGAGATCCTTGTACGTCCCGTCGGCCTGGCGATGCTCGAACTTGAGATAGAAGGCCATGTGGTTGATGCCGGCCGAGCGGTAGCGGATTTCCTCGTAGGGAATGTCGAGGTCGTGCGCCAGCTCCATGGCCGTGCCCTGCACCGAGTGGCAGAGACCAACCTGCTTGATCGTCGGATACTTTTCCGAGATCGCCCAGGTGTTTATCGCCATAGGGTTGACGTATTGCAGCATGATCGCGTCGGGCGCGACCTGCAGCATGTCCTCGCAGATGCTCCAGAGATGCGGCACGGTCCGCAGCCCGCGCATGATGCCGCCGACGCCAAGCGTATCGGCAATCGTCTGGCGCAGATTGTACTTCTTCGGCACGTCGAAATCGACGACGGTGGACGGCTCGTAGCCGCCGATCTGGAAGCAGACGACGACGAAATTGGTGCCATCCAGCGCCTGGCGCTGGTTCGAGAAGGTCTCAACAGTCGCCGGCACGCCCAGCGTCGCCACCAGCTTCTTGGCAATGATGGCGCTTTCTTCAAGCCGCGTCGGATTGATGTCCATCAGGCGGATCTGCGCACCAGCCAGCGCCGGGCGCTGTAGAATATCGCCAACGATATTCTTCATGAACACCGATGAGCCGGCGCCGATAAACGTAATTTTGGGGTTCGCCATTTTGAGAAAGACTCCAGTCGTCAGGCAGCGATTTCGAATGCGGCGCGGACAAGCCGAGCCGTATATTCGGTTTGGGGATTGGTGAGAACTTCGCTTACAGGCCCCTGCTCCACGATTTTCCCGTGTTGCATCACCATCACCCGATGGCAAAGGGCCCGCACGACCTTGAGGTCATGCGAAATGAAGAGGTAGGAGAGGCCCTTTTCGTTCTGCAGCTTGCGCAGCAGGTCGATGATCTGGGCCTGCACCGAAAGATCGAGCGCCGAGGTAGGCTCGTCGAGCAGGATGAATTCAGGCTCGAGCGCAATCGCCCGGGCAATGGCAATGCGCTGGCGCTGCCCGCCCGAAAACTCATGCGGGAAGCGGTTGAGGATGGTGTCCGGCATGCCCGCATCGCGCAGCGCCTGCCGCACCCGCTCCAGCCGCTCGTTGCGATTGGCGCCAAGCCCGTTGACGATCAGACCTTCCTCGATGATCTGGCCGATCGACATACGCGGATTAAGGCTCGCAAACGGATCCTGGAACACGATCTGCATCCGCGAGCGCAGTGGCCGCATCGCCTTGCGATCCTTGTCGTGGATCGGCTCGCCATCAAAGAAAATCTGCCCGCCCTGATTGCCGATAAGCCGGATCAGCGCCTGCCCGAACGTGGTCTTGCCCGACCCGCTCTCGCCCACGATCCCCAGTGTCTCATGCCGCATCAGCTTGATGTCGAGATTGTCCACGGCCTTCAGTTCAAAGAAGTCCGGATTGAACATGCCACCGCGCTTGAGCGTATAGGTGACCTTCACCTCCTTGCCCTCAAGCACCGTCTCATGCACGCCCTCTTCGAGCGGCAACGCCGTGCCCTTGGGCTCGGATGCCAAGAGGTGCTTGGTATAGGCGTGCTGCGGATTGGCAAACAGCGCCTCGGTCTCGTTGTGCTCCTGCACAGCCCCGTTCTGCATCACATAGACATAGTCGGAAAACTGCCGAACGACCGTCAGGTCATGGGTGATCAGGATCACCGCCATACCATACTTGTCCTTCAACTCCTTGATGAGGTTGAGGATCTGCGCCTGCACTGTCACGTCGAGCGCCGTCGTCGGCTCGTCGGCAATGAGAACGTCGGGCCGATTGGCCAGTGCCATGGCGATCATCACACGCTGCCGCTGCCCGCCGGAAAGCTGATGCGGATATTGCTTCAACCGCGCCGCCGGCTCGGGGATTTTCACTTCCTCGAGCAGCTTTTCCGCCCGCACCATGGCTTCCTTGGCCGAAACCCTGTTGTGCAGGTGAATGATCTCGCAGATCTGCTGGCCGATCGTATAGACCGGGTTCAGCGAGCTCATCGGCTCCTGAAAGATCATGGCGATGTCATTGCCACGGAGCTTGCGCATATCGCGATCATTCATCGTCACGACATTCTTGCCCGAGAGCGTAATGCGCGTGTTCTTGCCGATGGTGGCGCGCTTCGTCAGCAGCTTCATCAGCGTGCGCGCCGTCACCGACTTGCCCGAGCCGCTCTCGCCCACAAGGGCAATGGTCTCGCCCTTATGCAGCTGAAACGACACGTCCTTCACCGCCTGCACCACCCCGCCCTCGACCTTGAAGTCGACGGCGACATTGCGAGCATCGAGGATCAGTTCGCGTCCATGCGATCCCAGGTCATGCCGTTCGGCAGGCGCAAAATTGCTTGTTGTCATTTTCGCGTCCTCAATAGGGGTCGATGGCATCGCGCAGGCCGTCACCCAGCGCGTTGAAGGCAAAGACGGTGATGAGCACGAAGATCACCGGCGAGAGGATCCACGGATAGGACCCGATCACCGAGAACGTGCCCGTATCCTGCAGCATGAGCCCCCAAGAAATCAGCGGCGGCTTCACGGCAAAGCCGAGGAACCCGAGGAAGCTTTCGAGCAGCACCACGCTCGGAATGGCCAGCGTGATCGACACGATGATGTGGCTCAAAACGTTGGGCAGGATATGCCGCGTAATGATGCGCCCATCCGACGAGCCCACCGCAATCGCCGCCCGCACATAGTCAATCCGCGCCAGCGACAGCGTCTTAGACCGCACTTCGCGACTAAGCTGCGCCCATCCCAACACCGCCATGACGAAAATGACGAATGTCAGAAACACATTGGATGGCGCGGTCACAGGAATGAGCGAGGTCAGCGCCAGGTAGAGCGGCAATTGCGGGAAGGCCAGGACGAACTCGACAAACCGCTGCACCCAGGCATCAAGCCGCCCGCCAATATACCCCGAGCTGATGCCAACCAGCGTGCCGACCACCGTCGTCAGCGCCACCACCACGAGAGCAATGGTCAGCGAAATCCGCGAGCCGACAATGCCACGCGAGAGAATATCCCGCCCGAACTTGTCCGTGCCCAGTAGCTGGATCGGTCGCCCATCGGTCGAGCCGAAGAAGTGGATATTGGACGGAATGAGCCACAGGATATTGTACGAATGCCCCTGAACGAAGAACCCTGTCGGCGTCGGATTATCCAGCACCGGTCCGGTCAGCGGCTGGAACGTCACCGGATCGAATTCCCCCGTATCTCCAATGGGATAAACCCACGGGATAAGGCTGAAATTGCCGTCTGGATCGGTGAAGGAAATGACGTCCGGCGGCGCAAACGGCAGGTTGGTGGCCTTGGGGTCCATCGGCGCAAAAAAGTCGGCAAAGATGGACACAAAGATCAGCAGCGCAACCAGAACCAGTCCGATGACGCCCATGATCGAGCGCTTGAACCGGCGCCAGACCAGCGCGGCATAGGTTTCATTGCCCGAGCCATAACGCGAGACGACAGGTGCAACATCAGCCTCTTCAGCCGGGGTTGGCGCGGGGCCGCCCGCAACATCGGTCGGCAACGGAATGGACGAGTGTGTATCGACCTTGGTCATTCGGCCTTACCTCCCAGGCGAATGCGTGGATCGAGTGCGACCAGCAACAGGTCAGCGATGATATTGCCGATGATCAGCGTCGTCGCGAGCACCAGCATGAAGGTGGCGGTCACATAGACGTCGCCGACACCCATGGAGCCGACAATGGCCGGCCCGACCGTCGCGAGACCAAAGACGATCGCGACTTCGATTTCGCCCGTGAGCATGTAAGGGAGCACCACGCCCTGATAGGCAACCAGAGGATGCAGCGCATTGGGCACGGCATGCTTCATGATCACGGCGCTTTCCGGCAGCCCCTTGGCCCGCGCCGTCTCGACATATTGGCTGTTGAGCACGTCGAGCAGGTTAGCCCGCATCACACGCATATTGTAGGCGAGCCCGCCAAACGTGGCGATGAACACCACCGGCCACACATGCTGCACGAGGTTGACGAACTTGTCCCAGCTCCATGGCGCACCGCCATATTTGGCCGAGAAGAACATGCCCACCTCGCTGACATTGAGTCGGAAGACCAGCAGGTAGAGAATGATGATCGCCAGCAGGAACCGCGGCACTGTCATGCCGAGGAAGGAGACGATGCCAAGCAGCGTATCGGCCCAGGAATACTGGCGGGTCGCCGCGACGATGCCGAGGCCAATGCCCAGCACCGAAGCCAGGACGTGGCACACCAGCGCCAGCGCGATAGTCGCCGGCAGGCGCTCCATCACCACTTGCCCCACGGGCTTGTTGTAGAAGAACGAGTGGCCGAAATCGAACCGGGTCACGATGCCGGTGATCCAACGGAAATACTGCATGATCATGGGATCGTTGAGGCCATTGGCCTCACGATAGATCTCAGCCTGCGCCTCGGCTTGTGCCGCGGGCACGCCGCCCTGGTTCATCAACATGGAACGGATCGTGTCACCATAGTCGCCCGGAGGCGCCTGGATGATGGCAAAGGTCACGACGCTGAGCAGAAAGAGCAGC
>NZ_JANQAH010000001.1 GCF_024707125.1 Devosia sp.
TAGTCGGAAAACTGCCGAACGACCGTCAGGTCATGGGTGATCAGGATCACCGCCATACCATACTTGTCCTTCAACTCCTTGATGAGGTTGAGGATCTGCGCCTGCACTGTCACGTCGAGCGCCGTCGTCGGCTCGTCGGCAATGAGAACGTCGGGCCGATTGGCCAGTGCCATGGCGATCATCACACGCTGCCGCTGCCCGCCGGAAAGCTGATGCGGATATTGCTTCAACCGCGCCGCCGGCTCGGGGATTTTCACTTCCTCGAGCAGCTTTTCCGCCCGCACCATGGCTTCCTTGGCCGAAACCCTGTTGTGCAGGTGAATGATCTCGCAGATCTGCTGGCCGATCGTATAGACCGGGTTCAGCGAGCTCATCGGCTCCTGAAAGATCATGGCGATGTCATTGCCACGGAGCTTGCGCATATCGCGATCATTCATCGTCACGACATTCTTGCCCGAGAGCGTAATGCGCGTGTTCTTGCCGATGGTGGCGCGCTTCGTCAGCAGCTTCATCAGCGTGCGCGCCGTCACCGACTTGCCCGAGCCGCTCTCGCCCACAAGGGCAATGGTCTCGCCCTTATGCAGCTGAAACGACACGTCCTTCACCGCCTGCACCACCCCGCCCTCGACCTTGAAGTCGACGGCGACATTGCGAGCATCGAGGATCAGTTCGCGTCCATGCGATCCCAGGTCATGCCGTTCGGCAGGCGCAAAATTGCTTGTTGTCATTTTCGCGTCCTCAATAGGGGTCGATGGCATCGCGCAGGCCGTCACCCAGCGCGTTGAAGGCAAAGACGGTGATGAGCACGAAGATCACCGGCGAGAGGATCCACGGATAGGACCCGATCACCGAGAACGTGCCCGTATCCTGCAGCATGAGCCCCCAAGAAATCAGCGGCGGCTTCACGGCAAAGCCGAGGAACCCGAGGAAGCTTTCGAGCAGCACCACGCTCGGAATGGCCAGCGTGATCGACACGATGATGTGGCTCAAAACGTTGGGCAGGATATGCCGCGTAATGATGCGCCCATCCGACGAGCCCACCGCAATCGCCGCCCGCACATAGTCAATCCGCGCCAGCGACAGCGTCTTAGACCGCACTTCGCGACTAAGCTGCGCCCATCCCAACACCGCCATGACGAAAATGACGAATGTCAGAAACACATTGGATGGCGCGGTCACAGGAATGAGCGAGGTCAGCGCCAGGTAGAGCGGCAATTGCGGGAAGGCCAGGACGAACTCGACAAACCGCTGCACCCAGGCATCAAGCCGCCCGCCAATATACCCCGAGCTGATGCCAACCAGCGTGCCGACCACCGTCGTCAGCGCCACCACCACGAGAGCAATGGTCAGCGAAATCCGCGAGCCGACAATGCCACGCGAGAGAATATCCCGCCCGAACTTGTCCGTGCCCAGTAGCTGGATCGGTCGCCCATCGGTCGAGCCGAAGAAGTGGATATTGGACGGAATGAGCCACAGGATATTGTACGAATGCCCCTGAACGAAGAACCCTGTCGGCGTCGGATTATCCAGCACCGGTCCGGTCAGCGGCTGGAACGTCACCGGATCGAATTCCCCGTATCTCCAATGGGATAAACCCACGGGATAAGGCTGAAATTGCCGTCTGGATCGGTGAAGGAAATGACGTCCGGCGGCGCAAACGGCAGGTTGGTGGCCTTGGGGTCCATCGGCGCAAAAAAGTCGGCAAAGATGGACACAAAGATCAGCAGCGCAACCAGAACCAGTCCGATGACGCCCATGATCGAGCGCTTGAACCGGCGCCAGACCAGCGCGGCATAGGTTTCATTGCCCGAGCCATAACGCGAGACGACAGGTGCAACATCAGCCTCTTCAGCCGGGGTTGGCGCGGGGCCGCCCGCAACATCGGTCGGCAACGGAATGGACGAGTGTGTATCGACCTTGGTCATTCGGCCTTACCTCCCAGGCGAATGCGTGGATCGAGTGCGACCAGCAACAGGTCAGCGATGATATTGCCGATGATCAGCGTCGTCGCGAGCACCAGCATGAAGGTGGCGGTCACATAGACGTCGCCGACACCCATGGAGCCGACAATGGCCGGCCCGACCGTCGCGAGACCAAAGACGATCGCGACTTCGATTTCGCCCGTGAGCATGTAAGGGAGCACCACGCCCTGATAGGCAACCAGAGGATGCAGCGCATTGGGCACGGCATGCTTCATGATCACGGCGCTTTCCGGCAGCCCCTTGGCCCGCGCCGTCTCGACATATTGGCTGTTGAGCACGTCGAGCAGGTTAGCCCGCATCACACGCATATTGTAGGCGAGCCCGCCAAACGTGGCGATGAACACCACCGGCCACACATGCTGCACGAGGTTGACGAACTTGTCCCAGCTCCATGGCGCACCGCCATATTTGGCCGAGAAGAACATGCCCACCTCGCTGACATTGAGTCGGAAGACCAGCAGGTAGAGAATGATGATCGCCAGCAGGAACCGCGGCACTGTCATGCCGAGGAAGGAGACGATGCCAAGCAGCGTATCGGCCCAGGAATACTGGCGGGTCGCCGCGACGATGCCGAGGCCAATGCCCAGCACCGAAGCCAGGACGTGGCACACCAGCGCCAGCGCGATAGTCGCCGGCAGGCGCTCCATCACCACTTGCCCCACGGGCTTGTTGTAGAAGAACGAGTGGCCGAAATCGAACCGGGTCACGATGCCGGTGATCCAACGGAAATACTGCATGATCATGGGATCGTTGAGGCCATTGGCCTCACGATAGATCTCAGCCTGCGCCTCGGCTTGTGCCGCGGGCACGCCGCCCTGGTTCATCAACATGGAACGGATCGTGTCACCATAGTCGCCCGGAGGCGCCTGGATGATGGCAAAGGTCACGACGCTGAGCAGAAAGAGCAGCGGTATCGCGCCCAGAATGCGCATGGCGAGAAATCGAAGCATAGACGGCCTCACTGGCTAGGGACAAAGCCCCTTCCCCCAACCCTCGCCCCAGTGGGGTCCGAGGGGGCAGATCGCGGACGTAGCGCGATCATGCCAAGGTCACTGAATGGGTCCCCTCGCCTCTTGCGGAAAGAGGTGGGGTGAGGGGTGGCGATCTCGCCGCCACCCCAAGTTTGGATCAGACCGGGCCAGCACCGCCCGGAGCGCCGGGCAGCGTTTCCGGATGCAGCTCGAAGTCACCCTGCTTGTCTTCGGGTACGAAGACGCGTTCGCGGATGATGTTGTCTTCAGCCCAGTTGAACATGAAGATCGGAGCACCGGCCGGGATGTTGGCGAAGCGCTTGTTGACGATCAGCGCACCCGGATACTGGGTGAGACCCACCGAGTAGACGTTCTCGGTGAAGATGTGCTGGTACTGCTTCATCAGTTCGGCACGTTCGGCATTATCGCTGGTGGCGATAAAGGCATTCACCGTATCGACCAGTTCCTGCTCGAAGGGCAGCAGGTCGACCGTGCCATCGGTACCGGCGCGGTGGAACGGATGGGTGCGCGGACCGGTCGGCGCGAGGCCGGCAGTACCCTGCACCACCGACACCATTTCGGCGCCCTGGCGTTCAACGTGCCAATCGAACTGACCAGCCTGGGCCATGTCGTCACGAGCCGTACCCGACTGGAAGTTGGCGATCACGCGGATGCCAAGCGGTTCGAGCTGGGCAATAACGCCTTCGGCAAGGTTGGTATCCGTGCCGTAGTCGGTATTGGCGAGCAGCGTGATTTCCACATCGGCGCCGCCAGCGGTGCCTTCGGGGAAGTTACGGATGCCATTGCCGTCGGTGTCGACCAGGTTCAGGCCATCGAGCAGCGCATTGGCGGCTTCCAGGTTGAACGGATAGTAGACGGTCGACGCCTTGTCGTAATAGGTCGTACCGGCATAGAGGCCGCCCGGATAGATGGCGGTAAACGGACCACGAACCAGCGATTCACCGAGGCGCTGACGATCGACGGCGATCGAGATGGCCTTGCGGAAATCAAGATTGCGGTTGAGTTCGCGGATAGCCTGGGCGCGTTCGTCGGGTTCACCCCAGCCATTGGCCGACAGGTTCATGCGCAGCGCATAGCCGATGGTACGGGCACCAAACTGCAGACGGGCCGGAGCGCTGTCTTCAGCCGAGCGGCGCAGCGCTTCGACATAGCTTTCGGCCTGTTCGAGGTTCGAGAAGTCGCCCGAACCGGCAACGGCCTGAACGTCACGGTCAGCCCAGGTCGAGAGGCGGTAGTGCATCTCGTTGAGATAGGGCAGCTGGTTGCCGTTCTCGTCGACCTTCCAGTAGTAGGGGTTGCGGCGCATGACGATGATATCGTCCGGACGATATTCGACCGGCACCCAGGCACCCATCACCGGAATGTTCATATATTCCGGCGGGAAGGCGTTCTTGTATTCCTCATAGGTGTTGTCAGCATTGTACTTGGGATGCTGCGGCTTGAGGATATGGCTCGGGCCCGGGCAGAACGTGCCATAGGCCATGGCATAGAGATATTGGGTGGGGAAGGCTTCCTGGAAGGTCCACTTGATCGTGTAGGGATCAAGCGCTTCCAGCGTCGTGCCGACGCCAAACGTCTCCGGCGTACCGCCATTGAGCGGGGAGACATTGGTGTCGAGGATATTGTCTTCCCAGTAGAACATCACGTCTTCAGCGTCGAACGCGTCGCCGTCAGACCACTTTGCGCCTTCGATGAGCTTCATCGTCAGCGTCTTGCCGTCCTCGGACCATTCCCAGCTCTTGGCCAGGTTCGGCATGGGCTCGAGTTCGTCAGCCTTGATGGTGAAGAGCGGACCGGTGCGCGTCAGACATTCGGACAGGCCGATGTCGATGCCGCCCCAGCCCTGGCTCTGGCCGCCGATATAGTTCCAGCCTTCCGGCCGGCCGCCGATCACGTGGCGCATCGTATCGCCATAGACGCCAACGCCGTCGGGCATATTGCCGATCTTGTAGACCAGCGGCTCCTTGGGCAGACGCTCGGCAACCGGCGGCAGCGTGCCGGCGTCGACATATTTCGAGGTGACCCAGGCCGGCTCGTGATATTCGGGCAGCGCCTTGTATTCGAGGATATCACCAACGGAAACGAAGACCGGCTCGCTCTGGGCGGCGAACGCAGGCGGATCCGGCAGCTCGCCGGTCAGTTCCTGCGCCGGAATGGCAAGCATTGAAACGGACAGCAAAAGTCCTGCCCCGCCAAGGGCATAGATAGGCTTTCTCAATAGAACCTCCCTTCGCAACGGGACGCGTTTCATGCGTCGAGCCAGTCACTCCCACTGACTCTGGGCCCCGTGCATGATTGAGAGCCTACGACTTGCATCGGGCGAAACAATCCGGAATGATAGAGACTAATTCCGGGTTTCTAAGAACTGCGCTGATAAGTATGACTGTTGTCGAAACCACCCCCGCCCCCCGCCTGCGCGAAAAGGCGCCACGCCCGACCCCGCGCCCCGACCGCAGTTTCTATGCGTCGGGAAAAGCCTTCGGCCGCTTCGGCATCCGCGCCTTTCCGCCCCAGATCATGCCCGCTCCCCATAGCCATGGCCACATCGAGTTCAATTGGCTGACCGAGGGTCACATGGACTACGTCTTCGACGGCGGCTCCGTCACCGTCGAAGCCAACCGCCTCGTCGCCTTCTGGGCCGGCATCCCGCACCAGACCGTGGACCTGCGAGAAATCGGCGACGGCAAGCAGCTCAACATCTATCTGCCGATGGACGCCTTCCTCGAAATGCCGCAGCTCGGCCGCCTCACCGAAACCCTGATGGGCGGCGGCGTCATCCAGCTCACCCCCGACTGCATCGGCCTCGAAACCCTCGAACGCTGGCACGGCGACTACCGCAGCGGCAATTCCCTGCGCTCCGACCTCGTCCGCGCCGAAATCGCCACCATGTTCCGCCGCGCCGCCATCACCGGCTGGGACACCCTGCTCCCCGCCTGGCTCGAAAAATCCGGCACCCGCACCCGCACCGCCACCCCCGTTCGCTACGTCGTGCGCATGGTCCGCCACATCGTCGAAAACATCACCGACCCACTCAGCGCCGAAGACATCGCCAAAGTCGTCGGCCTTCACCCCAACTACGCGACGAACCTCTTCACCAAGGTGATGCACATCTCGGTACAAAAATTCGTCACCCGCATGCGCCTCATCCGCGCCCGCAGTCTCCTCTTCGACGGCAGCCTCTCCATCGCCAACGTCGCCTTCCAATCCGGCTTCGTCAGCCAGACTCAATTCTACGAACATTTCCGCAAAGCCTACGGCATGACACCGAGCCAGATGCGCAAAGACACCATCGAGGGCTAACCAGCCCGCCCATAGCCTTCCAGTAGCCCTCATGGTGAGGTGCGTAGCGAAGCGCAGCCTCGAACCACGAGGGCGTGCCCCTACTCCCCCTCTCTCCGAAACTGCAACGGCGAGACACCCATCCAGCGCTTGAACCGCTGCGAAAAATAGAACTGGCTCTCGAACCCCGCCGACGCCGCCACCTGTTTGACCGGAAAGCTTGTCCGCCGCAGCAGATCCGCCGCCATCTGCATCCGCCGCGCCTCGATATGCCCCTGCACCGTCGTCCCCGTCTCCTCGCGAAACAAATGCGCCAGCCGCGACGGCGACAGCCCCACCGCCTCCGCGACATCATCGATAAACAGCTTCTCCGCCAGCCGGTCCTCGATGAACTCCACCGCCCGCCGAATACGCTCATCCCCCGGCCGATCCCCCCGCTGGTTGAACGCATCACACCCCAGCAACAGCGCCTCCAGCGCATTGAACGCCATCGCCTCCCGCCGCGCATGCGAACTATTGAGCAGTCCATGCACCGCCACGAACTGCGCGGCCAAACCCTCATCCTCGATCCTGAGCCGCATCAGCCCATCGGCCACCGCCGGCCAGTCCAGCCACTCCGCCCAATCCGCCCGCGGCTGAAAGTGCGCCCAGACCAGCTCCCACCGCTCCAGCTCTGCCTCGACCCCATAATCATGCGGCGTCCCCGGCCGCAGCAGCACCCAGTCCCCCGCCTCGACGATCAGCTCCCCACCCGCATACCCAAACCGGCCTCGCCCGCCCGTCGTATGCACCAGCAGCCAATCACCCACCCCGCGCCGCCGCACGGCGCGATAGCCCGATGTCTCATGAAAGTGGCCGGTAAGAAGCCGTCGCGTCGCCTGATACGGGCTTTCTGCAATCTCACTCATAGCAGGATATTACATATCATTGGCAGCATGTTCCATGGCCAACCACACCCCGCCCTCATACCCTCAGTCAAAAGGGGAGGACGAAATGACATATGCTTTTCTCAACGAAACCCAGGCAGCCCAATTCGAGCGCGACGGCTTCCTCGCCATCCGCGGCCTGATCTCACCCGAAGAAGTCGCCGAAATCCGCCAAACCTTCATGGACCAGGCCGCCAATGGCCCCGTCCCCGGCCTCTCCGACACGCCGCGCGGCAACACGCCCAACGATCCCCTCAGCCGCTACCCGCGCATGATGCACCCACACAAGCACCCCGACAAAGACGTCGGCCAGCTCGCCATGCGCTACATGCTCGATCCGCGCCTGCGCCCCATCCTCGCCGACCTCTTCGGCGAAGAGCCCTTCGCCTGCCAGTCCATGTTCTATTTCAAGCCGCCCGGCGCCCGCGGCCAGGACCTGCACCAGGACAATTTCTACCTGCGCGTCAAACCCGGCACCTGCATGGCCGCCTGGATCGCCGTCGACGACGCCGATGCCGGCAATGGCGGCATGATGTGCGTTCCCCAGACATCAATGCTCGACATCGCCTGCCCCGAACAAGCTGACCCAGCCCTGTTCTTCACCACCGAACACGTCGAGCCTCCTCCGGGCCTCGAACCGCAAATGATGCAGCTAAAGGCCGGCGACGTCCTCTTCTTCAACGGCAGCGTCATTCACGGCTCGACGCCGAACACCAGCGAGGACCGCTTCCGCCGCTCCCTGATTTTCCACTACATCCCGGCCAGCACCAAGGAAATCAGCCACTGGTACGAAGCCCTCAGCTTTGAAGGCGACAAGCAGGACATCGCCATCAACATGGACGGTGGCCCCTGCGGCACAAACCAGCCGGCAATGGGCCCTCACTGAGCGAGAGACAGCCGGTGGGTCGCGTGCCCACCGCCCTCAAGCCGCA
This sequence comes from Devosia sp., assembly GCF_024707125.1. Taxonomy (GTDB): domain Bacteria; phylum Pseudomonadota; class Alphaproteobacteria; order Rhizobiales; family Devosiaceae; genus Devosia. The sequence goes on from NZ_JANQAH010000001.1 coordinate 8,112, forward strand.
CAAACCCCATGCGCTCGTAAAAGGCAAAAGCCGTCTCGGGCGCATTGGTATTGAGATAATCAAAGTGCCCGGCCGCGCCGTCGCAGATCGCCGAAATCAGCGCCCGCCCCACCCCATCCCGCCGCGCCCCGTGCGCCACATAGAGATGCCGCACCCGGCCGGCCCGCGGATAGGGATCATAAGGCTCAACATTCCGCCCGCAGACGCCAACGAGCACGTCACCTGACCAGGCGCCGAGCATGATTTCACCGGGAAGCGCAAAACGATTGGACCCATCGGCCCAATTCTCGGCAAGTCGCAAAACCATGCGATGCCCTTCGCTCTGGCTCTCGGCGAGCAGAGCGGAAAAGCCGGCCGCATCCGGATCGAATGCGGCCAGCCTGATCATCAGGTGTTAAACTTGAACAGCATCACGTCGCCGTCTTTGACGACATATTCTTTGCCTTCGTCGCGAACCTTGCCCGCTTCCTTGGCCGGAACTTCGCCGCCCAGCGTGATGAAATCATCATAGCCAATCGTCTGCGCACGAATGAACCCGCGCTCGAAATCGGTATGGATGACGCCGGCCGCCTGCGGAGCCTTGTCGCCCTTGTGGATCGTCCAGGCGCGCGTTTCCTTCGGCCCGACCGTGAAATAGGTCTGCAGCCCAAGCAGGTCATAGGCTTCGCGGATAAGGCGGTTCAGCCCCGGCTCATGCAGCCCCAGCGATTCCAGATATTCGTTCTGCTCGGCATCCGGCAGCTGCGCCAGCTGGCTTTCGATCTCTGCCGAGATGATGACGACACCGGCATCATTCGCCTTGGCATATTCAGCCACCTTGGCGCTCATCGCATTGCCGTTCTCGGCCGAACCTTCGTCCACGTTGCAAACGTAGAGAACCGGCTTCGACGTAAGCAGCTGCAGCTCCTGGAACGCTTTTTCTTCCTCGGCCGAACGCTCGACAAAGCGCGCCGACTTGCCGTCGCGGAGAAGCACCAGCGACCGATCGATCAGCTCGAGCGTCAGCTTGGCGTCCTTGTCATTGCCCTTGGCCTTCTTTTCCACGCCGCTACGACGCTTCTCAAGGCTTTCGAGATCGGCCAGCATCAGCTCGGTTTCGACGACTTCGGCGTCAGCCAGCGGATCGACCTTGTTGGCGACGTGGATGATATTGCCGTCTTCAAAGCAGCGCAGCACATAGGCAATGGCGTCGCATTCGCGAATGTTCGCCAGGAACTGGTTGCCCAACCCTTCGCCCTTCGATGCGCCCTTCACCAGACCCGCAATATCCACAAAGCTCATGCGAGCCGGCAGGATATTGACCGATTTGCCGATGGCCGCGAGCTTCTGCAGCCGCGCATCAGGCACCGGCACATCGCCCACATTGGGCTCGATGGTGCAGAACGGGAAGTTGGCGGCGGCGGCCGCAGCCGTGCGGGTCAGTGCATTGAAAAGCGTCGACTTGCCGACATTCGGCAGGCCGACGATGCCCATTTTAAAGCCCATGGGAAACTCCGGGAAATTGTTGGGTTTCAATTGGGTCGGTTTGAGGTGGATGTCAATCCGTGGGCATCAGGCAGACGCCCTATTCCTTGCCGATGTTGCCATTCCCACGGCGTCATTCCCGCGAAAGCGGGAATCTCCGTTCCGTGCGAGGGATTCCCGCTTTCGCGGGAATGACGCTGCGGAAAGGTGGCCTGACGAGACGCACCTATTGGCTCAGCGTCTGCACCGCCAACACCGTCGCAAACACCACCAGCGCCACCGCCGTAAGCTGCTCCACCCGCGCCGACGTAAGAAGCCCAGCCGATCCCCGCTGCGCCAAAGACCCCAGCATCATCCACCCCACCGCCGTCATCACCACGAGCAGCGCAAACACCCCATCATAAGGCAACCGCTCCACAAACCCGACCGTGGGAAAGATCGCAAAAGCAAACACCAGCGCCTTGGGATTAAGCAGCGTCGTCACGAAGACCCGGCCCAGCGTGATCCCCCGCTGCCCAAAGTCAGCATGCCCGGCATTGCGCCAAAGCTTCCAGGCCGACCAGTAGAGAAACGCCACGGCCACCAACTTGGCAACCACCGCCACTATCGGCTCCTTCGCCGCCACCGCCCCGACGATTTCGATCCAGACCGTGATCGCAATCGCGTAGCCGCCCAGCTCACCCACCAGCAAATGCAGCGAGTTCCGCACCCCGCGCTGCGCCCCACTGGCCGCCATGAGCGTGTTCGTGGGCCCGGGCGTCGCCAACAGGCCAAGCACGGCGAGAATAAAAGCAGTCCAGTCGCTCAACTCATACCCTGCACGATTTCGAGGAATTCCCGGTGCCCCAGCGCCTGCTGAGCAGCCGCCCGATATTCCTTCACCAGCCCATCGAACGCCTGCTGCGCAAAGCGCCGCAGTTTCGGATCGGCCTCCATTTCGTTGCGCGCCACGTTCTGGTCAAGCAGCCCAAGCCCGTTGAGCACCGGATAGTGCAACTGCGTCTCGATATGCGGCAGTCCGCCGAGATAATTCGGAAAATGCTCGTTGCGCGGCATCTCCTTCTGCCAGCGCGCCAGCCTCTCCTTGGTCTCGGGATGAATGCGATTGGCCCGCACTTCCCGCCAGAACGGCGTGTCGTCCCGCTCGGTCATATAGTGCGTGTTCACAAAGGTCCGGAAATCATCAACCTGCCGCCCCACCCGCGCATTATAGTCGTCCCGCGCCTTCTCGGTGATCTTGCCCGGCTCATCCATATAGCGCTGCGCAAACAGCATCATCTGCACGATGGTGCCATGGATCGAGGTGGATTCCAGCGGTTCCAGAAAGCTCGAACTCAGCCCCACCGCCACGCAATTGCCGATCCACGCCTTCTCCAACCGCCCGATCTGGAAGCGAATATCGCTGCGCACCTCGATCGGATGCCCCAGAACCCGCTCGACCTCCTCCTTGGCCTGTTCCGGCGTCGTAAATTCATCGGAATAGACATAGCCGCAGCCATAGCGCTGCCGCGTCGGGATCTGCCACATCCAGCCCGAACTCTGCGCCCAGGCCCGTGTATAGGTCGCGAGCTCCTCGCCCTCTTTCAAATCCACCCAGAACGGCAGCGCCCGATTGACAGGCAGCTCATGCGCGTAAGACTTCCAAGGCGCCTCCAGCGCCTTGACGATGATCTGCTTGCGAAACCCCGTCGCGTCGATGAAGAAATCGCCCTCGAGCCGCGAATTATCATCAAGCACCAGCGCCGAAATATCCCCGGTCTCGCCATTCCGTTCGACGCCCGCCACCAGCGCATCGACCTTGTCGACGCCCTTGGATTTGCTGGCAAAGAACTTGCCCACCAGCGCCTGATCGAAATGATAGGCGTGGTGAAACGGCCCCAGCGGGATCAACGACCCATCAGCCTTCAGCGCATAGGGCGCCTTCTTCTGTTCCAAGAGCGGCTGGAACATGTGCATCTCCTGCACCGCCCTGCCCGCCGCCACCGCATATACATTCAGATAATCCGAAGGCGCCCCCAGCGGCGCCTGCACCACCTGATGCGGATCGTCGATCGGCCCGTAATAGGTATAGCCTTTCCGCCGCCAGTCCTCGTGCCGAATGCCGAGCTTGAAGCTGGCGTCAGTCTTGCGGAAAAACTCGAACTCATCGATCCCAAAATGCTTCAGCAGCACCCGGAACGCGGCCGTCGTCGCCTCCCCCACACCCACCGTGGGAATGCGCGAACTCTCGACCACCGAAATCTTGAAATCGAACCCGCGCCGCCGCGCCTCATCCTGAATGATGAACGCCGCGATCCAGCCGGCCGTCCCTCCACCCACAATGACAAAATGTGCTGGCTTCGCCATGCGTTAGTCCTCCCCAGGACCACGCTATTTTGCCGAAACGACGGCGGCAAGCACTCCTGTGAAAACCGGACCAAGTGCGGGAAAAACCGACATGAAGAGGCCAGGAGCTACCTCTTGGATTCTTCAAGCTGGTGCCTGATGGTTTGCACCAACACGACATCGTCGACCGGAAGATGCTGATAGCGCGCCACATAGCCCGCATTGGCAAAGGGTATGATGAGCTCACGGCCGGGGCCCTCGCCAACAAGACGGCCAATGTCCGGTGCCACCTGCAAAACGTCGAGGTGGAACAATATCGTCTTGCTCGCCCGAGACGCCGCCGGCGCATTCTTGGCCATCAAGAACACGCGCAACCGGCGAAGGTCGTTCATTGCCTGGTCTGAATAGATCAGGTGTGGCACTGCGGCGGATCCAGTTCCTCGTCAGTGCCCCAGCTCTTCAGCCACTTGGTGACTTCAGCGTGCGTGACATGCAGTCCCGTCTCGCGATAATGTTCCAACGCCTTTTCAGCGGCCCGATCGAGGCTCTGCTGAGCCTCCTCTTTCTCGACGTAAGTGCGAATGGCCTCCCGCATCACCCAATGCGCTGAGCGCTGCTTGCTGTCGGCGACGGTTTGAACGCGCTCGCGCATATCGTCATCGAGCTTGATTGAAACGGCCATAGCGACCTCCGGTATTACCTATTGATACAATAGTCCCTTGTTGCTCCGGCGTCCATGACACTACCCCCAAAAGAAAACGGCCCCAGCTTTCGCCGGGGCCAGATGACGCTCGGGAGGTCGCGTCAAACAGAAACGTCACTGATGCCCGCCGGATAGCTCGCGCAGCTCCTCGACCGAGCGAACGCGCTTGCGGGCGGCGCCTTCCCAGTCGCGGGTCTTGACCGTCGATTTTGCAACCCGCTCCTTGGCGGCCGGCACGGCGTCGGCATATTGCGGCAGCCACTCGGCTTGGGCGACAACCATTTCGTCGACCATGGCCCAGACCTCGTCCGGCGTGCAGATCGCGCCCACCAGCGGGTCATGCAGCACGGCCAGTTTCAGCGTGTCGAGATTGCCGGTCACCGCCGCCTCGACCGAGAGCCGCTGCACCGACACAGAAACCGAGCATGTCGCCGCTGCCGCGGTCGGCAGCTTGATGCCTTCGATCATGTTGATGCCGAAGCGATCGACATAGCCGGGGCTCTCGATGATGGCGTCATCCGGCAGATTGGTGATGATGCCATTGTTGCGGCGGTTGAAGTGGCCGCGATAGGGCCGTCCGGTCTCGAAAGCCTCGATGATGTAGCTGGCGTGTTCGCTGGTCCGCTTGTGTTCGGAAAGCGGCTTGTTGGCCTGTTCCTTGAACATCGGAAAATCGGTTTCGAACCAGTTGCGGCGCTCGGTCGAATAGCGCAGATACCCGCCGGTCTCGCCGTGGATCCAGTGGCTCATGTCGATCCAGCGGTTGATCTCGTCCGGACGCTTGCGATACCAGGGCAGGTATTCGGACAGGTGCCCGTTGCTTTCGGTCGAATAGACGCCGAACCGCTTCAACACATCGATGCGGACCTTCTCGGTCTTTGAATAGATCGGGTGCCGCTCAAAGCCTTCGATCAGTTCCTCTTTCTCGATCTTCCGGCCCTTGGCGCGGACATCGATATACCAGGTCTGATGGTTGATGCCGGCACAGACATAGTCCAGCTCATCGTCGGTCACACCAAGCACTTCGGCGATCTGGTGCGCCCCGTGCTGCACGCCATGGCAGAGCCCAACGACATTGACCCCACCATAGAGATCGGCCGCCCAGGTGTTCATCGCCATCGGGTTGGCATAGTTGAGGAACAGCGCGCCCGGTTCCGCTACTTCGCGGATGTCCTTGCAGAAGTCGAGGATCACCGGAATGTTGCGCTGGCCATAAAGAATGCCACCGGCGCAGATGGTGTCGCCCACGCACTGGTCGACGCCATACTTGAGCGGAATGGAAATATCCGTTGCAAAGGCCTCAAGCCCGCCGACACGCACGCAGCTCATGATGTAGCGTGCGCCCGTCAGCGCCTCACGGCGGTTGGTCGTCGCTGTCACCTTGGCCGGCAGCTTGTTCACCGACACGATGGTCTCGATGATCTGGCGCACCATGTCGAGATTGTGCGGATTGATGTCCGTGAGCGCAAACTCGACATCGGCGAATTCCGGCACCTTCAACAGGTCCGAAATGAGCGTTTTGGTAAAGCCGACCGAACCCGCGCCGATCACCGTAACCTTGAATGACATATTCCCTCCCACGCACCGCTCAGCGGTAGCAGTCTGTTAGCAATAGGTAGCGGTTGGGCACCCATTGGTGTAGAGAAAGCTTGTGCGATCATGGGTAATTTTGTGCTCTCCCAGCTTCTCGACCACGGCCACGACATCCGCTCGCTGAACCTGCCGCGCAGCGCCGCCCCGCTCCATTGCATGGGCGTCAGCGCCGGCTACGAGCAGCGCCGCAACGAGGTCTATTCCTGGGATGGTATGCAGCGCGGCACCGCGCCCTTCCTCGTCATCCAGCACACCACCCTGGGCGAAGGCCGCCTTGACTATGCGGGCACGCGACACCGGCTAACCCCCGGAAAAACAATGCTTGTCACCATGCCGCATGCCCACCGCTACTGGCTCGAACGCGGCGGCGAATGGGAATATTTCTGGCTTTTGCTCAACGGCCGCGAAGCCCTCCGACTCGCCCGCGAAATCCTCGAAAATGCCGGTCCGGTGCTCGAACCAACCGCAGCCCAGATCGACCGCCTGGCCGACGCCTGCCTCACCCTGCTGCAAATGCCCGAACCCTCGCCGGGCCTGGCGTCCACCGCAGCCTACGCGGCCATGACCAGCCTCCACGACACCATCTTCGGCAGCCGCCCGGCGCCGGAACGAAAGCTGCCACCAGGCATTGCCCGAGTGGTGTCATACATCGACGCCAATATCTCGGCCCCGCTTCCCGTCGACCGACTCGCCGGAATCGCCGAAATGAGTCGGGCCCATTTCGTCCGCAGCTTCGGCGCGACCCTGGGGAAAGCGCCCTCCGACTACGTTGTTGAAAAACGGCTCGAAAGGGTGGAACGCCTGCTGCTGGCGACGGAAATGCCCGTCGCCGCCATCGCTGAAGCAAGCGGATTCGCTGATGGAAATTACATGGCTAAAGTCTTGCGCCGACACCGCAATATGGCACCACTCGAATTCCGCGCTGCGGGGCGACGGGCCAGTCTCTAAGGGCCACAGCGCCTCCGATCGTGCGCCTCAAGACCGCCGCATTCCCGACAAATCGATGCATAGAGGTGACGTCCTGTTAATCCTGCCACCACGATCACTTGCAACTTAACCGCTCTTAAGAGTTCAAGGCGCAGGCTGAAGGAATGTGCAAAGGAGCACGCCAATGATCTCAATGCGATTGATACCCGCCCTCGTTCTCGCCGCCTTCGCTTTCGCCATGCCCACATTCGCGCAGGATGTTCCGGCCGTGACGATCAGCAGCGCGTCTGGATCCGTCACTCTCGATCGTAACGAACTCGAAGCCATGGGCCTGGTCTCGGTCAAGACCACCACCCCCTGGAATGAAGGCGTGGTCGACTTCGAAGGCGTGCCGCTCAAGGCGCTGCTGGAAAAGGCCAATGCCACGGGCGAAACGGCCACCGTCATCGCGCTTAATGACTACAGCGTCGACGTGCCCACCGCCGATTTCGACGAGTTCGGCACCATCCTTGCGGTCAAGCGCAATGGTGACTACATGCCGGTCGACGATCAGGGGCCCTTCTTTGTGATCTATCCCTTTGATTCCAATCCAGTTCTGCAGGGCCAGCCCTATTACGGGCGGGCCGTCTGGCAGGTCAAGGAAATCACGGTCCAATAGTGGCTTGTCTGCCCCTGGGAGAGGGCAGGCCGGCAAAAGATAGGATGAAGCCGTCACCATGCGGTTCCTTCGCATAGCGCTGACCGTCGTCATCCTGGGCTTCATAGCCTCGGCGATCTATATCTCTGCGCTGGTCTTCCAGCGCCAGACCGCCCTTGAAGGCGTTGGCCTGGGCAATGTCACCTGGATGGTGGCCCAGGCCCCCAGCGAATTCGCCCGGCTCGAACAGCGCGTCAGCGCTTTTGCGGCGGGCGACCCCAACATTTCCGCCGACGAGGTGAAGCTGCGCTTCGACATCGTCGTCAATCGCCTCAAGACCCTGCGCACCAAGGACGTCGAGAATTTTGCGCTCGCGGATCCGCGCGTCGGCAAGACGCTCGACGATCTGGAAGTGGCGCTCGAGAATGCACGGCCCCTGCTGGCCGAACTCGACGTTCCCGGCACGCCGGCAAAAATCCTGACCATTCTTGAGCCGATTTATCCCAAGCTGGCCCGGCTCTCGACCGACGCCAATGTGTGGAACGTGGCGCGGATCGAGGCCGACAGGCAGGGCCTGTTCACCCTGCAATGGGCCTTCACCTATGTTTCCATCGGCATGATCGTCTGCGGTGTGTTTCTCACCGCCCTGCTGCTGCTGCACAATGGTCTCCTGGGTCGCGCGCAGGAAGTCCTGCAGCAGAAGGAGCGGACCCTGGCCCTGCAGAATGCGCGCTTTGACGCGGCGCTTGATGCCATGTCGCTTGGCCTCTGCCTCCTCGACGCGCACAACCGCGTCATCGTCTGCAATCCTCGCTTTCTCGCCATTTTCGGCCTCAACACGGCACGCGCAAAGCCGGGCACTGCGATCGCCGATCTGATCGACGCCGACCTGCTTGTCGACCATGAGGACGATCAGTCGGGTGACAATGCGGACTTCGCTTTGCTCAACAACCACACCCGTCACCTGCCCAATGGCATGGTGCTGGAAATCTCGCGCGAACCCACCGCGGAAGGCGGCTGGGTCTGCACGTTCGAAGACGTGACCGAACGCCATCGCGCACAGAACCGCATCGTGCATATGGCGCACCATGACAACCTCACCGGCATGGCCAATCGCCTGCGCTTCTGGGAGAGCATCGGCCAGGCCGTACGCGGGCTCTCGACGCGCGCCCAACCCTTCGCCATCCTCTATCTCGACCTCGACCGGTTCAAGGAAGTCAACGACACGCTGGGCCACCCGGTCGGCGACGCCCTGCTGCGCCAAGTTGCCGAACGCCTGCGGGCCACGTCATCGGCGCGCGATATGGTTGCGCGTCTCGGTGGCGACGAATTCGCCGTGCTCCACTATTGCCTCGACACGTCCGCCGACAGTTCGCAGGCGCTTGCCGAGCGCATCATCGCCAGCATCGCCCAGCCCTATCATATCGAGGACAACGAGATCGTCGTCAGCACCAGCGTCGGCATCGCCATGGCGCCGGTCGATGGCAGCGACGCCGATCAGCTGATGAAAAATGCCGACCTCGCGCTCTATAGCGCCAAGGCGGAAGGCGCCGGCACCTATCGCTTCTTCTCCCCGCAGATGGAAAAGTCGCTGCAGAACCGGCGCCACCTCGAAATGGACCTGCGTGGCGGCATCAAGCTCGGCCAGTTCGAACTGTACTATCAACCGTTGGTGCGCCTCGATACCGGCCGCGTCGTATCCGGCGAAGCGCTGATGCGCTGGCGCCATCCCGAACACGGCCTGATTTCGCCGGCCCAGTTCATTCCGCTCGCCGAAGAGACCGGGGCCATCGAAGTCCTGGGCGAATGGGCGCTGCAACAGGCCTGCCAGGACGCACTCAACTGGCCCGATCATGTGCGCGTTTCGGTCAATCTCTCGCCGGTCCAGTTCCGCGGTGCGGGTCTTGTCGACATCGTCAAGGCGGTGCTGGCGACGAGCGAACTCGACGCCCGCCGACTCGAACTCGAAATCACCGAGTCGGTCCTCCTGCAAAACAACGCAGTCAACCTCGAATCCCTGCACCAGCTACGGGGATTGGGCCTCACGGTCGCGCTCGATGATTTCGGCACCGGCTATTCTTCGTTGAGCTACCTCCAGCGCTTCCCCTTCGACAAACTCAAGATCGACCAGAGCTTTGTGCGCGATCTCGCAGACCGGCCAGACAGCCTCTCCATCGTGCAGTCGATCGCCACCCTCGGGCGTAACCTGCGGATGACCACTACCGCCGAGGGCGTGGAAACCCAGGCCCAGCTCGATATCATCACCCGCGCCGGCTGCACCGAAGCCCAGGGCTACTTCTTCGGCGCGCCCATGCCCGAAGCAGAATTCCGCGCCATGCTGATGCGCGAAGACCGGGTGAGCGCCGACGTCTGAACGCTATCTGGATTGGGCTTGCGCCTATTCCCAGTCTTGCCCTCGAACCGTCCCCGTGCGAAAACCACGTTGACGTAAAGGGAAAGACAATGACCAATCCTGTCACCCAAGATCGACGCCATTTCGAGGATCTCGTTGTGGGCGAAGTCATCAATCTCGGCCAGACGACCGTGACCAAGGAAATGATCTTCACCTTTGCCCGGGAATTCGACCCCCTGCCCTTTCACATCGACGAAGAAGCGGCCAAGAAGAGCCTGCTCGGCGGCTTAGCCTCGAGCGGCTGGCAAACAGGCGCCCTGAGCCTCCGCATGCTCGTCGACAGCTTCCTGAACAAGATCGCCTCGGCCGGCGGCCTGGGCTTTCAGGACCTGAAATGGAAAAACCCGGTCATGGCCGGCGACACCATCGGCGGCACTGTGACCATTACCGGCCTTCGGCGCTCGGGCAGCCACCCGCAATGGGGGATCGTGACGCTCGATTTCGACATTCGCAATCAGGGCGACAAGCCGGTGATGAGCATGCGGCTTTCCAATATCGTCGAATGCCGCGGGGTCGCAGCATGACCCGTTGGTTCGAAGACATTGTCATCGACGAGGCCTTCCCCCTCGGCGACCACACCTTTTCCGAGGAAGAAATCATCCGCTTCGGAAAGCTCTACGATCCGCAATATTTCCACATCGATCCTGCGCTGGCCAAGCACAGCCACTTCGGCGGCCTCGTAGCGAGCGGCTGGCACACGGTCAGCGTCGGACATCGAAAAATGGTGGATGCACTCGATGTGGAAGCGGACCGTCTCAAGGCCCAGGGCGACGAGCCCGGCGTTTCCGGCCCCTCCCCCGGCGTCAATTCCATGGAGTTCAAGGTGCCGGTCCGCCCCGGCGATACGGTCACCTATGAACTGATCGTGACCGGCAAACGGCCATCCAATTCTCTTCCCGGCTGGGGTCTGCTCTTCAACCGCCTCACGGCGACCAACCAGCGTGGCGAACTGGTCTATCGCGCCGAAATCGTGGGCTTTTCCAAGCTGCGCGACTACTCCATGCCGCTCAAACTAAAAGTGTTGCTCGCGCTCACCAGAGTGCCGGTGATCGGCCCGCTTCTGCGGCGGAGCACTTGAAAGGCAGAGGGCACACCGGCACTCTCCTTGCATGCGCCGATTCGCCCTTGCTCTATTGCTGTTTCCCGCCTTGTCCGTGCCCTCCATGGCGCAACTTTATCAAGGCAACTGGTCCTGCCGGGACGCGACGACCAATCGCGTCGGCATTCTGACGATTTACGGCAATGTCTATGGCTGGGCCTCGCGCACCATGGCCGACCCCAATTCGGGCACCGGAACGGTTACGCCCTATCAGGACGGCGTCGGCTTCAACGACGGCAACCTCAAGGCCAATCTCGGCGTCCAGGCCGCCCGTATGGTGGAAGACCCCGTCAACGGCGTCGCTGTGCAGCTTGAAACGGCCGACACCATCGTCATGCTCTGCACGCCGCGCTGAGCCGGTTTTCCCATCGATCCCAGCCGCGCACTAGCGCGTGTCGGGTCGAGCCCGGCAATAACAATAGAGAAGCTCTCCCACATTCCCCAGTCTCTGGAGCCCCTCCAAAAGGTAGGGGCTTGACCTTTTTCGCCGATTGCACAATTTAGAGGGGCAATGCCGGGCCCCTCTGGTCATGGGTTCTCCATGGCGATGTCGGAATTGCTCCACCTCGTTACATGGAGAAGGTCCGGCGTATGGAAACGCTTCTTGCCGCCCTTTCGGGCGATTTTCTCGGAACCCCCGTCTATTTCTGGATCGCGTTCATCGCGATCGTCATTGGTCTGCTTGTTTTCGACCTCGGCATTCTGCACAAGGATGAGCACGAGATCGAAGCCAAGGAGAGCCTGCTGCTCTATGGCTTCTACGTCCTGATTGCCCTCGCCTTCGGCGCCTGGGTCTGGTTTCAGCGCGGCGCGGAAGCCGGTCTTGAATTCTATACCGGCTACCTGATCGAGCAATCGCTCGCGATGGACAATATGTTCGTCATCGCGACGATCTTCGGTTTCCTGGGCATCCCAAGGCTTTACCAGCACCGCGTGCTCTTCTGGGGCATTCTGGGCGTCATCGCCTTCCGCGCCGTCCTGATCGGCGTTGGCGCTGCGCTTGTCTACCAGTTCAACTGGATCCTCTTCTTCTTCGGCGCCTTCCTGGTGTTCACCGGCATCCGCATGTTCAAGCATGAGGATGAAGAGCCGAGCATGGAAGACAACAAGATCTTCCAGTTCCTCAACAAGCGCTTCCGCATCACCAAGCAGCTCCATGGCCGCAATTTTACGGTCAAGCAGCCCCACCCGACCACCGGCAAGCTGGTCACCTGGCTGACCCCGCTCGCCGTGGCGCTGATCATGGTCGAAATCGTCGACCTGATCTTTGCCGTCGACTCGGTGCCCGCCGTCTTCGCGGTGACGCAGGACACGTTCATCGTCTACACCTCGAACATCTTCGCTATCCTTGGCCTTCGCGCGCTCTACTTCGCGCTGGCTGCAGCGATGAACCGCTTCCGTTACCTGCAGGTCTCGCTGGCGATCATCCTCGTGCTGATCGGTATCAAGATCTTCCTCGTGCCGCTGCATATCCACATCGATACGCTGCTCTCGCTTGGCGTGACCATCGGCATCCTCGCTGGCGGCGTTTTCTACTCGCTGTGGAAGACGCGCAACGAGCCCAATATCAGCGTCGAAGAAGACCCCAAGCAGGGCCATCTCGAACCCTGATCGGGCCTGACTACTCAAAGAGGCGACCCGGTTGACCCGGGCCGCCTCTTTTTTGTATATTTCTCTGCGCAACGCGCTTTGGAGGCCTTGTCCAGAAATGATCTGAAACCGCACCCCTGACGCTTCTGACTTGTCTTGGCACCCCCGCATCGGGGACCGGCCAGTCATGATGGCGCGCGTGGCAGCGGTCGATCTACGGACGGCCCAAATCTCTCCCTAGTCTACCTCTGCCCGGCCCCATCGGCGTCTCTGCTTTTCCGCATCCGCGTGCCATTCGGCGCGCCCTGTTTCACTTGCTTGGCCACCGGAAAATAGCCGGGGCCAGAAGGATAGACTTATGCCGAAAAACCCATTCCAGCGTCCGCAGCCGATCACCCCTTCGCACAACGTGCCACGGCACGGACTACAGCAGCCCCAGCCCCAAAAGCTGCAGGCAAAATCCAAGGTTCCGGCCCAAAAGCCCGGCCTGCCGCCGCTCGAAAAGCTGCTGGGCAACCAACAACACCACTAAAATGGGTGAGGCCGGTGGAAAACACCGGCCTCACTTTTCCAAGCGCCAACAAGAGCTTCGTTTGCTTGAGCACAGTCGAGCGCTTCGCAAGCAAAGCAGTGCTCTAAACTTGCCGCATTTGCCCAATAGCAGAATTGTCATAATGACAAAGGAGAAGCGCAAATGGGTGTGATCCACGAGATCGTCTTCGACTGCGACAAGCCGGCCGTTCTCGCTCGTTTCTGGGCCGAACTTCTCGATGGCTATGATGTGCGACCCTATGATGCGGACGAGATTGCTCGCCTTGCAGCCCTCGGCCTGACGCCGGAAACGGATACGACCGTGATGGTCGATGGCCCTGGCCCTTCGATCTGTTTCCAGAATGTCGATGGACGGGTCTATGACAATAACCGCGTGCATCTCGACGTCGAGACCGGCAATCGCAGCAGCGAGGTCGAACGGCTCAAGGCAGCTGGCGCCACGGTAGACCGGGTTCTGCCCACCTATACGGTGATGCGCGACCCCGAGGGCAACCAGTTCTGCCTCGTCGATCCCCGCATGACGGAAATGGCAGCGGCCTGATCGCAAAGGTGCTGACACGCGTTGTCAGCGCCCGCCGCTACATAGGGACCATCCAATTCGAGGAGAGACCCATGTCGCTGATCGCAACCTGCCATTGCGGCGCCACGCGCATCACCCTGCCCTATCTGCCCACCGACATCAAAAGCTGCAACTGCACCTTCTGCCAGCGCACAGGCGCGGTCTGGGCCTATTTCGAAGAGGGCGAGCTCGAGTTCAACTCGCTCGATAGCGACAAGATCTATTCGGCAAGTGGCGGCATGAACGAGCACCACTTCTGCTCCAACTGCGGCATCCACACCTGGGGCAGTTCGCCGGATTGGGCATCGGCCTACAATGCCGACGGCACGCCCAAGGGCGAACCGGGCGTCATGCCCAGCAAGCGTAGCCTCGCCATCAACCTCAATGCTGTCGATTCGCTCGATTGGTCGCATGTGAAAATCGAGAAGATGGACGGCCGGAACAACTGGTAGGCCCAAACAAAAATCCCCGCTTTCGCGGGGATCTCTCAACGCCGAATGGCGACGCCTCTGGAGACGGGCTCAGTGCCCTTCGAAGGCCATCAGCGCGTTCACATTGACCTTTTCCGCGCGCAACTTGTCAGCGCCGCCGAGGTCCGGCAGATCGATGGCGAAGGCGGCGTGATCGCAGACGGCGCCGGTACGGCGGATCAGGCCAACCGCAGCAATGGCTGTGCCGCCTGTGGCGATCAGGTCATCAACGATAAGCACCTTGTGCACATCGCTCAGCACGTCGGCATGGATCTCGATCGTGTCGACACCGTACTCCAGCGCATAATTCTGGCCGATCGTCGTGCCCGGCAGCTTGCCGCGCTTGCGGACCGGCACGAAGCCCACGCCCAGCGCAATGGCAACGCCCGCGCCGAAGATAAAGCCGCGCGCTTCGATACCGGCAACATGGGTAAAGCCCAGCCCACGGTGGGCGGCAGCGAGACGCTCGACGCTTTCCTTGAACCCTTCCGGGTGCTCGATCAGCGTGGTGATGTCACGAAAGAGAATCCCCGGCTTGGGATAGTCCGGAATCGTGCGGACGAGCGACTTCAGGTCGAGCGACATGGAAGGCCTTGTAAGACTTGGGTCAGGGAGTGCGGCGACCGACAATGTGGCGGGCGATGACGCCGGCATTGTAGGCGACATTGCGCGTGGCATTGGCAGCGGCTTCGCGGGCCTTGGGATTGTTGGCCACGGCCTGAATGCCGGCACGGACGGCCGGATGGCGGCTCATGGTCATGGCGGCGGACACGACGGTGACAGCCAGGCGAATGGCGGACAAGGCAACCTCCTCCCACAAAACCAATATAGTTCCATATTGCGTTTGAGGGCCGGAATGGCAAGGGCCTTGCGAGAGTGTGACGGGAAAAAGAAAAGGGGCCCAACGGGCCCCGATCCTAAACTTCAGTGTATGCCCTGCGAGCGTAGCTCTTCGGGCCTGACCACATAAAATCGCCCCACTGGGGCGATTTTGCCGCAGAGCGGCCAGTGGTCAGTGTTCGATACCAGCCCAGATCTTGCGCTTGGTGCCGTACATCAGGCCGGCAAACAGCACGAGGAAGATCAGCACGGCAAACCCGGTCTGCTTGCGCGAAACGAGGTGCGGCTCGGCCATCCACATCATGAAGGCAGCGACGTCGGTCGAGTACTGTTCCAGCGTTTCCGGCACAGACTGGCCATCTTCGCCTTCGGCATAGTCGACCGAACCATCCGCCAGCGGCGGCGCCATGCCGATGGCGTGGCCGGGGAAGTAGTCGTTGTAGTACTTGCCTTCAGGCAGCTGGAAATCGTGCGGCGCAGTTTCCGGCACTTCTTCATGGTAGCCGGTCAGCAGCGCATGGATATAGTCCGTGCCGCCTTCCTGGTAACCGGTGAAGTAGTTGAAGATCCAGGTCGGGAACGGATCGGTCACGCCGCGGGCCTTGGCCAGCACCGAGAAGTCCGGGGGCAGCGAACCACCATTGGCGTCGCGGGCCTCCACATCGTTGGCGAAGGGCGACGGCCAGCGATCGGCCGGCACGGCCGGACGACGACCGCCGTCAGCCGTGATGTCGGCCACTTCATATTCAGCCGCGAGGGCACGAACCTGCGCTTCCGAGAACTGGGGGCCACCGGGCTCCATCAGATTGCGGAAGGAGATCAGGTGGGCGCTGTGGCAGCTCGAGCAGACTTCGCGGAAAACCTGGAAGCCGCGCTGGAGCTGGTTGGTGTCGTAGGTGCCGAAGATGCCGCCGAACGACCAGGCCTGGCGTTCGACATGGGCACCGCCCTCGGCTGCCTGGGCCGGAGCCATGGCAAGACCGGCGACAAGCGCTGCTGCGGCGATGATGAGCTTACGGATGTTCATGTTATTCGCCCCGATCACGCGTGTGCAGTCTTGCCGAGAACGCTCTCGGAAATGCTGGTTGGCAGGGGCTTTGGCGTTTCGATACGCGACAGCACCGGCAGGATCACGAGGAAGTACAGGAAGTAGTAGCCCGTGCAGACCTTGGCGAGGACGGTATAGATGCCCTCGGCCGGCTGCGCGCCCAGATACATCAGGCCAACGAAGTTGATGGCAAAGAGCGCGAAGAACCACTTGAACATCGGGCGGAACACACCCGAACGGACCTTGGACGTATCGAGCCACGGCACGATCAGCAGCATGAGCATCGCGCCGCCCATGGCGATCACGCCGCCGAGCTTGGAGTCGATGAACAGCACGTTGAAGTCGATGGCGCGCAGGATCGTGTAGAACGGCAGCAGGTACCATTCGGGCACGATGTGAGCCGGCGTCACCTGGGCATTCGCCATGATGTAGTTGTCGGGGTGACCCAGAATATCAGGTGCGAAGAACACGAACCAGGCAAACGGGATCATGAAGAGCACCATGCCGTAGAGATCCTTCATCGTGTAGTACGGATGGAAGGGCACGGTATCACGGCTGTCCTTCACCTCGACGCCGACCGGGTTGTTATTGCCCGGAACGTGCAGCGCCCAGATGTGCAGCGCCACGACGGCAGCGATGATGAACGGCAGCAGGTAGTGCAGCGAGAAGAAGCGGTTCAGCGTCGGATTGCCCACGGCAAAGCCGCCGAGCACGAGCTGCTTGATATTTTCGCCGACCACGGGAATGGCCGTGAAGATGTTCGAGATAACCGTCGCACCCCAGAAGCTCATCTGGCCCCAGGGCAGGATGTAGCCCATGAACGCAGTGGCAGTGGTGAGCAGGAAGATCACGACGCCGAGGATCCAGAGGATTTCGCGCGGTGCCTTGTACGAACCATAGAAGAGGCCACGGAACATGTGGATATAGAGCGCGATGAAGAACATCGAGGCGCCAACAGCGTGGGTTGCCTGGATGATGCGGCCGCCATTGACGTCACGACGGATGTGCTCGACCGAGTCGAACGCCATCGCCACGTTGGGCGTGTAGTGCATCGCAAGGATGATGCCGGTGACGATCTGAACGCCAAGGCACATCACGAGAATGGCACCGAAAGTCCACCAGTAGTTGAGGTTCTTCGGCGTGGGGAAGTCCATGAGATGTTCTTTGGCGAAACGCACCACCGGCAGGCGGTCGTCCAGCCACTTCTCAACGGCATTTCCCGGAACGTAAGTCGAATGTTCTGACATCGGAAAAGCCCCCACTAACCGATCTGGACCAGCGTATCGCTGAGGAATTCATACGGCGGCACAACCAGATTCTTCGGTGCGGGGCCGCGGCGGATACGACCAGCCGAGTCATAGTGCGAACCGTGGCACGGGCAGAACCAGCCATCGAAATCGCCTGCTTCGCCAACAGGGATACAACCCAGATGGGTGCAGTTGGCGATCATGATCAGCCACTGTTCGTGGCCGGGCTTGGTGCGTGCCTCGTCGGTTTCCGGGTCCTTGAGGTCGGAGAGCGGGACAGCTTGGGCTTCCGTGATCTCGGCCGCCGTACGGTGACGGACAAAAACCGGCAGGCCGCGCCACATGATGGTCACCGACTGCCCTTCGGCAATCGGGCCCACATCATATTGAATGCTGGCAAGCGCCAGCGTGGACGCGTCCGGATTGAGCTGATTGATCAGCGGCCATACCACCGCGGCGGCACCAACAGCGCCGACGGCGCCAGTGGCGACGAAGAGAAAATCCCGCCGGTTGGTGGATGAGTGTTCTGCTTGCGTGGACAAGTCCGTTTCCCCGTACGATGCACTAAATGACGGAACCGGCTCCAGCCCTCGACACCATAAGCAGAATCGACAAGCCAGCCGCCCTCAAGCGGTCCGTCAGTTGGGGTTCTTTTTGCACTGTCGGGCGGGCTTGTCCAGTGCGCGACGGGTGACAGTTTGCTCAAGCGCAACTATATCCTAACGCCGACCCTCTCGGATGGACCGGGCACGACCCGGGGACAACGCCCTTGTCGCTCGATCTCGCCCTCTATCAGCCTGACATTGCCAACAATACCGGCACGCTTGTGCGCCTGGGCGCCTGCCTCGGGCTCGCCGTCCATATCATCCACCCCTCCGGCTTTCCCATTACGCCACAAAACCTGGCGCGCAGCGGACTCGACTATGTGGAGCACGCAGTGATCCAGCAGCACGACAGTTTTGAGGCCTTTGAGGCGTGGCGGGCCCAGCAAGGCCGCCGCCTGGTGTTGCTCACCACCAAGTCCAGCCAATCGGCCTATGACACGCGTTTCGCTTCCGGAGACATTTATGCTGGGCCGCGAAAGCGCCGGCGTTCCTGATTCTGTTGCCGAGCGCAGCGATCTGCGCATCCGCACTCCCATGCGCCCCGGTTTGCGCTCGATCAATGTGGCGCTCGCCGGCAGCATGATAGTTGGCGAAGCCATGAGACAGATTGGCCGCTTTACAGAGCTTTCCTGAAGGTCCATTTCCCCGTTATGACCCTCCCTGCCGATATCGAAACCAAAAAGACCGCCGCCGCAGCCTGGTTCCGCGCACTGCGCGACCAGATCTGTGCCGGCCTTGAAGCCATCGAAGCCGAAGTCACCGGCCCCAATGCCCACATGCCCGCCGGCAAATTCGAGCGCACCCCCTGGGATCGCGCCGCGGGCGGCGGGGGCGAAATGTCCATGCTGCATGGTCGCGTCTTCGAAAAGGCAGGCGTCCATATCTCCTCGGTCCACGGCAATTTCTCCGAAGATTTTGCCAAGCAGATGCCGGGCACCGAAGCGGGCACCGCCTTCTGGAGTTCGGGCATTTCGCTCATCATACACCCGTGGAACCCCCATGTTCCAGCCGTGCACATGAACACGCGCATGATCGTCACCGGCAAACAGTGGTGGGGCGGCGGCGCCGACCTGACACCAGTGCTCGACCGCAAGCGCACCCAGGACGATACCGACACGATTGAATTCCACGCCGCCATGCGCGAGGCCTGCGAGGGCCGCCCCGGCGTCGACTACGACCGTTTCAAAGCCTGGTGCGACGAATACTTCTTCCTGCCCCACCGCAACGAACCGCGCGGCATCGGCGGGATTTTCTATGATCACTTCAATTCCGGCGACTGGGACGCCGACTTCGCCTTCACCAAGGCCGTCGGCGAGGCGTTCAACACCATTTATCCCAAGCTGGTCCGCCGCCACTTCGAAACGAACTGGACTGAAGCGGAACGCGACGAGCAATTGGTGCGCCGCGGCCGCTACGTCGAGTTCAACCTGCTCTATGATCGGGGCACGACCTTCGGCCTCAAGACCGGCGGCAACGTCAATTCGATTCTCTCCTCCATGCCGCCCGCGGTGAAGTGGCCCTGAACCAAGGCTAGCGATGAGCCTGACCGACCTCCACATCGAATTCTATCGCTCGGTCCGCAATCTGCGCCTGCCGGTGCGACGGCTGACTGTGCTGGTGGGCGCCAATGGTGTCGGCAAGACCAATATCTATCGCGGTCTGGAACTGGTGCGGGCAGCAGCGACCGGCGACCTCGCTATGTCTATCGCGCGCGAAGGGGGATTGGCCTCGGTCCTCTGGGCCGGCCATCGCCGCGTCACCGAGGGACCGCGGCTCTGCCTCGAAGTTGGCCTCGACATGGATGGACTGGAGAAAGATACCGCCTTCCTGCCGCGCTATCGCGTCGAGATCGGCTTTGGCGATGCCAAATACCAGGCGGTCTTTGCAGAAGAGCCGCAGATCAAGCTCGAGAGCCTCGTACTTCCCGGACGTCGCGCCGTGACGCTGCTGGAGCGCAAGGGACCGGCCGGCTGGTATCGCGACGATAGCGGTGCGCGCCGCCAGTTCGAAGATCTCTTGCTCGCCAGTGAAACTGCCCTGTCCGCGGTCCGTGGCACGGTGCCCGAACTCGATGCCGTCCGGCATCTCCTCGCCAATTGGCGCTTCTATCACGGCTTCCGCACCGATCAGGATGCACCGCTGCGCCGCCCCTCTCTGGCCGTCACAGCACCACTGCTCGACGCCGACGGCGGCAATCTCGCGGCGGTCTTTGCGACGCTGACGCATATCCGCGGCGATACGCTCGAACTGGACGCCGCCATCGACGCGGCCTTTCCCGGCGCCAAACTGGTCGTGCCGCCGCCGGGCAAGACGGCCGAATTCTCGCTGGTCTTTCCCGACCTGCCCAACCGCCCCTTCGGCGCGGGCGAACTCAGCGATGGCACGCTGCAATTTCTGGCCCTGCTGGGCGCCCTGCTCTCTTACCGCCTGCCACCGCTCATCGCTCTCAATGAACCCGAAGCGAGCCTCCACCCGGACCTATTGCCCGCGCTGGCCCGCGCCATCGCCAAGGCGGCGGAACGGACGCAGGTTTGGGTGGTGACGCATTCGCAAATTCTCGCCGATGCCATCGCGGATCAGACCGGCATCGTGCCGCGAACCGCGATCCGCAAAGACGGTGGCACCTCCATCTTGGGGCTTTCAGAGCTGGGCATATTTGCCGACGAATAATGGAACCCTTGGTCCAACCGCTTCGTTCCCTCCCTTACCCTTGAGATTCAAAGGAGGAAAACGCAATGAAACGCTTTGATTCCGGTACGCTCATCCCCGGATCGACCTGGAAGGCCGAAGCCGAAAGCGAGGCGGAAGTGGTGCGCCGTGCCGTGGAAAACCTCAAGAATTTCCATGGTGAAACCGAGGTTCGCCCGGAAATGGTTGAGCGGATCAAGGAACGCATCGTGGACGTAGATGCCAAGGGCACTACGAAGCACTGACTTCCACGCGCCGAGCTATCGGACGTCCAAGGTTTCCAACAGCTCATCCCGCGTCAGCGAAAAGGCGCTTTGAACCCAAAGCGTCTCCAGCCGGGCCAGAGTCGCTCCTACTTCTGGCCCGGGTTCGACGCCGTTTGCCACTATGTCCTTGCCCGAAACCGGAAAATCCGGGTTGGGCAGGCGCGCTATTTCGCGCGCTGCTTCCATGAGGCGGTCCCGCGGCCAATTGTGCTGGGCCGCAGCCACCGCCAATCCCTCAATCGCCTCATCGCGATAGCGATAGACCCCGAGCGCCACCTGATCCTCAGACATCAGCTGGGCGGCCGCGAAAACGCGCCGCGCGGCTTCAACTGATGCATTGGAGAGCCGCCAGCGTTCCTGCTGCGCGTCGATATCACTGCCCGCCAGTAGCGCCAGCCGCGCCGCGGGATTGTGGCCGCCAAGCACCTCGTATCGCAACACGGCCGACAACTCGCTGCGCGACAACGACAAAAGCCCGATCTCGTTCATGACCGCGATGGTCAGCGCAATCTTGGGCAAAGCCAGCATGCGCAGCATTTCCGAGCCGACACGCTCTGCCGACAGATGATCGAGTTTCCCCACCGCCAGCTGGCAGGCCGACAACCCCTCAGCATCGAGCTTCTCGCCGCCATGGCTCGCCGAAAAACGGAAGAACCGGTAGACGCGCAAACCGTCCTCGGCAATGCGCTCGGCCGCATCGCCGATAAAACGCACACGCGTAGCGAGAGCATCCCCCGCACCCTTGAGCGGATCGAAAAGCTTGCCATCAAAACCGCAATAGATGGCGTTGAGCGTAAAATCCCGGCGCTTGGCGTCCTCGGTCCAATCGGTGCCGAACTGCACCTGCGCATGCCGCCCGTCGGTCTCGACATCGCGCCGCAGCGTCGTGACTTCGACCGTCGTGTCGTTGAGCTTCAGCGTTACCGTCCCATGGTCGATACCGGTGGGATAGGTCGAAATGCCCGCCGCCTTGGCGCGCTGCATCACCACGACAGGCAAAAGCTCGGTTGCCATGTCGATATCAGCTTCGGGGCGCAGCCGCCCCATCAGGGTATCGCGCACGATTCCCCCGACAGCGCGTGTCCTCCCCTCCTGCGCATCGAGCGCGGCAAAAATCGCCTGCACATCGGGACGGGCAAGCCATTCGGTCTGCGGCAGGTGGTCGGGGATCATGTTTCACCCAAAATAAGATCGCGGAATTTGCGGGTGAGATTGGCGGTAATGCCCCAGATGACATGGCCATCGTGGTCGATTTGCCAGGTGGAATGCTCTTTGCCGCCCCGCTTGATCCGAAACCGGCCATAGCTGGCGGAATCGAGAATACGCTTGAGCGGCACTTCAAAAACCGAATGAACCTCGCCCGGATTTGGCACGAAAGGCCCGCTCGGCATCACTTCGGCGATGACCGGCGTGATCAGATAATTGCTGCCGGTAAAATAGGGCTCCATATAGCCCAGAATATTGGCCTCGGCCGGCTCGAGCCCGACTTCCTCATTGGCCTCGCGCAGAGCCGCTGCGCCCGCATGCGCATCCGCAGCATCGATCTTGCCACCGGGAAAGGCCACCTGGCCGGAATGCGAACGCAGATCAGGCGAGCGCTCGGTATAAAGAACAGTATGGCCCTCTGGCCGGCGCACAAGGCCGATCAGCACCGCTGCAGGTGTCGGCGGCCGCGAAAAAGGTTCGAGCGGCGCCCAGTCGGGTATGAGTTCATTGCCAGCCGGCAAGACCGGTGGGGAAACCAGCAAGCGGCCAGAAAGCAGCTCGGCAATCGGCGTATCGAAGGGCAAGGGAGCGTCCGGATGATTCAGCATCTCGGGCAGGAGTTTATGCGAGCCCCTGCCCCGATGCACCCGTTTTGATCGCCCTCAGACGCCGGCTTCAAAAGCGGCGATCGAACCCGTCAGCGTCTTGGCCAGTTCCGGATCATCGGCCAGCAGCAGCACGCGGCTCGTATCCACCGGTCCCGGGAACTGGATATTGCCCGGGGTCGTCGGCACCCAACCAAGCGGGCAGTAGTAGTCCTGATCGCCGACGAGCAGTACGAAATGGCCTTCGCCCCGCGCCAGGGCCCGCTTGCTCACTTCCCGAGCCAGCAGCTTGCCGGCGCCGCGCTTGCGGAAATTCGGATGCGTAGCCAGCGGCCCCAGGAGATAGCCCTTCATGCCGCCAACGCTGATCGGGGTCATCCAGACCGAGCCGGACGGCGTACCATCGACTTCCGAAATCAGGCTCAGGCTGGGATCGATCGGAAACCGCTCGCGCACCCGGAACGCCGTGCGCGCAAACCGGCCGGGACCAAAGGCAATCGCCTGCAGGTCTTCGACAAATGCATCATCGGCAGGGGTAGCGGGCCGAACAACAGGCTGGCCAGAGACAGGGGTAGCGTCGGCCTCGGCCGCAACGAGCGTGGTCATGGGTCTATCCAGGGAAGATTTATGTGCAAATGGGCATGCGGTCGCCCCTTGGGCACCGCGCGAGAACGACCAACTAGGGTCGTCGGAACATCTGCAAAACCTTCACCATCCTGGACGCCTCCACGTCTGAATCCGCATTAGCACCAGCGTTGTCGCCCGTAAATGGGAATATCGGCATCATGGCTGAAATTCCTGTTTCGAATGGATCGGTGTATCCCAATTGCACAACGCATTGTTGCGCCTGACGTGCCTTATCGGTTCTGATCGCGACAACTAAGTTTGCCGACAAGAGAAACGACGCAGCACGGCATGGACGCAAGTGAGCGGACAATGCCGACAGCAAGATGACGAAAAAGGACCAAAGATGGGACAATTGATCGACGGCAAATGGTCGGACAAGTGGTACGACACCAGCAAGACCGGCGGTAAATTCGTCCGGTCCACCTCCGGCTTCCGAAACTGGGTCACCGCCGACGGCAGCCCCGGCCCAACCGGCGAAGGCGGCTACGCGGCCGAAGCCGGTCGCTACCATCTCTATGTATCCCTCGCCTGTCCCTGGGCCCATCGCACCCTGATCTTCCGCAAGCTCAAGGAACTGGAAGGCCTGATTTCGGTCTCCATCGTCTCACCCAAAATGCCCGACGAGACCGGCTGGAGTTTCAAGACCGACGAAGGCTCGACCGGCGACACCCTCCTCGGCAAGGATTTTCTCCACCAGGTCTATACGGCGGCCAAGCCCGACTATACCGGTCGCGTGACCGTGCCCGTGCTCTGGGACAAGAAGACCAACACCATCGTGTCCAATGAAAGTGCGGAAATCATCCGCATGTTCAACACCGCCTTCAACGAGCTGACAGGCAACACGGACGATTACTATCCCGAGGCAGTGCGCGAGACGATCGATACGATCAATGCCCGCGTCTATGACGACATCAACAATGGCGTCTACAAGGCCGGTTTCGCCACCACCCAGGCCGCCTATGAAGAAGCCGCCAACAAGCTCTTCGACGCTCTCGATTGGGCTGAGGGCCTACTAAGCGAAAACGCCTATCTGACCGGCGACAGCATCACCGAAGCGGACTGGCGCCTCTTCACCACGCTGGTGCGCTTCGACGCCGTCTATTTCGGCCACTTCAAGTGCAACCGTCGCCGTATCGCCGACTATCCGAACCTGTCGCACTACCTGAAGGCGCTCTACGAGGTTCCCGGCGTTAAGGAAACGGTCGATATCGGCCACATCCAGACGCACTACTACTGGAGCCACATCACCATCAATCCGCACCGCATCGTGCCGATTGGTCCGGAACTCTCGTTCCTGGACTAAGGCTCAGTACCCCCAGACGTCCCGCTTGGGCGCACAGTCGAACACTTCGTCGATGCGCTGGGACGTTGCGGGGGTCACGCCCTCCGGCAGCTTGGTGATCTCGAACCAGCCGCCTTCGGAAATCTCGTGGTCCTTCTTGCGCACAAAAACAAACTCGTGCGACCGCGCCACATAGAAGAGCACGTGGTCCCGGTTCGTCACCGAGCTCGAATTGTGATAGACGCCAAAGAGTTCCATCGGGCCGGTCACACGGTGCCCGGTTTCCTCCAGCGTTTCGCGCGCAGCAGAAGCCTCTGCCGTTTCGCCCGGCTCGATCCCGCCACCGGGAAATTGCCAGCCCGGAATGAGCGTATGGCGGATCAGATAGACCTTGTTACCATCGACCAGCATGACGCGCGTACCGATGGTCATGTGGCGTATGATCCCGATAATGGTGAGAAACACCTTGGCGCGCACGCGCTGGAATCGGTTCATCATGACTGGCTTCTCCGTCGAACTTGCCGCAGGGGTAGCGTTTCCTGCGCAAAAGTCGATAGCGCTTTTCGCGCTTTTCCAATGCAGCCAAGCGCGCATTCATGCGTTTGACGCCCACGTCTTCCGGGCCGGTCACCAGATTTTGCCCGGAAAATCCGTCTATCGCGGTCGATTGACCGTTTCCCTGCGCGGCACCTTCTGGCAAAACCCCTCCCGATGACAACGCTTGCGCACATATCGGACATTCACCTCTCACCCATGCCGGAGGTGTCTTTAGGCGATCTCGTCGGCAAGCGTCTGACCGGCTATCTCAACTGGAAGCTCAAGCGCCACGGCGAACTCAACTCCGAAACGCTGACCCGCCTCGTCGCTCACATGCAGGACCAGAAGGCGGATTTCACGGCCGTCACCGGCGACCTCACCAACCTCGCGCTGCCAACCGAAATACGCCGCGCCGGAAAGTGGTTGCAGGACCTGGGCGACAGCGAGCGCACAGCCGTCTGCCCCGGCAATCACGATGCCTATGTGCCCGGCGCGCTCGAAATGGCCCGCGACATGTGGGGCGATTATCTCAAGGGCGAGACGCTTGAAGGCGCCCCCTTCCCCTTCGTGCGCCGTATTGGCGACGTCGCGATTATTTCCTGTTCCAGCGCCGTGCCCACCGCCCCCTTCTTCGCCATCGGCCGCTTTGAAGAAAAGCAGGCAGCACGGCTCGACCGCATTCTGAAACTCCTGGGCGACGCTGGCTATTTCCGCGTGGTGCTGATCCACCACCCGCCCAATGCCGAGTTGCAGCACCCCTCCTTCGGCCTCAAGGGCCACCGCATCTTCCGCCAGGTCATCGCCAATCGCGGCGCCGAAATGATCCTGCACGGCCACACGCACCGCTCCTCGTTGCACCACATTCCGGGGCTGGACCACGAAGTCCCGGTGATCGGCGTCGCCGCCGCTAGCGCTGCACAAGGCGGAACGCTGGACGATCCGGCCCGCTACAACCTCTTCCGCATCGAAAAGAACGGCAACGGCTGGTCCTGCACCATGCGCGAATACGGTTTTCAGCGCATCGGCAGCGAAATCGTCATGCGCATGCAGATGCGGATCTATTGAGCGCGCGCAGCGCTTTCGCCCCACTCCCGCCATCGCCGCAAATCACCTATATGGTAGTGCAAAGCCGCGTGAGTTGCCCGTGACCGAATCCTTTGAAATCCTGCCCCCCAGTTTTGACCCGGCAAGCGGCGAGGCCCGCTTTCCGTATCGCCTGGGAGCGCTGAACTTTACCGAAGTGCTGGGCCTGCCCAAGGGCGCCAAGGCGGAGCTGGCAGAGGGCCCCGCTTTCCAAAAGCTGCTTGACTTGACCGCCTTCGTGCTGGGCGTGAGCTACTTCAAGCTCCGCGCGCCCTTGGACATCGTGGCGCCAAACCTGGCGCTCACCGCCGCCGAAAAGGCCTTCGTCATCGACGTATACGAAAACGGCCTCGGCGAATTCTATGCCCGCAACAACCTGGCGCGTTTCGGCCGACTGAACCTTTCGACCGCCGACGACCCGCTGGAACGCAAGCCCGCACCCGACCTCCCCGAGCGCACGCTGCTGCCGATCGGTGGCGGCAAGGATTCGCTCGTCAGCGTTGAACTTCTGAGCCATGTCGGTGTCGATTTCACACCCTTCGCCGTCAATCCAAAAGGCCCGATCCTGACCTCGGTGGACGCGATCGGCCGCGCGCCAATCTATGTAACGCGTACCCTCGACGCTGAAATGATCCGCCTCGGCAAGGAGCCGGGCTACTACAATGGCCACGTCCCCTCCACCGCGATCAATTCCATGATCGCCTCGCTCTGCGCCCTGCTCTTCGGCTACGACCAGATCGTGCTCAGCAATGAGCGCTCGGCCAGCGAGGGGAATGTCGTGTTCGACGGACGCGAGACCAATCATCAATATTCGAAGTCGCTGGGCTTCGAACTGCTGATCGCCGACACTCTCGGCAACGCCACCGGCGGCGCGCTGAAATACTTCTCGCTGCTGCGCCCCTATTCCGAAGCGCGCATTGCCTCGCTTTTCAACCAGGGCACGCGCTTTGATGCAGTATTCTCAAGCTGCAACCGCAATTTCCGCCTGACCGGCAATGACGGCCCTCTCTGGTGCGGCGAATGCCCAAAATGCCACTTCGTCTTCCTGATCTTTGCGCCCTTCATGGCCAAGGAACGGCTCTTGAAAATCTTCGGCCGCAATCTGCTCGAAGTGCCGGAATATGAAGGCTCGTTCCGCGAACTTGCAGGCCTTGCCGGACAGAAGCCCTGGGAATGTGTGGGCGAAATCCTCGAAGCCGCCGCCTGCTTCTACACGCTCACCCGCCATGCCGACTGGCATCAGGACGCCGTCGTGCGCGCCGTGAAGGCTGATCTTTTCGCCCAATATGGCGAGGAGCGGCTGCAACTGGCCATGGCCGAATGCCTGACCGATAGCCATGACCACCACATCCCCCCGGCGCTCGCCGCGAAGGTGGCCGCCTATGCGGTTTGACGAACCCGTCCTGCTCTACGGCGCCGGGCGCGAAGCCAATTCGACCCGGCAATTCCTCAAGCGCATCCAGCCCGATCTGCAGGTCTTCGTGACCGTGGACTCTGGCGCCGCCGACGTGCCGGAGACGGAAACCATCGCCGCCGCAGATCTGCCCGCCGCCATGGCCGCGCGGCGCTTCGGCACCATCGTGAAAAGCCCGGGCGTGTCGCGCTACAAACCGATTTTTGCCACGGCTGCCGGTGCCGGAATTGTGGTGACCTCGAACCTCAATCTGTGGGGCGCGACCTATCGTAGGGACCGCACCGTCATTGCCATTTCGGGCACCAAGGGCAAATCGACCACGGCGACGCTTGTCCACCTCATGCTGGCGCGTTCAGGGCTGGATGCAGGCCTTGCCGGCAATGTCGGCCTCGCCCCACTCGAAATCGCCGACAAACACGCCATCGTCGTGTTTGAGCTGTCGAGTTACCAGACCGCCGACATGGGTTTCATTCCCGACATCGCGGCGATCACCAATCTCTATCCCGAGCACGTCGACTGGCACGGCTCAATCGAGCGCTACTACGACGACAAGCTCAACCTGGTTGACCGCGATGGCAGCTTCGCCGTCGCGCTGGGCCACGCCGCCGCCAGCAATGCCCGCGTCGCCAAGGCCGTGCGCGACCATCGCCGACTGGTGAAGCCACTCTCAGAAGAACAGGCCATCGCTCTCGAGGCCGCCGTATCGCGCTCGCGGCTCAAGGGCGCGCACAATCTCGACAATGCCATTCTCGCAACAGAAATCGCCCTGACGGCCGGCGCGACCATGGACGGCATTCTTGCCGGCATTGCCGCCTTCCGGCCCCTGCCCCATCGCCTCGAAGAGCACCGCATTGGCTCGGTGACCGTTGTCAACGATTCCATCTCCACGACACCTGAAGCCACCAAGGCCGCGCTGGCCGCCTATCCCGGCCGACGCATCGCACTGATCGCCGGCGGCCACGAGCGGGAGCAGGACTATGCCGAGCTCGCCACTCTCCTGGCGCCACGTGGTGTGACCACACTGGTGACCCTGCCCGTGACCGGACAACGCCTCGCCACGGCCACCCGCCAAGCAGCCCCGGATATCGAGGTGACCGAAGTGCCAGACCTCGAAACGGCCGTGGCCACTCTCGAAGAAAAGCGCGAAAAATTCGACACGATCATCCTGTCGCCCGGCGCGCCTTCCTACAATCAGTTCAAGAATTTCGAAGAACGCGGCCTGCGCTTCGTCGAGCTTTGCCGGACCCATTTTTCGGACGCACAATCATGAACGGCGCCCTCTATCTCGGCATCGCCATTGTCGGTGAGGTGATCGCCACCTCATTCCTGCGCGCCTCGGCCGGCTTTACCCAGCTTGTGCCCTCCATCGTCGTGGTCGTGGGCTATTGTGTGACCTTCTACTTCTTCTCCCTCGCCCTGCAGACCATTCCAGTCGGCATCGGCTACGCCATCTGGTCGGGCGTTGGGATCATCCTCGTCTCGATCATCGCCTTTTTCGCCTATGGCCAGACGCTGGACCTGCCGGCCCTGATCGGCATAGGCCTCATTCTCGCCGGCGTGTTGGTCATCAACCTCTTCAGCCAGTCGAGCGCTCACTGAGAGCTAGTAGGCCGTCACGAGGGATAGCGGCGGCACTCCGGCCTCGGCGAGCACAGTGCGAATACGATCGAGCAGCGCTGGATCGGTAATGCGTCGCCGTAGTTGCGTCACGATGCCGACACTGCGGAAACTGGGAACCTCCAGCACGCGTGGCAATTGCCGCATGACCTGCGCCTGATCGCCGGCGCCCTCAGCGGCGAGAATGGCAAGGATCGGTCCCATTTCGCGGTCGGAGCGAGCATAGACTTCAGCGTAGCGCCCGGCCTTGGCGAAATCGCCCTCTCGAATGGCGACGAGTGTCGGCACGCCGTAATACCAATCCGGAATGATCGTATGGGCGTCGAGCGCCCTTTGGGCCAAGGGAATGGCCTGCTCGAGTCGCCCGATGAACGCCATATGCCGCGCATGTGCGGCGAGCGCATCCAAATTTGAGGGGTTCGATTGCAGCGCCGTGCCATAGGCGGCCTCGGCCAGACCATGCTCACCAAGCACCTCATGCAGACGCGCACGCTGCTCCCAGACAAAGCTGTTGGTCGGCAGAATGCGCACGGCCTCGCCAAGCATCTCGTTGGCTGTTCGATACCTGTCGAGCTGCGCGGTGGCTGATGGCTTGCCGCTATCTGTTTCCTCGGCCAGGAGGCTCGCAGCTGCCGCAAGTGCAATACCCGTCTTCTGATCGCTCTCCGGTAGCGCGGCATAACAGGACCTCGCGCGCTCTGCGGCGCCGAGCGTCGAGCTCTCACGATACATCGTGAACAACAGGCGGCAGAGATAGAGGTTCTCACCGCCCGAAAGCGGGTTCTGGGTAAGAAACAGGCGCGCCCGCGTATGCAGCGGCCCGCGCGGATTGCCGAGCACATCCAGGATGTCGCTTGAGATCCGGTCGATTCGTCCGGGGTCGGACAATTGCCGCTCCGAGACGACGAGCGAGCGATTCCAGACCACGCTATTGGTCGTTAGGTCCGTGAGGATGACGCTATACTGTAAATTGGACGGCGCCCCGGGGTCACGCCGGATGATGCCGGTGAGCACGTAGCCGTCGGCCCGAACCGGCTCAGCATTTGCTTCCCCGCGGCTACCATAGTCGACGGTAAGAAAGCTCAGTGGCTGCAGACGGTCAACCAGTTCAACCGCCACGCCGGACACCGATGCAGTGATCGAGGGGTCATCGGTGAGGTTTTGAAACTCCATCACCCGCAGGCTCGGCTGCTGCATGACGCCATTCTGCGTCACCTGCTGCTCCTGCCGCGGCCCCCAGGTTGAGAGCGAATAAGCCAGCGCCGCAGCGCCTATGGCAATGATCAGGAGCACAAACCAGGACACGGTGACATGCCCGCGCGGCGCAGGGTTCTCGTTTGCATCAAGGTCGAAAAAACGCGGTGCCGCTTGCGCCGGAACGGGTTGAGTGCTCGCATCGACCTCAATGAAATCAGGCACATAGCGCCCGATGGGCAACACGATTCGCAGCGTCTCGTCAGCGCCCGGACCGCGATAATACTGGTCTAGAAGTGCCCTGAGGCGGCGAGCCTGCACGCGAACAATGGGATCGCTCTGCGGATCGAAATCGGCCGGGCGGCCGAAGACATCGACGGCAATGGAATAAGCCTTGATCGATTGCGTATCGCCATCGAGTCGGCGGTTGACGATGTAGTCGAGAAAACGAGTCAACTGGGGCGACCGGGCCATTTCAGGCCAAGCCGTCAGGCGATCCAGCGCCGCCAGCACCGCATCTCTATCGTCTTTGGCCTCGGCCATTTTACCCCCGTATGGAGGTTAATAGTCCTTGCTTACATGTAAAAAGCAACCCCGACTTACGTCTATTTTACGCGAGTTTGCCTATCCGCATCGCCCGCCCTCCCTCATATGGCGGATGTCGGTTCAATGAATTCAATGAACCTGACACGGTTCCCGGCAGATAGGCCCTGCTGGACCCATGAGACCACCAAAGTGTTTCTGAACCAGCATGCGGCGCGGCGGCCGCATGTTTTTCCACAAGTGTGATTTGCCCGGTGCGGTTCGGGCAGAGGTAAGCGTGTGACCAGTCCATTTGCGCAGGCGCCCTTCATCGGGCTGATCGATGACGACGGCCATTCGGCTCGCCTGTTCATGCGTGTGCTGGCGGCCAATGATGGCCCCTCGGTTCGCCATTATGGCGACGAAGAGGAAGGGTTTGCAGATCTCGCCCAAGTGTTGGGCGATCCGCAATCGCATTGGCCGGAATTGCTGGTCGTGGACCTCAAGGACCACAGCTACGCTACCCTCGAGTTTGTCCGCCGCCATCAGGCTTGGCTGCACCAAAAGGGTGTCGCGCTGGTGGTGATGGTGCCCCCCACCGATCGGGCCGGGCGCATGATCTATCTCGAAGCCGGCGCTGCTGCCGTCTTCTTCCGCCAGCCAGAGGCCGATGCCTATCGGCACGAACTGGCGGGCATTGCGAATTTCTGGGCGCGTAGTGAGCGCCTGGATGCTGTTGGCATGTGACTCCTGCGTCCACAGGTTGCGTGCCTGGACGGAGAGCATCGCTGCGAGCCACGGTTCCCACCGTGTCCTGCATTCCCAAGCGTTGCTCTCCGTCTTCGAAATACAGGCGTCGGTCTGCACCATCGACGTCTGACACGGCTGGTTCAGCTCCAAGTGAACTGGCGTGGGGGCACGGTTGCGATACCTCCCGATCGCAACCGTACGGGGAGAAGCATCTCGCCCGGCAGCGCTACTGTCCCTCAGCGCCGCCAGGCTACCTATTATGCTTCTCCCCGCGGCCCAACTTTTCCTCTCCCCTCCCCTTATCCGCCTCATCGTCTTCATCTTCCTTGTTGCCGATGAGTCGATGCGCCACGGCGCGCAACGCGGCGAGCACGAGAACGGCCAGAATGGTTGTGCCGACAGCCAGGGTGTAAAATCCCAGGGCGCAGGCGACCCCTACGGCACCGGCCATCCACATTCCCGCGCCCGTCGTCAGCCCCTGCACTGTTCCTCCCGAACGGAAGATCGCGCCCGCGCCTAAGAAGGCTATGCCGGCCGTGACAGCCTCGACCGCGCGAATGGGGTCGGCCTGCGTGCCCGCCCCGCCGCCAATGGTGTGAAAAATCTCGAAGGTGAGGATGGTGAAGAGCGCAGCCGCGACCGCGATCAGGATATGGGTGCGCAACCCGGCTTCCGCCGTGCGCACCTCGCGCTCGAAGCCGATCACCGCTCCGCAGAGCGCAGCGATGATCAGTCTGATGGCGATGATGTGTTCGGGAAGATAAGTCTGGGTTAGTCCGAAACTATTGCCTGTATCCATGCCCCAAAATCCGAAAGTGACGCTGCCGTCACAATCGCCGGGGCATGGACTTGGTTCCGCCTCAGGAAGCGACGCGGATTTGTAGCTTCACGTCGTCTGGGCGCGCTTCAACGGCACGGTCGAAAGCCGCCTTGGAATCTTCGAAGGCAAACGTCTCGGAAATCAGCGGCTTCAAATCCACCTTGCCCGAGGCGATCAGCGCAATGGCGCGGTCATATTGGTGGGCATATCGGAAGACGTTTTCGATCCGCAGTTCCTTGGTCGAAGCCGCGGCGATGTCGACCTTGGTCGGCTCGACAGGCAGACCAACCACCACGATGCAGCCACCAGGCCGCGGCAGGTCCATGATGGTCTCCCAGGCGCGCGGCGAGCCCGAGCATTCGAACACCACATCCGCGCCCCAACCCTCGGTCAGTTCGCCAATCTTGTCGACGAGCTTGGTCTCACGAATATTGACCGGAATGATGCCCTGATACTGCGCGGCAATGTCGAGCTTGGGCTGGGCCAGATCGGCAACGATGACGCGAGCGCAGCCGCCGGCCAGCGCCGCCAAGGCCACCATGGTGCCGATCGGACCGGCGCCGAGCACGACGGCGGTATCGCCGGGCGTGATGCGGGCCTTGGTCGCCGCCTGCATGCCCACCGCAAAGGGCTCGACCATCGCGCCTTCGGCAAAGCTCACATGGTCTGGCAGCTTGAATGTGTAATTAGCCGGATGCACGACTTCGGGAGTAAGAACCCCATGGATCGGCGGCGTCGCCCAAAAGCGCACTGCGGGATCGACATTGTACATGCCGAGGCGGCTGGCGCGCGAATTGGGGTCCGGAATACCCGGCTCCATGCAGACGCGATCACCCACCTTGAGATGGCTCACGCCTTCGCCGACCTCGACCACGGTACCCGCCGCCTCGTGGCCCAGCACCATGGGTGCATCGACGACGAATGGCCCGATGCGACCATGGGTATAGTAGTGCACGTCCGAGCCGCAGACGCCGACCGTGTGGATAGCGATCCGCACCATGCCCGGCCCAACCTCGAGCGGCAGGTCAATTTCCCGCAGACCGAGTTCATGCTGCTTTTCCAGAACCAGCGCGCGCACCTTGGCCATGACATCCTCCTGAATCGACCAGCCGAGCATTAGCCCATCGCCTGGGCAACGGCCAGCACCTCGCACTGGCGAAACAGGCCGTTAACTCAGATTTTGGAGCCCCCGGGACGATTCACTCTCCGCTAACGGCCGTCGACCGAGAGTTCCTGCACATTCTGGGGGCGACAATGCAGTTGCGGGACACAACGCATTTCACGACCCGGTTCCTCCTGCCCATCGTGGTGGTGACCGGCATCACAATTCTGGCGCTGGCCGGCTTTCTCGCCTGGTCAGCACAACGCATCGATGACGATGCGCTGGCGCGAGAAAAGCTGCTGCTCGAACGCGCTCTGCAAGAACAGAAGTCGCAGATGTACATCGCCCAGGAAGAACTGGCGGTGTGGGACGAAGCTGTCGTGGCCGTCGAAACCAGCGACCTGCAATGGCTGGTCGACAATCTCGGCGTCTATGCCTTCGACTTCTACGGGCACAATCGCAGCTTCGTCGTCGACAACGCCCTAAAACCCATCATGGCGACCCGCGATGGCGGCCAGGTGCCGGCCAAATCATCCGCCGACGCTATCGAAAAGCTTGCGCCCTTCTTCGAGCAATTGCGCAGCCTCGATACCCAAGCCGCAATTTCCGCCTACAATGCCGGCGTGTCGGACACGCTGCCTCAAGCGATCGATTTCACGCTCTTTGAGGGCCTCCCGGCCCTCGTCGCGGTCATGCCCATCCTTTCCTATAGCGGCGATAACGCCCCGACCGTCGGCGAAGAGGGCTTCTACATCTCGGTGGGACTGCTCGGCGACGAGCTCGCCGCCTATTTCGGCGATCAATACCGCATCGACCAACCCAAATTCATCGACGTCGAACCGCCGGCCGACACCGACGCCGCACTTCCCATTCTCAACGCCGAGGGCCAGGCGTTTGCATGGCTAATCTGGCAACCGGAGCGCCCCGGCGCTCGCCTTGTGGGAGCCGCCATGCCCGCGCTGCTGGCCGCCCTGGCCATCGGCATCATCATCGTTGGGCTGCTACTACGCAGCCTCCGCGGCGCTCTGTTCCAGCTTCAAGCCGAACGCGAAGAGGCCCGCCATCGAGCCCAGCACGACCCGCTCACCGGCCTCGGCAACCGCGCCCTGTTTCAGACGCGATTGAACGAATGCCTCAATGCCATATCCGAGGGCGAACCGCGCCTCGCCGTGCTTGCGCTTGATCTCGACAAGTTCAAGCAGGTCAATGACACGCTCGGCCATCAGGCGGGCGACGAACTGCTGGTTCAGATTGGCGCGCGCATAAAACCCCTGCTGGGCCAGGACGACACGCTCATTCGCCTCGGCGGCGACGAATTCGCCATCATCCAGCCCGGCATTAGGAGCCACGAAGCGCCCCAGGCACTGGCTCAATCCATCGTGGAAGCGCTGACCCAACCCATCAGCCTGGCGGCAGGCAAAGCAACGGTCGGCGTCAGCATCGGCATTGCCACGGCGCCCGACATGGCCCACAACGAAACCGATTTGGTGCGCTTTGCAGACGACGCGCTCTACCGCGCCAAGAATGGCGGTCGCAACCGATATTGCCTCTACAGCGCCACCCCAGCCAGCGAGCCGGCCCGGATCGACACGCAATTGCGTGACGCCTTTGCCGCCCGTCGCGCCACGGCCTAGTTTTAGGCCGCCGGCATGGCGATGCTGTAAATGATGTAGATGACCACCAGAGCGATCACGACACCGATCAGCGACATGGCAAGCACACGCGAATTCATTTTGCGTGAGTTGGCCTGACGCAGTTCGGTCGCACTCTTGTGGGGATCGTAGGTTTTCATAACGCTCTCCCGAAAAGCCCCTCGAATCCAACGTTTGCGGGTCGGCAGAGTTCCGTGGCGGGGGCTTGACGCGGCGAACGGGCCGACCGACCTTTCGGCATGTTCAGACCAGAGTCCTCAATTATGACCACCCCTGCCCTCCTCACCCGCATGATCACGGCCGGACAGGGCAAGGAACCGGCAGACCTCGTCATCCGCAATGTGGGTATGCTCGACGTCATCACCGGCACCGTCACCACCACTGACATCGCCGTCGTCGCTGACCGCATCGTGGGCACGCACGCCCGCTACGAGGGCAAAACCGAGATCGACGGCACCGGCCGGTTCGCCGTTCCGGGCTTCATCGATACCCATCTCCACATCGAATCCTCGCTGGTAACCCCGCTGGAATTCGATCGCTGCGTGCTGCCACACGGCGTAACGACGGTGCTTTGCGATCCGCACGAAATCGCCAATGTGCTTGGCGCCGAGGGCATCCGCTATTTCCTCGACAGCGCCGAGCGCACCATCATGGATGTGCGCGTCAACCTCTCCTCCTGCGTGCCCGCAACTCCGTTCGAAACCGCCGGTGCCCAGCTTAAAGTGGAAGACCTGCTGCCCTTCCGCAGCCACCCCAAAGTGCTGGGCCTTGCGGAGATGATGAACTTTCCGGGCGTCCTCAACGCCGATCCCGGAATTCTCGCCAAACTCGTCGCCTTCCAGGGCGACCACATCGACGGCCACGCCCCACTCCTTCTCGGCCAAGGCCTCAACGGCTATCTCGCCGCCGGCATCCGCACCGACCACGAGGCCACCAGCGCCGCCGAAGCCCGCGAAAAGCTGGCCAAGGGCATGGCCATCCTCATCCGCGAAGGCTCGGTCTCCAAGGATTTGAAGGCCCTCGCCGAAATCCTCGACGAAAACACCTCGGCCTTCGTCGCCCTTTGCACTGACGATCGCAATCCCCTCGACATCGCCGAGGAAGGCCATCTCGACAGCTCCATCCGCCGCCTCATCGCCATGGGTCGCCCGCTGCACCACGTTTATCGCGCCGCCAGCCACTCGGCCGCCCGCATCTTCGGCCTCCGGGACCGCGGTCTCCTCGGCCCCGGCTGGCGCGCCGACATCGCCATCGTCGACAGCCTTGAGGACTGCCGCGTCTCCGACGTCATCGCTGCCGGCCGCGTGGTCACCCCCGCACTGTTCGAAACCCGCGGCACGGTCGCTCCCGTCGGCCTGACCTCGGTCAAGGCAAAGCCTGTCACCGCCGAAGCCTTCATCACCGAACCCAAACCCGGTCAGAACCGAGTCCCAGTCATCGGCGTAAAGCCCGGCCTGATCCTCACCTTCCGCGAGGAAGCAACCCTGGCCTCGACCGAGAACGGCCTGCAACCAGACACCGACGCCGACGTCATCAAGGTCGCTGTCATCGAGCGTCACGGCAAAAACGGCAATATCGGCCGGTCCTTCGTCACCGGCTTCGGCCTCAAGCGCGGCGCCATCGCCTCCTCCGTCGGCCACGACAGCCACAACATCACCGTGGTCGGCGCCACCGACGAAGATATGGCCGTCGCCGTCAATCGCTTGATCGAGCTCGGCGGCG
The DNA here is from genome assembly GCF_024707125.1 of Devosia sp. Classification (GTDB taxonomy): domain Bacteria; phylum Pseudomonadota; class Alphaproteobacteria; order Rhizobiales; family Devosiaceae; genus Devosia. The sequence continues at coordinate 45,271 of NZ_JANQAH010000001.1, forward strand.
GGTTCGTCACCGCCGATGGCGGCAAGGTCACAGCCGAATTGGCCCTCCCCATTGCCGGCCTCATGAGTCTCAAGAGCTTCGAAGACGTCGCCCACGACCTCCACCACCTGCGCGATGCCGCCAAGGCGCTAGACTGCGTCCTGCCCGAACCCTTCCTGCAGGTCGCCTTCCTCGCCCTCCCTGTCATCCCACATCTGAAAATGACCGATCGCGGCCTCTTCGACGTCGACAAATTCGACTTTGTGAGCTGACCCATGAGCCTGTCCTCGCTCTATCTCGCCTGGGTCGAAGACCTGCCTCCCCGGCTAAACGGCGTGAAGAAAACGCGCGGACTGTCCCTCACCATGGATGACGGCGTCATCCTCAAGACCGACCACTATGCTCCGCGTGCCGACGGCCCCCACCCGACCATCCTGATGCGCCTGCCCTACGGCCGGCGCGGTTTCAGCGCCATTTGCGAGGCCTATGCCGAGCGCGGCTTCCACGTCGTCATCCAGGCTTGCCGCGGCACCGAACGTTCGGGCGGCGAATTCGACCCCTTTGCCAATGAGCGCGCCGACGGCCTCGCCACGCTCAAATGGATCAAGGAGCAACCCTGGTTCGACGGCCGCATCGGCCTCACCGGCCCCAGCTATCTCGGCTATGCCCAATGGGCCATTTCCGACGCCCTGCCGCCGGTCGCCGCCATGGCCACCAAGGTGACGACCTCCAACTTCCGGCCCGTCGTCTTCCCCTCCGGCGCGTTCCACCTTAACCTCTGGCTAAGCTGGGTGCAGGTCATCGAAGGTCTACGCGGCCGCCCGCTGGCCACGGCCGCCCGCATGTTCTCCGGCGATATCGAGCGCCGCACCGATCGCGCCGCCGGCGCGCTGCCATTGATCGAGGCCGACAAGATCGCCGTAGGCCACAAGATCGGCTTCTGGCGCCACTGGTTCGAACACGCCATCGGCAATGACGACTTCTGGAAAGAGATCGACCACAGCCATCGCCTGTCAAAGACAACACCGCCGGTGCATTTCATCTCCGGCTGGTACGACTTCATGCTCGATCCCCTCCTCGCCGATTACCAGCGGCTGGTCGAGCTTGGGCACACACCCTACCTCACCATCGGCACCTGGTTTCACATCGCCGAGGAATTGCAGCGCGACAATCTCAGCGAAACCCTGACCTGGATGCGCGCCAAGCTCCTCGGCGACACAACTGGCCTCCGCAAGAACCCGGTTCGTATCCACATTTCGGGGAAGGACGAATGGCATGAATTCGAGCGCTACCCTCCGGGCCCACCCGCGCCGATCAACCTGAGCATCGGCCCAGACCGCCAATTGCTGGATGGCGGCAACACTACTACCGGCAGCGATAGCTATCGCTACGACCCAAGCGACCCCACGCCCAATCTAGGCGGCGCCATCTTCGCCTTTACCGGCGCTGGCGCCCAGGACAATGCGCCGCTCGAAGCCCGCTCGGACGTTCTCACCTATACCGGCCCCGCGCTTCTGAAACCGCTGACCATCATCGGCCAGTGCCAGGTGCGCCTCCGCGCCCGCGCCAGCCTGCCCCACGCCGACTTCTTCGTGCGTCTCTCCGATGTCGACCCCAATGGTGCCTCGACCAATATCTGCGATGGCTTCCTCCGCGTCACGCCGGAAACCAAAACCGAAGCCGACGGCAGCTGGACGCTCACCTTCCCCCTCCACGCCACAGCCCATAGCTTCCTCGCCGGCCATCGCCTGCGCCTGCTAATCGCCTCCGGCGCCCATCCTCGCTACGCTCGCAATCCCGGCACCGGCGAGCCCATCAGCACCGCCAAGACGCTGCTCGCCAATGACATCGAGATTCTCCACGAGGGCACCGGCATCACCCTGCCCACCCACGAACTAATCTGACATTGACGATCAGCATTTAATCCCTTAGTGCCGCTGGAGCATTTGAGGGAGCCCGACCATGGCGGAAGAAAAGTCCGTATTGCAGCCGACCAGCGACGAAGCCCGGCGCCAGGCCAAAACCCTGCTCCGCTCGGCCCGCTATGGCGCGCTGGCAACGCTCGATCCGCAAACCGGTGCTCCACAAGTCACCCGCGTCGGCGTCTCCACCGATTTCGACGGCGCCCCGGTCCTCCTGATCTCGGGCCTCGCCGCCCACTTCCCGGCCCTCAAGGCGGATGGCCGCTGCTCACTGCTGCTCGGCGAAACTGGCAAGGGCGATCCCCTCGCCCACCCGCGCATTTCTATCGCCGCCGAAGCCAAAATCCTCGAGCGAGACGATCCCGATAGCCAGCGCATCGCCGCGCGCTATCTCGCCCATCAGCCCAAGGCGAAGCTCTATGCCGAACTGGGCGATTTCCGTTTCGTGCGCTTGGAGCCGCGCTCGGCCAGCCTCAATGGCGGCTTCGGCAAGGCCTTCGCCCTCACTGCCGAAGACCTGCTTTCCAACGGCGACCCCGCTCTCGCCGCGGCCGAAGGCAATGCCGTGGATCACATGAACGAAGACCATTTTGAGGCCGTCGACCTCTACGCCCGCCACTACGCCAAGGCGCCATCGGGCAAATGGGTCCTCACCGGCATCGACGCCGAGGGCATCGACATCGCCGATGGCGACGATGTCAGGCGCATCTTCTTTGAAAAGCCGATCACCGTCCCGCAGGACATGCACATCGTCTTGGTCCAGATGGCCCGCGCCGCGCGCGTCGCCTTCATGGAAGTCTGACCTAGCCAACCAGATGACGCCAAACTAAATTTGCCCCGCTATATCTGGGGGCAAATCATGTCATCGTTTGGAAACGCAAGCGCGCCGGCCAAATTCCGGTGCGACTTCGGGCTTGTTGAGACCATCGGGCAAGTCATTATCTGGGTTCTGCTGACCATCGTCACGCTCGGCTTGGCCCTGCTGGTTTTTCCTTATTACTTCAACAAAGCCGTGCTCAACCGCACCGAAGTCATCGACGCCAGCGGCCGGGCCATTGGCAAGCTCGACTGCCAGTTCAATCTCGGCTCATCCATCGGCCACGCAATCATCTGGTTCTTGCTGATCGTCGTGACGCTAGGCATTGCAGCATTCTTCTACGCCTACAGAATTCTTCGCGTCCTGCTGAACGACACGCGTATCGTCTACTACTGATCCCACAAACGAAAATCCCCGCTTTCGCGGGGATTTTGTGTCTGCAACCTACTTCGCGTCGCGCGCCTTCACCTTGCGGCGTGCGGCGTGGAGAAGTGGCTCGGTATAGCCACTGGGCTGGTCCGCCCCCTTGAGTGCCAGATCCAGCGCCGCCTGGAACGCCACCGACTGATAGTTCTCCGACATCGGCCGATAGATCGGATCGCCTTCGTTCTGCTGGTCGACGATGACAGCCATGCGCTCGAACGTCGACGTCACCTCGTCTCGGCTCACCAGCCCATGGCGCAGCCAATTGGCCACCGCCTGCGAAGAGATGCGGCACGTCGCCCGGTCTTCCATCAGGCCGACATTGTTGATGTCGGGCACCTTGGAACAGCCAACGCCCTGCTGCACCCAGCGCACCACATAGCCCAGAATGCCTTGCGCATTGTTTTCGAGTTCGCGCGTGATTTCCTCGCGGCTTAGCGAATAAGGCGCCTGCACCGGCATGGAGAAAAGCTCGGATAGTCCCGGCACAGCCTGGTTGTGGCGGCGCGACTGCGCTTCGAACACATTGACCTGATGATAGTGCAGCGCATGCAGCGTCGCGGCCGTCGGCGATGGCACCCAGGCGGTGTTGGCGCCCGCATTGGGATGACCGATCTTGGCATCAAGCATCGCGGCCATATCGTCCGGTCGCGCCCACATGCCCTTGCCGATCTGCGCCTTACCCGAAAAACCGCAGGCAAGCCCGATCAGCACGTTGCGGTCTTCGTAAGACGAAATCCAGCGCTCGGACTTGATCTCATCCTTGCGCAGCACAGCGCCCGCTTCCATAGAGGTATGGATTTCGTCGCCAGTACGATCGAGGAAACCGGTATTGATGAAGAAGACGCGGCTACGCGCTTCATAGATCGCAGCCTTGAGATTGGCCGAGGTGCGACGCTCCTCGTCCATAATGCCGATCTTGATCGTGTTCGGCTTGAGCCCCAGGAAAGCTTCCACCGAAGCGAAAATGGCGCAGGCAAAGGCGACTTCTTCCGGCCCATGCATCTTGGGCTTCACAACGTAGATCGCGCCGGTCCGCGAATTGTTGCCCTTGTCGTGCAGCGCGCAAAGCGCCGTCACGGCGGCATCCATCAAGCCCTCGCCCACCGGCTTGCCATCGAGCAGCACCGCGTCGGTCGTCATCAGGTGCCCGACATTGCGCACCAGCAGCAGCGAGCGCCCCTTGAGCACCAGCGGCTGACCGTTAACGTCCTTGTAGGTCCGATCGGCCTTGAGGCGGCGCGTAACAGTCTGGCCGCCCTTTTCAAACGTATCTTCCAGCGTGCCGTTGTTGAGGCCCAGCCAGTTGCGATAGACACCAACCTTGTCCTCGGCATCGACAGCCGCAACCGAGTCTTCGCAGTCCTGGATGGTCGTCAGCGCCGACTCGACGATGACATCGGAAAGCCCCGCCTTGTGAGTCGAACCAATCGGGCTCTTCGGATCGATGACCAGAACGGCATGCAAGCCATTGTGGCGCAACACCAGCTCGCCACTATCCTCGGTCCCACCATACCCCACAAAGGCGGACGGATCGCGCAGCCCCGTACGGCCCGCAGCAGTATCGACCTGCAGGTGACGAGTCTCTCCCTCCTTGACCACATGGTAGCCGGTAACATCAGCATGGCTGCCGGTCGCCAGCGGGAAGCTCTGATCGAGGAACTGCGCAGCGCGCGCAACGACAGCTGCGCCGCGGGCCGGATTAAAACCCTTGCCCGGCGCCAGCTCACCGTCGCGCGAAATGGCATCCGTGCCATAAAGCGCATCATAGAGGCTGCCCCAGCGGGCATTGGCGGCGTTCAGCGCATAGCGAGCATTGGAAACCGGCACAACGAGCTGCGGCCCACAAATGCTCGAAATCTCGGGATCGAGATTCTCCGTCTCGATCGTGAAATCACCAGGCTCGGCAACGAGATAGCCGATCTCCCTCAGGAAGAATTCATAACCCTGCGGGTTGTTGGTGACCGGACCATATTTGTGGTGCCACTCGTCGATCTGGCTTTGCAGATCGTCACGCTTGGCCAGGAGCCGCGCATTGGTCGCGGTATGCGCACGCAGCAGATTCGCAAAGCCGTCCCAAAACTGATCTGCAGAAATGGAGAGCCCCTTGAGCGCTTCTTTTTCTACGAAATCCACCAGCAGAGGGTGCAGGGAAAGGCCGGATTTCGTCAGATAGGTGCTCATGCCAGGGGGTCCTAACGATAACAGTTTGGCGACAGCTTTAGGCCATCGCGGCCTGCCTCACAACCCGCCTAAAGTTGACTTCGCCCTTGCGCCAGCAACATAGACCTCGGCAATGGCGCGGTCGTCGCCAAGCGTTTGCAGAAGGAACAATTCCTCAACCAGCGTCTCGACCGTTGCCATGCGCATCCGCATGGTCGGCGTCGCCCGCGCATCGAGCACGACGAGGTCCGCAGCCCGCCCCGGCGCCACGCTCCCGATCGTATCGGCCAGCCCCAGCGCCTCGGCATTGCCGCGCGTCGCGAGGTGGAACGAGGCAAGCGGATTGAAGCGCTGCCCGCGCAGCTGCAGCACCTTGAAGGCCTCATCCATGGTTTTGAGCATGGAGAAACTGGTGCCCGCGCCAATATCGGTCGCAAGCCCGATCCGCACCCCTTGCTTCACCATCCGGTCGCGATCAAACAGGCCCGAACCGAGGAAGAGGTTCGACGTCGGGCAAAACACTGCCACAGCCCTAGCATTGGCAATCGCCGCCGTCTCACGATGGTTGAGATGAATGGAATGACCGAGCAGCGTCCGTTCGGTCAGCAGGCCGTAGTGCTCGTAGATACCCGTATAGTCCGGAGCATCCGGATAGAGCTCCATGGAATAGGAAATCTCGGCGTCATTTTCGCTGAGATGCGTCTGCACATGGCAATCGCCGTGCTCGGCCACCAGCGCCTGCGCCATTTCCATCTGCTCGGGCGTCGAGGTGATCGCGAACCGGGGCGAGATGGCATAGAGGCCCCTGCCCCTTTTGTGCCAGCGCGCGATCAACGCCTTGCTGTCGTCATAGCTCGATTGCGCCGTATCCAGCAGGTCTTCGGGCGCATTGCGATCCATCATCACCTTGCCGCCGACCATCAGCATATTGCGCCGCTGCGCCTCGGCAAAGAAGGCGTCGACAGAGCGCGGATGACTGGAGCAATAGGCGACAGCCGTGGTCGTGCCATGCCGGATCAGCGCATCATAGAAATCAACGGCCACGGCATCGGCATGCCCCTGCTGGGAAAACTTCTGCTCTTCCACAAAGGTGTAGGTATTGAGCCACTCCAGCAGCGACCCGGCATAGGAGGCCATCATCTGGCTCTGCACATAGTGCAGGTGCATGTCGATGAAACCGGCCATGATCAAGTTCGGCCGATGGTCGATGACCACCGCGCCCGCCCTGTCCGCCCCAGCAAAATCACCGACGGCGACAATGACGCCATCCTCGATACTGACGGCGCCATCATCGAGATAAAGATAGCTCTCGCTATCCTCGATGCTTTCGGGCGCGCGCGAAAAACTCAACACGCGACCACGAAGAATAGTGCGGCTCATGAGCGCGAACCCTCGCGGAACCACTCGACCAGCAGCGCCCGCTCCTCGGCCGTCATCTCGGTGACATTGCCCGGCGGCATGGCATGGGCATAGCCCGCCTGCATGACGATGTCCTTGGCATGGTTGGCGATCGCAACATCATTATCGAGAATGACGTTCTTGGGCGCCTCGAACACACCTGGCCAGGCCGGCTCCGCCGTATGGCACATGGCGCAGCGCGTCTGCACGGTCAGGCTCGCCGAAGCAAAGTGCTCCGTCGCCATGAAGCGCTCGCCCGTCGCGCTGGCCAACGTCTCGGTATCGAGACCCGGCAGCTTCGGCGCCGTCGACAGCCATGCGATCACCAGAAACAGGATGACCGCCACGCCCCAGGTCCAGTGCGGATTGCCCTTCCTTGCATGGCGCGTGTTGAAATAGTGCCGGATGACCACACCGACGAGGAAGATCAGCGAGGCAATGATCCAGTTCCACTGCGTGGCGAACGCCAGCGGATAGTGGGACGAGAGCATGAAGAAAATAACGGGCAGCGTCAGGTAGTTGTTGTGCAGCGAGCGCTGCTTGGCGATCTTGCCATATTTGGCATCGGGCACCTTGCCCGCCTTGAGGTCGCCCACCACGATCTTCTGGTTGGGAATGATGATCATGGCCACGTTTGCCGCCATGATGGTCGCGGTAAACGCGCCCATATGCAGCATGGCCGCGCGCCCGGTGAAAAGCTGCGTATAGCCCCAGCTCGCCGCCACCAGGATAGCGAACAACACCAGCATCAGCCCGGTCGTCGATTGCCCAATAGGCGACTTGCAGAGCGCATCATAAAGCACCCAGCCCAGCACGATCGACCCAATCGAAAGCAGGATCGCACCCCAGCTCGGAATATCGAGCACATTGCGATCAACGAGATAGAGATCGGCGCCAACATAATAGATCAGCGCCAGCAGCATCGCGCCGCTCATCCAGGTCCAATAGCTTTCCCATTTGAACCAGGTCAGGTGCTCCGGAAGGAATTCCGGCGCCACCAGATATTTGTTGATGTGATAAAATCCGCCCCCATGCACCTGCCATTCCTCGCCATGGGCGAGCGGCGGCAGGCTCGGGGTCTTGCGCAGGCCAAGATCGAGCGCGATGAAATAGAAAGACGAACCGATCCAGGCGATAGCCGTGATCACGTGCAACCAGCGCACGGCGAACATCAGCCACTCGTAGAAAATTGCCAGATCGCCCATCGCCCCGTCCTCTTCAGTCGTGAAAAGGGGCGGGCGTGAGCCCGCCCCCAAATGTCAGAATTCCGGCCGCAATCAGGCGGGCGGAATGACGCCTTCGACGTACCAATCCATGCTGAGGAGTTCGGCATCGGTCATGGTCACGCCAGCGGCAACGCGCTCGGTGCCGGTGTGATCGTTGATCGGGCCAGTGAAGATGTGGACCGAACCATCGATCTGGCCGGTGCGCATGGCTTCAGCCGCCGTAACGACATCGGCCGGAACCTTCGCATTGTACGGGCCCATCTGGACCACGTCTTCCTTGAGACCTTCCCAGGTATCGCCCGGAACCCAGGTACCTTCGATCACGGCCTTGGCCGAGGCCAGGTAGTGCGGGCCCCAGTGGTCGATGATGGCGGTGAGCTGGGTATCGGGAGCGAAGGCGCTCATGTCGGCACCCTGGCCGAAACCACCCACGATGCCGCGTTCGGCGGCAACCTGCAGGGCAGCCGGACCGTCGGTGTGCTGGGCAACGATATCGATGCCCTGGTCGATCATGGCGCGGGCAGCGTCAGCTTCCTTGGCTGGGTCGTTCCAGGTCGAGATGTAGACCGGAGTAATGGTGAATTCGGGGTTCACCTGGCGCGCTGCGAGCACGAAGGAGTTGATGCCCATCACCACTTCCGGGATCGGGAAGGAGCCGATGTAGCCAGCCTTGGCGGTCTTGGACATGTGACCGGCAATCACGCCGCAAACGGCGCGGCCTTCGTAGAAGCGGGCGTTGTAGAGGCCCACATTGTCGGCCTTCATGTAGCCGGTGGCGTGCTCGAAGGCGACGTCCGGGAATTCCGGCGCGACCTTGATCACCGAGTCACCGAAACCGAAGCTGGTTGCGAAGATCAGCTTGCAGCCCTGCTGGGCCAGTTCGCGCACGACGCGTTCGCAATCCGGGCCTTCCGGCACGTTCTCGACGAACATGGTCTCAACCGCATCGCCAAGGTTTTCCTCGACGTAGAGGCGGCCCTGGTTGTGGGCATAGTTGTAGCCGTTGTCGTTGATCGAACCGACATAGATGAAGCCGATCTTGAGCTTTTCGGCCTGGCCGAAAGCGGTGCCGCCAAGCAGCGGCAAGGTCATGGCAGCGCCGCCGACCTTGATAAATCCACGACGGGATAGAGTCATATTTGTTTCTCCTGACTGACGTTCCGATTGCATGAGGCGGTCATTGGACGCCGCCTCAATTGCTGGGCATGAACGGCTTGCCGAGGCAGGCCGGAGCATTGGTAGAAGCATCGCGCCGGAGCGAAATCAGCACCAGCACGGCGATAGTGGCGATATAGGGCAAGGCCGCCCAGAGTTCGGACGGAATAGCCGAAAGCGGGCCGCCGCCAGCCTTGGCATAAAGCTCCATGGTCATCACGAGACCAAAGAGATAGGCGCCGCCAAGCAGGCGGAACGGCCGCCACGAGGCAAAGACCACGAGCGCCACGGCGATCCAGCCGCGCCCCGCCGTCATGCCTTCGGCCCATTGCGGCGTGAGCGTCAACGGGAAGCAAGCCCCGGCGACGCCAGCCATGGCACCGCCGAACATCACCGCAAAATAGCGCACCTGGATCACGGAATAGCCGATCGAATGCGCCGACAGGTCATTCTCACCCACAGCGCGCAGGATCAGCCCCGCGCGGGTCTTCTTGAGGAAGAACCAGATGGCAAAGACCATGAAAAGCGCGAAATAGGCCGGAAACGAATATCCGAAGAGCACGCGCAGAACAGGATGCGTGGCGAGATCTGGGAAAATCGGCGACATCAACGCCACCGGCCGTGCCGAATAGGACGCGCCAGCCAGCGCCGAAAAACCGGTACCGAAGATCGTGAGCGCCAGGCCGGTCGCCGTTTGGTTGGCCGACAGCGACAGTGTCAAAAAGCCAAAAATCAGCGACGCCGCCATGCCGGCCGCCGCGCCGCACAGCAGCGCGAGATAGTGATTGCCGGTATGGAATTGCACTACGAAGCCTGCAATGGCACCGAGCAGCATCATGCCCTCGACACCGAGATTGAGCACGCCCGAACGCTCGACAACCAGTTCGCCCAGCGCTGCAATCAGGATGGGTGTCGAGGCGCCGACAACGGTCACGAGAATTGCGATCGTCAGGTCCATCATGCCGCTCCCGCGCTGGCTTCAGGGCTGATGCGGCGGATGCGATAGCGCACCAGAATATCGCCGGCGAGCAGCAGGAAGAGCATCATCGCCTGGAAAATGCCGGTGGCTTCGTCGGGGAGGCCAATGGTGGTCTGCGCCACCTGCCCGCCGACGAAAGTGATGGCGAGCACCACACCGGCAACAATCACGCCCAGCGGATTGAGCCGCCCGAGGAAGGCAACGATAATGGCCGTGAAGCCGTAATTGGTCGGAAAGCCGGGCACCATGCGTTGGAATGGCCCCGCCACCTCCAGCATACCCGCAAGACCCGCCAACCCACCGCTGACCAGCATGGCCAGCCAGATCGTCTTGTTCTCGGAAAAGCCGCCATAGCGCGCTGCATGCGGCGCAGCGCCAACCACGCGCATGCGATAGCCGAACACCGTCTTGCTCATCACGAACCAGGCAATCAGCGCCACGATCACGGCAATCGGCACACCCAGATGCACAATGGTGCCGGGAATGATGTTGGGCAGGCGCGCCGCCTCGGAGAAGAGGCGCGATTGCGGAAAGCCGATACCCATCGGGTCCTTCCACGGACCGCGGATGAGGTAGTAGATCAGCTGCACCGATGCATAAGTCAGCATCAGGCTGGTCAGGATTTCGTTGACATTGAGCCGGGTCTTGAGAAAGGCCGGAATGGAGGCATAGGCCATGCCGCCCAGCATGCCGGCAATAGCCATGAGCGGCAGGATCCACCAGCCGGACATGCCCCAGGTGAGAAGCGCAATGCTGGTCGCCGCCAGGGCGCCGATGATGTACTGCCCCTCCGCGCCGATATTCCAGACATTGGCGCGATAGGCGACCGACAGGCCCGTACCGATGATGATCAGCGGCGCCGCCTTGATCCCAAGGTCCTGCCACTTGTAGGGGTTGGTCAGAGGCGTGAAGAAGATCTCCTGCACAGCCCGGAGGCCATTGTAGCCAATGGCCGAAAACAGCAGGCATCCCAGGATCATGGTCAGCACCACGGCAGCGACCGGGGTACCATAGAGCATCAGCTTGGAGGGTTCTGGACGCTTTTCAAGCCGGAAGCGCATCATGCGGTCTCCATTGAACCGTGTACGCCGCCCATCAGCAGCCCAATTTCTTCCACGCTGAATTCCTTCACCGGCCGGGCCGCGCTGAGGCGCCCCATATTGATGACCGCCAGCGTATCGCAAAGCGCGCGCAGCTCGTCGAGGTCCTGGCTGATGACGACGATAGCCGAACCCGCCGCCGCCAGATCAACCAGCGCCTGATGAATAGCCGCTGCAGCGCCAGCGTCGACACCCCAGGTCGGCTGGCTGACCACCAGCACTGTCGGCTTCTGCAGGATCTCGCGGCCCATGATGTATTTCTGGAGGTTCCCGCCCGAAAGCGAACCCGCCGTCGAAGCCGGCCCCAGCGCCTTTACGGCAAAATCGGCAATCACCTTGCCCGTGTAGGTCTTGGCCGCACCCGAATTGATCAGCCCCAGCACCACCATGCCGAGCCGGTCGCGCGCCGTCAGCACCGAATTGTCCGAGAGCGAAAAGTCGCCCACCGCAGCGTGGCCATTGCGCTCTTCCGGCACCGCGCAAAGCCCCCTGCGGCGCCGCTCGGTCGTGTTCATCAGGCCAATGCCAAACCCATCGATGGTGATGGCCTCACGGTCATCGCCGATAAGCTCGCCCGAAAGCGCGTCAAGCAATGCATTCTGGCCATTGCCGGCAACACCAGCGACACCGAGGATTTCGCCGGCCCGCACGGTAAAGCTGACATTGTCGACGGCCACATCGAAGTGCCCGGTCTTAATGGTCGAAAGCTTGTTCACCACCAGCTTGGGCGGCCCAAACGTCCGCCCCTCAGCCTTCACGATATCCTTGAGCCCCGCGCCGATCATCTTCTCGGCCATAGAGCGGCTCGTCTCCTGCTTGGGATCACAGGTATCGACCAGCTTACCCCCACGCAAAATGGTCGCCGTATCGCACAAGGCTTTGATTTCATGCAGCTTGTGCGAAATGTAGAGGATCGAACAACCCTCGGCCGCGAGCTTACGCAGGACCGTGAAAAGCTGCTCCACTTCCTGCGGCGTCAGCACCGAAGTCGGCTCATCCATGATCAGCAGCTGCGGATTGAGCAACAAGGCACGCACGATCTCGATACGCTGCCGCTCACCAACCGATAGCGTCGCCACCGTCCGATGAGGATCGAGCGCCAGGCCATAGGTCTCCATGACCTCGCGAATACGGCTTTCGAGTTCGCGCGACGGGATTTTCGCATCCATGCCGAGCGCAATGTTCTCAAGCACCGTCAGCGCTTCGAACAGCGAGAAATGCTGGAACACCATGCCGATGCCGAGTTTTCGCGCTGCCTTGGGATTGGCCACCACGACGGGCTCGCCATTCCAGCGGATTTCGCCGGCATCAGGCTGCATGATGCCATAGATCATTTTGACGAGGGTGGATTTTCCGGCGCCGTTTTCGCCAAGGAGCGCGTGGATTTCGCCAGGCTTTACCGCAAATGACACATGGTCATTGGCCAGAACGCCGGGGAATTGCTTGGTAATGCCGGTCAGTTCGAGCCGATTGGGCATATCAAAATCCACTCGCCACCCCCTGTTTCCCGGGGGTGGGCGTGCGCCCGTTCGATGCTTCCCGTCCCCCAATCTGGACCATAACTTCAGCCGCGGCTAGTACTGCAATAACCGATGGTCGTTTATCCCCAAGCCCTTGCGCCCCAATAGGTAACACCAGCCGCTGCAAAAGCGCCTTGTCGCCCCCCCTGCTCCACGAACCAGCTCGCAAACTTGGCGCGTTTGGTCTTCGAGCCAACCATGCCGACATAGGGGCTGTCGAGCCGGTTCAGCGCCTCAGCGGCAATCAGAAAATCGAGCGCGTGGTCGTGCGTCATGATCACAAAGGCACTGCCCTTCGGCGCCGACCGCACCACCGCCTCCGGCATGGCCACACGCCGATGCGCAATCCCGGGCGGCAATTGGTCCAGCTCGTCCTGCCGCGTATCGATGACTTCCATCCGCACCGGCAGCAGCGCCAGCATCTGCGCCAACACCCGCCCCACATGCCCCGCGCCAAAGACATAAACCTGTGGTGTCGAAGCAATCTCGACCTCGAGCCGCGCGGCATAGTCGCGGCGAATGACGGCATCCGCATAGCGCAGCTCGACCTTCACCCGCCCGCCGCAACATTGCCCGATCTCCGGCCCCAGCGGCACATCCATGGCCTCTTCCGCGCGCCCCTCGGCAATCAACCGCCGCGCATGGTCGATGACCATATATTCGAGCGCCCCGCCCCCAATGGTCCCAAAAATGGCCCCCAGCGCCACAAGCATGAACGTGCCCTCCTCGCGCGGCGAGGAGCCGCGAACGGCGGTGAGTTCGCAGGCAATGACATCGGAGTTGGCGGCAAGGAAAGTCTCGAGAGTGGCGGACGTGGTCATCGAACCGACGAGCCTCCCACAACCCACCGTGTCATTCCCGCGAAAGCGGGAATCTCACGACGCCGAGACAATTTCAGATGCGAGCGCGAGGCATGCCAAAAACTCGATACGGCACCTCCCCTAGATGGGGGAGGCTGGGAGGGGGTGGGGCCACGCGCGCCAGCTTCACCCCCGCGCCTCCTTCTTCAGCCGCTCGACGCCCATCAGCACCCGCTCCGGCGTCACCGGCATATCGAGCTGCGGCGCGATCCGATAATCCGCCACACTCGCCACCGCCATGCCCAGTGCCTCAGGCACACTCATCGCCAGCATGAATGGCGGCTCACCCACCGCCTTCGACCGCCCGATCGTCGGCTCCCTGTTCACCGACCATTCCGCCAGCTTCACATTGAAAACCGGCGGCACATCGCTCGCGAGCGGGATCTTGTACGTCGAAGGCGCATGCGTCCGCAGCTGCCCCTTGGCATCCCAGACCAGCTCTTCCGTCGTCAGCCACCCCATGCCCTGCACAAAGGCGCCTTCCACCTGACCCAGATCGATAGCCGGATTCAGCGATTTACCCACGTCATGCAGAATATCCACGCGATCAACGGTGTACTCGCCCGTCAGCGTATCGATGGTGACCTCGCTCACCGAAGCGCCATAGGCAAAGTAGTAGAACGGATGCCCCTGCCCCGTAGCGCGGTTCCAGTGGATCTTCGGCGTCTTGTAAAAGCCAGCCGCCGAAAGCTGCACCCGGTTCATATAGGCGGAGGCGGCCAGTTCAGCGAAACCAACAAACTTCGGCCCCGCCTGAATACCGCCCTGCACCCACTCGCAGGCGCTTTCTTCGACCTGATGGAGCTTGGCCGCATGAGCAACCAGCCGCTCCTTGATCTGCCGGCAGGCGTCATACGCCGCCATGCCATTGAGATCGGAGCCCGACGACGCGGCCGTAGCCGACGTATTCGGCACCTTGCCCGTGGACGTCGCCATGATCTTGACCGTGTCGAGGTTCACCCCGAACGCATCGGCCACCACTTGCGCCACCTTGATGTAGAGCCCCTGCCCCATCTCGGTGCCGCCATGGGAAAGATGGATCGACCCATCCTTGTAGACATGCACCAGCGCCCCGGCCTGATTGTACCAGGTCGCCGTGAAGGAGATGCCGAATTTCACCGGCGTCAGCGAAATCCCCTTCTTGAGCACCGCACTGGTCTTGTTGAACTCAACAATCGCCTTGCGCCGCGCCTGATAATCCGACGAGGCCTCCAGCTCATCCACCACCCGGTGGATGATATTGTCCTCCACCACCTGATGGTACGGCGTCACATTGTCGGTATCGGTGCCATAAAAATTGGCCTTGCGTATATCGAGCGGGTCCTTGCCCAGTGCATAGGCAATATCCTCGATCCAGCGCTCCGCCCCCACCATGCCCTGCGGCCCGCCAAAGCCACGGAAGGCCGTGTTGGAGACGGTATTGGTATAAAGCGGCTCCGACCGTGCCCGCACATTGGGATACCAATAGGCATTGTCGCAGTGGAACAGCGCACGATCCGTCACCGGCCCCGAAAGATCGGCCGAAAAACCGCCCCGCGCCGCATAGACCGCATCCACCGCATGAATCTTGCCGGTCTCGTCATAGCCGACATCATAATCGACCACGAAATCGTGCCGCTTGCCCGTCGCGCTCATGTCGTCGTCGCGGTCCGGCCTGATCTTGCAGGCCCGGTTCCACTTCTTGGCCGCCAGCGCCGCCACCACGGCAAAGAGATTGCCCTGCGTTTCCTTGCCGCCAAAACCCCCGCCCATGCGGCGCACATTGACCGTCACCGCATTCTGACGAATGCCCAGCGCATGCGCGACGATCAACTGCACTTCAGTCGGGTGCTGGGTCGAGGAATTGACGACAACGTCCTCGTCCTCGCCGGGGATCGCCAGCGCAATCTGCCCTTCGAGATAAAAGTGGTCCTGCCCGCCAATGGTGATCGCACCCTTGGCCCGGCGTGGCGCTCCGGAGAGACCCGCCTTCACATCACCCCGCTCAAGCTTCAACGGCGGCGTCACCAGTTTGCCGCCGGCCGCCTGGGCCGAGCGCACATCGGTGAAATAGGAAAGGTCCTTGTACTCGATCTTCGCCAGATGCGCCGCCCGCCGCGCCTGATCGCGCGTCTCGGCCACCACGGCGAAAAGCGGCTGGCCCCAGAAATGCGTCACACCCTGGGCAAATAGCGGCTCGTCATGCACATGCGCCGAGCTGATATCCAGCTCCCCCGGCACATCGTCATTGGTCAGCACACCAATGACCCCCGGCGCCTTCAGCACCTCCGAAAAATCCATGCCGACAATCTCGGCATGCGGCTTGGTCGAGAGCCCCAGATAGGCATGCATTGTGCCCACCGGCTCGGCTATATCGTCGATATATTCGGCCGTGCCGGTGACGTGCTTGGGGCCGCTATCGTGCCGCGTATTGGTATGCAGCACCGCCAGATTGATGGGAGCCTGATGCTTGTTCATCACGCCACCTCCCTCTTGAGCCGCTCACCTTGCCCCGACGTTTCAAGGAAAAACCGCTTGAGCAGGTTCTGCGCAGTAAGAAGCCGATATTCTGCCGAGGCACGCATATCGCTGATCGGCTGATAATCCCCAGCAAAGGCCGGCAGCGCCGCCTCCACCGTCTCCATCGTCCAAGGCTTGCCCACCAGCGCCGCCTCGACTGCCTTGGCCCGCTTCGGCGTCGCCGCCATGCCACCAAAGGCAATCCGCGCCATGCCGACCACACCGGCATCATTGACGAAAATCCGGAACGCCCCACACAGCGCCGAAATGTCTTCCTCGCGGCGCTTGGAAATCTTGTAGGTCGCAAACTTCTCGCCCGCCGGCAGCAGCGGCAGCGTCACGCTCTCGACGAACTCGCCCGGCTGCCGATCCTGTTTGCCATAAGCGACGAAGTAGTCCTCAAGCTTGATCTCGCGCCGATGCTCACCCCGTCGCAGATGCAGCTTCGCCCCCAGCGCGATGAACGGCGGCGGCGTGTCGCCAATAGGCGAACCATTGGCGATGTTCCCGCCAATTGTCCCCATATTGCGGATCTGCTCACCGGCAATGCGGTTCCAGAGCTCACCCAGCTGCGGAAAATTCGCCTGAATAACCGGCAGCGCTTCCGAATAGGAAACCCCGGCATAGAACCGAACTTCGCTAGCATTCTCGGCAATGCGCTTCAGTTCCTGCAGATGACCGATAAAGATCGCCGGCCCGATATTGCGCATGAATTTCGTCACCCACAGCCCGACATCGGTCGAGCCAGCCACGATCCGCGCATTCGGATTGGCTTCATAAACGGCAGCGAAATCATCGAGGCTGGCCGGAACGATGATCTGCTTGTCACCATCTCCGATGACAACCCGCCGTCCATCGTTGAACGCCTTGACCTTCTCCTTCACGGCAATGCGTTCGGCCCAGAGCACATCACCCTGCGGCTGCCCATAAGACCCCATGGACTCGCCCGCCCGAATGATCGGCGCATAGCCGGTGCAACGGCAAAGGTTCCCCTGCAGCGCCTTCTCGATCGCCGGCCGCGTCGGGCTGGGATTGCGCATCCACAGCCCATAAAGGCTCATGACAAAGCCCGGCGTGCAGAACCCACACTGCGACCCATGATGATCAACCATGGCCTGCTGCACCGGATGCAGCGCACCATTCTCGCCGCGCAAATGCTCGATAGTCACCACATGCGTCCCGTGGAGGCTACCGACGAACCGGATGCAGGCCGTCACCGAGTCATAAATGATCTCGTCGCCGAAGAGCCGCCCGACCAGCACGGTACAAGCCCCACAATCGCCCTCGGCGCAGCCTTCCTTCGACCCACGCAGACGCCGCTCCAGCCGCAGCCAATCGAGCAGCGTCAGATCAGGCGCAACCTCGGTGAGACTGATCTCTTCGCCATTGAGGAGGAACCGAATGGCGTTCGCAACCTCAACCATGGCTCAGCTCCCCCGATAGGTGGAGTAGGCGAAGGGGCTCACCAGCAACGGCACATGATAGTGCTTGTCCTCGGAAATGGTGAAGCGGATCGGCACCACATCGAGGAACGGCGTCTCCAACTCGACGCCGATCCGCTCAAAATACTGCCCGACATGGAAGCGGATTTCAAACTCGCCCTGCTGGAACTGATCGTCCGCCAAGAGCGGCTGATCCACCCGTCCGTCGGCATTGGTATAGCTGTCGCCCAAGTGATGCGTGTGGTCACCATGCACGAAGTGCAGTTCCAAGCGCATGCCGCGCGCCGGCTTGCCCGCCATCGTGTCGAGAACGTGAGTGGTAAGGCGTCCACCGGCCATATGCTGCTCCTATGCACGCCGTCCGAACGTGGGGCCGTTTCGGTTCGGCATGCGCAATTCGTTTCCCCTGACAGCACCATAGAACCCTGAATCTGCTCTTGATACTCTCAAATTGGAAGCACTATGCTGCCGAAACGGCAACAGCAAGTCCCACAATGACCGACAAGAGCCCAACCGCCGACCGCCCCCGCGAACACGCGCTTTCCGCTGGCCTCCTCGCTCGCGTCTTCCACCAGCCCTCGCTGCTCTATTTCAACGCCGTCGCCACGCATCTCTCCATCCGCGAAGCCGCCCGCCGCCTCAACGTCGCCTCCTCCGCCGTCACAAGACAGGTCGCCCAGCTCGAAGACGCCCTCGGCATCGCGCTCTTTCTCCGCGACAAGCGCCGCATGCGCCTCTCCCCCGCCGGAGAAATCCTCTTCCGCCATTCGCGCCGCCTGACGGCCCCCATGGAAGCCGCCGTCTCCGAAATCGAACTTTTACGCGGCGTCCGCGCCGGCGTCGTTCGCATCGGCACGGTGGAAAGCGTCGGCCTCTCCTTCCTGCCCCGCCTCATCAGCGACTTCGGCCAGCGCTATCCGCGCCTGACCATCGATGTGTCGATCGTCTCCTCCAGCGAAGTCGTCGAGCGCCTCGTCGAAGAGCGCGTCGACATCGGCTTTGGCTTCATCGCCAAGCCGCCGCGTCAGGTCGACGTCGCCTTCCGCCGCGATGTGCATATCGGCGCCATTATGACGCCCGGCCATCCGCTGGCATCCGCCCAAAATCTCACCATGGACCAGTGCCTCGACCACGCCCTCGCCATAGCCCGACCCGAAATCTCCATCCGCGAGGTGATCGAACCCTTCCTCCGCCGCTCCGGCGCCATGCTGCCGCCAATGGTGGAAGTCAATTCCATCCGCATGCTGGTCGAGCTGGCCCTTGGCGGCCACTACCTCTCGATCATGACCCCCATCGGCGCCCAAAACGAAATCGCCGACGGCAAGCTGATCTTCAAACCGCTCAACGATGGCGGCCTGCCAACCAATCGCTTCGGCATCCTCGTCCGCGCCGGCACATCGCTCCATCTGGCGCCTGCCATCTTCTTCGATCACGCCAAAGGCTATTTCGAAGAGCTGCAACTGCCGGGCGCCATCTAGCGCAATCACCAAACTTGCGCTTACCTGAACACTGAATTTTCCGACGAACGAGTCCCCGATGAACCGCTACCCCCGCGACATGCAAGGCTATGGCCGCAATATTCCCAATGCGAACTGGCCGGGCGGTGCCCATGTGGCGGTGCAATTCGTGCTCAATTACGAAGAGGGCGGCGAGAACAATATCCTCCACGGCGATGCCGCCTCCGAAGCCTTTCTCGTCGACGTGCTCGGCGCCGCGCCCTGGTCCGGCCAACGCCACGCCAATGTCGAAAGTATGTACGAATACGGCGCCCGCGCCGGCTTCTGGCGCTTGCATCGCCTTTTCACTGAGGCAAACCTGCCCGTCACCATCTACGGCGTCGCCACCGCCCTGATGCGCGCACCCGAACAGCTCGCCGCCATGCAGGAAGCCGGCTGGGAAATCGCCTCCCACGGCTACAAGTGGGTACAGCACAAGGACATGCCGCCCGAAGAAGAGCGCGCCCAGATTGCCGAAGCCATCCACATCCACACCCTGGCAACCGGCTCGCGCCCCCTCGGCTGGTACACCGGCCGCTCCTCGCTCAACACCGTCGACCTCGTCGCCGAACAGGGCGGTTTCGCTTATATTTCAGACACCTACGACGACGACCTCCCCTATTGGAAAGTCATCCACGGCAAGCCGCAGCTGATCATCCCCTATTCCCTCTCGACCAATGACATGCGCTTCGTCACCGGTCCGGGCTTCGACAATGGCGAGGAATATTTCCAGTTCCTCAAGGACACCTTCGATTGCCTCTATGCCGAAGGCCAAGCCGGCAGTCCCAAGATGATGTCCCTCGGCCTCCATTGCCGCCTCGTCGGCCAACCCGGCCGCTTCCAGGGCCTCAAGAAGTTCGTGGATTACATCAAGTCATTCGACAAAGTCTGGGTCCCGACTCGCCTCGACATCGCCCAGCACTGGGCCAAAGTGCATCCGTTCGTCGCCCCCGAAGTCATCCCCAGCCAACTCGACCGCGCCGACTTCGTCACCCGCTACGGCTCCATCTTCGAACATTCCCATTGGATCGCCGAACGCGCCTGGGATGGTGAATTGGCGCCCGCCAACGACACCGCCGTCGGCCTTCACTTTGCACTGCGCACCCAGTTCCGCGCCGCCACGCCGGAGGAGCGCCTCGCCGTCCTCCGCGCCCACCCCGACCTTGCCGGCAAACTCGCCGCCGCCAAGCGCCTGACTGCCGACTCCACCGCCGAGCAAGCCTCCGCCGGCCTCGACGCCCTGACCGACGCCGAGCGCGAGAAATTCACCGCGCTCAACACGGCCTATGTGCAAAAATTCGGCTTCCCCTTCATCATCGCCGTCCGCGACAACACCAAGGCCAGCATCCTCGAAGCCTTCGAGAAGCGTGTCTCCAACAGCGCCGATGAGGAATTCGCCACGGCCTGCGCCCAGGTCGAACGCATCGCCCTGTTGAGGCTCAAGGCACTCCTGCCCTGAGCCGCCACATTGCCGACTGTCGCACCACTTCGGAGTGACAATCGGCGATCTGCCGTCCCTCAGGCCTTCGTTTGCTTCAACAGGTGCACGATGCCTGCGGGGTTAAAGAACCAACCACCCCGAAACGTATCGCTATTGGGCAATGGCTCGATCCCATCATTGCGCGTCACGCCTGCCGCCTCCAACGTCGCAGCCGCATCGTCAAAGCTTGGAGTGACGAGTTCCAGCCACAGCTCGGCTTGCGACATCTGGGGCACATTGTCGATCCAGAGCCGGTTCGGCCCATAGGCAAACGACACGTCGCTACCGCCCTCAAGCTCGGGTAGTTTCAGAACGTCGCGATAGAACGCCACCACCGCTTCGTACTGATGCGCTGGCACTTTCATCGCGATATTGATGCCGCCGACGGCTGCACCCGTCATTTATAGAATCCCTCGCGAAAGTGGATGCCGTATTCGAGCCACACGCGCATCGCCGCGAGCATGCCCGTCCACCCCTCGCAATTGCCATAAGATGCCTTCTGCCCGGCTTCGTTCTCGCGCCAGCCGGCCTCGTGGATACGTACCAGCGTGCGGCCATCCTCCAGCCCTTCGAAAGTCATCGTCACTGTAGTCTCGTAGTTCCCGGCCGGATCACCGTCCGGCGGCGCATCCCAGCGCAGCACGATCTGCTTGTCTTTCACCACATCGACGACATGCACCGGAAAGGCACCCGGAAAGTCATGGAAATCCCACGTCACCGTCGCACCCTTTTTCGAGCCGGCCTTCGGCGCCACCCGTCGTGAAATAGTGCGACAGTTGCTTGGGGTCGCTCACTGCCTCGAACACCTCGTGCACCGGCTTGGCGATGCGACCACCCACCGTGAATTCATAGGCCATGCTGCTCTCCTCTGCTTGACGGCCCCAACAATATGTTATAAAAATATAACATGTCAACCGACGACGCAGACGACCTCATTTTCAAGGCCCTCGGCCACCGCATCCGGCGGCGCATGCTCGACGTGCTCAAGGCCGGCCCGGCTACGACCGGCGCGCTTTGCGCGGCCTTCCCAGAGCTCGATCGTTGCACCGTCATGCAGCATCTCGGCGTATTGGAAGAAGCTGGCCTTGTCGTTGCCGAACGCCGCGGTCGTGAGCGCTGGAACCATCTCGATGCCCTGCCCGTCCATGCCATCCACGAGCGCTGGATCGGCCCCTACGCCGCCTATGCGGTGAGCATGCTCAGCCGCTTGAAGCAGGAAATGGAACGCAGCGAATAAATCGGCCCCGGGTCTTGGCCTTCCCGGCCACATGGCTCTAGTCTCAAGCGGAATCGACCTGACCGAACTTGAGCCCATGGCAACGACCTACGCTTCCCCCATCGCCGGCCTGCCCTCTCAGATGGCCCTCCACACCGGCCGCGCCACTTTTAACGAGGCCTACGCGCTCATCCCCAACGGCGTCATGCGCGACATCGTCACCTCCTACCTGCCCCATTGGCGCGACACGCGAGCCTGGATCATCGCCCGCCCCCTCTCGGGTTTCGCCGAGACCTTTTCGCAATACATCGTCGAGGTTTTTGCCGGCGGCGGCAGCGAACGTCCGGAACAGAACCCCGAGGCCGAAGGCGTCATCTTCGTCGTCGCCGGTCAGATCAATCTGACAATCGCTGGCGAGCACCACATCCTCAAGGAAGGTGGCTACGCCTTCCTGCCCCCCGGCACGCACTGGAACCTCGTCAACCGCACCACGTCTTCCGCCCGCTTCCATTGGGTGCGCAAGCGCTACGAAGTGGTCGAGGGGATCGACATCCCGCCCGCCTTCGTCACCAACGAGCAGGACGAACCCATCCGCTGGATGCCCGATACCAAAAACACCTGGGGCACGACGCGCTTTGTCGAACCCAACGACATCCGCCACGACATGCACGTCAATATCGTCACCCTCGAGCCCGGCGCCGTGATCCCCTTCGAGGAAACCCACGTCATGGAGCACGGCCTCTATGTGCTCGAGGGCAAGGCGGTCTACCGGCTCAACCGCGATTGGGTCGAAGTCGAACCCGGTGATTTCATGTGGCTGCGCGCCTTCTGCCCCCAAGCCTGTTATGCCGGCCCCGAGCGCTTCCGCTACCTGCTCTACAAGGACGTCAACCGCCACGCCAAGCTGCCGTTCTGACCATGAGCGACCGCACGATCTACATCGAGCCGCTGACCCCAGACGCCTTCGCCCCCTTCGGCCAGGTGATCCAAACCAATGGCGCGCATCACTATCCGATCAATGCCGGCAAGACCGAGCGTTTCCATGATCTCGCCAAGGTAGAGCTGGGCGGCGTTCACGCCCGCCCGCTCATCTCCATCTTCCGCGGCCGGCCCTATACCCTGCCGCTCAGCTTGACCCTTGTCGAACGCCACCCCCTTGGCAGCCAGGCCTTCTACCCAATCGGCGATGCCCATTGGCTTGTTGTCGTCGCCGAAGACCACAGCGGCACCCCCACAAAAATCCGCGCCTTCCTCCCCGGCCCCGGCCAGGGCGTCAACATCGCCATGAACACCTGGCACGGTGTTCTCACCACGCTCGATAAGGAAACCGACTTCCTGGTTGTCGATCGCGGCGGCGACGGCAACAATCTCGAAGAATTCTCCCTCGATCCGCCCTTCCTCGTCACCCATCGCGAACGAGGTGCTTAACCGCTTCGGCGGCTTTGCCTCGCCAGGCAAGGCATGCTGGTTTACGTTTGAGGCGCAACAGGGAGGACTGCCATGCTGAACCGGCTCCTGACACTCATGCTGACACTCGTGCTCTTCGCCGGCGCCGCCAGCGCCCAAGACCTGACACTGACCGGCGATGTTTTCTATCGCGAGCGCATGGCCCTGCCGCCCGGTGCCACCCTGCATGTGGGTCTCGTGGCCCTGCCCGGCGGGCAATCCGTCGTCGGTGCCGGTGCCCCAATCCCCGCCAGCGGCCAGGTACCCCTGCAATTCTCGCTCGCCGTACGCAGCGATGTCGCAAAATCCAGCGGCACTTTCGGCCTCGTCGCCGAAATCCGCGTCGGCGGCGCCGCGATGTGGCGCAACGAGGTGGCTGTGCCCGTCGACCTGACGGCCCCCGCCCCAGTCTCCATCCTCGTCACCCGCACCCGCAACGAACCTGCTCCGCCGGCACCAGAGCCCGAGATCGACCAGACGCTGGTCAATACCGCCTGGCAGGTCACCAGCATCAGCGGCAGCCCGATCGTCGGCGATCGGCCATTGACGCTCAGCATTGCGCCGGACCTTCGCGTCAACGGCCACGCCGGCTGCAACAACTACTTCACCCAGGCCACCGTAGAGGGCGCCAAGCTGCAATTCGCCCTTGCCGCTTCAACGCGCATGGCTTGCCTGCCCGATCTGATGACGCAGGAAAGCGCCTTCTTCGCCGCCCTTGCCGCCGTCAGCAGCTATGAAATCTCGGAAGATAGCCTGCGCCTTCTCGATGCGGCCGCAGTGCCGCTGATCGGTCTCGTTCGGATCAAGGAGTGATCCATTTGGATACTGCCGACTTCGTCTCGCGCCTGCTCGACGTCATCGAGCACGACATTGTTCCCATGACGGCGCGCGGCGTCGTCCAAGGCAACAAGCTCTTCGGCGCCGCCATATTGCGAAAGTCGGACCTGTCGGTGGTCGTCGCCGAGACCAATAACGAGACGGAAAACCCGCTCTGGCACGGCGAAATGCACGCCATCAAGCGCTTCTTCGAACTGCCTGAAGACCAGCGTCCGGCAACGAAGGACTGCGTCTTCCTGACCTCGCACGAGCCCTGCTCGCTCTGCCTCTCCGGCATCACCTGGTCAGGCTTCGATAATTTCTACTATCTCTTCACCTACGAAGACAGCCGCGACAGCTTTGGCATCCCTTACGACATCCAGATCCTGCAGGCGGTCTACGCCGTGCCCGATCCCGATCGCAGCGCCGTCCCTCCGAACCGCCCGCTCTACAATCGCACCAATGCCTTCTTCAAAAGCCGGGGCTTGCAGGAAATGGTAGCGGGCCTCGACCGGGACCATCGCGAAAACCTACTCGCGCGCCTCGACGATATCAGCGCCGCCTATGCCGATCTCTCGGCCGTCTATCAGCGCGACAAGGGCAACAAGGGCATCCCGCTCGCCTGAAACTTGCGCAGCGATTTCAGCGGACGCCTCGCAGCGCCCGCCACGACTTGCGCCGTTTTCGGCATGGGCAGCACGACGCGCCACAGGCTCAAAGTGAGCCGTTCACGATCCGAAAGCCCTGCCTTATTCATGAATGCCGGCCTGGGTTGGAGCACTTTCTACCGGCATTTCAGCAAAGGATGCCGCGAGCGTGATGAAGCTCAAGGCTGCGACGAACAGCGCCGATAGCAGCATTTGAGCCTGAGCGGGTTTGGACAGGAGCGGACGCATTTGATGTTGTTTTCCCTCAACTTTTCGCCCTCGCGTTTGACGCAGGACGTATTGTAGCAACGTTGGAACAAGCGATATCGCTCCACGGCTGAATGGGTCACGAATGCGTGATTAATGTTTCGTTCATATTCCCGCCGCGTGCATGGCAGGCATGTGGCGCGAACCTTTTCCGCTCCCTGGCGTTCCCCTGCATGACCCCCGAAGTGCCATGTGAGGAATTCCGATGAACCCTATGCTTCTCGAAACCGGCGCCAAGGTCCCTGCGCTCGCCCTGTTCACCGACTTCGACGGCACTTTGGTGGAGATCGCCGAGACGCCGGACTCGATTCACGTCCCCAATGATCTCGCCGAACAGATCAATCGCATCACCCGCGAATTCGACAACGCCTTCGCCGTCATCACGGGCCGCGAAATCTCCGACATCGACCGCTTCCTCGCCCCTCTCCATCTGCCCATTGCCGGTGCCCATGGCTCACAACGTCGCCGCGCCGATGGCTCAATGGAAGAAGTCGACGAAGACCTGATCGTCGGCGCCGAAGAAATCGCCCGGGCCATTGAGCCTCTCGCCATGGCCCATCCCGAACTGCTGATCGAACCCAAGCCCGGCACCGTGGCCCTCCACTATCGCCAGGCGCCGGAACTGGCCGATGCCTGCCTTCGCGCCCTCGAAGAAGTGCTGACCGACCACCCGCAATATTCGCTGGTCGAAGGCAAAATGGTCTACGAGGCCCGCCCCATCGGCTTTGACAAGGGCGCAGCTCTCCGCGCCTTCATGCAGGAAGAACCCTTTGTTGGGCGCACGCCCATATTCATCGGCGACGACGTCACCGACGAAGATGCCTTCCGCGCCGCGCAGGAATTGGGTGGCGTCGGCATCAAGATCGGGCCCGGAGAAACCGCCGCCCGCCTGCGCATTGCCGATGTCACCTCGGTCCGCGCCCTGATCGGTGGCCTTGGCGATCTCGTGCACCGCGAAGAGCCGGTACTCACCGAGACCACGGCGAACTGATCTTCGCTTGACCGCATATCGACACGACCTCGGTCCGGGCGCTTCGCGCCCGGCCTCATCTTGATTTTTATACAGGGGGCCCGTCTGCCATGAGCCGCATCGTCATCGTTTCCAATCGCACACCCGGAAAAGGGCCAGCCGCCGGCGGCCTCGCCGTAGCGCTCAAAAAGGTGCTGGGTGAACGCGAAGGCTTCTGGTTCGGCTGGTCCGGCAAGCTGACCGAAAGCCCCGAGAGCAAGCCGCGCTTCGAAGACATCGACGGCCTGCAAATTGCCCAGATCGATCTCTCCCCTGACGATCACCGCGCCTATTATTCCGGCTTTTCCAACTCCATCCTCTGGCCGAGTTTCCATCTCCGGCTCGATCTCGCCACCATCGAAAGCCACTGGTACGAGGGCTATCGCCGCGTCAACGCCCAGTTCGCCAAGGCTTTGATGCCGCTCCTCAAGCCCGATGACGTCATCTGGGTGCACGACTATCACCTGATCCCGCTGGCCAGCGAATTGCGCGCCCTTGGCGCTAAAAACCGGATCGGCTTTTATCTCCACATCCCCTTCCCTACCGCCGACGCACTCTACGCTATCCCCCACCATGGCGAACTGATGCGCGACACCTCGCGCTACGATCTCCTTGGCTTCCAGGCCAATCGCGACGTGGCCGCCTTCACCGATTTCGTCGAACATCAGGCGCCTTCGACCTTCGCCATCCAGCCCACCGAAGCCATCGATTTCTCCAACACGGAAATCGCCGCCTTCCCCATTGGCTCGGACCCCGAAGCCTTTTCCCGGCTGTCCACCAGCCCCGCCGCCAAAAAGATGATCCACCGCATGCACCGCGCCCTCGGCGACCAGGCCCTGATCCTCGGCGTCGACCGTCTCGATTATTCCAAAGGCCTGCCCCAGCGCGTCGAAGCCTATGAAAAACTTCTCGCCAATAACCAGCGCTTCCGCCGCAACGTGCATCTCCTGCAAGTCGCCCCGCCGTCGCGCGATACGATCAAGGAATATCAGGAGACCAGCGACGCACTCGACGCCATGTGCGGCCGCGTCATGGGACGCTTCGCCGAGCCCGATTGGGCGCCCCTCACCTATGTAAAGCGCGCCTATGGCCAGCCGAGCCTCGCCGGCCTCTATCGCCTCGCCCGCGTTGCCCTCGTGACACCCCTCCGCGATGGCATGAACCTCGTCGCCCACGAATATGTGGGCGCACAGGATCCAGAAAATCCCGGCGTCCTCGTTCTGTCGCGCTTTGCCGGTGCCGCGGAAATTTTCCCCGACGCCCTGCAGGTCAATCCGTTCGACACCGACGAAACCGCCGAGGCCCTGCGCATGGCGCTGGATATGCCGCTTGAGGAGCGCCAGGCACGCTGGAAAGGTCTCATGGCCGCCGCCGAAGCGCACAATGTCGACGATTGGGCCCTCAGCTTCCTCGAGCGCCTGTCCCCCGGCATCGGCGAAGCGGGGGCTGGTGCCCGCGACGTCATCTACATGGCCTCTGTGGCCTAGGCCCCTAACCAAATGGTCATGCCACTAACCAAGGTGTAATGCCCGCCTGCGGGGGTTCTGCGTTATGGTCTTGCCAGCAAGCCAAACAGGGGAGTGGACACCATGCCCACATTGAACCGTCGTGACGCCTTCAAGGCCCTCGCCGTGACCGCCAGCGGCGGCCTCGTGATGAGCCAGAGCGCCTTTGCCCAGGAAGCTGGCGTCAGCGCCAGCCAGACTGCCGCCCTTCTGCAGGGCGCCGACGTCTGCGCCATCATTCCCGAGGTCACCGAAGGCCCCTACTATTTCGATCCCGCCCTTGAGCGTACGGACATCACCGAAGCCCGCCCCGGCATCCCCCTGCGCATCCGCTTGCAGGTCGTCGACGCCGCATGCGCCGTCATCGAGGGCGCCCGCGTCGATATCTGGCACTGCGACGCCACCGGCGTCTATTCCGGATATGCCGGCCAGGGCGACGATGGCTCCGTCGACACGACTGGCGAAACCTTCATGCGCGGCACCCAATTTGCCGATGCCAATGGTCTCGTCGAATTCGAAACCGTCTATCCAAGCTGGTATCGCGGCCGCACCACCCACATCCATTTCAAGGTCTTCATCGCCGAGAACGTCATCCTCACGGGACAAATCTTCTTCCCCGACGCGCTCTCGGAATACATCTACCTCAACATTGCGCCCTACAACGACCGCTCCAGCACCCGCGACACCCTCAATTCCAATGACAGCATCGCCGCCCAATCCACCCGCGCCGCCTATGCCTTCATCAAGGAACTGGACGAAGAATACCTCGCCGCCATGATCATCGGCGTCGACCCCAGCGCCAGCTCGACCATCGGCTTTTCCATGGACGGCGGCGATCGCCCTGAACCACCGGAAGGTGGCGCGGGCGGCCCACCCCCCGGTGGTCCGGGCGGCGGCGGCCCGACCGGAACGGCGGATCGTTCGACGATGACACCGGCGGTACGGGAATAGCTAGAACAAAAAGGGCGGCCTCTCGGCCGCCCTTTGTTCTGATTAGCCTTCGCCGCGTCGATTGCGCGCAGCGGACTTTTTCGCCGCTGTTGTCCAACGCGGCTTTTCCTTGAGACCATCGGCGCGCGGGGGCTTCACCGAGCGAGCCGGAGCCAGCGGATTGCGGGCATCACGGGCAGGACCAGCACTCGCTTCCCGCGCAGCGTTGGCATCGCGGGGAGCGCCGCCCTTGCCACGCTCGCCACCCGGGCGCGGCGTGTTGAACTTGCGCTGGCTCGGCTTGGGATTACGCGCCGTGCGCTGGCCGCCCGGAGCACCCGCATTGTTGCGCGGAGCCCGCGGCGCCGAAGCCGTTGCTTCCTCAACCATGTTGAGATCGCCCGAGAGCGGCAGCGTCCGGCGGATCAGCTTTTCAACGTCGCGCAGCTTGGAACGCTCGGTGCCGTCGCACAGCGTGATGGCAATGCCTTCAGCGCCATTACGACCGGTACGGCCAATGCGGTGCACATAGTTTTCCGGATCGTCCGGCAGGTCATAGTTCACCACGTGAGTGATACCCGGCACGTCGATGCCGCGCGCTGCGATATCGGTCGCAACAAGAATGCGCACGCTACCGCTGGAAAAGCCCTTGAGGGCCGCCTGGCGGGCGTTCTGGCTCTTGTTGCCATGGATGGCCGCAGCATCGTGGCCGTCGATGGCGAGGTTCTTGGCGACGCGATCGGCGCCATGCTTGGTGCGGGCAAAAACGATGACCCGCTCCATGCCTTCCTTCTCGTCGCCGAGAAGGCCATTGAGCACGCCGCGCTTGGCCTTCGAACCAGAGAGGATGACACGCTGGTCGATCTTCACGACGGTCGAGCCCTGCGGCGCCGCCTCGACCTTCACCGGATCCTTGAGCAGGCCCTTGGCGAGGTCTTCGACCTCCGCGGCCATGGTGGCCGAGAACAGCATGGTCTGGCGGCGCAGGCCGATGGCCTTGGCAATCGCCTTCACCGGGGCAATGAAGCCCATGTCGAGCATGCGGTCAGCCTCGTCGAGCACCAGCCAGCGCGTCTCATTGAGACGGATCTTGTTGTCGTCGAGCAGATCCTTGAGACGGCCCGGGGTCGCGACGACGACGTCCACACCCTTGGCGATCTTCTGCACCTGATGGTAGCGCGACACGCCGCCCAGAACGAGCACGGTGTCGAGCTTGAACTTGCTGCCGGCAAACTTGCGGATGTTTTCTTCGATCTGCACAGCCAGCTCACGCGTCGGCGCCAGGATCAGCGCACGCGTCGTCATCGGCCGCGGACGGCCGGTCAGTTCGCCGATACCGGCGAGGATCGGCAGGCCAAAGGCAGCCGTCTTGCCCGAGCCGGTCTGGGCAATGCCCAGCACGTCCCGGCCTTCCAGCAGCTTCGGAATGGCCTGGCTCTGGATCTTGGTGGGGGTCTCGAACCCTGCAGCCTTGAGGCTGTTGATCAGGTTTTCAGGAAGTCCGAGACTGGAAAAATCGGTCAAATCTTGATCTTTCATGATGCGCAAAAGCTGCGCGGGCGCTCTGCAAAGCGCAGGCGCCAGGAACAAAAATTGCAATCGGGCGATAGGAAGATATCGCGCGGGTGCTGGCTCAAACCCGGAGCACTTTGCTATCCGGGATGACTTCGCCGCTCACCGCTTGAGTAAGAAGAGAAGCCCGTTAGCGGCCCTATTGACCGCAACGCTACGCCCCATATGGGGGAAATAGCCCCAAAAGGCAAGTGTGGCAGGCGCATGGGTGCTTTGTGGGAGGCCGGCGCCCCTGCCGATCCATCAAAAACCACCGCGTCATTCCCGCGAAAGCGGGAATCCCTGTTTCCTGCACAATGAGATTCCCGCTTTCGCGGGAATGACACGGTGGGACTAGGAACGCTCAGAGCCTGTCAGGATCAGTGAGCCACGATTTCGCGGTCTCAAATCCCTCCATACCAATCATACCCATTATCCGGCCAATACCCGCCCTTCCCCCGACCAAACGGGGTCAGGTCATCCACCAGCTCGATCGTATGCAAATACTTCGGCTGCTTGTACCCCAGCGCCCGCTCGATCCGCAGCCGCACCGGCGCCCCATTGCTCACCGGCAAGACCTGGTCGTTGAGCCCATAAGAAAGGATCGTCTGCGGATGATAGGCATCCACCAGGTCCGAGCTTTCATAGTAGAAAATGTCGCCCGACAGCGTCTTTTGGATATTGTCGAAGCAATGATAGACGCAGAACCGCGCCCCCGGCTTCACCCCCGCCATATCCAGCACCGGCCCCAGCGCCGTCCCCGTCCACTTGGCAATGCAGCTCCAACCCTCGACGCAATCATGCCGCGTGATCTGGCTGCGCGCCGGCATATTCCGCAATTCATCGAGCGAGAACGACACTTCGCGCTCCACCATGCCCTTGATGGTCAGCTTGTAAGGCGCAAAATTCTGCGCCTTCAAAAACATATATTCCGGCGTCATCGGCTCGGTCGAACCATTGGGCTTCATGCCCTGTCGGATCTCGCTCGCCGAATATTCCCGCGCCAGCACCTGGTCTCCGATCAGCGCCCGCTGCGCCCGATAAGTAAGAACATTGGCCTGCTCCAGCGCCTGCCGCACGGGATTACCGCGCTGCCCCAGAAAATCGAACTGATTGCAGCCACTAAGCGCCAGGCTCGATCCCAGCGCCGCCGAGCCAATAAGAAGCTTCCGCCGATTGAGAATGATGTTGCTCACGGCTTGTCTCCTGCCTCGGCCGGCGTACCGGGGCTGGTGCGATACCACCCCGTTACCATCGACCGCAGTTCATTGAGCGGTCCCGCCAGCAGCACCATGACGATGTGCACCACGAAGAACAGCACCAACAGCACCATCACTCCAAAGTGGATTGTCCGCGCCGTCTGCCGCCCACCAAAAATGTCCAGCAGCCAAGGCCATGCCGCATCCATGCCCGGGCTCATAGTCAGTCCCGTCAGAATGATCAGCGGAAAAAGCACAAAGAAAACAGTAAAATAGCTCAGCTTCTGCAAGGGCGAATACCGCCGCCCATGGTGCAGTTTCAGCCGCGCATGATCGAGCGCATCCTTCGGCAACCCGGAAATATCCGACCCTTTAGGCACGATATCGCGCCGCAAATGGCCGTTGATGAAGCTCGCCAGGAACCAAACGAACAGGGCGCCAACGAATACCCACCCAAAGAAGAAATGCACCACTCGTCCCGTCGCCAGATCACGAAACGATGGAATAGTGACAGCCCCCGGAAAGCCCACATATTGCGGCGCCTCCGCGGTGCCGCTCATGCCGAGCACACCGGTCGTATCAAACGTCTGCCCAAAAACCGTCGTGCGCCCGCGCGGCCCCTCAGGCGTATTCACCGCCCCGATCTCAAGCACCGCATTGTCGAACTCAAATCCCGACTGCTGCCCGATATAGAGCGCCGGATGAGCGTTAAAAATTTGCAGCCCCGACAGCAGCAGGAAGAACAGGCAGATCGCCCAGACCCAATGCGTCACGCGCGTCCACACCGATTGACGGTAGATCAGCGGCCCCTTGGCCAGCGGTGCTTTTTCTACATCTGTCATGAACGTCCCCTTGGCGGCACCATTCGCCCCGTTCACTAGCAACGGTAACGCACGGGACAAATGGCGGCCAACACTTGTTTGTGACTGCGTTTTCTTACATCGCCGGCGCCATGGCACCGCCCGCCATGGGATTGGCTTCCATCTTTTCGTCCATGCCCAGCGATCGGATCGCCCCGATTACATCCATGCCTTCGTGGAGACCATTGCAGGCAACGGTCGCCGCCGTCATCGCCTCGGCAAAGGTGATAGCCGCCGCCTGCGTCAGGCAAAGCTCAAGGTCGGCATCGCTGATCATGGCCTGCGGCGCCATGGCATCCATGGCCGGAGCCATCGCATCCTCGGCGAAAACAGGCGCCGCTCCGGCAACCATCAGGGCAGCAAGGGTGATCGTCTTGAAAACGTGCATCGGAAAAATCTCCCATTGAGACCCGCCCCTCCGGCGCGTCCATGCCCAGCCATTCGTCTGCCCATCCCAATCCGTTACGCAATCACCGCGTCGTGATATCGGCTCAACTTTCTCTGCGCCGCCGTGTAACCATTGGCGCAGAGGGGACGAATGGGAACGTGATGCAGGCGGACGAAACCGAGATGCGGCTGCGCGGGCTGATGCTCGCTTCGCTCGATGGCGACGCTACCGCCTATCGAATGCTTCTGGCCGACCTGACGCGCTATCTGCGTCCCTGGTTTGCCCGCCGCCTCAGTCCCGCTCATGCTTCGCACGCGGAGGACCTCGTGCAGGAAACCCTGCTGGCCGTGCATACGCGGCGCGAAACCTACGATCGCACCAGGCCCTTCACGGCCTGGCTGCACGCCGTCGCCCACCACAAATTCGTGGACCACGTCCGCCGCTATGCCATCCGCCCCACGGTGCCTCTAGAAGACGACGCGCCAATCTTCGCCAGCGACGACAGCGCCAATGCCGCCGATCGCCACGACATCGAAACCGTCCTGAGCCAGGTGCCTCCGCGCACCTCCGACCTCATCCGCCAGACCCGCCTCGAAGGAGCCACCGTCGCCGAAGCCGCCGCCCGCCATGGCATCACCGAAGCCGCAGCAAAGGTCTCCATTCATCGCGGTTTGAAAGCTCTGATGGGCAAGTTTGCCGGAGGCGAGAAATGACCGACGACCTCATAAATCGCCTCGCCGCCGATCTGAAACCCACCCCGCCCCGCGCCATCGAGCGCCGGCTCATCCTCGCCCTCGTCATCGGCGTGCTCGTCACCATAGTCGGCGTCTATCTCGTGCTCGACCTCATGATGGGCCGATCCTTCGGCGGCGCAGATAGCGCCATGATGTTCTGGGTAAAATTCGGCTACACGCTGGCCTTCGGCCTCCTCGGCCTCGCTGCCGCGCCGGTCCTCGCCCGCCCCGATGGCCTCATCATCTGGCCCCTTGCCGGCGCTGGCCTCCTCGCGCTCCTTGCCCTCGGCAGCGGCACCATGATGTGGATGCGCGCTGATTGGTCGATGCCCATGCTCATGGGCCAGACCGCCATGGTCTGCCCATGGCTGATCACGCTCGCCGGCACGCCTGTGCTGATTGCTTTGCTTTCTGCGCTACGCACCACCGCGCCGCGCTCGCCCACCCTGGCAGGCTTTGCCGCCGGCCTCGTCGCAGGCGGCTTCGGCGCCTGGGCTTATGCCTTCTACTGTGGCGAAACCGGCATGATGTTCATGGCCGTCTGGTATTCGCTGGGGATCGCGATGACGGCCCTCCTCGGCGCCGTCATCGGAAAGTTCGTTCTGCGCTGGTAGGCCGGACTATTCGTCCTTGGCCGCCCAGTTCATGCCACGACGCATGATCGTCGCCATGTTGGAATTCTCGAATTCCTTGGCCTGATGCCCCAACGTCATGTGGAACACCTTGCCCTTACCATGCCGGCGCTTCCAGACGACCGGCATCACCACGCCGTCGATCCAATAGGCGTGCTCACCCGTAAAAGTCGTCGTCGCCAGCACCTCGTTGGAGGGGTCGACATGCATGTAATACTGCTCGGACTTGTAGGGGAACGAGCCTGAAATCCCCGCCATGATCGGGTCCTCGGGCTTGGTCACGTCGACGGTGTAGTCGATGATATTGCCCGGATGCGCCACCCACTGGCCGCCGACCATGAACTGATAGTCCACCGCTTCGCGGAAAGCATCGCTCATGCCGCCATGGTGGCCGGCAAGACCCACGCCGCCTTCGACAGCCTTGGTGAGGTTCTCCGCCTCTTCCTTGGCAATCTTGCTCATCGTGAAGATCGGAATGATCAGCGACAGGTCGCGAATGGAGGGATCGGCAAAGGCGCTGGTCTCGGTCGCCGTGCGCACCGAATAGCCATCCTCGTGCAGCCAGCGACGATAGATCGTCGCGCATTCCTCGGGATCATGGCCTTCCCAGCCGCCATAGACGATCAAAGCACTGCGCATCAGGGCACCCCCTCAAATCAAACGGGGCGGAGAATACCTGACTCATCCGCTATTGAAACCCCAAATGGCATCGATTGCAGTGCCCATTCGTGCGCTGCCATCCGTTGGATAAATCTCGGAAATGAAACACTTTCCACTGTCACAATTAGCTGGTTAACTCCCCTTAATGCTTCAGTGGTGGCACGAAAAAATGTCGGGAGCGCCGGAAGTCGAAGCAGGGCCTTGCTGCAATCACGAAGGAACCACAGGGATGAAGAAGCTTTTGCTGGGCGCCACCGCGCTCACCCTCTGCGCCGGTTTTTCGACCGCCGCTCACGCCGAATTCACACTCAACATCCTGCACATCAACGACTTCCATTCGCGCTTCGATCCGATCACCGGTTCGGACTCCAATTGCGACGCTGAAACCGACGCAGCCGGCGAATGCTTTGGTGGCATTGCGCGCCTCAAAACCATCATTGACGATACTCGCGCCAAGTACGAAGCGGGCAATTCGCTGCTGCTCTCGGCCGGCGACAATTTCCAGGGCTCGCTCTACTACACCACCTACAAATCCAAGGTCGTTTCCGACTTCTTCAACCAGATGGGCTTTGACGTCGTTGCCACCGGCAATCACGAATTCGACGATGGCCCGGAAGAATTCCTGAAATTCATCGAAGCGGCCGAATTCCCGATCATTGGCGGCAATTTCGACGTCACCCGCGATGAAGGCCTGCGCGGCAAGGTTCAGGGTTCCATCGTCGTCGAAGTCGGCGGCGAAAAGATCGGCATCATCGGCGCCACCACCGAAGACACCCCTGAAATCGCCTCACCGGGCGACGTCGAATTCCACGACGTCATCCAATATGTACGCGGCGCCTCCGAAGCGCTCGATGCGGCCGGTGTCAACAAGATCATCCTCCTGAGCCACATCGGCTACAACGAAGACCTCAACGTCGCCGCCTCTCTGCCGCTGGTCGACGTCATCGTCGGCGGCCACAGCCACACGCTCCTCTCCAACACCGCCGAAGGCGCCGCCGGCCCCTACCCGACCATGGTCACCAATCCGGCCGGCGTGGAAGTCCCCGTCGTCCAGGCCAACCAGTATGGCAAGTATCTGGGCGATATCGCCATCACCTGGGATGACAATGGCGTGGTCACCAAGGCTGAAGGCGAGCCCTACCTGATCGACGCCTCGGTCGTCGCCAACGAAGACTTCAAGGGCCAGCTCGAAACCTTGCTCGGCCCCATCGAGGAAATGACCAGCCAGGTCATCGGCACCACCACCGACAAGCTCGAAGGCGCCCGCGAAGTCTGCCGCGTGCAGGAATGCTCCATGGGCAATCTCCTCGCCGACGCCATTCTCGATCGCGTTGCCGACCAGGGCGCCACCATCGCCTTCCAGAACGGCGGCGGCGTCCGCGCCTCCATCGACGCCGGTGAAATCACCGTCGGCGACGTGCTGACCGTCCTGCCCTTCTCCAACACCCTCGCTACCGTGCAGATCAGCGGTGCCGACGTTATCGAAGCGCTCGAAAACGGCGTCAGCGACATCGAAAACGGCGCCGGCCGCTTCGCCCAGGTCGCTGGCCTCAAGTACACCTACACCCTCGCCAATCCCGCCGGCAGCCGCATCAGCGACGTGCTGGTCAAGGGCGAAGGCGACACCTGGGTGCCGATCGACGAAGAAGCCGACTACATCGTCGTCACCAACAACTACGTGCGCGGCGGCGGCGACGGCTACGAAACCTTCGCTTCGGGCGAAAACCCCTATGACTTCGGCCCGCCGCTCGAACAGGTCGTCGCCGAATACCTCGCCAAGCTGGGTGGCGAATACACGCCCTACCTCGATGGCCGCATCACCGTGAAGTAAGGTTTTTCGCGACACCAAACACGAAGGGCGCCCATCGGGCGCCCTTTTGCGTTATCTCTTTTGACCGATGCGACATCCCACAAACGGAAAACACCATGTGCCGCAACATCAAGCCGCTCTTCAATTTCGAGCCGCCCGCCAGCAAGAACGAAATGCATGAGGCGGCCCTGCAATTCGTCCGCAAGATTTCCGGCTTCAACCGCCCGTCGCATGCCAACGAGGCGGCATTTTATGACGCCGTGGAAGAGATCGAGAAATCAGTCCGCAAGCTGCTGACCGCCCTCGACACCAAGGCCCCGCCCAGGGATCGCGAAGTCGTCGCGGCCAAGGCTCGCGAACGAGCCCGCGAGCGCTACGGCACCACCTGAGGGCGCTAAACCCGACGTGCCAACTGCCCCCAGGCCAGCAGGATCACCACTGCACCAACGATAGCGCCGATGAAATTCGCCCCATCGCCCGGCCCATACCAGCCGATCTGCTGCCCAAGCCAGGTCGCCACCACCGAGCCGACAATGCCCAGCACCGTCGTGAGGATGAACCCCTGCGGCTTGTTATCGCCCGGCGTGATCCACTTGGCGATCAGGCCAGCCAGAAAACCAATGATGATGGCCCAGACAATTCCCATTGCGACGCTCCCACGATAACAGCGCCATAAATTGGAATGCCCTCCCAAGCTTGCAAGAGCGAACCCGCAATCGGGGCATTGTGCCCCCTAGTTTTCCCGCTTATTCCGGCCGCGCCAGCACTTTCTGGGCAAAGCCGGGCGCCGCCACGAGGTTGGCGAGCCCGCGCAATTGCTCGGTCGTCCCTTCCCCCAATACCGCGTCTATCCGCTCGTTCAGCTCTTGCCAGAGCACATACATCTGCCGTGTCTGTTTGAGCCCTTGTTCGGTCAACACCGCCCGCTTCACCCGCCTGTCGTTCGCGTCCACCACGACCTCCACCAGCCCATCGCGCACCAGCGGCCGCAGTGCATGCGTCAGCGCAGAAATCTGGATCGAGAGCCGCTTCGCCAGCGCCTGCAATGACGGCCCCGTTCCGCTCGGCGCGCCGCCAAGCTCATCGATCCGCGCCACCAGCAGCGCCTGCCCCGAAGTCAGCCCCGACGCGGCCAGCGCATCGTCATAAAGCTGCGTCAGTTGCCGCGACGCCACCCGCAGCGCGGTATGCGTGCAGGTGAGCGGGTCATAGGCTTCAGTGCTTTCGACATCTGCGGGCGTGATTTTTGCCATTGTCATTCTCCACTCGACAAAATAGTTGAGCACATCACCATTGACAAGAACATGGTCCGATCCCAATTAGTTGAGCACTCAATTAAAGGAGCATTCCATGTCCAAAACCGCTCTCATCACCGGTGCCTCCTCTGGCATCGGCGCCGTCTACGCCCAGCGCCTCGCCGCCCGCGGCTATGATCTCGTCCTCGTCGCCCGCCGCGCCGAGCGTCTCGCAGACCTCGCGACCCAATTGCAGCAGGCTCACAAAGTTTCCGTCCGCACCATCGCTGCCGATCTCTCGGCCGACGCCGGCATGGCCAGCATCGAAACCGTACTACGCGACGAAGAGATCGACCTTCTGGTCAACAATGCCGGCATGGGCCCGATTTCCTCGACCGCTGACCTCAGCGACGAAGCCGCAGCGCAGACCCTCGCCCTCAACGTCACCGCCCTCATGCGCCTCACCCGCGCCGCCCTTCCGGCCATGCGCGCCCGCAAGTCCGGCGCCATCGTCAATGTCGGCTCAGTCATGGCCTTCCACGCCATGCCTGCCACCTCGCTTTACAGCGCCACCAAGGCTTTCGTCCTGACCTATAGCCGCGCCATCCAGCAGGAAGTGCAAGCCGACGGCATCCAGGTACAGGCCGTCCTCCCCGCCGGCACCGTCACCGAATTCTACGAAGCCGCCGGCGTACCAATCGCCAATTTCGACCAGTCCGTCTTCATGACCGCCGAAAACCTCGTCGACGCCGCCCTCGCCGGCCTCGACCGCGGCGAAGAAGTCACCCTCCCCTCGGTCCACGACCTCGAGCTCTGGAACACCTACGACACCGCCCGCCAAAACCTCTTCGGCGGCACCCAGAACGGCAAGCCGGCCTCACGCTACCAAGCCGCCTGAAACAAAAAGGCCGCCCCGATTTCGGAGCGGCCTTTTTTTATCGCAACCCACGGATGTCCCCCCCCGGCGAACGCCGGGGCCCATCCTGAAATGCCTCCACCGTGTCATTCCCGCAAAAGCGGGATCTCTGTTCCCGGCAGAACATCTCTCGTAGGAGCGAACCGCGCCCGGCTTACACCTTATGCTCGGCCCGATCCCTATCCGTCACCGTCGCCAGATCCAGCACCTTCTGGATATTGGTCGCATGGCGGAAGCTCGGCTCGAGGTTCTTCCCGGCCCGCACCGCTTCAGCAAAACGCTGATAATTCGTCGGCACCGGGTCGACCGCAACCTCGGTCCAGGTACCGGTCTCGATATCGTCGCCAAGGCACGTAAACAGCTTCGACCAGTCATGCCGATGCTGCACTTCCACCGAGCCCTTTTCGCCATAGACGCGCAGGCGCAGCTCATTGAAGTGGCCGGTCGCCCAACGCGTTGCATGGACCACGCCCAGCGCGCCATTCTCCAGCTGCGCCGTCATGGCAAAGCTGTCATTGGCGTCGAGATCGTATTCACCAATCCGGTTGCCCTCAGCCTTGTCAAAGGTGTGTAGGCGGCAGAACACATCCGAGAAATCGCTGCCAGCGCCATAGGCGGCAAAGTCGAGAATGTGCACGCCAATATCGCCCAGCACGCCGTTTGAGCCGTGCTTCTTCGACAGGCGCCACAGCCACTGGCTTTCCGTGCGCCAGTCGCCCCACGCCTTCGAAACCAGCCAGCTCTGCAGGTAGCTCGCTTCAAAATGCTTGACGGCGCCGACCTGACCGGACTGCACGATCTCGCGCGCCTTCTGCAGCTGCGCGACATTGCGATAGGTCAGGTTGACCATGTTAACGAGGCCCAGCCGCTCGGCCGTCTCGGTCATTTCCATGGCCTTGGCATGGTCCGTCGCGAGCGGCTTTTCGCAGAAGACGTGCTTGCCGGCATTCAGTGCCGCCATGGTCGTCGGATGGTGGATGCTGTCCGGGGTGACATTGGCCACCGCGTCGAACTCGCCCCAGGCCAGGGCCGCGTCGAGCGAGCCAAAACCCCTCTCGATACCGTGGACCTTGTTGAACGCCTCGACCCGCGCCGGATCGACGTCCACGCCGCCCACCAGTGTCACGCCGTCGATGGCAGCGAAATGCTTGGCATGCTGATTGGCCATGCCGCCGGTACCCAGAATGAGGATACGCATTCTTTTGATTCCTTGGCCGCCGCGGCAGCCGCTAAACAGTTTTCAACTCACCGGGGCCGCAAAGTAGCCCTCGATACCTACCCCATCGTCATCGCCCGGCTTGTCCGGGCGATCCATTACCGCGCTCGCGGCCCCTGGATTGCCCGGACAAGCCGGCCAATGACGAAAGAAGGGAAATTGCGTCTTACTTCTTCACTTCGCCTGCATGGTCGGCCGACGAAAGCTTGGCGCCGCGTTCTTCGATCTTTTCGATCGCTTCGCCAACCGGCGTATTCGGCGCCTTCATCAGGTGCGAATGGCGGTCGCCGTTATAGGCCCAGTTGACCGCATTGCGCAGCACCTGGCCCACATTGGCGTCGTGATAGGTCGGATAGGTTTCGTGGCCGGGGCGGAAGTAGAAGATATTGCCCGCGCCGCGACGATAGGTCAGGCCCGAACGGAACACTTCGCCGCCCTGGAACCAGGAAACGAACACGGTTTCGAGCGGCTCCGGCACGGAGAAGGGCTCGCCATACATTTCTTCATATTCGAGCTCGAAGTAGGCCGGCAGGCCCTTGGCGATCGGATGACCCGGATTGACGACCCAGAGGCGTTCGCGTTCGCCCGCTTCGCGCCAGTGGAGGTTCGCCGGCGAACCCATCAGTCCCTTGAAGACCTTGGAGTGGTGGCCCGAATGCAGCACGATCAGGCCCATGCCCTGCCACACATGTTCCATGACGCGCTTGACGACGACGTCGTCGACCTTGTCGTGAGCCGCATGGCCCCACCAGACCAGAACATCGGTTTCGGCCAGCACGGCATCGGTCAGCCCGTGTTCCGGTTCCTGCAGCGTCGTGGTCTTGGTCGAGATATTGCTATCCTGCGCGATGAGCGAGGCAATCTGGTTGTGCATCCCGTTGGGATAGTTTTCAGCAACCGTCTTGTTCTTCTGCTCGTGGACGTTCTCGCCCCAGACCAGGGTACGGATCGGCATTGGTAGTCTCCTAGTTTGACGAGCCGGATGTGGAGGCATCGGCCCTTTCTCATTTCTCTGCGCCATTCCCGCGAAGGCGGGAATCTCCTTTCATCGATCAAGGGAGATTCCCGCCTTCGCGGGAATGACGCAGCGATTGGTTTTGTGGCGGCCCTAGGGCCGCCACGGCATTTGTGATTGATTTAGCGGATCGGCTTGCCCGCGGCATCGAAACGATGAATGCGCTCTTCCTGCGGCGAAACCTTGAGCACCTGGCCGCTCTGATAGCTGACCGCACCGTCGAGGCGTACCACGACCGGTTCTTCCTGGCCCATATCGAGATAGACATAGGAATCCGCACCGAGATTTTCGGTATGGATCACTGTGCCTTCCCAAATGCCATCGGCTTTGATGTCCATGTGCTCGCCGCGAATACCCAGCGTCGCACAACCGAACTTGTCGGCCTTGTCGCCGGCAATGAAGTTCATCTTGGGCGAGCCGATAAAGCCGGCAACGAAAATGCTGTCCGGGCGCTCATAGAGCTCCATCGGCGTGCCGACCTGTTCGACAAGACCATCGCGCAGCACGCAGATGCGGTCGGCCAGGGTCATGGCCTCCACCTGGTCATGTGTCACATAGATCATGGTGACGTGGTCCATGCTCTCGTGGAGCTTGGCGATCTCG
This sequence comes from Devosia sp., assembly GCF_024707125.1. Taxonomy (GTDB): domain Bacteria; phylum Pseudomonadota; class Alphaproteobacteria; order Rhizobiales; family Devosiaceae; genus Devosia. The sequence goes on from NZ_JANQAH010000001.1 coordinate 86,385, forward strand.
ATACGGGTCGCCACACGCAGCGCGGCGTCGAGGTTCGACAGCGGTTCGTCGAAGAGGAACACCTTCGGATCGCGGGTGATGGCCCGGCCGATGGCAACGCGCTGGCGCTGACCGCCCGAAAGCTGCTTGGGCAGGCGGTCGAGATACTGCCGGATCTGCAGCATGTCGGCGGCTTTTTCCACGCGCCGCTGGATCTCTTCCTTGCCCTTGCCCTTTTCGAGCGTCAGGCCGAAGGCCATGTTTTCGTAGACCGTCATATGCGGATAAAGCGCATAGGACTGGAACACCATGGCAATGCCGCGCTTGGAAGGCGCCAGCGCATTGACCAGCTTGCCGTCAAACAGCATCTCGCCCGAGGTAATATCCTCAAGTCCCGAGATCAGGCGCAGCAGGGTGGATTTGCCACAGCCCGAAGGGCCGACAAACACCATGAACTCGCCCTTGCGGACTTCCAGATCGACGCCCTTGATCACGTCGACCATGCCAAAGGACTTGCGGACATTGCGAAGTTCGATCGCAGCCATTTTCTAAAACTCCTTAGCCCTTCACGCCGCCGGCCGTCAGGCCCGACACGATTTTGCGCTGGAAGACGAGAACGAGGATCACCAGAGGCACGGTGACGATGACCGAGGCAGCCATGATGTTGCCCCAGGGGATTTCATATTGGGTGCTGCCCGAGAGCAGCGCGATGGCCACCGGCACGGTGCGTGTCTCGTTACTGGAGGTGAAGGTGAGCGCGAAGAGGAACTCGTTCCACGCCCCGATGAAGGCGAGGATGCCCGTCGTCACCAGCGCCGGCCACATCAGCGGCATAAACACGCGGGTAATGATCACCCAGGGCGAAGCCCCGTCGACAATGGCCGCTTCTTCGATTTCCACCGGCAGGTCACGCATGAAGGTCGTCAGAACCCACACGGTGAACGGCAGCGTAAAGATCGTATAGGAGAAGATCAGCGCCCATGGCGTGTTGTAGATGCCCAGGGCTCGGATCACCTCGAAGAGGCCGGCCAGCACCGCCATCTGCGGGAACATCGAAATCCCCAGAATGGTCAGCAGCAACAGCCCCCTGCCCCGGAACCGCACGCGGGCCAGCGCAAACGACGCGGTGATGGCAAGAAACAGCGCCAGGATCACCGTGACCGAGGACACGAAGATCGAATTGAGCAGGTTGCGCGGGAAACTGCCCGAATTGAGCACGTTCCAATAGTTGTCGAGGCTGAACGAGGTCGGCCAGTAATTGACCTGGAACAGCGCCGTACCCGACTTAAAGCTGGTCAGGATCGCGTAGTAGAACGGGAACACGCTCACCAGGACGATGAAGCCTACGAGCAGGTAGAACAGCGTCCACTTGGTCGCTTTCCAGAGATCGAAAGTCGCACCCATTATCGGTCTCCCCCGTCAAACTTCACTTGGCCCAGCCAGATATAGAGGATGGTCAGGACGGCGATGATCAGGAACAGCAAGGTCGACATGGCCGAGCCATAGGCGAACTTGTCGAAGTCGAAGAGATTTTCGCGCGCCAGCACGCTCATCGTCTTGGTCGCCGCGCTATTGGGCGTCAGCACGTAGATGAGGTCGAAGATGCGCAGCGCGTCGAGCAGGCGGAAGATGATCGCGACCATCAGCGCCGGGCGAACCAGCGGCAGCGTGATCTTGAAGAACTGCTTGACCGGATGCACGCCGTCGATTTCGGCGGCTTCATAGATATCCTTGGGGATCATCTGCAGGCCGGCCAGAATGAGCAGCGCCATGAACGGCGTCGTCTTCCAGATATCGACGATCAACACTGCGGTCATCGCCGTTTCGGCGGTCGCAGTCCAGGCAACCTTCTGGCTCAGGAGGCCAAGGCGCATGCCAAGATCATTGAGAATGCCGAACTGGTCATTGAGCATCCAGCCCCACATACGGGCGGAAACGATGGTCGGGATGGCCCACGGGATCAGGATGGCGGCACGAACGATACCACGGCCCTTGAACTCGGCATTGAGCACCAGCGCCACCATCATCCCGAGCACGGCTTCGAAAAGCACCGAGACGAAGGCAAAGCGCACGGTGTTCCACACCGCGTTCCACCAGGCCGGATCGACCAACAGGCCACGCCAGCGCACCGAGCCACTTTCAAGCACGGTCCAGCGCAGGTAATTGCCAAAGCCGATCCACTGCGCCTCGTCCAGATTGCTCAGCGAGGCGTCGGTGAAGGAAAAATAGATCGATCGCAGTAGCGGCCAGCCGGCCACCACCGCGAGAGCAATCAGCATTGGGATGAGGAACAGGCGCGCGGCGCGAATGCGCTGCTGCATCAGTTCCGATTTCACTTTTGGCGCGGCCACCCTGGTGGAAGACGCCAGTGTTTCGGTTGTCATCGTTGCTCCTCCCAACGCCTATGGTCATCTATTGCGCAAGGCGGGCGGCGGGAAATCCCGGCCGTCCGCCTTGCTGCTGGGCCCTGGGAGGACTTACCAGGCGTCGCCCTTGAGTTCGGTCAGGTCGGCTTCGAGAACTTCAAGATTCTCGGCAGCAGTACCATTGCCCGAAAGCGTGGAGTGCACGGCGCTCCAGAACAGCGAGGAGACCTCGTTGTACTTGACCTGGGTCGGAGCGGACGGGCGCGGCACGGCGTTCTGGAAGATTTCCTTCCAGGCCGGGATGATCGGCTGGCCTGCAGCGATGTCGGCGTCGTCATAGAGCGCTTCGATCGTGGGCAGGTTGGACTGCATCAGGGCGCGTTCCTTCTGCACTTCGGACGAGCTCAGATAGAGCGCCAGTTCGATGGCGGCATCCGGATCGGGCGAGTACTTGGAAACGGCAACGTTCCAGCCGCCGAGAGTGGCAGCCGAGCGGGCTTCCGGACCGTCGCCGGCCGGGAGCGGAGCAACGTCAAACTTGCCGGCAATCGGCGAGTCCGCGCCATTGCCGAGCGAGTAGGCATAGGGCCAGTTGCGGTGGAACACGGCATTGCCGAGCTGCCAGACGCCGCGGCTTTCTTCTTCCATATAGGCCAGGTTGCCTTCCGGAGAGATGGTGCCGATCCAGCCAGCAGCCATGTCGATGGCCTTGGCAGCCTGCTCGTTATTGATCGAGATGGTGCCGTCAGCTTCAACGATCTGGCCGCCGCCGAAGGACTTGACCCATTCAAGCGCATTGCAGGTCAGGCCTTCATAGGCATTGCCCTGGAACAGGAAGCCCCACATTTCGGCGTTGCCGGCAGCGCGTTCCGCATCCATGATTTCCTTGGCGGTCGCTTCAAGCTCGGCCCAGGTAGCAGGAACGGTCTTGCCGTACTTTTCCAGCAGGTCCTTGCGGTAGTAGAGCGCCGGAGCGTCGGTGAAGGCCGGCAGAGCCACGAGCTTGTCGCCCACGGTCTGGGACTCGATGATCGAGGGGAAGTGGTCGCCCACGATATCCTTGGCGGCTTCCGAAAGATCGAGGAACTGGTCGGCGAGCTGCGGCGCCCAGATCACGTCGGTCTGGTAGACGTCGATGTCGGTATTGCCGGCAGCCAGCCACAGCTTGTACTGGCCGAACTGGTCGGTGGTCGAGGACGGCATCGGAACGATGGTCACCTTGTGACCCGTGTCGGCCTCGAACTTGTCGAGCTGGCCGCGCAGGAACTCAAGGCCCGTGCCGGTATCGCCGGAAACGATGGAGAGCTCGGCAGCCTGCGCCGCCCCAGCCACCAGCGTCACGCTCGTCAGCATCGCGACAAGCAACTTGTTCAGTGTCATTGGAAATCCTCCCGAAAGAAACCTTGCGCAGGGAGGCAAAACGGCGCGGCCCAACGCAGCACGCGTGAGCCCGCAATTCCCTCCCCTAAAGCACCCACCCCACCGTTCACGCCGGCAGATTTTCAAAGCGCTTTGGATGAAAAGGAACCAGAGCCGCAGAAAACTGTCAAGCACCGACCGCGGCCAATTTTCACCATTTTTGCTCACACCTACAAAATCACATTTATTTTCAATATCTTACAAATTGCAGAACGTCACTTTTGGGCCAAATCGTTAAAATCGATCTGATGTACGCACCTCAGCCATTTTCAAACTTTGAAGCCCTCTTGCATCAAAAATTGAAATCGCTTTGAATGCACTTTGGAGGAGTTGGGCAAAGGCTCTGGTCAAAGAGCCCTGCCTGCCCTAATGGCGAGGCGAACACAGCGGCCGCAAGGCCAAGCCCCGGAAAACCGGGCGCCGAAACCATCTGGGCCAGAAGCCGCTATGAGATTGAAAGACCTTGCCGAGCATCTCGGCCTGTCGCAAACGACGGTGAGCCGCGCGCTCAATGGCTATCCCGAAGTCAAGGAAGCGACGCGTGCGCGTGTTTCCGAGGCTGCGGCACAGCTTGGCTATCGCCCCAATGCCAGCGCCCTGCGCCTCGCCACCGGCCGCGCCGGCGCCATTGGCCTTGTCCTGCGCGGCGCCGACGAACTCGGCCCCCACATGTCCGAATTCCTCTCGGGCCTTGGCGGCCGCATGGCAACGCAGGATATCGACATCGTTGTCGCGACCGTCGCCTCGCACCAGGAAGAGCTGGCCGCCTATCGCCGCCTTGCCGCCAGCCAGCGCGTCGACGCCATGATTCTGCATTCGCCCACGCTCAAGGACGAGCGGGCCGAATTGCTGATGGAGCTGAAGGTCCCCTTCGTGCTGCATGGCCGCACCAATGTCGCCAAGCCTGTCGCCTGGCTCGACATCGACAATACCGGCGCCCTCGAGCGCGCCACCAGCCACCTGCTTGATCTCGGCCACCGCCGCATTGCCCTGCTCAATGGCGTCAAGGGCCGCACCTTTGCCGAGCATCGGGAGCTCGGCTACATGGCCGCCCTCTCGGCCCGCGGCGTCCCGTTCGATCCGGCATTGATGGGCAATTCAGTCTTCACCGACGAAGTCGCCTTCCGCATGGCCCAGTCCATGCTCGAGCTCCGCCCCCGCCCCACGGCCTTTCTGGCCGGCTCGATGATGACCGCCCTCGGCGTCTTCCGCGCCATCCGCCAAGCCGGCATGCAATTGGGCACCGACGTCTCCATGATCGCCCATGACGACGTTTTCCCCTATCTCAACGCCGACAACATGTACCCCACCATGTCGACGACCCGTTCCTCCATCCGCCAGGCCGGCGAACGCATGGCCGAACTGCTGCTGCAACTGTTGGGCGGCAAGCCGGTCGCCGACATTCATGAGCTCTGGCCGGTAGAACTGGTGCTGCGCGAAAGCTCCGGGCCGGCGCCGCTGTTTTAGGGCGCCAAATGCCTAGCCGCTTGCCCTTGGCGCGAGCGCTCCGCCCGTCTCAATCGTCACGCTCGGGCTTGACCCGAGGGCTCTGCACTACCAACCATGACCAAGTGAAGCGTCCTCGGGTCAAGCCCGAGGATGACGTTCGGTGGCTGAATCAAAACCTCACGCCCCGAGCCTAAACCCCTTCATCCGCTCATAAAACGGCCGTGCTTCATCCGCGATCTGAGCTAGCCGATCCGGCAGCGGCCCAATCTCGTCGGGCGGCGAAAACCCGGTGCTATTGTAGACAGCATTGTACCAATGGCCCCCCCACACCCCATCTTCCGCATGCGGCCCTTTCGGCCAGCTCAGCATGGCCGGATCCCAATCCAGCCCCACCGCCGCACAAAGCGCCGGCAGCATCCCCTCCGGATTGCGCCTGATATCGTCGCTATCCACGACCACCGGCGCCGTCCCAGTCCTTTGCGCCACCCGGTCGAACAGCATCGCCTGCCCTTCGAACCCGATATCGGCCAGCGTCACGCTCTCCCGCTTCTGCGCATAGGACGCCAACACCCGCTCCGGCGATCGCAGCAGGAACACATTGGTGACCTCATCCATCCAGTCGAGCGGAAAGCCCTCAACCATGTGATGGCTCATATGCTTCTGATACCAGACGGCCTTGCCCCCCGGTACCGGCCCCAGGATATGCCGCACCACCGCATCCGGGTCCTGCGGCTGCGAGGCCAGAACCTCCTCCTGCATGGGATGAACCAGCCCCGTCGCTTTGAGATAGGCCGCATAAAACGGCTCATCACTCACAAAACTATCTGCCCGCGAGGAAAAGCTGCGCATCATCGCCGTGGAAAGGTTCCGCGGCCCCGACCACATGGCAATCCTTCTTACTTCGCTCATGGCCGGAACGTCTCCGCCTCGATCAGCTCCCGATAAAGCCCGGCCAGCCGCGCCGTCATCTCGCCCGGAATGGGCCCCGGCCCCTTCAGCGGATGCCCCATCCGCCGCCCATCCACCTCACGCACCGACGTAAGTCCCGCAAACGTGCCGGTCACAAAGGCCTCATCCGCCCCATAAACATCCGTCAGCGAGAAATTCTTCTGCCGCACGGTGATCCCCGCAGCTTCCGCGACCCGGATGATATTCCCGCGCGTAATCCCCCCGAGGCAGTAATCCCCGGTGGAGGTCCAGACCTCGCCCCGCCGCACAATGAAGAAATGCGTCGAGTTACACGTCGCCACAAACCCCTGCGGGTCCAGCATCAGCGCCTCATCCGCCCCCGCCTTCGCCGCCTGAATACACGCCTGGATGCAATTGAGCTTCGAGTGCGAGTTGAGCTTCTGGTCCTGCATATCCGGCGCCGTACGACGGATCGTCGAGGTGAAGAGCGAAATCCCATCCGGCTTTGGCGACGGCGCCTTGTATTCGGGAATGATGACAATGGTCGCATCGCCAATCGTCACCCGCGGGTCCTGATAAGGCGTCGCCTTGATCCCGCGCGTCACCATCAGCCTGATATGCACGCCATCGGTCATGCCATTGGCGGCAAGACAATCAAAAATCCGCTTCACCAATTCGTCCGGCGTCAGCCCCACCGAAAAATCGAGCGTTTTCGCCCCTTCATAAAGCCGCTCAAGATGCGCCCAGAGAAACGGAATACCGCCCTTGTGCAGCCGCAGCCCCTCCCAAACGCCATCGCCCAAAACGAACCCGGAATCGAAAACGGACACGACCGCCTTGTCGCGCGGCATCAGCTGGTCGTTGACGGCAATAAGAATGGAAGCATTGCGCGGATCGTCCGCATAGGCATGAACGCCATAGGCCATCAGAGTAGGCTTTCTATTCGTTAGACGCGCCGGAAACATCTCCTCTCAGGCCGCCGGTGTCGAGTGCCGAGTTTATGCTTCAGCCCACGCGTGCACTTCTTCCCCACCCACCGGCTGTCACCCCGGCGAAGGCCGGGGCCCATCCCCCGCCGCGCGAAAACCCCGAAAGTGCAGATGAGGCGACATCATCTCAGGATGGGCCCCGGCCTTCGCCGGGGTGACGCCGGTGGTGGTCGTTGGCTTCTGTTTCCTTCGCCCAATCCACCTTCAAACCGAAATTTTTGACCATCTGGACGAAACTGTCACAATTGGGCAATCTCCCCTTGCGGCTGGGAGGACGCGAGCAGATGGGCAGATAGGCGCAATATACTGGTGTTGCGGCAAGTATCGCCCGCTCACGGGCGACGCCTCGCCGTCATACAACTGTCATTGCACTGTCATGCCGCCCCTCTACTCCCTCGCCCGTTCGCAGCGGCTCTCCCCGTGGGAAAGCCCGCGACTGCTCATTCAGGGAGACAAAGAATGACGTTCAAGTCTGCGCTGACCACCTCGGTTTCGCTTCTCACCGTGCTCAGCTTCGCGGCTCCGACTTTCGCCCAAACCGATCTGGCAGCGCTCTACGAAGCCGCCAAGACCGAAGGCCAGCTGACCGTGATCGCCCTGCCCCATTCCTGGTGCAACTATGGCGGCGTGATCGAAGGTTTCAAGGCCAAGTATCCTGGCATCGCCGTCAATGAACTGAACCCCGACGCCGGTTCGGCCGACGAGCTCGAAGCCGTCCGCGCCAACAAGGGCAATACCGGCCCGCAGGCCCCCGACGTCCTCGACATCGGTCTCGCCTTTGGCCCGCAGGCCAAGGACGAAGGCCTGCTGCAGGCCTACAAGGTCTCGACCTGGGACGAAATCCCGGACGATGCCAAGGACGCTGATGGCTTCTGGTACGGCGACTACTATGGCGTGCTCGCCTTCGGCATCAACAAGGACATCATCACCGGCGACAACCCCACTTCCTGGGCTGACCTGAACAAGGACGAGTTCGCCAACTCCGTCGCTCTGGCTGGTGATCCGCGTACTGCCAACAACGCCATCATGTCGGTCTTCGCCGCTGGTCTGTCGACCGGTGCCGCTCAGGACGCTGCTGCCCAGGCAGGCCTTGAATACTTCAAGGCCCTCAACGACAAGGGCAACTTCGTCCCGGTCGACGCTGAAGCTGCCGCCATTGCCCAGGGCACGACCCCGATCGCCATCAACTGGGACTACAACCTGCTCGCCGCTCGCGACAACCTCAACGGCAACCCGCCGATCGAAGTCGTCGTGCCGTCCGACGGCGTTGTTGCCGGCGTCTACGTCCAGGCTATCTCGGCCTTCGCACCCCACCCGAACTCTGCCAAGCTCTGGATGGAATACCTCTATTCCGACGAAGGTCAGCTCGGCTGGCTCGCTGGCTACTGCCACCCGATCCGCTTCAACGCCCTCGCCGAAGCCGGCAAGCTCCCGGCCGACCTGATGGCCAAGCTCCCGGCTGCCGAAAACTACGCCAAGGCCGTGTTCCCCTCGATCGAAGAGCAGAACACCAACAAGGCCACCATCACCGGCGGCTGGGACAGCACCGTCGGCGCTTCGGTTCAGTAAGCTCCAGTCCAGCGCCGTGGGGGTGGAAACTCCCACGGCGTCATTCCCGCGAAAGCGGGAATCCCTCCCTCTCCACGCAGAGAGATTCCCGCTTTCGCGGGAATGACGCGGCTGAAAGGCGTCATATGTCGAGCATCGACCTGCCCGGTTCCAAACCACCCCGCCGCATCCCCTGGGACTCCCTCGCGGTTCTCCCCTTCGTCATCTTCGCGGTGATGTTCCTCTTCCTGCCCACGCTCTCGCTGATGGGCGCCGCCTTCACCGACCGTGCCGGCAATTTCACCCTCGATAACATCGCCGGCCTCTTCACCGACCAGATCATGGCCGCCTACTGGATTTCGATCCGGATTTCTGGCGCCTCCGCCATTCTCGGCGCGCTGATCGGCCTCGCCATCACCCTCGCCATCATCCGCGGAAAGCTGCCCCAGGGCCTGCGCTCCGCCGTAATGACCTTTTCCGGCGTCGCCTCCAATTTCGCCGGCGTCCCCCTGGCCTTCGCCTTCATCGCCACCCTCGGACGCCTCGGCCTTGTCACCATCGTCATCCGCACGCTGTTCGACTTCGACATCTATCGCCAGGGCGGCTTCAACCTCTTCTCCTTCTGGGGCCTGACCCTCACCTATCTCTACTTCCAGATCCCCCTGATGGTCCTGACCATCGCGCCCGCCGTCGACGGCCTCAAAAAGGAATGGAACGAAGCCGCCCAGACCCTCGGCGCCAATGCCTGGCAGTTCTGGCGCTATATCGGCTTCCCCATCCTCTGGCCGTCCGTCCTCGGCACCCTGTCGCTGCTCTTCGCCAATGCCTTCGGCGCCATCGCCACCGCCTGGGCGCTCACCGGTTCGAACCTCAACATCGTCACCGTGCTGCTCTACAACCAGATCCGCGGCGATGCCCTCCAAAACCCCGGCCTCGGCGCCGCGCTGGCTTTGGGCATGATCGTCATCACCTCGCTCGCCAACGTCATCTATCTCGTTGTCGCCGCCCGCGCCGAAAGGTGGATGAAATGAAGTCCGACAAGTTCTGGGCCTGGCTGGTCTTCATCCTCGGCGGCGCCTATTTCATCGTCCCGCTCGCCGCCACCTTCGAATTCTCCCTGCGCATGCGCCGCGGCACCTATTCCTTCGACGCCTATGCCTCGGTCTTCGCCGACCCCTATTTCGCCTCGAGCTTCACTTACTCAGTCGTCGTCGGCCTCTTCACCATCATCGTTGGCATCCTCGTCGTGGTCCCCGCGGTCTATTTCGTCCGCCTGCGCATGCCCTGGCTGCGCCCCTTCATGGAATTCGTCACCCTCCTGCCGCTGGTCATCCCCGCGCTGGTGCTCGTCTATGGCTATATCCGCCTCTACGGCTCCTCCTCGCTGATCCCCTTCACCGGCTCCGTCCTCGGCACCGATATCCTGCTCACCTGCGCCTATGTCACCCTCGCCCTGCCCTACATGTACCGGGCCGTCGACAACGGCATGCGCACCATCGACATCGGCACCCTGACCGAAGCCGCCCAGATCGCCGGCGCCAACCAGCTCCAGATCATCGGCCAGATCATCCTGCCCAATATTCTCGTCGCCATCCTCTCCGGCGCCTTCCTGACCTTCGCCATCGTCATCGGCGAATTCACCATTGCGAGCCTGCTCAATCGGCCGGCCTTCGGCCCCTATCTCGTCGGCATCGGCACCAATCGCGCCTATGAGCCCGCCGCACTCGCCATCATCTCCTTCATCATCACTTGGGGCGCCATGGGCATGATCAACGTGCTCGGCCGCTTCGCCCCCCGCACTTCCGCCAGGACCGACTGACCATGGCCGCCTTCCTCGAAGTCCAGAACCTCGTCAAATCCTTCGGCACCAATACGGTCGTGAAGGGCGTCAACTTCGCCTTCGAAAAGGGCGAGTTCATCTCGCTCCTCGGCCCCTCCGGCTGCGGCAAGACCACGATCCTCCGGATGATCGCCGGCTTCGAACGCCCCACCTCCGGCTCCATCCGCGTCGATGGCGAAGAAATCACGCATCTGAAGCCCAACCAGCGCAAGCTCGGCATGGTCTTCCAAGCCTACGCCCTCTTCCCGAACCTGACCGTTGGCGACAACATCGCCTTTGGCCTGAAAATCGCCGGCATGCCCGCCGACCAACGTCGCGCCCGCGTTGAGGAAATGCTCAAACTCATCGGCTTGCCCGGTTTTGAAAAGCGCTTCCCCTATGAAATGTCCGGCGGCCAGCAGCAGCGCGTCGCCCTCGCCCGCGCCATCGCGCCCAAACCGCGCCTCCTCCTCCTCGACGAACCGCTCTCTGCGCTCGACGCAAAGATCCGCGTCTCCCTCCGCGAAGAAATCCGCGCCATCCAGCAGGACCTGGGCATCACCACCGTCTTCGTCACCCACGATCAGGAAGAGGCCATGTCCATCTCCGATCGCATCGTGGTCATGAACGCAGGCAATCTCGACCAGACCGGCTCGCCCCACGAAATCTACAACCGCCCCTCGACCCGCTTCGTCGCCACCTTCGTCGGCCAGCTCAACACGCTCCCCGAAGCCAGTTTCGGCCCCAACCGCGCCATCCGCCCCGAGCTGATTTCCCTCACCCCGCGCCCCGAAACCGACACGACCCTGACCGGTACCATCTCCGACGTCGGCTTCCTCGGCTCCGTCGTCCGCCTCCGCGTCGACGTCGCCGGCACCCCCATCAGCATCGACACTTTTAATAGCCACGCCCTCACCCCACCCCAGCGCGGCGACACGGTTACGCTGCACCTGGCCGCCAAGGACGTGCTGACGCTGGGGGCGTAGTTCCCGCCCAGCAGCCCCACCCTTCCATCGTCATTGCCGGGCTTGTCCCGGCAATCCATCTGGCACCAGCGCCTCTCTCTTTCCACGGTGTCATTCCCGCGAAAGCGGGAACCCCTGTTTGCGAAACGGAGATTCCCGCTTTCGCGGGAATGACACCGAGATTGGGGCGGCACGTCTGCCCACACCCGAACTACGCACCTTCCTAAATACCCTTTGACCACCCACCCCGCCCCGGCCCATTCTCCCGCCAACACAACCGGGAATCGCGCCATGGACACCACCTTCGTCACCACCGAATGGCTCGCCGCTCATCTCAGCGATCCCGGCCTAATCGTCGTTGACGCCAGCTGGCACATGCCCAACGCCGCGCGCAACGCCCAGGCAGAATACCTCGCTGGCCACATCCCGGGCGCCGTCTTCTTCGACATCGACGGCATCGCCGATACCACCACCAACCTGCCCCACATGCTGCCCTCGCCGGCCGACTTCGCCCACATGGTCGGCGCCCTCGGCATCGGCAGCGATATGACCATCGTCATCTATGACGAGCTCGGCCTTTTCAGCGCCCCCCGCGTCTGGTGGACCTTCAAGACCTTCGGCGCCGAAAAAGTACACATCCTTTCCGGCGGCGGACCAAAATGGCGCGCCGAGCGCCGCCCGCTCGAAGCCGGCCTTGTCGCCAAGCGCGCCGCGCATTTCGACGTCAAGTTCCACCCCGATCGCGTCGCCGATTTCGACTTCGTCCGCGCCCGCAGCCGGGACGAAGCCGCTCAAATCCTCGACGCGCGCCCGGCCCCGCGCTTCCACGCCGAAGTCCCCGAGCCCCGCCCCGGCCTCCGCGCCGGTCACATTCCGAACAGCCGCAATATCCCGGTAAGCCTCCTCTCCGAAAACGGCGTCCTCAAATCCCCCGAGGCGCTCAAAGCCATCTTCGCCGAACGCGGCGTGGATCTTTCAAAACCTATCATCACCTCCTGCGGCTCCGGCGTCACCGCCTCCACCCTGGCTCTCGCCCTCGACCAGGTCGGCGCCAAGACCGTCGCCGTCTATGACGGCTCCT
>NZ_JANQAH010000002.1 GCF_024707125.1 Devosia sp.
ACCACCTGAGCCGGCAATCAGCAGCGGGGAAAATCGTGCACACCGGGTACCGCGGGCAATGACCATGGCCGGCACCCTATCCCTTGCCCGTCCAGCGCCAGGTTAGCACGCCCATCGAAAGGTCGACCTAGGAGCGTGTCAGGCCGATGACGGCCATCTGCCCACGCGCCGGCATCATCAGAATGGACGTGTCGTTGAAAATGGTGAGCAGGTTGCCCGGCTGCGAGAAGCGCGGGAAGCGCAGCGTCACCAGCACGATAACGGCGAGAATGCCGAGCGCCAGCCAGGGTTCACGGGTTTTCAGAAGCCGGTTCATGCCGCCTTCTCCTTGGCAATACCAGCCGCCGGACGCACCAGCGTCTCGGGCTGCGGATTCTTGTTTTTCGAGGGTCTCGATGATGTGCCCTTCGCGCATGAGCGACCACACGGTCGCTCATGCCCAAAATTTCCGGCAGTTCGGACGAGACCATGATGACGCTCAGGCCCTGGGAGACGAGCTCGCCCATGAATTCATGCACCGCCGCTTTCGAACCGATGTCGATGCCCTTGGTCGGCTCATCGAGAATGATGACCTTGGGCAGCGTTGCCAGCCACTTGGCGATGACGACCTTCTGCTGATTGCCGCCCGACAGGGTGGAGACGTTCTGGCTCAGCGACGAAGCGCGGAGATCAAGCCGTTCGGTATAGGTCCGCGCCAGCGCGAACTCTTCCGCCATGCGGATAAAGCCCCTGGCGCTGGTCTTGTCGATGCTCGGCAGCGATACGTTCTTGAAGATCGGCTCGCCGGTGATGACACCCTGCTTGCCGCGCTCTTCCGGCACATAGACGATGCCCGCCTCGACCGCATCCGCTGCAGATTTCGGCGCGATCGTCTGGCCGCCGAGCACCATCGTGCCCGAAGCAATCTGCGTCATGCCGAACACAGCCTGCATGACCTCGGAGCGTCCGGCGCCCACAAGGCCGTAAAAGCCCAGGATCTCGCCCTTGCGGACCTCGAAGGAAATATCCTCGAATTCGGTCGGGTGGCTCAGCCCCTTCACCTCAAGCACGGTCTCGCCAATCGTGGCGGTGCGTGCGGGGAAGATGTGGTCCACCGAACGGCCGACCATGAGCTTGACGATCTCGTTCTCCGGGGTCTCCTTGATGAAACCCTTGCCCACCATTTCGCCATCGCGGAACACGGTGAAGCGGTCGCAGATGCGGTAGATTTCGTCGAACTTGTGCGAGATGAAGAGGATAGCCTTGCCATCCGCCTTGAGGAGTTCGACGAGCACGTAAAGCTCCTCGATTTCCTTCTGGCTCAACGCGGCGGTCGGCTCGTCCATGATCACGACCTGCGCGTCGACACTCAACGCCCGGGCCACAGCCACGAGGTGCTTCTTGGCGATGCCCAGTTCCTTGAGCGGTGTGCCGGCATCAATCCCTGCGGCCATGGAATCGAGCGTCTTCTGCGCCTCGTTTTTCATGGTCTTCCAGTCGATCATGCCGAAGCGATTGCGCGGCGCATGCCCGAGATAGATATTCTCGGCCACCGAAAGCTCGTCGAACAGAACCGTTTCCTGATGGATGGCGGTGATGCCGGCATGGGTCGCCGAAATCGCCGTCGGCAGGGTCACGACCTGCCCTTTGACACGAATTTCGCCTTCGTCGGGCTGGTAGATGCCGGTCATGGTTTTGACCAGCGTCGACTTGCCCGCGCCGTTCTCGCCGATCAGCGCCGTCACTTGCCCGGGAAAGAGTTCGAGCGACACATTGTGCAGCGCCCTTACGCCGGGAAAGCTCTTGGATATGCCCGTCAGGGTCAGGATGGGTTCTGTCATTGCGCGTGTGTCCTTGACCGCCGGCAGCGGCATCAATCACCACGTCATTCCCGCGAAAGCGGGAATCTCATTGCCGAAAAAGAGATTCCCGCTTTCGCGGGAATGACGCCGTGGTTTGGGGTGGCCCGGCACCGAAGCGCCGGGCCGAAAAAGATCAGTAGATCTTGGAGAATTCTTCGATGTTGCTCTTGTCGAACTGGAACGGGGCAGCCATGGCAGCCGCGTTGTTGTCATCGAGGGTCACTTCGCCGACCTTGCCGATCGAGAAGGTCGCGCCGGGGGCAGCTTCCTGGCCGTCAACGAGAGCCTTGGCGAGGTAGACGGCCGAGTAGCCGAGGTCGATCGGGTTCCACAGAGCCACAGCCTGCGAAGCACCATTGTCGATGAACTGCTTGAACTCGGACGGCAGAGCCAGACCGGTGACATTGACCTTGCCGATCAGGTTCTGGTCGGTCACGACCTGGGCCGCAGCAACGACGCCGACGGTAGTCGGAGCGATGATGGCCTTGAGGTTCGGATAGGCAGCGATCAGACCGCGGGCTTCTTCGGTCGACTTCACCGAGTCGTCGTCACCGTAAACGGTGGCGACGAGGTTGATATTCGGGAACTTTTCCGGAATGACAGCCTTGGCGGCTTCGATCCAGGCGTTCTGGTTGGTCGCGGTGGAAGCGGCCGAGAGAATGGCAACGTCGCCGCCTTCGGGCAGGTAGTCGGCAGCCAGCTTGATGATGGTTTCGCCGATCAGGCCGATATCAGACGGGTTGAGGTGGATCTGGCGGCCTTCGGGAGCAACGCCCGAATCCCACGAGATCACCTTGATGCCGCGCTGCTGGGCGCGCTGCAGAACCGGCACGAGAGCATCCGGGTCATTGGCCGAGATGGCGATGGCGTCGACCTGCTGAGCGATCAGCGAGTTGACGACTTCGATCTGGGCTTCGGCGGTTGCAGCGGTCGGACCGGTATAGATCAGCTCGATGTCGCCGATTTCCTTGGCAGCTTCTTCAGCACCCTTGGCAGCGGCGTCGAAGAAGCCGTTGCCGAGCGATTTCACGACCAGCGCGATGCGGGTCTGAGCATAGGCCGGCACGGCGAGGAGAATGGCGGCAGCAGCCGTCGCGGCCATCAGTTTGAACAGTTTCATAAGAGTCCCTCCCTGGGATGATCTGTCGTTCATGTCTCAAGCCACCGCACTTTGACGGTCGGCCTGAGCAGTCGTGTCCGCCACGATGAGCCGCACACCTGCTGTTTCCAGCATTTGACGATCTTCGTCGCGGATGCCGCTATCGGTAATGACAGCGGCAATTCTATCGAGCCCGCAGAGGATGAGACTGCTGCGGCCCATGAATTTGGAGGAGTCGGCGAGGACGATCAGTTCGTCTGCCTGCCCGATCAGGCCAAGCTCGGACTGCACGACCATCGGGTCGGCCTCCATCAGCCCATGGGCGCCGATACCCTGGCAGCCGATGAACATGCGCTTGGCATAAAAGTGGCTCGCCACCACCCCGCCAAAGGGCGAGAGGATGACGTTCTGCTCGCGATAGACCGTGCCACCGGGAATGACGACGGGGTTGCGCGAGTTGTGGATCAGATACTCCGCGATGGCGAAGCTGTTGGTGAACACGCTGACCCGCTTGGAGGTCAGGAAGTGCACCATCTGATAGGTCGTCGTGCCGCCATTGATGATGATCGGCTCGCCATCGCTGCACAAATCTGCAGCAGCGCGCGCAATTGCCCGCTTCTGAGCAATATTGATCGTTTCGTTGACGGAGAAGGGTCGACCGACGAGACCGCCCTGCGCCGGAGGATTGATCGCCTCGGCGCCGCCACGCACGCGGCGGAGCTTGCCCTGCTCGTCGAGCGAGGCAATGTCCCGGCGGATCGTGGCTTCGGAAGAGCCTGTCACTTCACACAATTCGGCCACCGTCACCACGGGGTGCGATTGTGCAGCGGATAGAATGACGCGGTGGCGTTCCGTTTCGTGCAAGGCTGATACTCCCTGAACGCAGTGCTTTCACTCTTTCCGCGCAGAGTCAATCAGCAATCGACATGTTTCAGTCAGAAGCGCGCACGAATGATGAATCCTGATCGTTTCTGATTGACAGCGTATATCGTTCTATGGCCATGTCCGGGCCAAATCTCCACTTCGCCTAACCTTCGGGAGGAACTTCCATGTCCACCGCGCCCAAGCGCCTTGAAAACAAGTGGGACGACGCCAAAGCCGCGTCCATGACCGAGCCGGAGCGCCTGGTCTACCGTTCGAACCTGCTCGGCTCGGACAAGCGCGTCACCAACTATGGCGGCGGCAATACCTCCTCCAAGATCATGCAGAAGGACCCTCTTACGGGCGAGATGGTCGAAGTCCTCTGGGTCAAGGGTTCGGGCGGCGACAGCGCTTCGATCAAGCTCGACGGCTTCTCGACGCTCTACATGGACAAGCTGCGCGCCCTGAAGGGCCTCTATCGCGGCGTTGAGTTCGAAGACGAGATGGTGGGCTACCTGCCCCACGCGACGTTCAACCTGAACCCGCGCGCCGCTTCGATCGACACCCCACTCCATGCCTATGTGAACCACAACTTTGTGGACCACATGCACCCGGACGCGATCATCGCCATCGCGGCCTCGAAGAATTCCAAGGAACTGACCAAGCAGATCTTTGGCGACACCATCGGCTGGCTTCCGTGGAAGAAGCCGGGTTTTGAACTCGGCCTGTGGCTTGGCAAGTACTGCGAAGAAAACCCGAACTCCAAGGGTCTCATCCTCGAGTCGCACGGCCTCTTCACCTGGGGCGACACCCCCAAGGAATGCTACGAAACCACCATCGGCATCATCAATCAGGCCATCGAATGGTTTGAAAAGGAAACCGCTGGCAAGACCATCTTCGGTGGCGCCGCTACCCAGTCGCTCGATGCCGACGCCCGTCGAGCCGTCGCTGCCAAGCTGATGCCAAAAATCCGCGGCTTCATCTCCGAAGACAGCCACAAGCTCGGCCATTTCGACGACAGCGACGCCGTCCTCGAATTCGTCAATTCCAAGAACCTTCGCCCACTGGCGGCTCTCGGCACGTCCTGCCCCGACCACTTCCTGCGCACCAAGATCCGTCCGCTGGTCATCGACTTCAACCCGGCCAACCCGGACGTTGATGCCGTGATCGCTGGCCTTGATGCCCAGATCGCCGCCTATCGCGTCGACTACCAGGCCTATTACGATCGCTGCAAGCACGACAATTCGCCGGCCGTGCGCGATCCGAACGCCGTCGTTTACCTGATCCCCGGCGTCGGCATGCTGACCTTCGCCAAGGACAAGGCCACTGCCCGTATTTCTGGCGAGTTCTATGTCAACGCCATCAACGTGATGCGCGGCGCCTCGACCGTCAGCGAATACCAGGGCCTCCCCGAGCAGGAAGCCTTCGACATCGAATATTGGTTGCTTGAAGAAGCCAAGCTTGCTCGTATGCCCAAGCCGAAGTCGCTCGCTGGCAAGATCGCCCTCGTCACCGGCGGCGCCGGCGGCATCGGCAAGGCCACTGCCGCTCGTCTGCTGCGTGAAGGCGCTTGCGTCGTCATCGCCGATATAGACCAGACCGCGCTCGACAACGCGACCGCCGAACTGTCCGGCGTGTTCGGTGCCGACTTCGTCCGTCCGGTGAATATCAACGTCACCAAGGAAGAACAGGTCCTCGCCGGCTTCGCCCATGCCGTGGTCGAATTCGGCGGCCTCGACATCCTCGTTTCGAATGCCGGTCTCGCCTCCTCGGCTCCGATCGAAGAGACCTCGCTCGAACTCTGGAACAAGAACATGGACATCCTGTCCACGGGCTATTTCCTCGTCTCGCGCGAAGCCTTCCGTCTTTTCCGCCAGCAGAAGATCGGTGGCAACGTCGTGTTCGTTGCGTCCAAGAACGGCCTCGCCGCTTCGCCCAACGCTGCAGCCTATTGCACCGCCAAGGCAGCCGAGATTCACCTGGCGCGCTGCCTCGCCCTCGAAGGCGCGGAAGCACAGATCCGCGTCAACGTCGTCAATCCTGACGCCGTGCTGCGTGGTTCGAAGATCTGGGCCGGCGAATGGCTTGAGCAGCGCGCATCGACCTACAAGACCGACAAGGACGGCCTTGAAGAGATGTATCGCCAGCGCTCGATGCTGAAGCGCTCGGTGTTCCCGGAAGACATCGCCGAAGCCATCTACTTCTTCGCTTCGGAAGCCTCGGCCAAGTCCACCGGCAACATCATCAACGTCGACGCCGGCAACGCCCAGTCGTTCCCGCGCTAATTTGGCATTGTCCTAGCCCACCCACTGAATGTCACCCCGGCCTTGAGCCGGGGCCCATCCTGAGATCTCAAGATGGATCCCGGCTCAAGGCCGGGATGACAACCGGTGGGTGCGGGAGGAGGAGCAAGAAAATGACCGAACACATCATCGACGCATCCATCGTCGAAGCCGACAACACCAAGCGCGAAGCCGATCTTCGTCGCGATTACGAAACCCTGGGCGAACGCCTCGACCGTCGCGGCATTGCCATCGACGCCGTCAAGGCCAAGGTCGCAAAATTCTCCGTGGCCGTCCCCTCCTGGGGCGTCGGCACCGGCGGCACGCGCTTTGCCAAGTTCCCGGGCGCCGGCGAACCGCGCGACATTTTCGACAAGATCGAAGATTGCGCCGTCATCGCCCAACTCACCCAGGCGACCAAGACCATTTCCCTGCATATTCCGTGGGACAAGGCCGATCCGAACCGTCTGAAGCAGGCTGCCAGCCGCTTCAACCTCGGCTTCGACGCCATGAACTCGAACACGTTCTCGGACGCCAAGGGTCAGCTCCAGAGCTACAAGTTCGGCTCGCTCTCGTCCTACGACAAGGGCACCCGCAACCAGGCCATCGAGCACAATCTCGAATGCATCGAGATCGGCAAGACCATC
This sequence comes from Devosia sp., assembly GCF_024707125.1. Taxonomy (GTDB): domain Bacteria; phylum Pseudomonadota; class Alphaproteobacteria; order Rhizobiales; family Devosiaceae; genus Devosia. The sequence goes on from NZ_JANQAH010000002.1 coordinate 6,731, forward strand.
GGCTCCAAGGCCCTGACCATCTGGATCGGCGACGGTTCCAACTTCCCCGGTCAGGTCAATTTCGCCGACCAGTTCGCGAACTACCTCGACTCTGCCAAGGCGATCTATGCCGCCCTGCCGGACGATTGGAACGTTTATACCGAACACAAGATGTACGAGCCGGCCTTCTATTCGACGGTCGTGCAGGATTGGGGCACCAATTACATCATCGCCAAGGAACTGGGCGACAAGGCCCTCTGCCTCGTCGATCTCGGCCACCATGCGCCGAACGTGAATATTGAAATGATCGTCTCCCGCCTTGCCCAGTTCGGCAAGCTCGGCGGCTTCCACTTCAACGATTCCAAGTATGGCGACGACGATCTCGACGCCGGTTCGGTCGACCCGTACCGCCTGTTCCTGGTGTTCAACGAACTCGTCGACATCGAAAACCGCGACGCTAGCTTCCACCCGGCCCACATGCTCGACCAGAGCCACAACGTCACCGACCCGATCGAGTCGCTGATGCTGTCGGCCTCGGACGTGCAGCGTTCCTACGCCCAGGCGCTCCTCGTCGACCGCGCGACCCTCAAGGCCGCGCAAAACGACAATGATGCACTGACGGCTACCCAGCAGCTTCGCCACGCGTTCCGCACCGATGTCGAGCCGATCCTGGCCCTCGCCCGCCTCGAAGCCGGCGGCGCTATCGACCCGCTCAGCGCCTACCGCGCCTCCGGCTACCGCGCCAAGGTCGCCGCAGTCCGTCCCGCCGTCGAAGGCGGCTCGGGCGGCATCGTCTAATTCCAACGCTCCTCCCAAGTTGCGACGGAAGAAAAGGCCCGGTGAGCGATCACCGGGCCTTTTTGTTCCTACAGGACGTCACCCTCGGGCTTGACCCGAGGGCTCTGCACTTGCCGCCCCCCTCACCCGTCTCGGGCTTCGCCCGATCCACCCTCTCCCCGAGAGGGAGAGGAACAAGAGGAAGCCCCGGCGTATTCTTCTCCCCCTCGGGGAGAAGGTGGCGCGAAGCGCCGGATGAGGGGGATGCTTCAGCGGCACGGCGCAGCAGAAGGCGCAATAGCCCCCTAAGGCTTCACCAGCCCACCAAAATAATCGAGCGCATAAGCCTCTACCCCACCCACCAAAATCACTTCCCTCCCCCGAAACTGCGCCGCGCTGCCCTCGCTCCTGTCTCGATAATGTCCATGCGCCCCCGTCCAATCAAAACCACCCAGAAACCGCCCTTCGCCATACATGGCCGAAAGTGCGCCCTTGATCGTCTCCCCCGCCTTGGCCCCGTCAATCAGGTCCGGCCGCAGCACATAGCCGTAGTAGTTCATGGCCCAGACCGGCTCCGCGCCGCGCAGCAGCACTTCCTGCCCCAGAAAATCCGTGCCGCCAAAATAGCTGTCGAGATAGCGCCACTCGCCCTCGGACCAACCGAGATCATGCGATCCCGGCCGCGAGGCAGTCGCCTTCACGCCGCCGCCCACATAGGTCGCGGCCTTGGCCCTAACGATCACGGCATTGAGTTCGTCTGCAGTCATTCTGTTCCCCTGACTTCTTGGGGAACACTCGCGGTGTCCCGCGCCAAAACCTGTCAGGATTCCGCGCGCATAAAGGCCGTCGCCTCCAGCATCCAGTCGCGAAACATCTTGATCTTGGGCGCATTGCGCCGGCTTTCGGGATAGACGAGGTAATAGGCCCGCCCAGCCGGCGCCAGCAGCGGAAAGGGCTGGATCAACCGACCCGAGGCAATCTCGTCGCGAAACAGCGCCGGCGTCAGCATGGTCACCCCGCGGCCCGCCATGGCGGCCGTACCAAGCAGGCTCTGCCAATTGAGCATGCTCATCGGCCGCCCCTCGGCCGAAAAGCCGGGAACCCCCGCAACCTCGAACCAGAGCGCCCACCATTCGTCCTGCGGATCGAGCATGGGCAGCTTTAAGAGGTCCGCCGGCTCCTTCACGCCGCCGATGCTCTCAGCCAAAGCCGGACTAAGCAGTGGCGTGAAATCCGCCTTGACCAGCATGTGCGAGACCAGCCCCTTTTCCGGCGGCGCTGCCAGCGTGCGGATGCCGATATCGCATTCATCATTGAGCAGGTCGACCATGTCGCTGGTGCTATCGACCCGCACCGCGATCTCTGGATGATCGATCTGGAACAGCCCCAGATTCTGCGCCAGCCATTGGCTCGCAAAGGTCGGCACAGTGGTGATCGAGAGCAATCTGTCGACCTCGCCCCGCGTATCGGCAAAAGCCTCGCGCATGATTTCAAAGGCCTGCTGCACCTGCGGCGCCAGGCTCGCCCCCACTTCGCTCAACGCAATCTGCCGCGGTTTCCTGAGAAACAGCGGCGCCCCCACGCGCTCCTCCAAGAGCTTGATCTGATAGCTCACCGCCGCCTGCGTCATGCCCAGCTCCTCGCCTGCGCGCGTAAAGCTGAGATGCCGCGTCACGGCCTCGAAAACCCGGATGGCACTGAGCGGCGGCAGCGACATGGATAAACACCCCTTATGCGTCGGCATCGAGCTTTAGTTGGATACTGGCAGCAATCAGGTGCATTTTTCAGCTCATGTCAATCCAATGAGGACGCCGGCCATAAGGCCAGCGAATGCATCAAATGCTCACTTTGCCCAGCTTTCTTGGCTTTCTCCTGCCCCTCCCCGCCGCTCTCCTGCACCAGCAGGACGCCTCGGAACCCAAGCGCCGCCGCGCCATAAGGGCACTTAATCTCTCCCATCACATCCTTCAGGATGTCGGTCTCGACGATCTCGAAAATCCCGCCGACGATCCGCGCTGGGTACAGCGTCCCGATCTTGAGCGCTGAGGCTTGAGCTTTGCCGTCGACGGGCTAAAACAGATGCATGTCCAAGACCACGCCCGCCACGCAGGCCCTCATCAAGGCCGGCATCAGCTTCACCCTCGCCAATTACGACTATGACCCGAATGCAGAGCGCGTCGGGTTGCAGGCCGCCGAGGCCATGGGCGTATCGCCGGGCGAGGTGTTCAAGACGCTGATGGCCGAGCTCGACGGCAAGCCCATCTGCGCCATCGTTCCTTCCGACGAGGAAGTGAACATGAAAAAGCTCGCCGCCGCTCTCGGCGGCAAGTCCGCCCACATGATGAAGCCGGCAGATGCCGAGCGCCTGACGGGCTACAAGGTCGGCGGCATCAGCCCCCTCGGGCAGCGCAAGCTCGTCCCCACCGCGCTCGACGAAATGGCCCAGCTCTACGACGAGATTTTTCTCAATGGCGGTCAACGGGGATTGCAGATTCGCATCAAGCCGGACGATCTCGTCGCAGCGCTCGAATGCGTTGTCGCGGATTTGACGCGGTAAGCGTCACAAGCGCGGCATCCCGCGGGAATTCGGATTTCCGCACCGCAAGACCCCACCCCACCACGTCATTCCCGCGAAAGCGGGGATCCCTGTTTTTCGCGCAAGGAGATTCCCGCTTTCGCGGGAATGACGCCGGGGGATGGGAGGGCTTGGGAGGGGGGACGGAGCCACACGCTCGACATCACCCCAGAAAAGACAAAAGGCGCCCTGGAGGACGCCTTCATCTTACATACCGATTTGCCTAAAACTTAGGCGGAGTAGGTACCGCGAGCAATCGACTTGATGTCGGAGCGGGTGATGCCCAGGTCGTTCAGCTGGCGGCTGTCGAGCGAGTTGAGCTCGCGCAGGGTGCGCTGGTAACGGGCGAAATCGGCGATCTTCTTTGCAATGTTCATTTTGGTTCCCCTTCGTTTGATGACCTCTATGTAGACCGGAGGGGTCGTGATTAGTAGATGGACCTTCTGCACATCCGTTATGCACTGGACGCACAGAAATGAGGCATATGGTTCATATTCGGTTTAGGTAGGTTTTCCGCCAATTTCGCCGACGCCACGACTGGTACCGATCTAATTCATTGTAACAAAAAGCAAAAATCGGATTCCGCGACCGCAGAACCCGATTTTCTGATTTTTGACCAAATGGTCAGGACCCATGCGCTAGCGGGTGGTCGGCTCCCGCCCTTCCTCGCGAGCTATGCGTCTATCCTCGCGCATTTCGAACCACATGGCATTGAGAATGCCAAAGGTGCAGGCAAGCCCGAGGCCGAGAATCCAGGAAAAATACCACATCGTCTCTCTCCTAGTAGGCGTTGGGGTTCTTGTTGAGGCTGGTTGAAGTCACCGGACCGCGCATCACCCGGAAGACATAGCCGGTATAGAGAATGATGATCGGCAGGAAGAACGCGGTCACCAACAGCATGATGAACAGCGTCATATGGCTTGAAGACGCATCCCAGAGCGTCAGCCCGGCCTGCGGCACCGTCGAGGATGGCAGCAGGAACGGGAACAGCGACAGGCCGGCGGTGGAAATAATGCCGAAAATGCCGGCGCTGGTCGCCAGGAGCGGAATGAGCTTCCAGCGAGCATTGAGCCCCAGCACCGCCAGCGCCAGACCGGCAAAGCCGATCACCGGCGCTGCGATCATCCAGGGATAGGCGCCGTAATTGCTGAGCCAGCCACCACGCACCAGTTCGACGGTCTTGGCGAGCGGGTTGATCGGGGCATTGGGATCGACGGTGCTGGTGATGACATGACCATCGATACCAAAGGCCACCCAGACGCCGCCAAGAGCAAAGAGCACGATCGTCCCGAGCCCGGCCCAGATGCCTATCGTCCGGGCCCGCTCGGCCAGCAAGCCGTCTGTGCGCCCCACGATCACCGACGCGCCCTGTGTCACCAACATCCCCAAGCTCACGAGGCCACAGAGCAGGGCAAAGGGCATCAGCAGCATGAAGAAGTTGCCGGTATAGAAGGCACGCATCGTATCGTCGAAGTGGAACGGCGCGCCGAGGATCACATTGCCCACCGCCACGCCGAAGATCAGCGAGGGCACTGCCCCGCCGATGAACAGTGCCCAGTCCCAGGTCGCCCGCCAGCGGGCATCGGCGATCTTGCCGCGGAACTTGAACCCCACCGGCCTGAGGATCAGGGCCAGCAAGATGACAATCATGGCGAGGTAAAAGCCCGAAAAGCTCACGGCGTAGAGCGGCGGAAAGGCGGCGAAGATGGCACCGCCGCCCAGCACCAGCCAGACCTGATTGCCTTCCCAGGTGGGGCCTACGACGTTGAGCAGAACACGCCGCTCGTCATCGGTGCGCGCCGCAAAGGGCAGCAGCGCGCCGACGCCGAGATCGCGCCCACCCATGATGGCAAAGCCGATCAGCAGCACACCGAGCAAGAGCCACCAGATAAGCCGCAAGGTTTCATAGTCGAGTGGAATGGTGCTCACGATCCGAGCTCCTTGGTAGCGGGAGTGGCAGGCAGTGCGGCGACAACAAAATCGTCGGCGTCGGGGCTATCGGCGAAGGTGTAGTCTTTCGGTCCGGCTTTGACGATTTTGACCATCAGCATGATCATGATGATGAACAGCACCGTGTAGAGCAGGGTGAAGAAGGTCAGCGAAATCACCAGGTCCCAGAAGTTGAGGGTTGAGGCGGCGTAGAAGGTTGGAAGCACCCCTTCCACCACCCAGGGCTGGCGGCCGAATTCGGCGATGAACCAGCCCGACTCGATGGCGATCCATGGCGTCGGCAGCAGGAAGAAGCTCAGCCAGAGCAGGTTCTTGTTGCTGTCGAGTTTCCCCGTCGATGCCTTCCAGAACCAGAACGCGAAGAAGGCGATGAAGAAGAAGCCCAGACCCATCATGATGCGGAAGGTCCAGAACAGCGGCCAGACATCGGGCACGGTGTCCTCGGCTGCCATGGCGATTTCCTCGTCCGTGGCATTGCCGACGTCTTCGCGATACTTCTTCAGCAACAGGCCATAGCCGAGATCGGCCCAGTGCTCGTCAAAGACCGCACGCGCCGCCTGATTGGTGCCATCGGCCCGGATTTCTTGCAGCGCATCATAGGCAATCATGCCCGAGCGGATACGCGTCTGGGCATGCAAGGTCAGTTCCTCGATGCCCTCCAGTTCCTCGTCCAGCGATCTCGTCGTGATAAGGCCGCCGACCCAGGGCACCTGGATCGAGAAGCTCGGCTCGCCACCATCGGCGCCTGGAATGGCGATGACCGTCCACGGGGCCGGCGCTTCCTCGGTATGATAGCTCGCCTCAAGCGCGGCGATCTTCATCTTCTGGTGCTCGGTCGCGACATAGCCGCTCTCGTCACCCAGCACGACGACCGACAGCGCCCCGGCAAGACCGAAGCTGGCTGCCACCACCATCGAGCGCTTGGCGATTTCCACATGCTTGCCGCGCGCCAGATAGAAAGCCGAAATGGCAAAGATGAACACCGCACCGCAGACATAGCCCGCGCTGACCGTGTGCACGAACTTGGCCTGTGCGACCGAGTTGAACAGCACCGCCATGAAGTCGGTAACTTCCATGCGCATGGTATCGGGATTGAACTTCGATCCAACCGGGTTCTGCATCCAGCCATTGGCAATGAGGATCCAGAGCGCCGAGAAGTTGGTGCCGAGCGCCACAAGCCAGGTGACGACCAAGTGGCCTACCTTGCTCATACGGTCCCAACCGAAGAAGAAGAGGCCGACAAAGGTGGCTTCGAGGAAGAAGGCCATCAGCCCCTCGATCGCCAGCGGCGCGCCGAAGACGTCGCCCACATAGTGGCTATAATAGCTCCAGTTCATACCGAACTGGAATTCCATGACGATGCCGGTGGCCACGCCCATTGCAAAGTTGACGCCGAAAAGCGTGCCCCAGAAAATCGTAGCCTTGCGCCAGATTTCGCGCCCCGTCATCACGTAGACGCTCTCCATCACGGCCATCAGCATGGATAGCCCGAGCGTTAAGGGAACGAAGATGAAGTGATACATGGCGGTGGCGGCGAATTGCCATCGCGAGAGTTCTACGACAGTCATGTCGATCATGGCAGGTCCTGCCTTGCTGCTGCTAGGGATGGCCGGGAGGAACCACCCCATCTCCCCATGAACCCGGACTGTGCTACCCGCCTTGATGTAGATCAAGGTTCATTGCGCCAGCGCAATTTAGAGTGCAAAACGTGGCCCTCCGGAATCGGCCCTGTTCCGACTAGAAGATCTGCCCGTGACACCCCAGGAAAAAGCTGCCGGCAAGGCTCTGTCAAAACTGCAACGCCATGGCGGCATTGCGCTTTGGCTGGCGATCGGCCTGCCGCTCGTCTCCGGCGGCCTGCTGGTCTGGCAGGCCTCCAGCCTTGCCAATGTGATCGGCCGCGCCGTGCAAGGCGGCGAGACGATCGACGCACTCCTGCCGACCGTCGGCATCATCCTCGCGCTGCTTGTTTTCCGCGCCGGCCTTTCGGCACTGGGCGACTGGCTCGGCACGCTCGCGTCCGAACACATCAAGCGCGACCTGCGCGAGGCACTCTTTTCCTCGCTCCTTGCCCGCTCTCCCCGCCGTCAGGATCAGCCCGCCTCGGGCGCCGCCGTCACCGCCATTGTCGATCAGGTCGAGGCACTCGATGGCTTTTTCGCCCGCTACCTGCCCGCCTCGGGCCAGGCGGCCCTGTTGCCGCTGGTGTTCGGCGCCATCATCCTGCCGCTCGATTGGGTCGCTGGCCTGCTCTTCCTCGTCAGCGCGCCGCTCATTCCGCTTTTCATGGCGCTGGTCGGTTGGGGCGCGCAGGCGGCCACCGACCGCCAGGCCCAGGCTCTCACCCGCCTTTCCGGCCGTTTCGCCGATCGGCTGCGTGGCCTTCTCACCCTCAAGCTTTTCGGCCGCGAAGCCGCCGAAGTGCATGGCATCGTCTCAGCCAGCGAGTCGCTGCGCCGCCGCACCCTAAAAGTGCTCGCCATCGCCTTCCTGTCCTCCGCCGTGCTCGAATTTTTCGCTGCCCTCGGCGTTGCCGGCGTCGCCCTTTATCTGGGCCTCACCTTCATCGATTTCCTCCACTTGCGCTCATCGCCGCTGACACTGGAACTGGCGCTGTTCCTGCTCCTCATGGCGCCCGAGGTCTATAATCCCCTGCGGCTCCTTGCCGCGCACTACCACGACCGCGCCTCCGCCAAGGCCGCCCTCGTCGAAATCGAACGCCAGCTCGGCGCCCTCCCTTCAGAGGCAACGCCCCTCGCCGACATCGCCCCTCGCCCCGGCAAGGCCATTGCGTTCGATCTCACTGGCGTCACACTGCGCACGCCCGACCGCCAGCGCGTCGTCCTCGCCGATACCGCGCTCAAGATTGCCGCCGGCCAGCACATCGCCATTCTCGGCCCCAGCGGCCAGGGCAAGTCGACCCTGCTGGAAGCCCTTATCGGCCTCCGCGCCGCCGAAGGCGAGATCATGCTCGATGGCCGCGCTCTCGATAGCTGGCCCGAGGAAGAGCTGCGCGCCCGCACCTTCCTCCTCACCCAGAAGCCGCGCCTCCTTCACGCCAGCGTCGCCGAAAACATCGCCCTCGCCCGCCCCGGCGCGAGCCGCACTGAGATCGAGCTCGCCGCCGAGCGCGCAGGTATCACCCAGTTCGCCGCCGCCATGCCACAGGGACTCGACACCATCATCGGCGAAGACGGCATCGGCCTTTCTGGCGGTCAGGCCCAGCGCGTTGCCCTCGCCCGCCTGTTCCTCCGCGATGCCGGCCTCATTCTCCTCGACGAACCCACCGCCCATCTCGATGCCGAACTCGAAGCCGAAATCATGTCGGCCATCATCGACTATGCGAAGGGCCGCACATTGATCGTCGCCACCCATTCGCAAGCGGTCGCCACCCGCCTCGACAAGGCCTGGCGCATCGCGGGCGAAACCCTGCTGCCGGTCGCCCTGCCTGCGCATAAGAAAGGTGTCGCATGACTGTCTTTGCCATGCTCGCCCCGCTCTTCCGCCGCCGCCTCGGCGCGCTCTCCCTGGCGCTGCTGCTCTCCTCCATCGCCCTTGCCGCCGGCATTGCCCTCCTCGGCACTTCCGGCTGGTTCATCACCGCTACGGCACTGACCACGCTCGGCCTGGGCTTCAATCTCTTCGTGCCGTCCTCACTGGTCCGCGCCTTTTCCTTCATCCGCATTCTCGCCCGCTATGGCGAACGCTTCGTCGGCCACAACGCCACCCTGCGCCTCCTCTCGGACCTGCGCGGCTGGCTCTTTGCGGCGCTCTTTCCGCGCTTGCCGCTCTCGGATCGTTCCATTCGCCATGGCGACCTCGTCAGCCGCCTGACAGCTGATGTCGACGCGCTCGACGTCGCCTTCCTCGTCGCCATCGGCCCCATGCTCGGCGCCCTCCTCATGGGCATGGCGGTCACCGGTGTACTGGTCGTCTTCCTGCCATCCGCCGCCCTCATCTACGCGCTCGCGGTTGCCGGCGCCGTCTTCGTGGTTCCCGCCGCTCTCGTCATCTCGTCGCGAAAAGTCGGCCGCGAGGTTGTCACCGCCGCCGCCGACACGCGCATATCCGTCTACGACGCCATCAGCGGCCACGCCGATCTCACCATTCTCGGCGTTCTGGGCACCGCCAGAGACCGCTTCTCCGCCCTCGCCCGCCGCCTTTCCGAGCGCCGTCTCACCCTCGCAGCCCTGACCGGCGCCGCAGCCATGGCCGTGCAGGTGCTGGCCGCCCTAGCATTGGTCGGCACGCTCTGGGCCGGCCTCGTCGCCCATGAAGCTGGCACGCTCGACCCGGCCGTCTTCGTCGGCCTCGTCCTCGCCGTCCTCGGCAGTTTCGAAGCCACCGCTGTCATCATCCGCAGCGTCGGCAAATCTGCTGCTGCCCTTGCCGCTGCGGAACGCCTGACCGCCCTCGCCAACCTGCCCCCGGCGATCATCGACCCGGCCCAGCCCCTGCCCTTCCCCGAAGGCCAGAAGATCGCCTTTTCCGACGTGCATTTTTCCTATGATAGCGGCGCGCCCGTTCTCAACGGCGTCACCCTGAGCATCACCCCCGGCGAACGCATCGCCATCACCGGCCCCAGCGGCGGCGGCAAATCCACGCTTCTACGCCTGCTGCTGCGTCTCAACGAACCGCAATGTGGCGACATCCGCATCGGCACCACCGCTCTGCACGACATCGCCAGTGCCCAAGTCCACGCCCATATGGCGCTCCTGAGCCAAGATAGCCCCGTCTTCATCGATACGATCCGCAACAACCTGCGCATCGCCCGCCCCCTCGCCGACGACGAGGCAATCTGGGCCGCGCTCGAAGCGGCAAAACTCGACAAATTCGTTGCCACCCTGCCCGATGGTCTCGACACCGTCCTCGGCGAATCCGGCCGCACGCTCTCCGCCGGCCAGATGCGCCGCCTCTGCCTCGCGCGTACGCTCCTCTCGGATGCGCCGATCATCCTTCTCGACGAACCAACCAATGCGCTCGACCGCGCCAATGAACTAAGCTTCTTCGAAACCCTCGCCGAAGCCACAAAGGGTCGCACGCTGATCATGGTCACCCACGCCGCCATTCCTGAGGGCACAGTGGATCGGGTTTTGGAAATGCGGAATGGCAAGCTGTCTGGCTGACTAGGCCGACACTCTCCCGCCCACGATCGTCACCACCGGGCCTGTCCCGGTGGTCCATGCGAAGGCAAGATGGATTGCCGGGACAAGCCCGGCAATGACGACCAAATAGGTCCTGTAGGCCCTTACCCGCAGCGCAGCCGCAACTGTGTCAGGTCCTTGATGCTGACATGCCGATAATTGGCAATCTCGATCACCTTCTCGGCCTTGAGCTTGGTCAGCTGCCGGCTCACCGTCTCGATGGTCAGCCCCAGGAAGTCAGCAATATCCGCCCGACTCAGTGGCAGATCAAAAGTCGCCAGCGCCGTTTCTTCCGTGGGATCGATATGCGTCGCGAGGAGATACAAAAAGCTCGCGACCTTTTCGCTGGCCGTTTTGCGCCCCAGCGTCACCATCCAGTCGCGCGCCTCGTCGAGTTCGCGCAGCGCCTGCATCATGATCCGGTGTTCCACCGGGCCACCTGCCGACATCAGCGCCTCGAGCGCGCTTTTGGGGATCATGCAGAGTTCGACGTCCGAGGCCGTTTCCGCCGTCACCCGGCTTTCGCTGGCAAAGGGCCGGCCCAGCAGATCGGGCGCAAATTGCAGGCCCACCACCTGCTGGCGCCCGTCTTCGAGTACCTTGGTCAGTTTGACCACCCCGCGCAGCACATTGGCATAGGAAGCAATCGGCATGGCATCAGCCATGATTTCCTGGCCCGGCTCGCGACGCACGCGCCGCGTATGCTTGGAAATGGCGAGCAATTGCTCGGAGGTCATTGCCCCACAAATCCCCTGGTGCCGCGCCTCGCAGCTTTGGCACAGGATCGGCAATTCAGAGTTGTGGATGTCTTTGCGAACCGTCTGCATGGATCAAGCTCCTGACAGCGCATGAAATAGGCTGGCGGCGCTTCGAATATAATCAGGAGATTTGTCGCTGTGCCAACAGGTCGCATAGGCGAAACCACATTTGTTTTCCGCGCGTGCACAATTACCGCGCTTTCTTCGTGCCGGGGGCAGCAATGCCAATGGCAAAAAGATGCTTCTTCGCCTATTGACCTTACCATGATGGGAAGGTCTATCTACATGAGGACGGAGTAAGAACCCATGACAGAACACGTCCACCACACCCATTCGCCTACCCCCGTGGCCCTCGATATCGAAGGCATGACCTGCGCGTCCTGCGTGTCGCGGGTAGAAAAGGCATTGCTGAAGGTTCCCGGCGTCGAAGCGGCGTCAGTCAATCTCGCAACCGAACGCGCCACCATAACCGGCGGCGACACCGAAGCCCTCATCAAGGCAGTCGAAAAGGTCGGCTACAAGGGCAGCCTGCGCCAGCCCGCGCATGCCGGTCACGACCACGCCCATCACCACCACGACGAAGACGCGGCGATCCTCCGCCGTGACGTCATCATTGCCGCCATCCCGACCATTCCGCTCTTTGCGGTGGAAATGCTCGGCCACCTCTACATGCCCTTCCACATGTGGCTGATGTCCGTCGTCTCGATGGACGTCCTCTACACAACCTATTTTGTCCTCGCGACCTTCGTGCTCTTCGTGCCGGGCCTGCGCTTCTTCAAGGTCGGCATTCCCGCCCTGTTGCGCGGCGCGCCGGAGATGAACTCGCTCGTCGCCTTGGGCGCGGGCGCCGCCTGGCTCTTTTCCACTGTTGTCACCTTCGCTCCCCAGCTCGTGCCGGCCGAAACGCGCTACGTCTATTTCGAAGCCGCCGCCGTGATCGTGCTTTTGATCCTCGTCGGCCGCTGGCTCGAAGCCATCGCCAAGGGCCGCACCGGCGAAGCCATCCAGCGCCTCGTGCGCGAACAGGCCAAGACCGCCCGCGTCGAGCACAATGGCATGGTCCATGAAATGCCGATCGAACAGGTGAAGGTCGGCGACATCATCGTGGTCCGCCCCGGCGAGAAGATCGCCGTCGATGGCGAACTCGTTGATGGCACCAGCCATGTCAACGAATCCATGATCTCCGGCGAACCCCTCCCCGTCTCCAAGAAGGCAGGCGACACGGTCATCGGCGGCACGCTCAACACTTCGGGCAGTTTTCGTTTCCGCGCCACCAAGGTCGGCGGCGATACCATGCTGGCCCAGATCATCCGCATGGTCGAAGAAGCCCAGGGCGGCAAGCTGCCGATCCAGCGCACCGTCGACCTGATCACCGCCTGGTTTGTGCCCGCCGTCATGGCCCTCGCCGCGCTCACCTTTATCGTCTGGCTCGTCTGGGGTCCCGATCCCGCGATGACCTTCGGCTTCGTCAATGCCGTCGCCGTGCTGATCATCGCCTGCCCATGTGCCATGGGTCTCGCCACGCCCACCTCCATCATGGTCGGCACCGGTCGTGCCGCCGAACTCGGCGTGCTCTTCCGCAAGAGTGAAGCCCTGCAGCGCCTGCGCGACGCCGATGTCGTCGCCTTCGACAAGACCGGCACGCTCACCGAGGGCAAGCCCGTGCTGACGGACCTGATCCTCGACGACGACTTTGACCACGACGAAGTGCTCACCCTCGTCGCCGCCGCCGAAAGCCGCTCCGAGCACCCGATTGCCCTGGCCATCGTTGCCGCTGCCGAAAAGGCCGGCCTGACCCTGCCTGCGGTGGAACATTTCGACTCCGACCCCGGCCACGGCGTCATCGCCACCATCGGCGGCCGCAAGGTGCAGGTCGGCTCCGCCCGCATGATGGAAGGTCTGGACCTGTCAGACTTTGCCGAAACGCTTCAGCGCCTCGCCGACGAAGGCAAGACCCCGGTCTTTGCCGCCATTGACGGCAAGATCGCCGCCGCCATAGTCGTCGCCGACGTGGTCAAGCCGACCAGCAAGGCCGTCATCGCGCGTCTCCACGCCATGGGTCTCAAGACCGCGATGATCTCGGGCGACAACAAGCGCACCGCCGCCGCCATCGCCGCCCAGCTCGGCATCGACGAGGTGCATGCCGAAGTCCTGCCCGCCGACAAGGTCGCCGCCGTCAAGGCCCTGCGCCAGGGTGGACGCGTCGTCGCCTATGTCGGTGACGGCATCAACGACGCCCCCGCCCTTGCCGAAGCCGATATCGGCATCGCCGTCGGCACGGGCACCGACGCCGCCATCGAAAGCGCCGACGTTGTCCTCCTCGGCGGCAATCTGCAGGGCGTGCTCAACGCCCTGACGGTCAGCCGCGCCACCATGAAGAACATCTGGGAGAACCTCTTCTGGGCTTTTGGGTACAACGCCCTCCTGATCCCAGTCGCCGCGGGCGTGCTCTATCCCGCCTTCGGCATCCTGCTCTCGCCCATGCTCGGCGCTGGGGCCATGGCCCTCTCCTCGGTCTTCGTCGTCGGCAATGCCCAGCGCCTGCGCACCATCAAGGGAGAAAAGGCATGAATATCGGCCAGGCCGCCGACGCATCCGGCGTTTCGGCAAAGATGATCCGCTACTATGAGCAGATCGGCCTCATCCGCCCACCCTCGCGCACCGGTAGCAATTACCGCGTCTATGGCAGCGATGAAGTGCATGTGCTGCGCTTCATCCGCCGCTCGCGAACCCTGGGCTTTTCCATCGAGGAAACCAGCGCCCTCCTCGCCCTCTGGCAGGACAAGACCCGCGCCAGCGGCGAAGTGCGCGACATCGCCTCCGAGCACATATCGGCGCTCGAAACCAAGATCGCTGAACTCGAATCCATGGTCGGGACGCTAAAACATCTCGTCCATTGCTGCCAGGGCGACAACCGCCCCGATTGCCCCATTCTCGACGATCTCGCCGGGACCCATTCCAAGACCAAAGGACACTGACATGGCCGACAAGACCATTTTCACCGTCAACGACATGACCTGCAGCCACTGCGTCGGCACGGTCCGCAAGGCCCTCGAAGAAGCGCTACCGGGCGCAGAAATCAGCGTCGACCTCGACACTCACAAGGTGAGTTTTACGGGTGATCGCGCCAAGGGCGAAGAGGCGATCAAGGAAGCTGGCTATACGCCTGAGCCTGCGTAGCTTCCCCACCCACCGCAGCAGCACCTCCCCCTTGACGGGGGAGGATGGGAGGGGGTGCGGGAGCCGCGATTTTTCAGCGTGTGAACACCCCTCCCCAACCCTCCCCGTCAAGGGGAGGGTGCCACATCGAGTGTGGCGCCTACTCCCAATCCCCCTCCACAAACCGCCCGAGATTATCGAGCAACCCATTCGTGCCCTCCTCACGCAGCCGCCCGCCATCATCGAACCCATCGAGATAGGCGCCCATCTCGGTCAGCTTCAGCACCGTATGATCGCCATCCGCGACCAATTCAAACGTCGCCACCGACACCGATATCCGCACATCGTCCAGCGTCATGTCATACGAGTAGACAATTCGCTCATTGGGCACGATGTCCTGATAAACCGCGCGAAACGCATGCACTGGTCCGCCCACCGGCCCACCAACGCTCGTCTCCACCCCGCCAATTCGGAAATCCATGGTCTGCTCGTCCTTGCCCCAGGTCTCGGGCGGCGTGAACCACTGCGCCTTGGCCCCCGGTTCAGAGAGGGCGCGATAGACCCGCGCTGCCTTCGCCTTGTAGCGGCGCTCCAGCACAAAGGTCGCATGACTGACGCTGCGTTTCTTCTCGGTCATTTGCCCTCTTCCTCGTCTTCCGTCGCCGCCAGATATTCCCCCAAGCGATCGAGCCGCTGCACCCATAAAGTGCGCCGCTCATTGAGCCATTGCTCCGCCTGGCTCAGCGCCTCCGGCTCGATCTGGCAGGTGCGCACGCGCCCCACCTTTTGCGAGGAAACGAGGCCACTCGCCTCCAGCGCCTGCAGGTGCTGCACCACTGCCGGCAGCGACATATCGAAGGGTTTTGCGAGCTCACTGACCGAGGCCGGGCCACGGCTGAGGCGATCGATCATCGCCCGGCGCGTCGGGTCGGCCAGCGCCTGAAACATCAGGTCGAGCTTGGGATTTTGGTTAAGCATGAAATTAAGTAACAAATCCGCCAGTTGCGTGTCAACGGCGCTTGACCTTGCCATCTGGCAAGCCCGCATTTGTGTGGGGCAAAACCAAAGGTGGCCCAATGAAAACCGCTATCCTCGCTCTCGCCTTCGCCCTCTTCGCCCTTCCGGCCCATGCTCAGGACGCCCATGCCGGCCATGGCGGCACGATGAGCGATTCCCCTGCCACCACGGCTTACACCAAGGCCAACCAGCAGATGCACGCCGACATGGCGATCGAATATTCCGGCGACGCCGATGTCGACTTCATCCGCGGCATGATCCCCCATCACCAGGGCGCCGTCGCCATGGCCAAAATCGTGCTCGAACACGGCCAGGATCCCGAAGTGCGCAAACTCGCCGAAGGCGTCATTGCCGCCCAGGAAGGCGAGATCGCCTGGATGGAAGAGTGGCTGAAAGCCAAGGGCTACTGACCGAGAGGCTGCTTGCGTCCGACACTACCACAAACTCAACTGTCACCCCGGCGAAGGCCGGGGCCCATCCTGAGATCTCAAGATGGATCCCGGCTCGGGGCCGGGATGACAGCCGGTGAAAGGATGCACATCGAGCAAGAGCCGCCACGCCAGGTGACAATCGCAGCTACCCCACCCGCGACACCGAGTTTCGCACGATCAGTTCTGCACGCAGAAGCACCTGCTGCTCATGCGGCTTCTCGCCGGCCAGCAGTTCCAGCAGCAATTCCATCGCCGCCTCGCCGATCCTGTGCCGCGGCTGTTTCATCGTCGTCAGCGACGGCGTCACAAAACTCGAAAACGAAATATCGTCAAAACCCATGATGGAGAATTGTCGCGGCAGATCGTAGTGCCGCGCATTGAGCGAGATGATCACGCCCAGCGCCGTCGCGTCGTTGACGCAGAAAAAGGCCGTCGGCAGCACATCGCGCACGAACATCAGTTCCGCCGCCGCACGCCCGCTCTCGGTCGTGCCATCGCCATCGATGATCATGCGCGGATCAATCGCAATTCCCGCCCCCGCCAGCGCCTTGCGATAACCCTCTTCGCGTAGCCGATTGACCTCGCGCCCATGCGAACGCCCGACAAAGGCAATCCGCCGATGCCCCTGCGAGATCAGGTGCTCGGTCGCAATGCGCGCGCCCTCAAAATTGTCGACGCCAACAAAGGGCACATCGGCATTGGGCACCGGCTCATTGACCGCCACCATGGGCGGCAGCCGCCCTTCGGTCCCATCCTGTCCAAAGCCATAGGGCAAATGTCCCGTGAACAGGATCAACCCATCCGCCTGGTTAGAGCTGATGAACCGCAGATAATCGGTCTCACGGCTCGCATCGTTCTGCGTATTGCCGATGAGCACGCCATAGCCGCGCTTGCTCGCTTCGGTTTCGAGCCCCACCAGAATGTTGGAAAAATTCGGATCGCCGACATCGGGCGCCAGGATGAGAATCATGTTGGACCGCCGCATGCGCAGCGATCGGGCCATGGCATTGGTGGTGTAGCCGGTCCGGGCGATCGCCTCGGTCACCTTGCGGCGCGTTTCGTCGGCGACCTTGGTGGGCTCGTTGATGGCACGACTGACCGTGGCGATGGATACGCCGGCAAGCGCCGCAACGTCTTCAATCGTAGCCAGTTTCTGGTGCTGCACTCGTTAAGCCCCGCACACCCCACTGGCGCCCGTTTCCCTGCCTCTAGCAGAAGCAACGCATAGCGCCAGACCCTCCCCAAAGGCTTACCCTCTTTTGCCTCTATGTAAACCTTTACATCATTCATGAAAACCTTTACATCATCACATCAGGACGAAGAGCCGGGTCAACCGCCGCGTCCATTGGGGAGGGATTTTGCGATGTCATCAGTCGAAGGCACAGTTGCGCCTGCCGTTCTGTCGGCCAATCGCATTTCCAAGTCTTTTGGCGAAATCCCGGTGCTGTTCAGCATCGATTTCGACATCAAGCCCGGCGAAGTACACGCCATCATCGGCGAAAATGGCGCGGGCAAATCCACCCTCATCAAGATTCTCTCGGGCATCGAACAGCCAACGTCGGGCTCCATCACCTATGATGGCGAGACCGTCACCCTGCCGCCCGATGGCAAGGCGGAAGCGATGGGCATCGTGCTCATCCACCAGGAACTGAACCTCGCCGAACACCTCACCGCCTCGGAATCCATCTTCCTCGGCCGCGAGCTCAAGCGTTTTGGTTTTTTGGACTTGGGCGAAATGCGAAAACGCGCCGCCGCGCTGATGGACACGCTCCACGTTCGCGTCGATCCCGATGATCGCATCAGCACCCTGTCGGTCGCCGACAAGCAGATGGTCGAAATCGCCAAGGCCATCAGCCGCGATGCGCGCGTCCTGATCATGGACGAGCCGACCGCCGTGCTGTCGGTCGGCGAAACCCAGACGCTTTTCGAACAAATCCGCCGCCTCACCGCCCGCGGCGTCGCCGTCATCTTCATCTCGCACAAGCTCGATGAGATCATGGAACTGGCCGATCGCGTCACCGTCCTCCGCGATGGCCAACTGATCGCCACCGTCGGCACTGAGGCGCTGACCCCAGACTCCATCGCCCAGATGATGGTCGGCCGCGAACTCTCCAATCTCTATCCGCCCAAGCACGAACCCGATGTAGACGCGCCCGTCGTCCTCGGCATTCGCAACCTCGTCGCCAAGGGCGTCAAAGACATCTCCTTCGACCTCAAGCGTGGGGAAATCCTCGGCTTTGCCGGCCTCATCGGCTCGGGCCGCACCGCCGTCGCCGAGGCCATTGTCGGCCTCAGCCACCGCACCGGCGGCGAGATCACCCTCGATGGCAAGCCGGTCAATTTCACCCAGGTCGCCCAATCGGTAGACGCGGGCCTTGCCTACATGACCAAGGACCGCAAGGGCAAAGGCCTGCTGCTGAACATGGGCCTCAGGCCCAACCTGACTCTTCTCACGCTCGACAGGCACATCAAGGCCGGCTTCCTCGATAGTTCCAGCGAAGAGCGCGCCCTCGAGCGCGCCGTCCGCCGCTTCGATATCCGGGCCCGCGACGCCTCCGTCGCCGTCGGCCGCCTCTCGGGCGGCAATCAGCAGAAGCTCATGCTCGGCAAGACCATGGAGAGCGAGCCGGACATCATCATCATGGATGAGCCGACCCGCGGCATCGATGTCGGCACCAAGCAGCAGATCTATCACATCATCGCGGCCCTGGCCGCCGAAGGTAAATCGATCATCCTCATCTCCTCGGAAATGCAGGAAGTGATCGGCCTCAGCCACCGCGTGGTGGTGATGCGCGAAGGCCGCCTGACGGGCGTGCTCGAAGGCGCAGAAATTACCGAAGCAGAAATCATGCGGTACGCCGCGGGCATCAAGCAGAGTGGAAACGATGAGCGTATCAGCGCCTGATATTCCGGCAAAAACCAAGCGCGGTTTCCGCCTCGATCTCAAGACTGTGGGGCCGCTCTTGGCGCTCGCCCTCCTGGTCCTGCTCGGCATCTCGCTCAACGAGAATTTCCTGAGCTACAACAACCTGACGAACGTCCTCGCACGGTCGAGCTTCATCGGCATCATCGCCATCGGCGCGACCTTTGTCATCACCGCCGGCGGGCTCGATCTTTCCGTCGGCTCCATGGCCGCGGTCATCGCCGGCGTCATGATCATGGTGATGAACTGGCTGATCCCCTCCATGGGCATTGGTTGGGGCGTCGTTATCGCCGGCATGGCGACGGGCATTCTGCTCGGTGGGGTCGCCGGCGTGTTCAATGGCACCATGATCACCCGAGGGCGCATCGAGGCCTTCATCGTTACCCTCGGCACCATGGGCATTTTCCGCTCGCTCGTGACCTTCCTTGCCGATGGCGGCACGCTGTCGCTCAATTTCCAGGTCGCCGACGTCTATCGCCCGGTCTATTACGCCGGCGTCCTCGGCGTGCCGTGGCCGATCATCGTCTTTGCCCTCGTTGCCATCGGCGGCGAAGTGGTCATGCGCTACACCGCCTTCGGCCGCTATTGCGCCGCCATCGGCTCCAACGAGCAGGTCGCCCGCTACTCTTCGATCAATGTCGATAACGTGCGCCTCCTGACCTACATCCTGCAGGGCATTCTGGTCGGCGTCGCCGTGCTGCTCTATGTGCCGCGCCTCGGCTCGGCCTCCAGCACCACGGGCGTCCTCTGGGAGTTGGAAGCCATTGCCGGCGTGATCATCGGCGGCACCACCCTCAAGGGCGGGTATGGCCGCATCTGGGGCACCGTGGTCGGCGTCGTCATCCTCGGCCTTATCGGCAATATCCTCAATCTTCAGAGCCTCATCAGCCCCTACCTCAATGGGGCCTTCCAGGGCGTCATCATCATTCTCGCCGTGCTGCTGCAACGCGGCCGCCGCACATGAGCGTTTTCAGGAAAAGTGGGCACCACTTTTCCGGTTCGAAAGCGCGACCACGACGGACACAGCGAGCCAAGAGTTTACATCGCCCGCAAAGGGCATTTTCGGGAGGACTACAAGAATGAAACTGGTGAAATCCCTCATGGCTTCGGCTGTCATTGCCGGCAGCCTCACGGGCGCAGTCGTCGCCCAGGACAAGGTGACCATCGGCGTTTCCGTGCCGGCGGCTGACCATGGCTGGACCGGCGGCGTCAACTATTTCGCCCAGGAAGCCATCGAACGTCTCGGCACCACCTATCCCAACGTCGAGTTCGTCTTCGCTTCGGCTCCTGATGCGCCCAAGCAGATCGCCGACATCGAAGACATGGTCTCGACGCGCGGCATCGACGCCCTCGTCATCCTGCCGGGTGACCCGGACGCCATGACCTCGGCCATCAAGCAGGTCAAGGACGCTGGCAAGTTCGTCACGGTCGTTGATCGCCAGCTCTCCATTGATGGCGTCGAAAACCTCTACGTTGCCGGCGACAATCCGGGTCTCGGCGCCAATTCGGCCGAGTACTTCAAGCAGGCTCTGCCCGAAGGCGGCAACATCGTCATCCTGCGCGGCCTGCCGATCCCGATCGACGCACAGCGTTTCGACGCCTTCGTTGCCGGTATCGAAGGCTCCAACATCACCGTTCTCGACGACGAATTCGCCAACTGGAACCGCGATGACGGCTTCAAGGTGATGCAGGACTTCCTGACCCGCTTCCCCGACATCAAGGGCGTTTGGGCACAGGACGACGACATTGCCCTCGGCGCCATCGAAGCCATCAAGCAGGCTGGCCGCGAGAACGACATGTTCATCGTCGGCGGCGCCGGCATGCAGCAGATCCTGCAGGCCGTTGCCGATGGCTCTGCCCTGACCCCGGTCGATGTTTCCTACAGCCCGGCCATGATCGCCACGGCTATCGAACTGACGACGTCGCACTTCACCGGTGGCATCCAGGTCGCAGGTCGCTACATCCTCGACTCGACCCTGATCACCAAGGACAACGCGGCCGAATACCTCGATCCGAACAGCCCGTTCTGATCTCAAGAACTCCCAACGACGCAAATGCGAAGGGCGCCTCTCGGCGCCCTTTTTCATTTATGCCCCACCATCGTCACCACCGGGCTTGTCCCGGTTGTCCATGCGATCCGCAGGATGGCGCTCCCCAAGATGGGTTGCCGGGACGAGCCCGGCGACAACGAAGTGGTTGATCACGCGATGGCGGCCAGCTCCACCTCTTCCTCGCCCCAGCCCATGGCTGCCGGCCGGCCGAGCAGATAGCCCTGCGCCTCGTTGCAGCCTTCCATGCGCAGCACGTTGAGCTGTTCGAGCGTTTCCACGCCCTCGGCCAGCACCGGCACGGACAGGCTCCGTCCCAGCGCCAGGATGGCGCGCACGATGGCCTTGGATTCCTCGGAATGCTCCACCTCGTTCATGAACGAGCGGTCGAGCTTGATCTTGTCGAAGGGGAAGCTGCGCAGCGTCGCCAGCGACGAGTAGCCGGTGCCGAAATCGTCGATGGCAATAGACACACCCAGCTCGCGAATCTGGCGCAAAATGCTCAGCGCCCGCTTCTTGTCGGTGATGATGGCCGTCTCGGTGACTTCCAGTTCCAGCCGCTCCGGCGCCAGCCCCGATTGGAACAGCACCATCTTCACCAGGTCCACCAGTTCCACCTGCGAAAGCTGCAGGCCGGAGACGTTGACGGCGATCTTGTGCGGTTCGGGCCAGGCGGCAGCCTCGATACAGGCCGTGGTCAGCACCCAGGCGCCGATAGCGCCGATGGCCCCACATTCCTCGGCCACTGGAATGAATTCGGCCGGCGGAACCGAGCCATAGCCCGGCCGGTCCCAGCGCAGCAGCACTTCGTAGCCGGTGATTTCACCCGACGAGACCGATTTCTGCACCTGATAGACAAGGTTGAAAGCATTGGTCTCCAGCGCGTGCCAGAGGTCGACGGACATAGCGCGACGCTGGCGCGCATGCTCGTCCATCTCGCTCTCATAGTAGCAGATGCGCGTGTCGAACTCGGCCTTGGCGCGATAAAGCGCAAGGTCGGCATTGCTCAAAAGCTTGGAGTGCTCCCTGCCGTCCTGCGGATAGATGGCCACGCCGATGCTGCCGCTCGTGGCGACAATTACGTCCTGATACTGCACCGATCCGAACAGCACGCCCTCGATGCGATCGAGAAAGTCGCGCAGGCTTTCGATGACGGAAAACTGCTTGATGGCAACGAACTCGTCGCCGCCGAGCCGGGCGATCACCTCGCCGGGCTTGAGCAGGCCACTCAGCCGCTCGGAAAGCACGCGCAGCACCTGGTCACCAGTGGCGTGGCCATAGCTGTCATTGATGTCCTTGAAGTTGTCGAGGTCGATAGCGACAACGCCGATCTGGGTCCCCTTGGCCTCGGCATCGGCCAGGGCACCTGCAAAAACTTCGTCGAAGCGCGCCCGGTTCGGCAGGCCCGTCAGCGTATCGTGCTTGGCCAAGTGGGCAATGGCCGCTTCGCTGCGCTTGCTGTCGGAAATATCCTCCATCAGCGTCACCCAGCGACCGTCGCCGATCGGATTGTGCTGCACGCGCAGGAACCGTTCGCCGTCAAAGCTGTGCACAGCCTGCCCACCCTGGGCGGCAAGCAGACGATGCTGTTCGGCAAGGCCCCGCGCGATCTCGTCGCGCTTTGCAAGGTCGATGCTGACCTGGTTGGTGGCCACCACGCACATGTCTTCCAGCGTCCGGCCTTCAATGGCTGCCCCCTTGGGCAAGCCGAGCAGTTCGATCAGCCGTTCATTGTGCAACATCACCCGGCCATCGGCCGAAAACAGCGCCAGCCCCTGCCCCATATGGGTCAGCGCCAGCTCAAGCTTCTGGCTCACCGCGGCGATGCGGTCGGCGTCGACCTTCTGGCGTAGGTCTTCGCGCTCGGTGCGGCGGCGATCGGCCTCATCGAGCACCACGCTGCCAAGAGCGGCGCTCAGGATAAAAAGCGTGATCAGGGCGACGATGATCGACATCACGGCGCCGTCGATTTCCGCGCCGGCATTGACCATGGGCAGGCAATTGCTGAAGTCCGCGGCGCCCATGGCGGTAAAATGCATGGCGCAGATGGCCAGGGTAAGCAGACCCGCGCCGCCAAACAGGCGCGCCCGGCCGACACCCATGGCCGTCACCACGGCCAGGCCCGAGATGACGATACCGGCGAGGATCGAGAGGCCGATCAGGCCATTGTGCCAGAGCAATTGTCCATCGAGCAGCAGCGCCGCGATGCCGACATAGTGCATGGAGGAAATGCCGACGCCGATCACCGCGCCGCCCAAAAAGCGGTCTGCCGTCCCGGTCGAGCGGATCGCCATGGCAAGGCCCGCACCGCAAATGCCTATGGCAATCAGCAGGGAAAGGCCGGTGAGCAGGATGTCATATTGCAGCGCAAAGCCCGGCCGGAAGGCCAACATGGCGACAAAATGCGTCGACCAGATGCCCAACCCCACCGAAAGGGCCGAAACCGTCGTCCAGATGCGACGTGCTCGCCCCTGCATTCGCATCGCGTGGCGCAACAGACTGACACAGGCATAGGCCGAAAGCAGGCAAACAAGAGCAGCGAGCGCCACGAAACCGAGGTCATGGCCACGGAAGAAGAAATCGAGAACGGCAAACACGGCACACATCCGGAAAAATACGCATCTGACCCTAGGAGGAGGCCCTTACGGATCGGTTACGCAGCACTCACTTCGATCCGGATGCTGAACGGCTCGTAAAGCCGGATGCTAGACGGTGCCCTCATAGGCGATCACCGGCCCGCTCGGACCTTCGATCAGGCGCGCATGCACACCATAGACCCGGGCGAGCAGGTCTTCGCGCAAAACCTCCGGCGGCCGCCCCTCCGCCACCACCTGCCCGGCATCGAGGACCACCAGCCAATCACAAAAGCGCAGCGCCAGATTGAGATCATGCAGCGCCAGGAGAACGGTGCCGCCCGCCCCAGCCAGATCGCCAAGCAGATGCAGCACCTGCAATTGTGCGCGGATATCGAGATGGCTCGTCGGTTCGTCGAGCACCAGCAGCTTTGGCTGCTGCGCCAGCGCCCGGGCGATATGCACGCGCTGCTGTTCCCCGCCCGAAAGCGTATTGAACTGGCGCGTGGCAAAGCCGGACATGCCAACGCGTTCAAGCGCCCCCGCCACTACCGCCTCGTCGTCCGAGCCAAGGCCCGAGAGCCAGGCCAAAACATGCGGAATGCGCCCCAGCGCGACGACATCGGCAACGCTGAGCCGCTCTTCCGTGCTGGCGGACTGCTCGACATAGGCGCAGATGCCGGCACGCTCGCGGCGCCCCATGGCCACCAGATCCGCACCTTCGAAGGTCAGCGCGCCCGCCTCTGGCCGTTCGATCCCGACAATGGCCGAGATTAGGGTCGATTTCCCCGCCCCGTTCGGCCCCACCAGCCCCGTCACCTTTCCCGCCGGCGCCGAAAACTGCGCACCATCGACGATGCTCCTGCCGCCGCGACGAATGGTGATGTCGGCAACTTTCAGTCCCTCCATCACGTCACCCGCCTGAAGCGCATGAGGATCAGGAGGAAAGCCGGTGCCCCGACAAGCGCCGTGACAATGCCCACCGGCAGTTCGCGCGGATCGAACAGGGTTCGCGCCATGGTATCGGCCCAGAGCATGAAAATGGCGCCCACCAGCATGGATAGCGGGAGGAGTTTTCCATGCCGCGATCCCACCGCCAGCCGCACCGCATGGGGCACCACGAGCCCGACAAAACCAATGGCCCCGCCGATCGCCACCATCACCCCCGTCAACAGCGCCGAAGCGCCGAGCAAGGTCCAGCGCAGCCGCCCCACGTCCACCCCGAGGCTCGCCGCCGATTTCTCGCCAAAGGCAAAGGCATCGAGCCCCCGCGCCGAGATCAGCATCACCGGCGCGCAGACGAGGAGGCTCGCCGCCACCAGCCCCGCATCGACCCAGCCCGACCCGCTCAACGAGCCCATGAGCCAGGAGAGGATTTCGCGATAGGAATCCCCTGTTGCCGACCAGAAGATGATGAAGGAGGTCATCGCCGAGGCCAGCGCCGAAATGGAAATACCAGCCAGGATCGCCCGCACCGGCGTTGCTCCACCCAGCAGCTGGGCAATGAGCAGCGCCAGCCCCAAAGCCGCCAGCGAACCAACAAAGGCCCCCACCGGCACCAGCAGCGCAAAGCCCATCACCACCAGCGTCACCGCCCCCAGGGCAGCCCCCGACGACAGGCCCAGCAGATAGGGATCGGCCAGCGGATTGCGCGTCAGCGCCTGCATCACGGCCCCCGCCAGCGCCAGCCCCGCCCCCACGCCCATGGCGGCAATGACCCGCGGCATGCGCAGATCCCAGACAATGGCATCGCGCAGCCGCGAAACCGGGCTTTCC
This sequence comes from Devosia sp., assembly GCF_024707125.1. Taxonomy (GTDB): domain Bacteria; phylum Pseudomonadota; class Alphaproteobacteria; order Rhizobiales; family Devosiaceae; genus Devosia. The sequence continues at coordinate 31,841 of NZ_JANQAH010000002.1, forward strand.
GGCACGAGCCCAAGATGATGGAGGATCGTGGTCCAGACTTCGGTCGGCGTGATATCGGCCGGCCCGAAAGTGACGGCAATGGTCGCGCTGGCGATGAGCAGCAGCCAGAGGGCGATGTAGGCGGTGGCGTTCAAAGACCGGGTCACACTGAGCCCGGGGCAGTCACCCCCTCCCGTCCTCCCCCATCAAGGGGGTGGTGAAGGGATTGTGGTTTTGGTGAGAAGTTGCCCCAAACTCGATCTGCACCTCCCCCTTGATGGGGGAGGTTGGGAGGGGGTGGCGTGAGCCCCGATGCCAGCATCAAAAACTCAACCCAGCCAACTGCCCCGCCATATCCACTGTCGCCGGCACATTGCGAATGCCAGCCTCGGAAGCCGGGAACGGAATGACGAGATACCGCTGATTGACCACCGCATCCAATTTCGACGTGATCGGATTTTCCGCCAGCAGCTTCTTCTTGGCCTCAGCCGAATTCCACGCCGCATCGACCAGCACGATCACATCGGGATTGGCATCCACAACCGCTTCCCAGCTCGCCGCCGTCCAGCCCTCGTCCACGCTGGCAAAAATGTTCTCCAGCCCCAGCGATTCCATGATCATGGCTGGCGCATTGCTGCCCGCGCCCACATAGGGCGCCTTGGTGCCGGAAGAATACCACACCGCCGTCAGCCCGCGCGTATCAGCAACCACGCCAGCCAGCGCCGCCTTCTGTTCGTCAACGAGCGCCGCCGCCCTGTCCTCGACATCAAAAATCGCCCCCAGCTCGGCAATTTCCGCAAACAGCTGATCAAAGCTCAGCTTGACCGGTCTTACCGACCGGCAAGCCGCCGGCGCCACATAGGATGCCACGCCAAGCTGCTGCAGCGTCGGCCGTTCGCCGGCCCCATCCGCCGCAAAATTGCTCTCCCAGCCGCCATAGACAAAGTCCGGCTCTACCTCGAGCACCACTTCCTGCGATGGCAGCTTTTCCGACAACACCGGAATGCCCGCCGCCGCTCCGGCCAGGGCCTCGGGCAATGGCCCATCAAGGAAAGCCAGCCCTACCAATTGTTTCTCAAGCCCGAGCGAAAGCAGCAATTCCGCCGCCGTCGACTTGATGGCCACGACGCGCTGCGGCGCCGCCGCGATATCGAGCGCAAAGCCGCAATTATCGAGGCTCAGCGGATAGTCCGTCGCCATTGCTGGCACGGCGAAAAGACCCGCCGCGATGGCAGCGAGAAGAGAAAAAGAATGACGCATGGTTCAGTCCTGCTTCTGCCCCTTGGGGCGTGCCTTGGAAGTATCTTTCATGTCCGCCATCGCGGCCTCATAGCCGAGCCGGTAAGCCTCGGCCGAACCGAAGCGGAACATATCGTCGTCGCCGGTCCGCACGAGACTCCGCGCCCCCGGCGCATCGAGCCCCTGCACCAGCCGCCCCAACCCGCGGACCACCGCCACCGGAATACCTGATGTCTTGCCTTTGACGAGATCAGCCGCCCCGGCGAGTTCATCGGCCACCACAGCCATGGTCACATGCAGCGGCCGCCCGTTGGCGTCATTTGCCCCGCGCAGATCGTCCGTCAGTTGCAGCCCCGCCGCGCCAATGGCGAGGTCCGTCTGCCCCACCCGCCACGGTCGTCCAACCGTATCGGTCACTACAATCCCGATCTGAACGCCAAACCTTGCCCGCAACCCTTCGCACAGCGCTCGCGCCGACCGGTCCGGGTCTTCCGGCAGTTTCAGCGCAAAGCCCTCCGGCACATTGGACATGTCCAATCCCGCCGCGGCCATGATCATGCCCTGCCGCGTCTCGACGATCCGCGTCACCCCGCCCGGATGCACGCGCTCGGCGACAACACGAACCGTATCGTCAGCGATCGCCTTTTCCCGATCCGCCGCCGGCACCTGTCGCCCCTCGGCCTTGGAAACGATCTTGCTGGTCACCACCAGAACGTCGCCATCAACCAGCGCATGTTCCGGCCCCATTCCCGCAATCGCCGCCGAGATCAGCGCCACTAGATCATCGCCCTCGGCAATTTCCGGAATGCCGGTCACACCCCAAACGCTGAATGTTGGCACCGACATCTCTTATTCTCCTCACCCCAGCGCCTTAAGGCGCGGCAGGATTTCCTTGGCATAGAGCGCCAGGAACCGGCTCTGGTCCGTGCCCGGCGCATGGAACACCAGATGGTCAAACCCATAGTCGATATAGGTCTTTATCTGAGCCACATGCTCCTCGGGATCGCTCGACACGATCCAGCGTTTTGCGACGCGCTCGATCGGCAAGGCTTCGGCGAGCTTTTCCATCTCCTCGGCATCCTGCACCGAGTGCTTTTCCTCGGCCGACAGCGACAGGGCCGCCCAGTTCCGTGTATCCTCCAGCGCCCGCGCAGCGTCCGTGTCGAACGACACCTTCACCTCGATCATCCGCTCATAAGGCTTTCCCGCCCGCGCCGATTCCTCCCGGCCAATCGCCACGTTCGGCAGCAATTCATCGACATAGAGCGATGCGCCCTTGCCCGAGGTACAGATGAACCCATCCCCCTCGCGCCCGGCAAATTTCGCATTCAGCGGCCCGCCCGCCGCAATGTAGATCGGCACCATTTCCTCGGGCCGATCATAGATCGTGGCATTGACAGTCTTGTAGTACTGCCCCTCAAAACTGACCCGATCCTCGCTCCAAAGCTGCCGGATCAGCTTGATCGCCTCGCGCAACCGCGCCGACCGCTCCTTCAGTTCCGGCCATTCAATGCCGGTGGCTGGCACTTCATTGAGCCCCTCGCCCGTCCCGACGCCCAAAATGACGCGCCCCGGAAACATCGCCCCCAGCGTGCCGAACGCATGCGCCACCACCGAAGGATGCAGTCGAAACGTCGGCGTCAGCACCGATGTGCCCAGCACGATCCTCTCGGTCTTGGCCAGCACCGCCGCCATCCAGGCCGGCGCAAATGGCGCATGCCCATCCGTATGCTTCCAGGGCTGAAAGTGATCGCTGACAAAAACGGAGTCGAACCCGCCCTCTTCCGCCTCCACGGCGAATTGCAGCAGCTTATTCGGCCCAAACTGCTCCGCCGAAGCCTTATACCCGAAGCGCATTCTGCTTATCTCCTCCCGGGACGCCCCAACTATCTCGGTGTCGTCCTTCAACCCACCGCGTCATCCCCGCGAAAGCGGGGCTCTCTCTCCCAGTCAGAGATTCCCGCTTTCGCGGGAATGACACCGTGGGAGGGGACGTCCCTCAGCGAAACGCCGGGATCACATGCCGCCCATAGCCGGCAATAATCTCTTCCTCATCGCCACTATCGAGGTAGATATTGAACTGCGTCACGCCCGCCGCCTCGAGCTCGCGGATTTTGGCGACATGCTCATCCGGCTCGCCCAGCACGCAAAAACTTTCCACCACATCATCGGTGATGAAATCGAGGAACGGATTATCCGCCTGCCCGTGCTTGGAATAATCATAGCCCCGGCGCTTCTCGATATAGCTCGTCAGGCTCTGCGGAACCTTGCCGCTCTCCGAGCCATATTTTTCGACAATGTCGGCCACATGATTGCCCACCATGGCCGGGAACCACTTCACCTTCTCGATGGCCCGCTTCTTGTCGCCAAAATAGGCCGGCGCCGCCGCCATCGAACGGTAGTTCGACATGTCCTTGCCCGCCGCCGTGCCCGCTTCGATGCACTGATCGGTGAACCACTTGCAAAGGCCGGGATCGGCGATCTGCAGCACCACGCCATCGGCGCTCTCGCCCGCCGTTTTCAGCGCCAGGGGACCATAGGCAGCAATCCAGCTCGGCATTTCGTGGCCCACGGCCCAGGGAAATTTCACCGGCGCGGGGATTTCGCCATAAGAAACTTCCTCGCCACGCACCATGGCCTTGGTCTTGTCGATGAACTCAGCCACCCGCGCCAGCGTCGCCGGCTTCTTGCCCATGACACGCATGGACGAGTCCCCGCGCCCCACCGCCAGGTCAAACCGCCCGCCACTCTGCTTGCTCAGCGAGCCAAAAATGGAAGCCGCCACCGACCAGTCGCGCACATCGGGATTGGTCACCAGCGGCCCGAAGCGAAGCTTGGTCGTGTGCTCCATGCACATGGCGATCGCCGCATAGCAATCGCGCCAGAGAATGTGCGAGTCATAGAACCAGCAATAGTCGAAGCCCGCATACTCGGCCGCCCGCACCAGATAGCGCGCCCGGTCCGCTTCGATGAACCCCTTGAAGGTAATGCCGAATTCCATAGTCCCGTCCCCACGTTCCCTTCGGCCAATAAATTTGACCAGACGATCAAATTTTCACCGACCAATGACGATTGTCAACGGCCTTTATCGCGGGGGACAGCGGGCCCGCCGGGGCGTTGCAGCGAGGAGAATTGGCGCCTTGCCTTTGCAGTTTTGCTGCGCAACCATGCGCCTGGGAGGAACCAAAACATGCGCATCGGAGTACTCGGCAGCGGCCAGGTCGGCGGCGGCATTGCCCGCAAGCTCGCTTCGCTCGGCCACGACGTCATGATGGGCTCGCGCAGCGCGGCAAACAAGGCTGCCGACTTCCCGGGCATAAAACTCGGCACTGCCACCGAAGCCGCCGCCCATGGCGAGTGGGTCGTCAATGCCCTGCCTGGCGAAACCTCGCTGCGCGTCCTCGGCCAATGCGATATCGCCGGAAAAATCCTCATCGATATCGGCAATTACGACAGCGCCGTCGACCAGCCGATCGCCATCCCCCTCGGCGAGGCCATCCAGAAGGCCCATCCCGAAACGCGCGTGGTCAAGACGCTCAACAGCATCAGCGCCCATCTGATGGTCGACCCCGCCAATCTGCAGCAAAAGCACGCCGTCTTCATCGCCTCAAACGACGAGGCGGCAAAACGCGAGGTCACGGCGCTGCTCGAAAACTTTGGTTGGCAGGACATCATCGACCTCGGCGATCTCGGCGCCTGCCGTGCCATGGAACAGCTGATCCCGCTCTGGATGAGCCTTGAGCAAAAATTCGGCGGCCCGCAGTTCAATCTGGCGGTCATCCGCGGCTAGGCGGTCCAATAGGACCAATTGCCGAACCGATATCGGGCACCTTGGGCTGTTCTCGACTCTCGCATGGCTGTACACCGCCCTAAAGGGCGAGAGGATCAGCATGGCCTATTCGGTTGATCGAGTTTTGGACGAGGCTGGCGCCGGCCGCTTCCAGCGGCGGCTCCTTGGTATTTTCGGCCTCGTCTGGGCCGCAGATGCCATGCAGGTCCTCGCCGTAGGCTTTACCAGCGCCTCTATCGCCACCAGCTTCGGCATTTCCGTGCCCGAAGCCCTGCAGATCGGCACGGTCTTCTTCCTCGGCATGCTGATCGGCGCCAGTCTCTTCGGTCGCCTCGCCGACCGTTTCGGCCGCCGCCGCGTGCTGCTCATCACCGTCGCCTGCGACGCCGTCTTCGGGCTGCTGTCGGTCTTCGCGCCCAACCTCTTCGTGCTCTTCGCGCTGCGCTTCCTCACCGGCGTCGCTGTGGGCGGCACCCTGCCCGTCGACTATGCGATGATGGCCGAGTTCCTCCCCGCCAAAAACCGCGGCCGCTGGCTCGTCATTCTCGAAGGCTTTTGGGCCGTCGGCACCGTGGCCGTTGCGCTGGCCGCCTGGATCGCCAGCCTCTATGTCACGACCGACGCCTGGCGCTGGATTTTCGCCGTCACGGCCCTCCCCGCCCTGATCGGCATCTGGCTGCGCCTCTGGGTCCCCGAATCCCCGCTCTACCTCCAGCGTCGCAATCGCCCGGACGATCTCAAATCCGTCCTCAACACCATTCTTCGCACCAATGGCAAAGCCGAGCTGCCGCCCGATGCGGTCTTCGAAGCCCCCGTCGTCGAACCCATCCAGGGCATTTTCACCCCGGCCCTCCGCCGCCGCACGATTTCCATTCTCCTGGTCTGGTTCCTGGTGTCGATTTCCTACTACGGCATCTTCACCTGGCTCCCGGCGCGCCTCGCCCAGGACGGTTTTGGCTATGTGCGCGGCTATGGCTTCCTTGTCCTCGTCGCCCTCGCGCAGATCCCCGGTTATGCCCTCGCTGCCTGGGGCGTCGAAGCCATGGGCCGCAAGCCTACCCTGATCAGTTTCCTGTTCCTCAGCGCCGCCGGCTGCATCCTCTTCCTCCTCGCCAGCGATGCCTATGTCGTCGGCGCAGCCATTCTCCTGATGAGCTTTGCGCTCCTCGGCACCTGGGGCGCACTCTACGCCTTCACGCCCGAGCTCTACCCCACCGTGTCACGCGCCACCGGCATGGGCGCGGCCGGCGCCATGGCCCGCCTCGGCGGCCTCTTCGCTCCCTCGGTCATGGCCCTGGTCTTCGTGCAGAATTTTACCCTCGCCATCGGCCTCTTCGCCGGGCTTCTCATCCTCGGCGCTCTGGCGGCCACATTCGTGGACGCCGAAACGCGCCAGAAAGCGCTGACCTGAAGACACGCCTCTAGGGCCGGATCACCCGCGAACCACGCCAGATTTCGTGGAACTCATAGGTGATCTCGGGCTTGCCAAACTCCTTGTAGAGGCAGCGCGCCTCGACCGAGAGGCCGTAGGCGATCATCGGCTTGTCGGCGATCAATGCCAGGCTCGGCTCCATGCCGTTCCACACCTCGCCATCACAGGTAAAGGGCAGCGCCGTGGGCCGATCCGCCGCCGCCGTTTCCGACCGTTCGGCAAAATCGCCGTCCCAGCTCGCCTTGTCCGGATTTTCGCAATCACCCGTACACATGGCATAGCCGAGCTCGAACCCGTCCGTCGTGAAGGCAATATGCGGGATGCCGCTTGAATCGATCTCGATATCCGGGCTTTCGCCAACCTTGTCGCCAAGCCCCAGCGGATAGCCCGACCAGTTCTCGCCCTCGGCCCCGGTGCAATCCTGGTCGCAATAGATATAGAGCAGTTGGCTATCGAGCCCTTCGACGTCGACGCCATAGCCGGTGAACAGGGCGACGCGCGGTTTTCCGTCCGCCGTCAGGTCCATGCTCCAGGTGGGGTTGGGATAGGATCCGCTCCCCTGCGAAATCACCCGCGTCCGGCTCCAGTTCTCCCGGCGCTCACAGTCCCCATCACATTCGTAATAGTAGAGCCCGTCCTCCAGATCATTGCCCTCCTCATCGAAGGCATAGACCCCCGCGATCACCCTGGCACTGCCGTTGGGCCCCAGCGCCAGCACCGGATAGTTGAAGCTCTCGGTATTGTAGCCGACCTGATTGGCGAGATTGGTCTCGGTCCAGCTTGTCGCCGCGGTGCAGTCGCTCTCGCAGGCCATGTAGAAGCCACCATAGTGATCGGGCTCGACGAGATAATTGCTGTCCGACACCATGAAGCGCGGCCTGCCGCTCTCATCGAGCGCAAAGGTGCGCTCGGGCAGCCGGTTGCGACTGATATTGGACATGATCCCGTCGGCGGTCGACACCACCTTGCCGATCCGCCAATTGCCCTCATCGAGGCAATCGACGTTGCACTCGGCATAGTAGTAGTCCGTGCCATTGCCCCCCTCTGGCGACCATCCTGCCCCCAGAATGCGCGGCGCCCCCTCCGGCGTCAGCGCCAGCTGCGCCTTGACCGCCTGTGGCAGTTTCAGGGCCACGCGGCTCCATGCTGCATCCTGGGTACAGTCGCCACCCGCGCAGAGCCCATAGTAGAGCGTATCGCGATTACCCTCGCCAAAGCCGACAAAGGCCGCCTGCAGCCCCCTTTCGGCGTGGAAGGCCAGCGAGGCGCTCGAAGATTCCTCCTTCGGCGCAAAATAGGCGCCCCCGCTTGGCCCCGACATGTCGACCGGGCTCAGCGCGACCGGCTGCGCCGCCCCATTCGTGGTTTTCTCCTTGGCGGCGACGCCATGAATCGCCAAGAGCACGAAGATGAAGACCCCAGCAAAACGCAGCATTCTTTTCCCCAAGGACAGCGCGATGCACGGCAATAGGCGAGGCGGGGAGCACTTTTCCAGTCCCATGTATTATGCGCGCGGGCATAATTGCCCCGGTTTTCCGCCATTTCGCGGGGCTTTACGCTTGCTGTCATCATATCGAAGAAAAGCTTGTGGGAAGCGCTTGAACCCACCGGCATCGCCAGCTATAACCCCGCCACGTCGCGCATCGCACTGGCCCGCCAGCGCATCCCGAGCGACACCTGACGGAGTATAGCGCAGCCTGGTAGCGCACCTGCTTCGGGAGCAGGGGGTCGAGTGTTCGAATCACTCTACTCCGACCAATCAACCCCGGCCTTTCCGAAGGTCGGGGTTTTTGTTTGCTCTTGGCACCACCAATAGTCGCAAAGAAAAAGGGCCGGCCCGAAGGCCAGCCCTAAAATTCGTCTCTGCAAAAAAGCTCAGCTCTTGCGGCCGAGAATGTTCCAGGCGCCGGTCACGGTCAGTGCGGCCAGAGCCATCTTCAGCACGTCCCAGACGAGGAACGGCTGCACGGCCTTGGCCCATGCCGAAGCCACGACATTGGTCTGGTCGATCCACTGTGCCTGGCCCGAGAGCAGCAGCAGCCAGGCAAAGCCCAGCGCCAGCAGCACAGCTTCACCAACCAGCATGGCGCCGAACAGCGTCATCGGCTTGGCCGAAGCGCCGCGGTCGGCGGCAAAGCCGATGATGCCGGCCATGACGAGGAAGCCGAGGAGGAAGCCGCCGGTCGGGCCCATCAGGTAGGGAAGGCCGCCGCCGGTGGCGAAAACGGGAAGACCCATGGCGCCCTGCGCCAGGTAAAGAGCAACGGTCGCGACGCCGATGCGCGCGCCGAAAGCAGCTGCAAGAGCGGCAATGGCAAGGCTCTGCAAGGTCACCGGAACCGGCCAGACCGGCACGTTGATCTTGGCAGCAATCGTGATCACCAGAGTGCCGAGCACCACAGTCGCGAGATTGGTCGCGAGCTTTGCCGCATCGGACTTGGGCTGGAAGGCGCCGAGCAGCGTATTGGGCGTGGTCAAAGTGACGGCCATTTCATACCTTTCTTGCAGAAGACACGGATGCGCTGCTGAGCGCGCCGTGTTCGGTCGACATGTTCTAGTCTGTCATTTTTGTTGGCGCAATGGCTCCGCTTTCCACCCTCACCTTCGATACCGCCTTTCGCCCCGAGATCGGTGCCGCCGTCGCGCTGGCCCCAGGCCTTACGCGCATCACCGCGCCAAACGCTTCGCCCTACACCTTCACGGGCACCAACAGTTTTCTCATTGGCAAAGACAAGGTGGCTGTGGTCGATCCCGGCCCCGAGGATGCAGCCCATCTCGAATCGCTCCACCGCGCGATCGATGGCCGCCCCCTGACCGCAATTCTCCTCACCCACACCCACCGCGACCACAGCGCCGCCGCGGCCGATCTCGCCCAGCGCTATGTCGTCCCGCTCTGGTTCGGGGGGCGACACCGCCTCTCCCGCCCCCTCCGCCGCTTCGAGCGCAATCCAATCAAGCGCTCCTGCGACTGGAATCTCATTCCCGACCGCACCCTCGTCGATGGCGAAACCATCACCGCCGGCGATATGACCGTCATAGTCCACACCACACCCGGCCACTGCGCCAATCACCTGGCCTTCGGCCTCCCCGAGGCCGACATTTTGTTATCCGGCGATCATGTCATGGGCTGGAACTCGACCCTCGTCGCTGTGCCCGACGGATCAATGGCCGATTATTTCGCCTCGCTCGAAAAAGTCATCGCCCTGCCCTACCGGCACTACCACCCCGCCCATGGCGGCCCCATTGCCAACGGCCCGGCCCATGCGGAAGCGCTTAAAGTCCACAGGCACATGCGCAATGGCCAGCTCCTCGCCGCGGTCGGCAACGGCGCAAAAACGCTCAGCGCTGTGGTGAGGGCGATCTACCCGACCCAGCCGGCAAGAATCCGCCTGGCCGCAAGGATGACCATGGCCGCCCATGTCGAATATCTGAAAGAACGCGGCGCGCTAAAGGTCAGCCGCGGCCTCTTCGGCCTGCGGCTGTCATTGCCCTAGTTCCGCTGGAAACCCACGGCGCCTTCGCGCCCGGTCTGCCCACGATGCCGCAGCATGTGATCCGCCAGCACCAACGCCATCATCGCCTCGCCCACCGGTACGGCGCGAATACCCACGCAAGGATCATGGCGCCCCTTGGTGATGATATCGACGTCTTCATTGCCCGTGGTCACCGTCTGGCGCGGCGTGATGATCGACGAGGTCGGCTTCACCGCAAAGCGGCACACAATGGGGTCGCCATTGGAAATCCCACCCAAAATCCCGCCGGCATGATTGGAGAGGAAATAGGGCTGCCCCTCACCCGCGCGCATCTGGTCGGCATTTTCAACGCCCGTCAGCGCCGCCGCCCCAAAACCATCACCGATCTCCACGGCCTTGACCGCATTGATGCTCATCATGGCCGAAGCCAGGTCCGCGCTCAGCTTGCCATAGACCGGAGCCCCCCAGCCCGCCGGCACGCCTTCAGCGACGATCTCGATGACCGCGCCCACCGAATTGCCATCCTTGCGGATGCCATCGAGATAGTCGGCCCAGAATTCAGCCGCCTTGGGATCGGCGCAGAAGAACGGGTTTTCGCCCACCTGATCCCAGTCAAAATTGTTGTAGTCGATCTTGTGCGGCCCAACCTGCACGAGGCTCGCGCGGATGGTCACCCCAGCCAGCACCTGCCGCGCCACCGCACCGGCCGCCACACGCGCCGCCGTTTCACGCGCCGAAGTGCGCCCACCGCCGCGATAGTCGCGAATGCCATACTTCTGGTCATAGGTGAAATCAGCGTGTCCCGGACGGTACTTGTCGCGGATTTCCGAATAGTCCTTGGAGCGCTGATCGGTATTTTCGATCAGCAGCGAAATCGGCGTCCCGGTCGTGCGCGGCCCATCGGTGCGCTCGTCCTCGAACACGCCCGAGAGGATTTTCACCTCGTCGTCCTCGCGCCGCTGCGTCGTATACTTGCTCTGCCCGGGCTTGCGCCGATCAAGATCGCGCTGGATGATTTCCGGCGTCAGCATAATGCCCGGCGGGCAGCCATCGACCACCACGCCAAGCGCCGGCCCATGGCTTTCACCCCAGGTGGTGAAACGGAAAAGATGCCCAAATGTATTGAAAGACATGGCGCCGCCCTTTGTTGGCTGCGGTTCTAGGTACCGGAAGGCGTCAGGTCAATCGACCGGCGCATCCCAAGTGTTTTTCGCCTTGTGCAGCGCCATCTTGCCGCCGACGAAATGGGCAATGACGCCCTGCGGAGGCGGCCAGTTCATCACCTCTTTGCGCGAGGTGCCTTCCACCAGATGCCAGAGCACCCGCAGCACGCCGCCATGAGCAACGACCACCGCGTGGTGAGTAAGCTCCCGCGCAAAATCGAGCAGGCGCACCGCCACGTCATCATAATTCTCGCCGTCCTGCGGCCGGAAATGCCAATAGCTCTCGTCCCGCTCGCCCGGCGCAAAAGCGGCCTGTTCGCGCGCGATCTCGGCATGCAGCCTGCCCTCAAAAGCTCCGAAGGAAATTTCGATCAGCCGCTTGTCGTGGATCACCGGCGGCAGTTCCACGTCAAAGGCCGCGCGCATGCGGTCCATGGTCTCCGAAGCCCGGCTCAGCGGCGAGGCGAACCAATTGAGCGACGTGGGATCAACACCCTCGCGCTGCAGCATCTCGCGCAGCAGAATGCCATTGGCATCCGCCTGCATCTGCCCCTTGCGGTTAAGCGGAATATCCTTGCTGCCCTGATAGCGCTGTTCGCGGTTCCAGTCGGTTTCGCCGTGGCGAGCGAAATAGAAATCCGGCCAATCGTGGGCAGTCATGGGCATAAACGCGCCGACCGGGCGCGACCTTCAGCTAAGAGGAATGGACGCGGCCACCCTAACCATTTTCGCTTGCGATACCAGAGGGCAAAGGCGGAAAGCTGCCATGTCCGAAAGCCTTGATCTGGAACCGCCCCCTCGCTTGTGGCACATGAGTGCCACCTGCCGTTTCGAGGTTCCCATGCCGCTTTCATCAGCCGAAATCGCCTCCGCCCTTGCCGCCATCGTCGGCGCCGATGCCGTCATCAGCGACACGAGCAAAATGAGCGCCTGGCTCAACGAACCCCGAAAGCGCTTCCACAAGACCGCCGCCGCCGTCGTCACCCCGCCCAGCGTCGAAGCGCTCCAGGCCGTCGTCCGCTGGGCCAATGCAAACCGTATCGGCCTCATTCCCCAGGGCGGCAATACCGGCCTTGTCGGCGCCCAGGTTCCGCTCTTCGGCACCGAAGTCATCGTCAGCCTCGCCCGCCTCGATCGCATGCGCTCGGTCGACACCGCCGCCGGCGTCATGACCGCCGAAGCCGGCGTCATTCTCGAAAACGCCCACAAATCAGCCGAAGCCCAAGGCGCCATGTTCCCGCTCTGGCTCGCCTCGCAAGGCTCCGCCCGCATCGGCGGCGTGCTCTCGTCAAACGCCGGTGGCGTCAACGTCCTCGCCTATGGCAACGCCCGCGAACTCACCATGGGCGTCGAAGCCGTGCTCGCCGACGGCAGGCTCTATCAGGGCCTGAACGCGCTCAAAAAAGACAATACCGGCTACGACCTCAAAGACCTGCTCGTCGGCGCCGAAGGCACCCTTGGCATCATCACCGCCGCGACCCTCAAAATCTTCCCGCTCCCCGAGGATCACGAAACCGCCCTCGTCAACGTCGCCTCTCCCGAAGCCGCGCTCGAGGTTTTCCAGTTGATGCGCCAGCGCCTCGGCAGCCGCCTCAATGCCTTCGAGCTGATCCCCCATATCGGCCTCGATTTCCAGCTCCGCCACGGCATGCTCGACGCCGACCCCACCGCCAGCCCCTCCCCTGGTACGCGCTGATCGAAGTCACCCGCATGGCCGGCACCGAACCCGGCGCCCTGCAATCCGCCCTCGAAGCGACCTTCGAAAAGTCCCTCATCTCCGACGCAGTCATCGCCGAATCCCTCGCCGACCGCACCCGCATGTGGGCGTTCCGCGAGCAGATGAGCGAGTGCCAGTCCAAGGAAGGCGCTTCCATCAAGCACGACGTCTCGGTCCCCATCGCCGCCGTCCCGGCCCTCATCGCCGAAGGCTCAGCTGCCGCCGAACGCCTCTCCCCCGGCATCCGCCCCGTCCCCTTCGGCCACATGGGCGACGGCAATATCCACTTCAACTTTTCCCAGCCCGCCGGGGCGGACTCCAAGGCCTTTATGGCGCAATATGACGAAGCCTTGCACGAGGTGATCTACGAAGTCGTGCTGAAGCTCGGCGGCTCCGTCTCAGCCGAACACGGCATCGGGCAGCTGAAGACGGACCTCCTCAAGCATGTGAAAGACCCGGTCGCGCTGGAAATGATGCGCGCCATCAAGACCGCGCTCGATCCCAATGGGATTCTCAATCCCGGGAAGATGCTCGGGTAGCGCCTTCCCTCTCTCACCGCGTCATCCCCGCGAAAGCGGGGATCTCATCTTGTACCAGAGGGATTCCCGCTTTCGCGGGAATGACATCCTGCGCGAGTCCCCATGTTACCCAGTACCCCCAATGTGCGTTCTTGCGCCGAGCCTCTCCCTGCCCCATCTCTCCGCCATGCTGCTCGACATCAAATTCCTCGACGACGCCACGCGTCCGCCCGTTCCCGTTCTGGAAAACCTCACCGCGGCCCAGCGCGCGCCCGGCCATCACCTGCGCATGATCCACGATCACCTGCGCGACAACATGGTCACGCTGGGAAAACTCATCGAGCGCGCCAATGCCCGTCAGGCCACTCTGGCCGACATCGCCGCCGAGACGGACAACATGGCCATGGTCGCCAACTATCGGCGCTTTGGTAATCTCTGCGGCCAGCACTGCGGCATCGTGAATACCCACCACACGATCGAGGACCACCACCTCTTCCCCGTGCTCGGCCAGCAAGGCCCCGCCTTCAAGGCCATCGCCGACCGCCTCACGGCCGAGCACATCGTCGTCCACGAATTGCTCGAACGTCTCGTCGCCGCCCTCAACGACCTCGCGGCGGAGCCGAGCGAAACCCGCTTTAACGACGCGCGCGAAATCTACCACGCGCTCGAACGCGTGCTGCTCTCCCACCTGGGCTGGGAAGAAGAAGCCATGGGCGATGCATTGGGTTATTTCGAGATAATGTAGGTCAGACGCCGCTTCCGATCGAACCCGACCACATCCCCTCCATCGTCACTACCGGGCTCGTCCCGGTAGTCCATGCGGAGGCGAGGTGGATTGCCGGGACAAGCCCGGCAATGACGATCGTGGTGTCTGTGCGATCGTCCTAAAACAAATCCATCTGCCCGCCACCACCGCCGGCAGCCTTCTTCACCTTCACCACCACCGGCTCCGGCTTTTCCTCGGTCACTTCCACGATCAACCCGGGATCATCATCCCGCGCCGAATTGACCCGCGTCGACACCGGATGGAATTTCAACACCCCATCCTCAAGCGGCAGCGCCATCTGCGCCGCGTCCTCGGCACGAACCTCGCGCACATTCAGCCAATCATCGATCTGCTGCCGGCCCATCAAGATCGCCGGCATCCGATCGTGCACCACCGAGAGCTGCCGATTGGCCGCCACAGTAATAGTGGCAACACTATCGACCTCCTCGCCCTCCGGCCCGCTCCAGGTCACATAAAGCCCTGCCAGCGCCATCGGCTCGCCGTCAGCGCGCGTGATGTAATAGGGGCGCTTTTTCTTGTCTGGCCCGGTGTGCCATTCATAATAACCGCTCGCCGGCACCACGCAGCGCCCATGCTTCAGCGCATCGCGAAAAGCCGGCTTTTCCCGCATGCTCTCGGCCCGCGCATTGATCAGCAGCGGAAATTCGCGCGGGTCCTTTACCCAGCGCGGCACCAGCCCCCAGCGCGCAAAATGCCCCTCGCGCCGCCCGCCCTCTTCCCAGATGGCCGCGACCGGCTGGGTCGGCGCCACATTGTACCGCGGCATCATCGGCAGCGTGTTCAGCAGCTGAAAAAGCTGCGCCATCATTTCGGGCGGCAGGGTCACCGCATAGCGTCCGCACATATTTTTCTCGCTCGATCGCGACCTCCCCCAGCCTTTGTCGGGAATGAAAGGGGGAATTGAAACTCTTTGAGGTACACTTATGGCCTCGAGTGACGAATCGCAAACCAGCTCCGGCCATGACCGACCAACCTAACGCCGCCAGTGTCGGCATCGTACGCCACGGCAAAATCCTGCTTATTAAGCGCGCCTTCGCGCCATACCAGAATCTCTGGACCTTTCCGGGTGGCCGCATGGAGCCGACTGAAACCGTCGAGCAATGCGCCATTCGCGAGGTGCAGGAAGAGCTTGGCCTCACCGTGCGCAATCCGCGCCACGTCATCACCCAGGAGCTTGGCCGCGACGGCACCTATCGCCTCGCCGTCTTCACCACGACCGACTATGTCGGCACGGTAAAACCGTCCGACGAAATCTCGGACCACAAATGGGTCGATCCCGGCATGCTGATCGCGCTCCGCACCACGTCCCGCCTCGATGACGTGATCAAAGAGTGCTTCAAGGTTCTGGGCCAAAACTGGTAAGAGGCCGCATGCGCGCTTTCCTCCGCCCCGTCATCAGCCTTGTCATGGTGCTCTGCGCCGTCGTGCCGTCCTTCGCCATCGACCCGCCCTATCAGCGGCAGATGGAGCGGCTCGCCGAGGTCATGGGCAGCCTCTACTATCTGCAGCCGCTGTGCAAAACCGGCACCGAAGACTGGCGCGCCCAGATGGCCGAGCTGATCTCGCTCGACGAGCCCGACGAAGACCGCCGCCAGCGCCTCGCCGGGGCCTTCAACACCGGCTATACCGGCTTTTCGCGGCTCCACCGCCATTGCACCCCTGCCTCGCGCGAGGCGCTGAGCCGCCTGCTCTTTGAAGCCCAGCAGCTCGCCCGCGCCATCCATACGCGCTTTGCCGAATAGGCGGGGCGGGAAAAAGCTGCAATTGCCTACCTCCCGTTAACCTTCGGCTTACTTCTGCCGCGCCAATGGACGGGGTGCGTGCTACGGGATCATGCATGAGCACCACCAAGTCAATTTTCTCGTCGGCATCTGGCCAGGGCCCGTTTGAACAGGGTCAGGCCGAGCGTCAGATTGCGCTCGAATACCTGGCCGAAGCCTGGAACGAAGCCGAGGAAGACGGGCTCGAAACCGCAGCCCTCGCCCATGCTTCGCTCTTTGCCGCGCTCGCCACTTTCGTGCGCATGCATGGCGATGAAGCGACCGCCGAGCTCATCGCGCAGCTGCCCGACCGTATCCGCACCGGCGAATACAATCTCGAGCGCATTCTCCAGTAACGAGACCGCTTGCCTAAAATCTCCCGATCCCTCTCAATGGGGCCGAGGAGATTGCCATGCACCGTCTTTTTCGCCCTTGCCGCCGTCGCCCTTTTCGCGACGCCCGCTCTTGCCCAGGATGCTGAAGTCTGGCCGGTGCCGGAGATCAGTTCCGATCTCTCCCTGCTTCCCGAACCCGTCCGCGCCAAGCGCGAAGCCCTTATCGCGGCGGCCCGCTCCGGCGATATCGAAGCCCTGCGCCCGATCATGGAAGCCCAGGAGCACCCGCCCACGGTCAGCTATGGCGGCCCCGACGACGCCGTCGCCTATCTCAAGGGCACTTCCGAAGACGAGAAAGGCCACCAGATTCTCGGCCTCCTGCTCGACCTTCTCGACCAGCCCTATGCCTATTTCCCCGATGGAGAAGGCACGACCTATTATGTCTGGCCCTATCTCGCCGAGCTCGACCTGGCGACACTGACGCCCGAGCAAACCGTCGACGCCTATCGCCTGCTCGATGCCGACCAGCTCACCGAACTGCAGGAATTGCAGGCCTGGTACTATTGGCGCGTCTTCATTAGTAACACCGGCGAATGGACAGCCTTTGTCGCGGGGGATTGAGCCGCCCCCACCCTTGATCCCTTCCCACAAGGGGGAGGGAGACGAAAGAGCCGTGTCATTGAGGCAAGCGCCTCCCTCCCCTTGATGGGGAGGGAATGAGGGTGGGGTGAAGGAGAGCCACGAAGCAGTGAACCCTTCCCTCCAGGAGGGGGGCGGGCGTGTCCTTGTCACGCTTGGGCCGGCAGCGCCTCAAGAAACCGCATCGGCTGCCCCTTGCTCGGCGTCGTCAGCTCGCCCTGCCACATCACCTTGTGCCCACGCACAATCGTGCCCACCGGCCAACCGGTCACCTCAACCCCATCATAGGGCGTCCAGCCGGCGCGGCTCTTGATCCACTCATTGGTGATGGTCTCGCGCCGCTTCATGTCGACAATGGTGAGGTCGGCATCATAGCCGACCGCAATCCGCCCCTTGCCGGCAATGCCAAACAGCCGGTTCGGCCCATGGCTCGTCATATCGACAAAGCGCTGCAGGCTCAGCTTGCCCGCATTCACATGGTCCAGCATGGTCGGCACCAGCGTCTGCACGCCGGTCATGCCCGAGTGGCTGGCGGGATAAGCATGGTCCTTTTCCTCGCGCGTATGCGGCGCATGGTCGGAGCCGAGAATATCGGCCACCCCATTTTCGACACCCTTCCAGATGCCTTCCCGATGGATCTTGTCGCGCACCGGCGGGTTCATCTGCGCATAGGTCCCGAGCCGCGTGTAAGCCGTCTCGTCCAGCGTCAAATGGTGCGGGGTCACTTCCACCGAGGCCACGTCCTTGTGGTCGGCGAGATAGACGATCTCTTCCTTGGTCGAGATATGCAGCACATGGATGCGCTTGCCGGTCTTGCGCGCCAGATTGACCAGCCGGGTCGTGCAACTCATCGCCACTTCGGGCGAGCGCCAGACCGGATGGCTCGACGGATCGCCCGGCACGCGCAGATGCTTGCGCTCTTCGAGCATATATTCGTCTTCCGAGTGAAAAGCGGCGCGGCGCGAAATCGCGCGCAGGATTGCCTCCACACCCGCATCGTCCTGCACCAGCAGCGAGCCGGTGGACGAGCCCATAAACACCTTTACGCCCGCACAGCCCGGCAGCTTTTCGAGCACAGCCAGCTCGCCGACATTCTCGTGCGTGCCGCCGATGTAAAAGGCAAAATCGCAATGCATGCGATTGGTGCCCGCCGCGATCTTGGCTTCAAACGTTTCGCGGGTCGTCGTCAGCGGATTGGTATTGGGCATTTCGAACACGCCTGTCACCCCGCCCATGACCGCGCCGAGCGAACCCGTCTCCAGGTCTTCCTTGTGCGTCAGGCCCGGCTCGCGGAAATGCACCTGCGTATCGATCACACCGGGCAGGATATGCAGGCCCTTGCAATCAACAACCTCGGCCGCATCGCCCGTGATCGTGCCGAGCGCAACGATCTTGCCGCCCTTCACCGCAATATCGGCGAGACCTTCGCCATCGTGATTGACCACCGTGGCGTTCTTGAAAATCGTGTCGTACTGCGCCATGTCTGCGGTCTCCGCTGGTTCCGGTTCAGGGCTGGTTTAGCGGAGGAAAACTCCGTGAGGCAAGGCATCATGACCATTCATCTGCGCAACGACCGCGTTGTTTTTCGCTTCTCCGGTCCCGAAGCGCATCGCCTCATCAATGATGTCGTGACCGGCGTCATGCCCACCTCCCCCGAAGAACCCGCGAGCCTTTGGGCTCTCCTCTCCCCACAGGGCAAGATTCTCGCCGAAGGCCTCGCCGGTTGGGCAGAAGACGCGCTCTGGCTCGACGTCCACCAGTCCGTTGCCGACGATTTCTTCAAGCGCATGCGCATGTACCGCCTCCGCGCCAAGGTCGAGATCGACGATCTCCGCGAAACCCACCGCCTGGGTTTTGCGACCGAAGCCTCCGACCTCTCCCACAAGGACCGCCGCGGCCCCGTCGCCCTCGGTTTTCGCATTATTGCGCCCGTCGAAGCCACGACCGACTGGTCCAGCGACGACGCCGCCTATCACGCCGCCCGCATTGCCAATGGCATCCTGCACCAAGGCAACGACTTCCCCGCCAACGACACCTTTGCCCATGACATCGGCATGGACATCCTCGACGGCATCGACTTCGTCAAAGGCTGCTATGTCGGCCAGGAAGTCGTCAGCCGCATGAAACACCGCGGCACCGCCCGCCGCCGCCCCGTCATCGTCTCCGGCATCGACGCGCCCACCGGCACCCCCGTCATCGCCGGGGGCCGCGAAGCCGGCACGATCGGCCAGGTCGTCGACGGCAAAGCCATGGCCATCCTCCGCCTCGACCGCATCACCGACATCGCCGCTGCCACGGTGGATGGCAAACCCGTCACCCTCGCCCTCCCCACCTGGGCGACGTATCAGTTCGGCGAAGCCGTCACCGAAGACGCCGAGTAGCTTCCTGCCGCACATCCCCCTCCCCAACCCTCCCCGCAAGGGGAGGGTGCCGGTTCAGTGGACAAGGCGTGATCCGTGCCAAAACTCGATGCAGCACCTCCCCCTTGACGGGGGAGGCTGGGAGGGGGTGTCGGTTTGACTGGATGTACTGGTGGAAACACCCAGACCTCCCTCACCCTTTCACCATTCCTTCTCGAATCGGACGCATCTGTTAGTGTCACCGCCAACAGTCTGCTAACGAACTCGACCCCTATGGCCCGCACAAGCTCACGTGCCTGGCAGCGCATGCTGTCGGGTCGCCGTCTCGATATTCTTGACCCCTCGCCGGTCGATGTGGAGCTGTCCGACATCGCCCACGGTTTGGCCCGCGTTGCGCGCTGGAATGGCCAAACCATTGGCGATTATCCCTTTTCCGTCGCGCAGCACTCCGTCCTCGTGCTCGAACTCTTCCGCGCCTCGAACCCCGAGGCCGCGCCCGCGCACCTTCTCCAGACGCTCCTCCACGACGCGCCCGAATATGTCATGGGCGACATCATTTCCCCCTTCAAGACGGCGATGGGCGGAAACTACAAGGACGTCGAAAACCGCCTGCTTTCAGCGATCTATCTGCGC
Source organism: Devosia sp. (assembly GCF_024707125.1). Taxonomy (GTDB): domain Bacteria; phylum Pseudomonadota; class Alphaproteobacteria; order Rhizobiales; family Devosiaceae; genus Devosia. The sequence continues at coordinate 51,666 of NZ_JANQAH010000002.1, forward strand.
TTCTCGCTGCCCGCGACCCAATCTGTCCCCCTGAAAAAACAGATGAAAAAAGCCGACCAGGAAGCGGCCTATTTCGAGGCCACCAGCCTTGCCGGCTTCGAACCCGCGGAAGCCATAAAATTCTTTGGCGAACCGGGCGTTGCGGCTTTCGAAATCGAGCAGTTCGACCGCCTGATCCAGCCCTGGCCGACGCGTGAAGCGCATGATCGCTTCATCGCCACTTTCGAGGCCATCGCAGAACTTATCCCCGCCCCCTGAACCCGTGTCAGAATTAACCAAGGCTTAAGGAAAGGGTCGCTTCGTCGCGTGTGCATGGTTACTGATCCGTTAATAGTGTGCGCTCGCACTGGATCAGAATGGGACGCCTGCCATGAACCTGCCGACCCTGCCCTCGCTTTTGAGCCTGATCACAGCCGCGCTCGTGCTGTCCCTCGCCCCCGCCAGCGCCGATGGCTTCGATCCGAGCAAGCTGCTCATCCTCGACGAGGAGAATGGCGTTCGTTACGAGGATTGGGTGTCCACCGACCCGCTCGACACGCAGATGATCAAGAAGATCGAGGCCGGGCGGGTGAGCTATGTCACCATCAAGCGCACGTCCACCGGCACCTATTCGAGTGACGGGATCGACTCGGCCCATGTGCAGTATCCCGGCGTCATCGAACCCGATAACCCACGGAATAATTTCAGCTTTTCAAGCTGGAACAACGGCCAGTGGACCCGCCTCAAGACCTCTAGCGGCAATTCCTACGTCTCGATTTCCAGCTACAAGACGCATCGCGGCGAGACGCGGACTTCCACCTGCATCTCGACCGCAAGCTATTGGTATTGCTAACCAAATAGCCAACCGCGCTTGAACTTGTAGAAGACGTGCAGCCCGATCTGGGTCACCTTTTCCATGCGCGGGGCCCAGGTGGGGCGCACATAGGTCGCGTGGTAGTGCGTGGCAGTGCCCACTTCGGTCAGATAGAGTTCGCCATTGAGATAGCGGTCGGCAATGTCCTCGGCCTGGACCCAGGGCTCACGCTCGCTGATCACTTCCGGAATACCGTCGCAAGCGAAGGAGAACTGGCAAGCGTTGCGCTTGTTCTGGTTCTGGAACACCACGCCGCAAATGGTATCGGGATAGCGATGATCCTTCACCCGGTTCATCACCACTTGCGCCACGGCAACCTGGCCGCGATAGGCCTCGCCACGGGCCTCAAAATAGATAGCGGTCGCCAGGCACCATTTTTCGCGGTCCGAAACCTCAACCGGTGCCGTCGTCGAATAGGCCCCGGTTACCGGCGCATTGGCGCGGGCATAGGCCAGCTGTTCCGAGGCCATGGCGGGGATCGGATCGGTCGGCGTCAGCGAGGCGGTCTGCGGCGCGATACCGGCAATGGCGTCGAGCGCCGCGGCAGTCGCCGGGTCGATTGACGCCACCGACATGCGCGGGCCCACTTCTTCGGGCGCGTCTTCAAGCTCTGCAATGCGCGACTGGCCGAGCACATTCGGATCGCCCGCCGGATCGCGCAACGAAGCAATGCGGACGCGGGCTTCCTCAAAATTCTTCGAGAAGGCAACGACATCGACGACCGGCTTGTAGCGATCGGTCTTTTCGGACCGATTGGGGCCGGTAAAGCTAATTGAATCAAACAGATGGTCGACAGAACCGGTGATGACCGGATCGGCGCCGGAATAGCTCAGGCTCGCAAGGGCAAGGTTGGGCTTTGCAGTTTGTGTCTGGGGCAGATCAGCGGACGGGCCAAAGGCGCCGCCGGCAAGGCCTGCGTAAGCAAGGGACGCAACAACGCCCAACGCCATCGTCCTGGCGACGGGCAATCCCCGGCGAACCGCTCTAGCCGCGTGCTGACGCACGACCGGCCGGTGTGGATGGGCCATAAACTCTACTCAACTCAACGCTACGCAACACGAACAAGACCGGCAAAAGTGACGCTAAAATGCCGACGATCGTGATGATCTCTGATTAAGGTTAGCGCCGAGTAAATAGGTAAACGGGCGCGCAAAGGGTCAAAGCGCGGCCATCAGAGGGCAGAAATGTGATTGGCGGATTTGTCGCAGTACCTATGTACAGGCGGCTCGCACTGGCTCCACCTGTTCAAGCACACCGGCAAGACTGAAGCGCACGGACAAGGACCGGGAATTGACTGGCGTCACCCGCGTCGTCAGGTTCTGCGCCCCTGCCAGCATATCGAGAAAAGCCAGTGTGTCGGCGGTCTTGTCGATCACCAGCGCCGTATTGCTGGCATTGACCAGCAGCGTGCGGCTGCGCGGCGATTGCAGATCGACCTGCAGGGTAATCCCCGCATCGCGCCCCAGCGCCGACATCGTGTTTCCCGCATAGGCAAAGGCCACGCTGAGGTTCCCCGCCTCGCAGGCAATGGTCATCGTCGCAGGCTGCCGCCCGCTCGGCCGCGCCGGGATAAGTTGTTCGGACTCAAAGCTCACGCTCAGCGCCTCGGTCGCCCCGGCGCCATCGCGAAAGATCGCGTCATAACAGGCAAGACGCTCGCTATCGCCGCCGATGGCAGCGCATTGCGCCCCGGACTGAGCAAAGGCCGGGGCCGCAAACATGGCGCCAAGCATAGTCAGCGTCGCGAAACCCCTGATCCCAATCACCAGCATTATCCCCCCATTAGTCTCGCTAGTCTTTTGTCACGTTCTTATATCGTGACCAATGCCCGCGATTAAAATGGCTTCATGGAAAAGTGTGGCGCGTCAGGTTGCCGCTTGCGCCAGCGTCAGCCGCGCCACCGGCACGCGGTAGGGCGCACAGCTGACATAGTCGACCCCAAGCCCCGAGAAGAATTTCAGCGATACCGGATCGCCTGCATGCTCCCCGCAAATGCCGATCTTCAGCCGTGGATTGGCCGCCCTGCCCCGCTGGATGGCAATGGAGATCATCTCGCCCACGCCCTTCTCGTCGATGGTGACGAAAGGGTCGCGCTCATAAATGCCCTTGCGCTGATAGACAGTGAGGAAGGTCGGCGCATCGTCGCGCGAAATGCCAAAGGTCGTCTGCGTCAGATCGTTCGTCCCGAAGGAGATGAAATCGACCATGCCGGCAATATCCCCGGCCCGAAGGCAAGCGCGCGGCAGTTCGATCATCGTCCCGAATGAGAATTTCACCTTTTCCGATTTCAAGAGGCCCGAATTGGCGACGATGGCCATGGTGCGTTCGCGCACCCAGGCGACCTCGCTGGCCGTCGACACGAAGGGAACCATCACTTCCACCGGGATCGGCTTGTTCAGCCGCTCACTGGCCTCCCGCGCCCCGGCAATCACCGCCTGCATCTGCATCTGCAGGATTTCGGGATAGGTGATGGCCAAACGCACACCGCGATGCCCAAGCATCGGGTTCACCTCGGCAATGCGCTCAAGCCGCAGGCGCAGCGCCCGTACCGCCACGCCAAGCGACGCCGCCGTTTCCTCGATCTCTTCATCGTTACGAGGCAAGAATTCATGCAGCGGCGGATCAAAGAGCCGCACCGTCACCGGCAGCCCCCCCATCACCGAGAACAGCGCCGAATAGTCGCCGGTCTGGAAATCAACGAGGCCATTCACTGCAAGGCTGCGCGCCTCCTCGTCTTCGGAGAGGATCATGCGTCGCAAAGCCACGAGGCGCTCGGGCGAGAAGAACATGTGCTCGGACCGCGCGAGGCCAATGCCCTCCGCACCGAAGCTCAAGGCGGTGGCAGCGGACTCAACCGTTTCCACATTGGTACGAACGGCAATCGACCGGCTGGCATCGGACCAGCCGAGCAGCGTGCCGATATTGCCGCCAATATGGGGCTGGGCCAGCGGCAGCGTGCCGAGATAGACCGAACCATCGCTGCCATCGATGGTGAGCCGATCGCCCGGCCGCAGCTCGCGCGAACCGATGCGGCAAACCATCTCCACCGTATCAACCGACAGCGTGCGCACGCCGGCGACGCAAGGCTTGCCCGTAATACGCGCAATCACACCGGCATGGCTGGTCATGCCGCCGCGGGCGGTGAGAATGCCCGTCGCCGCCTTCATGCCCTCGATGTCGGCCGGCCCGGTCTCGTTGACCACCAGAATGCAGTGCTTGCCGCGAGCGCGCAGCCGCGCCGCATCCTCGGCAGAGAACGTAATAATGCCGCTCGCCGCGCCGGGCGAAACCCCAAGGCCCGTAGCGATCGGGGTGACATCCTCGGTCGACTTGATGCGCGGATGCAGCAATTGCGGCAGGCGATTGGGATCGACGCGGCTGACGGCATGGTGCGGCGACCAGATCTTGTTCTGCACGCGATCGACAGCCGCCTCGAGCTCCGCCGCAGCCGAAGCCTGCACTGGCCGGGCCGAGAGGAACTGCACCTTGCCGCGATGGATGGCGACGAGGCAGGCCATGTGCCGCCCGGCCTTGGCATCGAGCAGCGAAATCAGCGAGCCGATGGATTCGGGCAGGCGCGGCAAAGCAGCACCGTTGAGCGGCGCCGGCCCCAACGCGCCCGTCGCCGCATTGCGGGTCAGAAACTGCTCAAGCTCACCCTCTGCCGTCGCCTGAATCAGCACGATCTGCCGGGCGCGGTCATCTTCGCCGCGGAAATTCGCCCAACCACCCTGCGAAAAACCATAGCTTTCAAAGGCCTGCTTGATGGCCTTGGCCAGCGGCCTTGTCGGGTCGACGGAATCCTCGGGCGCCGTCGGCGCGGCTATGCCGGTGCGCGCCGGCTGCAACCCGCTATTGTGGCTGGCGGCCGACGTGCGCACAACTAGCATGGGCGCCTTGCCATCCTTGGCCACGAGCTTGAAGAGGCAAGCGATCCAATGGGTCCGCAGTCGCGCATCGAGCCGGGTCCGCTCGGCCTGCAGTGCCTCCCAGGCGGCACGCGTGATCGCGATGGTCGGAACCGTCGGAAAACCGGCCTCGCCGACGCGGAAAATCCAGCGGGCCTTGCCGGCCAGCAGCTTCAATTGGGCGGCGGTGAGGTTTGCCTTCCCCTCGGCAGGGGCAATCGCAAACATTTCCTGCGCAAGACTCACCGTAAAACCGTCCCTGACATCATTGTGACCTCATACTGCCTCAGGCTTCGGTGCGGCTGCAACAGCACTTGACTTGGCCCGAAGCGGAAAGCATCTGATCTCTCATGGAAAAACGGCCACACCTCGACATTCTGTTATGCGCGCCGCGCGGATTCTGCGCAGGCGTCGATCGCGCCATCCAGATCGTGGAGCTGGCGCTGCAGAAATACGGCGCTCCCGTCTATGTGCGCCATGCCATCGTGCATAATAAATACGTGGTGGAAGGGCTTAAGGCCAAGGGCGCGGTCTTTGTCGAAGAGCTCGACGAGATCCCCGAGACCGAAGCCCCGGTGGTGTTTTCGGCCCATGGCGTGCCCAAAAGCGTGCCGGCCGATGCCAAATCGCGAAATATGTTCTTCCTCGATGCCACCTGCCCGCTCGTGAGCAAGGTGCATGTGGAAGCCTCGCGCCACTTCGACGAAGGCCACGAAATCGTTCTTATTGGTCATGCCGGTCACCCCGAAGTGATCGGCACGATGGGCCAGTTGCCCGAAGGCGCCGTCACGCTCATCGAGACCGTGGCCGACGCCAATGTCTTCACGCCCAAAAAACCCGAGACGCTCGCTTTCGTGACGCAGACAACGCTCAGCGTCGATGACACGCGCGAAATCGTCGCGGCGCTGCGTGCGCGCTTCCCGTCCATCAACGGACCGCACAAGGAAGACATCTGCTACGCCACCACCAATCGCCAGGAATCGATCAAGGCCGTGGCGCCGCTGGTGGACGCGATGATCGTTGTCGGTTCGCCGCATTCGTCCAATTCGCAGCGCCTTGTCGAAGTGGCCCTCCGCAGCGGCTGCAAGGTCGCGACCCTCGTCGACCGCGCCAGCGAAATCGACTGGTCGCTCTATGGCGATATCAAGTCCCTCGGCGTCAGCGCCGGTGCCTCGGCGCCGGAAAGCCTCGTCGAAGAAGTGATCGACGCCTTTGCCGCACGTTATGACGTTGCGGTCGAGACCAAGACCACGGCCGAAGAAAACATCGCCTTCAACATCCCCAAAGTGCTGCGCAATCTCGAAGTGGCCTCGGGGCGATGATCCCACTCCACGCGCTGGAGACTGACCGGCTGCGGCTCGTGCCCTGGCGCGACGACCTTGTCGATCCGCTCTGGGCCATGCATGCCAATCCCGAGGTCGCGCGCTATCTCGATGCGCAGGGCCGCGTCTATGACAGAGCCAAGGCCGTCGAGCGTATCGCCGGCTGGCGCCTCGAATATGCCGATCACGGCATCGGCAAGTTTGCCATCGAGCGAAAGAGCGACGGCGCCTTTATCGGGCGCGCCGGCTTTTCGCCCTTCGAAGGCGAGCCGGAAATCGGCTATTCGCTGGCCCCAGAGCACTGGAACCAGGGCTATGCCAGCGAGATCGCGCTGGGCCTCCGCAACTGGTTCTTCGCCAATCGCCCCGAAAACCATTTCATCGGTTTTGCCCATATGCAAAACGCTGCCTCGCGGCGCGTGCTTGAAAAGATCGGCATGATCGAGACACATCAGGGAAACGTGGCCGACATGCCGCATCAGTTCTACATCCTGCGCCGGGGGCCAAGCGCATGAGCACTTCCGTCATCATCCACACCGACGGCGCCTGTTCGGGCAATCCCGGCCCCGGCGGCTGGGGCGCCATTTTGCAGTTCGGCCAGCACCGCAAGGAGCTCAAGGGCGGCGAGGCGCTGACCACGAACAACAAGATGGAGCTGACCGCCGCCATCGAGGCGCTCAACGCCCTCTCCCGCCCCTGCGCGGTCGAACTTCACACCGACAGCCAATATGTGAAGAACGGCGTCCAGAGCTGGATTCACGGCTGGAAGAAAAACGGCTGGAAAACAGCCGACAAGAAGCCGGTGAAAAATGTCGAACTCTGGCAGGCGCTCGACGAAGCCACCAAGCGCCACCAGATTTCCTGGCACTGGGTCAAGGGCCACGCCGGCGACGAACTTAACGAACGCGCCGACGAACTGGCCCGCGAAGGCATGGCGCCCTTCAAGCAGAAGAAGGCGCCCGAGAGCTTTGCGCCGCCGTTCTGACGGCCACACCCGCCTCAAAAGCTCGATGTCATCCCCGCGAAAGCGGGGATCTCTGTTTCGGGCGCATGAAGAGAGATTCCCGCTTTCGCGGGAATGACGTCGTGACTGGCGAGACGCCTAAGCCCGCTTCGGCAGCAAGCCCTTGATCGCCTTCAAGCTCGGCGCAATGACATAGCCCGCCACCGGGATCAGCAGCGCGCCGAGGATCAGGCCGATAAAGAAGTCCACGAAGGCCGTCGCGAACCAGCCGGCAAACCCGGCAATGGCCGGGAAAGTGTGCTCAGCCCAATGAGCCGCCGTTTCGATGACGATTTCCGGTCCGGTAAAGCCGAACTCATAGAGACCATGCGCCACGATTGAGCCACCAACCCAGGTCATCGCCGCGGTACCGACAATGCTCAACACCTGCATGAAATAGGGCATGCCGACCACAAGTCCGCGGCCAAAGCCACGACCGACCGGCGTGCGGCCATTGCGGGCCATGAACACCCCGAAATCGTCGCCTTTGACGATCAGCGCCACGGCCCCATAGACGATCACCGTGATACCGACACCGGCCACCGCCAAAATGGCGGCGCGGGTCCAGAAATCGGGCACTTCGATGGCCGCAAGGATAATGGTCATGATCTCGGCCGAAAGAATAAAATCGGTCTGGATCGCGCCGGCGACCTTCTTGTCCTCAAGGCTCTGCGGATTGAGCGCAGCCGGCTCCAACGAGGCCTCATGATGCTCGGCTTCATGCGGGGCGAGCATATGGAAAATCTTCTCGGCGCCTTCATAGCAAAGGTAGGCACCGCCGATCATCAGCAGCGGCGTGATCAGCCAGGGCGCAAAAAAGCTCAGCAGCAGCGCCGCCGGCAGCAGGAACAGCAGCTTGTTCTTGACCGAGCCCCAGGCAATCTTGCCCACGATGGGCAATTCGCGATCGGCGGTAAAACCCTGCACGTAGTTCGGGGTCACCGCCGCATCGTCGATGACAGCCCCAGCCGCCTTGACCCCGGCCTTGGCCGCCTGTCCGGCCACGTCATCCAGCGACGCGGCCGCGACCTTCACGAGGCCGGCCACATCATCAAGCAAAGCAAGAAGGCCGACGCTCATCTTTTGTTTCCTTAACCGGCGACTTTGCCGAAATCGGCCACGAGATGCATGGTGTCGCGCAGCCGCGCGAGCAGGTTCAGGCGATTGGTACGCACGGCCGGATCGGCATCGTTGACGAGCACGGCCGTAAAGAACGCATCCACCGGCGCGCGGAGCGTGGCCAACTCGCCCATGGCGCCCTTGTAGTCGTCCTTGCCAACGTGGCTCGCGACAGAAGCGTGGACAGCATCAACGGCAAATGCCAACGCCTCTTCCTCGGCCAGCTTCAGCGCCGCCTGATCGACCGCGCCGGCATAGGATTTTCCATCCTTCTTCTCTTCGGCCGCCAGGATATTGGCAGCACGGCGATAGCCGGCGAGAAGGTTCTTGCCATCGTCGCTCGACAGCAGGCTAGACAGCGCCTCGGCCCGCTGGGTGATCTGCAGGATGTCATTGCTCTCGGCGGAGATAACGGCATCGACCAGATCATGCCGCGCACCAGCATCGCGCAGCGACACCTTTAAGCGGTCATGGAAGAAAGCGAGAAGGCCACTGCAAATAGATACTGTTGAAACAAAAGTGCCAATGACATCGGCATCTGCGACGCTGCTCTTGAACCCCACGGTGCCGGACGTATCGTGTTTCTCGTCGTCTCGGACCACATAGAAGTCTGCGGAATCCGGAACGGAGGTTTTGAACCGACCGTCTTCAGTAAAAGCGGCGGTGATGGTCACAAGTCCCACATCCCCGTCGTCAAAATACACGAGAAGATTGCCTCGCTGCATGCCAAGAATAGTCAGATGATATGCTTTGCGCAGTAGATCTGTTAGAGACAAACTGAGCCCGTTCTCGGTGACGATACGGATCACACCAAGCGCCGCACGACGCAGCGCGAAGGGGTCACGCGAGCCGGTCGGCTTTTCGTCGATCGACCAGAAACTCGACAGCACGTTGAGCTTGTCGGCCAGCGCCACGGCGATGGAAACGGGCTCGGTCGGCACGCGGTCCGAGGGACCGACGGGCTTATAGTGCAGCTCCAGCGCATTAGCGATTTCCGCCGGCTCGCCCTGCGCCGTCGCGTAGTAGCGCCCCATCAGCCCCTGCAATTCCGGGAATTCGCCGACCATGCCGGTGACGAGATCGGCCTTGGCGAGCATGGCGGCACGCTTGGTCTTTTCGACATCGGCGCCCACGAGCGGCGCGATTTCGGCCGCGAGTTTCACCAGCCGTTCGACCATGGCGAACTGCGTGCCGAGCTTGGCGTGGAACACCATGTCTTCGAGCTTGGGCAGGCCGTGCTCGAGAGGAATGGCGAGGTCGCCCTGATAGAAGAAGGCGGCGTCCGACAGGCGCGCGCGGATAACACGCTCATTGCCGGCCACAACCACCGCGCCGCCATCAGACGGAATGGTGTTGGCGGTGATGATGAAATTCGGCGCCAGTTTCCCAGAGGCATCGCGCAGGCAGAAACACTTCTGGTTGGCGCGAATGGTGGCAATGATGACTTCTTCGGGAAGCTTCAGGAATTCGGGATCGAACGACCCCACCATCACATTGGGCCACTCGACGAGACCGGCCACCTCTTCCAGCAGGCCCTCGTCATGAATGACGGTCAGCCCCTGCGCGAAGGCAAGCTGGTCGGCATCGCCGCGGATGATGTCCTTGCGGCGATCGATATCGAGCACGACCTTGGCGCGCTCAAGCGCAGTCACATAGTCGTCGAAGCGCTTTACGCGGATGGCAGCGGGCGCCAGGAAGCGATGGCCGAACGTCGTCTGGCCCGCTTCGATCTGGTTGGATGCGAAGGGCACGACGACCGGCTCATCATTGTCGGTGCCAAAAGTCGCGGTGATGGCGCGCAGCGGACGCACCCAGTTGAAATTGCCCGAGCCCCAGCGCATCGACTTGGCCCAGGGGAAATCCGTCAGAATTTTCGGCAGGATGCCCGAAAGCAGTTCCACCGCATCGGCGCCCGGCTTGTTGATCACGGCGACATAAAAGTCGCCCTTCTTGGGATCGCTCTCGACCTTGGCCTCTTCGAGCGAAGAGAGCCCCGCCGAACGCAGGAAGCCATCGATGGCCGGTTGCGGCGCACCAACCTTGGGGCCCTTCTTTTCCTCGCGCGTATCGGGCGAGCGCACCGGCAGGCCCGATACGGTCAGCGCCAGGCGGCGCGGCGTCGCAAAGGCGCGGGCGCCCTCATAGACGAGACCCGCATCGACCAGGGCATTGGTCACGGCTTTCTTGAGGTCTTCGGCAGCGCGCCGCTGGAAGCGGGCGGGAATTTCCTCGGAGAAGAGTTCGAGCAGGAGTTCGGGCATGAGGGGCAACCGGATTTCGAAGGCGTAGGGGTGATTAGCGTGGCGCGGCGGGCCTGTCCACATGGACGAGGCAGAGGAGCGGAAGAATTGGCACTACCAGCCGCCGCCACCGCCACCGCCGCCGCCACCGCCCGATGAGCCGCCGCCCGATGAGCCCGAGGAACTCGCCTGCACTGGCTGGGCCGCAACCATGGCCGCGGCCATGCCGGAACTGGCCGCTGCCACGGCCGATGTCAGCGAACCAGACGAAAAACTGCGGCCCGAATACCAGTTGGGACGATAGTCACTACCGACATCGCTGACGGCATTGCGCGCCAGCTCACCTTCAAAATGCTCGGTCCAGGGCTTTTCCACGCCCATGGCGATGGCATAGGGCAGAATGCGCTCAAAGCGCTCCACCGTCATCGGCGGCTCGCCCGACATGTTGAGCCGGTTCTTCTCCGCCGTTTCGAGATAGAGCTTGAACCCTTCGATCTCGTCCATGACTTTGCGGCCCTGAATGGTCGGCGCCCGCATCAGCGCGGCAAAGATCAGGCTGATCAGGATCAGCGAACCCGCTGCGACGGCGGCGGAGTTGATGGTGACCGAGGAAAAGCTCTCGATCAGCCCGCCGCCCATGTTGAAGGCGATGATGCCGCCCCACAATATCACCAGGAAAAGCCGCATCCCGCCCTGGTTCAGGAAGCTGAAGACCACCGAGCCGATGATGCCGACGACGATGCCCCCAATGAAGGCACCAAAAAGCCAGACGGGCTCAAGCACGTCGAAAAACACCATGGCGCCCATCATGGCAAAGGCCAGGAAAAAGCTCAGGATCACATAGCCCGCATTGTGGTTGAACCAGACCTTTCGGTTCTCCCGCTCGATAGCCGAGGTGAATTCGCCACGCTTGGTCGCCAGCGTCGGCCCGGTCGACTTGTTGACCGTTACCCTGCCCTTCTCTGCGAAATAACGATAAAGCACTTCCTCGCCGACCGGCAGCTTTTCCTCGACCGGCTTGCCCGTCACGCTCACAGCCAGCGTATCGGCAATATTGCTGATCTTGACGAGGCCACGCACGCCCAGATTGAAGATCGCGGCGGTAAAGGCCTGCCAGCCGGATTGGGAAAAACCCCAGTTCTGCACATAGTGCGTCAGGCCCGGCGAAAAATCCTTGGGCGGGTGGAAGAGCGGAATAATCGTACCCTTGGGCGGATCGCGCCCCACGCGCCACCAGGCCGAGAGATTGTAGGCAAGCAGCAGCAGCACCGAGAGCACCGGCAGCCAGACCTCGCGCAGGTCCGACGCCGATTGCATCAGCGCATCAAACCCGGCGGGATAGGCGATGAGGCCCTTCTGGAACGAGACCGCAAAGGTCATGCCCTCCCCGGCCCCCAGCGCGCGCTGCGTCCTGAAGGTCGCTTCGGTGTCGGAATTGCGCGTGATGGTCACCGCCTGTTCGGTGGAACCGGCGACACCGGTATAGGCGGAAAGATCAGAGATCACCGCGCCGTCGGGCAAGGTCACCCGCGCCACCGATTTCAGGATCGGAAAGTCCCAATAATTGCCGGTGGCATTCCAATAGAGCTCGTCATGGTCGGCAAAGCTGCGCGCCATGCGTTCCATCACATAGGTAATCACATAGCGATGCTCGCCCACGGCAATGAGCCGCTCGGAATTGCCGATCCAGATGCGCTGGAAATTGCCCATGCGCTCGACGCGAAAATCCTCGGCCGCCCCCTGCCGCGTCACCGACTCGACCTCGAGCCCCACCCTGATCTTGTTGCCCGAAGGCCCCAGCATGACGATGGGAATATCGCGATAAATCCCGCGCCGGATCTGGTTGCCCTCGGCACGAATATCCACGGTCTCGATCACCCGCACCGACCCGTCCGTGCGCAGCGTCACGTCCGAAGCAAAGGCGCGAATTTCCTCGCGCGCCGCCGCTGGCAAGGCCAGGGCGAGCACGCAGGCAAGGGCGAGAAGCAGTCTGCCGAGGGCCTTCATGGCTATTAGAACTTTACGTTCGGAACCTGCCGGTCGGCCTCGTTCTCAAGCTCGAAGTACTGCGCCTTGATGAACTTGAAGGCATTGGCGATGAAGTTCGAGGGGAAGGATTCGACCTGGATATTGAGGTTGCGCACCGCGCCATTGTAGTAGCGGCGCGACATCTGGATTTCGTCTTCCACCGTCTGCAGCGCTTCCTGAAACTCAAGAAACGTCGTGTTCGCCTTGAGGTCGGGATAGGCCTCGGCCGTCGCAATCAGGCGACCGAGCGCGGACGACAGCTGGCCTTCGGCCGCGGCGCGTTGCTCTGGCGTGCCATTGGCAGCGGCGGTCGCCGCAGCACGGGCGTTGGTGACGGCCTCGAGCGTCTCGCGCTCGTGGGTCATATAGCCCTTAACGGTTTCGAGCATATTGGGGATAAGGTCGGTGCGGCGCTTTAATTGCACGTCGATGCCCGACCATCCCTCCTCAACCATCTGCCGGTTCTTCACCAGTCCGTTGTAGATAGCAATGGCATAGCCGGCGGCACCAACCACCAGCGCAAGAATGACCCATTCCATAGGCGCGTCCCTCAAAGCGTTCCGGCCGGACACTGGCAGTTTGCTCAAAGCCTTGCAATGGGCGCGGACAAGCCGGGCTTGACTTCCCCGGCGCAATCCCTAGCTTTGTGTTATGAGCAAATCGCGCCACATCCATAGCTGCACTATCCTTCTCGCAGAATAGACACCCTAGGCATGCGCGCGCCGGAGCCTGCTTAGGGTTCAGGCACTTTCGCCACCCGGCTCCCTCTTCTCCACATTGAACAGCGCTTCGGCTGCCGCGTCTTCACGCCGGCCGGAGCCCATCAGGACACTTACTATGAACGATATTCGCAGAGATCTTGCGCCCGCCATCACCCTTGGCCAGGCCGATCATGCCAAACTCAACGCGCTCGCCATGGCCGGCCTCGCGCGCATGCCCGATCTTGCCGACCGCCTGCTCGAAGAGCTTGAACGCGCCAAGGTGATTGCCGACGAAAAACTGCCCGAAGGCGTCGTCCGCATGGGCTCGTCGATCACCTATGTCACTAATGCTGACAAGGAACAGACGGTCACGCTGGTTTACCCAGCCGACGCCGACATCGAGGCTGGCCGCATTTCGGTGATGACGCCGATCGGCACCGCATTGATCGGCCTCAAGGCCGGCCAGTCCATCACCTGGCGCGACCGCGCCGACAAGCGCCACAAGCTGACGGTGGTCTCCGTGCTGGCGCCGCAGCCGGCATAGGCCAGGGCACGCCTCCCGTTGTTCCCACCGCGTCATTCCCGCGAAAGCGGGAATCTCCTTGCGCAGAAACAGAGATTCCCGCTTTCGCGGGAATAACACCGTGTGTTTTGAAGCGACCTGGAAGTCCGAACTGACCTATTCCGCGCCGCCGCCTGCGGTCTGCAGCCAGGCTTCGCCGCAGGCCTTGGCCAGCTCGCGAATGCGCAGGATATAGCTCTGGCGCTCGGTGACCGAGATCACGCCGCGCGCATCGAGCATGTTGAAATTGTGCGAGGCCTTGACGACCTGCTCATAGGCCGGGATGGCCATGGTCTGGCGATTGCCCTCTGCACCCTTGGCAAGGATCGCGCGGCATTCCTTTTCCGCGTCCTCGAAGTGGCGGAACAGGATTTCGGTGTCCGAAGCCTCGAAATTGTACTTCGACTGTTCCTGCTCGTTCTGCAGGAAGACGTCGCCATAGGTGACCTTCTCGTCGCCTTCACGGCCATTGAAGTTGAGGTCGTAGACGTTCTCGACGCCCTGCACATACATGGCGAGGCGTTCGAGCCCATAGGTGATTTCCCCCGGCACCGGCGAGCATTCAAAGCCGGCCACCTGCTGGAAATAGGTGAACTGGGAAACTTCCATGCCGTCGCACCAGCATTCCCAGCCCAGACCCCAGGCGCCCAGCGTCGGGCTTTCCCAATCGTCTTCGACGAAGCGGATATCGTGCAGCGAGGCATCGAGCCCGATCGCGGCCAGCGAGTCCAAATAGAGCTGCTGGATATTGTCCGGCGAGGGCTTCAGGATCACCTGGAACTGATAATAGTGCTGCAGGCGGTTGGGGTTCTCGCCATAGCGTCCGTCCTTGGGGCGGCGCGAAGGCTGCACATAGGCGGCCTTCCAGGGTTTTGGCCCAAGCGCACGCAAAGTCGTCGCGGTATGGAAGGTACCGGCGCCCATCTGCATGTCATAGGGCTGGAGAATGACACAACCCTGCTCGGCCCAGAAATTCTGGAGCGTCAGGATCAGACCCTGGAAGGAATTCTTCGGGTCCATGTGAGCGGGGCGAGAGGTCATGTCAGCGGTCCTGCAAATCTGCGGGACAAACCTCTAGTTTGACCTCTCTGCACGGTCAATGGCGCTTGGCACTCAGCGCATGCGGTAGCCGCGCATCAACTCGTCCAGCCAGCGATAGTTTTTGGCCTCTGGCCGGCCGATATCTACCCGCTGCCGAGCATCGAGACCGCTTAGCTGCCATTCCCGCCTGACGCCCATTCGCCAGAGGCGATAGTGCGCGATGAGGCGCTTTTGCCAGCGCGGGCGAACACTAGGATGGTGAGTGGGGATGGATACGAAGAGCGTTTCAACGGCCATGATAGCCTCCCGACAAATCGAACGCCGGGATGCTATGTCCATGGCTGGAAAAAGGCTGTGCCCGGATCGTGCGACATGGCGCTGTCGCCCGATCGGGTGACTAGGCGGGAATGCCGACGGAGAGCAGAACCCGCATCAGCGCGGGCTGGGTGTGTACGCCCGTCTTGTCGTAGATGCGCTGCAGGTGCGTTTTTGCCGTGTTGGCGGAAATATCCATCTCCCGGGCGGCATCGGGTAATGTCTGACCATCGGCAATGAGTCCAGCCAGACGCCGCTGGCCCGCAGACAGCCCATAGATGGCAGCTGCCAGATCAAGACGGGTTTCGGTGAGCCCCTGGCCTTCCATCAGGAAATAGATGGTGCCACCCTGGACCTGCACCCACCAGACCCGGGTCGGCAGGCCCTCGCCGGTCTCATGCACGATCGGCAAGCTGCCCCGGCCAGAATTGTAGCCACTATCCACATTGCTGGCCCAAGAAAGCGCCGCCGTCAGGCGGCGCTGACAAGCCGTGTCCCGCACCCGGAGCCGGCCATTGCGGATGACCAGATCGTCGTCCTCCTCGAGCCGTCGCACAGCCTCTGCGCTGGCCCAACGGACCGTGCCCTCGGCATTCAACTCAAGGATGGCCGCGCCATCGTGGAAGCCGTCATTGCCCATATGCCCGAGGACAGCGATCTTCCACCGCCCCTCGTGGCGCTCGAAGACGCGGAGTTCATGGGTCAGGCCCGAGCCCCTGAAGCCGGGATGGCCGCTCGGTGGATATTGCTGGTCGAACGCTGCCCAGGCCATATCCCCGTAGATGCGCAGGGTCAGGTTCTCGACCGTGGTCTTGTGGGCAAAGTCTGCGTCATAGGGCATCTCGTCGCCGGAGAACACCGACACGGCGCGACGCGCCAACTCCTCCCAGGAGCGGCGCACAAATGGTCCGCCCTGAACGTTATAGCCCCAGCGCGTGATATAGGGGGCATGAACGAAACAGGATGACCAGAGGTCGTAATTCTTGGTCCAAATGCCGATGCGATTGGCGTGGATCAGCGCCACTATCTCGGCACGGTCGTCCTCCTCGCTCACAGCGAGACCCTCCCAAGACCGCCGTCTTAAGAAGGATAGAGCGCAGCCTTGGCCCACGCAATCTCAATTGCTGCGGCCGTTATCCCTGTCGTTTGGCCGAAAAGTGCCGTCGTCACCGCGCTTGAGATCGATCACATCGGGCCGCTTGCGCTCTGCCAGGTCACGCTCGTGGCGGAGGCGTTTTTCCTCTTTGGCGTCATTGTCGAATTTTTGCGACCAATCCTTCCAGATGCGGCGGATGCCGAAATAGACCATCAGGGCCAAGACGGTGAATATCAGGATACGCAAAAGCATGGCGGTCTCAGAGGCCCAGGCGCGCCCAGAGCGCGCGATCATCAATAGTGGTCGTCACATCATCTACCACGCCCGCCGCTGAAAAGCCGAGACGGGGCAGCGCAAAGAAGGGGCGCTTGGGTGCAATGGGTTTGAGCACGATGTCGCGCCCATAGCGTTCGCGCAGGGTAGAATGCAGTTCGCCGATGCTGTCCACCAGCCCCAGTTCGACGCCGCGCATGCCCGGCCACCATTCGCCGGTAAAGAGCACGTCGTCCTCAGCCTTGAGCCTGCCGGTGCGATGGCGCTTCACGTGGTCGATAAACACCTGATGGATATCGAGTTCAAAACGCTTGATGCGCTCCACGTCCTCGGCCTTTTCCGGCAGGAAGGGATCGAGCGTCGACTTGTTCCGGCCGGCCGTATGCACGCGCCGCTCGACGCCGAGCTTTTCGAGTGCACCGACAAAGCCGAACGTCGCCATGATCACGCCGATGGAGCCGACAATGGACGAGGGATCGACGATGATTTCGTCGCCGGCCACGGCAATGAAATAGCCGCCCGAAGCGGCCGCATCCTCGACGAAGACCAGCACGGGCTTGCCCGTTTCGTCGGCCAGTTGCCTTATGCGGTTGGAAATCAGCCGGCTCTGCACCGGCGAGCCGCCGGGCGAATTGACGACGATGGCCACAACGGGAGCCGAGCGCATGTCAAAGGCGCGTTTGAGCAGCGGCTCGACGGATTCGATGTTGAGCCGGCCCGGACGCAGCTCGGCGGCGATCACGCCGTGGAGGCGTACAACCGGAATGATGGTAGGGCGGCGAATGAGACGAACGAACCAGTTCGGCTTGCGGGCAGGTGTTCCAGCCATGTCCCCTCCATGATTTTTCAGTGATTTAGGCATGGCCGCTGCGGATTACCAGTCGAGCGCCGCTTCCCCGCGAAAAATGGCGTCGAATTCCGGCGCAAAACCGCGCCCGCTTTCGCCATGCAGTGCCCTGCCGGCAAGCAGGGTCAGCGGCGCGCGCGAGCCCTTGGTGCCGCGCACCAGAATGCGCGTTGCCGGCTGCCCCGCCCGCGGCGAGATCGGCAATAGCGCGATGGCGCCGAATCGCGGGGTCAGTGCCGCGAGCAGCGAAGTCAGTCCTTGCGCAGGATAGACGATGATCACTTCGCCGCCCCCGGCAGCGCAGCCGGCAGCACACCGGACCCAGGCCTCAAGCCCGTCCTGCGCCATATGGCGCGCATCGGCCCGGCTCGCTTCCGGCGCCCGCGTCCCCTGCCCCGCCTCGAAAAAAGGCGGGTTGGCGATCACAGTCTCGAAATGATTGGCCCCGAGCCCGGCAGCATTTCGCACCGAGCCCGGCGCCAGGATGTCGAGCGCCAACACTTCAGCCCGCTCGGCAAAGCCATTGGCCACCACATTTTCGCGCGCCAGGGCCAGGGTCTCAGCGTGCCGCTCCACCAAAACGGCACGCTGCGCGCGCTCCAGCGCCAGTGCCACGAGCCCCGCCGTGCCCACGCCCGCGCCAAGGTCGAGCAGGTCTGCCGTACCCGCGCGCACGGACGCCCCCAGGAGCACGCTGTCGAACCCGGCACGAAACCCGTTGCGGGGTTGCGACAGAGTGATCCGGCCTGCCAAAAAGGCATCGCGCGTTGTGGTTTGGTGTTTTACAAAGTCAGTCGGCTGGTCTAGGGACATCGCACCCTGAAAGCTGGTTCTGCGCGAGTTTACATGCGCTGATATGGCGGGCTCAACCGATTTGCCGCCGGCGGCAAACGAGGACGGTAATGGCGGTCTCAGTTCTGACCCAGAAGAAAAACGTGCCGACAGGCAATCCGGTCGACAAACTGCTTGTGGCGACCGCCGATGAGATGGCCAAGGTCAATACACTGATCCTGAGCCGTGCGGAATCGCATGTCGACATGGTCCCCGAACTTGCCCGCTATCTCATCGAGAGCGGCGGCAAGCGCCTGCGTCCGATGCTGACCGTCGCCGCCGCCCTGCTGTTCGGCAAGGGCAAAGGCAACGAGGTCAACTTCGCCGCCGCTGTCGAGTTCATGCACAACGCCACCCTGCTCCACGACGATGTCGTCGACGAGAGCGACATGCGCCGCGGCAAGCCAGCTGCGCGCATGGTCTGGGGCAACAAGGCGTCCATCCTCGTCGGTGATTTCCTCCTCGGCCAGGCCTTCATGATGATGGTCGAAACCGGCGATATCGGGTCGCTCGGCGTGCTCTCGGCCGCCTCTGCGGTGATGGCCGAAGGCGAAGTGTTCCAGCTCGCCAAGACCGGCGATCTGACGACGACCGAAGCCGACTATGCCGAAGTGATCCGCGCCAAGACCGCCGTGCTTTTCAAGGCCGCCTGCGAAGTCGGCGCCATTTCGGGCGGCGCCGATGAAGCCGGCCGCGCGGCTCTCGCCCAATATGGTCTGGAATTGGGCAATGCCTTCCAGCTCGTCGACGACGCGCTCGATTATGGTGGGCAGTCTGGCGCCTTGGGCAAGAATGTCGGCGACGATCTTCGCGAAGGCAAGATGACCCTGCCGGTTATCCTGGCGCTCGCCGAAGGCAGCGAAGCCGAACGCGCCATCATCGCCGGCGCACTCGGCAAGGCCGATGCTTCGGAACTCGAAGTCAGCCAGGTCGTCGCGATCTTCAATCGCCACAACACGTTGGCCCGCACGCTCGAAAAGGCCCGCGCCCACGCTGCTGCCGCAGTAGAAGCGCTTGCAGACCTGCCCGAAAGCGAGATGAAGACTCTCCTCGGCGAAGTCGTCCTGCACAGCGTCAGCCGCGCGTCCTGATCACGGAACGATCAGCGGCGCTGCGGCGACCCAGTGATCGGGATTGCGCTCGCGCATCACCTGTGCGGCCTGATGCGCCTGCCCTTCGGACCCAAAAAGCCCGAATACTGTCGCGCCCGACCCCGACATGCGCGACAGGATGCAGCCCTGCGTCTGGGCCAGGTCATCAACAATAAAACCGATCTCCGGCACCAGCTTTACCGCCGGCGGCTGCAGGTCGTTTCGCGTTTCCGCGAGCCACAGGCCCAATTGCGCCGGGCGCGTCAGCGGCTCGGGTAAAGCTGGAAGCGGATAATTGTCATGCGCCCGCAGGCGCCTGAACACATCCGCCGTCGCCACCGGCACCAGCGGATTGACCAGCACGATATGCGTGGTGGGAAAGGCGGACAGGGGCGAAAGGATCTCGCCAACGCCCCGCGCTACCAGCGGCCGGCTCAAGAGACACGCCGGAACATCGGCGCCGAGCGTCGCGGCAAGATCCGCCAGATCGGCAAGCGGCACCGGCTCGCGCGCCATGCGCACCAAAATACGCAGCGCCGCCGCGGCGTCGGCCGAGCCGCCGCCAATGCCCGCCGCAACCGGGAGGTGCTTTACGAGGTGCATAGCAAGGCCGTCGGGTACGATCCCCGGCCAGCGCTGCCGAAAGGCGCCAAGCGCCCGCATGACAAGATTGGTGCCGCCCGTACCGAGCGCCGCCGCAAACGGCCCCGAGATTGCAAGGCTATCCGCTGCCGCCTCAACCGCCTCCAGTTCATCCGCGACATCGGCAAAGACGATCAGGCTTTCGAGGTCGTGATAGCCGTCCTCGCGCCGACGCGTGACATGCAGCGCCAGGTTGATCTTGGCCGGCGCTGCTTCAACAAAGGTTTCCGTCATGCTGGCGGACTATTCCGTCGCGGTCGCCGGGGTCAGGCCATCCTCGAGCTTCGGCCCGACGCGCTCGGCAACATTGCCGACCTCGTCCACCGACTTGGCGACCTTCCACTGGAACTGGGCTTCAAGACGCCGCCCGGCTTTCCAGTAGGCATCGCCCAGATGGTCGTTGATCTCAGCATCATTGGGCCGCAGCATCACGGCGCGTTCCAGCGTCTCGACGGCCTCATCGATACGACCAAGCTTGTAAAAAGCCCAGCCGAGCGAATCAACAACATAGCCATCCTGGGGCTGCGCCTCGACGGCCTTCTCGATCATGCCCAGAGCCTCATCGAGGTTCATGTCCATGTCGATCCAGGAATAGCCGAGATAGTTGAGCACCGATGGCTGATCGGGATTGAGCTCCAGCGCCTTGAGGAAATCGGCCTCGGCCTGCGGCCAGTGCTTGGCGCGCTCATTGGCAATGCCGCGCACATAGTAGAAGCGCCAATCGGCCGGCGCTTCGCCCCCGGTGATTTCCAGGGCCTTGGTATAGGCCTCCGCTGCGTCCTCATATTGCTCGTCATAGCGCAGGAGATCGCCGAGCACGGAAACCGCATCGAGATCGCCGGGGCGGGTCGCAACGATATTGCGCAGGCGTCGCAGCGCTTCGGCGCGATCGCCCATGGCATCGAGGTTTTGTGCGATGCGCACGACAGCCGTCGGCTTCATCGGCGAAGACGAGCCTACCGCATCATAAATCTCATTGGCCGCGTCGTGCTGGCCTTCGGAGTCGAGCAACAGGCCGGCGGCAAGGCCGATCACGTCAGCATTAGGGTCGAGATAGTGACCGAGGCGCAGGAAGACCAGCGCCAGGTCCTTGCTGCCATCGCGCGATAGCGCAACGCCGATACCATGGAACATTTCGGCGGCGCCAAGCTGCACATTGGTGGCAAAAACGCCAGGCCGCCGCTTGGCGTCCACCGCTTCCTTGACCACGGTGACCAGAGGATGGGTCAGCCCCTGGTCCTCAAAGGTCGCGATCACCTCGGCCGCTTCATCGAAGCGACCTTCATTGGCGAGCATGCGCGAATAGACTTCCACCATGCGCGCGACATAGGGCTCGTTCTCAAACGCCTGAGCGGCAAGCTCCAGTGCCTTGGCCTTCTCGCCGGCAACTTCCGCCATCAGGGCGCGGTGGAAAACCAGAAAATCCTCGAGCCCGGTATCGCCAAGCTTGGCGAGGATCGCGTCGGCCTCGTCATAGCGCTTTTCGCCAACCAGGGCCCAGGCACGCAAAATCCCCGCCGTGATCCCGGTAAAAGTGTCCTGCGAAATTGTCTCCAGCGCATTGCCGGCCGCGCCATAGCGGCGCTCCTTCAACGCCTCGGTGGCGATAACCAGTTCGGCAAGCTCGTTCTGGCCGACGAGTTCCTTCAGGCGCTTGGCGACCTGGGCCGATTGCCCGATCTGTCCATTGGCGGCAAAGGCAATGAAGGAGCGCTCGACCAGCACCGGATTGTCCCAGTCGCTCTGCGCTGCTTCGTTGAAATAGCGAGCGGCTTCACTGGTGCGCAATTCTTCGAGCGCCTGGCGGCCGGCAAGATAGGAGCCGGTGGCGCTGGGGCGGAACAGCTGCAGCATGTCGAGCAGGTTCGAAGAACTGCTCTGGGCCGAGGCCGCAGGCACCAGCGCCAGCGCGAGGATCGTCGCCAGAATGGGCCGGGCCAGTCGGTTCGAAAGCAAGGTCACGTGCAGAATTCTCCATATGCCGCCAAGGGCACGCTTTGGCCGTAAAGATTGTCCGTTTTGCGACTGCGCCGCAAGGCCGCGCGGCTTATGCGCGGTCACATTCCGCTGTAGTTGGGCCCGCTACCGCCCTCTGGCGGCACCCAGGTGATGTTCTGGGCCGGGTCCTTGATATCGCAGGTCTTGCAATGGACGCAGTTGGCCGCGTGGATGCGGAACACCGGCTCGCCGTTCTCGCTGGCCATTTCATAGACACCGGCGGGGCAGTAAAGCGGCGCCGGCTCGCCATAAAGCGGCAGGTTTTCGCGCACCGGGATCGTCGGATCTTTCAGCCTGAGATGAACCGGCTGGTCCTCATCATGCGCCAGATTGGCGAGGAAAACCGAGGAAGCGCGATCAAAGGTCAGCTTGCCATCCGGGCGCGCATAGTTGCGCCCCTGGACCGCGGCCCGCTTCTTCAACTTTGCGAAATCCGGCGCGCCATGCGAGCGCAGGTTGAGCAGCGACCGTCCGAAAATGGCCGAAAACCAGAGGTCGGCGCCAATGGCCAGCGAGCCGACAATCGTGCCCAGCCGCGACCAGAGCGGCTTGGCATTGGCAACACCCTTCAATTCCTTCTCGATGCCCGTGCGCAGCACGCTCTGGGCAAAGTCTTCCACGAGGTCGTGCTGCCGCCCGGCGACAACCGCAGTTCCCACCGCATCGGCCGCGCCAATGCCGGAGAGAATGGCATTATGGATAGCCTTCAGCCGCGGCGCATTCATAAAGCCGGCCGAACAGCCAATAAGCCCGCCGCCGGGGAATGCGAGGCTAGGCACCGACTGCCAGCCCCCCGCCGTCACCGCGCGAGCGCCATAGCTCACGCGCGTACCGCCTTCGAGCATTTTGGCCACTGAGGGATGCGACTTGAAGCGCTGGAACTCATCGAAGGGCGAGAGGGTCGGATCGGCATAGTCGAGATAGGTGACAAGCCCGACATAAAGCTTCCTGTCCTCGGCGTGATAGACAAAGCCACCGCCCGCCGTCGAATTGTCGAGCGGGAAACCGAGATAGTGATCCACCTGCCCCGCATGGTGCTTCTCGGCCGGAATCTCCCAGACTTCCTTGATCCCAAGCCCATATTTCTGCGGTTCACGGCCCAGATCGAAATTGCCGATGATCTGCTTGGCCAGCGATCCCCGCGCACCCTCGGCAATCAGCGTATATTTGGCTTCGAGCGCGATGCCCTCGGCAAAGCCCGATTTCGGATTGCCCTCGGCATCGCGGCCAAGGTCGCCGGTAATGACCCCGCGCACCGGACCGTCCCCCGAGCGCAGCATATCCACCGCCGCCGTCATCGGGAAAATATCAACACCCAGTTCCGTGGCTTGCTCGCCCAGCCACTGCACCAGTCGTCCGAGGCTGACGATCACCGCACCTGGCGTCTTGAGCTGCGGCGGCACCAGGATGTCGGGCAAAACGAAGTCGCCCTTGGCCGTCAGATAGTGAAATGTGTCATGGGTGACATCGGGCCCAACCGGCGCGCCCTTGAGGCGCCAGTCCGGCAACAGGGCATCGAGCCCGATCGGGTCCATCACGGCGCCCGACAGGATGTGTCCGCCGATCTCGGCCGACTTTTCCACCACTGTCACGCTCAGTTCGGGATGGCGCTGTTTCAGCCGAATGGCCGCCGCAAGGCCCGAAGGACCGGCACCGACAATAAGAATGTCGGTTGAAATTGTCTCTCGATTGCCAGCTTCGGCCATAGTCCAACCCTCAACGTCGGCAGGCGACTGGTCGCCTCGAATGCGGTGTGACATAACGGGCCCCATGTCTCAAGGTCGAGAACTCAACAAGGCCGAACTGCTTGCCGTGCTGGACTGGTATCGTGCCGCCGGCGTGGATCTGGCCGTCGGCGAGGACCCGGTCGACCGCTTCGCCCAGCCAGCCCCCACGCCCTCCCCGGCCCAGGCCTTGCGCCAGGCCGCCGCTGCCCCCGCCCAGCCCCCGCCGCCGGCCACCGCAGCCATAACCGGCGACCCATCCGAAGCGCGAAAACTCGCTGCATCGGCCGGTACGCTCGACGAGTTGCAAAAGATTCTCGAAGTTTACGATGGTTGCAGCCTGAAATTCCGGGCCACACAGCTCGTCTTTGCCGACGGCAATCCCGAAGCCAAGATCATGCTGATCGGCGAAGCCCCGGGCGCCGAAGAGGATCGGCAGGGAAAACCCTTTGTCGGCCGCTCCGGCCAATTGCTCGACCGCATGCTCGGCGCCATCGGCCTCGACCGCACCAAGGTTTTCATCGTCAACACCGTCCCCTGGCGCCCGCCCGGCAATCGCACACCGACGCCCGAAGAGATGGAACTGTGCCTGCCCTTCCTCAACCGTCAGGTTGAGCTGGTGGCGCCAAAGCTGGTCCTGACGCTCGGCGGCCCGGCCATGCAGACCGTATTCAAGACATCAGCCGGCATCATCAAGATGCGCGGCCGCTGGCAGGATGTTGCGATTGGCAACCATCAGGTCGACGCGCTGCCGACGCTCCATCCGGCCTATCTCCTGCGCAACCCGGCCGCCAAGCAGCAGGCCTGGGCGGATTTGCTGAGCTTGAAAATGAAGATGGACAGCCTGGGGCTGAGCTGAAGGTCATCGCCTGCCACTGGCCGTCATCCTCGGGCTTGACCCGAGGACACTTCACTTAATGACAACGCGGCAAGTGCAGGGCCCTCGGGTCAAGCCCGAGGGTGACGAACTCCGATAGCCACCCAACTTTTTCCCCCGCCTCCCCATTTCCGCCCTATCGCTCATTCTATGTCGCGCTATGGTCACCATTCGGTGATTTGCAACGTTTCGCAGCCTTTATTCTCAGAGCGCCATGGCTTCCGTCATCAAAATCTATGCCCTGTTCCTCGGCTCGGCCCTGTTGATGTTCGGAGGTGGCCTGCAAGGCCTCCTGCTCTCGGTGCGTGGCGCGGAGGAAGAGTTTTCCCTCCTCGCGCTCGGCCTTATCGGCACCGGCTGGTCAGTCGGCTTCGTCGCCGGCTCCATCATGGTCCCCATGATCGTGCGAAAAGTCGGCCATATCCGCGCCTATTCGGTCATGGCCGCCATCGGCACCATCACGATCCTGCTCAACCTGTTGTGGATCAACGACATCGGCTGGATCGTGCTGCGTGCCCTCTCCGGGTTCTGCTTTGCCGGCGCCGCCATGATCGTTGAAAGCTGGCTCAACGAAGTCGCCGACAACAAGAGCCGCGGCACCATCTTTTCGATCTATGTGACCATCAATCTCGCCGCCTCGACGGTCGGCCAGATTGCCATGTCGATCACCGGCACCGCCGGCTACCTACCCTTCGTCATCGGCGCCATCAGCTTCATCTGCGCGCTGCTGCCCACCGCCCTCACATCGAGCCCGCAGCCGCGCCCGCTGGCCTCCGCCAAACTCGACCTGCCGCTTCTGATCAAGACCTCGCCTGTCGCCGCTGTCGCCGCCTTCTGCTGCGGCATGGCCAATGGCTCCTTCGGCACGCTGGCTCCGGTCTATGGCTATGAACAAGGCCTCGACGCATCAGGCATTGCGCTCCTGTTCTCCATCGCCGCCATTGCCGGCGCGGTCGCGCAAATCCCCTTCGGCCGCCTTTCCGACCGTATCGACCGCCGCCAGGTCATGATCGGCCTTGGCGCGGGCTCTGCCGTCGTCGGCCTTCTCATTGTCGTCATCAATCCCAGCGCCGGCTGGCTGATGTATGTGCTCTTCGGCCTTTATGGCCTTGCCGCCAACCCGCTCTACCCAATCGCCGTGGCCCATGCGAACGACTTTGCCAAAGATGGCGACTTCGCCAA
This sequence comes from Devosia sp., assembly GCF_024707125.1. Classification (GTDB taxonomy): domain Bacteria; phylum Pseudomonadota; class Alphaproteobacteria; order Rhizobiales; family Devosiaceae; genus Devosia. Next base: position 77,319 of record NZ_JANQAH010000002.1, read on the forward strand.
GATCGCCGGCGGCATGCTGCTCATTCTCGGCGTCGGCCTCGCCATCGGCCCAGCCATTGCCTCGGTGCTGATGAGTTCCATCGCGCCCATGGCGCTCTTCATCATCACCGCCATTTTCCATGCCGCCGTCGCCGGCTTCGCCTTCCTCCGCATGCGCGTCCGCAAGAGCGTTGATGCCGCTGACCGCGCGCCGTTCCAGCCCATGGATCGTCAGGTGACGCCGGAATCTATTGTGCTCGATCCGCGGGCTGATAGTGATGCCGAGGACGAGGTGATCGTGCGGCACGAGTCGGCGGCCCCCGAAGAGCTGATCGAAACCGTGGAGCCCAAGCGCGATGTTCAAGACGGAACGGTTTGAGGACCGGGCGTTCAAGCCCCTCTCCATCGCAGTCATCGCCGTTTCCGATACGCGGACGCTCGAAACCGATACCGGCGGCGCACTCCTGAAGTCTTTGCTCGAAGCCGATGGCCACACCTGCTTCGAGCGCCAGGTCGTTCGTGACGACATCCAGCTCATCCGCGCCGCCGTTCAGGCCTATGTCGCCAATCCCAAGGTCGACGTTGTTCTGACCACCGGCGGCACCGGCTTTTCCGGTCGCGACGTCACGCCCGAAGCTGTCGAACCGCTCTTCGACAAGCGCATGGAAGGCTTTTCCGTCCTCTTCCACCAATATTCAGGCACCACAGTCGGCACGAGTTCGATGCAGTCGCGCGCCACTGCTGGCCTCATCGGCACCACTTTCGTCTTCTCCCTCCCCGGTTCACGTGGCGCCTGCCGCGATGCCTGGGAAGGCATTTTGACCCAGCAACTCGATTACCGGCACAAGCCGTGCAATCTGGTGGAACTGATGCCGCGCCTCGAAGAGCGCTGACTTTCTCATTTTCCCGAACAACACGTTCGGCATCGTTCGCTTTACGGAGCCGATCGTAAAGCGCATTTGAATGGGCAGAGAGCGCGGACAGTCCGCGCCAAGGAATCTTAGCCCATGTCCGCAACGGCCCCCATGCAGATCGGCCTGGTGACGCTCAATGTGCGCCAGGTAGACACGGTTTCCGACTATTATCGCCACCTGCTCGGTCTCGAAGTGATCGACCGGGACGGCTCCACCTTGCGCCTCGGCGTGGGCAAGACGCCGCTGCTCGAACTGCGCGGCAACACCGACTTCGCTCAGCGCAATCCGCGCTCGCCCGGTCTCTTCCACACCGCTTTCCTGATGCCCAGCCGCACCGACCTCGCCGCCTGGCTGCGCTATGTCGCCAAGGAACGCATCGGCGTCGGCGGCGCCTCGGACCACCTCGTCAGCGAGGCCTTCTATCTCAACGACCCCGAAGGCAATGGCATCGAGGTCTATGGCGATCGCCCGCGCGCCGATTGGCCGAACGACAATGGCCTCATCCAGATGGCGTCGGATCCGCTCGATATCGCCGATCTCCTGCATTTCGACGAGGCCACCACCTGGTCCGGCGCGCCTGCCGACATGATCGTCGGCCACATGCACCTTCAGGTGGGTGATCTCCCCACCGCCGAGCCCTTCTATTCCGGCGTCCTCGGCACCGACATCACCTGCCACTATCCCGGCGCCACCTTCTACGGCGCCGGCGGCTATCACCATCAGCTCGCGACCAATACCTGGTCGAGCCGCGGCGCTGGTCCGATTGATCCCAAGACCACCGGCCTCGTCGGCTTCGAACTCATCCTCGACACCAATGCACAGCACGACGCCATCACCGCCCGCGCCGCTACAAGCGGCAACACGCTCACCGACCCGTGGGGCCTAGCCCTCACGCTCAGCACCAAGGAGGCCTGAACATGCTCGTCAACGGAAAGTGGACCGCCAATTGGCAGCCGGTGCAGGGCGTTGATGCCAAGGGCGGCTTCGTGCGCCAGACCTCGTCCTTCCGCAACTGGATCACGCCCGATGGCAGCGCCGGCCCGACCGGTAGCGCCGGCTTCAAGGCCGAAGCCGGCCGCTACCATCTCTATGTCGCGCTGATCTGCCCCTGGGCCTCGCGCACCATTATCGGCCGCAGCCTAAAAGGCCTCAATGACGTCATCTCCATGTCCGTCGTCGAACCCGAACTGACCGACGAAGGCTGGCGCTTTGCAACGCCCGACCCGATCAACGGCGCCACCTATATGCACGAGATCTATGCCGCAGCCGACCCAACCGTCAGCGGCCGCGCCACCGTGCCTGTGCTCTGGGACAAAAAGCAAAACACCATCGTCAACAATGAGAGCGCCGATATCCTGCGCATGCTCAATTCCGGCTTTGGCGACCTCGCCTCGGACGAATACGACCTCTACCCGGAAGCCCTGCGCGCCGAGATCGACGCGCTCAACGACTACATCTATCCGCGCCTCAACAACGGCGTCTATCGCGCCGGTTTCGCCACCACCCAGCTCGCCTATGACGAAGCCTATGCCGATGTCTTCGCAGCGCTCGACACGCTCGAAGCCCGCCTCGAAGGCAAAAGCTTCCTCTTCGGCGACACGCTGACCGAAACCGATATCCGCGCCTTCGTGACCCTGGTTCGGTTCGACGCCGCTTATCACGGTCTCTTCAAGACCAATTATAGGCGTATCGCCGACTACGCGAATCTGCAGGCCTATATGTTCCGCGTGCTCGACATTCCGGGCATCCGCGAGACCGTAAACATCGACCACATCAAGCGCGGCTACTATTCCATCAAGTCGCTCAACCCCAATGGCATCGTGCCCCGTGGCCCCAACATCCCGGGCCTTTATGAGGTGACATTATGAGCGACAGTCTCGTCATTCTCCTCCACGGCGTCGGCAGCTCTGGCGCCGATATCGGTGGCCTCGCTCCGGCCCTCGCCCCGGCCCTGCCGAACACAAAATTCGTCAGCCCCGACGGCCCCGGCCGCTTCAACGCCGGCCACCAGTGGTTCTGCGTTACCGGCGTCACCACCGAAAACCGCCCCGCCCGCGTCGCCGCCGCGCGCCCGTCCTTCGATGCCATCCTCTCCGATATCATCGGCCGCGAAGGCTTTGCCGGGCGCCTCGACCGCGTCGCGTTGGTCGGCTTCTCGCAGGGTTCGATCATGGCCCTCGACGCCATAGCATCCGGCCGCTGGCCGGTCGCCGGCGTCGTCGCCTTCTCCGGCCGTCTTGCCTCGCCCGAGCCGCTGGAACCGATAAAAGGCTCAAAACTGCTGCTGGTTCACGGCACCGAAGATCACATGATGCCGGTTTCCGAAGTCGCCAATGCCGAGGCAAAGCTCTCGCCGCTCGGCGTAGCCACCAGCCGCTTCATCCAGCCGGGCCTCGGCCATTCAGTCTCCGCCGAAGGCGTGGCCGAAGCAGCGAAATTTTTGGGCGGTCTATTCGCCTGAATCTTTCCTCTCCCACGGTGTCATTCCCGCGAAAGCGGGAACCTCTGTTTCGAAACGGAGGTCCCCGCCTTCGCGGGGATGACATCGAGCATGGAAACAAAAAGGCTGGGCAATCGCCCGGCCTTTTCTCATGTCATCAGTGACCCATTGCCGGGCCACCATGCCCGCCTTCCGGCCGCTTCACGAAGAACGCGGCCACGATCATCAGCAGCGACACGATGGCGCCGCAGAGGAACCCGCCGCGAATACCGGCCGCCAATGCATCGACCGCATCGAGCCCAGCCGCAGCACCCGCCGCCGTCTGCAAGCTCATCACCGCCACAAAGAGCGCGATACCGGCCGCACCGGCCACCTGCTGCACGGAGCCCAGAATGGCGCTGGCATGCGAGTAGAACTTTGGCGGCACCGAGCTCATCGACGAGGTAAAGAGCGGGGTGAAGGTGAAGGCGAGGCCAACGCTGAGCACGATGTGACCGGCAACCACGGCCCAGACCGGAGTATGCTGACTAACCAGCGTCAGCGCCCACATCACGGCCGAAACCGCAATGACACCCGGCACCAGCAGCGGCTTGGGACCAAAGCGGTCATAGAGACGACCAACCACCGGACCAAGCACGCCCATGAGCAGGCCACCCGGCAGCAGCAGCATGCCGGTCTGCAAGGTATCAAGACCCAGCACCTTCTGCGTATAGATCGGCAGCAGGATCGAGCTACCCAGCAGCGCCACCATGGCCACGGCCATGGTGATCAGCGCAAAGGTATAGTTCTTGTGCTGCAGCGTACGCAGGTCGAGCAGCGCCTTGTCCTCGTTCTGGAGACCAAACTGGCGCCAGACGAAAGCCGCCATGGAAACCAGACCCAGGGCAATCGGCGCCCAGGCCGGAATGGCCGAACCATGCTCGGCGCCTTCACCCAAGCTCGACAGACCATAGACGAGACCGCCGAAGGCAAAGGCCGAAAGAATGACCGACAGCACATCGAGCGGCGCATAACGCGGCGTCGAGACATTGCGGATGCGGCTTGCACCGATGACCAGCGCCAGGATGGCGATGGGCAGGGTGAAATAGAACATGAAGCGCCAATCGAAATGGGCAAGGATAAACCCGCCGATCGTCGGGCCGATGGCCGGAGCCACGGACATGACGATGGAAATATTGCCCATGACCTTGCCCCGCCCTTCCGGCGGCACCAGCGACATCACCGTGGTCATCAGCAGCGGCATCATGATGGCCGTGCCAACGGCCTGCACGACGCGACCAACGATCAGCAGCTCAATACCCGGCGAAACGGCGCAGATCAGCGTGCCGGCCGTAAAGACCGACATGGCGATCATGTAGATCGGCCGCGTATTGAGGCGCTGCAACAGGAAGCCGGTGATCGGAATCACCACGGCCATGGTCAGAAGAAAGGCGGTGGTCAGCCATTGCGCCAGGCTCGCGGTCACGCCGAGATCGGTCATCAGGTGCGGGATGGCCACGCTCATGATGGTTTCGTTGAGGAACACCACAAAGGTGGACACGAGCAGAAGCCCGATGACCAACCGGTTGCGCGCCGCATTGTCAGGATGATGGGGAGCGCTTTGTTCAAGCGCGTCGAATGTTGCTGTGTCTGTCGTCATGTCCATACCCTCACTAAAGCGCGTGACACCCTTGCGACGCATGGCATCGCCGGAGTTCGACAGCGCTTTCCAATTTTCCTGCGACAAGGCCTGTCAGCAGCCATCAGTTTAGACTGCGCTTAACTAATCCCCGGAGGGATTGGCGGTCAATGCTAAATTTTAGACTTAACTAATGCGCCCCATTTTCGGGGGCGCCTTCACTACTCCCGCGGGGTTGTTCCGTCCAGTCCAAATTCGCGCAGGGCTGCATTGCGACGCGAAAAATTGAGAACAAAAACTAAACATCGTTCTTGTTGTGTTCTCATTCGATTGCTAGATTTGGAACGCGCCGACGAGGTCGATTCCAACCGGGGCGGAAGCAGCAGGAGATATGCCATGGCCCTTTATCAGGCCCCAAGCTTCGAAGCGCTGGAACGTCTCAGCCAGAGCCGTGACGCCGATCTGGCGCGGCGCGAGCTGCTCAATTCCGACCGCATCCGCGGTCGCGGCGCCCAGTCGAACCATACCGGCCGCTTCGAAACGCATTCGCGCGAAAATTTCGATGATGGCTGGGGTGTCGTCGAAGCCCTGCCCATGACCGAGACGGTCGAGCATGCCGAACGGGCCAAGACGATCATCACCACCAATGACAGCCCTGATATCGGCTTCGAGCGCTCGATCAATGCCTATCGCGGCTGCGAGCATGGCTGCTCCTATTGCTACGCCCGCCCCACCCATGCCTATCTCGGCCATTCGGCCGGCGTCGATTTCGAGCGCGAGATCTACGTCAAGACCAATGCGGTGGAAGCCCTGCGCAACGAACTCGGCGCAAAATCCTATCGCCCAAAGCCCATTGCCATGGGCACCAATACCGACCCCTACCAGCCCTCCGAGCGTAAGCACCAGCTCACCCGCGGCATTCTGGAGGTCATGCTCGAAACGCGCCATCCGGTGATGATCACCACCAAGTCGGCGCTGATCCTGCGCGATCTAGATCTGCTCTCGGAATTGGCCAAGCTCGGCCTCGCCAAGGTCGCGATTTCCGTGACCTCCATGGATCACAAGCTCAGCCGCAAGATGGAGCCCCGCGCCTCCTCGCCCGCAAGGCGCCTCGAAGCCATCCGCGCCCTCAGCGAAGCCGGCGTCCCGACCGCCATATTTGCTTCGCCGATGATCCCGGCCATCAACGACATGGAGCTCGAGCGCATCCTCGACGCCGGCAAGGCCCAGGGCGCGCTGGCCGCGTCGATGATCCTCCTCCGCCTCCCCGGCGAAGTGCGCGACGTTTTCCGCGAGTGGCTTCTGCGCCACTTCCCCGACCGCGTCCGCCACGTCCTCGCCCTCGTCCGCGACACCCGCGGGGGCGGGACTATGACTCGCGCTTCGGCACCAGAATGACCGGCGAAGGCCCCTACGCCACCCTGCTCCGCCAGCGTTTCGACAAAGCGCGCGAACGCTACGGGCTCGACACGAAGCTGCCGGGTCTCCGCACCGACCTCTTCGTCCCGCCTACGCTGGAGAGCAAGCAGATGAGTTTGTTCTGAAGCTCTCCCTCATCCGGCGCTACGCGCCACCTTCTCCCCGAGGGGGAGAAGAACAGGACGGTTCCCATAGATGTATCGGTGACCCCTTCTATTCCTCTCCCCCTCGGGGAGAGGGTGGATCGCGCATAGCGCGAGACGGGTGAGGGTGCTTGCCTAGAAGTACAACCTCCCATCCTGCGTCACCACCGGGCTTGTCCCGGTGGTCCATGCCTCCGCGAGAGACTTCCGGACCAAGCCCGGCAATGAAGCCAACTACGCGCTCAGCGCCTCGCTCGCCCCAACGCGCTCGGCAATAAAACGCAACATCTGCCGATCGGTGTAATCCCGCGCCGCCAGTGTCGCGCCCGCTTCCAGCAACTGCGCCAGTTCCAGCCCCGTCGCCATCCCAACCGTCGCAATCCCCGCCGAAGTCGCCGACTTCAACCCGGTCCGCGAATCCTCGAAAGCCACGCAGTTCTTGGCATCGGCCCCGAGTATCTTCAGCCCCTCCAGATAAGGCAGCGGATGCGGCTTCCCAAACTCCAGTTCATCCCCAATCACCAGCCCCTTGAACCGGTGACGCGCCCCGATGCTATTAAGAAGCTGCTCGGCATTGTCCCGCGGCGCATTGGTCACCGCCACCGCCGGCAACCCGATCGCATCGGCCCAATCAAGCAGCGCAAAAAGCCCATGCACCGGCTCGACGCCCTCCGCCGCCAGCGAGCGGAACAGGGCTTCCTTTTCCATCATGATTTCCCACTGCCGCTCCGGCGTCTCATGCGGCAGGAACTGCGCGCCGATCGCCTCATTGGCGAGGCCCTGCAACTCCCGCCCAAAGCGTTCGCGGTCGAAATGGTGCCCATAAGGCGCAAAGGCCCGATTAAAAGCTTCGAGATGCAGCGGATCGCTCTCGACCAGCGTTCCATCGATGTCAAAAAGGAGTCCGGCGCCGGGCTTGAGAGTCATGGTCATTCCGTCGATAAATCGAGGGTGAGACCGCCACGAAATTTCTGCATCGTCAACGAGGCAAATTGTGCCAGAAATTCCCGCCCACATGTCTCTCGAGCGCCTGCGCGAACTGGCCGTCGCCGGCCACCCCCAATTTGCCGGCGCCCGCTTCACGATTCTGGCCGATGGCTGGGATAGCGTCGCCCTCGATATCGACGATCGCTACATCATAAAATTCCCGCGCCACGAGGTGGCCGAACAGTCCCTCCGCCGCGAAGTGCTGCTGCTCTCCGTCATCGGCCCACGTGTCCTGATGCCCGTGCCGCGCATGGATCTCCACGACATCCCCGTCACCCACACGATCCACACCAAACTGCCCGGCAGCGCGCTCGACCCCGCCGCCTATGCCAAGGTGCCCGAGAGCATGCGCGCCGAAATCGGCGAACGCCTCGGTCAGTTTTATGCCCATCTCCACGCCATCCACCCGGACCTCCTCGCCCATGCCGGCGCCGGCCCGGTGCAGGAATGGCTCGATGCCGACACGATCCGTAGGCGTATCGAGCCCCATCTGCCCCCCGCCCTCGCGCCCTGGGCCGAAGAGGCGTTGGAAAAGCTGGTCGGACTTGGACCCGATCCCCACGGCATCACCTATGGGCTCTTTGACGGCCATGGCTGGAACATGGCCCATGACGTCGCCCAAAACCGGTTCGGCGGCATCTTCGATTTCGGCGATTCCGGCTTTGGGCCGCTGCATCAGGAATTCATCTATTCCAACCTGACCTCGCCCGATCTCACGGCTCGGATCATCGACAGCTACGAGCGCCACACCGGTCGCACGCTCGACCGCGACCGCATCACCCTCCTCACCGATATCCACCGCCTCTGGGAACTTGCCGAGGAACATGAAAATGCCGAAGGCACGGCCGAAAAGATCGAAGCCGCCCACGCCTGGGTCGGCATGCGCCCCTAGTACTGTTCCACTTTCCGCGCGTAAGTAGACATGAAATCGAGCGAGGCCATCACGCCCTGCAGCGACAGCCAGATATCGGCCGGCTGTTCCGCGCCCGTCATCGGCACGATGAGTTTGAGCGAAGCCCGCTCCTTCATCCGCTCGATCAGTTGCGCCTCAAGATCGGCATCGGCTACAAAATACTGATTGGTGACGTTGAACCGCGTCTCCAGTTCCTCACCCATGGCCAGCATCACCGGCCCGTCCCCGGCAAACAGCAGCCGCATCGGCCGGCTCTCGTCATAAGAGCCCTCATCCACCGCCACGGTGATGGCAAGATCAAGCTCGCCATCAAGCCGATTGCGGATCAGCGTAAGCTTATAGGCCGGCAGACTGGCGCTGTTCTGCATCTGGCTACCGGTGCTGGCAAAGCACGAATAGCCATAATAATCGGCCGAATCTTCCACGATGGCGTCCGGGCAAGCCGCCAGCCAATCGCGAAAATACTCGCGCCACTCGCCATAAGAATGATGAAAAGGTTCGGCTACTGCGGGCACGGTGAGCAGCAGCAGGGCGGCAAGGCGTGCACAAGCGCGCATCAAAACACTCTCGTCTTTGCCCCCCGGCCAGACTCTTATATCAGTGACCCCAGAAAAATGACCAGAGGACGACAGGCGTGGCCATCGAGAAGATAAACGGCCTCAATGTGATGCTGCTCGACGATACCGGGCCACGACTCGGTTCCGAGCAGGACGCGCTCGACGTCATCGGCGCCACCTATGGGCTCGAAGTCGACGCCGTTGCCATTCCCGTTGCACGCCTCGATCCCGACTTTTTCATCCTCAGCAACAGACAAGCCGGGCACTTCATCCAAAAACTGCAGAACTATTCCATGCGCCTCGTCATCCTCGGCGACATCTCTGCCGCCATGGCGAGCAGCAAGGCCCTCACCGATTTCGTCGGCGAAACCAATCGCATCGGCCACCATTTCTTTGCCGCCGATCGCGCCGCCATGGAGGCCGGCTTCGGCCGGGTCCACTGATGGCCCGCAAGACCACCGTCACGATCGAATCCACCGCCGAACTCTTCGCGCCGGAAGCCGACTTCCCCGATTTCAGCCACGAGCAAATGGCCTATGACCGCGGCGCGCGCTGTGTCGTCGGCGTCGACGAAGCCGGCCGCGGCCCGCTCGCCGGCCCCGTCGTCGTCTCCGCCGTTCGACTCGACCCCAATCGCATCCCAACAGGCCTCAACGATTCCAAAAAACTGACGCCCGAGCGCCGCTCCGAACTCTTCGAAGAAATTTTGGCCGTCGCCGATGTCGCCATCGTCAGCGCCCCGCCCTCGGACATTCTCAATCTCAACATCCGTGGTGCTACCCTTGCCGCCATGGCCCGAGCCGTCCGCGCCCTTCCCTGCACCGCCGATTGCGTCCTCGTCGATGGCCGCGACGTCCCCCCCGGTCTCCCTTGCCCCGGCATTGCGCTGATCGGTGGCGATGGCCGCAGCGTCTCCATCGCCGCCGCCTCCATCGTCGCCAAAGTCATGCGCGACCGCATGTGCGCCATCATGGATTGCGACGCGCCCGATTTCGGCTTTGCCGGCCACAAGGGCTATGGCACCGCCGCGCACCTGAAGGCTCTGAACCTCCATGGCCCCAGCCGCCACCACCGCTCGGCCTTTGCTCCGGTCGCTGCGCTGCTGCTCCAAAAGGCAACTGTCACAATCGAGGGTTAACCCCTCGCTAACCCCTTACAAACGCTCCATTAACCCTGACGAAGTACAAAGGCATGGTTAGTACTGCGTTAGGGATAGTTGCATGTTGCGTACCGCGCGTACGGCCCAGTCGGCCGATGCGGAGGAGGCTTCCCGCCTTCCGATCGACACCATTCTCGTGGGCGATTGCATCGACCACATGAATGCCTTGCCGGCCGGCTCCGTCGATCTCATCTTTGCCGATCCGCCCTATAACCTGCAGCTGGAGCAAGGCCTTACCCGCCCCGACCAGTCAAAGGTCGATGCGGTCGACGACGATTGGGACAAGTTTGACTCGTTTGCCCACTATGACGCGTTCACCCGCGGCTGGCTGAAAGCTGCCCGCCGCGTCCTGAAGCCCGATGGCGCCATCTGGGTCATCGGCTCCTATCACAATATTTTCCGCGTCGGCACGGCGCTCCAGGATCTCGATTTCTGGATGCTCAACGACGTCATCTGGCGCAAGGCCAACCCGATGCCGAATTTCCGTGGCACCCGGTTCACCAATGCGCATGAGACCCTGATCTGGGCTTCGAAAAGCCAGAAGAGCCGCGTGACCTTCAACTATGAAGCCATGAAGCTCGCGAACGACGACACGCAGATGCGGAGCGATTGGCTCTTCCCCATCTGCACCGGCGCCGAACGCCTCAAGAATGAAGACGACGACAAGGTCCATCCGACCCAGAAGCCGGAAGCCCTGTTGTTCCGCATTCTCAATGCGACGACCAAGCCAGGCGATATCGTCCTCGACCCCTTCTTCGGCACCGGCACCACCGGCGCCGTCGCCCGAAAGCTCGGCCGCCACTTCATCGGCATCGAGCGCGAAGAAACCTATGTTGCCGCGGCCCGCAATCGCATCGCCTCGATCCGTCCCGCGGTCTTCGACGCGCTGCAGTCGGTCACGCCAAAGCGCAAGGAAACTCGCATTCCCTTCGGATCGCTGGTCGAACAGGGGCTGATCGAACCGGGCGCGCAACTTTTCGACTTAACGAAACGTTACTCCGCCATGGTTCGTGCAGACGGCTCACTCGTCTCGGGTCCGCACCAGGGGTCGATCCACAAGGTCGGCGCTTTGGTTCAGGGCGCCGAGGCATGCAACGGGTGGACCTTCTGGCACCACGACTATCTTGGCGTCGCCGAGCCCATTGATGTCCTCAGGGCCAGCGTTCGTCAAAAACTTGATTTGCTTTCTGCCTGATCCTGACCTCCAATCATTATTCAGGCTCTATAACTGGCCGCCGGTTTGCCCCGGCGGCCTTTTTGTTTGTGCGGACAGGAAACATAGTATAAGAACATAACGAGTACATGCAAAAAGGTCGTGCAATTGAGCGAAGACGATAAGGCAAATGATCAAAATGACGCCAGAACTAATTCTTCGGCAGAGAAGATCAAACGGCCAAAGTCTCCTCGTCCCTTCCCATCGGCTACCTTGGAGAAGTCTCTTTCCATAGCGTTGGCGATTAAGGAAAAGAATGCCGGTAATCCTTGGCAGCCTACCCAAGTAGCCAAGGCCCTGAATATGGGGGCGAAATCGAGCGCGCTAGATACATATGCGCGGGCGTCGCAACTGTATGGACTTACCAGCGGATCGCGCCAATCACCCGCATTTTCTCTAGAGAAGCTTGGGCGCGAAATTGTGTACGCCCCAAGTCCCGACGCGCTAATTGGGGCACGGCGTCGTGCATTTTTGAACGTCGAACTATTCGCAAAGGTTCTGCAGTACTACAAAGGCAACAACCTACCAGAATTCGAATACCTGTCTAACACCCTAAATTTGGAGTTCGGCCTCCCCGCTGAGTGGCACCAAGAATTCAGGGACATCTTCATAGAGAACTGCCGGTATTGTGAGATTGGCAATCAATGGACCGGGCTGGAATCTACACCGGTTCAACAACAACGCACCCCAACAGCGGCTACATCACCAGTCATAAGCTCCTTCGCCGCATCAGAAAATCGCGAAGGCAAACGATGTTTTGTTATTATGCCGTTCACGGAGCGTATTCCTAACAGGAGTGCCGGATTTTTTGCCGAGGTCTTCGACAGCCTGATAAAACCGGCAGCTGAAGCAGCTGGATTTGATGTATCCACCGCAAATACCGATGGCAGCGAGGTGATTCAGTCCACCATAATAAATGAGCTGATGGATGCGGATCTGGTGGTTGCAGACTTAACCGATCATAACCCGAATGTTCTTTTCGAACTCGGCCTAAGGATGTCTCAGGAGAAGCCTGTGGCGATCATAAAAACATCGGATACGGGCAGAATATTTGATGTGGACAACATGCTGAGGGTTTTTGAATACAACGAGAATATGTGGCCAAGCACAATCAAGACCGACATCCCTTCTCTAGAGGGGCATATCCGCGCCACCTGGGACAAAAGGGACACCAATAGAACCTACATGTCTATACTGCGCGCGAATGGCCTAAACAATCACTGATGGCCCATTCTGGGCATGATCCAAGTGTATTCTGGCCGTAGTCAGTTGCGCCACTAGGACAGATACAACTGGGTGGGCGGTCATCGCCTTCTCCATCGTCATTGCCGGGCTTGTCCCGGCAATCCATCTCACCTCCGCGTGGGCCACCGATAAGTCGCAACGCGTTTCGGCAATCGAAATCGACTCGCTTATTCTAACCCCGCCTGCGCCAGCACTTTTCTGAACAGCGTCGGCAGCGCCTCGCCCTTCAGCGCCGATGGAGGGCTCCACCAGCCTTGCTCAAAACCATCCGGTGGCACCAGCGAGGACCACACTTCCAGCTCCAGTCGGAAATGGGTGAAGACATGCACCACCTGCCCGCGATGGCGCCACTGGCCGGCGACTGGATAGGCAACCTCCGACAGGTCTGAAACCCAATCCGAGGTCGGTACTTCTGTCATGCCGCCCAGCAGCCCCTTGCTCGGCCGCGATTGCAGGTAAACATCGCCACCGGCGTCGGTCATGACAAAGGCATGGCCGCGCCGCACCGGGCGCTCGGCTTTCACCGGCTTGATGGGATAAAGCGTCGGCTCGCCCTCCCGCGTCGCGCGGCAATCGGGCTGCAACGGACAGATCAGGCAAGAGGCAGCCCTTGGCGCGCAGATCGTCGCGCCAAGATCCATCATGGCCTGCGCAAAATCGCCTGACCGCTGCGGCACATTTTGCTGCAATGCATCCCGCAATTCGTCCTTCGCCTCGCGCACCGGCACATCAAGCGCATAGTAGCGTGCGAGGACGCGATCGAGATTGCCGTCGAGCACCGCAATCCGCTCATCAAAGCAGATCGCCGCAATAGCCGCACTGGTATAGGCGCCGATCCCCGGCAAGGTCTGCAAGCCTTCCGAGGTTTTTGGAAAGACGCCGCCATGCTCGTCAACCACCGCCTTGGCGCAAGCGTGCAGATTTCGCGCCCGCGCATAATAGCCAAGCCCCGCCCATTCACGCAGCACCGCGTCGAGCGGCGCCGCTGCAAGATCAAAAACGGTCGGCCAGAGATGAGTAAAGCGCAGAAAATACTTCTGCACCGCCGCCACCGTCGTCTGCTGCAGCATCACCTCGCTGAGCCAGACCCGATAGGGATCGGCATGCACGCCCTTCGCGCGATCCGAAGGCGAAACGCGCCAGGGCAGATCGCGGGCATGACGATCATACCAGGCGAGCACGGCTTCGGCGTCGATTGGGTGGGGCGCAATGAGGGGCATGGCGGATGGATATAGTTTTTGGGGTATGGGCTTCAAGAAGAATACCCCCAACCTCGGCATGCCATCTTCGGGCCTGACCCGAGGACACTTCACTTGGCGATGGCGGCGCAAGTGTAGAGCCCTCGGGTCAAGCCCGAGGGTGACGACCGCGGGATGGGAGGGTGACGGTCTGATGATACGCGCGGGGCCGCACGCGCCGCTTGCGTGTTATTCTCCCCAGCGCTACTCCCACCCCATGGCCGAAAAAGAACCGCCCGAACCCAAGCGCAGGAACAAGACACTCAGCGTTGCTGACGTGCTTTCGGGCGCGCTCGATCCGGTGCTGAAAAAGCGCGGCTTTGCGACCAAGGACATCATCACCCATTGGCGCGTCATCGCCCCGACGCCCTATGACCAGACTACCATTCCCGACAAACTGGTCTGGCCGCGCAGCGCCGCCTAAAGCCACGAAGGCGCGGTGCTTTATCTCCGCTGTGGCCCCGGCCAGGCCCTCTTCGTGCAACACGCCGCGCCCGATATCGCCATGGCGGTAAACCGCTATTTTGGCTACCTGCTCGTCAACGAGGTCTGCCTCTCCGCCGAGCTATTCACCCCCGGTTCAGGCGCCAAGGCGCAAAAGAACAGGCAACCGAGCCAGAGCGAAATCGCAAAGGTCGGCGCCACGGTCGAAAAGATCGAGGATACGGATCTGCGGGAAGCGTTGCGGGCATTGGGCCTGGCGCTCTCCGGCAGATCGGAGCCAAAGGGCAGATAGACCGTTCACCCCCAAGTGATAATCATGCCCACTTGCCGACACCAAGCCCATGTGTAGTGTCGCGCAGAACAATAATCAGGAGCCTGACACGTGAAGTTCAACCGTCGCGAGACCCTCATCCTTGCCGCCTCTGCGTCGGCGCTCAGCCTTTGCGGCCTCAGCGCGGCCCAGGCCGCCGAAGGCGACGTTGTCGACCAGGCCAAGCTTCTCGCCCCCGCCGGCAATATCCCCGACAAGATCCAGGGCAATGCCGACGCCCCGGTCACGGTCATCGAATATGCGTCGCCGACCTGCCCGCATTGCGCCACCTTCCACAACACGGTCTATGAGCCGTTCAAGGCCGAATATGTCGATACCGGCAAGGTAAAATTCATCCTGCGCCCCTTCGTGCGCAACGTGCTCGACGCCGCCATCTTCATGCTGGCCGAAGCCGCTGGCGAGACCAACTACCACAACGTCATCTCGACCTATTTCAAGACCCAGGGCGAATGGGGCGTTTCCGAAACCCCGCGCGATGCGATCTACACCATCGCGACCCAGCTCGGTTTTACCAAGGAAAGCTTCGATGCTGCCTTGACGAATCAGGACCTGTTCACTGGCATGGAAGCCATGCGCGAACAGGCGCTGAACGAATTCGGGCTCCAGGGCACGCCGACCTTCTATGTCAATGGCAAGACGCTTTCCGGTGACAAGACGCTCGAGCAGCTCGCTGCCGAGATCGATCCCCTTGTGCCCGCCGATTTCGTCGCTCCTGCTGCCGGTGCAGCTGCGACTCCTGCCCCGGCAACCGATGCAATGGCACCGGCCGCCGACGCCATGGCGCCCGCTGCTGACGCAATGGCTCCGGCTCCGGGCGCTGACGCAATGGCTCCGGCCGCTCCTGCGCAATAAGCTCAGCCTACTCGATTGGCACCTCTCCCTTGATGGGGGAGGTTGGGAAGGGGTGTTGACTGGCTCAACACCCCGTCTCCTTTTCAGGCGGCTGGACGCATGAAGTTCTCCCGCCTCAAACTCCACGGCTTCAAAAGCTTCTCCGACGAGACCACCCTCGTCATGGAACCGGGCCTGACCGGCATTGTCGGCCCCAACGGCTGCGGCAAGTCCAACCTTGTCGAAGCCATGCGCTGGGTCATGGGTGAAAACTCATACAAGGCCATGCGCGCCTCCGGCATGGACGACGTCATCTTCTCCGGCTCCGGCAATCGGCCCGGCCGCAATTCGGCCGAGGTGACGCTGGTCCTCGACAATGCCGACCGCACCGCCCCTGCCGCCCTCAACACCGCCGACATTCTGGAAGTCACCCGCCGCATCGAGCGCGAGGCCGGCTCCGTCTATCGCGTCAACGGCAAGGAAGTGCGCGCCCGCGACGTGCAGTTGCTCTTTGCCGATGCGTCCACGGGCGCCCATTCCCCCGCCATGGTCCGCCAGGGCCAGATCGGCGAACTCATCGCCGCCAAACCCACGGCCCGCCGCGCCCTTCTCGAAGAAGCCGCCGGCATTTCCGGCCTCCATTCCCGCCGCCACGAGGCCGAACTGCGCCTCCGTGCTGCCGAGAGCAATCTCGAGCGCGTCGACGACATCATCGGCCAGATCGGCAGCCAGCTCGAAACGCTAAAACGCCAGGCCCGCCTCGCCATCCGCTATCGCGGCCTCTCCGGCGACATCCGCCGCGCTGAAGCCACCCTCTTCCACATCCGCTGGGTCGCCACCCGCGCCGCCGAAAAGGAAGGCGAAGCCGCGCAAGCCGTCCTCATTAGAAAACTCGCCGATGCCACCCATGCCGAGCGCATGGCGCAAAAGAATGTCGAGGAAGCCGAAGCCGCCCTCGCGCCCCTCCGCGAGCGCGAGGCCGTCACCTCGGCCATTCTCCAGCGCTACAAAATCCTCTTCGAGCAATTGAGCGAAGAATCACGCCGCCTGCAGCAACGCCGCACCGAACTCGAAGAGCGCCTAAGACAGATTTCACAGGACGGCAGCCGCGAACGCGAACTGGTCAGCGAAAGCGAAGCGAGCCTTGCCGCCTATGCCGAGGAACAAGAACGCATCGAGGCCGAAGAAGAAGAGGCCATAGAAGGCCTAGAAGCCGCCCGCCGGCAAGCCGACGAAGCCCGCGCTGCCGCAGCCTCTGCTGAAACCGAATCCCGTCTTCTCAGTGATCGTCTCGCCCAGATGCGCGTGCGCCGCGGCCAGGCCCAGCGCGCCGTCGCCGATGCCGATCTCCGCCTCGAACGCCTGACCCGCGAAATCGCCGGCGTCGAAACCGACATGGCCAAAATTGCCGAAACCATTGCCGGCGACGAAACCCTGATGCGGCACCAAGACGCGCTCGAAGCCGCCCACGAAGAAGCAGAGATCGCCGAAAGCGCCGCCCTCACCGCCGAGGAAGAGGCCGCCGCAGCCCAGCAAAAGCTCGACGAAATGCGCCCGCGCCTCGCCGAACTCGACGCTCTGGTAACCGGCCTCGAAGCCGAAGCCTCGACTCTGGGCAAAATGCTCAATGTCGGCTCCAGCCTCTGGCCCGCCATTGTCGATGAGCTAAAAGTCGAGCCCGGCTACGAAACCGCCCTCGGCGCCGCTCTAGGCGACGATCTCGATGCCTCGTCGGACGCCGGCGCCCCGCTCCATTGGTCCATCGCCATCGAAGGCTATGACGATCCGCCGCTACCACAAGGCGCCGAGCCGCTCTCGCGCTATGTCACCGGCACGCCGCTCCTCAAACGCCGCCTCGACCAGATCGGCCTTATCAGTGACATTGTCGGCCCCGGCCTCATGCCCGCGCTCTGGCCCGGCCAGCGCCTCGTCACCGTCGAAGGCGCCATGTGGCGCTGGGATGGTTTTGTCGCAGCCGCCGACGCCCCAACGGCCGCGGCCCTCCGCCTCTCGCAGCGCAATCGCCTTGCCGAACTCGACGAAGAAGTTCTGCGCGCCAAGGCTGAACGCAATGCCTTCCGTCGCGACATCGACACGCAAACTTCTGCCCTCGACCTCGCCCGCCAGGCCGAACGCGCCCGCCGCGAAGACTGGCGCAAGGCCCGGCACGCCATCAGCCTCGCCCAGACCGAACTCGATCGTGCCCTCCGCGCCCAGGGCGAATTGGCCTCGCGCCGCTCCGCCCTCGAAGAAGCGCATATCCGTCTCCAGGCAAACCTCAGCGAAGCCGAAGCCGTCCGTGAAGAGGCCGCCATCATCCTCGAAGAAGCCGGCGAAGAAGACGATCTCGTAAATCGCCTCGAAGAAGAGCACGAACGCCTCGCGGCCCTCCGCGAACGTGCCGATCAGGCCCGCCTCAAACTCGGCAGCTTCGAAAGTACCGCCCGCATGCGCGCTTCCCGGCTCGATCAACTGGCCCGCGACCGCGCTTCCGGCAACGCCGGTTCGACGGCGCCGCGGCCCAACTCGCAACGCTCGACCAGCGCACTGCCGCCGTACAAGCCCAGCTCGACGAACTCGACGCCGCCCCCGAAGGCTTTGCCGATCGTCGCGCCCAGCTCGAAGACCAGATCGAAGACGCCTCGCTCGACCACCAGGAAGCCAGCGACCGCTTCAACGCCGCCCAGACCGCCTGGCGCGATCACGAAAGATCCCTGCGCGCCGCCGCCGAATCCCTCTCCGAAGTCCGCATCGACCTCACCCGCATCGAAGAGCGCTTGAAAGGCTCCATGGCCCAGCGCCAGCAGATCGAGCGCCAGGTCGAAGAAAGCCTCGGCATCCCCGCCAGCCGCACTTTGGAAGCCTCGGGCATCCGCCCCGAAGAGGCCCTGCCCCCCGAAACCGCAACCGAGCAAAAGCTCGAACGCCTCAAAGCCGAGCGTGAACGCCTCGGCGGGGTCAATCTCTCGGCCGAGAAGGAAGCCGAAGAGGTTCAGGAAAAGCTCGATACCATGGTCGCCGACCGCGACGACCTGATCGAAGCCATTGCCAAACTGCGCGGCGGCATTGCCGCGCTCAACCGCGAAGGTCGCGCCCGCCTTTCCGAGGCCTTTGGCAAGGTGAACGCCTATTTCCAGGAACTCTTCACCACCCTGTTCGGCGGCGGCACGGCCGAACTGACCTTCGTCGAAAGCGACGACCCGCTAGAAGCCGGCCTCGAAATCATCGCCCGCCCACCAGGCAAAAAGCCGCAGACCATGACCCTGCTCTCAGGCGGCGAACAGGCGCTCACCGCCATGAGCCTGATCTTTGCCGTCTTCCTCACCAATCCCGCGCCCATTTGCGTCCTCGACGAAGTCGATGCCCCGCTCGACGACGCCAATGTCGAACGCTTCTGCAATCTCCTCGACAGCATGCGCCAGCGCACCAATACCCGCTTCATGGTCATCACCCACAACCCGATCACCATGAGCCGCGTCGACCGCCTCTTCGGCGTCACCATGGCCGAGCGCGGCGTTTCCCAGCTCGTCTCCGTCGACCTGCAAACCGCCGAAAGCTTCCGCGAAGTCGTCTGACCTGCCCCAGAAGCGCCCAGGGAATCCCCTTCCCAGCCACGACTCCACCACAATTGAGCTGTGGACAGCATGCCGCACCCTTGGATTTCGTAAAAATCACACGGCAAATCAAAGACTTACCAGATCGTTACGCGCCTTGACACTATTTGGGGCCACCACTATGTTGCGCCCGACCTGAATAGGCACCCGGACCAATCTGGGAAAAGGCAGGCCAAGGGGGAGTAAGCGGATGGAAAAACCGCCCAAAATCCAGGGCCAGTCTGAAAATGCCAACGAGGCGACGCGTGATCTTGCATCGCGCATTGCTTCAGCCAAGCAGGAACGGCACCTTGAGGACAATAGATCCGCGGGGACCGATCCTGGGCAGATGAGCGGGATGGCGCGCGGCATGCGCATCGGTACCGAGTTCATCGCCGCGATTCTGGTGGGGACCGGCTTCGGCTACCTCATCGATCTTGGCCTGGGAACCAGCCCCTGGGGCTTGCTCATCATGTTCTTGGTGGGCTTTGCCGCTGGAATACTCAATGTCACCCGTGTGGTGGCGCAAATGAACGCCGCTTCGCCTCTCCCGCCCGCACAGGCCGGGAAAGACGAAACAGAAAAATGATGACGTTTAGAGGGCTCTATCTTGGCCGGTACTGATCCGATCCACCAGTTCGTCATCCAGGACATGTTCCCCATTCACCTTGGTGGTGATGGCACTGCAGGCAGTGGCCTGAATTTCTCCTTTACCAACTCTTCGCTGTTCATGGTGGCGACGGTCGCGGTTATTTCGCTGTACCTGATCCTGACCACTTCGGCGAAAAGTGTCATTCCGGGCCGCGCCCAGCTCGTCAGCGAGCTGCTTTATGGGTTCGTGGCCAATATGGTGAAAAGTGCCGCGGGCACTGCGGGCATGAAGTTCTTCCCGCTGGTGTTCTCGCTCTTCACCTTCATCTTCGTGGCCAACATGTTCGGCATGGTGCCGTACTTCTTCACCGTCACCAGCCACATCATCGTCACCTTCGCCCTCTCGATGCTGGTCTTCCTGACCGTCGTCATCTACGGCTTCGTCAAGAACGGTCCGAAGTTCCTGAAACTCTTCGTTCCCTCGGGCGTGCCGGGCTATATCCTTCCCATCGTGGCGCCGATCGAGTTCATCTCGTTCATGAGCCGCCCGATTTCGCTCTCTGTGCGTCTGTTCGGCAATATCCTGGCCGGTCACATCACGCTCAAAGTCTTCACCGGCTTCATCGTCACCATGAGCTCGCTGGGTTTCCTCGGCATTCTCGGTTCGGCGCTGCCGCTGATCATGGCCATTGCTCTTACTGGCCTCGAATTTCTCGTCGGTGCAGTCCAGGCGTATGTCTTCGCCGTCCTGACCTGCATGTATCTCAACGACGCGATCCATCCGTCTCACTAATCACTAGTCACGGCGGGCTGTTCCGCCAGAACCCCCGCTAAAGTCGCTTGAAAGGACTATAAAATGGAAGCTGAAGCCGCAAAGTTCATCGGTGCCGGCATTGCTTGTTTCGGTATGGCTGGCGCCGCCATCGGCGTGGCCAACATCTTCGGCAACTTCCTGTCGGGCGCCCTGCGCAACCCGTCTGCTGCCCCGAGCCAGTTCTCGAACCTGATCTTCGGCTTCGCCGTGACCGAAGCTCTGGGCATCTTCTCGTTCCTGGTTGCCCTGATCCTGCTGTTCGTCGCCTAATTCTGGCGCGACCGAATTATACGCAGCCGGGGCTATTCCCGGCTGCGCGTTCTTGTCCGGCCACGGCCGGTTGACCGGATTTTACGGGACCTCACCTGATGGTAACGCAAGTTTACGCCCAGGAAGCGGCTGCACCGGCCGAAGAGCATGTGGAAGACGCCGCGCACGGCGCGACCGATACCCATGCCGATCCGACCGCTGACACCCATGCCACCACCGAAGCCCATGGTGGCGAGCACGATTCAGGCGTTTTCCCGCCCTTCGACCCCGCGACCTTCCCCAGCCAGCTGCTCTGGCTCGCCATCACCTTTGGCGCGCTCTATGTGCTGATGAGCAAGGTTGCCCTGCCGCGCATCGGCAACATTCTTGAAAATCGCAAGAGCATTGTCGACGCAGACCTCGCTGCCGCCGATGCTTCCCGCCAGAAGACCGACGCTGCCATCGCCGCCTACGAAACGGCCCTGGCTGACGCGCGCTCAAAGGCCCAGGGTATTGCCAACGAGACCCGCGAAAAGATCCAGTCCGACCTCGCTTCCAAGCGCAGCGCCGTCGAAGCCGATCTGACCGCCAAGGTTACCGAAGCCGAGACCCGTATCGCCGCTACCAAGCGCGATGCCCTGACCCATGTCGACGAGATCGCCACCGAAACGGCCCAGACCGTCGTCGGCCAGATCATCGGCGATGTGTCGGCCGACAGCGTCCGCGCTGCCGTCGCCAAGGCCAGCAAGGAGTAAGCGACAATGGAACTCGACAACTCGTTCTACGCCCTTGTCGCCCTCGTCATCTTCATCGCGATGGCGCTGTACTTCGGCATCCCCCGCATCGTGGGCAAGATGCTCGACGGCCAGATCCAGAAGATCGCCGACGAACTGGCCCAGGCCAAGAAGCTGCGCGAAGAAGCTGCCGCCCTGCTCGTTGAATACGAACAGAAGCGCGTCGCTGCCGAAGCCGAAGCCCAGGGCATCATCGCTGCCGCCCAGGACGAAGCCACCCGCCTTGCTTCCGAAGCCCAGGCATCGCTGGCTGATCTCGTGACCCGCCGCACCAAGGCTGTGGAAGACAAGATCGCCCAGGCCGAAGCCCAGGCCGTAGCCGAAGTTCGCGCCCGCTCGGCCGACCTCGCCGTGGAAGCTGCCCGTCTCGTCCTCACCGACGAAATGAACAAGAAGGGTGGCCAAGTCGTCGACAAGGCCATCGCCGACGTAGCCGGTCGCCTGAACTAAGTTTTGTAATTTTGCAGAATTGAAAGGCGGGTCTTCGGGCCCGCCTTTTTTGTTTGTACCGTGAACGGCCGGCATGGCGTCGCCCCGCCCCTTTCTCCCTCCACTCCATCGTCATTGCCGGGCTTGTCCCGGCAATCCATCTCGCCTCCGGGCCGCCATCCTGCGGATGGCTTGGGACCACCGGGACAAGCCCGGTGGTGAGGACCAAGGATAAAGCTCGGCCAACCCAAACGCCCCAGTAGCCCTCATCCTGAGGTGCGGAGCGAAGCGAAGCCTCGAAGGGTTCTGACTGGCCGCAATCGCTCCGGTGGAGCGATTGCAAGGAAGAACGCCCAGAGCGCTATGCGCGTCGGGCTCTGGGCGTGCCCCGAATCCTCCCTTGCCACACCCTCCTGGTTCGAGACTACGCTCCGCTTCGCACCTCACCATG
Organism: Devosia sp.; assembly: GCF_024707125.1. Lineage (GTDB taxonomy): Bacteria > Pseudomonadota > Alphaproteobacteria > Rhizobiales > Devosiaceae > Devosia. The sequence continues at coordinate 99,671 of NZ_JANQAH010000002.1, forward strand.
AGGGTTACTGCAAGGCTCAGCCGCCCTCCTCCCGTGAACATCCCCACACTCCGCGTTGACGCCACCACAATTTTTCCCCATGGTGCCCTCGACTGCGGGAGAGACTGGC
>NZ_JANQAH010000013.1:7500-189103 GCF_024707125.1 Devosia sp.
TGTAGCCGAGGAGGATTGGCCAGGTCGCTTCAAGGCCGGCGACGATGGGGTGGCCAGCATCGGTGACCACTGGTTCAATACCCTGCGGGGCTTCGACGCGATCATCGCCTTTTTCGATGGTTACGGGCAGGGCTTCTTCGATGGGCGAGCCGGCATACTGTGCCTTGGCGTCAATGCCCTGGAAGGTCAGGTAGCCGCCGACCATGACGAGGCCGCCGCCCTTCTCGACATAGTCGCGGATCGAGACCAGGCGGTTGGGCAGGACCTTTGATTTCGTAAACGTCTCGGGATGCAGCAACAGCGTATTGGCGCCGATGTCGGAGAGCAGCACGACGTCATAGGCCGCCAGCTCCTCGGCGGTGAACGGAAAGTCACGTGCCGCAACATGTGAGGGCTGGAAGGTAACCTCCCAGCCGCCCTTTTCGAGCGCCGCTTTCAGCCAGCGCACGCCTTCGGCATATTCGGTGGTCGTAAAACTATCAAAGCCCTTCTGGTGGATCGAATGCACGGTCCAGGATTCACCGGCGATCAGGATGCGCTTTGTCATGGTCAGGCCTTATCTAGAGGGGGCGGCGACGGATTGGCGCGTCACCAATTCGACCGCCAGCCTTGTCTCGGCTGGCGGGGTTTGCCCTTCGAGAAGGGCGAGGAGATGCTTTACGGCGAGCTCGCCCATAGCGGCGACCGGCTGGCGGATTGTGGTCAGCGGCGGGTCGACAAGGGCGGCAAAAGCCATGTCATCGAAGCCGACGAGGCTGATATCGTTGGGAATGGATAGACCATATTCGCGAACGACCTGCATGACGCCGATGGCAATGTAGTCGGAACAGGCGAGGATGGCCGTGGGCGGATCGACCGCATCGAGCAACACTGAAGCGGCCGCCACGCCATAGTCGCGGGTATAGTCGCCGAGCAGTACCCAGCCGGGGCGCACCGGCAGACCGGCCTCGTCCATGGCGCGGGTAAAACCGGCGAGACGCTCGTTGACGCTCATCAGCCGGTGCGGTCCGCCGATCAACGCAATATCCCTGTGCCCCATGGCGATGAGATGCTGCGCGGCGAGATAGGTGCCTTCCGCATTGTCCACGAAAACCCGCGGCACGCTGACGCCATCGATATCCTCATCGAGCAGCACGACATTTTCCCGGCCGGCGAGGAGATTGGCGAGCGAGCCGTCATCCACCCGGTTGGTGGTCATGATCAGCCCATCGACATGGCTATCGGCCATGCGGCGGATGGCATTGATCTCGGCATCGGCATGGCCGCCCGTGGAGGTGATGTAGACTGAATAGCCGCTGGCATGGGCCTGGCGCTCGACGGCGGCGGCCAGTTCGGCAAAGAACGGGTTGGCAATATCGGGCGTGACGAGCGCGAAGGCTTCGGATTTGCCAGTGGAAAGACGCCGCGCCAGGAGATTGGGACGATAGTCGAGCTTGGCTATGGCCGCATCGATCCGGTCGCGCGTTGCCTGGGGCAGGTCGATACGATTGTTGAGATAGCGCGAAACGGCCGTGGGCGACACCCCGGCCTCGGCTGCGACATCGCTCAGCGTGGCCATCTCTGCCCCCTAGATGCCATGACGCTCCCTCCATGCCGCGACAATGCGCAGGCTTTCGCCCAGAATGCCCGCGATCAGCGCCTCGCCCTTGGCTGCAGTGGCCGGACGCGGATCGCCGAAAACGCCAGATGGATTAAAGTCGCGAAACTGCATTGGTTCGCTGCCAAAGGCTGGCGGAAAGCTCGGATAGGACGGCTGCGCCCGCTCCATGTCGACACCCTCGGGCGCGACCGCGAGCATGATTGCGGTCTCCACTTCGTCGGCGTGATAAAAGCCCGGCCCCGCCGGCTGGCTGTCGCAGATTTCGGCGGCGAACCGCTCGAGCCCGGGATAGTCGAGATGGCACACCGGCAGGCCAGCAGTCGTCAAAGTGCGGGCGGCGAGCAGCATGGGCTCGCGATTGCCAAAATGGCCATTGACGATGACGAGGCCCTCTACGCCCATGCGCAGCAGTTCGTGGCCGATATCCTCCATCATCGCCTGCAGCGTGCGCGGCGAGATGGAAATCGTGCCGGGATAGGCGCTGGCGGTCCAGGCATCGCCATAGGTGATGGGCGGCAGCAGTAGTGCGTCGAGTTCGTCCGCGAGGCGCTTGCCGACGCCATGCGCCATGTCGGTGTCGGTGGTCAGCGGCAGGTGTGCACCATGCTGCTCGCAGGCTCCGAGGGCGAGTACGGCCAGTGTGCCATCTTCGATACGCTTGGCAACATCGACCCAGGGGGTGCGGGAAAAATCCGAGCCGCTCATGGCGTCCATCCCAGGATCTGCAAGGGCGCGTCTGGCGCCACGCGCGCCAGCAGTTCGCGCGTGCTCACCGAATAGTCGACAGCGCCGCCGCGCACCGTTCCGAGCGTTGCCGCTGAGATGTCAGCATAGCCGTAGCCATGGGCGAGGAGATCAACCATGGCCGCCTGAATGGGATGGATCGTGGGGTTGAAGGCGACGCTTTCCACGGCGAGGCCCGACACCGTGTTTCCATCCTTCAGGCGCAACAGCACCGCGCCGGGGCATTTGCTATACGGCGAGTGACTGCGCCGTCCTTTGGCCAGCAGTGTGTCGGCCATGGGTGAGGCAGCGTCTCCGTCAAATTTCAGCGCCGGCCAGAGTTCGAGGCCCGGCACGGCGCCACGCTCCCCGAGATAATTGGGGTCGAACGGCCAGGGATAAAGCTGGGCCAGCGTCAGCGTGTGCCCGAGCGGATCGATCAGTTCGAGCTTTTCGCTCGCTGCATATTCGGCAAGGCACTGCCGGCAATGGGCGCAGGGATGCGCCTCGCCAATGGCAACAACCGAAATATTGGTGCCCCGGCTCATGGCGCGGGTGAAGACAAAGCCTTCGCCATGGAGGGTGAAACCCAGACGCGTGCCTGGAAATTCGACATTGCCGCCGAGGATGAGATTGCCCGTTTCCGCCTCAAGCCCGACCGCGCCGACATGAAAATCGGAAATGCTGGGGCGCGCAATATCCTTGGCAACATCGAGCAGCAGGCACATGAGATCGCGCACGGAAGCGAGGCCGAATTCGCTCACCAGTTCAGCTGCAATACCAGCCGCGAGCACGCTGCCATCATTGCTCGCCGGCTGTCTGTTTCGCGGCGAAATCGCTGCCTTTGTCCGCGCGGCTATGGCGGCACGAACCTCTGGTCCAACCGCAGCAAGGCGCGCAGGAACGGCTGAATCCGCGGCAAACGGATTGATACTCATAGGCAGCCTGCCAAAGAAATATGCAGAAATCTCGTGCGGTGAGCGCTTGTGCAAATCCAGCGTGATAGCATTTGACAACCCCCGCGAAACCGTCGTTAGATCAGCTATGTAAAGCGCTTTACTAGCGATAGGTCAAATGGGTTCTACACTCCTTCGCAATGCATGGGTTCTCACTGTGGATAGCGGCAATGCCGTCTTTCCCTCCGGCTGGGTGGCCTTTGTTGATGGACGGATAACCGGTGTCGGCCCCATGGAGACCTGCCCGCCGGACAGTGATTTCGATGACGTAAAGGCGCTCGATGGCCATGTGGTCATGCCTGGCCTCGTCAATGCCCATACCCATTCGGCCATGGTGCTGTTCCGTGGTCGGTCCGAGGGGCAAAGCCTCCTCACCATGGAAGGCTGGTACAATTCCATCCGCGAGCCGGAACTGTCGCTGGTCGCTTCAGATATCGGTCCCGCCGTCGCCCTCTCCTGCGCCGAAATGGTTCTTACGGGCACCACGACCTTCTGCGATCAGTATTTCTTCGCCGAGGAAATCGCCGAAGCGGTCAAGCAAGCCGGCCTTCGCGCCGTGATCGCCTATGGCATCGTGCAGCTCGGCGACAAGCAGCGCGGCGAAGAGGAATTGGCTCTAGCCACGAACTTCCTGAAACAGCAGCGCTCCGCCGATGGTCGGGTCATCCCCTGGTTCGGTCCGCACGCGCCCTATGTCGACAATACCGAAGACCTGCTGCTGGCCGAAGTCGCAGTCGCCAATGAATATGGCGTCGGCCTGCACCTGCATATGGCCTGCGGTCCCGAAGACAATGAAGAAACTGAGCGCCGCTACGGCACGACGGCGGCCGTGGCGCTCGAAAAGCTAGGCTTCTTCAATGGCCGTATCCATGCGGCGCACTGTCTCGACCTTAGCCGCGAAGACATCGCGGTTTTTGCTCGCGCGCCGCATGCATCCATTTCCCACAATGCCACGGCGGGCTTGCGTTCAGGCCGCGAAGGCATCTGTCCAGTCGTGGATCTGAAAGCAGCCGGCGTCACCGTCGCGCTCGGCACCGACAATGTCGCCGCCAACAATGGCTATGACATGATCAACGAGATGCGTGTCGCCGGCCTCGTTGCCTCGCATCGCGAGGGCAGGGCGCAACCCATCTCCAGCGCCGAGCTGGTGCGCATGGCGACCATCGAAGGCGCCAAGGCGCTCGGCCTCGAAAACGAGATCGGTTCGCTCGAGATCGGCAAGTCGGCCGACATCATTGCCGTGGACATTTCCGGTGCGGGCTATTCTGAAACCCCTGACATCGAAACGCTTCTCGTCTATTCGGGAAGTGGACGGGATGTGCGCCATGTCTTTGTCGCCGGCGAGCAGCTGGTGGCCGACAGGCAGCTCCTGCGTCGGCCCTTCTCCGAGATCCGGGCCGATTACTCAAACACTTACAAGGATTTCTGGGCTCGCGTCGAAGCAGCCCGGAAAGTGGCATAATGGCAAGAAAACTTATTCTCGATACTGATGGCGGCGTCGACGACGCGCAGGCCCTTCTCATGCTGATCGCCAATGGCCGCACGCCGGACGCGATCACCACCGTCTTCGGCAATGTCGGCCTCGATGCGGCAACCCGCAACATCCTCACCGTGCTCGAAGTCGCCGGCAAAGGCTCAGTGCCGGTGCACAAGGGCGCCGATCGTCCGCTGACCCAGCCGGTCATCGACGCAAAATACATTCACGGTGAAGACGGCCTCGGCGGCGCCCCGCGTCCCGCCAAGATTCCGGACGCGGTCAGCACCAATGGCGTCGGCTATCTGGTGGATACCTTCCGCGCTGCCGCCAAGGCGGGTGAAAAGGTCGACATAATGATGATCGGGCCGTTGACCAACCTGGCGCTCGCCCTGCGTCTGGCGCCCGATATCGTTGATGGTATCGGCCAGCTCACCATCATGGGCGCTACTGTCTATGGTCGCGGCAACACCACCCCGGCCGCCGAATTCAACATCTATGCCGACCCGGAAGCTGCGGCCATCGTCTTCGGCACCGAGATTGAAATGCTCATCGCCCCGTGGGAGCCCTGCGTTACCCATTTCATGACCGGCGACGAAGTCGATGCTCTCTTGAAAGACATTCCGGAAAGCCCCGAAAAGACCTTTTCGGTCGCCCTCGTCGAACATGCTCGCCGCACCACGGTCGGCTATGGCGGCCCCGATCACTTCCGCTTCGTCGATCCCCTGGCCATTGCCGCGGTGATCGAGCCGGAACTCGTGACCAAGACCCTGCGTGCCTCGATGGATGTGGCGCTTTCGCCCGGCATCACCCGCGGCATGACGGTGGTTGATCCAACCGGCCGCCTGGGCACGCCCATGGTGACCATTATCGAGGAAGCTAGGGTTGATCGCCTCGTGGCGCTCTATCGCGCTTCCGTCGCCTACCGCGCCAATACCTGACAAAGCCAAGGGAGCTCCGTCAATGTCCATGCCTAAATTCTCGCGTCGCGCTTTTAGCGGCCTGCTTGCTGCAGGCCTCTTGGCCTCGGTTTCTGCCGGTGCCGTCATGGCGCAGGAATACACCAAGGAAAACCCGCTCAAGGTTGCCCTGGTTGTCCACGGCAATCTCGGCGACAAGAGCTTCTTTGACTCCGCCGCTGCCGGCCTCGACCGCGCCGAAGCCGAGCTTCCCGTTGATGTCACCGTCATCGAAGCCGGCCTCGATCGCGGCCGCTGGCAGCCGGCTCTGGCCGATGCCACCGATCAGGGTTTTGACGTCGTCATCGGCGGTACCTGGGAAATGACCGGCTTCATGGCCGAACTATCCCCGGAATATCCCGATACAAAATTCATCATTTTCGATGATGCCCCCGATTTCACCGGCGGCGCCAATTCCAACATTCTCGCCATCAACTATCGCGTTTCGACCGCCGGCTACCTGGCCGGCTATGCGGCCGCGAAAATCTCCAAGACCGGCAAGCTCGGCGAAATCCTCGGCGTCGAAGGCGCGACCATTCTGGAATTCGCCCTCGGCTTCGAACAGGGCGCCAAGGCCGCCAATCCGGATGTGGAAGTGACCCGCGCCGTTGCCGGTTCCTTCACCGATCCGGCCAAGGGCAAGGAACTGGCGCTCGCCCAGTTCGCCCAAGGCGTCGATATCGTCTTCCCGATTGCCGGCGGCACCGGCATTGGTGCGCTGCAGGCTGCGCGCGATGAAGGCAAGCTGGCCGTCGGCGTCGACAGCGATCAGGCGGCAATCTTCGCCCCGACCGATCCGGCCCAGGCCGATGTGATCTTCACTTCGGTCGAAAAGAAGGTCGGCGACTCGCTCTTCACCGCCCTGCAACAGACCCTCGATGGCACTGCGCCCTATGGCACCAACCTGATCCTCGGCCTTGCCGATGGTGCCGTGGGCATTTCCAAGAACAGCTTTTATGAAAAGCTCGTTCCCGCCGAAGTGCGCGCCGAAGTCGATGCTCAGGAAGCCAAGATCATCGCCGGCGAAATCACCGTCGAAAGCGCCATGAACTAAGACCCGGGCCCCGCTTTTCAGCGGGGCCTTTCTTTCCGCGAGGATCCGCGATGGCGCCGCTGCTCGAAGCCATTTCCATCGGCAAGACCTATCCCGGCGGCACTGTCGCCAATGACGGGGTCAATCTCTCCGTTTCGGCGGGCGAGGTGCACGCCGTCGTCGGCGAAAACGGCGCCGGCAAATCCACGCTGATGAAAATCCTGTTCGGTATCGAACAGCCCGACCGCGGCGAAATCCGCCTTGATGGAAAAGTCGTCAACTTCGCCAATCCGCGCGAAGCCATCGACAATGGCATCGGCATGGTTTTTCAGCACTTCTCGCTGGTCCCCTCCTTCTCGGTCTATGAAAACGTCGTGCTCGGCTCCGAGCCGCGCAACGGCATAAAGTTCGACCGCCGCGAGGCGATCGAAAAAGTGCGCGCGCTCTCCGAAAAGTTCCGCCTTGCGGTCGATCCCCTGCCGCCCGTCGGCCAACTCCCTGTCGGCCAGCAGCAGCGGGTGGAAATCCTCAAGGCGCTTTATCGGGACGCGCGCATTCTCATTCTCGACGAGCCCACGGCCGTGCTCGCGCCGCAGGAAGTTGAAGAGCTTTTCGTCGCCGTCCGCGCGCTGGTCGCCCAGGGCCGCACCGTCATCTTCATCGCGCATAAGCTCCCCGAAGTTCTGGAAATTTCGGATCGCATCACCGTCATGCGCGGCGGCAAGACCGTCGGCTCGGTCAATGCGCGGGACGTCACCGAAGACAGCCTCGCCACCATGATGGTCGGTCGCGAAATCGCCCTGCGCGTTGATCGCGCCAAGAGCCGCGGCGATGTGACCTGCGAGGTCAAGGCACTGAAACTGACCGCCGAGAGCGGCGTCACCATCGCCCAGGACCTCAATCTCAAGGTGCATTCGGGCGAAATTCTCGGCCTCGTCGGTGTCGAGGGCAATGGCCAGGCCGAACTGCTCGAAGCCATTGCCGGCCTCCGCCCCGTGGCCGATGGTGTCATCTATCTCAATGGCACCAGCCTCTCCCCGCTGAGTGTTCTCGAACGCCGCGAACAGGGCCTTGCCAGCATCCCCGAAGACCGCATCGCCCGCGGCCTCGCCACCGGCGCGACCATCGCCGAAAACCTCATCGCCACGCGCCTCGCCGACAAGCGTTTCGTGCGCAATGGCCTTCTTGATTTGAAGGCAATGAAGGCCAATGCCCTCTCGCTGATCGAGCGTTTTTCCATCCGCTCCGGCGGGCCCGGCTATGCCGTCGGGACGCTCTCGGGCGGCAATATGCAAAAGGTGGTCGTCGCCCGTGAGCTGTCGGAACAGCCCAAGCTGCTCCTCGTCAATCAGCCGACCCGCGGCGTCGATCTCGGCGCCACCCAGTTCATCTGGAAATCCCTCACCGACGCCCGCGATGGTGGCGCCGCAGTGCTGCTGAGTTCGGCCGACCTCTCCGAACTTCTGGCGCTCTCCGATCGCCTCGTTGTCTTCTATCGTGGCAAGATCGTTGCCGCCTTCGTCAATTCCGATGACCTCACCGCCGAAACGCTGGGCACCTATATGCTTGGCCTGTCGAGCCAGGACCCCGAAACCATGCGGGCAGCCCTCCAATGAGCACCACCTCTCCCTCCCGCTGGAAGACCGTCCGCAGCGAAACCAGCCGCGCGCTGACGGCGCTGGTCATTGCCTTGGCCGTCGCCCTCGTCGTCATCCTTCTTACATCGGCCGATCCCGGCGCCGCCTTCCAGACTCTGCTCACCGCGCCGCTCTCGTCCAACCGCACCATGGGTCTCTGGATCGACGATGTCGCCAAATTGACCCTCACCGGCCTCGCCTTCAGCCTCGTTTTCCAGGCCCGGCAATTCTCCATGGGCGTGCAGGGCCAGGTCTATATGGGCGGGCTTTTCGCCGCCCTCATCGCCATGTCGCCCATCGGCGCGACACCCCTGGCGATCCCAGTCGCCATGCTCGCCGCCATGTGCGCCGGCGCCGTCTATGGCTTCATTCCCGGCTACGCAAAGGCCCGTTTTGGCGCCAGCGAAATCGTCTCCTCGCTCATGCTCAACTACATCGCCATTCTGGTGGTGAACTACCTCATCCGCGCCCATCTCGCCCCCGCCGGCACCGGCCAATTGATGACGGCAAAGTTTCCAGACACAGCGATCTTCCCCGCCATCCTCCCCGGCACGCGCTTCGACCTCGGCATTATCATTGCCCTGGTCTCCACCTTCGCCGTCTGGTTCCTGCTTTACCGCACCAGTTGGGGCCTGAAACTCCGTCTCGTGGGCCACAATCCAAAATTCGCCGAATATGCCGGCATCCGCTCGAGCTTCATCATGGTCTCGGCCATGACCGTCGCCGGCGCCTTTGGTGGTCTTCTCGGCTCGGTCTTCGTGCAGGGCCGCGCCTTCGGCAATCTGGCGCAGAATTTTGACGGCAACCTCGCCTTCGAAGGCATTCTCATCGCCATCGTTGCCCGCTCCCGGCCGCTCGCCGTGCCCATCGTCGCTTTGGCCTATGGCTATCTTCGCCAGGGCGCCCAGCTCATGGGCATCCGCACCGACGTGCCGACCGAAATGATCTCCGTGGTTCAGGCCATCATCATTCTGCTCGTCGCCTCGTCCTTCTCCCTGCCGGGCAAAAAAGATCTTCGCGCGCCTCATGGGCCAGAAGCCTGCCAATGCCGCTACGCCGGAGGCCGCAAAATGATCGAACTCCTGCTCACGGTCTTTTCCGCCACCTTCTTCGTCACCGTCGTTCGCACCACCACGCCGCTGCTCTTTGCAGCGCTGGGCGGCCTCATCTCCGACCTGTCGGGCGCCCTCAACGTGGCGCTGGAAGGCATGATGCTGATCGCGGCACTGACCGCCGTCATCGTCTCGGTCTATGCCCCCTGGTATGTCGCCGTGCTCTCGGGTGTTGCCGCCGGCGCCATGCTCGGCGCACTGATGGCCTTCTTCCATCTCCGTTTGAAAGCCGACATCATCCTCGTCGGCTTCGCGGTCAACATCCTCGCCACGGGCGGCACCGTTTTCGCCCTCTCGCGCGCCACCGGCGGCGACAAGGGCACCTCCATCAACCTGCCCTCCAAAGCCGTACCGGGGGTGGACCTTTCCTTCCTTGAAGCCATTCCGGCCGCGGGACCGACGCTGAAGAGCCTCCTCTCCGGCCACTCGATCCTCTCCTGGCTCGGCGTCTTCATGGTCTTTGCGGTCTGGTACTTTTTGTTCCGCACCCCCTATGGCCTCTGGCTTCGTGGCGTCGGCGAATATCCGGCAGCGCCCGAAGCGGCCGGCATTCCCGTCGCAAAAGTCCGTGCCTGGAGCCTGGTGGCATCAGGCGCCCTTGCCGGCATCGGCGGCGCACAGCTCGCCATGTTCAACTATATTGGCTTCACCCGTGACATGACCGCCGGCCGCGGCTTCATCGCCCTCGGCGCCGTGCTTCTTGGCGCCCGTCATCCGGTTGGCGCCATGCTTGCGGCATTGCTCTTCGGCATCTTCGAAGCCCTCGCCATTGTCATGCCCAATCTATTCAACTGGATCCCCGGCGAGATGATCCAGACCATCCCCTTCGTGGTCACGGTCCTTGCCCTGATCCTCTTCTCCTACCGCGCCCAGCGCGCCCTCAAGACAAGGGCGCAGGCCCGGACATGACCTTGCCCGACGATCTCATCCTTTCGGCCGCCGATGAGGTCGCCATCCGCCAGCACCTGCTGCTGGTGTCCCTCGGCAAGAAACCGGCCGATCTCGCCATCGAGGTCGGCCGTCTCCTCGCCGTCCACGCCAATGAGTGGATGGAAAAGCAGGAGATCATCGTCGCCGGCCGCCGCATCGCCTATGTCGGCCCTATCGGCTCCTATCGTGGCACCGTCGCAAAGCGCGTCTCCTATCCCGATCTTTCCGCCGTTCCCGGCTTTGGCGAAGTGCACAAGCACATCGAATCCACCCACCTGACGCCGGATTTCGAGGCCGAACTGGTGCTGCCGCGCGGCAATACCTGGACCTGCGAGGCGAGCCACGAGTTCGCCAACGTCAACGGCCCGAAAAACATCGAGTTCTGGGAAAAAGCCCGCCGCGCCGGATCGCCCCTAAAAGTGTTCATCCAGCCCGGCTCCGCTGTGCCGCCCACGCCATGGGAGCAATCCGGAGGCTATTATGGCTATGAGGAGCAGAGGCAGTTCCTCTCCGAACGGCTCTCTGTGACAAGCCTCGACGAAGTCATGGACTGGCCCTCGGTCTGGGACCCAACCAATCCGGGCTACGCGAGAATGTGGGGCATGATCCGCGCCACCTTCGAAATGCGCGGCGTGGTGGAAGGCCACGGCAATGGCCTCACCGACCTGCATGACATCTCAGCCTTCGCTGCTGCCGGTCTCTCGTCCGATCACGAAGTTTGGGCCTTAGAGGAAACCTGGGACCGCCTGCTGCGCGGCCTCTTCACGGAACTGCGGCCCTTCTCCTATGACGCCATAATTCCCGGCCTTCTCGAAAAGGGCCTCAAAGACTGGTCGAACATCGCCTTCACGACCGACGACCGCAGCGCCAGCGACACCCTCAAGGACGGCGCCACCGACCACAATGTTCGCCATGCGATCCACTACGGCCTCTCGCCCGGGATCGCCATCCAGTGCGCCACCATCAATCCCGCGCGCCATATGCGCATCGACCAATGGGTCGGCTCGATCACCCCGGGGCGTTATGCCGACATAGTGCTTCTGCGCGATGTCCCCTCGATCGACATCGCCCATGTCTATTCCGACGGTCAGCTTGTCTCCGACGGCAAGACCTATACCGGCCCAGACGTCCGCATCGACTGGCCCGATTGGGCTTCTGGCTCCGTCAATATCGGCCGCACCCTCACCGCAGCCGACTTCGCCATCAAGGCCGAGCCCGGCCGCACGACCATGCAGGCTGCCATCTCCCGCCCTTTCGCCTGGAACGAGGATTTCGCCGTCGAAACCCTACCGGTCGAAAACGGCGAAGTGCAGCGTGACCCCCAAAAACTCATCACCAAATGGTCGATGATCGATCGCTATCGTGGCGACGGCGCGGTGGCCTCAATGTTCTGGAGCGGCGTTGGCCCCTCCGATCCCGACACCGCCCTCTGCTGCTCAGTCGCCCACGATAGTCACAATATCTGGTGCATCGGCTCCTCGGACGCGGCCATGGCCAAGGCCGTCAATCGCCTCGCCGAAATCGACGGCGGCTGGGTCCTCGTCCACAAGGGCGAAGTCGTCGCAGAAGTCCGCCTCGAAATCGCCGGCCTCATGACCGCGCGCCCCGCCGAGGCGTTCGACGCCGACATGAAAAAATTCCTCGCCCGCGCCGAAGAGGTGGACTGGGTCTATGCCCCTGCCGCCATGAACCGCTGGAAGCCCGGTTTCCCCGAATTCCTGATCTTCGCGACGCTCACCTGTTCGCCCTGGCGCTGGGTGCTCGTCGCCCCCTCCGAGCTTTGCCCGGAAGGCTTCGTGAATGTACAAACGGGCGAAACGCACAAGATCGTCTGGTGAACATGAACATTTCCGGCGCTGGCATCATCGGCACCTTCTTCCACGCGCCGACGCGCGAAAAGCTGGAGGTGCTGGAAAACGTCCTCATTCGCGTCGATGAAACCGGTGCGATCACCGACATCCACCCCGCCGGCGATTCCATGCGGACATTGGTCGAAGCCGAACTCGGCGACCGCCTCCATCGCCTCCCCGACGGCTATTATGGTCTGCCTGGTCTCGTCGACCTCCACATCCACGCGCCCCAATACCCCCAGCTCGGCCTCGCTCTCGATGAGCCGCTGGAAGTCTGGCTGCAAAAATACACGTTCCCGCTCGAAGCCCGCTATGCCGACCTGGATTTCGCCCGCGAGCGCTATACCGCCCTCGTCGACGATCTCCTTGCCACTGGCACCACCACGGCCCTCTATTTCGCTACGCAGCATGAAGCGGCGACAAAACTCCTCGCCGATATCTGCATCGAAAAAGGCCAGCGCGCCCTCGTCGGCAAGGTCGTGATGGACGACCCTGCCGCCTGTCCCGAATACTATCGTGACGACAGCGCCGAGACCGCAGTCGCCGAAACCCGTGCCGTCATCGACCACATCCGCACCCATCCCGAAAACGGGGCAGGGCGCGTCCTCCCGGTCATCACCCCGCGCTTCATTCCGTCCTGCACCGACGAAGCCCTCACCGGCCTCGGCGCCTTGGCCCAAGAGTGCGGCTGCCATGTGCAGACTCATTGCTCGGAAAGCGACTGGGCCCACGGCCACGTCCTCGAACGTTTCGGCATCACCGACGCCGCCGCCCTCGACTCCTTTGGGCTACTGACACGTAAAAGCGTCCTCGCGCATTCCAACTTCCTCACCGACGACGATATGGATCGCCTGAGCTCTCGCGGCGCCGCGGTGGCCCATTGCGCCCTGTCAAACATCTACTTCGCCAATTCCGTCTTCCCGCTGCGCCACGCATTGGAAAAGGGCGTCCATGTCGGCCTCGGCACCGACATCTCCGGCGGCCCCTCGGCCTCAATGTTCGAAGCCGTCCGCACTACGGTCCAGTCCTCCCGCATGCTCGCCGAAGGCACTGACCCTGCCTTGCCGGCTGACAAACGCGGCCGACCAAATTCTGCGATCAACCTCGTTGCAGCCTTCCATCTCGCGACATCGGGCGGTGGCGTCGCGCTCGATCTTCCCATTGGCATCATCGCGCCCGGCTATCGCTTCGACGTCCTCGCCGTGGACACAAATGCGCGAGCCGGCGCCATCCGCCTTTTCGACGAAACGAGCCTTGCAGCCGTGTTCGAGAAGCTCATTTACGGCACAACACGCGCCAATATCGCCCATGTCTGGGTCGACGGGATCGATCGCACCCCTTGAAGGAATCCGCCCCTCGGGTCCATGATGGGTTCGGTCGGTTGGTGGACGAGGGCGATGTCGACGATGGAGTTCAAGGTCGTAGCAGCCAGTTATGACGCTGCCGCCCAATTGCTCTCCTATACGGCAACGGGGCTGCGCAATGGCCTCAAATTCACCGTGTCGTCCCGCGTCAAATGCCTCAAGGACCCCGGTTCGAAAGAGCGCCTGCACATGGTCGTGCTGATCGCCCTGACCGAACATTTCAAGCGCCCAAGCCCATCCGGACTAAGGTGGTAGCGTCATTGCCCGGACGCGCCGGGCAATGACTGCATTTTGGGGTGGCACTAAAACTCCGACCAATCCTGCGCGATGGCCGCACTGCCCTGGCTCCGATAGACAGGCGCAGGCTTCCGCGGTGCAGTCCGGCGATCCGGCGTAGCACTGCGTGAGCCGCTGTCAGCCAGCCTGAACACATCGACCACACGATCAAGCTCGGTCGCCTGCGCCTCCGTCTGTTCAATGGAAGCGTTGATCTCCTCGACCAGCGCCGCATTGTGCTGGGTCATCTCGTCCATCTGCCGCACGGCGGTGGTCACTTCCTCGATGGCCGAAGCCTGCTCGCGGCTGCCGCGGGCGATGCTTCCGAGCAGTTCGTTGTTCTCGCGCACCGCCTCCAGCATGGTGAGCAGCCGATTGGCCGCGTTGGCCACTAGCCGCGACCCTGCCGAAACCTCACCGCTGCTCTGCTCGATCAACTGCTTCACGTCAGAAGATGCCTGGGCCGCCGATTGCGCCAGCCGCCGCACTTCCACGGCGACCACGGCAAACCCCTTGCCCGCCTCACCGGCCCGCGCTGCTTCTACGGAAGCATTGAGAGCCAGCAGGTTGGTCTGGAAGGCAATGTCGTCGATCATGCCGATAATGTTGGAGATTTTGGCCGAAGACTGGGTGATCCGGTCCATCGCCCCATTGGCCTCTTCCATCAGGCTCCCGCCTTCTTCGGCCGAGCGGGAAACCTCGCCCGCTTTGCTGGAAGCCACTTCTGCCTGGCTGGCATTGTCGATCACGGTCCGCGCCAATTGCTCCATCGCTGCCGAAGTCTCTTCGATCGTCGCCGCCTGCTTGGTCGTGCGATCACTGAGATCATTTGCGCCGGAGAGAATTTCCGCCGTAGCCGTCCGCAGCGCCCTTGAAGTGCCGCGCAACTGCCCGACGACATCCGCCAGGCGATCGGCCACCGCGTTGGTGTCCGACTTGAGCTTGGCAAAGGCGCCGCGATAGTCGCCGCGAATACGCTGCGTCAGGTCGGTATCGGCAAGGGCTGACAGAACCTGACCGGTTTCATCGAGCCCGCCTTCCACCGTACCGACCAGCTTGTTGATCCCCGCCGCCAGCGAATTGAGCTCAGCATCGGGAAACTCCGTCTCCACCCGGCGCGAGAAATCGCCGTCGATGGCGGCATCCACCACATTGCCGAAGGCCGATTGCAGCTCGGTCATCATCTGCGCCCGCGCATCGCGATCCCGAATGATCCGGGCTGCTTCCGCCTCGGTCATCTGCGCCACTTTGATGCCATTGTCGCGGAACACTTCTACCGAGCGCGACAGCGTGCCGATTTCGTCCTGCCGCGTCATGAAGGGCACGGTCAGGTCGTAATTGCCATCAGCCATGGTTTCGACCGTGGCACCCAACTGGTTCAGCGGCCGACCCACCAGCCACAGCATCAGCCCGAAGACGATGCCGACAGCGGCGATAACGCAGATCGCCGAAAGCCCGATAATGGTCCAGCGCGCTTCCGCAACTGCAGCGCCAAGCGTCGCCTGCGGCACCATGGAAACAACGTTCCAGCGATCCTGCGTGCCGCCAGCGTCAAAACTCACCGCCATATAGCGCCAAGGCGCGCCGTCCGGGCCGGCTGCTTCTGCCTCGACATAGTTGTCGCTCTCGCTCGCTGCCGTGGCGACTTGCGCCAGTTCTGAATCAGCTGCCAGCGTCGTGCCGACAAGGCTCGCATCAGGATGGGCGATGACAATGCCTGTTGCCGAAACCAGCGCCACATTGCCGGTTTCGAAAGGACGCATCGCCGCTAGTTCTTCATTGATGGCGCCAAGCGACAGGTCGATGCCCGCCGTGCCGGCATAGGTGCCATTGACCTTGATCGGCACGCCGAACGAGGTAATCAGCACTTCCTGGCCGCTGACCACGTAAGGGTAGGGCTCGATGGCCACGGCCCGGTCGAGGTTTTTCGGCAAGAGCGCATAGTCGCCGACGCCGGGCTTGTCATAGTCGATCAGCATTTCCTGCACGATCGGCCCGCCGCCGCGCTGCCAGTAGGGCACGAAACGTCCGGTGGCGTCCCAGGGCGCCACGCCGGCAAATTCGGCATCCTTGCCATCGAGCGCGTTCGGCTCCCAGGCTGCCCAGGTTGCCAATAGTTCCGGATTTTCGGCGAGCACATTCTGAAGCACGCTGTCATAGCTGGCCCGGTCAAGCACACCAGCGCTCCGCATCGCCGCCGTGGCGCTGCCGATATCGGCTGCTGCCTGTTTGGCGAGGACCAGATCGCGCGAGACCTTTTCGGAAAGCGACCGCGTCGTTTCGGCCTGCAATTCCGTCGTCTGCTGCTCGACCGAGCTCCCGATGCGCTGCACCAGGAAGGTCATTCCGAGACAAAATACCAATGCAATGACAAGTCCCGCGAACAGGGAAACCCTGACGGGTAGAGAATTAAGACGCACTTCTTCCTCCCAGACGCCGAAAGCAGCCCTGAAGGGCGCTGGCATTCACTGCCCAATATTTGAGCATGTCGGTCTATTTCTGGTTAACTTTAACAAGCTGCAAAAAAGAGTCCGATCACGGGACAGCCCGACCAGTCGCGCCCAGGAGCACGACACGGTTTTGCCGAGAGCGGCCGTAATGCGCTCTTTCATTGTCCGGCACGTGGTTCGCGGGGCACTGGCTTTCTCGCCTGAAGCACCTCGACCGGTTATGCTGGCCCATCATGCCTTTGCCCGACCAATCTTGGTCGCCCGTCATAGAAGAATTCCATGTCCAAGCTCACCCTGATCAGCTTCCCCACCTGTCCCTATGTGCAGCGCGCCGTCATTGCGCTGAAGGAAAAGGGCGTGCCCTTCGACGTCGTCTATATCGACCTCGCCAATAAGCCCGATTGGTTCCTGGCCCTCTCGCCCCTCGGCAAGGTTCCGGTGCTCAAGGTCGAGCGCGATGGCCACGAGCCTGCCATCGTCTTCGAAAGCGCTGTTATTCTTGAATATCTCGAAGATACCATCACCGAGACGCGGCTCCACCCGAGCGATGCGCTCGAACGCGCACAGCACCGCTCCTGGATTGAGTTTGGTTCGCAGGTCTTGGGCGATCTCTGGCGGTTGAGCGCGGCCAAGGACCAAAGCGAGCTCGATGGTGCCAGCCAGGCGCTAGCGGCAAAGCTCCGCCGGCTCGAAGACACAATCGCCGGACCGTTCTTTGCCGGCACCCAGTTCAGCCTCGTGGATGCCGTTTTCGCTCCGGCTTTCCGCCAGCTCGATGCGCTTGAAACGGTGGCGGTGACGGGCCTGACCGCAGACCTGCCCAAGGTCGCCGCCTGGCGGAAAAACCTTGCCGCCCGTCCCAGTGTCAAGGAGGCGGCCCCCGCAGATTTCGTCGATCTCTATCTGCGCCGCTTGCGAAACAACGACGCCCATGTTTTGAAAGCCGCTGCATAAGGCACGGCTGAAAGACTGGTTACTACATGACGAAACACTGGCTGCTGCTCGATATCGGCAATACCCACACAGTAGCGGGCCTGTTCAGCGAAGCCGGCAAGGTCGTGGGCGAATTGCGCTTTCGCACCGACCCGCTGGCAACAGCCGATGAATACCGGGTGCATCTGCACCAGCTTTTTGCTGAGCACCTTCAGGCCAGCATCTGGGAAGTTGCCGACCGCGCGATCCTGTCGACGGTCGTTCCGGTCCTCGAAAAGACCGTGCGGGGCGCCTGCCAGAGCGGCAAGCGCTCCATTGAGGTGATTTCAGTCTCCTCAAAACTCAAGCGCGACTTTGAGCTCGATCTGCCCTTTCCAGATCAGCTCGGCGCCGACCGTCTCGCCAATGTCGCCGGCGCCCTGACCATCGCCGAGCCGCCCTTCCTCTTGGTCGATGCGGGCACGGCTACCACCTTCTGCCTTATCGACGCGCGTCCGGCCTATGTCGGCGGTGCCATCGTGCCGGGCCTCGATACCAGCTGGCGGGCGCTGCAAAGCCGGGCGGCAAAGCTCTTCTCGGTGGAGCTGGTCCGGCCGCAAAGCGCCGTCGGCAACACCACCGAAACGCAGATCCAGAGCGGCGTTCTGCAGGGCTATGAAGCCTTGATCGAAGGCCTGGCCGACCGCCTCCTGCGCGATGCCAACCTCGAAGGCGCCAAGCTCATTGCCACTGGCGGCTGCACGCGGCTCATCACCCTTTCGCCCCGCTTCGATATCCAGCCAGACCTGACGCTGCTGGGGCTCTTCCGCTATGGGCAGCTCAATGGCTAGCAATATCCTGATCGGCATCACCGGCAGCATCGCCGCCTACAAGATGGCCGATGTCGTCTCGCAATTGACCAAGCAGGGCCATAAGGTGCGCTGCATCCTCACGGAAAGCGCCACCCAGTTCGTCACCCCGCTGGTGCTCGAAACCCTCAGCGGCAATCCTGTGCGTTCCGCCATTTTCGGCGCCGACATTTCTGGCACCGAGCATATCGATCTCGCACGCTGGGCCGATCTGTTCGTCATTGCCCCGGCCAGCGCCAACACGCTCGCCAGGCTTGCCCTGGGCCTTGCCGACGATCTCCTCACCACCGTGGCCCTCGCCACCGAAGCCCCGCTGCTCATCGCCCCGGCCATGAACACGGTAATGTGGAACAAGCCGATCACCCAGACGCACCTGCGCAGCCTTGCCGATACCGGCGCACGCTTCGTCGATCCCGCCTCCGGTATTTTGGCCTGTGGCGAAGTGGGCGTCGGCAAATTGGCCAGCGTCGACAGCATCGTCCAGGCGATCAACTCTCAACTCGACGAGACCACCAGCCAGGATCTGGCCGGCGTTCATGTCCTCATCACCTCCGGCCCGACGACCACGCCGATCGATGCGGTGCGCTACATCACCAATCATTCGACCGGCCGCATGGGCGCCGCCATGGCCGAGGCAGCGCTCCGCCGTGGCGCGCGCGTCAGCATGGTGCTTGGTGTCGACAAGGGCGTCATCCGTCCCGTGGCACCGACCGGCGCCAGTTCACGTCTCTCCGTCGTCGAAGTCCGCACGGCGGAGGAAATGGCCGCCGCCGCCCTCAAAATCCTGCCCGAAACCAGTGGCGTTATCGCCACGGCCGCCGTCATGGATTATCGCGTAGCGACGCCCTCCGCCAAAAAGCTCAAGCGCGCTAACGAAGCCACGACGCTCGATCTCGTGCCGTCGGTGGACGTGCTCGGCTCGCTCCGCGACGCTGCCAGTGGCCAGTGGTTCCTAGGCTTTGCCGCCGAAACCGACGACGTCGTTGAAAACGGCCAGCTCAAGCTCGAGCGCAAGGGACTGGACTTCCTCTTCGCCAACCCGGTGGCCCGCATCGGCGAGACCAGTGCAACCGGCTTCCAGGTCGGCACCAATGGTGGCACGCTCCTCGCGCGCGATCATGCTCCGCGCGATTTTGCCGTGACGAGCAAGGCCGCGCTGGCCGACGCCATCTGGAACGTGGTCGCCGAAACCAAGCTCGTGCACGCACCAAACTAGGCCTCCCGCGGAAAATTCAACCGTCTGCCCAAATGCTTATAGTCTACAATTTCCATGTACATTATTGATCTGTTTGCGGCCCGGCGTATCGTGCCCTGACGTTTCTGCCGGGCACCGGCAGCAGCCAAGGACCAGCAATGACCGTATCCGACTTCGCGCCGCGCCCAGCGGTTTCCCAGCCTCGCTCGCGCGATGAGATTCTTGCAGGTCTCCCCGCCATCTCAGCAAAAATCGCCGAAGGCGCCGCCGAGCGCGAACTTGCCGGCCGCTTGCCCCACGAACTCTTCGATTTCCTTCGCGCCAGCGGCCTCACCGCCCTGCGCATTCCGCAAAATCTCGGTGGTCCGGGCGGCAGCCTGTCCGATCAGGTGGAAGTCACCTGCGCTCTGGCCGCCGCGGATTCCGGCATTGCCCATGCCCTGCGCGGTCATTTCGGTTTTCTCGAAGCCATAGCGCTTGAGCCCGAAGGCGAAACCAGCCGCCGTTTCGCCCCGGAGGTTCTGGCCGGAAAACTCTTCGGCGGCGCCCATATGGAAGTGGGCACGCCGCGGCCCAACATGATCCGCACCACCCTGCGCAAGGATGCGGACCACTATCGCCTCACGGGCCAGAAATATTACGCCACCGGCGCCATCTATGCCGACTACACCAGCTTCAGCGCGGTGGATGAAGACGGCAACCCGACCGGTGTCATGGTGCCCGCCAACCGCGATGGCGTCAGTATTCTCGATGATTGGGACGGCATGGGCCAGCGCCTCAGCGCCAGCGGTAGCGTCCACCTCGAAAACGTGCGCATCGAGCCGCACGAGCTCAATCTCCTCCGCACCGGCGGCAGCCCCTATGCCCGCCGCCACAATGCGGCAAGGGCGCAGTTGCACCTCATGGCGGTGGTCGCGGGCATCGTCCGCAATGTCCTTTCCGATGCCGTCCACTACGTTCAGGATCAAGCCCGCTCGGCCAAGCATTCGGCCTCCGAAACCGCACGCGGCGATCATTTCGTGCAACTGGCCGTCGGCGAAATCGCCGCCACCTCGCACACCATCGATACCCTCATTGCTGAAACCGCCCGGAAGCTCGATGCTTCAGCTGTCGCCATTCTTGCCGGCGCACCCGATGTCGACGACGTCGTCCTTGCCGCCCAGCTCGCCAATTCAAAAGGCCAGGTTCTTACTGGCAAGCTGGCCCTTGAAGCCGCCCAGCAGCTGTTCGATACCGGCGGCGGCTCCGCCACCTCGCGAAAGCGCAATTTCGACCGGCACTGGCGCAATATTCGAACCCTGTGCAATCACAACCCCGCTGCCCTGCGCGGGCGCGTGCTGGGCGATTTCTACCTCAACGGCACCCGCGCCGATTTCGACGAAGGCCGCGTCTTCTAGGCGCGTCGGTCCAACGCTGCCCAGATTGTTTCACTGACGCTGGCAGCTCTCGACCATGGCATGACATTGGCGATCGGCTCGACCACTAGCGTGGTCGCCGTCATACCTCCGACTGCTCCGGGATCAAGATTGGCCCGCCCAAACCCTCGCCTCTGAGCAGCGGCAGCAGCTGCGTCCCCTGTCGCCGGATTTCAGCGAGATAGGGCGTATCCGAGAGCACAAACTGCGTCACCCCAAGCTCGCGATATTTTTGCAGGCTGCGGGCCACATCCTCGGCGGAGCCCACCAACCATGTAGTCCCCGCACCGCCACCCCCGAATTTTCCCGGCGCGGTATAGAGGTTCTCGTCCAGCACCTCGCCGCGCTCCTGCAGCGCAAAGAGCCTTTGCTGACCGACGGCCAATTTGCGGGCATTGTCATGCCACTGGCCCTGCGCCTTGGCCATCTCTTCCACCCGCGCTTCGGCATCGCGCCAGGCCTCCGCGCTGGTGTCGCGCACCAGCGTCGTGATCCTCAGCCCGAATTGCAGCGGCGGCAGGTCGCGATCAAGCGC
This sequence comes from Devosia sp., assembly GCF_024707125.1. Taxonomy (GTDB): domain Bacteria; phylum Pseudomonadota; class Alphaproteobacteria; order Rhizobiales; family Devosiaceae; genus Devosia. The sequence goes on from NZ_JANQAH010000013.1 coordinate 28,791, forward strand.
CCGGCTCAAATGCCTGAGCCGATCGATACGCTCCGCAATCCCATCGAGCGGCTCGCCCCAGAAGAGCTGCACATCGGCCTCCGTCGCCGCCACGCGCTCCGCGGCGTCCGAGGCGCCACCGAAATAAAGCCGCGGATGCCTGCGCTCGCCCCTTGTCACGGGCCGCGGCACCACAGTCGACTTGGCAACGCCAAAATGCTCGCCCGCGAAAGTAACATCCTCCCCGGTCCAAAGCCGACGCACCAGCCGCATGAACTCCCTGGTGCGGCCATAGCGATGCGCCTGATCGCCCTCGCTGTCGCCATAGGCCGCAAGATTATCGGCGCCCGAGACAACATTGATGCGCACGCGACCGCCAGAAAGATGATCGAGTGTCGCCGCAGCCGAAGCAAAATTGGCCGGCCGCCAATAGCCCGGCCGAATGGCGATCAGCGGCTCGAACCTCGTCGTTCGCGCCGCCAGCGCCGTCGCGACAGTAAATGTATCCGGCCGTCCCCAGCCGGTGCCAAGCAGTGCACCCTTCCAGCCATTGTCCTCGAGCGCCTGCGCGTGGCTCGTCAGCGTATCAAGGCTATTGTGGTCAACAGCCGGCGCATCGCCGCGATGGCCGGGCCGCACTTCATTGGGAATGTACCAGAGGAACTCGGAAGCGCCGGCATCCGTCACTGTGAATTCACCCCGATCTTCAGATTGGGCGAGAGATCCGCTGCAACCCCGATGCCGCCAAACGCCGTCGGGATCGTCCCATTGACCGAATAATCGCCGACGACGCGGTCATGGTAGATGCGCGGATTGTGCGAAGAAATCGTCCGCGCATTGCGCCAATGCCGATCAAGCCCTGCGCTCTTCTTCGCCGCCGAGGCGCCCAGCGCATCGAAAAGCACCGTCGTCGCATTCAGAATGAGGTCGGTGACAACGGTCACTGACTGGCTGATCTCCAACTCCGCGTGGAGATTGGCGCTGGCCTTTGCCGTCTCGTCCTCGCCGAGATTGGCGAGATAAGACCGCTGCAGCGCCTCAGCGGCTTTCAGCGCAATGGCGCCGGCCGAATAGGCGGCGCTACGGACCCGACCCACCACCTGCAACACCTGCGGATCGAGCGCCGTCCGCGTCGCATTGCCCCGCCCATAAACGCGCTTGCGCTCAAAAACCAGCCGCGACACATCGCCCGTCGCCGCCCGGCCGATGCCGGCCAGCGTCGCCAGATGCACGAGCTGGAAGAACCCGCCCCCATAGGGAAAGCGCGCCGCCGTCGGCTTGATCAGGTCCGGCGTGAGTTCGACATCGGTGAAGCGCGCCGTTCCGCTGGCGCTCAGCGCCTGCCCGAACCCGTCCCAGTCGTCGAGAATTTCCACTCCCTTGGCTTTGGTCGGCACCAGCGCCCCGACTGGATCGCCATTGTCGTCCCCAGCCCCGAGATTGATCCAGTCGGCATAGAGCGAGCCCGTCGTGTAAAACTTCTCGCCATTGAGAATGTATCGGCCGTCCTTCAACGAAAGCCGCGTCGAATAGGTGCCGATCTTGCCCTCACCGGTTTCCGAAAACCCGCTGCCGATCAGCTCGCGCTTCCCGAGCTTTTCGAGCCAGGTTGCCCGCCAGGCACTCGGCGGGGAATTGAGCACATCCTCGGTAAAGCCGAGATGGCTGCGATAGGCATTGGTGATATTGGCATCGGCCTCGGAAAGCTCGATCAGCAGCGCAAAAAGCTCGGGCAGGGTGAAACCCAACCCTCCCTGCGCCTCCGGCACCCGCAGCGTCGAAAATCCGGCATCGCGCAGCCAGCTTATCTCGGCATAGGGCAGATCATGCTTGAGATCGCGCTCCACGGCGCGCTCGCGAATAGCAGCAAAAATCGGCCGGAACGGGGTGGCAAGAGCTTCGTAGCGTTCCGAGGGACCGGCGCCCCAGGCTTGAGCAATATTGGTCATGGGGCGTCGGCCTCTCGATCTCTTAGGAAACGAAATACGCGTCGGCGAAATTGCCGGCGAGCCCGAGCGCGCCCGTCGTGTGGTCGACGACGCGCTTGTTGTAGACCGTGGCGGCCACCGTGCTGACGGTGTTGATGTCAGGCAGGTCCTCGATCACCTGGTTCTGGAAATCGGTGAAGAACTGCCGCCGCTTTGCCGGGTCCTGCTCGATTGCCGCCGCTTCGAGATACCCGTCAGCTGCCGCGCTTTCGTATTTGGAACCATTGGTGAAGGGGATGCCGGGCTTGAAGTTCTTGCTCCAATAGAGCCGCTGCACGCCCACTGTCGGATCGAACAGGTTGCTCATGCCGTGATAGGAGAATTCAAAGTCGCGGTCGGTATAGACGCGCTTGATATAGGTCGGGAAATCCTGGGTCCGCAGGCTCACCTCGACCCCGATCCCGGCCAGCGCCTGCTTGATATATTCCGAGCCGCGCTTGTGGTGATCCGACCCACCGAGCGGGTCGAGCGTCAACCTATGGCGAATGCCATCGGCACCCCGCGGAAAACCAGCTGCATCGAGCAGGGATTCCGCCTTGCCCGTGTCGATCGCATAGGTTTTGAGGCCCGGCTCATAGAATTTCGTCAGCGTATCGGCGATCGGGCCGGGGATCACCGAGCCATAGCCAAAGTTGACGGTCTGGTGGATCACCGATTTGTCGATCGTATGGGCAAAGGCCTGGCGCACGCGCTGGTCCTGGAAGAACGGCACCTCGAGATTGAATTCGATGCGCTGCACACCATTGATATAGCCCTGTCCGCGGCGATCGAAGCCAATATGCTCGAGCGCCTCGAAGCGCGCGAGATCGCTCACCGGGATCGGCACATTGGCGCCCCCGCCGATATGCACTTCACCGGTTTCAAAGGCGATGGACCGGGCCGCCGCGTCGGGGATGACCTGATAGATCAGCGCATCGAAATAGGGTTTTGGCGCGTCCCAATAGTCGGGATTGCGCTCGTAGCGCACATGGCTGCCGCGTACCCATTCCTTGAACACCCAGGGCCCGGTTCCGACCGGCGCATTGTTGTGCGGGTTTTCCGCGACATTGGTGCCCTCATAAAGATGCTTGGGCACGATGGGCGTCTCGACAGCCGCAAAGGCCGTCAGCAGATAGGGCGCCACGCGCGAAAGTTTTAGCACCGCCGTATGCTCGTCCGGCGTCTGCACTTCGGTCAGCGGCGCAAAGGTCACGCGGCCGCGCGGATGCACTTCCTTGATGGCATTGAGCGAGAAAGTGACGTCAGCCGAGGTGAAGGGCTGTCCGTCATGCCACTTTACGCCGGGCCGCAACTTGAACGTATAGGTCAGCCCATCCGCGGACACCGACCAGTCCGTCGCCAGTTGCGGCACCGGATTGAGATCGAAGTCATAGGAGAGCAGCCCTTCGAGCGCTTTGCTCGCCTCGCCGCTCACACCGGTATGAGCAATGCCCGAGAGTGCTACCGGGTCATTGCTCTGCGAGACCACCAGCGTGCCGCCATGCTGCGGCGTGGACTGGGCAAAGCTGGGGCGCGTGACAATGCCAATGCCGAGCGCAGCTGCGGAATAGCCGAGGAAATGGCGCCGCGAAGGCGTCCAGAGTTTAGGCATGATGATGTGTCCGGGATTGGGGTGAGAACGGCCGGCCGCGTCCACGGCCGGCCCGGAGGTCAGGCTACGGCGCCAAGCTCGGCCGCAGTAAAATCGTGGAGCAGGATGCCGATTTCATAGCCGCGTCGACGCAACCAGTGCGCCACGGTGCGCGCCCGCACACCAAGCAGGTCATCGACGAGAATGACGCGCGATCCGCGGACGGCAATAGTGCGATAGGCGACACCCAGCAATTGCCCGCCTTCCGAGGAAATCGTGCCCGGCAAGTGGCTCTCGGCAAATTCCTCGGGCGTGCGAACATCGAGATAATAGGTCGTGCGGCTCTCGTCCTTGGCCCAGGTTTCCGCCGTCGCGCGGTCGATGAACAGCAGGCTGTCATCCCTGGACAGCGCCTCGACACGCTCGGCCGCAAACGCCTTGGCCGCCTCGCTGGCGTCGCCATAGGCGCGGGTCTTGCCGGTTTCGAGCGTCAGCCCGGCATTGGTCCAGCCCTTGGTACCATCATCGAGATAGGCAACGAAATTGGGCACGCCCGCGTCGATTAGCGTCTGCGCCCCTAGAATGGCGCGCGGCAGGCCGGCGCAGGAGACCAGCACCTTGGTATCGGCCGATGGCACCAGATCCTTGAAGCGCAGCAGCAGTTCCGCCCCCGGCACGCTAACCGCGTCAGGCACATGCTCCCTGGAATACTCAGGCACCGTGCGGCTATCGAGCACGATGACGTCTTCGCCCTTGTCCCGCAGCGCCTTGAGTTCGCTGGCGGTCACCACGGGCGTCCCCTTTTCGTCGCGCACCTTGGTGACAAAGGGCACACCGGGAATATCAAAGGTCGGCAGACTTTCGACGCCACTCTCGATCCAGGCCGGAATACCCCCTTCGAGATAGAAGAGTTTCTGCCACCCCTTGCCGGCCAGCCGCTCCGCGGCAACCTTGGCCGCGCCCTTGCCGTCATCGACCAGCACAGTCCGCACCACCCGGCGCGGAATGAACCGGTCGATTTCAGCATCGAGCCGCGCAGCGGGCAGGTTGGTGGCAAAAAGCGGTGAGGCGTAGCCCACTTCCTCCGCCGTCCTGATATCGAGAACTGCCAGTTCGGCCTTGTCACCGAGCCAGTCGATCAATGTCGCTTTGCTGATGGCTTGGGTGCTCATATGTGCCTCTCTCGGGAATGTGCTGCACCAAGCATCGCCCCGCTTTCTCCAAAGTTGAAGAATGATTTTCTGTCTGCTGCGAGAAGAATGCCTTTCGACGATATGTTTGTTCCAGAATTGTCTAGACCTTAGCCACGGACCGGCAGCGCACCTTCACTCGGCACGGCGTCGTTTCAGCGGTCATTAATCTACTGGAATTATAGACATTAAGAATTTTTAGATTGCTATTCCAACCACCAAGCGCTTCCGGCGAAGCAATTTGTCTCCGCACTGCCCCATTCGCAAAGCCCGGCCTCGTCATTGCACCAGCCGCGTGCATGCTATTGGCCATGCAGAACAATGGACGCCATCGCAGCAGATCTGCCCCCACGACGCTGGCGCGCCTGCCGCCACTGACATCGCTGCGCGCCTTCGTTGCCGCGGCGCGGCAGTTGAGTTTCGTGAGGGCTGCCGAGGAGCTGCATGTCACCTCCGCCGCCATCGGCCAGCAGGTGCGCCAGCTGGAAGATCATCTCGGCCAGCCGCTATTCCTGCGCCATCGGGGCCAACTCGTCTTGACCGAGGCCGGTCAAGCGCTGATGCCGGGCCTGACCGATGCCTTCGACCGCGTCCTCGATGCTGTCGCAAGACTTTCCGAGGACACCGAGACAGCGCCGATCCGCATTTCAGTCGCCCCATCCTTTGCCAGCAAATGGCTGGTGCCTCGACTTGCCGCCCTGCGCAAAACCCTGCCCGAGCTCGAAGTGCTCGTCGACGCCTCGGCCCGTCTCGTCGACTTGGCCAGTGACGACTCCGACTGCGTCATCCGCTACGGCCTCGGCTCCTATCCGGGCCTCGCCGTCGATCGGCTGTTTGGCGAAGCCGTCGTGCCCGTCTGCAGCCCGGCTTTCGCCGTCCAGCACGGCCTGCGCGCCGGTCCCGCAGCACTGGCCGATGCGCCGCTCCTCCACGAAGACGGCCCGGAGCGTGACCCATCCTGCCCTGATTGGTCAGCCTGGCTTCGCGGCACCGGCAAGCCTCTCGCCAATGCCGCGCCCGGTTTCCGCTTCAACCAGTCCTCGCTCATCATCGACGCGGCAATAGAAGGGCAGGGGGTCGGCCTCGCAAAACTCCGCCTCGCCGCCGCCGACATCGAGGCTGGCCGCCTCGTCGTGCCCTTCGGCGAGCCCCGGTCGGTGGAATTTTCCTATTTCTTCGCGGCCACGCCGCACAAGGCCAACCTGCCGCGCATCGCCCGCTTCCGCCAATGGCTTACCGCCGAGGCCGCCGCGTCTCGCGCCCCGGTCACGGCTCTAGGTCAGCCGGCAGCCCTGTCGTCAATATCCACCATCGCCGCCGAATAGCGCCTAGAGTTCAATACCCATCCAGATGGCCTCGTCGCGCCCGATCTCGCTAAGGCCGATATGCTTGTAAAAGCCATAGGCCCGATCATTGGTCAGGCTCAGCCCAAGATGCATCGCCTTGGCACCGGCCTTTCGCAGCGAGTCGAGTTCGGCCTCGATCATCCTGCGGCCCCAACCGCCCGATTGGGCCGGCGGCAGGAGATTGATGTGCAGATGCGCCGGATAGCGATCGGATAGCGACGCATTGCCGTGCTTGGGCTGGCGAATGCGATCGAGCACATTCTTGTCCAGTTTGCCGACAGCTTCGCGCCCGGCATATTTTTCGGCCAGCATGGGCCACCAATCGGCATCAAGTCGGCGTTCGAAAGCCTGCGAGTCGGTTGTTCCAACGACATAGCCAATGATGGCGCCGTCATCCTCCAGCACGAAAGCGTGCTCGGGGGCGAATTCGAGATAGGGCACAGACCAGACCAGTCCCGGATAGTCCGGGTCCGAATAAAGCGCCGAAGCATCGGCGCCCGCATCGGCAGTCAGGAGACAGATCGAAAAGAGGGCAGACCTGTCTTCCGGGCGTGCCTGGCGTATCTGTGGCGACATCAAAAGTCCTTCGTTCCACCTTTGGAGCGTGCGGTCGCCGCAAGGAGCGCTGCACGAGGTGCGGCATCACACCTTTCCGCCACTGCTTTGGCTAGTCCTATTTGCGATTGTTTGGCGGGTTTTGGAGCGCCTCGTCAGCGCTGCCGCCCGATCCGTGATCCCGTAGCCGAAAACACCTCGATCCGCCCGGGATCGCAGGAGACCGTCAGAGACGTGTCCCTGCCAATGTCGCTATTCTCACGATGCTCAATGATCAGGCTCTGTCCATCGGGCAGGGTGGCATAGAGATATTGCGTTCCCCCCAGATACTCGCTGAAGTCGACGCCGACCGAGAATGTCGCTTCGCCGCCATCGCCCACCTCGATATGCTCGGGCCGAATGCCGATGGTCACCGCAGTTCCGGGCTCGGCCGGTGTGTATCCCAGCCCGATGGTCCGCCCGGAAAACGCCACGCCGCCGTCCACCACGACGCCTTCGATGAAGTTCATCTTGGGCGAGCCGATAAAGCCGGCAACGAAGATATTGTTCGGGTTTTCGTAGACTTCGCGCGGCGTACCGACCTGCTCGATTTTGCCATCGCGCAGCACCACGATTCTGTCCGCGAGCGTCATGGCCTCTGTCTGGTCGTGGGTCACGTAGATCATGGTATTGCCCAGCTCCTTGTGGAGCCGCGCGATCTCGATGCGCATCGACACGCGCAGCTCGGCATCGAGGTTGCTGAGGGGCTCGTCGAACAGGAACACATCGGGCTTGCGCACGATGGCGCGGCCGATGGCGACGCGCTGGCGCTGACCACCCGACAATTGGCCCGGACGCCTCTCTAGTAGCGGCTCGATCTTGAGGATTTTCGCCGCAGCGGCGACCCGCGTCTCGACTTCCGCCTTGGGCGTATTGGCCATCTTGAGGCCAAAGCCGAGATTGTCCCGCACGCTCATATGCGGATAGAGCGCGTAGGACTGAAACACCATGGCAATGCCGCGCTGCGAGGGATCAAGATCCGTCACATCGCGGCCGCCAATGCTGATCTCCCCGTCTGTCACCTCTTCGAGCCCGGCAATCATGCGCAGGAGTGTAGACTTGCCGCAGCCCGATGGGCCGACAAAGACAACGAACTCTCCGGCCTGCACATCGAGGTCGATGCCATGGATCACGTCGGTCGAGCCAAAGCTCTTGCGGACCTGCCTCAGAGCCATGCCAGTTGCATTTGCCATGATCGCTCCTTCAGCGTTCGCGCAGCCAGACCAGCATTTCGCCGGGCTCGCGATTGTCCCACAGATGGTAGGGCACGAGCCGCGCCTGCTCCGCTTCGGTCTGCGGCGCCTTGTCGGCATAAAGCGCGTCGCCCCAGTTCTCGGCGCTTTCGCGCAGCACCGGAATGTCGATGGCGATGGCACCGCGCAGGTTCGGAATGGTCGCCGTCTGCGCCTGTCCGAGCCCACGCTGCAACAGGATCGAATTGAGGCCCGCGCCATTGTCGGTGCCTTCGAGGCAATAGACCAGCGGCCCGCGCATCACGGCAACGCGTCCGGCATCGTGCCGCACGGCAGGATGCGCACGCAAGGCGCGCGGCTCGAGCGGCAGGTCCAGGCTGACCGCATCCCCCTTTTGCCATTCGCGCTCGATGCGCACATAGCCATCGGCCGTCAGGGCCGCGATGTCCTCCGGCTTGCCGTTGACCTTGAGCTTGGCGCCATGGGCCCATGCCGGAATGCGCAAGGAGACGGCGAACCGGGCCGGAGCCTCGGGTTCGATCCGGATGTCGATACTGCCCGACCAGGGATAATTGGTCTTCTGCGTCAGCGTGAATTTTGCGCCATTGGCGAGGTCAATCCGCGCCTGGCTCTCCGCATAAAGATGCACGGCAATTTCATCGTCGGCGACGCCGTAGATATAGGAGCCGAGCGAGGTGACGAGGCGCGCAATATTGGGCGGGCAGCAGGGGCAGGGGTGCCAGGTCCAGCGGTGGTGGCCGCCGGTGCTTTCGAGCGGGTTCTCGTAAAAGAACGTCTTGCCGTCCGTGGAAAGGCCCGAGATGGCGCCATTGTAGAGCGCCTGCTCCATGATGTCGGCATAGAGGCCGCTCGGGCGCCGCCCAAGCATGCGGCTGGCCCAGAACACGAGGCCCACCGAGGCGCAGGTCTCGGCATAGGCCGTGTCATTGGGCAGGTCGTAATAGTCCGTAAAGCCCTCATTCGACGCCGCCGGCCCAATCCCGCCGGTGACATACATCTGCTTCTGCGTCAGGTCGGCCCAGAGTGTTTCGAGCGCCGTGGTCAGGCTGTCGTCGTGATATTCGGTCGCGATATCGGCCATGCCCGAATAGAGGTACATGGCCCGCACGGCGTGGCCGACGACCTTGGTCTGCTCGCGCACCGGCAGATGCGATTGGCCATAGCCCAGCGTATCCTTCTGGTGGCCGCGCACGTCGCGCTTCTGGGCAATGGCCTCCTCGATGAAGAATTTGGGGTCCTGCCCGCGCTCGTCGACGAAGAATTTGGCGAGGTCCATATAGGCCTCTTTGCCTATCGCGCGGGAGAGCCGCACCAGAGCCAGCTCGATTTCCTCATGCCCGCAATAGCCGCGCACCTGTCCCGGCCCGCGGCCGAACATCTTTACGAGGTAATCCGCCTTGCGGCACATGATGTCGAGGAATTTTCGTTTGCCCGTCGCCTGATAATAGGCGACTGCGCCTTCCATCATGTGACCGGCGCAATAGAGCTCGTGAAAATCGCGCAGATTGGTCCATTTCCATTCCGGCTTGATGCGCTGGAAGAAGGAATTGAGGTACCCGTCCGGGTCCTGCAGTTTTTCATACATGTCGATGATGGCATCGACCCGGGCTTCAAGCTCCGGGTTCGGCTTGCGGTAGAGCGAATAGGCAATGGTCTCGATCGATTTGCCAAGGTCGCTGTCCCAGAACATCTGCGACGTGCCGGTCCAGGTGGTGATGGGGATGACGATGCCGGGGCTCGGCACATCCACATTGATCTGGTTGAGCATGCCCGCTTCAACGCAACGATCGAGGAGGGCTGCAGCGGTGTGATCGCACACGGCTTCCTGCCAGTCGCCCCAATATCCCTCGACGGTTACGGAAGGCACGGGCAGCGGGCGGAATTGGCGATTGGGCGAGAGCGTCATGGTTTGATCCATTGGGTTGGAAGTCATTTGACCGCGCCGGCCATCAGGCCGCGCATGTAGTAGCGTTGCAGCAGGAGGAAGATGACGAGGCAGGGGATGGTCATGACCATCACGCCGGCCTGCACGGCTCCCCAGTTGATGGCACCAAGCCGCCCGGCACGAACGGCCGTCATCAGCACCGGCAGGGTGTACTTGTCATTGTCCGAGAGCAGGATCAGCGCCGCGAGGAATTCGTTCCAGGCATTGAGGAAGGCAAAGATCGCCACCGTCGCGACCCCGGGCATCACTAGCGGCAACAACACGCGCACCAGCAGTTTGAGATCACGCGCCCCATCGATCCGGGCTGCCTCTTCGATTTCGCGTGGCACCGCATCGAAGGCATTGCGCATCATGAAGACCGAGAAGGGCAGCTGCAGCGTCACATAGACAAGGATCAGCCCGACGAGCGAATTGTTGAGCCCGAGCTTGGCGAGGATGATGAAAAGCGGCGTCAGGATCGACTGGAACGGGATCATCAGCGTGGCGATGATCAAGACGAAGAAGACGTTCTTGAACGGAAAGCGGTAGCGGGAAAAACCATAGCCGGCGAGCAGCGACACGATCACCGTCAGCACGACCGTGCTGAGCGAGACCAGCAGCGAATTGAAGGTGTGCTGCCAGACGCCGGAGCCAAATGTGTCGAGCGTCGCATAGCTGTCAAAACTGATGCCATTGGTCGGCCATGGCGGCAGCGGTGGCGTCTGCGATTGGCTTCCCGGGCGGAGCGAGGACAGCCCGGCCCAGAAGAATGGGGCGAGGAAGAAGAACGAGGCCAAAACCCCAAAGCCGTGAAAGCCCATGCCGCCGAAGAATTTGCGCCGGGCGCGCGCCTGTTTGATCGCCGCGCTCATTTCTCGTCTCCCACGCGCAGTAGCCAAAGCTGAACGACGCTGAGCGCCACCAGAATGCCGAGAAGCACGATCGACAGCGCCGAGCCATAGCCGAGCTGGAACGACACGAAGGACTGGTTGAAGATATAGTAGACGACCGAAATCATGCGGTTCTGCGGTCCCCCGCTGGTCATGATGTAGAACTGGTCGAAGGCCAGCACCGAGCCGGTGACCGAAAGGATCAGCGCCAGCGCCAGCGTCCGGCGCATCAGCGGCAGGGTGAGGAAACGAAAACGCTGCCAGCGGCTGGCGCCATCGATGCGCGCTGCCTCGATCAGATCGCTGGGGATGGACTGCAGCCCGGTGAGCAGGATGATCATGGTGAAGCCAACGATCTTCCAGACGACCATGACGATGATGGTCGCAAAGGCATTGTTGAACGTGGCGAGCAGATTGGCGCTCCGCCCGGTCACGCCAAAGGCGCGCAGGATCGGGCTAAAGAGCCCGCTATCCACATTGGCGAGCCAAACCCAGAGCAGCGAGGCTGTCGCAAGACCTACCACCACCGGCAGGAAGAAAATGGTGCGATAGGCGCTGACCCCGCGCCGCTCGTTCTGGACGAAAAGCGCCAGCGGAAAGGCCAGGGCAAAAATCGCGATGGTCGCAATGACCGTATAGTAGGCGGTAAAGCTCAGCGCCGCCGCAAACCGCGTATCGCTGAACATTCTGATATAGTTGTCGAGCCCGATCCAGCTCGGCTGACCCAGCAGCGGCCAGTTGTGAAAGCTCATCCAGACGGTGAACAGCACCGGAATGACGAAGAAGATTGTCACGAGGATTATGGCCGGCGCGATATAGAGCAGCCCCTGCCACTGGCGGCTTTTGCGCGCGCGGCGTCGCGGTTTGTCTGCAGCCGCAAGTGGTGTGGCGATAGTCATGGACATGGAAAGATCCGGTTGAAGATGCGGGAGGCTCTGGCGAGCCAAAACCTCCCGCTGTTCCCCATCAGGGCGCGTTGTCGATGATCGACTGCATTTCGGACTGGGCCGTGGCAAAGGCGCCGTCCACGTCGTCGCCATAGATGGCGGCATTGGTGAAGGTTGCCCAAGGGCCATTGGCGCTGTTGATCAGGTCGTTGAACAGCAGCGTATAGGGCGTCTTGGCCACGCCGATGGCGTCGACGGCAACCTGCAGGCGAGCGTCGAGCCCTTCCAGCGTTTGAGCCGCAATATCCGAGCGGGTCGGCAGCGAGCCGTTTTGTGCCAGGATCTTCTGGCCTTCAGGCGAGTAGGCGAACTCGATGAATTCCTGCACGGCAGCAAGGCGCGGCGTGTCCTTGGTGACGACGATATTGTCGCCGCCGGCAAAGGACGAAGTGCCCCCTTCGATGCCCGGGATCAGGGTCACGCCGAAGTCGATATCGGGATAGTCATTGACCAGCGTGCCGATGGCAAAGGCGCCAAGGCTCTGGTGCCCGATCTTGCCATTGGTGAAGCTCAGGAAATTGACGCCATTGTCGGTCGCCGAACCCTCCGGAACCAGATCCTTCTCCACCATGGACCGATACTTGTCGACCGCAGCACGCATCTGCGGCGTGTCGAGCGTCGCCGTCTGGCCATCCTCGGAGAGAATGTCGACACCTGAAGCCCAAACCAGCGGGGTAAAGGTGAAGATCATGCAGCCGCCGCAGGAGCCGCCCGAGAAGTAGAAACCGTAATTGTCCCCGCCAAGGGCCCGAATAGCTTCGGCATTGGCCTCGACCTCATCCCAATTGGCCGGCGCCTTTTCCGGGTCGAGCCCGGCCTGCTCGTAAAGGCCCTTGTTCCAGGCGAGCACCGAGGTTTCGACCAGCAGTGGCAGGCCATAGACCTTGTCTTCATAGGTGCCGAGGGCAACATGCGAGGGCGAGAGGCTCTCAAAGTAGTCGAGGCCCTTGGCCCAGTCGGTCAGGTCCTGCAACTGCCCTGCTGCCGCGAAGGCCGGCGTGTAGATCAGGTCAAGCGACAGCGCGTCAGGCGCCTGGCCGCCGGCAATGGCGGTCGCATATTTTTGCACCAGTTCGGCAAACGGCACTTCGGTCAGCGCGATCTGGTTTTCGTGGCTGGCATTATAGGCGTCGGCCAGCGAGGTGAATGCGGTACCGATGCCGGTGCGCACCCACATATTGATGGTTTCCTGCGCCACTGCGTTCGACACAAGGCACAGCGAGGCAAGACTGGTTGCGACCAGTAGTTTGCGGATCATGATGTACTCCTCCCAAAGTGGGCCAGTGCGCCGGCCCCTGCGTTTCAGCTGCGGGGAACACCCCCGCAGGATTGTCTGATCACAAGCTGGCACGGCAGCTTGCGTATGCCCGGCTCGACAGTCTCTCCCGCTGCCAAAGCCAGAACCAGGCGACCGGCCTCCCGGCCGAGTTCCTTCAGATTCATGTCGATCGTCGTCAGTGGCGGCCGCGTGGCTGCGGCCACGATTTCCCAATTGTCGAAACCGACGACCGAGACGTCCCCCGGAACGGCGACACCGCGCTCGCGCAGCGCGTCGACCACGCCGCGGGCGATCTGGTCATTGCCGCAGAAAATGGCGTCGGGTTTTTCGGCCGCTTCGCCCCAGAGCTGGGCGACGGCCTCGTGGCCCCATTGCTCGGACCAGGTGCCATATAGAACCCTGGCGCCCTCGCCGATCGAAGCACGATAGGCGCCGGCGCGCTCTTCCACCGAGGCAAAGGTCTTGGGGCCGGTGACATGCACGATGCGCTGCCGGCCAAGGCTCTGGAGCCATTCGACCGCCTCGCCCGACCCTTCCGCATCGTCGGAAACGAGACTCACCGCATCGTCCGGCCCCTTGGTGAAGGCATAGACGACAGGCACGCTAAGGTTGGTCAGGTCGACCGGCAATTGCCGGTCAATGCGCTTGCCCGAGGCGATGATGCCATCGACCTGCTTGTCGAGCATCGCATCGACATGGATTTTTGCGAGCGCCGGATCGTCCTCGATGGCGCAGAGGAAAACCGACACGCCCTGATCGACCAGCGCCTCGGAAACCCCAGCCATCAGGGGTAGGGTAAAACGCCCATAGGTGTCGTTCGTAAGAAGGCCCACCGTAAAACTGCGGCGCTGAATGAGTCCACGCGCCATCGCATTGGGCCGAAACCCAAGGCTGCTCGCCGCTTCCTTGACGCGCGAACGGGTCTCGTCCGTCATGCGTCCGGTATCGTTCAGCGCTTTCGACGCGGTCGCAACACTGACGCCCGCCGCCTGCGCAACGTCATAAATTCGCACTCGCTTGGTCGGCAGCACTGACAATTGTCGATCCCGTGAAAAACCCTTTTCTCACGGAAGAAAAATCCTTTTCTCAAAGTTCTGTCAAGCCGAATTCTCGGTGCATCCGCGAGTATCTAAGTTCGGGGGTGTAGCGCCCCAGCCCCTTTGCCCCTGGAACCGCGTCCCCTGCGCGTGCAGCGGCTCAAACTGAGGCGCGTTGCTGTTCGCCCGCGTTGCCCGGCCGGGCAGTGGCCCATCTCACGTGGGTCTCAATCGGTCGGGCTAGCATCATCTTTTTGCAGGTTTTTGTCGACCGGGGCCTTCCAGGAACGTCGACGTCTAGCTTGGCCCGTACGGCACTTGCCGCGCGCCAATTGAAGGGGAAACAAAATGAAGTTGACTACGACAACAATGATCTCTGTCGATGGCGTTATGCAGGGGCTGGGGACGCCGGACGAAGACCGCCGGGGCGACTTCGACCGCGGCGGATGGGTGCTGCCTCTTTTCGATGAAGATGCGGCGGCGGAACTGGGAAAAATCTATGCGCGCGCGGATGCATTTCTTTTTGGGCGGTGGACCTATGAGGTCTTCGCGGCATCCTGGGGTGCAATGGCGGAAATCCCGCCCGATAACCCAGTGGCAGTGGCGCTCAACACGCGCGCCCGATATGTCGTGTCCACCACCCTGAAGGACGCGAAATGGGCAAAGGGGGTGATCTCGGCAGACATCGAGACGGCCATCCGAAGGCTTAAGGCCGAACCGGGCGGTGAGCTTCAGGTTCATGGCAGCGGGCAACTGGTTCGCTGGCTGCTCGAACGCAACCTGATCGACGAAATCAACCTGATCACGTTCCCGCTAATCCTTGGCCAGGGAAAGCGCCTTTTTCCGGAGATTGGTTCTGACCGGGCCCTCGAGCTGGTTCGGTCCCGTGTCAGCAATGGCGGTGCGATATTCAGCGTCTTTCGGCCCGCAGGGCGGCCGAGATATGAGGCCGCAACCTCGCAATCCACGACGGTAAAGTCGTGATTGGCTGCAAAGGGTGAGGTCCGGAACTGTCGTTCGGCTGGCAACGCCAGTTTGACGGCAGCGTCCGGCATTCCACCGAAAGCGTCCAGCCGCCAGCGGCCGGGGCGAGAAGCTAGCCCTAAACGTCGGCCTTGCCGAAAATGATCGCCCAATTGCCGGCAATCGCTGCGCCCGCTTCGAGACTCAGCTAGATCAAATTCGTGCGCATCCGGGCGAAGCGAGTTTGATGGTAGAGACGGACCTTTATCTGCCGCTGAAGGCCTTCATGGAGGGCGCCGGCTACTCGGTCAAAGGCGAAGTCAATGGCTGCGACCTGGTCGGCGTCAAAGACGGCGACCCGCAAGTGGTCGTGGTTTGCGAGATGAAGCTGACGTTCAATCTCGAACTCGTCATGCAGGGCGTCAATCGCGCGGCGATTTGCGACGAGGTCTGGCTCGCTGCCCGCACCTCCAAGACCGGCAAGGGGCGCGAGCACGATGCGCGCTTCCGCAATCTGTGCCGACGCCTGGGCTTCGGCCTTATCGCTGTCTCGGCTTCTGGCGTAGTTCATGTCATCGTCGCGCCATTTGCAGCGACACCGCGCCGGGATCCCAAAAGGCGCTCCCGGCTGCTTGATGAGCACAGGCGCCGCGTGGGCGACCCGCAATTGGGCGGCGGCCGCGGCAAACCGATCATGACCGCCTACCGGCAGGACTGCATTGTCTGCGCCACCGCCTTGCTGGCTGGCCCCCAAAGCCCCAGGCAGCTAAAGGTTCTGGTCGCCAGAGCCCCGACAATTCTGCGCAGCAACGTCTATGGCTGGTTCGTCAGGGAAAGCCGTGGTGTCTACGGGCTGACGGAACTCGGCAGAGCCGCTGTTCTCCCGCCTCAAGCCTGATCGGTTCCGCGACCGGGGCCGATGCAGCGACAAACCGAGCGCAAAATCAGCAAGTCTCGCCTTTCGGCAAGCCGGCTTAAGTCATTGAAAAGATTGATGGAGCGGGTGAAGGGAATCGAACCCTCGTCGTAAGCTTGGGAAGCTTCTGCTCTACCATTGAGCTACACCCGCGACGCGCCACTAGATGCGGGAAATCTGTGAAGCCGTCAAGCCGCCCTTACGGAAACGACTTGAAGTGCTTTGAGAGTTTCAGCGTCTGAGCCTGGTAGTTCGAGCCGAGCGCCGAGCCATAGAGACGGTCCGGTTTTTCAGCGAGCTTTTCGTAGATCAGCTTGCCGATGCTCTGCCCGTGGCCGAGGAGGAACGGCACTTCGCGGCTGCGCACTTCCAGAACCGCCCGGCTCCCCGTGCCGCCGGCCGAGGAGTGCCCGAAACCGGGATCGAAAAAGCCTGCATAATGCACGCGGAATTCGCCCACCAACGGGTCGAAAGGCACCATTTCGGCCGCATGGCTTGGTGGCACATGTACGGCTTCGTGGCTGACAAGGATGTAAAATTCATCCGGGTCGAGCGTCAGCTCCAGATGCCCGCGATTGTAGAGCGGCTCCCAGAAATCGAGCACGTCGAGCGCATTCTTCCTGTCGACATCGACAACGCCGGTATGCCGCTTGGAGCGGAACCCGATCAGCCCGTTGCGGCCCTCGCCCTGAAGGTCGATCGAGAGCGCCACGCCTTCGCCAACCGGCTGGTCGCCGCCGACGACAAGCGTATCGCTGGCATGAAGCGCCTGGTGCTCGGCCGAGGAAAGCCGCGTGTCGCCGCAGCGGAAGCGCATCTGGCTCAGCCGCGACCCCGTCCGCACCAAGACCGGAAAGGTGCGCGGGCTGACTTCAAGATAGAGCGGCCCTTTATAGCCCGCCGGCATCTGGTCAAAGCCGCGTGCCCTATCGCCAATGACGCGGGTGAAAACGTCGAGCCGCCCGGTAGAGCTCTTGGGATTTGCCGAAGCGCTCACCTCTGCCGGCAGGTCGAGGCTTTCCTGCAGCGGCACGAGATAAACACAACCACGCTCCAGCACCGCCCCGCGCGTCAGGTCGATTTCATGCAGCTTTAGGGCTTCGATCCGGTCGACCATGGAATGGGCCGGGCCCGGCAAAAAACTTGAGCGCACCCGATAGGCGACATCGCCGAGCCGGAGATCAAGGCTCGCCGGTTGCACCTGGTCGGCATCGAATGGGTGCGCCGTCGCAATCGCGCCCTGCGCATGTAGCTTTTCGATCAATCGTGCAGGAAAGACGCCTTGCGGCCAGGCCTCTGCCATGGTGCGGTGCTCCGGCAAATCAGGGGTCGCTCTCCCTAGCAAAGCCTGAACATTGACGCCACCGGCCAATTGCGGTTTAGTCGTTTCCAGTGGTGATTTGGCCGGTCGCTTGCAGCCACTTAAAACAAATTGCTAAAGACCGTTGGTAACCGGCCGCCACTTGCGTGCCGGTTTTTTTGTTTGAAGGCGAAGCTATGTCTAAAGATAAAAATCCCCTCCTTGATCCCAAGCGGCGCTCGGCAGCGACGCAGATGGTCCACGGTGGGGGCAAGCGTTCGCCCTTCAACGAAACCAGCGAAGCGCTCTTTCTTAATTCGGGCTATTCCTACCCAAGTTCGCAGCACGCCGAGGACCTGTTCCTCAACAAGATCGCGGGCCACAATTATTCGCGCTTCGCCAATCCCACCGTCGACATGTTCCAGGAGCGCATGGCGCTGATCGAGGGCGCGGAAGCGGCTCGCGGCTTCGCCTCGGGCATGGCCGCCGTCACCAATGCAGTGATGAGCCAGGTCCGCGCCGGCGACCACATCGTTGCCGCCCAGGCGCTGTTCGGCGGATGTCGCTATGTAGTTGAAGATTACGCGCCACGTTTTGGCGTGGAATCGACGCTGGTCGATGGCCGCGACCCCGAGAATTTCGCTCGCGCCATGCGCCCGAACACCAAGGTCGTCTTCATCGAGACCCCGACCAACCCGACGCTTGAACTGGTCGACATCCAGGCTGTCGCCGACATCGCCCACGCCCATGGCGCCAAGCTGATCGTCGACAACGTCTTTTCGACCGCGCTTTACCAAAAGCCGCTCGAACTGGGCGCCGATCTCGTCACCTATTCGGCCACAAAACATATCGACGGGCAGGGCAGGGTGCTCGGCGGCATCGTGCTGGGTTCGAAAGCCATCATCGAGGCCGACGTCCACACTTTCCTCCGCCAGACCGGCGCTACGCTCAGCGCCTTCAATGCCTGGGTGCTGCTGAAAGGCCTTGAAACCTACGCCCTGCGCATCCGCCAGATGACCGACAGCGCCGAAAAGATCGCCGAGGCGCTGGCCTCGCATCCCAAGGTGAACCGCGTCATCTACCCGCACCACAAGAGCCACCCGCAATACGACCTTGCCAAGCGCCAGATGAGCCGCGGTTCGACCCTCCTCGCCCTCGATCTCAAGGGCGGCCAGGAAGCGGCGTTCACGCTCTCGGATTCGCTCGCGGTGGTGCTGATCTCAAACAATCTCGGCGATGCGAAATCGCTGATCACCCATCCGCGCACCACCACCCATGCGCGCCTCACCGAGGAAGTCCGCTTGGAAACCGGGGTCACCCCAGGCCTCCTGCGCCTCTCGGTCGGCCTCGAAGATGCCGATGATCTGATCGCGGACCTGATGTACGCGCTCGATCAGGTGTGAGCTTTTCGTGAGCCACTGGCTTCCCCGCTCCCCTTGTGGGACTTTGAGGCGGCCCGCAGGGGCAAATCGCTCCAGTGGAGCGATTTGAGGTGAAAAGGCCGCGAGAGCTGCGCTCGAGTGGCGGGGCCCGACCGGCCGTAGAGGGATATTTGATGCGTCGTAACTGGGCTGGCCTTTTTGGCGCCATGGCAGTCATTCTCGCCACCCCCGCGCTCGCCCAGCCGCTACCCTATCATTCCGATCCCGACGCCCGCGAAATCCTGCCTTTGCAAGGTTCAGTCCCGGCCATCCGCTTTCTCACCACGGCCGATTTTCCGCCCTTCAATTTTCGTGACACCAATGGCGAGCTGATCGGCTTCAATGTCGATCTCGCCAAGCGCATCTGCGCCGAAGTCAACATCGCCTGCACGCTGCAGGCCTGGCCCTGGGATCAGGCAGCCAATGCCCTCGCCGATGCGCAGGGCGATGCCCTCATCGCCGGCCTCGCCGTCACGCCCGAAAACGGCGAAAAGTTTGATTTTTCCTCGACCTATCTCGCGCTGCCCGGTCGCTTCGTCACCCGCGCCGACGATGCCGCCGCCTTCTCGGTAGAAAACCTTTCGGGCAAAACCGTCGCCATCCGCGCCGGCAGCGCCCATGCCGATTTCATGGCCCGCTACCTGCCCAATGTGACGGTGGAAACTTTTGCTTCCGAAATCGAAGCGCTAACGGCCCTGCGCGATGGCAAAGTGGACGCCTATTTCGGCGATGCCATGCGCTCCGCCTTCTGGCTCAACGATAATCCGGAGTGCTGCTCCTTTGCCGGTGAGCCCTATTTCCGTCCCGAACTTTTCGGCGAGGGCCTCACCATCGCCGTGCCCGCGGGCAATGACGCCGCCCGCCACGCCATTGATTGGGCCCTGGTGCGTCTCAAGGAAAACGGCGCGCTCGACGAGCTCTATCTGCGCTGGTTCCCCGTGGGCTTTTACTGATCAGGCCGTCCGCAGCCGCAGTGATGTGCCCCGCCGCAAAACGAGCTCCGCCGCGATGAGATTGGGCACCCAGCAGAGCCAAGCTATGGCCGAATAGGCGGTATCGAAAGGCAGGTCGAGCAGCAGGGTCGCAAACACCTGAAGTCGCAAGCTGACGGCCGCCAGCGTCAGGGCGATGGAGCGGATCATCCATCGCCGATGGGCCAGGCGGTCGCCCTGCATGGCCAGGCCAATGCCGCGGATGGTCGTTGCCAGCCATGCAATGGCCAATAGACCAAAACCCCAGGCGGCCACGGCGCCAGCCTCTGTCGTCAGGGCCAGCCAGAGCCCCGATAGTCCAGAAAGAACAATGGCAATGCCATAGACGCGGCCGAGCAGCCGATGGAGGCCAGGCTTCGAAGCGCGCAATCCGTTCCAGAGCTGAAAGGGAACGAGCACCAGTGCTGCCGGGGCGAGGATGACGTGCGTGTAGAAAGCAATGGGTCGTAAATCGGCATGATAGGCCACATGGCCCATGGAGGCCTCGACCCCCGCCCAGAGGAAGCGCCAAGAGGCGATCGCTATCCCAAGGCACAAAAGCCAGATCAGTCCTGTTCTCAAAGTCGAAACCAGCATGTCGTCCTCCTCAAACTTGACACTGTAAAGATCAGGTCAACTTGACAATGTCAAGTTTGAGTCGATAGAGTCGTGCATGGTCGAAATCGCTCCCCCTGCCAAGCACACGCATCACCACGGCAATCTGCGTGAGGCGCTGGTCAGTGCCGGGCTGTCGCTCCTGGGCAGCGAAGGCGCAGCCGGCCTCACCTTGCGCAAATGTGCCGCAATGGCGGGCGTTTCCCATGCCGCGCCTGCCCACCATTTTCAGGGCATTGCCGGCCTTCTGGATGCGATTGCCGCGCGCGGTTTCACGCTTTTCGCCGATGCCATGGAAGCAGAGGCGGCCAATGGGCCGAATGAGCCGCGCGCCCGGCTCGAAGCGATTTGCCTCGCCTATTTCGCCTTTGCCAAGGCCAATCCGGCCCTTTACGACCTGATGTTCCGCCAGATCTGGTCACTGGCAGGCAAGGAGCCGGAACTGGGCCGCGCCGGCGCCCGCGCCTATGGGGTGCTGGCCGCCGCCTGCGCCCCCTTCGTGACCGACGGCGTCGAGCCAGCCACGATCGAAACCCAGGTCTGGAGCCTCATCCACGGCTATTCGGCACTGGTGCTGGTAGAAAGGATCGACAGCAATAGGCCGCTGGCGTCCGTAGAGGACCTTTTGGGCCTGCTCCGAAGGCTCGATCTCAAGACCGCATAGGTTTTTGCTAGCTCGGCATCCGCCGGTGCCGCGCCCGCGCCGCAACTTCGATCGCCGCCGTGGTCAACCGATCAAGCGACAACCGGTCACGCAGCATTTCGAGATAGCGCAGCTCTTCCTGCTCGAGATGCAGGTCTACCGAAGTCACCTCGACGGCCAGCGCATAGGCGGTATCCTCTAGCTTTTTCGGCAGCGCCGCCAGCGCATTGTCGATCACCCGGTCGAGCCCGTCCGGCCCGTTGAGCAGATCCGCGCATTCATTCGCCACCGCCGTCAGCCGCGCTTTGTCAAAGCCCTCGAACACCGGCAGCCGGTCGATCAGCGCCTGGATGCGAATGAGCTCGCGCTCGGTCATCGTGCTGTCCGAAGAGGCAGCCACCAGCATCAGGTGAATGAGAGCGTCGTGGGCAGAGATGGTCATGGCGCCTTCCAGCAATAAGCAGTGCTCCAAGAACTAGGCTGCCCGGCCGTGTTTCGCAACCACCTGCGACATTGACGTAAGCCGAAGGGAATGCGACACCGCCCTACTTCTATCCTCCTTGCACCACCCGAAAGGCCTCCGCCCAGTGTCGCCCGCTGTTTTGCCCGCCCTCGATCCCGATTTCTTTGAGCCTGCGCAGTCCGCTCGCGCCTGGCCGTTCGAAGAAGCACGCAAGATCGTCAAACGGCTGGAAAAGTCGGGCAAGCGCGAAGCCCTGTTCGAGACCGGCTATGGCCCCTCGGGCCTGCCCCATATCGGCACTTTTGGCGAAGTGGCGCGCACCACCATGGTCCGCACCGCTTTCCGTCTCTTGACGCGCGATGAAATCCCGACGCGGCTCCTCTGCTTTTCGGACGATCTCGACGGCATGCGCAAGATTCGGATACCGTCCCCTCCAAGGAGGCGATGGAGCCGCATCTGCAAAAGCCGCTGACTTCGGTTCCCGATCCCTGGACCAACGAATACGAGAGCTTTGGCCACCACAACAACGCCATGCTCCGTCGTTTCCTCGACACCTTCGGGTTCGACTACGAATTCGCCAGCGCCACCGACTACTACCGGTCAGGCAAGTTCGACCACGTCCTGCGCCTCGCCGCCGAGCGCTACCAGGCCATCATGGACGTGATGCTGCCGACCCTCGGGGCTGAGCGTCAGGCGACCTATTCGCCCTTCCTGCCGATCTCCCCGATTTCCGGCCGTGTGCTCTACGTGCCGATGAAGGAAGTCAACGCCAAGGATGGCACCGTCACCTTCACCGACGAAGACGGCCGCGACACCACCGTCCCGGTCACCGGCGGCCACGTAAAGCTGCAGTGGAAGCCTGATTTCGGCATGCGCTGGGCTGCGCTCGGCGTCGATTTCGAAATGTTCGGCAAGGACCACCAGACCAATCAGCACATCTACGACAAAATCTGCGCGATCCTCGGCGGCACCCCGCCCGAGCACTACGTGTATGAGCTGTTCCTTGATGCCGAAGGCCAAAAAATTTCCAAGTCCAAGGGCAATGGCCTGACCATCGATGAATGGTTGACCTATGCCTCGACGGAAAGCCTGGGGCTCTACATGTTTCAGAAGCCGCGCGTCGCCAAGCGCCTGCATTTCGACGTCATCCCGCGCGCCGTCGACGAATATTTCGCCCACGTCGCCGCCTATGAAAAGCAAGACGCCGCCGCGCGCCTCGAAAACCCGGCCTTCCATGTCCACTACGGCAATGTGCCCAAGGTCGACATGCCGGTCACCTTCGCGCTGCTGCTCAACCTCGCGACCGCATCCAACCCGGAAACCCCGGAAGTCATGTGGGGCTATATCTCGGCCTATGCGCCTGGTGTCTCCGCCAAGACGCATCCGCATCTCGATGCGCTTGTCGGCTACGCCATGCGTTACTTCCGCGATTTCGTGAAGAAGACCTATCGCGCCCCCGACGATGTCGAACGCTCTGCGCTGGAAGCGGTGTCATCAGCGTTTGCCGCTCTTCCGGCCGACGCCGACAACGAAACCATCCAGACGGCCGCCCTCGACGTTGCCCGCACCATCGAGCGCTACCAGGACCACACCAAGAAGAGCCCGACCGGCGGTCCCGGCGTCTCTGGCGATTTCTTCCAGATGCTCTATCAGGTGCTTATTGGCCAGGAACGCGGCCCCCGCTTCGGCTCCTTCGCCGCGCTCTACGGCATCGAAAACACCCGCAAGCTCATCGCCAAGGCGCTGGCCGGAGAGCTTCAAGCCGCCTCGTAAGGTTAGGGCATTTCACGTTTGAACTGATACCTTCCCGCACACCGGTCTCACCCCGGCTTCAGGCCGGGGCCCATCCTGAGATATCAAGATGGGCCCCGGGTCGAGCCCGGGGTGACAATCGAGCTTGTGGGTGTTTCAGATGAACGGTGAAGCGCTCTCACCGCGCGATTAGCCATAGAGCCATGCTCGAATGGCAGCCCCAAGCCCAGTGTCATTCCCCGCGAAGCGGGAACCCCTGCTAGCCCAACACCTTCCTGAAAAACACCACCCGCTGTGTCTCCACAAAACCCAGCGCGCGATGCATATCGAGGCTCGCAAAATTCTCCAGAGCCGCGTCCGAGGCAAATTCCGAGCAGCCCTGCTCTCGCGCCCAGGCCTCCACCGCACTAACCAGCGCCCGCGCCACGCCCCGCCCACGCGCCTCTGGCTTCACGAAAATCCCTTCGAGAAACGCCACCGGCGATGTCTTGCAGCCATTGACATAATCATGCCGCAGCGCCGCCTCGGCAAAGCCCAGCGCAACCCCATCCGCATCCCGCGCGATCAGATTGATCGTCTCTCCGGCATCATCAAGCAGTTCGGCAATATCGGCCGCATGTTCTTCATCGCGACCGCCCGGCCACAGCGCCGTCCGCATGGCCAACCAGTCCGCGGCATCCGCCTTTGTCGCCGGCGCGATCCTCACTGGCTGGCCCAGATGATCCGCGCGATCCATTCGATATCCCTGGTATTGAGCACCCGCGGCTCATAGGCCGGGTTAAGCGAATGCAGCTCGATCTGCTTGGCGCTCTGCCGAAACAGAATCTTTGCCATCACCTCGCCTTCGCGCGTCTTCACCACCACCCGGTCGCCGCGCCGCACCTGCTCGGTGGGCGAAACCACCACCCGGTCGCCCTCGCGATAAAGCGGCTCCATGCTGTCGCCCTGGATTTCGAGCGCATAAATGCCGGGATCAACAGGCGAGGGTAGCGTCACCTCGTCCCATCCTTCCCCGGCCGGAAAACCGGCACTGTCAAAAAAAGCCGCCCGCACCCGCCTGGGCCAGGCCCAGCAGCGGCACCGTCTGCCCATAGGGCGTATTGCTGGTCTGCATGAATGCTCCCGCTCCCGCGAGAAAGCTGTCGAACCCTTCCCCCGTCGCTTCCAGAATTTTTGAAATGCTCTCGGTCGATGGCCAGCGCTCCCGTCCATCCTTGCTCACGCGCTTGGACACGTTGAACGCAGTGGCGTCGAGCCCGGCCAGCCGCGCCAGGGCCGAAACCGAATGGCCGTGGCGCTGCGCCAGCGCATCGATACCATCCCAGATGGCCCTGTGAGAAAGCATGGTGGAAGCCGTTAAAAGGACATTGATCAGGAGTGAGGAAATTAATCCTAGATTAATACCCGCATTCCCCCCTGTAAAGCCCGCGCAATCATGCTTGCCCAGACTTGATCACTTAACTAGGTTCGCGCCCATGTCGACACCCGAGCTGATCTATAAAATCACCACTGCCGTGGCCTTCGCGCCTGCGCGCGTTTCCGGCCAGTTTGAAGGCATGCCCATCGACCACAAAGATGGCTACATGCACTTCTCGACGGCGGCACAATTGTCCGAAACCCTGCGCCTGCATTTCGCCGGGCAGGCGGGCCTGCTGCTGCTCGCCGTTCCCACGGCCGATCTCGGCAATGACCTCGTCTGGGAGCCTTCCCGTGGTGGCGAACTCTTCCCCCACCTTTATGGCGGCCCTCTGAAACTCACGAGCGTGGTCTGGGAAGAACCGATCAGCGTCGCCGCCGACGGCTCCTGCACCTTGCCCGCAGGTGTCAAATGATCCTCTCTGCCTTTGCTCCGCTCCTGCGCAATGCCGGCCTCGCCAATCTGACGCGCGACACCTTGCTGCGCATGGACCCCGAGACGGCCCACGGCGCCACCATCACCGCCTTGCGCCTGGGTCTCGCCCCCCAGCAGGAGCAGAAGGATCCGCCCGAACTCGCAACAACCCTCTGCGGCCTGGAGTTGAAAAACCCGGTCGGCATGGCCGCAGGCTTTGACAAGAATGCCGAAGTGCCGCGCCCGCTCGCCCTCATGGGTTTCGGCATGGTCGAAATCGGCACCGTCACTCCGCGTCCGCAGGTCGGCAATCCCAAGCCACGCCTCTTCCGCATCGGCCCCGCCGATGGCGTCATCAATCGCATGGGTTTTAACAATGAAGGCCACGACGCCGCCTTCGCGCGCCTCAAGGGCCTGCGCGTCCCGGCGGCGCTCGGCGTCAATATCGGCGCCAACAAGGACAGCGAAGACTTCGTCGCCGACTATGTACTGGGCGTAAACCGCTTCGCCGACCTCGCCGACTATCTCACCGTCAACATCTCCTCGCCCAACACGCCGGGCCTCCGCAATCTCCAGGCCGACGAAGCGCTCACTCGCCTCCTCGATGCGGTCCTGAGCGCCCGCGCCAAGGCGAAAACCCGCGTGCCCGTCCTCCTCAAGATCGCGCCCGATCTCGATGAAGCCGCCATGGACGCCATCGCCCGCGTCATCCTCGCGACCGATCTCGACGGCCTCATCGTTTCCAACACCACCATTTCGCGCGATCCCGTCGCCGGCATGGAAAACGCCGGCGAAATCGGCGGCTTGTCCGGAAAACCGCTCTTCCCACTCTCCACCCAGCGCCTCGCTCAGATGCGCCAGCGCGTTGGAACGCTGCCGCTGGTCGGCGTCGGTGGCATCCATTCCCCGCAAACGGCCCTGGCAAAAATCGAAGCCGGCGCCAACGCCATCCAGCTCTATTCCGCCATGGTCTTTGGCGGCCTCGACCTGCTCGACCGCCTCAAGCGCGGCCTTGTCGCCGGCGTGCGTTCAGCGGGCAAGAAGAACATTTCCGAACTCGTCGGTACCAAGACCGACGCCTGGGCCCGCGGCGAAGGCGAGGCTTCCTGAAACCACTCGCCTCAGTAGTCCTCATGGTGAGGTGCGTAGCGTCAGCGAAGCCTCGAACCACGAGGACGTGCCTACAATGCCGCCCCTGAGCAGACTTTTGCTGCCTCGACCTCGACATCGCGTGGATCAAGCGTCGCCGTCAGGTTCTGGTGAACGATATCGGCCGAGATGATTGCGACGCATTCCTGAAATGGACTGGGTCGCAATAGGATCGCGCCGGCAACCATCCCCGCGCCGATGAGAATTGCCATGGCAATGCCCCAGCTATTCACTGCTCGACATCCAGCGTGATCACCACATCCGCCCGATCCTGCGACAGCATCACGCGATCATAGTTCGGCAAATCATTGCGCTCGATATGCGCCCGGTTGCGCTCCTCGGTGAAGAGCCCCTCTTCGCCATGCCGCTTCATCAGCCGCGCCCGCACCATTTCGCGCGGCACGACGATGAAAGCCGAAAAATCGAGCAGCGGTTTCACCTCATCCCACGGCGCATCCCCCAGCAGCAGATAATTGCCTTCCACCACCAGCACCTTCACCTCTGGCGCCACCGTAAAAGCACCCTCGACCGTATCCTCGATTTTTCGCGAGTAACCCGGCCCGCTCACCGCTTCCTTTGCAGCCTTCAAACGCCCCAGAAACGCGACGAATGCCGCCCCTTCAAAGGTGTGCGGCGCACCCTTGAAGTCGGTCTGCCCCATGGCCTCGAGCTTGGCATGCTTCATATGAAAACCATCCATCGGCACCAGCGCCGCCGAGCCCGGTGCCGACACATTCAGCGCCGCAACCAGTTCCGCCGCCAGTGTCGATTTGCCCGTCCCCGGGCCACCCGCCAGCCCAATGGCCACGCGCCGGCCCCCGGCTTTCTCGGCCAGCTCCTGTGCTTTCCATGTCAATTCAGTCAGTGCGTCGATGGGTGTCAGTGTCAACCGCCCCTCAAGCATCAGCGCCTCTGCATCAGGCGCAGGATCAACCACACCGGCAGCACAATCGCTGCACCGGTCAGCACATAGGTCCCCAACTGCCGGAACACCGCGCCACCATCTCTGAGCATATCGCGAACGGCCTCCACAGCCCCGCGCACCAGATCGGCAGCATCAAACCCGAACACCGACATGATGAAGCCGACAAAGAGCGAAATCAGCACCAGCTTGATGGCGAGTGACCCCGGCCGATCGCCCAACAGGCGCTCAAGACCGGAACGGGATGCGGGTCGGCTGTCTTCTGTCATCAGGCGGCTCCGTTTGGCAGTGTCGAACCCATCATATAGGCTTGTGGGTGATTTGCAGTAGGTGCCTGTTGTCAACTTTCGCGGACTCCGCTCTTCCTCCAATCATCGCCAACTGGTTCGCGTCGCGCGGCTGGTCGCCCCGTCAGCACCAGCTCGACGTTCTCAGGAGCTACCAGTCCGGCGCCAGCCAGCTCCTCATCGCCCCCACCGGCGCGGGCAAGACCATGGCCGGCTTCCTGCCCACGCTCTCCGAACTGGTCGATGGCAAGTTCCAGGGCCTCCACACCCTCTACATTTCGCCGCTCAAAGCCCTCGCGGTCGACGTGCACCGCAACCTCTCCAATCCCATCGACGACATGGGCCTGCCCATATCCGTGGAAGCCCGCACCGGCGACACCTCCGCCAGCAAGCGCACCCGCCAGCGTGTAAAGCCGCCCCATATCCTTCTCACCACCCCCGAGCAGCTTGCCCTCCTGATTTCGCATCCCCATGCCGAACTCATGTTCGGCACCCTACGTCGCGTCGTCCTCGACGAACTCCACGCGCTCGTGACCAGTAAGCGCGGCGATCTCCTCTCCCTTGGCCTGGCGCGCCTCGCCAAACTCGCGCCCGACATGCGCATCACCGCCCTCTCGGCCACCGTCGCCCGCCCCGATCTCCTCCGCGATTGGATCGCCCAACCGCATCCCGACCGCCCCACCGATCTTCTCCGCATGATCGGCGGCGCCCCGCCCGAACTCGCCATTCTCGAAACCGAAGAGCGCCTTCCCTGGGCCGGCCACTCCGCCAACTACGCCCATCGCGAACTCTACGAAACGATCAAGCAGCACAAGACGACGCTCCTCTTCGTCAACACCCGCTCCCAGGCCGAAATGCTGTTCCAGGGCCTCTGGAACATCAACGAGGACATGCTCCCCATCGCCCTCCACCACGGCTCTCTGTCAGTGGAGCAACGGCGCAAGGTCGAAGCCGCCATGTCCGACGGCAAGCTGAAGGCCGTCGTCTGCACCTCGACCCTCGACCTCGGCATCGATTGGGGCGATGTCGATCTCGTCGTTCAGGTCGGCGCGCCAAAAGGCTCGTCGCGCATGCTGCAGCGCATCGGCCGCGCCAATCACCGGCTCGATGAACCCTCAAAGGCGCTTCTCGTCCCCTCCAACCGTTTCGAAGTCTTGGAATGCGAAGCGGCCGTCGAGGCCGTCTCGGAAAACCATCAGGACAGCGAAGATCCCCATCCCGGCGGCTACGACGTCCTCGCCCAACACGTGCTCGGCATGGCCTCGGCCGAACCATTCCTCGCCGACGACCTCTATGCCGAAATCACCCGCGCCTGGCCCTATCGCGACCTCACGCGCCCCAAATTCGACCGCGTCCTCGATTTCGTCGCCACCGGCGGCTATGCCCTCCGCGCCTATGAGCGCTATGCGCGCCTCAAGCAAAACCCCGATGGCACCTGGCGCCTCTCCCACCCTTCGGTCGCCCAGCAATACCGCTTGAACATCGGCACCATCATCGAAGAGCCCATGGTCCGCGTCCGGCTCATCCGCTCCAAGGAGCAGAAGCGCGGCCGCACCACCGGCCCCATCGGCGCCGGCGGCCGCGTCCTCGGCGAAATGGAAGAATACTTCTTCGGCACGCTTTCGGTTGGCGATACCTTCATGTTCGGCGGCGAAATCGTCGCCTTCGAAGGCATGAAGGACAACGAGGCTTTCGTCTCCCGCGCCGTCGCCCAAAACCCGAAAATCCCATCCTATATGGGCGGAAAATTCCCGCTCTCGACCTATCTCGCCGAACGCGTCCGCCGCATCATGGACACGCCCGAGGAGTGGAGAAAACTCCCCAACCAGGTCAGCGACTGGCTGCGCCTCCAGCGCGATTTTTCCGTCCTCCCGCGCCGCGATAGCCTCTTGGTCGAAACCTTCCCGCGTGGCACCAACCATTTCATGGTCTGCTACCCCTTCGAGGGCCGCCTCGCGCACCAGACCCTCGGCATGCTCCTCACCCGCCGTCTCGAACGCATGCGCGCCCGCCCCCTCGGCTTCGTCGCTTCCGAATACGCCCTCGCTGTCTGGGGCCTCGGCGATCTCTCGGCACTGATCCGCACCGATCGCCTCTCGCTCGACGAACTCTTCGATGAAGACATGCTCGGCGATGATCTCGAATCCTGGCTCGATGAGTCAGCCCTGATGAAGCGCACCTTCCGCAACTGCGCCATCATTTCCGGCCTCATCGAGCGCCGCCACCCCGGCAAGGAAAAGTCCGGCCGCCAGATCACCATGAGTTCGGACATCATCTACGACGTGCTCTACCAGCACGAGCCCGACCACATCCTCATCGAAGCTACCCGCCGCGACGCCGCCCGCGGCCTCCTCGACATCGAGCGCCTGGGCAACATGCTGGCTCGTGTGAAATCCCACATCGTCCACAAGCCCCTGCACCAGATTTCGCCCCTCGCCGTGCCGGTCATGCTCGATATCGGCAAGGAGCCGATTTTCGGCGAAGCGCGCGAATCGGCTATGGCTGATGCAGCCGACGAACTTCTGCGCGAAGCGATCGGCGAGATCTGACCCGCCCCACGTGGGCGTTATCGGCAAGCCTATTGGGATTGGACACAACAGCTACCAGATGAGCACAGTTGCCCTCTCTCCCGTCCTGGAGACCCCTTTGCTGCGCTTTGCCGGCCACAATTTCGAGCCCCTGCCATCCGGCGCGCTCTTCTGGCACGCGCGTCAAACCCTGCTCGTCGCCGATCTCCATTTCGAAAAAATGGCGAGCTTTGCCCGCCGCGGCCAGATGCTGCCGCCTTATGATACGGGGATGACGCTCTCCCGCCTCGAAGCCGACCTGCGCCGCACCGGCGCCAAAAAGCTCGTCTCCCTCGGCGACACGTTTCACCGCGCCGATTCCAGCAAGCTCCTCGGCCCAACCGAACGCCTTCGCCTCGACGCCATCGTCGAAAGCGTCGATTGCACCTGGCTCTCCGGAAATCACGACCCCGCGCCCCACGCTATCGGCGGGCTCTGCTGCGCCGAACTCGAACTCGACGGCCTCACCCTCTCGCACGAGCCCATCAAGGGCAAAACCGGCCTCGTTGCCGGCCACCTCCATCCGGCCGCCCGTATCGCCATGGAAGGCCGCACCGCCCGCAGTGCCTGCTTCGTCCACGACAATCGCGTCCTGATCCTGCCCGCCTACGGCAGCTCCACCGGCGCCCTCAATATCCTCTCGCCCGCCTTCTTCGGCCTGCTGAACTGGCCCTCGGTGGAAGTAACCATGCTGGGCCGCGACCGAACCTATCCGGTGTCCACAAAGCGACTGGTGCGCGGCTGATACCTCCACCTCTGGGTGTCATTCCCGCGAAAGTGGGAATCCCTGTTCTGAAACAAAGATCCCCGCTTTCGCGGGGATGACACGGTGGAAAAATGGGTTTGGGCGGGCAAACCTACCGTCTAAAAAGCACCCCGCCCAGCCACCCGGTAAACAGCGCCAGCACCACGCAGGCAATGCCATAGAGCAGCGGATATTGCGTCGCCGACTGCGCCAAGAACCGCTCGAAGGCGATCTTGCGCACCGCAAACCCTTCGGACTTGCGCGCAATGATCTCGCCATTCTGGAACACATAGGTCTGCGCGATATAGGGCCCCGGCGGCGCGCTGCTCGGCAGCGTCAATTGCGCCGAATAGAACGTGTCGGAGTGAAACCGCACGCCATTTTCCTGCACCCCAAACAACCCCTGTTCCGACATCAACCGGATCAGTTCGCGCCCGAACACCAGTGTCTTCATGAACCCCGCAATATTGGGGATCATCGCATGGGCTTCAGGCAGGATGAAATTCTGGTTGAGCAGGTTGATATCGGCGATCTCGAGGAGTCGCCGGCTCGAGAGCACATGAAAATAGCTCGGAAAGCGCTTGAACTCGACCTGCTCGGTATTGAGCCAGATGCCGAAATTATGCGTCTTTTCGCGCGCCACGCGGTCCTGCGTCGGCCCGAGCACCACGATCACGACATCGAACGGTCCCTCGACATAGCGCTGCTCCGACCCCGCCTCCGGCGCGATCGTACCGAAAAACGTCAGGCGCTCGCCGTCAAAGCTCGAGGTGATCTGGATCGTGTCGTTGGAAACGCCCGAAACCAGCCGCGCCGCCGCACCCGCAGGCACTGCCGAAAACAGGACGATAAGCAAAAGCGCGACAAGGCGGTTCATCGCACCGCACTCGTCACGGCCATGGAGAACACATCGTCCGGCGTCAGCACCAGCGACAGCCCGAAACGAATGGCAACCGCCAGCACCAGCAGCGCCAGGAGGCCGCGCAACTGCTCGCCGCGCAAATGCTGCCCCGCCGCCGCGCCGAACTGGGCCCCGGCCGTGCCGCCCACCATCAGGCAGAAGGCGAGGAGAATATCGACGCTCTGGCTCTGCACCGCATGCATGATCGTCGTCGCCGCCATCATCGCCACGACCTGCGCCAGCGAGGTACCGATCACCACATTGCCGGGCACGCGCAACAGATAAACCAGCGCCGGCACCATGACGAAGCCGCCGCCAATGCCAAGCAGCGAACCGACAAAGCCGATGAAGAGCCCGATCGCCAGCACCGGCAGCACGCTGATATAGAGCCGGCTTTTCTTGAAGCGGACGCGCCAGGGCAGGCCGTGAATCCAGCTATGCTGGTTGGGCAGGCGTTCGCGCACCACCACGCCTTGCCGGCTCTTTAGCAGCGCCCGCACCGCTTCCTGCAGCATCAAAATACCGACAAAGCCGAGCAGAACCACAAAGCCCACGGCAATGACGAGATCGAGCTGTCCGTTGGCACGCAGTACGGAGAAGGTGGCGACGCCACCAAAGGCGCCCAAAATGCCCGAGAGGATCAGATACATCGCCAGATGCAGATCGATGCCGCCGCGCCGATAATGGCTGAGCGCACCCGAGGTCGAAGCCGCCACAACCTGGCCCGTCACCGAGGAAACGGCCACCGAAGTCGGCACGCCCGAAAAGATCAACAGCGGGGTAAGCAGGAACCCGCCGCCCACGCCGAACAGACCCGACAAAAAGCCGACCGCCCCTCCGATCCCCACGAGAAAGAAGAGGTTCACGGAAAGCTCGGCGATCGGCAGATAGATCTGCAAGACCCTGGGTCCCGTTTTGCGGTTGGCTGTTGAGCCAGAGGCTAACGGCTAGACCGTCAACAAGTGGTCAAGGTTCCAGAAAAACAGGACAAAATTGTATCGAATGGTTGGAATTTTTTGTGCGGGAGGCCAACCGAGCGTCGTCCTCCCACAGTGTCATTCCCGCGAACGCGGGAATCTCTGTTTCGCGCACGGGATTCCCGCTTTCGCGCGAATGACCGCGGAGGCGGACCTAATTCGCCGTCGGCGTCGCCATCAATTCCCAGACATTGCCCTCGGTGTCCTCGAAATAGGCCGAATAGCCCCATTCCGACTCTGTGCCCGGCGTGATGATCGAGCCGCCGGCAATCAGCACGCGCTCAAGGATTTCATCCACCTCTTCGGCACTATCGGCGCGGTGGCTCAGCACAAAGCCCGGCGTACCTTCCAGCGTCTCTGGCTTGCCCGCCGTCTGGGCAATCTGCTCGCGCGGAAACAGCACGAAGGAAAAATCCTCGTCGAAAAAGAAGGCGACATGATCCTCGCCCGCGCCGATCTTGTCGTCCTCGATCTCGAACAGCGCGCGATAGAACACAAAGGCGCGTTCGAGCTCATCGACGCCGATGGTGATGATATTGATCTTGGGCTTCATCGCCTCGTCCTTCTCTATGTGTCGGACTGATCTAGGCTTTTTCTGCCCCGGTCGCAAACAGAGCCTCGAACTGGCCCTCCTCGATGCGCGCAGCAGCAATCACCGCTTGCGTGCGGCTATCGACATCGAGCTTCTGCAAAATGGCGGAAACGTGCGCCTTCACCGTCGCCTCCGAAATGGAAAGCTCATAGGCAATCTGCTTGTTCATCAGCCCGTCGCTGAGCATCATCAGCACGCGCACCTGCTGCGGCGTCAGGCTTGCCAGCCGCTTCATCAGCGCCGATTGCTCATCGTCTCCGGTGATCGTCGTCCCCTTGGGCACGAACACTTCGCCAGCGAGCACGGTCTCGATGGCCCGCCGAATTTCCGTCGGCCCCTCGGATTTATGCAGATACCCCGAAGCGCCCAGCTCAAAGGCGCGCCGCACCACGGTCGCGTCTTCCACGGCCGAAATGATCATCACCGGAATTTCCGGATACTGCGCCCGCACCAGCAGCAGCCCGGAAAACCCGCGTACGCCCGGCATATTGAGATCGAGCAGCACGAGATCGCAATCGCGATCGGCATCGAGCGATTTGCTGAGATTGGCGAGATCGCCGGCTTCTTCCACTGATACCGTAGCATCGCCTCCGGCCAGCGTCTGGCGCAGCGCCGCCCGGAACAGGGGATGGTCATCCACGATGATGATGCGGCGACGTGTCATGGGCTGAAACTACTCCAAATCAGGGGGCGAAACCAGAAAACCACTCTTTTCCGCCCGGGGCATTTGCATATTGCAGCAATCCTTAACGGCTTCTTTACCATGTTTTCCCAAAAGTGACCGTTAGACCTTCGTGCTGCTTCGGCTTGGCACGCGCTCGCTTTGACAGGGACTGACCATGGCCCGCGCTTATCCGCAATCGGACTACGCCGATACCGCTTTCGACCCCGGCGCCGGGGATTGGCAGGCCCTGCGCGGCGAACTGGTCGCTTTGCTCGATCAGGTGGAAAGTCGCTTCGGCGCCGTGTCCGACGGGGCAGGGGTTTCCAATCGCGTGCGGCACCTGCGCGATCAGGTCAACACACCTGATCCGGCCAGCCGCCGCCGCAGCGAAGCCCTGCGCAGCGTCAAGCGCGCCGTCGATCGCTTCAATCCCCAGGACGATGAAGCGGGCGACCTCAACGCCGCCATTGCCGAAATCCGCAGCCGCCAGGGTGCATCGGTCATTTCCGCCATCGACCGCCGTCCCTCCGACATGCCCGAATTCCGCGAGCTGTCGAGCCTCGTCTCGGGCATGGGCGATCGTCTCGGTCGCCTCGAAGGCCAGCTCCGCACTGCCCGCAACAGCTCTTCTGACGTCCTCGAAGTCGCCTCCCAGGTCGAGCAACTGACCCAGGTCGTCGAACTCCTCGCTGGCGCCGTTGGCGAAACCGGCCAGGTCAAGCGCCTGGAAACCCAGATCGCCGCGCTCGCCTCCATGAT
Organism: Devosia sp.; assembly: GCF_024707125.1. Taxonomy (GTDB): domain Bacteria; phylum Pseudomonadota; class Alphaproteobacteria; order Rhizobiales; family Devosiaceae; genus Devosia. The sequence continues at coordinate 63,187 of NZ_JANQAH010000013.1, forward strand.
GAGCCAAGCGCCCAAGGTCGATCTCTCCGCCGTCAATTCGCGCCTCGACGATGTTTCCGCTACCGTCGCCAAGCTCGCCGAACTCCAGGCCCAGCAGATGGAGCGCGAGATCATCCGCGAGGAGCGCGCCGAATTCGCGCCCAAGGGCCAGCTTGAGCCGGCCATGGCTTCCATCGAAGCCAATGTACGCAGCGTCTACGATCGCATCGACGCCATCGAGCGCAATATGAGCATTTCCTCGGGCGATTTTGAACGCCTGACGAGCGAAATGGCCGAGGTCACCCAGGCCCTGCGCGACAGTGCCGGCAATCCCGAAATCCTCGCTTCCCGCGTCGAAGTACTGGTCCAGCGCCTGCAATCGGTCGATGGCGGCAGCGACGACGTTCTGGCGCTCAAGGACGACATCGCCGCCCTGCAGCAATCCGTGCTCAAAAGCATGGAGCCACGCTTCCTGCGCCTCGAAAGCCAGATCGAGGCTCTGTCGAGCAAGGTTGCCCCCGTCGATACCTCGGCCGTCGAAGGCCAGCTCAAGCGCCTGATGACCCGCATGGACGAAGCCGGCGCCCAGCTCGATGGCCTTGCCCGGCTCTATCACGATGCCGGCGACAAGCCCGATTTCGAATCCCTCGCCACCCTCGTAGCCGAGCGCACCAGCGATGCCATGAGCCGCAAGGCTCCGGCCCCCGTCGCCATGTTCGGCCCCGAAAGCCTGAAGACCATCGAGGACCGCATTTCGAGCCTCGTCCGCTCGGTCAGCAAGGGCGCGGGTGCCGATGCCGAGGCCATCGCGAGCCTCGTCGCCGAAAAGACCTCGGCCGCCATCGCCAAGTCCGGCGGCCCGGTCCCCGTGCTCAATCCTGAAGGTTTTGACGCGCTCGAAAAGCGCATGACCGCCGTCTTCAACACCGCCGGCAAGGACACCGCCGAACGCCTGGCCCGGCTCGAAGCCGCGCTTTCCGCACGCACCTCCGCGCCAGCTTCTGCCGCCGCTCCCACGCGCGCCGAGCCGCCCACACAGGCGCCCCAGCCCGCAAAACCCCAGAGCCGCGCCTCAGAATTCGACGCCGCCGTCGAAGAGCCGAGCACGGCACGCCTCGATTCCATCCTGTCGAGCCTCAACGGCAAGAAGCGCGCCGACACCATGCCGTCCAATCCGGCTGATGAGGCGCCTCTGGTCGATCGCGGCTTTGCCGATGTGCCGCGCGCTGCAGCGCAGCCGCAGGCCGTCGCTGCAGCACCCGCGCCGCGTCCCGCCGCGCCCACGCCTCAGCCGGCCCGCCCGGCACAGGCCGAAGTGCAGCCGGCCTTCGATCCTGAAAAGGTCGATCGTCCGCCGCGCCCGCAGTCGAGCTTTGCCCAGTTCGACCGCGAGCCCTTCCCGGCCGCGCGTGCCGAAGCCTCTGCGCCCGCCGTCGAAGCCCCTATCTCCAATACCAGCACCTTCGTTGCCGCCGCGCGCCGCGCCCAGCGCGCCCGGCAGGAGCAGCAGGTTTCTGAGCCCGCCAGCGGCAATTCGCTGATCGGCCGTGCCCTGGCGCGCGTTCGCCCACAGCCCAAGGCTGCGCTCGAAGAGACCGCGCCGGTCGCCGCGCCCGAGCCCAAGGCTGAAAAGCGCCGCCCCCGCAAGCCGGCGCCGGAGGCCCCTGTCCTCGTCGATGGCGAAGAGGCCGCCGAAGCCCGTCCGAACTTCCTCGTGCGCAACCGCCGCACGCTGCTGCTTGCCGCCGCAGTGGTCGCGGTGTCCATGCTGACGCTCAATCTCGTCATACAGCGTATGCGCGCGGCGCCCGCCGCTGCCCCCGCGCAAACCTCCTCGATCGCGCCGAGCGCCATTCCCGTCGATCCGACCCCGGCCGCCGAAGTGTCCGAACTGGTGGCGCCGCGCGTTATCGACATGCTCGATGCAACATCGGTCGGCTCGATCAATCCGGGCGAGCGCATGAGCTTTGCCCGCGCCACCGAAACGCCGATGCCGCCCGCCCTCGTGGCCAGCACCGGCCCCGCCAGGGCCGCCATCGAAACACTAACCGATGAAGCCGTCCCCACGACTGGTTCCATCGCCGCTGCCGCGCCCGAACAGTTCGAACTGCCGCCCGAAACTCTCGGCCCCCTGCCGCTGCGCCAGGCCGCTGCCGATGGCGATGCCAAGGCCCAGTTCGAAATCGCCGCCATCTACACCGAAGGCCGCGCCGTCGAAGCCAGCCCCGAAGAAGCCGCCAAGTGGTACGAGCGCTCGGCCGCCCAGGGCTTTGTGCCGGCGCAGTATCGCCTCGGCAATCTCTACGAGGCCGGCACGGGTGTCGAAAAAGACCTCGAAATGGCCCGCCTGTGGTACCAGCGCGCCGCTGAAGCGGGCAATCGCATGGGCATGCATAATCTTGCCGCGCTCTATGCCAGCGGCCAATTGGGCGAGCAGCAGTTCGAAGAAGCGGCCCAATGGTTCACTCAGGCAGCCACCCTCGGCATGGTCGATAGCCAGTTCAACCTCGGCATGCTTTATGCCCGCGGCCTCGGCGTCGAACAGGATTTCGAGCAGTCCTACAAGTGGTTCTCGCTTGCCGCCAAGTCAGGCGATGCCGATGCCGGCAAGGCTCGCGACGACATCGCCAAATCCCTCTCGGCCGACGCCGTCAGCCGCATTGGCGGCGAAGTTGAGACCTGGGCCAGCGAACCCATTGCCCTCGACGTGAATTTTGCCCCGATCGGCACCTGGGCGGCTGATTTTGACCCCGGCGAAGCGATTGCCAACAAGGAAGTCGTTTCCCGCGTACAGCAGGCGCTCAACCGCCTCGGCTTTGACGTCGGCACACCCGATGGCGTCGCCGGTCCCAAAACGGCCGAAGCCATCCGCACTTTTGAGCGCGGCACGGGCATGAGCGAAAGCGGCAAGATCAATCCGCGCCTCCTCGCGGTGCTTGGCAGCCAGCCGGTCTGAGGCGCTCATCCGCCTCAACCACCGAACGTCATCCTCGGGCTTGACCCGAGGACACTTCACTTATGAAGGGCCCCTCGCTCCACGGCGAAAATTGCAAACGGCTCATCGGTCAAGCGCCTCCCTCCCCCTTGTGGGGAGGGAACGAGGGGTAGGGGTGTCCTCGCAATAGCAATAGCGAGGCCAAAAACCCTAAAACCCGCCGCCGGTCTTAAAGCCCGAATGTTTCCGCGTACCGGCATCACCCGTCCGCGGCCGCGAAAAGCCGCCGCCGCTATTGCCGCCGCCACCCCAGGCGCCACCAAATCCACCGCTCGACGGCTTGGATTTCCCGCCGCTCGATGATCCGCCAATGCTATTGTCCGGCCAGTGGAACCCGCCCTGGTCACCCCAGGGCGAGGATTGGCCGCCGCTATTGCGGCGCGGCGGTGCGCTTCCCGCGCCCCATTCATTGCCCGGTGCCCAGTTCTGGCTTTTCCGCCACTGGTCCCAATAGCTCGCCGCCGAAATGCCGCCGCGCAGGAAATCGTTGAGCAAGTCCCCGACGAGCTTTTCTTCCCTGAAGCTCGAGCGCGGATCGTCAAAGCGCTGCTTCTTGAATTCCCACTGGATGTCTTCGAGTTCCCGCCGCCGCGCGGCCAGCGTCTTGCTGCGCTCGCGCAGGTCCCGGCTTTCCTCTTCTTCCTCGCGCATGCGAGTGCGCGATTCATCGATCTGCGCGACGATCGTATCGTCCTGCCCGGTGCGGGTGCGGCGCGCCTCGGCGAGAAGGGTCTGGATATCTTCCTGGCCCAAGGCCGCGGCAAGGGCCGCAGCCGCCGAAGCCAAGGCCGGATCGCTTCCGCTCGTCAGCGATTGCAGGGCTTCGCCTGCCTCGTTGCGCTTGTCCTCGGCCTCGACGATGGCGGCATCGATGGCCTGCACATCGGCTTCGGCCTTGCTTTTGGCGTCGCGCAGTGGCCGCCCGCCCGCAGCATCCGCGGCCGTGTTGGCGAGCGTTGCAAGCCCGGCTACTGCAGCCTGCGCATTGGCTTCCTGCCGCTCGGCATGTTCGCGCAGGCGCAGCGGAATATCGTTGAGCATGGCATAGTTGGGCCGGGCCTTGAGGAAGCCGACAAGGCCTGCCACGAGCCCATCGAGATAGCGAATGAGGTTGTTGGCCTTGTAGGCCGATGTGCCGTAGCCGCTGTCCCACAGATACATGAAGAGCGGGTCGTCGCGATAAGGCTTGCCCTTCTCTTCCCGGTCCGTTTCGGCGAGCCGGGTCTTTTCCATCGACTGGTCGGCCACTTCGTCAAGCGCCTGCGCCGCAGCCCGCTTTTCGGCATAGGCCGGGTCGGTCTCAAGCTGGGTCGAAACCTGCTTGAGCAGCGCGTCGAGCGCCTTTTGCTTTTCTGCGAGGTCCGCAACGGCATTGCGCCGCCGCTCGACCAGCGAGGCCCGCGCCGCTTCCAGTTCCTCTATGGTCTTTTGCGCCTTGTCGACGGCCTTGCCATGCGACTTCAGCGATTCACGCGCCTTGCTCTCGGCGCTGGAGATACGCCCGTCGAGTTCGGATTGAATGGCCGGATCGAGACGCAGCTGCGCCAGCTGGCGAAACAGCTCCGCTTCGCTTTCCTTGATCTTGGCGACGATTTCGGTCGAGCGCGCCAGCCGGCGGGAGATTTCGTCTTCCTCGCGGCGGATATCGCTCATTGCTTCTTCGAGGGAGGCGAGGGCCTGTGGACCGCCTATGCTCATGCCATCACCATTCGGTCACGGCGCCGTTCAGCACCGGCATCTGAAATTCGACATCGAGGAAGCCGTCCGATTTGCGGCCCACTTCATTGGCCTGGATGATGCCATCGTCGCGCTTGTCATTGGCCACGGCGTTGTAGACCGATTCCGGCACGCGCTGGCCCCATTGCGACACGACTTTGGTCTCGCCGGTTTCCTCGTTGAGGATAGGCAGGCTCAAAGCCCGGCCGTCCGGATCGATCGCCTCGACCACGAGATAATAGTTCGTGGCATCGGTATTGATCTCGGGAAAAGTCCAGAAGCCGGACTGCTCGTCGGCGCGGTTGACGACGCGCACCACATATTCCTGCCGCAGCTTGTCGCGCAGCCCGGTCAGGTCTTCGACAATGCCCTCGGCGCCGGACCGGTTGCCCTCGGCGGCAAAGGCCTTGCCCCGGCTGACCAGGGCGTCGGCCTGCACAACGGCCTGCTGCACCTTGGTCTCTTCGAAAATGGTGGTGTAGAGCGCGTCCATCTGCGCCGGCAGACCCTCGGTCAGCTCGATCTGCTGCTGATGCGCCTGTCCAGCCTGGAAGGGCTGGTAGATGCCAAAATAACCCACGCCCACGACCAACAGGGCCCCCAGCGCCAGCAGCACCGGGCGGCCCCAGGTCTTGCGACTTACATAGAGGCGCGCCAGGCTCGTATTGAGGCCCGGTGCCGGCGGGTCATAAGCAAAACGGCTCTCGGCCAGCGCTTCGACGCCTTCCTTGAGAATGTGGTCGGGAACCTCGATGCCCTGCTGCCGGTAGATTTCGCGCAGGCGCTCGATCAGCTGGCCCTCGCGCGCCGTGCCATCGAGTTCGCGCGTCACCAGGTCCTGGCGATGGCGGAGCGTGTCCACCACATCCATGGCCAGCATGACTTCATCGAGTGGGGCAGCCGGTTTGGCTGTCGCGTCGCTCATCCTCAGGTCTACTTCCCGCCGCTCGGTTGGTGCGCCCCCGGATGTGTCATCCGGAGACGCGGCATTTCAAAGGTTCAGTTCTTGGTTTCGAGCAGCAGGGCATTGCCCTCGGTAGCGAGTGTCGCCAGGCGCCGCTTGCCGTCTTCCACCGCATCGCGGATTTCGGCCGAGTTCTTGGTCGAGGCAACACGCATCTCGTTGATGATGGTGCGGCTCTTTTCCTGGAAGTTCACGACAGAGTCGACGAGCTTCTTGACGGCATCGGCGCGCACGGTCGGGCCATAGCCGGCCTTGACGGCCTCTTCCTGCACCTTGTCGCCGATCTCCGAGAGCGTTTCCAAGCTCTTGGACATGCCTTCCTTCATCGCATTCAGCGTCTGGGTCGATTCATGCAGGCCAAACATGCCGGTGAACGACGCCGAGAGGGCCGTAAGAACGGTTTCATTGGTCGAGAAGAACGAGATCGACTGCTGATAGACGCGTTCCTTGGCATTGGTCGTTTGCATCAGGCGCGCCATCACCACTTCCGAGGTATTGTAGGAAATGGTCAGGTTGTCCGAGAGGTCCTTGGCGATCTGGTAGCGCTTTTCCTCGTTCTGCATGTCGCGCAGCTTTTCGTCGCGCGCCATTTCGAGACGGGCGCGATCGGCCGGCACATCGCCGGCATAGGCGGCCAGTTCATCGGCGGCCTTCTGCAGGATGTTCTTCTGGTCGCCAAGGCGCTTTTCCGCCGTCTGCAGCACTTCAAGCGCCATCACTTCGGACTGTTTCAGCGCGCCGCGGAAATCGCGATAGGCTTCCAGAATCGTCTGCTCGCGGTCGATCTGGTCCTTAGTGTCCTTGGTCACTTCCAGATACGTGTCGCGGATCTTGTTGAAGCGCGTGGCGATATCGCCGCGGCTCACCTTCATCCACACATTGGAAACGCGCTCGATCATGTCGAGCTTGTTGTCCTGGAGCTGGTCGACCATGCCCTTGGCATCGTCGCGGATCGAGTCAAAGCCCTTGGTGATGTCTTCGTAGCGTTCGCCGATTTTCATGGCGGCGACCTGCTCGCGCACCACTTCGTTGAAGGCGCTCGCCTGGCTCAGCGTACGGCCGATCAGGATGACGCGGGTCTCGTCCAATTCGGTGATCTGGCTCAGCAGTCCGGTGATCGGCTGCTCGCCCTGCTGTTCGGGCCAGATGCCGAGGTCACGGATGGCGTTGACCGCCTTGTCCAGGTACTGCAGCGGCTTTTCGGCAATGGCCGGCGCGCTGGTCTGCGGGGCGGTCGTCACTTGGTCGGTCATCATCTGCTCCCTGGCATAGTTTGGCTCGCGGGCCGGCTTGTGCCTTAGCCCTAGATTGCGCGTGAGGGCTCCGCTGACAATTGCATCCCCCCATCCCAGCAACTATTTAGTCCATATTGGTGCGAAAAAGCCGCACGTAAAGAGTAGGGTTCGTCACCATGGATAAGAACAGTCTTGCCCGCGCATTATGCCGCCTTTGCGACATCGCCAGCGTGTCGTCCTGCGACATCGCCGAGCAGATCTGATGGAGTTCGGTGGACGCTATAAAATGAGTGCCCCGCGCGCCCGCATCTGGGACGCGCTCAACGATCCCGAAATGCTGAAAGCCGCCATTCCCGGCTGCCATCTCATCGCCTGGTCCGGCGCTGAGACGCTCGATCTCGAGATCAAGGTTAATCTCGGCGTCATGCAGCCCACCTTCAAAGGCGAGCTGATCCTTTCCAATATTGTCCCGGCCGTCAGCTATACCCTGTCCGGTCGCGGCAAGGGCGGCTTGCTCGGCCTTGCCGAAGGCAGCGCCGACGTATCGCTGGCCGATGAAGGCTCCGAGACCATCCTCACCTTCACCGCCAATGGCGGCGCCTCGGGCCAGATCATGAAAATGGGCAAGGCCATCATCGGCAATTCCGCCCAGCGCATCATCGATGGCTTTTTCGAGCGTTTCGGCATCGCCGCGGGCGTCGAGGTCATACCCTTGCCGCGCGAAAACCTGCAGCCTTCATAATCGGTTAACCCTATCCCAATCCGCCCCGAACCGGCCTTAATCCCGCCGCTGCCTCCGATGTAGAGACAGGTTGTCCTTCATTACAATTTGTCTCAAATCGCACATGTCCAGCTCGTCCCGCGACAGCCTCGCGCTCTACCTCATCGCCTTCGCCGCCATCCTTGCCGTGCTCTATGCCGATGTCGATCTGGGCGCCCTGTTCTCCGCCATTCTCGCCCGCTGGTAAGCGGGCGGGCGAGCAAATTAACGCCAATTTTTGACCAATCGGAAAAATTTGACATCGTCCCCCTTGCGAAGGGCGTGATTGCACGATTTTATCGCCCTTCAGCGCATGCGGATAAACGAGGGTGCATTTCTTGCGTCCGCTGCGAGACAGGGAGACTAATCAATGAAATTCTCGATCCTCACCAAGGCTATTGCCGGCGGCGTTGCTCTGAGCGCACTGATGGCTGGTGCAGCCTTCGCTGACGCCGCTCTCGTCTATGACGGCGGCGGCAAGTTCGACAAATCCTTCAACGAAGCCGCCTATACCGGCGCCGAGCTCTTCAAGTCCGAAGGTGGCGCCTATCAGGATCTCGAAATCTCGGGCGACGCCATGCGCGAGCAGGCCATCCGCCAGTTCGCTTCGCGCGGCAACAACCCGATCGTGCTGCCCGGCTTCTCGTGGGAAACCGCTCTGAAGGTCGTGGCTCCGGAATTCCCCGATACCAAGTTCACCATCATCGACACCGTCGTTGACCTGCCCAACGTACAGTCCGTGGTCTTCAAGGAGCACGAAGGCTCCTACCTCGTCGGTATCCTGGCTGCCATGCAGTCGCAGTCGGGCAAGATCGGCGTCGTTCCGGCCTTCAACTTCGACCTCCTCGAAGCCTTTGCCTGCGGCTATGCCCAGGGCGCCAAGTCCGTGAACCCGGATATCGAAGTGCTCGAAACCTATGTCGGCACCGGCTTTGAAGCCTTCAACGACCCCGGCAAGGCCACTGAAGTTGCCAAGTCGCAGCTCGATCAGGGCGTCGACGTGGTGTTCCAGGTTGCCGGTGGCGCTGGCGCCGGTGTGCTCCAGGCTGCCGCTGACGCCGGCAAGTTCTCGATCGGCGTTGATAGCAACCAGAACCACCTGCACCCCGGCTCGGTCCTGACCTCGATGCTCAAGCGCGTTGACGTCGCCACCTACAACGCCATGAAGGGCGTTGCCGATGGCACCTGGGCTCCCGGCGTGATCGTACTGGGTCTGGCTGAAGATGGCGTTGGCGCTGCCTTCGACGACAACAATGCCTCGCTCATCACTGCCGACATGAAGGCCGCGGTCGAAAAGGCCACTGCCGACATCATCTCGGGCGCTGTGACCGTGCACGATTTCCGCACCGACAAGGCGTGCCCGTCTCTCTAAACGAACGAAGAAGGGGAGGACTTAGCCCATGACAAGTCTTCACCCGGCAAATGCGCAGCGGTCCGAAGGGACCGCTGCTGCCCCGCTCGCTATCGAGCTTGTCGGCATCAACAAGCATTTCGGCCCGGTCCACGCCAATCGTGACATCCACCTCGCGGTGCGCCGCGGCACGGTGCATGGCATTGTCGGCGAAAACGGCGCCGGCAAATCGACCCTGATGTCGATCCTTTACGGCTTCTACACCGCCGACAGCGGCGAAATCCGCGTCAATGGCGCGGTGCAGCACATCACCGATTCCCGCCACGCCCTCGCCCTCGGCATCGGCATGGTCCACCAGCACTTCATGCTGGTCGATAATTTCACCGTGCTTGAAAACGTGGTGCTCGGCGCAGAGGATTCCGCCCTGCTTGCCCCCCACGCTCTCCAAGGCGCGCACTCAGCTCAAGGCTCTTGCGCGAGACTACGGCCTCGAAGTCGATCCCGACGCCATCATCGAGAACCTCTCTGTCGGCCAGCAGCAGCGCGTCGAAATTCTGAAAGCGCTCTATCGCGGCGCCGAAACCCTCATTCTCGACGAGCCCACCGGCGTTCTGACACCCGACGAGGCCGATCACCTCTTCCGCATCCTCGGCAAACTGCGCGACGAAGGCAAAACCATCATCCTGATCACGCACAAGCTGCGCGAGATCATGGCCATCACCGATGAAGTCTCGGTCATGCGCCAGGGTGCCATGGTCAAAACCCTGACCACCAAGGACACCTCGCCCGGCGCATTGGCCGAGCTCATGGTCGGCCGCCGCGTGCTCCTGCGCGTCGAAAAAGGCCCCGCCAGCCCCGGCAAGGTGTTGCTCGATGTCGAAAACCTCGTCGTCACCGACGATTTCAAGGTGCCCCGCGTCAAGGGTGTGAGCTTCCAGGTCCGCGCCGGCGAAATCGTCGGCATTGCCGGCGTGGCCGGCAATGGCCAATCCGAACTGCTCGAATCCATCGCCGGAATGCGCGATCAGCTCCTGGGCACCATCCGCCTCAATGGCGAAGTGCTCAGCCTTGAAGGCGATGATGGCGCTGCCCGCGCCCGCGCCGCCGGCCTTGCTCACGTCCCCGAAGACCGCCTGCGCATGGGTTTGGTGACCACCTTCTCCGAGTGGGAAAACTCCATCCTCGGCTACCAGCATTCCTACGGCACCGGCCCCGGCCTCGATATCGCCATGGCCCGCGCGACGGCCGAAGAATACATCAAGAAATTCGACATCCGCCCGCCCAATCTGGACCTGAAGACAGCCAATTTCTCCGGCGGCAATCAGCAGAAGATCGTTCTGGCGCGCGAAATGGAGCGCAATCCAGACGTGCTCATCGTCGGCCAGCCGACGCGCGGCGTCGATATCGGCGCCATCGAATTCATCCACAACCAGATCATCAAGATGCGCGATGCCGGCAAGGCCATCCTGCTCGTCTCGGTGGAACTCGATGAAATCCGCTCGCTCGCCGATCGTATCCTCGTGATTTTCGACGGCCACATCGTGGGCGAAGCCGACCCGGCCACGGCAGACGAAACCGAACTTGGGCTGCTCATGACCGGCTCGCACGCTTCTTCGGGCAAGGAAACCAACTGATGACCGCATTGCCTCGCTGGGCCGACGTCGTCCTCCTGCCACTGCTCAATGTCGTGCTGGCCTTCATCGTCGGCGGCCTCATCGTTCTCGCCGTCGGCCAGAACCCGCTGCAGGCCGTGGGCATCATGCTTTATGGCGCCTTCGGTTATGGTTCGGGCTTCGGTTACACGCTCTACTATACGACCGACTTCATCTTTGCCGGGCTCGCCGTGTCGCTGGCCTATCACGCGGGCCTCTTCAATATCGGCCCCGAAGGCCAGGCCTATGTCGGCGGCCTCGGCGTCATCCTCATTGGCCTGGCGCTCAATGGCACGCATTGGGCCATCGTCTTCCCGCTGATGATCATCTGCGGCGGCGCCTTCGGTGCGCTCTGGGCCTTCGTTCCCGGCTATCTGCAAGCCAAGCGCGGCAGCCACGTGGTCATCACCACCATCCTCTTCAATTTCATCGCCGCCTCGATGATGGGCTTTCTCATCTCGCGCGTGCTGAAACCCGAAGGCGTCAATTCCGACGAAAGCGCCCCGCTCGAAGCCATTACCCGCGTGCCGCAACTGCGCACCTTCATCGAGCTCTTCAAGAATTCGCCGGTCAACCTGACCTTCTTCCTGGCGATTGCCGCGCTGGTTTTCATCTACTGGCTGATCTGGCGCACCAAGTTCGGCTATGCCGTCCGCGCGCTGGGTAAAAACCCGGTCGCCGCCAATTATGCCGGCATTTCCAACCAGAAGATGATCATGATCGTTATGGCCATGTCCGGCGTTCTCGCCGCCATGGTTGCGGTCAACAATGTCGGCGGCGTCCAGGGCCGTCTCATTCTCAACTTCGTCAATGGTGCCGGTTTCGTCGGTATCGCCGTGGCCTTCATGGGCCGTGGTCACCCGGTCGGGGTCGGCCTCTCGGCCTTGCTCTTCGGCATCCTCTACCAGGGCGGTCAGGAATTGGCCTTCCAGATGCCCGGCATCACCCGCGAAATGATCGTCACCATTCAGGCCCTCGTCATCCTCTTTACCGGCGCCATGGGCGACATGCTGCGCGCGCCCTTGGCGCGGTTGCTTGTCCGGTCTGACGCACCGACGGGAGCCAAGTGATGGAACAGTATTTCGTCGACATCACCCTCATCCTCGACTCCACCGTCCGCCTGGCGGTGCCGCTGATCCTGGCCTGTCTCGCCGGTCTCTATTCCGAGCGCGCCGGCATTGTCGATATCGGTCTTGAAGGCAAGCTGCTGGCTGGCGCCTTTGCCGCCGCCGCCACTTCCGCCGTCACCGGTTCAGCCTGGCTCGGTCTACTCGCCGGCATCGGCGCGGCCCTGATGTTCTCGGGCATCCATGGCCTTGCCTCGATCAATTTCAAAGGCAATCAGACCATTTCCGGCGTGGCGCTCAACTTCCTCGCCGCTGGTCTGACGACCTTCCTCGGCCAGTCCTGGTTCAAGCGCGGCGGCTACACGCCCCAGCTGTCCGGCGACCAGCGTTTCAACCCCATCACACTGCCCTTTGCTGAACAGCTGCGCGAAGTCCCGATCCTCGGCCAGATCTATTACGAGCTGATTTCGGGCCACAATATCATCACCTATGTCGCCTTCATCGCCGTGCCGGTGACGGCCTGGGTCCTGTTCCGCACCCGCTTCGGCCTCCGCCTGCGCGCCGTCGGCGAAAATCCCAAGGCCATCGACACGGCCGGCATTTCGGTCACGCGCCTCCGCTATCAGGCCCTGATCATCACCGCCGTCCTCGTCGGCATCGGCGGCGCTTATCTCTCGATCGCTCAGTCGGCCGGGTTCAACAACAACATGTCCGCTGGCCGCGGCTATATCGCGCTTGCCGCGCTGATCTTTGCCAAATGGCGCCCGGGCCCAGCCTTGCTGGTCTGTCTGATGTTCGGCTTCCTCGATGCGGTCCAGTTCCGCATTCAGGGCCAGGTCTTCCCCATCATCGGCGAAGTCCCGGTCCAGGCCATCCAGGCTCTGCCCTATATCCTGACGGTGATCCTGCTCGCCGGCTTCATCGGCCGCGCCGTGGCGCCAAAGGCTTCGGGCATTCCCTATACCAAGGAGCGCTAGTTCCTTCGAACCATATGGGCACTTCACCGCCCCACCCACGATTGTCACCCCGGCGAAGGCCGGGGCCCATCCTGAGATCTCAAGATGGATCCCGGCCTGCGCCGGGATGATGGCCGGTGGTTTTGTATGAAGGTCTATCGGACGTAAGAGTTATGGCAATCACAGACACCGACGAGGCCCTGTTCGCGGCCGCCGAAGCCATTCGCGCAAAAGCCTATGCGCCCTATTCCAACTTCCACGTCGGCGCCGCCATTCTCGCCGATGACGGCAAGATCTATTCCGGCTGCAATATCGAAAACGCCGCCTACCCGCAGGGCAATTGCGCCGAAACCTCGGCCATCGCCGCGATGATCGCTGGCGGCGCCAAACGCATCAAGCGCATCTACGTCACCGGTCCTGGCCTCTCTCCCGTCACCCCCTGCGGCGGCTGCCGCCAGCGCATCCGCGAATTTGCCGATCTCGATGTGGAAGTCATCTCCCACGGCGTCGATGGCGAACCGCTGGTGCAGACACTTGGGCAATTGCTGCCCCACAGTTTCGGTCCGGAGTTTTTAGGCAAATGACCAAAGCCGCCAAAACCATCCAGAAGATCGCCGGCAAAGACCCCATCTCCGCCGCGCTGGTCCTCGGCTCCGGCCTTTCAGCCATTGCCGATACGCTCGAAGACCGGGTGACCATTCCCTATTCCGAGCTGAAGGATTTTCCCGGTGCGGGCGTTTCCGGCCATGGCCGCGATCTCGTCCTCGGCATCATGGGCGGCAAGCGCATCGCCATCCTCACCGGCCGCGAGCACTATTATGAGCATGGCAATCCCGCCGCCATGCGCCCGGCGCTCGAAACCATGGCCGAGCTTGGCGCGCAAACCCTGCTGCTGACCAATTCGGCCGGTTCGCTCGACCAGCGCTTCGCCCCCGGCGACCTGATGCTGATCTCCGACCACATCAATTACAACGGCCTCAATCCCCTGATTGGCGAGCCGACCGACCGTCGTTTTGTCAACATGGTCGACTGCTACAACCCCGACTACCGTGCCAAGGCGAAAGCCGCGGCGGAGCGTCTGGGCATTGCGCTCGGAGAAGGCGTATACTTCTGGTACTCGGGCCCGAGTTTCGAAACGCCGGCCGAAATCCAGATGGCCATCCGCCTCGGTGCCAACGCGGTCGGCATGTCAACGGTCCCGGAAGTGATCCTTGGTCGCTTCCTGGGTATGAAAGTCTGGGCCTGCTCGTCCATCACCAATATGGGCGCAGGTCTTTCGAGCGAAAACATCAGCCATGAACATACCAAAACCATGGCGGTGCAAGGGGCGGCAAAGCTGCAAAAGCTGATCCCCGCCCTGGTGGAGGAGCTATGAGTCTCAAAGTCGTCGACAGCACGCAGAGCCACGAGCCCGCGCACAAGCGCAATCCCGGCTATCCGCTCGACCTCGATTGGGTCGAACGCGTCCGCATGAACCGCTCGGCCCTCGAGCGCCGCGCCGGCTCCATTGGCGCCCGCCGCACGGTCAAGAAGGACTACCAGCTCGCCTGGCTCCTCAAAGCCATCACCCTGATCGACCTGACGACACTCAATGCCGACGACACCGCCGGCCGCGTCGAGCGCCTCTGCGCCAAGGCCCGCAATCCCCTGCGCAGTGACATCGTCGAAAAGCTCGGCGTGCAGGACCTCCGCATCCTCCCCGGCGCCGTCTGCGTCTACCACACCTTCGTCAAAACCGCCGTTGATGCATTGGAAGGCACCGGCATCCCCGTCGCCGCCGTTTCGACCGCCTTCCCGCACGGCCTCGCCCCCGTCGAAACCAAGATTGCTGAGATCGAAGCTTCGGTAAAAGATGGCGCCAAGGAAATCGACATCGTCATCGAGCGCGGCATGGTCCTGCGCGGCGACTGGCAGGCGCTTTACGATCAGGTCCGCGCTTTCCGTAAGGCCTGCGGCGACGCCCACATCAAGACGATCCTCGGCACCGGCGAACTCGCCACCCAGACCAACATCGCCAAGGCCTCGCTCGTCTGCATGCTGGCCGGTGCCGATTTCATCAAGACCTCCACCGGCAAGGAAAAGGTCAACGCCAATCTCGTCACCTCGCTGACCATGATCCGCATGATCCGCTGGTTCGGCGAAGAGACCGGCATCGAAATCGGCTACAAACCTGCCGGCGGCATCGCCACAGCGGGTGATGCGCTAAAATATATGGCGCTGATGAAGGAGGAGCTGGGTACGCGTTACCTCAATCCTCATCTCTTCCGCTTCGGTGCTAGCAGTCTGCTAACCGATATAGAGCGCCAGCTAGAGCACGGGCTAACCGGCCACTACGCTGCAGATTACCGTCAGCCGATGGTGTGATGAGTGTTGGGCATAGCCCACAAAACAGTCCGGTGGACTGTTTTGAACGAAGAACGCCCGGAGAGCTATGCTCGCAGGGCCCGGCCCAGCCACCCGCACGGGAGCTATAGATGAACAAGATCGCGCAAATCTTCGAAACCCTCGAATACGGCCCCGCACCCGAAACGCCGGACCAGGCAAATGCTTGGCTCGACAGGAAAAATCGCAAGTTCGGCCACTTCATCAACGGCACTTGGACCGAGCCCGGCAAGGCCTTTGCCTCGACCAATCCGGCCAATGGCGAGAAACTCGCCGAAATCACCGACGGCACCTCTGCCGATGTCGATTTGGCCGTCAAAGCCGCCCGCGCTGCCTTCCCGCTCTGGAGTGGGCTAAGTGGTTATGAGCGTGGGAAATTTCTCTATTCCATCGCCCGGATGATCCAGAAGCACAGCCGCCTTTTCGCCGTGCTCGAAACCATGGACAACGGCAAACCCATCCGCGAAAGCCGCGATGCCGATATCCCCTTGGTAGCACGGCATTTTTACCACCACGCCGGCTGGGCCACGCACCTCGAACGCGAATTCCCCGACCACGCCCCCTACGGTGTCTGCGGCCAGATCATCCCCTGGAATTTCCCGCTCCTGATGCTGGCCTGGAAGATCGCCCCGGCCCTCGCGGCCGGCAATACGGTCGTCCTCAAACCCGCCGAATTCACCTCGCTCACCGCGCTGCTTTTCGCTGACATCTGCGAACGCGTCGGTCTCCCCAAGGGCGTCGTCAACATCGTGACAGGCGAAGGAGATACCGGCGCGGCGTTGGTAAACCATTCTGACGTCGACAAAATCGCCTTCACCGGTTCGACCGAAGTCGGCAAGATCATCCGCGCTGCGACCGCCGGATCGGGCAAGGGCCTCTCGCTCGAACTGGGCGGCAAGTCTCCCTATATCGTCTTCGAGGACGCCGATCTCGACAGCGCCGTTGAAGGCCTGGTGGAAGCCATCTGGTTCAACCAAGGCCAGGTCTGCTGCGCCGGCTCGCGCCTCCTCGTTCAGGAATCGATCGAAGAGCGCTTCATCGCCAAGGTGAAGAAGCGCATGGCCAACCTCCGCGTCGGCGATCCCCTTGATAAATCAGTCGATATCGGCGCGCTGGTCGCCCCGGTCCAGGTCGAGCGCATCCGCGACCTGATGAAAAAGGGCGTCGCCGAAGGCGCCGTGGTCTATGAGCCCGATGGCGCTGTTCCTGCCAATGGCTGCTTCCTGAAGCCAGCCCTCGTGACCAATGTCTCGCCCGCTAACACCCTTGTGGCAGAAGAGATTTTTGGCCCGGTCCTCGTCGCCATGAGCTTCCGCACGCCCGAGGAAGCGGTGGCTCTCGCCAACAACACCCGCTACGGCCTCGCCGCGACGCTCTGGAGCGAGAACATCAACCTCGCCCTCGACATCGCACCAAAACTGAAAGCCGGCGTCATCTGGATCAACGGCACCAACCAGTTCGACGCCGCTGTCGGTTTCGGTGGCTACAAGGAATCCGGCTACGGCCGCGAAGGTGGCCGCGAAGGGATGGGGGCTTACCTGAAACCCAAGTGGGAGAAGGACTTAAAGCCCGCTCCCGCCGCCAAGTCGGTCCCGGCCAAAGCCGCGAACCCGCTCGACGCCGGCCATCTCGACCAGACGGCCAAGATGTATATCGGCGGCAAGCAGGCACGCCCGGATAGCGGTTACAATCGCCCGGTCCACGGCGCCAAGGGCGATCTTGTCGGCGAAGTCGGCGATGGCAATCGCAAGGATATCCGCAACGCCGTCGAAGCAGCCCGCGCAGCCCTCGGCTGGGGCACGGCTGCGGCCCACTCCCGCGCGCAAGTGCTTTATTTCCTTGCCGAAAATCTGGACTACCGTCGCGATGAGTTCGCCGCGCGCATCAAGGCACAAACGGGCGAAGATGGTACCAAGGAAGTCGACCAATCCGTCGAACGTCTCTTCGCCTTTGCCGGCTGGGCCGACAAATACGATGGCGCCGTCCACAATCCGCCCATGCGCGCCGTCGCCGCCGCCATGGTCGAACCGCTTGGTGTGATCGGTGTCGTCGCGCCCCCCTCGCGCCCGCTGCTCGGCTCCGTGGCCCTCATCGCTCCGGCTCTCGCCATGGGCAATACAGTGGTGCTGGTCCCCTCCGACCGCTCGCCGCTCTCGATGACCGACTTCTACCAGGTGCTCGAAACCTCCGACATGCCCTCGGGCGTCGTCAACATCGTCACCGGCGAAAGCATCAGTCTTGCCAAGACTTTGGCCGAGCATGATGGCGTCGACGGCCTCTGGTTCGCCGGTCCCGCCGACGGCTCCGCCATGGTCGAAAAGGCCTCGGTCGGCAATCTCAAGCAAACCTGGACCAGCCGCGGTCTCTACTATGACCTCGCTGATCCACGTTTTGCCGGGGACTATTTCCTCGGCAAGGCAACGCAGGTGAAGAACGTCTGGATTCCCTACGGGGCCTAATCCGTTCAATCGGCCGGCACGTCTCGGATAGCGAGCGTGCCGGCCGGAGCCCCGTAGACA
The DNA here is from genome assembly GCF_024707125.1 of Devosia sp. GTDB lineage: Bacteria > Pseudomonadota > Alphaproteobacteria > Rhizobiales > Devosiaceae > Devosia. The sequence continues at coordinate 80,763 of NZ_JANQAH010000013.1, forward strand.
AATCGAGCTGAAACTCGAAGCAACACCTGTCCCGCGTTAGGCGGTGGGGAGGGGTGGAGCAACAAGCGCGCAAATCGCAAAGGGCCGGAAAAATGGTCTTTCTCCCCCAGGAAGTGATCCTCAGGAAGCGCAATGGCGAAAAGCTTCCCAAGGAAGATATCGCCCGCTTCATCGCCGGCTTCGCCGAAGGCACCGTGTCTCACGCGCAGGCCGCCGCCTTCGCCATGGCAGTCTATTTTCAGGACATGAGCATGGATGAGCGCGTGGCGCTCACCCTCGCCATGCGCGATAGCGGCACCGTGCTCGATTGGTCCGACCTCGATGGCCCGGTGGCCGACAAGCACTCAACCGGCGGCGTCGGCGACAATGTCTCGCTAATGCTCGCGCCGATACTCGCTGCCCTCGGCATTTACGTGCCGATGATTTCCGGCCGTGGCCTCGGCCATACGGGCGGCACGCTCGACAAGTTCGATTCCATCCCCGGCTACCAGACCCAGCCGGACAATGCTCTGTTTCGCGCTGCGGTAAGAGAGGCCGGCTGCGCCATTATCGGCCAGACCGCCGACCTCGCTCCAGCCGACAAGACGCTCTACGCCATTCGCGACGTCACGGGCACGGTCGAATCCATTTCGCTGATCACCGCCTCGATCCTCTCGAAAAAGCTCGCTGCCGGCCTCGGCGCGCTGATCCTCGACGTGAAAACCGGTTCCGGCGCCTTCATGCCGACGCTTGAGGCGTCACGCGATCTGGCCAAAAGCCTCGTCAGCGTCGCCAATGGCGCAGGCCTCAAAACCGGCGCCCTGATCACCGACATGAACGAGCCGCTTGCCAGCGCCGCGGGCAATGGCCTCGAAATCCGCAACGCAGTCGATTTTCTCACCGGCGCGCATCAGGACATCCGCCTCAAGGAAGTTACCCTGGCCCTCTGCGCCGAGGTCGTCCTGATGACGGGCGCCGCCCAAGACATTGGCGCGGCGCGGTCCAAGGTCGAGCAAGCACTCGATAGCGGCCAGGCGCTCGAACAGTTCTCCAAAATGGTAACAGTCCTCGGTGGACCCTTCGACTTCGCCGAGCGCATGGATGGTTATCTCACCCCGGCCCCGATCATCCGTGATGTCTTTGCCGAAGGGCAGGGGACTGTGGCCGAAATCAACACGCGCGGCGTCGGCATGGCGGTTGTGGCCCTTGGCGGCGGCCGCACGACACCAACCGACAGGATCGATCATCGTGTCGGTTTCGATCGCCTCCTCGGCCTCGGCGCCAAGGTAGACAGCCAGACACCCATCGCCCGCATCCACGCGCGCGACGAGGCTTCGGCAATCGATGCGGAAGCGCGTCTACGTGCCGTCTATCGCTTTGGTGCGGCCACGCCAGAATTCCCGCTCATCGCTGACCGCATCGCCCCAACGGAGTAAATCTATGCCCCGCGCCATTGTCTGCCTTCTCGACAGCGTCGGTATCGGCGGTGCGCCCGATGCTGCCGCCTATGGCGATGTCGGCTCCAACACTGCCGGCCACATCGCCGAATGGGCGGCGGCGGGAAAGGCTGATCGCCCAGGCCTGCGCTCCGGTCCGCTCCATGTTCCGAATATGGATGCGATGGGCCTTGGGGCTGCCATCAAACTATCGACCGGCGTTCTGCCACCCGGCCTTTCCGACACGCCCAAGGGCGGCCGTTTCGGTGTCGGTCGCGAGGTTTCCAAGGGCAAGGACACGCCTTCGGGTCACTGGGAAATTGCCGGTGTTCCCGTCCCCTTCGACTGGGGCTACTTTCCGCAGACGGAGCCAACCTTTCCGCCCGAGCTCATCGAAGAGTTCATCCGCCGCGCCAATCTGCCGGGCATTTTGGGCGACAAGCACGCCTCTGGCACGACTGTTATCGCCGAGCTGGGCGAAGAGCACATCCGCACTGGCAAGCCGATTTGCTACACATCCATCGACTCTGTCTTCCAGATCGCTGCGCACGAAAGCCATTTCGGGCTCGAGCGGCTCTACGAGATCTGCAAGATCGCCTTCGAACTGACCGCGCCGCTCAATATCGGTCGCGTCATTGCCCGCCCCTTCATTGGTGAAACCGCCGAAACCTTCAAGCGCACTGGCAATCGCCGCGATTTCGCGATCTCGCCACCCGAACCGACCCTGCTCGATCGCAACGAAGCGGCTGGAAATCAGGTCTACGCGATCGGCAAAATCTCGGACATCTATGCCGGCTCCGGCGTAACCCATAAGCTGAAAGGCACCGGCATTCCGCAGCTCTTCGACAAGACGCTCGAAGCCATGGAAATGGCTGCGGACCGCGCTTTCATCATGACCAATTTCGTCGATTTCGACTCTGAATATGGCCATCGCCGCGACGTGCCCGGCTATGCCGCTGCGCTCGAACTCTTCGACTCGCGCCTGCCCGAACTGATCGCAAAAATGCGCCATGACGATCTGCTCATCCTGACGGCCGATCACGGCAATGATCCAACCTGGCCGGGCACCGATCATACCCGCGAACAGGTGCCGATCCTGGTCTTTTCCCCAGCCCTGCCCAAGGGGGAGATTGGCATTCGCCCAACCTTCGCAGATATTGGCGAAAGCATAGCCGCTTGGCTCGGCCTCGCGCCCGGCCGCCACGGCAAATCTTTCCTGTAATTGAGCGTTTCCAGCAAAAAGTGGCAGCCGGTTTTGCGGTTCGGAAACGCGGCGAAAAAACAAAGGTGATCGATATGAGCAAGATGGTTGGCAATGTCACGGTCATCGATCACCCGCTGATCCAGCACAAGCTGACGATCATGCGCAACAAGGAGACCTCCATCGCCGGCTTCCGGCGGCTCCTGCGCGAAATCGCTCACCTGATGTGCTACGAAGTCACGCGCGATCTGGAACTGGAAATGATCCCGATCGAGACGCCGATGTCGGCGATGGACTCGCCGGCGATCAAGGGCAAGAAGCTGGTCTTCGCCTCGATCCTGCGCGCCGGCAATGGTCTCCTCGATGGCATGCTCGACCTCGTCCCAGCCGCGCGCGTCGCCCATATCGGCATCTATCGCGACCACGAGACGCTTGAGCCGGTCGAATACTATTTCAAGGCGCCGTCCAATCTCGAAGACCGCCTGATCATCGTGGTCGACCCCATGCTGGCGACGGGCAATTCTGCAACCGCCGCAATGGAAAAGCTCAAGGAGCGCGGCGCCAACAATATCCGCTTCCTGTGCCTCCTGGCGGCGCCCGAAGGCATCAAGAACTTCTCGGCCGCGCATCCCGATGTGCCCATCTACACCGCATCGATCGACAGCCATCTCAACGAGAAGGGCTACATCATTCCCGGTCTTGGCGATGCCGGCGATCGCATGTACGGCACCAAGTAGCAGTCCCGCGCGCGAAAGGCGCGGGGCTCTCTCGTTGCTCGCCCAGCCCAAACCAAGAGATCAAAATATGGCCAAGCTCGCCCATTCGATGATCCGCGTCATCGATGAAGACCGCTCCGTTGACTTCTATCGCCGCACCTTCGGGCTCGAAATCGTCAATCGCATCGAATTTGCCGACTTCACCCTAGTCTACCTGGCCCAAGAACTCGATGGCTTCGAGCTTGAACTGACCATCAATCATGGCCGCACCGAGCCCTACAATCTCGGCGATGGCTATGGGCACCTCGCGGTTGTCGTCGACAACCTCCAGGCCGAGTATGACCGCTTCACCGCCGAGGGTTTCGCCGTCGGCAAGATCGTGGATTTCAAGAACGGCAATGTGCCGGTGGCGCGCTTCTTCTTTGCCACGGACCCAGACGGCTACAAGATTGAAGTCATCCAGAAGGGCGGCCGCTTCCAGTAGCCGTTCCGCAGTCCCAAATGAAAAACCCCGGATCGCTCCGGGGTTCTTTTTTCATTTTGCCTTGAGCGGCAGGCCGAGGGCAATCAGTTCGGCGCGCAACTGTGCCGGCTCCTTGAAATGGATGCCATGCATGCCGAACTTGCGGGCGGCGACGATATTGGGCTCGTTGTCATCGATGAAGACACAGCTATCGGGCGCAAAGCCGTAGCGTTCGCAGAAGACGCGATAGATGCGCGGATCGGGCTTTACCAGGCCCTCAAGGCCCGAAACGATGACGCCGTCGAACTTTTCGAGGAAGGGCCATTCGCCGAGGCAGCTCACCCACTTCTCCCAGGAGAAGTTGGTGATGGCAAAGGTCGGAATATCCTGCTCGATCAGCTCGTTGTGGATGTCCACCGTACCGTGGATGAAATCGCCGAGCGTTTCCTTCCAGCGCAGATCAAAAGCCTGGATTTCGCGCCAGTACTTCGGGAAGCGCGTAATCAGCTTGGCAACGCCCTCGGCATAGATTTCGCCGGCGTCGAATTCGAGGTTCCAGTCGCCGGTGCAAATGTTCTGGTGGAACCAGAGCGCGTCCTCTTCACTCTCGAAGAGCTTGCGGAACAGGTACATCGGGTTCCAGTCGACGAAAACGCCGCCCAGGTCGAAGACAGGGATGATGGTGTCGTTCATGCTCGTGATGGGGTCGGAGAAAGGAGCTTCGCTTGTGGCACGGCCGTGGCAGGGCGGCAAGCTTTGGTGGGGGGCGCTAGTTCACCGTAATGGTGCCGCCAAAGCGCGGCATGAACAGCGCCGAGCGATGCAGGTCGAGCTCGTTCTTGAAGACTACGCCCAGGAGAGGGCGGTAGCTATAGCGCGTTTCCGCGGCGATCACGGTCTGACCAGTGGCGATGGCGATCATTTCCTCAGGCAGGGCATACGGCGCGTCTTCGGAAGCGTCGGGCACCTCGATCGACAGCACGTTGTTTTCGAAGTGGGCCGACCAGGCAATCGTGGCTTCACCTTGATCGGAAACGGAAACGGCCGTTACCGTTTGAACGAGCTTTGACACGTCATAGGGCGCCATGATGCTGGCCGCAGCATCGAAATAGTCGTCCAACTGGGCCCGAGGAAGTGTCTTGTTGGCGCGGGCGACGAGGTCGCCCAGTGCACCAGCTACAGATTGCACCTTGCGATCGGCGGTCAGCAGGGCGGCCGCCTCCGTACAGCCGAGATAGACGCTGAGCATGAGTGGCACGACCAGTGCGAATTCGACTGCCGCTACGCCAGTCTCCCGTCGCAAAAATGCTCGCAGTGTGTCGAGGAAACCTTTTCCAGCCGGGCGCATCAAAAGGGCTCGTTTCGGAAAACGGTGGCAGCGCTCAGGAGCGCCCGTCCATCCGGAAGCCTGTTGGGAGAGTAGGGGAACTGCAGGAGGGAAGGGTAGCGGTAGTGAACCTGCACGAGGACCACACTTGATGACCCGCCGGGGGTCCAGACTTCCGGATCCGTCCAGTCGCAATCTTTTTCGCAGGTAAGGTCGAGCGGGATGGAATAGTCAGCCGATTGGAAATCGTCGATCTGTCGCACGGTGACATGCATGTCGGCACAATCGCCGAACAGGCCATAAAGCCGGTCGCAAACGGTTTTCTTGTAAGTGTCAACTGTCCAGCGATCCTGCTGGGCCTGACCGACGCGAATGCTGCGGCTGGCGTCATAGACGCTGCTTTCCATCACCTGGGCGGCAAAAAACTGCAGGGAGGTTTCGAGGATGGCCGTCAGAATGGCGAAGAAGATCGGCGCCAGAATGGCAAATTCGATCATCGTCGCCCCGCGCGTATCGCGCGCCAGGGGATTTGAGCCGCCAGCGTGACATGCCTCGTTCCTGTCCGGGGAAAGCTGGTTGCCTTCCTTATGGCCTGGGAACTTGACGTTTCAACGCTAAGGCTTCGTTAGTATGCCGATACAAATGCAGCGGCTGGTTAAGCAAACCTTGCTCTAATTGGTGGCCGACTGAACCAGTTGCGACGACGCCAGCGCCTGGCTGGTGAAGCCATTGTCATCGCCCATCATGACGGTCGGCTGACAGACGGGCGCGCAGGCAAGCGTAGTTCGCATTTGCCCCTGATAGACCGTCGTTACGCCAGCCTGCATCTGAACGACCTCGATAAGCGTGTCGGCAATGGGTTCGCCAAGGCTGTCGAGCACGATGAGATTGGTCTGGCCATAGCTCTTGCCGGTCAGGATCAGGGTCTGCGGGTCCTGGATGGTGACATCGGCAATGCCCGGATTTCCGACGATCACAGTGGCAGCGGGGGCGCTGATGCGCAGCACGCGGGCCATGTTCACCTTCACATCGATGGGGGCACTGTCCTGGGCCACTGCCGTGGCGGCGCCGAGAAGGACGAGGCCAAGGCCTGTAAGGAAAGAAAGGCGAAACATTGGACCCACCCGCACGGAAACTCGAATCCAAGGATCGCGCGGAATGGTAAACACTTGGCAAACGAGGGGGTTTTGATGTGGATAAGAATAGAGGAAAGTGCACTCAAGTTGTTGAACGGTAATTCAAAACAACGCCGTGCGAGGTGTGGAGTGAATGCGTTCTGTCGAATGCAATCGATCTCGTTAATTCGTTGAAAAGCATAGATTTTTTTAGAAGAAATCGCATGGTTGGAAATACTTCGATTAACGTATTCGCAATCAGTGCTGGCTAGTCTGAACCCATCTTCGCTGTGTGACTGGCCGTGAGGCGTCACTCGAGGACGTGTAAAAAAGGAGCCTGGGACATGAACATTTTCGCACGTTTCGCGCAGGACGAATCCGGCGCCACTGCAATCGAATACGGCCTCATCGCCGCTCTTATCTCTGTTGTGATCATCGGTGCCGTCGCCGCGCTGGGCGGCTCGCTCACCAGCGTGTTCAACGACATCAGTACATGTTTGGGTGACGCGGAAGCTTGTGCCGCTGCCAATCAGGCCCCCCCTGCTGGCGGCTAAGCGCCTCGCTGCATAGCAGTGTTATCGTGATCTGATCGGGAAGGCCTCCATTGGGGGCCTTCTTTTTTCTATTGCTTAACAATTGCCCCCTAATATTTGGCCCGGATAGCCTGGGTGGCCATGATGAAAATTGCGCTGACAAAGTTGAAGCGCTTCGCCGCTGACGAAGGTGGGGCAACTGCAATCGAGTACGCCCTAATCGGTTCTCTGCTTTCCATCGTGATTATCGGGGCAATAGGTGCTCTTAATGGAAGCATGACCGGTATTTACGAGGAAATTCAGAGGTATATCCAGCCCGCCCTCGAAGGCTCCCCGATGCCGGACGAAGAGTGACCCAATGATGAGCACTATTGCCCTTTTCTTCTTCCCCGTTGCGATGGCGATCGCAGCGTCGTCTGATCTCTTCACTATGCGCATTTCCAACAAGTTGGTCCTGCTCCTCACGGTCGGCTTCTTCATTGTCGCCATAGCGATCAATCTGCCGTTGCAGCAATTTGCCATGCATGTGCTCTGCGCGCTCATCGTGCTGGCAGTCGCCTTCGGCCTCTTTGCGCTGCGCCTCATCGGCGGCGGCGACGCCAAGCTCGCTGCGGCGACGACGCTTTGGCTGGGCTTTGGGATGACATTGCCTTACCTCGCCTATGCGGCTCTCTTCGGCGGCGTGCTGACCATCCTGATCCTGGTTGTGCGCGGTATCCCGCTCAATCCCGCTCTTGCCCGCTTCGGCTGGGTTGCGCGGCTGCACAACAAGAGGTCCGGCATTCCCTATGGTATTGCCCTGGCCGTCGCTGGCATCACGGTCTATTCGAACTCCGCCATTTTCGAGCGCCTCGCGGCCTGATCCGTCTTTCGGCGAAATATCGAGGCTCCTGTGTTGGTCGCCGGAGCCTTCTTTTTTGTCGTCGCATCCGCAAATCGCAAGTATTCATAATCTGTTAACCGCAAGCCTTAGCGCTCGATTAACCAAACCTTGACCCTTTGCTTTCATAGTTCACCCGTGGAATTGGGCGCGAGCGCCCGGTGTAACCGGAGTGGGTCATGAGACCAGCACGCATAATCCTGGTGGTAGTGGCCCTGGTCGCAGGCGGACTTGCCGCGTTTCTGGTTGTGCGCACGCGGGCGCCAGCGCCATCCACGGAAGTCGTTACGCAGGTCGTGCAAGAGCAGAAGACGCAGGTTCTGGTCGCCAAGGCACCGATCGGCATGGGCGAGCGGCTCAAGCCCGATACGTTGGAATGGCAGGATTGGCCCGAAGGCGCCGTGCGCCCGGAATATGTCACCGTCGCGGCCATGCCCGACGCGCCTGCCGAACTCACCGGCGCCGTTGCCCGCTTCGAGTTTTTCCCCGGCGAACCGATCCGCGAACAAAAGCTGGTGCGATCCGACCAAGGCTATCTCTCCGCCGTGCTGGCCTCCGGCATGCGTGGTGTGGCTGTTGGGGTCAACGCCGTGTCGAGTGCCGGCGGCTTCGTCGTGCCGAATGATCACGTCGACGTGCTCTTGACCACCTCGACCCCAACGGGCCAGCAGTCCGAAGTGGTGTTGTCCAATGTGCGCGTGCTGGCGATCGGCAAGCGCCTTGGCGAAATGGGCGTCAGCGGCGGCGACGAAAAGGCAGAAAACGATAGCCCGACACCGGAAACCTTCGACAAGAGCACCGTGGCAACGCTCGAACTAACGCCGGGACAGGCAGAAACGCTGATCAACGCTTCGATGCGCGGTCAGCTGAGCCTGACGCTTCGTTCCATCACCGATTTCGGCAAGGGCGCAGATGCGCAGCGTCCCGCCAGCACTAGTCAGGCCGTTCGCGTCATTCGCTTCGGCAAGGAGCAAAGCGTCATGGCCGGCGCGGTGGCCCAGGCTGCACCCGGCACCGAGTTCTCGCCGGTCGGGGAGTTTGCCTCCGACGAGGGCTACTCCGAAGACGAAACTGAAATTCAGGTCGAAGCGGTCGAACCGCAGCTGATGCCGCAATAGGCGGGAGAGCAGAATGACAACAATGATGCAGACCGCACTTCACCCTCTCCGCTTGCTGGCCCTTGCTGGCACGCTATCGTTGTCTACACTCGGTTTGGCCCTGCCAGCCCATGCCCAGTCACAGATCACGGTGGCCTCGACCGCCTATGGCGCCCAGCGCAATCTCGATATCGAGCTCAACAAGTCGATCATCATCGACTTGCCCGCTGGGGTGGCCGAAGTCGTGGTTTCCCAGCCCAGCGTCGCCGCGGCCATCATGCGCACTCGCACTCGTGCCATCGTGCAGGGCATCGGCGGCGGCAATACCAATATCTTCTTCATCGACGACGCCGGTCGCACCATCCAGGTGCTTGACCTGCGCGTCATTCAGGAGCCCTCTCAGGTCGGCAATGCGCTTGAAGAGGCGCTGGCGCGCGTCATTCCGGGCTCTAGGATTCTGGTTGAATCGGTCACCCTCGGCGATAGTACCAATCGCGTCGTGCTCACCGGAACGGTGCTTTCCACAGACGATAAGCAGCGGGCCGAGCAGGTCGCTGTCCAATTTGCCGGTTCTCCCGAAAACGTCGCCAACATTATCGACGTGGCGGGCGCCCAGCAGGTCATGCTGCAGGTCACCGTCTCGGAAGTGAAGCGCAATGTGGCCAAGCAGTTCGGCATCAATTTCGGCGCAGTATTCAATGTCGGTGTCGCGAATGTTCTGCAATTCGCCAGCGCGCTTCCGACAAGCAATATGCCTACCGAAAGCGTGAAAGCCTCCTTTGCGGTCAATGGGAATAGCATCTCCAGCGCGATAAGCGCCCTGGAGGGACGAGGGGCGCTGCGTGTCTTGGCTCAGCCCAACTTGACTGCACTTTCGGGAGAGTCAGCGAAGTTCTTGGCCGGTGGCGAATTGCCCTATCAAACCTACGAAGTTGACGGTGATGGTACGCGCAGACCGACCACCATCTTTAAGCCCTATGGCGTGGAGTTATCTTTCACCCCGACCGTACGATCTAATGGGAACATCACTCTCAAGGTGGATACGTCCGTTTCTGAGCCTCAGGCAGATATGTCGATCACGAAGCGACAGGCCAATACTTCCATTGAGGTGCCGAGCGGCATGACGTTGGCTATTGGCGGGCTTCTTGAGGAGCGGTCGTCCCAGAAGATCAACCAGTTCCCCGGGCTCGGCGATATCCCGATCCTTGGCGCTCTCTTCCGGTCACGCGACTTCCAGACCGAAGAGACCGAACTGGTCATTCTCGTCACGCCCTATCTCGTCAATCCCGTCCCCGCCGGCAGCATCGCCGTGCCGACCGATTATTCGACCCCGGCGAGCGATGCAGAAGCGATCTTCCTCGGCAAGCTCGAAAACCAATATGGCGTGGCCGGCAGCGGCGGCATGCGTGGTGGGTTTAGCGGGTCTGTCGGCTTCGTGCTCGACTGAGCGTTCGATGGTGCAAGGAGTAGTGCAATGAAGAGTTTCCTGACCTCGGATGAACCGGCAAAGCAGGAAGAACCGGCGGCGGAGATCGCGCCCGGCGCGCGCCTCGTGCCACGCGTCACCATCCAGGCCTTTTGCGAGCATTCCCAGACCGCACAACTTGTCGAAAGCGCGGTCCATGATCGCCGCATGTCCAAGGTGGCGCTGACAACGCATAATGGCGGCATTGATGGCGCGGTCGAAACCTACAAGACCAATCCAACGCCCAACCTCATCATCGTCGAGACTGCGCTGCCGCCCGAGGAAATCCCGGGAGCGCTGCAGCGTCTCGCCGAAGTTTGCGACGCGACGACGCGCGTCATCGTGCTCGGTCACGTCAATGACGTGCTGCTCTATCGCGAGCTGATCCGCTCGGGCATTTCCGAATATATCGTGCTGCCGTCCACGGCGCAGATCATCGTCACCGCCATTACCGAGCTTTTTGCCGGCGAGGGTGCGGCGCCCATCGGCCGGACCATCGGTTTTGTTTCCGCCAAGGGCGGGGCAGGGGGCTCGACGGTCGCTCACAATGTCGCCTGGGCCATCGCCACGGTTCTGCGCCAGGACTGCCTGATCATCGATATGGACCTCGCCTTTGGCACGGCTGGTCTCAATTTCAATCAGGACCCGCCGCACGGCGTGGCCGACGCGCTTCTGGCTAATCAGAAGGTCGACCAGACCATGCTTGATCGCCTGATGAGCAAGGCGGCCAATCACATCAATCTCCTCACGGCTCCGGCCATGCTGGATCGGACCTGGGATTTTGAAGAGCGCGAATTCGAGCAGATCGTCGAGATCTGCCAGAAGTCAGTGCCGGTGATCATCCTCGACATTCCGCATGCCTGGAATGCCTGGGTGCGGCACACGCTTTCGACCATCGATGAGGTGGTGATCGTGGCCGAGCCCGATCTCGCCAATCTGCGCAACGCCAAGAACCTGTCGGACACGATCAAGGCTCTGCGCCCGACAGAGAAGGCTCCGAGCCTCGTGATCAATCGGCAGGGCATTGCCCGGCGACCCGAAATCGGCGCGGCCGAATTCGCTTCGTCGGTGGAGTGCAATCTCATCGGCCAGATCGGCTTTGACGCCGCGCTCTTCGGTACGGCAGCGAATAACGGGCAGATGGTTGCGGAGGTTTCGGCCAACAACAAGGTCAACGAGGTCTACCGCAATATCGGCATGCAGGTGACCGGGCGCCAACCGGCGCATGGCGCAGGCAAGTCGGCGGGGCTGATGAAACTGCCGTCCTTCCTCAAGAAGCGGGCGTGATCCGCTTCTAGAGGCAAGCAAGGAAGACGAACGAGGCGAGCATGTTTGGTAAGCGGACGACATTCGGCGGCAATACGCCAGGCGTGGGCGAAGTCGCGCGACCGATTCCGAGCCCGGCCCGGCCCGAGCCTGCACAAGTGCAACCGACTCAGCGTCGGGCCTCCGACGGTGACGGTATGGCCGCGCGCCAGCGCACCACCGACGAAGTGCTCGATGTGCGCAATCCCGTCGATGCGCAGCGCGACAAGGAATATTTCCAGACCAAGTCGGCCATTTTCAACGCCCTGATCGACTCCATCGATCTCAGCCAGTTGGCGACGATGGAGCAGCAGTCGGCGCGCGAGGAAATCCGCGACATCGTCGGGGAAATCATCGCGCTCAAATCGATCGTCATGTCGATTTCCGAGCAGGAAGACCTGCTCGAGGACATCTGCAATGACGTCCTCGGATATGGCCCGCTCGAGCCGCTTCTGGCCCGCGACGACATCGCCGATATCATGGTGAACGGTTCGCAGAAGTGCTACATCGAAGTCGGCGGCAAGGTGCGCCTGACCAATGTGCGCTTCCGCGACGATGCGCACCTGATGAATGTCTGCCAGCGCATCGTGTCCCAGGTCGGCCGCCGCGTCGATGAAGGCTCGCCCATCTGCGACGCCCGCCTTCCCGACGGTTCGCGCGTCAACGTCATCGCCCCGCCGCTCGCCATCGATGGCGCTGCGCTCACCATCCGTAAGTTCAAGAAGGACAAGCTGACCCTCGCGCAGCTGGTCAAATACGGCTCCATTTCGCCCGAAGGCGCCGAAGTGCTGCGCATTCTCGGCCGCGTCCGCGCCAATGTGCTGATCTCGGGCGGTACCGGCTCGGGCAAGACGACACTGCTCAACTGCCTCACCGCCTTCATCGAGAAGGACGAGCGCGTCATCACCTGCGAAGACTCCGCCGAACTTCAGCTTCAGCAGCCTCATGTGGTGCGTCTTGAAACTCGCCCGCCGAACCTTGAAGGCGAAGGCGAGATCACCATGCGCGATCTCATCAAGAACTGTCTGCGTATGCGTCCCGAGCGCATCATCGTCGGCGAAGTCCGCGGCCCGGAGAGTTTCGACCTTCTCCAGGCGATGAACACGGGCCACGACGGCTCCATGGGTACGCTGCATGCCAACAGCCCGCGCGAAGCTCTGTCCCGCCTTGAATCCATGATCACCATGGGCGGCTATTCCCTGCCGAGCCGCACCATTCGTGAAATGATCGTCTCTTCCATCGACGTCATCGTGCAAGCTGCGCGCTTGCGCGATGGTTCGCGTCGCATCACCCACATTTCTGAAGTGTTGGGCATGGAAGGCGATGTCATCGTCACCCAAGATGTCTTCGTCTATGACATCATGGGCGAAGATGCCAATGGCATGCTGCTCGGCAAGCACCGCTCGACCGGCATCACCAAGCCCAATTTCACCGAACGGGCGCGCTATTTCAACGAAGAGGCCAACCTGGTCGAAGCGTTGGAAAAGGCCAATACCGAACAGCACGAGCTGATGGGGCGCTAGGCATGCTCATCGCCATCCTGCTCGCAGTTCTGGCTATCATCGCCGTTGGAGCCGCTGGCTTTGCTCTGGTCCCCTCGGCCCTGGGCAATAGCCGCGCCGATAAGCGCCTCAAGGCCTATCAGGGCGACATACGCACGACCCGTCGGGAACTCGATGTCAACCGGACGCGCGACGCGCGCCGCAAGACCGTTCAGCAGGCGCTCAAGGCCCAGACCGACGAGCTCAACGCCAAAAAGCGCGTGACCCTGCCGGACCTCATCTTTCAGGCGGGCATGACGATTTCGCCCGGCGCCTTCATCCGCAATAGCTGCATTTTCGGTGCCGGCCTCTTCGTGGTCCTGCTCATCACCCAGGTGCCCTACTATTTTGCCGCCATCTTCGCTGTGGCCGGCGCCTATCTGCTGCCGCGCTTTTACGTCAAACGGCGGCGCAAGAAATACCAGAACCAGTTCCTCGACGAGCTGCCCAATGCCGTCGAAGCCATCGTGCGCGGCGTCAAGACCGGCCTGCCGCTCAACGATTCCATGCGTGTCGTTGCCAAGGACACCAAGGAACCGGTGAAATCCGAATTCGGACGCGTGCTCGATCAGCAGTCCTTCGGCTTTTCCATGACCGAGTCCGTACAGATTCTGCTCGATCGTGTGCCGCTACCCGAAGTCAATTTCTTCGTCGTGGTCATTTCCGTGCAGCAGCAGGCGGGTGGCAATCTTTCCGAGGCCCTCGGCAATCTCGCTCGCGTGTTGCGCAACCGCAAGAAGATGAAACAGAAGGTCGCCGCCATGTCCTCGGAAGCCAAGGCCTCCGCCGGCATCATCGGCTCTCTGCCTGTTTTCGTCTCCATCATGGTGTCGGTGATCTCGCCCGAATATCTCTCGCCGCTGATCTCGACGCCCATCGGCAATATCTGGCTCGGTGTCGCTGCCCTGATGATGTGCATGGGCGCCTTCGTCATGAACCGCATGATTCAGTTCGAAATCTAACCAGGGGGAGCCTTTCACATGGTCGAGATGCTCACGTCGCGCGAATTTCTCATCGCGCTCCTGGCGGCGATTTCTGCGGCAGCCGTGGTCTTCACCTTCGGCTCTTCGATGATCGTCAAGCAGGACATGCGCGTCCGCATCAAGCGGGTCGCGGTCGAGCGCGATCGCATGCGGGCCGAGGAAATGTCGCGTCTGCGCGGTGGCGCCCCCACCGACGGGCGCAGTTCGATCCGCCGCGGCACGGAAACCAAGACCTATATGAAGCGGGCGGTCGACCGCTTCGATCTCAAGAAGGCCTTTCAGGACGATACCACCGTCGAAAAGCTGGCCATGGCCGGCTATCGCGGCCAGGGGCATTTGACCACATTCCTGTTCCAGCGCTTCGCGACACCTTTCGTCGTCTTTGCCATCGCCGCGGTCTATTTGGTTTTCCTCATTCCGGGCGATCGTCCGGTCTTTCTCAATCTCGTCTACGCCCTCGGCGCCGGGCTCATCGGGTCCTACTTCCCGGTCCTGATGCTCAGGAACGCGACGCAGAAGCGTCAGGCATCCATTCGCCGCTCTTGGTCCGATTGCCTTGATCTGCTGCTGCTCTGCGTGGAATCGGGCATGTCCATGGAACACGCCCTCAAGCGTGTCGGCAAAGAGATCGGCCAGCAAAGTGCGGAACTGGCAGAAGAGCTGACGCTGACGACGGCGGAATTGTCTTTCCTCGAAGACCGCACCCGTGCCTACGAAAATCTCGGTCGCCGCACTGGCCTCGACAACGTCAAGGCGGTGATGACGGCCCTGATCCAGGCCGATCGCTACGGCACCTCCGTCGGTCAGGCGTTGCGCGTCATGGCCGAGGAAGGCCGCGAGGCGCGCATGATGGAAGCGGAAAAGAAAGCTGCCGCCCTGCCGCCCAAGCTGACTGTGCCGCTGATCCTGTTCTTCCTGCCGGTGCTGTTCATCGTCATCATGGCGCCCGCCATCCTCAAGGTGATGAGCAACGGTATGATGGGCGGCGGCTAGGTGTGGGCAAAGTATCCGTGGCGCAAGCCTTACGGGGCCTGGCTATTCACCACGGGGGGACTGCTTGTGGTCTTGCTTCCGGGCAGCGTCTGGCTCGAACGCGGCATCGGCTTCGCGCTGCCGGCATGGGGCATCGAGGCTATCTTCGTCCTGAGCAATTTTGTGGGTCTAGGCGCCGCAATCTGGACGTTCCATCATCAGCTGCCGCCTGAACCCGGCGATCTCGACGATCCCAGTTGGTAGGTCAGCCCTTGTCGATCATGTCCCAGCGGTTCTGCTGCGTGAGCAAGGCGCGCACATAGGCCATGTTGGCCTCGGCCTGCTCGGGCGGCAGTTCCGCCGCATAGATCGCGCGGGATTCGTCAAAGCGTCCCTGAAGGCCCACGACGAGCGCCAGGTTCTGTCGGGTCTGGGACGATGCGCCGCGCATCTGTACGGCGCGCCGCAAGTGCTGCTCGGCCAGGGGCAGCTCATTGGTCATTGCATAGGAGAGACCAAGATTGGTCTCGATCGCTGCTTCTCCGGGCGCGATGGTCGCCGCCTGGCCATAGAGTACGCGCGCCTCGCCGTGCCGTCCCATCTGGTCGAGTGAGGCGCCCTTGACGAGAAGCGCATTCCAGTCGGGCGCATCGGGGCGGATAGCGCGGTCGAGCACGGCGATCGACTGTTCGAAACTGCCCATCGAGGCAAGCGCCTTGGCATAGGCGACCGATAGCTCGACATCATTGGGATAGGCGCCCATCGCCTGCTCCAGTGCTGCGGCGGCCTGCTGCGGCTGGCCAGCGGCTCTTAGGGCCGCGGCATAGTGAATGACCACATTGCGGTCGCGCGGATTGGCCTTGTACCGGCCGGTCAGTTCCGCAAGCGTCTGCTGGCGCTGTTCATTGGGAAGAGCGGCATAGTCGGTCGCCCCAAGCTGCCCGCGATTGGAAGCGCAGGCCGAAAGGCTGAGCACCGCCGCGCCGGCCAGAAGCAGGCAGCGCAGGGATCGGCTCATGGAAACGACACGCAACAAGGCTAAACTCCTGCCTGGGACAGATGCCCCTCATTGCCTTCAGCAATAAATCATTAACCCTAACAGCCGGTTAAAGTCGGGATTTTGGTCGATTGCCGAAGCACGGCCAGAGGTCTAGTTATGAGGCAAAGCCAAGCTGGAGCCGCCTCATGACCACCCCATCCCCGATCCCCGTCATTTTCGTCGGTGAGGGAGGGCTCGATGGTGGTCACCTGACCGCGCGCCAGCGCGGTTGGGCTGAAGCCAATGGCTTTTCCGGTCAGCGGGGCAAGCTGCTGGCCCTGCCTGGCGAAGCCGATGGTCTTGCGGGCTATCTCTTCGGCGTCGGTGCCGCAGAGGGCCGTCCGGCATTTGTCGCCGGGCTCGCCGCCACGGCACTGCCTGCAGCCGAGTATCGTCTCGAAGGCGACCTCGGTGACCCAACCCTCGCCGCTATCGCCTTCCGCCTCGGTGCCTATCGCTTTGATCGCTACCGCGAAGTCAAGGCAGTGCCGACGCTCGTCCTGCCAGAGGGGGCCGATGCCGCAGAAGTTGATCGGCACGTCGCCGCCGCCACGCTGGCGCGCGACCTCGTCAATACGCCGTCGAGCGATCTCGGCCCCGACAACCTGCATAAGGAAGTCGAACGTTTCGCCTCAGAGCGCGGCATGACGTTCAAGGCCATCGTCGGCGACGCTCTCCTTGCCGAAAATTTTCCGATGATCCACGCCGTCGGTCGCGCCAGCGCGCAGCCGCCGCGTCTCCTCGACCTCAGCTGGGGCGATGAAAACCATCCCAAGGTGACCTTGGTGGGCAAGGGCGTCACCTTCGATACCGGCGGCCTCGACATCAAGACCGCCGCTGGCATGCTGATGATGAAGAAGGATATGGGCGGCGCCGCCAATATCCTGGGGCTTGCTCACGCTATCGTCTCCGCAAAACTGCCCGTGCGCCTGCGCGTTCTGCTGCCCGTCGTCGAAAACGCCATTTCCGGCAATGCTTTCCGGCCCGGCGACGTGCTCCATTCGCGCCGCGGTCTCACCGTCGAGATCGGCAATACCGATGCCGAAGGCCGCCTGATCCTCGCCGATGCCCTGGCGCTGGCCGACGAGGAAAGCCCCGAACTTATCGTCGACATGGCAACGTTGACCGGTGCCGCACGTGTGGCGCTGGGCCCCGAACTGCCGCCGCTTTATTCGACTGATGATGCCTTGGCCGCCGAAATCACCGCCGCCGGTCTCTCGGTGGAAGATCCCTTCTGGCATATGCCCCTCTGGTCCCCCTATGACGGGCAGCTGTCTTCAAAAATCGCCGACATGAACAATACCGGCGCGGGCGGCTATGCCGGCTCCGTCATCGCCGCCCTCTTCCTGCGTCGCTTCGTCAGCAAGGCCAAAGCCTGGGTGCATCTCGACATACTTGCCTGGGCTCCGGAGGCGCGTCCGGGCCGTCCGGTCGGCGCCACCGATCAGGGCATTCGCGCTCTTTTCTCGGTTATCCGCAAGCGTTTCGACGCCTAGTTTGAGATAGTTGACTTTGACAACTGAATGCTTGATTAAATCAAGCATTCAGGAGTTTCGTCATGGCCGAACCAGCCGACATTGCGCAAGTGCGCGCCTTCAATCGCTTCTACACGCGGATCATTGGGCTTCTCGAAGAGGGCATGCATCAGACCTTGCACACCCTCTCGGAAGCGCGGGTGATTTATGAGCTCGACAAGGCCGGCACGACCACGTCCGCCATGGTGGCCGAGACGCTCGGTATGGACCGGGCGCAGTTGAGCCGCTTGATCGGCAAGCTGGTAAGCCAGGATATCGTCGCCGTTCTGCCCCGTGCTGGCGACAGGCGTTCGGTGCCGCTGGCGCTGACGCGTGAGGGCCGCGAAGTAGCAAAACACTTCAATGCCATGAGCGACGCCACGGCGGCAGAAACCCTGCTCGATCCCCTGACCGCGTTCGAACAGCGGGACCTTGTCGGCTCCATGCGCCGCATTTCAGCGCTACTCGCCGAGCCAGAGGAGACAACACTCGTTCTCCGTTCATCCCGCGTCGGCGAGATTGGCTGGCTCATTCATCGCCAGGCTGTGCTCTACCATCTTGAGCAGGGCTGGAACGGCGAGTTCGAAACACTCATCACCCGTATCTATGCCGACTTCGAGGCAGCACCCAGCACGCCGGCCAAGCAGTTGTGGGTGGCTGAAATCGAGGGTGAAGTGGCGGGCTCGGTTTTCGTCCTGCCCGCCGAGGATGGAGAAGAAGGCACCGCGCAGCTGCGCATGCTCTATGTCGAGCCCATGTTCCGCGGACGCGGCGTCGGCGGGCGGCTCGTGACTGAAGCCGTCTCCTTCGCCAAAATGTCAGGCTACAAGCGCATCATGCTCTGGACGCAGGATTGTCTCGCCTCGGCCCGCTCGATCTATCAGAAGGCCGGTTTTGTCCTCGCCAAGGAAGAACGGCACCACTCTTTCGGCGCTGATCTCAACGGGCAATATTGGGTGCTCGAGCTTTAGCCCTCGGGATAGACGTCTTCGATCTCGGCATGATTGGGCGTCAGGTCCATGCTGGCATCGCCCTTGGGAAACAGCAGCGGCGCCATGGCGAAGCCGACGACGACCAGGGCGACCATGCCCCATCCGGCCCATTTCTTGTGCTTCTCGATGAATTCGCCGGCCAGCGGCCCGAAGAAGTAGAAAAGCCCACAGGGAACGAAATAGCGCAGGCCACGCCCGATGATGCCATAAATGACAAAGGTCCAGATATCGAGCCCTGCGACGCCCGAGGTGATGGTGATGACCTTATAGGGAATGGGCGAGAGCGCGCCGATCAGGATCATCAGCGGGCCGTTGTCATTAAAACTCTGGCGCAGCGATTCAAAGCCGTTGGCGGCGCCATAGAATTCGATGATGCCCTTGCCGATGCTGTCGAAGAGGAAGTAGCCGATCGCGTAGCCGGCAAGGCCGCCAGTCACCGAAGCTACCGTGCAGATCGCAGCAAGGCGCCAGGCCCGCATGCGGTCTGCAATGATCATCGGCGCCAGCATGATCTCCGGAAATACCGGGATGATCATGGCTTCGAGAAAGCAAAGCAGCGCCAGGATGGGTTCGGCCAGGCGATGCTTTGTGGCCAGCTTCAGGCGATCATAGAAGCTGAGTTTGGCTGCCGGTGCAGTATCGGTCATGCAGTCCCCGTGACGAAATCGCTTGCGCGACAAGGTTTAGGGTGTTTTTCGACGCGGGCCAGTGAACTTTCCGTCAATAGCCGCGCGCCCGGTCGACAACATTGATGAGGCCTCTGCCTGCCCGATGGTCTTCAACCACCTTCGTAAAGTAGCGCACGCCGCTCTTTTCGTCAGAAATGGCGGCGATATGGGGGGTGATATAGCAGTTCTCGATATCCCAGAGGGGGCTGCTCTGCGGCAGGGGTTCGACCTCGAAGACATCGAGGCTGGCCGCGCCCAGCGTGCCGTCGCTCAGCGCCTTGACGATATCGGCCTCGCGCTGGTGCCCGCCGCGCGCTGCATTGATGATCACCGGTCCACCCTCAAAACTGCCGCGCCGCAGTTTGGAAAAGGTGTCGGTGTTGAGAATGCCGGTCGTGTCCGGGGTCAGCGGCAGCAGGTTGACCAGAATATCGGTGCCGGCGAGGAACGGCTCAAACCCCTCGTCACCGGCAAAGCACTCGACGCCCTCGACCCGCTTGGGCGTACGGCTCCAGCTACGCAGCGAAAACCCCAGTGGCACGAGGCGACGCGCGGCGTCCTGCCCCAAAACGCCCATGCCCATGATGCCGACCGTGGTTTCGCTGGCCGCGGGCGGATAGTACTGGCTCCAGCGGCGCGCCTGCTGGTCCCGGTGGAAGCGCGTATATTGCCGGTGATGCATGGTGACATGAGCGACCACATAGTCGCTCATGCGCTGGCTGAGGTCCTCGTCGACAAAGCGCACGATCGGCACGTCAGGCAGTCGCGGATGCTGCATGAGCGCATCGACGCCCGCTCCGCGCGACAGGATGACCTCAAGCCCGGTCAGGCCATCAAAAGCATCCGGCTGCGGCTTCCAGACAAAGATATAGCGCACATCGGCAGGATCGAAATCGTCACCGCGCCGCACGACCGGATAGGGCGCCAGGGTCTTGCGGAAGGATTCGGCCCAGCTGGCCTCGTCGACATCGGTCACGTGCAGAAGCATCATGGTGGTGGGCCTTCTCAAGAAAAAAGCCGCGCTTTCGGCGCGGCTTGTGCTTTTGGCTCGAAACCGGAACCAGGCTCAGTGCGTGGTGGTCGCGGGCGCAGCGGCAGGAGCCTGGGTGGCCTCGCCGCCGGCAGCCGGCGTACCCTCGACATTGGTTTCAGTCTCGGTGGTCGTCGGCGTCTCGGTTGCGGCAGCTGGCGCAGCAGGCTCGGCGCCTTCCGCTGCCGGAGCGGCTTCACCTTCAGCCGGTGATTCGGCCGGGGCGGCCTCGGCAGCCGGGAAGGGTACGGGCTCGGGCGACAGGGTCTGGAGATAGGCCAGGATGTCGGCGCGCTCTTCCGGCGAACGAACACCGGCAAAGGTCATCTTGGTGCCCGGGGCATAGGCCTTGGGATTGGTCAGGAACTCATTGAGGTTCTCATAGGTCCAGATATCACCGGCAGCCTTGTGCTCAAGCAGAGCGTCGGAATAGGCAAAGCCATCCGCATGCGCTTCGCTGGCGCCCACGATGTGATAGAGGTTCGGGCCCTGCTTGTTGGGCTCGCCTTCACCAAAATT
This sequence comes from Devosia sp., assembly GCF_024707125.1. Classification (GTDB taxonomy): domain Bacteria; phylum Pseudomonadota; class Alphaproteobacteria; order Rhizobiales; family Devosiaceae; genus Devosia. The sequence continues at coordinate 101,538 of NZ_JANQAH010000013.1, forward strand.
GTGGCAGGACTGGCACTTGCGCACGGCCGCGGCGCCGCGTTCGGCGCTGGCGCTGGCGAGGAGTACCCCGAGGGACACTTCGGGCGCAGCTTCTTCGCCGCCGCCGGCTTCAGCCACTTCCGGCTCCGGCAGGGCATAGCCCGGGCCGCGGTCTTCGATTGGGTGGTAGATGGCCTCAGCCAGGAAGCCCACGCCCATGACAAACATCAGTGTGCCAAGGACGGCGCCCATAATCTTGTTTAGCTCAAACGAATCCATTTGGTCTCTCTGCCGGTCCATCCCCGGGTGGACATTGAACGAACCGAACTCAACTACCGGCTTTCAAGAGAAAGCCTGCCTCAACAAGCCCGGTCCGACGCGCGCGGAAGATAGTATTACGCCTCGTGAGGCGCAACAGGGCAATCCCCAGATGCGACAATTCCCCCAATGTCATGCCAATTTAGCCTTGGCAACCTCCGATTGACACCCATAGTCGCCGGGACTAAAGCCCGCAGGGCCAGATGAACGGACATCCCATGAGCAAGAAAATAGCCTTTCAAGGTGAACCCGGCGCCTTCAGCCATGCCGCGGCCGCCAATGTGTTTCCCGGCGAAGAGTTCGTGGGCTGCGTGACCTTTGAGGAAACGCTCAATGCCGTGCAGTCCGGCAAGGCCGATTTTGCCGTGGTTCCGGTCGAGAATTCGCTCTATGGGCGCATCACCGACATTCACCACCTGCTGCCCGAGAGCGGCCTCTTCATCATCGGCGAGACCTACCTGCGCGTCGAAATGAACCTGCTCGGCGTGCCGGGCGCGACGCTTGAAGACATCAAGGCGGTCCAGTCGCTTTCCGTTGCCCTCGGCCAGTGCCGCCGCTTCATCTCCGAAAACGGCTTCCGCACCATCAATGCCGTCGATACCGCCGGTTCGGCGCGCGAGATCGCCCAGAAGGCCGACAAATCGGTTGCCGCCATCGCCTCGCGCTTTGCCGGCGAGATCTATGGTCTCAACGTGCTCGCCAGCAATATCGAGGACGCCGACCACAACACGACCCGCTTCCTCGTGCTCTCGCCCAAGGAAAAGCTCGCGCCGCAACAGGCCAAGGTGAAGACCACTTTCATCTTCCGCGTGCGCAACGTGCCGGCCGCGCTCTACAAGGCCATGGGCGGCTTTGCCACCAATGGCGTCAACATGACCAAGCTAGAAAGCTACATGGTCGGCGGCGCCTTCACGGCCACGCAGTTCTATGCCGATATCGAAGGCCACCCGGACGATGTCGGTGTGCAGCATGCCTTCGACGAGCTGAAATTCTTCACCGACCAGTTCAGCATCCTGGGCGTCTATCCGGCGTCCGACCAGAACTGATCGCGCTTCGGCTCCAAAACGATTGGTAACACATCTGGGCTAGTGTGCCCCCTGCGCATATCTGCCAGCCCATCCCTGGGCTGGCGTGATCCGGTGCAATCGTGTTGTCATCTCTGCGGCTTAGTCTGTGCCGTCGGATCCAGGGGCCTTTTTTGGAACATTTCGATCTCATCGTCATCGGTTCGGGGCCGGCCGGCCGCCGCGCCGCCGTGCAGGCAGCCAAGCTGGGCAAATCGGTATTGGTGGTGGAAAATCGCCTTCGTCTGGGCGGCGTTTCCGTCCATACAGGGACCATTCCCTCAAAGACCCTGCGCGAGACGGTGCTCAACCTTTCCGGTTGGCGTGAGCGCGGCTTTTACGGTCTTTCCTATCGAGTCAAAAAGGACATCGAGGGCAAGGATCTCGGCGCTCGCCTGCGGATGACGCTCAACCACGAGATCGAGGTTCTCGAACACCAGTTCAACCGTAATGGGGTGCGCACGTTTGGCGGCATGGCCCGTTTCATCGATCAGAACCACATCGCGGTCGTGGCTCCAGATGGCGATGAGACGCGTTTCGGTTTCGACCATGCCGTGATCGCCGTGGGCACCGCGCCCTATCGCCCGGCCAATATCCCGTTCAACGACCATTCCGTGCTCGACAGCGATAGCCTCGTCTCCGAGCCGCGCGTACCGCGCAGCCTGACGGTGGTGGGTGCCGGTGTCATCGGCATTGAATATGCCACGATCTTTTCCGCGCTCGACGTGCCCGTCACTATCGTCGAGCCCAAGGACACCATTCTCGATTTCATCGATCGCGAAATCATTGAGGAATTCACCCACGATCTGCGCCAGCGCGGCGTTACCCTGCGGCTCGGCACTAAGGTCGAAAAGGTCGAGATCGACGAGCAGGGTTGGGCTGTGTCGATCCTCGCCGATGGTCGGCGCATCCGCACGGACATGCTGCTTTATGCGGCCGGTCGCTCCGGCGCGACCGCCAATCTGGGTCTCGAAAATGCCGGTATCACGCCGGTAGATCGTGGTCGGCTGAAAGTCGATCCGGTGACCTTCCAGACCGAAGTGCGCAATATCTATGCGGCCGGCGACGTCATCGGCTGGCCATCGCTGGCCTCCACCTCGATGGAGCAGGGCCGCATCGCCGCACTGCACGCCTGTGGCGCCCCGATGCCGCCGGCGCCGGAATTCTTCCCCTATGGCATTTATGCCGTGCCGGAAATTTCCACGGTCGGTCTCACCGAGCAGCAGGTGCGGGCACAGAACATCCCATACGAGGCCGGCATAGCCCGCTTCCGCGAAACCTCGCGCGGCCACATCATGGGCCTGCAGTCGGGCATGATGAAGATGATCTTCGCGCTCGATACCCGCAAGCTCCTGGGCGTCCATATCGTCGGGGAAGGCGCCACCGAACTGATCCATATCGGCCAGGCGGTGTTGAACCTGGGCGGCACGCTCGACTACTTTGTCGAGAATGCCTTCAACTATCCGACCCTGGCCGAGGCCTACAAGATCGCCGCGCTCGACGCCTGGAACCGCATGCCGCGCACCACGCCGATCGCCGAGGTCATGGAAGAGCCCGAAATCGAAGTGACGCCCCGCAAGGTGGCCGGCAAAGCGGGGGCCTGAGGCCTCCGCCTGAAAGCGCGACAGAACAAATACCCTAGAGACTGTTCGCGTTTGTCAGGCTGCCGGTGGCAAAGGCCGGGGTCGCCGCGGCGACAAAAGCGTCGCTGCGGGCCTGCGCCTGCGCATATTGGGCCTTCAGCAACCCGGTTTGCGCCACGCTGATATCGGCCAGTGTCCCGAGCCCGTTCTTGTAATAGTCGAGCGCCGCTTCGTAATTGGTCTGCGCTGCGTTCACCAGTTCCGCCGCTGCGGCATTGGCCGACAGGCTCGTCCTCAGCACGTCATAGGCGACGACGATTTCCTGCGCTGCAACGCTCTGCAGCCGGGCAAAATCGTGCTGTGAGGCCGCCGCCGCCGACACGGCAGCATCCATGCGCGCCTCCCGCATGCCACCGTCGAAGATCGGCATGGTGACGCCCAGAAGAACGGCGGCATTGGGCTGATTGACATCCAGCGTCGCCGTCGAGCCGAACCGGCTGTCGCTGATCGAATAGCTGCCAAAGGTGCGGTTGACCGTGCCTGTTACCGCCACCTTGGGCAGGAACTCCGCCTGGGCTGCAGCAATACCCTGTTCGCTCGCCTTCATCTGCGCCAGCGAGGCCTGCACATCAGGCCGGCGCTGCAGGGAAGCGACGATCAACTGGTCGAGATTGGTCGGTACCTGTCGCGGCAGGGATTTTCCGGCGAGGTCCTGCACCTTGATCGATGTCGTGGGCGAAATACCCATGGCGCCGAGCAGGATCGAATAGGTGCTGCGCTCACGACCGCTGGCCCCGGTCAGATCGAATTCGGCCTGGGCCACCTGCTGCTTGGCCTGGGCCACTTCCATCGTGGTCGCGACGCCCTGGCCCAGCCGCGCCTCGGCGGCCTCCAGCACCACCTTGGCATTGTTCAGCGCCTCACGGTCGATCCGCGTCTGCGACCGTGCGGCGCTAAACTGGAAGAAGGCGCTGCTGACATCATAGATCAGTTTTTGATGCGCCGCGTTGAACCCGACATTGGCGGCAAAGGAGAGCTGTTGGGCGCCTGCCAGCGCCGCGTCCCGCGCACCGAAATCGAACAGCAGCCATTTGACCGCCAGCGATGGCACCGCCTGTGCGCCAGATGTGGTGATCGTGCCATTCGGGACAGTGATGAGCAGCCCATCGATCCCGGGCGCTGTATTGGAGGTTACGGCGTAGCCGGCCAGCACGTCCGCGGTGATGATTGGCAGATAGGAGGCTTCGGCTATGCCCGTCGCCGCCGCGGCCTCGCGCGCCCGCTGCCAGGCGGCTTGCGTGGCCGGATTGGCGAGCTGCGCGATATTGATGAGTTCGGGCAGGCTATAGCTGTGATTGGGGTCGAGCTTTGGCGCCGCAATCGCGATCGGCATATTGGGGTCGGGCGTGACGCCATAGTCGGCGACGCCCGGATCAGCCGCCGGCTGCCCGGCCATGCCCCGATAGGGTGTCGTTGCGCTTTTTGAGGCCAGATTGAGCGCAGAACTGGAACAGGCCGCCAGCACAATGACCAGTAACACTGCGGCGAAGCGGGTCATGAGTTGAGCGCCTGGCATCAGAGCGCTCCAACTGTACGGGAAAATCCCTCAAGCAGGTCGCGATAGGACCGGGCCGTCGCTTCGAGATCTCGACGCCAGGATGCCCGGCGCGGCGCATGTGCAAGCTGACGCTCAAGCCGCGCAAGAGTATCGAATGAGCGGGACAGCGACTGGTCGAGCATGGTCATTGCCTCAGGTTCGGGCGCCAGAATAGCCCAGGCGGCATCGTCCAGAAACCGGGCGGCGGACGCTTCCTGTGCAAGCGTTGCTGCTTTCACACAGCGCGGCGCGCCAAAAAGGTAGCGCGGACGATCGCGAAGAAGGCGTAGCCGGGCTATGCCCGATGTTGCTTCCTCGCTCGCAGCCATGATGGTTTTTGCATGTGGCAGCAGCGGCGAGCGGACGCGCAGCCGCGAGGCCTCGAAAGCGGAAAGGCGCGCCAGGCGCCGCGCCGCATCGAGTTCGGGGAGGATGCCGGCAAGATTGCCGCCGGCCCGGCGCAGCGCATCGGCGAGCCCCTGCACCGCACGACCGAGATGGAGCGCCGTTCCTGCACTGACGCTGAGCGGCCAGAGCCAGAGGAAAACCACGGTGACCACCACATTGCCGATCAGAATGCCGAGGATGCGATTGGTCGCCACGTCGATATCAAAGGCCGGACCAAAACCCTGCAGCACGCAGAGGAAGAAGGCCAGGGCCATCTGCCAGCCCATATATTGGACCAGGCTCGACCCGTTCGCGACCCAGGCCGCGACAAAGCTACCCGCAGCCACCAGCAGCAGCAAATGGCCGATATCGGTCATGTGCGGCATGAGGAAGACGATGCTGGCAATGCCCATTGCCGCCCCGATGAGACATCCGGCAATGCGCAGGGCGGCCTTGTGCAGCGTTTCCCCGGTGCTTCCGAGCGCCACATAGAAGCAGGTGATCATGGCGGTGTGGATTTCGAACCAGTTGCGCGCCGTGTAGATGCCATAGGTGATGAACACCGCCAGCATGGTCTTGAGCGCAAACTGCATATAGGCCGGGTTGGTGAACGTGTCGGCCGGCTCCGCCGCTGCCTTTTCCGGCTCGGGCAGGGGGACGCGACCCGACCAAAGGTCAGCGAGATTCTCGACCCGCTTCGCCAAGGGTGCCGTGCTCCCTGACGCTGCCCAAAGACGCCAGCCGGGTTCAAAATCACGCCGCTCTTCGATAGTCCGGGCAAGTCGATCCAGCCCCTGCGCCAGTGTCCGATCCTCTCCCGCCGCCAGTGCCTCCACCAGCAGTGCCTGCACCTCGGGCATCATGGCACCCAACCGCTGGGCTTCCGCCTTGGAATGGAAACCAAAGAGCGCACCGAGACGCGCCGGGGAGGCGAGTTCGCCCGCCGGTTCTTCCAGCAGTTCCCGCGCCTCTGCGTCAGCGCCAGCCTCGCCCCTCAGCAGCGCCGCGCTGGCCCTCAAGCGCTTGCCGATCGACTTTCTGACGAGCGTTGCAGGATTGGGGCCAATCAGCGCATTGACCAGAATGAGCACCGCCATGGGGAAGAACACCACCACCCACATCCAGCTCAATCCGCGCGACAGCAGTTCGGGAATGGGCACGAAATCGTAGAGCGTCATCACGAAGGCGAAGACAAAACCCACGGTTGCCGCGATCGGACCGGCGCGAGTGGCCACGGAAAAATACATGCCGCCAAAAGTGAAGGCGGCCATGAAGCCGAGCCGCAGCATCGGCTCGTCAGCGGCAAATTGCAGGAAGACGAGCCCCAGGAGGATCCCCACCGAGGCGGCAATGATCAGGGCAATGGCGATCAGAATGCCGCTCGCCGCATTGTCGCGGCTGGCAAAGAAGATGAGATAGCAGGAGAGCGCGGCCTCAGGCACCTGCTGGCTCATCGCCAGAACCACAACGAGCACACAGCACAACGCCATGCGCAGCGAGGCACCCAGCCGGCCCTCATAGGGGCGCAGCTCGTCAAGGAGCAGCGCGGTAAGGCCGTATCTAGTGCGCGTCGCCGTCATCATCTGCGTCCGCCGCGCCCTGAATCACAACGACTGCGGAGGCCCCCACGCGCATCAGGTCAGTCGGTGGCTCGTGCAGCTCCACATAGACCGGGAAGCGTTTGGCCACTTTCACCCAGTTGAGCGAGTTCGAAACGATCGGCAGGCCCAGAATGGTGGCGGCATCGGCCGAGCGCACGCCCCAGCCGATGGCGGACACGGTGCCCCGCACCGGCACGCGCGTATTGGCCATGACGAAGACTTCGGCCGCATCGCCCACGGCAATATTGGGTAGTTCGGTTTCGCGGAAAAACGCGACGGCCTCCCATTGGGACGTGTCGATCATGGCAAAGACCGTCTGCCCGGTGATGACATATTGTCCCGCCGGCATGGTGAGGCCGGTGACGATGCCGTCAAACGGCGCCCGCACGGTGGTATTGTCGAGATCGCGCTGGGCCAGGGCCACCGTTGCGGTCGCCGTATCAACCTGCGCCTGCCGTGTATCGAGCGTACCGATCACCTGGCTCGCGCCCTGCGATTGCTGCAGTGCCTGGTCGAGGCTGACGAGAGAGTCGTTATAGGTCGTGCGGGCCTGGTCCACCTGCTGCGCCGTCACAAAACCCCGGTCGAGCAGCGGCTCCAACCGTTCCAGGGTTTGCCGCGCGAGGTCGGCATTGAACTGAGCGCGCTCGATCTGCTTTTGCGCCACGTCGGCATTGGACTGTTCGGTGGCGATATTGCGTTCGCCCTGCGCCAGTTCCGACTGGGTGGCGCGCAGTTCCGCCTGTGCCTGTTCGAGCCGCAGGCGGTAGGGCTCGGGGTCGATCTGGAAAAGAATGTCACCGGCTTTGACCGCGTCATTGTTGGTGACGGCGATGGAAATGATCCGGCCTGGCACGGTCGAGGAAATCTGGATGACCGGCGCTTCGATCTCCGCCACGTCCGAGCGCGGGCTGGCAAGTCCGGCGCTCCAGGCGAGGTAGATCATCACCGCGGTGCCGATGAAAACAGCATAGCCAATGGCTTTTCCCAAGATCGCGCGCATCACGCCACTCCCGACCAGATCATCCAGAAGCCGATGCCGCCGCTGATGGCAAGGCACAGGTAAACCAATGGTGGCGCTGGCAAATGTTCGTCGATCCTGAGGGCGATCAGCAGCGCGCGGATGATCACGGCGACGACAATTCCGCCAACGGCGCAGATGATCCAGGCGGGAAAAAAGGATCCGAAGATGGGAATGGAGGGAGGGCCGCCGGCGGCACTGCAACCGGCGAGAGTCAGGGCGCCCGCGATGGCAGCGGCAGGGCGGATTGCGCGTGGCAGCATCGGGGTGGCCTCCCGTTGGTTCCTGCTGATTTACCCGCGCGAAAACGCAACCGGCAAGAGCGGAAGGGCTAGAACGTTGAGAGACAATGAAGATTGGGAAGTGGTGCCCGAGACCGGAATCGAACCAGTGACACGCGGATTTTCAATCCGCTGCTCTACCAACTGAGCTACTCGGGCATCTTTTCGCGAGCCATCGGCTGCGAGCCACGGGCCTTATAGGAGATCGTTTTTGTGCGCGCAAGCGCGAAAACGTCATGTGGATAAAGAGGCTAGTTCGTTAGCAGACTGTTACCCGCGAGCCCGGCCAAAGTGCCTATTCGTCATCGTTTTCGACGGGCGGCTCGTCATCCCGCGCGGGGATGACATAGGAGCCGGTGAGCCAGCGATTGAGATCGACATCGGCACAGCGTTTTGAGCAGAAGGGCTTGAACTTGTCGACCGCTGGCTTGCCGCAGATCGGGCATTTCTTTTGCGGGTCCATCAGACGCCCGTCAGGCTCGACTGATTGAGCCAGTTGAAATGCACGGGATAGCCTTCGCCGGCGAGAAGTTGGGTGACTTCATGGAGCGGCAGGCCGACGACACCGGAATAGGAGCCCGAGAGTTTTACGACGAACGAGCCGGCAATGCCCTGGATGGCATAGCCACCCGCCTTGTCGCGCCATTCGGCACTGGCGAGATAGGCTTCCATTTCGCGGGTAGAGAGGCGCTTGAAGCGCAGGCGTGTTTCAACGATGCGCTGCCGCTTGGCGCCGGAGGGCGTGAGGAGGGTAACGCCGGTATAGACGCGGTGCGCGCGGCCCGAGAGCAGGCGGAGGCAATCGGATGCCTCTTCCATGGTCTCGGCCTTGGGCAGGATGCGCCGACCGACGGCCACCACCGTATCGGCAGCAAGGACAAGAGCGTCGGAGCCGAAACCGGCGACGCGGGCCTTGTGCTGGGCGGTGAGAGCTTTCAGTTCGGCAAGGCGACCGGCAAGCTTGCGCGGCAATTCGCCTTTTTCGGGCGTCTCGTCGACATGGGCCGGAACCAGATGCTCCGGCTCGATGCCGATCTGGTTGAGCAGTGCAAGCCGGCGCGGCGAGGCGGAGGCCAGGATCAGTTCCGGACGGCTGGCCATGACGCTTTACTTGAAACGATAGGTGATGCGACCCTTGGTCAGGTCGTACGGAGTCATTTCACACAGCACCTTGTCGCCGGCGAGAACGCGGATACGGTTCTTGCGCATGCGGCCGGCGGTGTGAGCGATGATCTCGTGTTCGTTTTCCAGCTTGACCCGGAAGGTCGCGTTGGGAAGCAATTCGGTGACCACGCCCGGGAATTCGAGCACTTCTTCTTTGGCCATACTTTCTCCTGGGAAGACCCCCGCGAGCGAAACTGCTCGGCGGCGGCCGCAAATTTGGGCGGAACCTACTGCAAATCAGTGGCTTTGTGAACTACCGGAAACCAATGGTTCCAAACGAGTGCGAACGCGGCGTCTGAGACCGTCGCGAAGTTCGCGATAGGCCGACAGAACTACCTCGCGGCTGCCTTCGACGAGCGAAGGGTCCGGCACCGTCCATTGTTCGATTTCGCCGGCCTCGAGACCCTTGCGGGCCACTGCATCGGGGGCGTCATCGGACAGGGTGATGACGAGATCGAAGCGGTTGGCAACGAGCTCATCGAGAATATGGGGCGTATGGATCGACATATCAATGCCGATTTCTTCCATGACCTCATGCACGAACTGATCGGCCTTGCCGCCATTGACGCCAACCGAGCGCGCGATGATGCGGCCGGGGAAGGATTGGCGGGCGAGGGCTGCGGCAATCGGCGAACGCACCGAATTCATCGAGCAGACGAATAGCACCGAGGGCAGTTCGCTCGTCGCTTCATCGATGCGGCTTGCATAGGGCTGCACGGCGCAAATCAAGGTGAAAAGGCGCCGCGCCGTGTTGAGATCGATGATGATCTTGTTGTTGAGCCGCGTGCGCAAAAGCTCGGCCGCCTCGTTGTGCATGCCGCGTCGCGCCATGTCGACGGTTTCGATCTGGAACGGTTGGGCGGAGCGGATCGCCTCGTAATAAGCATCGCGAATACGAAAATAGTCGCGGATCAGTCGGCGAAACGGGGTCAGCGAAATGTAATGCGCAGCGATCGGCTGGAAGGTTTCGGGGTGGCGCACGTCGAGCACGATGGAATTGCCGATGATTGAGACGTGGAGCGCATAGGGGCCTTCGGCGGCAACGCGGGCGGGACGAAAGCTGTTGGATTCGAGGAGGTCATAAATGGCGATGCGCCATTCGTGCACCTCGTCGGGATTGATCGAGGTGATCGTATTGGGGTCGAGCGTGACGGTGACCAGACGATTGGTGCTGGATGCCGCCTCGCTTGTGCCCATCGAAATGCTCAACGGTTGAGCCGAATCGAAATGGAGCGCCCGTGGCCATCGAGCGCTTCGACTTCGGCGATGGTGACCGCCGCTTCGGCGAGGGCCGAGAGCGATGAGGGCGTGCAGCCCAAGATTGAAGTGCGCTTGACGAAATCGAGCACGCCGAGGCCCGAAGCAAAGCGCGCCGAGCGGGCCGTGGGCAAGACGTGGTTGGAGCCGCCGACATAGTCGCCGATGGCTTCGGGCGTGTGGTGGCCCAGAAAGATCGCGCCAGCGTGGCGAATGGCCGGGACAAGCGATTGCGGGTCGTCGATCGCCAGCTCCACATGCTCGGAGGCGATACGATTGGCGAGGTTGGTCGCGGTTTCGAGCGAATCGACGGTGATGACAGCGCCGAATTCGTCCCAGCCTTCCCGAGCGATGGATTCCTTGGGGAGGAGGCTCAACTGCCGGTCGACTTCGGCCTCTACGGCATCGGCCAATTTTTCATCGGTGGTGACGAGGATCGACTGGGCGCCGCCGCCATGTTCGGCCTGGGCGATGAGATCGGCGGCGACCCAGGCGGGATTGGCCGAGTGGTCGGCAATGACGAGCACTTCCGATGGGCCGGCGATGAGGTCGATGCCGACCTGTCCGAACACCTGCCGCTTGGCTGCCGCGACGAAGGCGTTGCCGGGGCCCATGATCTTGTCGACGCGAGCAATGGCACTGGTGCCATAGGCGAGGGCGGCTACGGCCTGGGCGCCGCCGACCCGGTAGATTTCCGTCACGCCCGCAATTTGAGCGGCGCAGAGAATGGCCGAGGCCAGTTGCCCATTGGGCGTGGGCACGACCATGGCGATGCGCGAGACGCCGGCGACTTTGGCCGGCACGGCATTCATCAGCACCGAAGAGGGGTAGGAGGCGAGGCCGCCGGGGACATAAATGCCGACGGCATCGATGGCGGTCCAGCGCGAGCCGAGCGTGACGCCGAGGGCATCAGTATAGATGTCATCCTTGGGCATCTGCCGCTCGTGATGCGACTTGATGCGATCATGCGCGGTCTGCAGCGCCTCGCGGACATCTGGGGTGACGCGGGCAGCGGCTTCGGCGATTTCTTCGGCCGAAAAGCGCAGGGTTTGCGGGGTGACGCCGGCCTTGTCGAACTTGTTGGTCAGCTCGGCCACGGCTTCGTCGCCACGGGCGCGCACATCGGCGATGATCCCGGCGACGATATCGCCCACTTCCTGGGAGGCTTCGCGCTTGCTGGCAAGCAGCTCGACAAAGCGGGACTCGAAATCATCAGCGGCGCTGTCGAGGCGTAGAGGCATTGGCGGTCCGGGATAGCGGCGAAGTGGAGTGATGCGATCTATCCCGATGGGGAGTTTGATCGCAAGGGGGAATGGGGCAGGGCGTGTTGGAAGGCCCCCTCACCCGGCCCTGCGGGCCGACCTCTCCCCCAAGGGAGAGGTGTCGCTCCGCGACGGGGAGCCCTTCTTCACCTCTCCCTTTGGGGGAGAGGTCGACGGCGTAGCCGGCGGGTGAGGGGGCCTTTTCTAGAAATCAATCGAGCTTATGTGCCGGCTTTGCCGCCGCGGCCCAGGCGGCGCCAAGATCAGCCAGCCGTGCCTCAAGCACCTCCACAGTCAACCGCACCGTGCCGCCGCCGGCAAAGGTGATTTCCACCACGCCGGAAACGCCATCGGGGGACGGCGTAAAGGTCAGCGCCAGGAGGTTGAGCACGCCTTCGGGCGAGGCCGGATCGAAGCCGGCATAGGCGACATTTTCGACGCGGTCGAAATGCAGCCCGGAGCGCTTGCGGAGGCCCTTGCTGCGTGGCTTGTCTTCGGTCCAGTCGTAGCGGTTCATCAACAGGGCAAAGCGCCGGTCGCCGCGGGCATAGCCCATGTCGACGGTGCGCACGACGGCATCCTGCACATGGGCGGAAAGCACGGCGAGATCTTCAGTATCAAGCGCCAGTAGCTTGAGATCGGTCATAGGGTCAGCTCGCGAAATTGGTTCTGCCACACTTGGTCATGCAGGGGCTGATCTACAAGCTTGAGGGGACGGGGGCAATTGGGGAGCGTCATCGCCACCTGTCTTGGCGCAGCCTTCTCCCATCCGTCGTCATTGCCGGGCTTGTCCCGGCAATCCATCTCGCCTCCGCGTGGACCACCGGGACAAGCCCGGTGGTGACGATGGAAAGGGGAGGCGGGTTGATGCCCCTCGACGGCGCTCAAGCAGTGTCAGCGAATGTCACTTGATAACTGACCAGTCAGTCAGTTATACTCATCCTCATGAACAACACCGACAAGAAATTCCGCCGGCGGGCCGAGGCGCGGCCGGATGAAATGCTGGATGCGGCTTTGGCTGTGTTCTCCGAGAAAGGCTTTGCCGCGACCAAGGTGGACGAGGTGGCGCGGCGCGCGGGCGTCTCCAAGGGCACGGTCTATCTCTACTTTCCCTCCAAGGAGGCGCTGATGGAGGGCATTGTCCGGCGCGCGGTGGCCCCGATTGCCGAACGGGCGGTGCCTGATATGGCCCAGTTTGAAGGCGATCCGCGCCTGCCCATCGCCATGCTGGTGCATACGCTGCAAAACCTGCTGTCTGATCCCAATAATCTTGCGGTACCGCGGCTGATCCTGCGCGAGATCATGAATTTTCCCGCCATTGCCGAACTCTATCGCCGCGAAGTGTTGGGCAAGGTGATTCCGGCACTGACGGCGCTGGTGGCGCGCGGCGTCGCTTCGGGGCAGTTGCGAAAGGTCGATCCGGAAATGACCGTGCGCTCGATTGTCGGGCCCATCGTGGCCCATGTGGCGCTGAGCGAAGTTTTCGGCATGCGGCCTGAAGAGGGGCTGGCGCTCGACCGGCTGGTGGAAAATCACCTCGATATTCTGTTTCACGGCATTTCGCCTGCGGGCGGAGAGGAGACGCCATGAGCGACTTTTTCGGCGGTCTGTTGGCGGCCGTTCTCGCCTTCTTCGCGCACGATGCCGGGCCCGCTGGTTTCACCGGCTATATTGAGGCCGACTATGTCTATGTCGCGCCGGTGAGCGCGGGGCGGATCACGGAAATTGCGGTGGCCGAAGGCCAGGCGGTGACCGAAGGCGACCTCCTGCTGGTGCTCGACCAGAGCCAGCAACAAGCGCTGCTGTCGGCGGCCGAGGCGCGCGTGGCGGCGGCGCGGGCGACGCTCGAAAATCTTGAAACCGGCAGCCGCAGCGAAGAACTCGATGTCATCCGCGCTTCGCTGAGCAAAGCCGAGGCGGATCTGGGGCTGGCGCGGACCAATCTCACGCGCAGCGAGCAGCTTGAAAAGGCGGGCACGGTTTCGGCGGCCAAGGTCGAGGTGGACAGCAATGCGGTGGCTTCGGCCGAGGCGCAGGTGAGCCAATTGAAGGCGCAATTGGCGGTGGCGGAACTGCCGGCGCGCTCGGGCCAGCAGGTGGCGGCGGAGGCCAATCTCGCCGCGGCAGAGGCCGATGCTCAAGGGGCGCGGATAAATCTCTCCGAACGGCAAGTGCATGCGCCGGCCGCGGGTGTCATTGAAAAACTCTATTATGCGGTGGGCGAAGTGGCGGCCGTGGGGACGCCGATTGCCTCCATCCTGCCGGACAAGGCGCTCGAGGCGCGGTTCTTCGTGCCGGAGACGGCGCGGTCGAGCCTTTCCGTCGGGCAGGCGGTGACCGTCACCTGCGATGGCTGCGCCGATATGGCGGCGACTGTCGTGCATATCGCGAGCGAGGCGCAGACGACGCCGCCGGTGATCTATTCGACCGAGGAGCGCAGCCGGCTTGTTTATCTCGTCGAAGCGCGGCTCGATGATGCGGCAAAGCTGCAGCCGGGCCAGCCGGTCACCGTGCGGCCATGAGCGAGGAACGCGTCATCGATGTGCGCGGGCTGACCAAGCGTTTTGGCGACAAGACCGTGGTCGATCACTTCGACATCGCCGTGCCCAAGGGCGCCATCTATGGGTTTCTGGGCCCCAATGGCTCGGGCAAGACCACAACCATTCGCATGCTTTGCGGCCTGCTGCTGCCCGATGAGGGGGAGGGGCAGTGTCTCGGCTTCGACGTGCGGCGCGAGGCGGGGAAGATCAAGGCTGAGGTGGGCTATATGACCCAGAAGTTCAGCCTCTATGAGGATCTCACCATCCGCGAGAATCTTGATTTCGTGGCGCGAATGTATGGGGTGAAGAACCGGAAGAGCCGCGTCGATGGCGCATTGGCTGATCTGGGGCTCGCCGACAGGGCAGGGCAATTGGCCGGGACGCTCTCGGGTGGCTGGAAGCAACGGCTGGCGCTGGCGGCCTGTCTCATCCACGATCCCAAACTGCTGCTGCTCGACGAGCCCACGGCCGGCGTCGATCCCAAGGCGCGGCGCGATTTCTGGGATGAGATCCGGCGGCTGTCCAAGGCCGGCGTCACCGTGCTGGTGTCGACGCACTATATGGACGAAGCCATTCAGTGCGATTTCATCACCTATATCGCCTATGGCAAAAAGCTGATCGACGGGCGAGCGACTGAGATTCCGACCATGGTGGGACTGACCACCTGGCGGGCCGAGGGGCCGGAACTGGTGGCGCTCGAAGAGCGGCTCAAGGACCAGCCGGGCGTCGACCAGGTGGCGCGCTTCGGTTCGGCCCTCCATGTCTCGGGCACGGACGCTGCGGCTTTGGCGGTCACGGTGGAAAAATTCCAAAGTGACAAAAGACAGCGCTGGAGCGAGGTGCCGGCGGGGCTTGAAGAGGCCTTCATCTATCTCATGGCGGGGGCGCGGGATAATTTCTCGCGGGACGCGGCATGAACCTGCGCTTCTCATTGAGCCGCTTCGTCGCCGTGCTCTGGAAAGAGTTCATCCAGATGCGGCGCGACCGCGTCACCTTCGGTATGATGATCGGCCTGCCCATCATCCAGCTCATGCTCTTCGGCTTCGCCATCAATGCCGACCCGCGACACCTGCCGACGCTGGTCGAGGTCAATGATGACGGCCCGCTGACCCGTGCGCTGCTGGCGGGCATGGATACGTCTGGATATTTCGATTTCATCGGCCAGGTCCGCGGCCCCGATGCCGGCGAGGAAGCGCTGCGCCGGGGCGAGGCGAATTTCGTTGTCGTCATCCCAGCCGATTTCGAGCGCGACGTCGTGCGCGGTCTCCGGCCAAATCTTCTGATCGCCGCCGATGCTTCCGACCCTTCGGCCGTCAGCGGCGCTGCGGCAGCCATGAGCGGCATCGTCAATGGCGCCATCGCTCAGACGCTCACGGGGCCACTGTCGCCCGCAGCCGGGGCGCTGCTGCCCTTCGAGGTGATCGTCCACCGGCAATACAATCCCGAGGGCAAGACCTCGACCAATATCGTGCCGGGTCTGCTTGCCATCATCCTCTCGATGACCATGGTGATGATCACGGCCGTCGCCATCGTGAAGGAGCGCGAGCGCGGCACGATGGAAATGCTGATCTCCACCCCGGTGACACCTCTGGAAGTCATGCTGGGCAAAATCCTGCCCTATGTTTTCGTCGGCTATGTGCAGACTGCGGTCTTCCTCGTCGCCGCCTTTGCCGTGTTCCAGGTCCCGTTCACCGGCACGTTCACGGCCTTCTTCTTCGGCTTCAATCTGTTTGTCCTGGGCAATCTGGCGCTGGGATTTCTCATTTCCACCGTGGCGAAAAACCAGATGCAGGCTATGCAGTTGAGCTTTTTCACCATCCTGCCCTCGATCCTGCTCTCGGGCTTCATGTTCCCCTTTGCCGGCATGCCCGGCTGGGCTCAGGCCATCGGCACCGGCGTACCGGCTACGCATTTCATCCGGCTTATTCGCAAGGTGATGCTGAAGGGCGCGGGCACATTCGATGTCACTTCGGAGCTGACCGCGCTCGGTGTGATCGTGCTGGTGATCACGGTGATCGCCATGCTGCGCTACAGGCAGACACTCGACTGAAACAAAAAGGCCCGGCGCAAGCACCGGGCCTTTTTGCTTTTACGATCGCCCGCCATTCGAGCGTAGCTCTCATGGCCTAGCGCGCTAGAAACGCTCCACCGGAGCGATTTTGCCCTTCGGGCCGCGCACTAGCCAGCCAGCCGTTCAATCTCTGCGCCGCAGCGCGACAGCTTGTCTTCGAGACGCTCAAAGCCGCGGTCGAGGTGATAGATGCGGTTGACGATTGTCTCGCCCTTGGCGGCGAGGCCGGCGATCACCAGCGACACCGACGCACGAAGATCGGTCGCCATCACCTGCGCGCCCTTGAGCTGCGACTTGCCCTGGATGGTTGCTACCTGTCCGTCGACGGCGATGTCGGCGCCGAAACGGGCGAGTTCGGCCACATGCATGTAGCGGTTCTCAAAGATGGTCTCGCGCACATGGCTCGTGCCCTGGCTCATGGTCATCAGCGCCATGAACTGGGCCTGCAAGTCGGTCGGGAAGCCCGGGAAAGGATGGGTCTCGATATCGACCGGCTGAATGCCATTGCCATTGCGCTTGACGCGGATGCCATCGGCCTCCGTGGTCAGATCAACGCCAGTGCGGGCCAAAATATCGAGTGCCGATTGCAGATGCTCGGCGCGCGCGCCGCGCAGCAGCACATCGCCACCGGTCATGGCCGCAGCCATGGCAAAGGTGCCGGTCTCGATACGGTCGGGGATGACTTCCACGCTCGCGCCATGCAGCTTTTCGACGCCTTCAATGGTCAGCGTGCGCGTGCCAATGCCCGAAATCTTGGCGCCCATGGCGACAAGGCATTCGGCGACATTGGTGATTTCCGGTTCCTGCGCCGCATTCTCGATGACGGTCGTGCCCTTGGCGAGGGTCGCCGCCATCAGCAACGTGTGCGTCGCGCCCACCGAAACTTTTGGGAACACGATGCGATTGCCAATGAGACCGCCCTTGGGCGCGCGGGCCACCACATAGCCCTCGTCGATATCGATCTCGGCGCCGAGTTCTTTGAGGCCAAAGAGAAAGAGATCGACCGGGCGCGTGCCGATGGCGCAACCGCCGGGCAGGGACACGCGAGCCTCATGGCAACGGGCCAGCAGCGGCCCGATGACCCAGAAACTGGCACGCATCTTTGAGACAAGGTCATAGGGCGCGGTGGTGTCGACGATGTCGGCGGCATGAAAGGTCATGCGCTGGCCAACACCATCCGATTCGCCGCGACGGCGACCGTGCACGGCGATATCGACGCCGTGATTCTCGAGAATGCGTTCGAGCTGCTTGACGTCGGCAAGACGGGGAACATTGGTGAGCACCAGTGGCTCATCGGTGAGCAGCGATGCGATCATCAGGGGCAGGGCGGCATTCTTGGCGCCCGAAATGACGATATCCCCGTTGAGCGGATTGCCGCCGACCAAACGAATACGATCCATGAAATGGTTCCTCTGAACCGGCCCTATCTGGGCCTTCTACCTGTGGAGGAGGTAGGCGAGGTCTTCGTTGCCACGTAAGCCAGACCAGCCGCGCTCATGCGAATATGTGACGTTCCTGAATACGCCCGAAAATGATTTACGGTTTCTTGACCGCGATCGTTTCGGGTGCCGGAGCATCATCCCGGGCAGCGCGAGCCCTGGCCTGATCCTTTCGACGTTTGAGGTTCTCGCGAAGCTTTGCGGCTAATCTTTGCTCGCGGGCAGTAGCTTCGTTCGACTTACTCATCGCCTTCCTGGCTATCGGTGATTCACAGGAGGAGTTGATAGGCGGTTTTTGCGCTTGCGTCGAGAGAATCCCTATGGCAGTAGAGCGCCCGTCGCCGCAGAAACCTGCCGGCGCCCTTTACGATGCTGCCGTAGCTCAGTGGTAGAGCACTCCCTTGGTAAGGGAGAGGCCGACAGTTCAATCCTGTCCGGCAGCACCAGTTCTCCCAGAAAAATCATCGAAGTCCAGCCTTGCGGCCTTGTTCCGTCTTGCTGTCGTCCCGGCTTGTGCTGGAAGCGCCCGCCTAGGCGAGGATCAGGGCGGTTACGGTGGCGAGGAGGATGAGGGCTACGATCGAAAGAGCCCCTGCGGCCAGCACGCGGCCGCCTGAGGCGATGACCGAGCGTAGGTCGACCGAGAGGCCGAGAGCGGCCATCGAGATCAGGGTCAGCGTGGCCGAGGCGCGGTGTAGCGTGGGCAGGATGGCGTCGGGGAGGACGCCGGTCGATCTCGCGCCCATCATGGCGAGGAAGCCCAGGATGAACCAGGGCAGGAGTGTCGCGAGCGGCAGCGTGCTGTGCGACCGGTTTTTTTGCATGAGGCCGAGGGCGAGTACGACCGGGCCGAGCATCAGCACGCGGATCAATTTTACCAGGGTGCCGATCTGGGTGCTCATCACACCCACCGGCACGGTGGCGGCAAGGACCTGCGGCACGGCATAGACGCTGAGGCCGGCAATGACGCCATATTGCCATTCGCTGACCCCGAGGAGCGTGAAGCCGAGCGGCAGCAGCAGGACGACCAGCACGCCGAGCGCTGCGGTGAAGGCGATGGCGGCGGCAACATCGTCTGCCGGCGCCTTGATGACGGGCGCCGTCGCCATGATGGCGGAATTACCGCAAATGGAATTGCCGCAGGCAACGAGCGTCGCAAGGCGCGCATCAAGGCCCAGGGCGCGGCCTATGCCATAGCTCAGTGCCAAAGCGAGCACGACAACCAGCATGATGGCCGCGACCACCATCGGCCCGATCTGCAGCACGGCCCCGGCGCTGATCGTGCCGCCAAGAAGGACGATGGCCACTTCGAGTACGGTCTTGGCCGCGAAATGAACGCCGGCACGAAAGCGTGTCGCAAGCCCGAAGAGGCTGTGTACGGCGATGCCGGCCATGATGGCGATAACCAGCCCGTCGAACATGACCCAGCCCAGCACCTGCTGCTGAAGGCGCTCTGCCAGAAGGGCAAGCAAGGTGATGCCTATGGATAGGGTCAGGCCAGGAATGAGTTGCCGAAACTGCGGCAGCGGTAGCATGATTTGCTCCAATGCGGATGCAGTGGAGGATGAAGCTTGCATTCATTAGAATCCATCGCATAATCATGCATGTTTCATGCAGTTTTTCCGTATAAGCCGTGACCATCGAGCAATTGGCCATCTTCATCGCCGTGGCGGAGCGTCAGCACCTGACCCAGGGTGCCGCGGCGGTCGGGCTGACGCCTTCGGCCGCCAGCGCGGCGATCAAGGCGCTTGAAGCCGTGCACGCCGTCCGGCTGTTTGATCGCGTCGGGCGGCGGATCGAGCTGACCCGCGATGGCATGGCCTTTCTTGAAGAGGCGCGGCAGACCTTGGCCCGTGTTCGGCAGGCCGAACAGGCGCTCAACGATCTCGGCGGCCTCAAGCGCGGAACGCTTGACGTCATGGCAAGCCAGACGGTGGCAAACTACTGGCTGCCCGCGCGCCTCCTTGCTTTTGCGTCAAGCTATCCGGGGATCACGGTCAATTTTTCTGCGGCCAATACCAATGACGTGGCTGAAGCGGTCATTTCGGGTGCGGCCGAACTGGGCATTGTTGAGGGCCATGTCGACGTGCCCGTGCTCGCCACCCGCCCGATTGGGCGAGACCGGCTGGTCGCCGTTTCCGTGCCGTCAGTAGCCCTCGCGCGACCGCGCTTTTCCGACTACCGCTGGATCATGCGGGAGCCCGGTTCTGGAACGCGAGCGGAGTTCGAGGCGGGCGTGGCAAAACTCGGTGTCGATCCGGCAACGCTGGATGTCGCCCTGGCGCTGCCGACCAATGAGGCCGTCCTCAACGCCGTTCTCAACAGCGATTGCGCGGCCGCCCTGTCCGAAATGGTCGTGGCGCCCTTTGTTGCCGCGGGGCGCCTGTCGATCCTGCCCTTTGAATTGCCACAGCGCAATTTTAGCCTGCTCTACCATCGCGAACGCCGGCCCTCGGCGGCGGTGAAGGCGTTTCGCGATCTCTGTCTTGAAGGGAGCTAGGGCATGGAAGAGGTTGCTGGCGGGTGTCTTTGCGGTGCTGTGCGGTTCGTGGCTGCGGGGCGCCCCTTCCGGGTCGGCATTTGCCACTGCATGGATTGCCGCAAGCACCATGGCGCGCTGTTTCATGCCTCGGCCATTTTCCCCGAAGCGGCGGTGACGATCTCGGGAGAGGTTGGCGACTATCTTGGGCGCTGCTTCTGCCCGCGCTGCGGTTCGTCGGTCTTTTCGCGTAGCGGCGACGAGGTGGAAATCAATCTCGGCTCGCTCGATGCGCCCGATCAGTTCCGGCCCACTTATGAACTCTGGACCATTCGCCGCGAAGCCTGGCTGCCGCCCTTGCCGCTCGACCGGCATTTTGAGCGCGATCGCACCAGCGCGAGCCGGACCGAAGACTAGGCCAGGGTGGGAA
This sequence comes from Devosia sp., assembly GCF_024707125.1. Taxonomy (GTDB): domain Bacteria; phylum Pseudomonadota; class Alphaproteobacteria; order Rhizobiales; family Devosiaceae; genus Devosia. Next base: position 122,011 of record NZ_JANQAH010000013.1, read on the forward strand.
AATAGCTAAAAGTTGACCTTTTGGCTCAAATCCAGTTCCATGCGGGCCATGGAGGGGAGGGGCCCAAAGAATGCTGAGTTTTTCGACCGATGACGTGGCCCCCGGGGACCGCTTCGAGCAGTGGCGCGAGGTCCGCAGCAGGGACCTTTTCGGCGTCACGATCGAATTGCCGGCAGACCGGCGCGCCGCCTTTGCGGGGTCCTTTCGTGCCGAAAAATTCGGCGCGGCGATTGTCTCGGAGATAGCGGCTTCCGCCTACACCATTCGCCGCACCGAAGCCGATATTGCGCGCGTCGCCGGCAACAGTCTTTGTCTTGGGCTGCAGGTGCGCGGGCCAGGGCGGCTCGATACTGGTTCGGGGCGCAGCGAGCTGATCGCCAATGGCGATATGATCATCAACCATTCCGACCTGCCCTATGGCGCAACGCCGGGAACGAATGGCGGCTTTCATTTCCGCATGCTCAAGATCCCGGTCAGCGACGAGCTGACGCTCGGCCGCTCCATCTCCGATCTCTCTGCGGCAAGGCCGCTGGAGGGGACGAGGGCGCTGCGTCCACTGCGGGCCCTTTTGGACGTGCTGACCACGCACAAGCGCGCCTCGGCAGATGCAGAGCGCGATATCGTCCACATTGCCCGGCTTGGGCTAGCGGCGCGCGGGCGCCTTGCGGAAAACCTGCCCGAAGTGCGCAGCGCCATCCGCGCCGGGCTGCGCTATCTCGCCCTCGACATCATGGCCGAGCAATATCACCAGATCGACCTGACCCCGGCCCTGGTCGCCCGCAGCCTTGGTCTGTCGGTGCGACATCTGCACCTGCTGTTCGAAGATGCGGAAAACACTTTTAGCCGCACGCTTGTGCTCATGCGGGCGAGGGAAGCGCAGAGGCTTCTCGTCGGGCAGCCGGAACTGACCGTGGCGCAGGTGGCCTATGCCTGTGGCTTTGAAAGTCTTGCGACCTTCTATCGCGTTTTCCGCAGCGTCTACGGCATGGCGCCGGGTGACGCGCGTCAGGCCAACTAGGTCTTTCATACTCCACGACTTTCAGCTTTTCCGGGACTGGCTTTGCTGCTGGCTGGTGGTTAGCTTGCGGGGCGTGCAGTACGTCTGGGGGACGACATGGCCATACCTTCTACGCCGGCGAAAAACCTTGCCTGGGGCGAGCGCCTGAAATTGCGTGTCTCGACCATTCTTTGGTTTCTTCTCGCGGCCGGCTTCCTGCTCGGCCTGCCGGTGCTGCTCGATGTGCATGTCCTGCTGCTTGTCGCGGTGGTCGTGCTGGCACTGCTTCTCGCCTTCCCCGCGGCCTGGCTGGTGCGCCGCATCGTTGCCGGGCAGCGTCGTCAGCGCCGGCTCTGGAGCTATATCAAGGCGTTCCTGGCGCTGGTCTTTGCCATCACGGCGCTGATTGCCGCGCCACTCTACTATCTCGCCTTCCGCACCGAGCTGACCCCGCTCACCGTGCCGCAGGCGACCCTGTCGAATGGCAAGAAGACGGTGGTGTTCCAGGGCATGATGCACATCGGCTCGGAAGGTTTTTACAAGAGCGTCGTCTATGACCTCGAAAAGGCGCTGAGCGATGGCTATGCCATCTATTATGAAGGCGTGCGCGGCGACCCGGCGGGCGACAAATGGTTCTCCGAAACGCTGGCCGGTGGTGGCGATCTCAACACCAATTACCAGACCTTTGGCGATGCCTGCGGCCTGCAGTTCCAGGGGCCATATTTCCAGCTTCTCGCCGCCGATATGAAGGCCCGCCCCGAGCGCCATGTCGAAGCCGACGTGTCGACGGCCGACATGATGAACGAATATCAGCGGCTGATGGAGACCGACCCCGAATTTGCGGCGACGGCCGGACAATCGAAACTAGCGGCGCCGGAGGACGGCGAGGCCGACCAGACGACGCAATTGTTCGATTGGCTCGCCAATGCCACGCCCGGCCAGCGAAAGATTCTTGGCCTCGCCTGTCGCGGCTGGATGACCATGCTGCTGGGCAACAAGACCGCGCCATCGCCGCTTGATCCGGTCATTCTCGATTTCCGCAACGAAAAGCTCGCCGAGCGCATCGAGACGAGCACGGACGACAAGATTTTTGTCACCTATGGCGCCGGGCATCTGCCGGGCCTGCTCGACGATCTGCAAAAATCCGACCCCGCCTGGGAAGTCAAATCGCTCAAATGGATGCGGACCATCGAGACGCCCGAGGATCTCGAAGGGCAGATTTAGGGCTCTCGCTTTTCATCTGGAACGCCGTCACCCTCGGCTGTCATCCCGGCCTTCGGCGGGATGACAGCCGGTGTTTGCCGGCCTTTCAGCGCTATCGGAATCCCCCAAAAGGGCGCGGCCAAAACCGCGCCCTTTTGCTTGCCATGCCCGCTTGCCAGCGGTTTCGATGACAAATATCTTTATGATCAAGATTCTTTGTCATGGGGATAATGATGGACGGGCGGGCGGAACTGGAAGACCGGGTTGGTACGGCGCTCATTCACATGATCCGCCGGGCCGAAGAAGCGCAGGAGCGGGCGGCGCGCTGGCAGGGCATGCACCCCACCGATTTTCGCTGCCTGGGTTATCTCCACCTCAAGGGCGAGCCCGTCAGCCCCGGCGACATCATCAGCCATCTTGGCCTGACCTCGGGCGCGGGCACGGCGCTGCTCGATCGGCTGGAAAGCGCGGGCTACATCACACGCAGCCGCCACCCTGAAGATCGGCGCAGTGTTCTTATTGTGCTCGATACCGAGGCCGCAGCCGAGCCGCTGGCGCTGCATGAACGCATCAGGGCGGAATACCATGTCGGGACGGCCGAATTTTCGGACACCGATCTCAAGGCCATCGCCAAATTTCTCAACCGCATTGAAGCGCTCTCGGCCGAACTCAACGAGGCGCTCTACGAGCCGAAGGCCCCCATCAAGGCGGCCTCGTAACCAATAACGATACGATCAATCCTCTGGAGGAAAGACTATGAGTAGTGATGGTGGGGCGAGGGCGCCTCACATCGTCGAACGCGGCCTGATGGGCCTGTTCGCCGTTGTTCTGGGCGTCATGGCCCTGATTTTCGTGGGCGGAGGGGCTTATCTCGCGACCCTTGGCGGTTCGCTTTACTACGTGGTTTCGGGGCTGCTGTTCCTCGGCGCCGCCGTGCTGCTGTTCCGCGGCCGGCGCCTTGGTGCCTGGGTTTTTGGCCTCACGCTGGCGCTCACCATCATCTGGGCCATCTGGGAAGTCGGTTTCGATGGCTGGGCGCTTCTGCCGCGTCTGATGATCCCTGTGGCTTTCGGCATCTGGCTGCTGCTGCCCTGGAGCCAGCATGCCCTTTCCGGCACTCTGGATCTTGCGAAGCGCGTGCCGTTTGGCGCAACGGGTCTGATTACGTCGGCTGCCGTGGTTTCGGTGGCGCTTGGTGCCGGGCTCTATGCCATCAGCGCGCCGAGCCTGCCGCAGGACCCGCGCTTCCAGACCGGTTTTGGCGCATTTCCGGCCGAGGCTAACGGCGCCGCGGCGCTGGGGCAGACCGGTGCCGACTGGCCCTATTTCGGTGGCGACCAGGGCGGGCAGAAATATACCCCGCTCGAAGAAATTACCCTCGATAACGTCAAAAATCTGGAAGTCGCCTGGTCGGTGGATGTGGGTCGCATTCCCGCCAACAATTCGACCCCGCTCAAGATCGATGACAGCATCTATATGTGCAACGGTTTTAGCCAGGCCTTTGCCCTTGATGCGGCAACCGGCGCCGAGCGCTGGATGTATGACGGCTCGGAAGGCCATGGCGGCACCTGCCGCGGCGTGAGCTACCATAAGGTTCCGGGCATGACCGGCGCCTGCGCCGAGCGCGTGCTCTATGGCACGGCCACGGCCAAGCTGATCGCGCTCGATGCGCGGACCGGCGAACTCTGCGCCGATTTCGGCGAGGGCGGCCGCGTCGATCTCCTCGTCGGCATGCACGACTATGAAGGCAAGATCATCGGCGGCTACTATTCCATCACCTCGGCGCCCACTTTCGTGCGCGGCAAGGTCGTGGTCGGTGGCTGGGTGACCGATGGCCAATATTGGGGCGAAGCCTCGGGCGTCATCCGCGCTTTTGACGCGGTAACAGGCGACATGTCCTGGGCCTGGGACCTTGGTCGCCAGGACCGCACTGGCCTGCCGCCCAATGGCGAAAGCTATACCGTGGCAACGCCGAACAGCTGGGCCCCGGCCGTAGCCGACGAAGAACTGGGTCTGGTCTATCTGCCCACGGGCAATGCGACCCCCGACTTCTTCGGTGGCCAGCGCCGTGAATTCGACGATCAGTTCAATTCCTCGGTCGTCGCGCTCGATGCTGAAACCGGTCGTCTGCGCTGGTCCTTCCAGACCAAGCATCACGACATCTGGGACCATGACGTCGCCTCGCCCGCTTCGCTCATCGACCTGCCCGATGCTTCGGGCACGATGCGCAAGGCGCTGGTGCAGCCCACCAAGGCCGGCGAAGTTTTTGTGCTCGACCGCACGACCGGCGAGCCGATCTTCCCCGTCACCGAAACGCCGATGCCCCAGACCGGCGTCGTGCCCGAAGAGCGCAATTCGCCCACCCAGCCGCTCTCCAACAGCCTGCCATCCTTCCGCATGGCGACGCTGACCGAGGCGGACATGTGGGGCGTGTCGCCCTTCGACCAGCTCTATTGCCGCGTCAAATTCAAGGAAGCGCGCTACGAGGGCACCAATACCCCGCCGGGCCTGACGCCCTCGATCCAGACCCCGAGCACCTTTGGGGCGATGAACTGGGGCGGCGTTTCCGTCGATCCCCTGCGCGGCATCATGGTGGTCAATTCCAACCGCTTCGCCAGCTATGTCCAACTGCTCTCCCGCGAGGATGCGGATGCTCGTGGCGCCAAGCCGCAGGGCGAATGGGGCGATCGTCGTGAAGTCGGTGGGCTCGTGGCCCAGGCCAATGTGCCCTATGCCGCGGCGCCCTATTTCTGGCTCACCGCGCTCAACGTGCCCTGCATCGACCCGCCCTACAGCTATCTGAGCGCGGTCGATCTCAATACGGGCAAGATGCTCTGGACCCAGCCCTTCGGCACCTCCAAGGGCAGCGGCGCGCTCGGCATCAACCTGCCGTTCGAGCTGACCCTCGGCACGCCGACCCATGGCGGTTCGATGATCACCGCCAGCGGCCTGGTGTTCATCGCCGCGGCCAAGGACAATATGCTGCGAGCCTATGAACTGGCGAGCGGCAAGGAAGTCTGGAAGACCGAACTGCCGGCCGCCGGTGGCGCGCCGATCAGCTACACGCTCGATGGCAAGCAGTACATCGCCGTCGTTGCCGGCGGTCAGGGCGCCATCCAGTCGCGCTTCTCGACCAAGGTCGTGGCGTTCAAGCTGCCGGACTAAGGCAAAAGGCGGCGCTCAGGCGCCGCCTTATTCTTGGTGTGGTGGCTCCCGTACCCCCACCCTCATTCCCTCCCCACAAGGGGGAGGGAGGCGCAAGCCTCAGTCTTCCCGGCTCCATCGTCTCCCTCCCCCTTGTGGGGAGGGATCAAGGGTGGGGTAAGCGATGCCGCCAAAATTGCGGAAGTAGTGTCTTACTCCATCCGCCCAAGGGCATCCTCGAGCTTGCCAAAGTAGTCCTGCCAGCCCATCCGCGCGCCATGATAGGCCTGGTTCTGGTCGGGCCGGAAACCGGTCTGTTCCATGCGCAATTGCGTGCCCGAGGCGATCGGTGTCAGCGTCCAGGTAACCGTGCTTTCAAGCCCATAGGCGTCCCAGGAATAGGCCAGCGTACGATTGGGCTCGATCTCCTTGACCTCACAGTCAATGGCGCCCCAATCGGCGGTGAACTTGAACTTGTGACCAAGGTCAGGCGCAAAGTCGCTGCTCATCAGCCATTCCTTGATCAGGTGCGGCTGCGTCAGCGCCCGCCAGAGCTTTTCCGGCCTATGGGAAAAATCGCGTTCAATAACGACAGTGCGGATTTCAGGCGTAGCTTCGGCCATGGACAAACCTACTTTGAATGATTTTGGACAATGGCGGCGTGGATCAGCGCCTTGAAAGCGGCTTCGTCGATCTCGTCGCCTTCCTTGAAGTCGATCGCCCTTCGCGTGCCGCCGGTCAGGCTCGAATTGAAGATGCCGGAGGGATCGGCAAGGGCGGCGCCCTTGGGGAAAGTGGTCTTTATCGCCGCCTTATAGGCCTCGCCGGTGCAGATAATGCCGCCATGCGACCAGACCGGATTTTCCCATTTCCACTCTTCGACGACCTCGGGATCGGCCTCCTTGATCAGCCTGCGGATACGCGCCAGCATTTCGCCGCGCCAACCGCTGAGTTCAGCAATGCGGGCATCGATTTTTTCGGCAGCACTCTTTTCGGTCATTTCACCCTCACATCTTTTCGCCCGGCAGCAGCACGGCCTGCTTCACCCAGGTGACGAACTGCTTTTCGTCGATCCCGGCCTCTTCGGTGACGTCATAATAACGCACGCCGGCAACTTTGGATTCTTTGGCCGGCATGGGTTTGAGCTCCGTGCCCTTGAAGAAGGTCACACGCACATGAGCCTTGAAGCAATGCATGCTCAAAAACCACGTCTCGCCGTCGAGGCCATAAAGCGGCGTGTTCCATTTGACCGCCTTTTTCACCCCTGGCACGGTTTTCACCACCAGCGCATCCACCTCGCGGCAGATCGCCTGCTTCCAGCCCGGCACGGCGGAGAGATAGGCTGATACCGGTTCATCACCAAAACCCTTGGCAATCTGCGGATTGTCGCCCGAAAGCAGCACGACGCCATCCTTGTTGGGCTTCAGCGGCTTTCTCTCCGCCATCAGGCTGCGTCCTTTCCGCGCCGGTGCCACTTGGCAAAATAGGGCAGCGCGAAGAGATAGGTGCCGGTCAGAAACAGCAGCAGCAGTGGAAAGAGCGGCACATAGGACATCCACATGATCGGCTCGGCCTGTGCCAGCGCAATCGACGTGGCGATCACGCTCAGGACGAAGGCGACCGAAATCCAGCGATGCGATTGCCTGACCCGGCGCGGCCAGGCGGAACGGGGTGGTGTGGTGGTGATTTCGCTCATTGGTCCATTCTCCTCAACAGATCTTCCAGGGCATCAAATCGGTCCTCCCAAAACCCCGCCATTTCCTTGGTCCAGTCGACCAGAGGTCCAAGCGCGGCCAGTTGGGCGCTATAGTGGGTTTGCCGTCCATCGATCCGTCCGCGCACGAGCCCGGCATCCTTCAAGACGCCGAGATGCTTTGAGACCACCGGCTGGGACACGCCGGCGCCGGCGGTCAGCACCGCCACGGTATGTTCGCCTTCGCGGCAGAGGCGTTCGAACAGCGCCCGTCGTGTCGGGTCGGCCAGCGCCTTGAACACCGTGTCTGGTCCCGGTTGCATTGGATCGATACCTCGTTGGCTATGAGTTAATTCATAGCTCCGCGGCTATTTGAGAGTCAAGCGCGATTTGGTGAGCGGCAATGCGCTGGCATGAAGCTGACGATTTTATGCAATTGCTTGGGGTCGCAGAACGCTCCCTTTACTCGGCTCGCGCATTTTGTTCGGGAATCCCGGGGAGACGGTGATGACCGGCGGCGAGACAGAGCAGCTTCTGCGGTTGCAGACCGAAGTGTTGGAAGCCGTGGCCCAGGGAGAGGCCTTGCCGGCCATCGGACGCCTTTTGTGCCAGCGCGCTGAAGAGCTCGCGCCCGAGGCCGTCTGCTCCATCCTGCTGGTCGACGAATACGGCTCGGTGCGCGCTCTGGCCGCTCCCGGCCTGCCAAAATTCTATTCTGCCGCTATCAATGGTTTGAAGATCGGGCCGCAGGCTGGCTCCTGCGGCACCGCCGCCTATCGCCGGGAAGAGGTGGTGGTCACCGATATTGCCAGTGATCCGCTCTGGGACGATTTTCGCGCCATGATCGCGCCGCTGGGCCTGAAAGCCTGCTGGTCGACGCCCATCAAAAATCCTGCCGGGCAGGTGATCGCGACCTTTGCCTTCTATTTCCGCTCGACCCGCGGCCCCAGCGCCACCGAGCGCAACATCGTCGAGACCTGCGCCCATCTTTGCGCGCTCGCCATCGAGCACGAACGTATCCGCGACCGCAATTTCCGCCTCGCTTATTACGATGTGCTGACGGGCCTGCCCAATCGCGGCCGCTACAATGAACTGCTGGGCGAACATATCGGCATGGACCAGCCCTTTGGACTGATCCTGCTCGATATCGACCATCTGAAATCGGTCAATGACACGATCGGCCATGCCGCCGGCGATCGGTTGATCGCCACGGTCGGAGCGCGTCTCAGCGCCGTGCACCCGACCCTCATTCCCTGCCGCCTCGGCGGCGATGAATTCGCCATTATCGCCCGCGGCTGCTCCAGCCATGACATGCTCGAACACTGGGCCAGCATGGTGAGCGACGCGACCACCGGCATGGTCGAAATGTCCGGCCAGTCCTTTGAGGCCCATGTGACCATGGGCGGCGCGGTTTTCGGCATGGATGGCAAGGATGCCGATACTCTGTCGCAAAATGCCGACTTTGCGCTCTATCACGCCAAGGAAGCGCGCCGTGGCGGCTATATGGCCTTTCAGGCGGACCTCCGCACCGAGATGACGCATCGCATCGCCCAGGTGCGCCAGCTCGATCAGGCCCTCGCCGAAAACCGCGTCGAGCCCTATTACCAGCCCATCGTCAATCTTGAGACCAACGAGATCGTCGGGCTCGAAGCCCTGGCGCGGCTGCGCATGGGAAGCGAGGTGGTGTCGGTGGGGGAGTTTCAGACCGCCCTGACCGATCCGCGGCTCGCCTGCGAACTGACCGGCAAAATGCTCGAACAGGTAGCGCAGGATATGCGCGGCTGGCTCGATGCGGGCATCGATTTCCAGCATGTCGGGGTCAATGTAACGACAGGCGATTTCCAGCGCGGGGATCTGGCCGAGCGCATCATCGACATCTTTGGTTGGGCCAATGTGCCGCTCAGCCATATCGTGCTCGAAGTCAATGAAGCCGTATTCGTCGGCGGCAGCGACAGAAGCGTGCCCCATGCGGTCGAAGCGTTGCGCAGCCGCGGCATTCTCGTGGCCCTCGACGATTTCGGCACTGGCTTTGCGTCCCTGACGCACCTCCTGTCCTTCCCCGTAGACATCATCAAGATCGACCGGTCTTTCGTTACGAAACTCGGTGTCGACGGGCCGAGCGAGACGGTGGTGTCCGGCCTCGTCGATATCGTGAAAAAACTCGGCATGCGCATCGTTGCCGAAGGCGTGGAATACGAGGAACAGGCCGCGGCTCTTCGCCGTTTCGGCTGCCGTTTGGCGCAGGGCTATCTCTATTCCAAGCCCGTTTCGGCCGCGCAATGCACGCGCCTGCTTGAGGCCCATGCGCAACGCCGCTCGATCGCAGCCGACGGCGAAAACCGCCGCAGCGCCTAGGTTTTCCGGCCCAAACAGCCCCAAAAATTCCGTGACAGGACGATGACAGGGAGCGTCCCTACAGTAAGGGCACGAACGCAACGACGTTCGCCTTTGTTCTGGGAGGATCTTTTGAACAAGCTGCTACTCGCGGCGCTGGTTTCCGGCGCCCTCTCCATGCCCGCATTCGCTGCCGACTACACCATTCTGGCGCCCGCTGCGCCCGGCGGCGGCTGGGACCAGACCGCCCGCACCATGCAGGAAGCGTTCACTGCCGAAGGCATTTCGGGCAATGTGCAGGTCACCAACGTTCCCGGCGCCGGCGGCACCATTGGCCTCGCCCAGTTCGCGACGCAAGATGCCGGCAATCCCAATTCCCTGATCGTCGGCGGCTATGTGATGGTTGGCGCCATCCTGACCAATATGTCGCCCGTGACCCTCGCCGATGTCACCCCGATCGCCCGCCTTACCGGTGAAGCCGTCGCCATCGTCGTTCCCGCCGCTTCCGATATCCAGACGCTCGACGACCTCGTGGCAAAACTCAAGGAAAACACCGGCGCCGTCTCCTGGGCCGGTGGCTCCGCTGGTGGCGTTGACCACATCACGGCTGGTCTCCTGGCAAAGACCATTGGCGTCGACCCGACCCAGGTCAACTACATCGCCTATTCCGGCGGTGGCGAAGCGCTTGCCGCCATTCTCGGTGGCCAGGTGACCGTTGGTATTTCCGGCATCAGCGAATTCTCCGCCCAGATCGCTGCCGGCGAACTGCGTCTCCTCGCTGTTTCCTCCGAAGAGCGCGTGCCGGGTGTCGATGGTCCGACCCTCAAGGAAGCCGGCGTTGATCTGGCCGTCCAGAACTGGCGCATGGTTGCTGCCGCTCCCGGCATCACCGACGAGCAGAAGGCCGCCATCACTGCCGACGTGAAGGCGCTGGCAACTTCGGCCTCGTGGAAGGCCGCGCTTGAAACCAAGGGCTGGGTCGACACCTATCTCGATGGCGAAGCCTTCGATACGCAGCTTGCTGCCGATATCGCCGCGACCGAAACCATCCTGAAAGACATCGGCCTCGTGCAATGAGCGCTGGCCAATCCAACAGCACGCGCCGCCCCGATGGGGCGGCGCTCGTCATCGCGGTTATCCTCGCCGCCATTTCGATCATCATCTTCTGGCAGACGAGCCAGATGCGCGTGCCGCCCATCCAGCAGCGCGTCGGCCCGACCGTCTTCCCCTATATCGTCGCGACCGGTCTCGGGCTTTTGGCCATCGGCACGCTGATCTCCGCCCTGCGCAACGGCTTTCCGGCCCGCAGCAAGGACGACTACGGCCCCATCGCCTGGATCGTCGGCGGCCTCGTGGCGCAGATCCTGCTGCTCTCGACCGCGGGCTTTTCCATTGCGACCGGCGTGCTCTTCGCGCTGACGGCGAGGGGATTTGGCCGCGGCCCGCTCTGGCAGACCATTCCCATCGGGATCGTCTTTTCCTTCATCGTCTGGTTCATTTTCGCGCGCGGGCTGCAACTCTCGCTGCCGCAGGGACCCATCGAACGCTTTCTGACGACGGGAGCCTTCTGAGATGGACACTTTTGATCTTCTCGCCCAGGGCCTCGTCGCCGCTCTGCAGGTGCAGAACCTGCTTTACGCGCTGATCGGCGTTACCCTCGGCACGGCCGTCGGCGTGCTGCCCGGCATCGGCCCGGCGCTCACCGTGGCGCTGCTGTTGCCCGTCACCTACAAGCTCGACCCCGCCGGTTCGCTCATCATGTTCGCCGGCATCTATTATGGCGGCATGTACGGCGGCTCGACCACATCGATCCTGCTGAACACCCCCGGCGAAAGCGCCTCGATCGTTACCGCGCTCGAAGGCAACAAGATGGCCCGGCAGGGCAGGGGCGGTCCCGCCCTTGCAACCGCCGCCATCGGCTCTTTCATCGCCGGCTTGATCGCCACGCTGGGCCTCGCCTTCGTCGCGCCTTTTGTGGTGAAATTCGCGCTGTCCTTCGGCCCCGCCGACTATTTTGCGCTGATGGTCCTGGCCTTCATCACCGTCTCCGCCGCCTTCGGCGATAGCCCGCTGCGTGGCCTCACGGCGCTCTTCATCGGCCTTGGCCTGGGCATTATCGGCATCGACCAGCAGACCGGCCAGACCCGCATGGCCTTTGGTATTCTGGACCTGCTCGACGGTATCGAAGTCACGACGCTGGCCGTCGCGCTCTTTGCCATCGGTGAAACGTTGAAGACCGCCGCCGACCGTGAACAGGTTGAGTCTTCGGTCATGGCCATCAAGGGCTCGGTCTGGATGACCATCGAAGACTGGAAGCGCTCGTGGGCCTCCTGGCTGCGCGGCACCTTTATCGGCTTCCCCATCGGCGCCATGCCGGCCGGCGGCGCCGATATTGCGAGCTTCCTGTCCTACAGCGCTGAAAAGAGCTTTGCCAAGAAGCCCGAGGAATTCGGCCACGGCGCCATCGAAGGCGTTGCGGGTCCGGAAGCCGCCAACAATGCCTCTGCGGCGGGCACGCTGGTGCCGCTGCTCACCCTTGGCCTGCCGACCACGGCGACCGCCGCCATCATGCTCGCCGGCTTCCAGCAGTTCGGCCTGCAGCCCGGTCCCTTGTTGTTCGCCAACAACTCGACGCTGGTCTGGTCGCTGATCGCGAGCCTGCTCGTTGCCAATTTCATGCTGCTGGTCTTGAACCTGCCGCTGATCGGGCTCTGGGTGAAACTGCTCACCATTCCAAAACCCTGGCTCTATGCCGGCATCCTGACCTTTGCGACGCTCGGCACTTTGGGCGCCAATGGGGCCATGTCCATGGGCTTTGGTTCCGTGCGCATCTCGTTCGAACTGGTGCTGCTGCTCACTTTTGGCGTGCTCGGCTACCTTCTCCGCCGCTTCGGCTATCCGATCGCGCCGGTGGTGGTGGGGCTTATCTTGGGCCCCATGGCCGAACAGCAATTGCGCCGGGCCCTCTCGATCAGCCAGGGCGACCCGGCCGTACTGTTCCACTCGCCGATCTCACTGGTGCTTTACGCCGTGGCGATCATTGCGGTGGTGCTGCCTGTTATCATGCGCATGCGCGGCAAGGGTGCCGTGCTCGGACAATTGGCGAGCGACGAGGACTGAGGCTTTAGCCTGGTCATCCCCACCATCGTCACCACCGGGCTTGTCCCGGTGGTCCATGCCTCCCCGAGAGTGGATTGCCGGGACAAGCCCGGCAATGACGACGAAGTAGAGGGAACTCGGCCATGCAGCCCTCGCATGACCAAAAGCCCAAAAAATAGAAAAAGCCCGGAGGCCAGGGAGGGAAACTGGCATCCGGGCTTTTGTGTCGGCTTCTAGCGCATCAGGCCGCTTGGCGTTTTGGGAGGCAAAACGCCGGGGAGGGAGCAGCGGCCCGCGCGGCTGTTATCGGCCGATCGAGCGGAAGGCGGTGGGTTCGATTCCGAGGGCCGTCAGGTGCTTGGCCTTGGGCGCCCGGCCGGCCTCAACTGCTGCCGAAACCGCTGCGGCACTGCCGAAAACGGTGACGAAGGTGTCGAGGGTCGCAAAGAACTTGTTCTTGCGCGGGGTGCTCATGGTTTTCTCCACTGTCGGACCCGGGACAATCCCGGTTCGCTTCCATGACCCCTAAATGATCCTTCCTTGGCTCAAGCGGTAGTGCGGCTCTCGTTATTCCAGCCATGCGCTGGGCGAATGGGAGCGGCGGGTGCGAGTTGGCGCGTCATGTAGAGCGTCGTGCCTCCCATGAAGGCTTCGCTCTGTTCCACCACATAGCCGAGCTTCTGGTAGAGCGCGACATTGCTGGCAAAAGCCGCATTGGTGAGAAGGCGCAGGGCGCCGAGCCCGGCGTGGCGCGCGAGCTGTTCGGCAAGGACGAGCAGTGCCTGGCCGTGGCCGCGCCGCTGGTGGTGCGGGTGCACGGCGACGTTCTCGATCCAGAGATGATCGGCGCAAAGGCAGGTCTGCAGCACCCCGGCCACCTGTCCGTCGACCGTCAGCAGGTCGAAGCGGAAGTCATGGATGGCCTCGGCATAGTCGGTGAGCATGGGGCGCGGCTCGCGCCCGATAATGGGGATCCACTTGGCATAGGCGGTGCGTACGAGGGCGCGAATGGCGGGGACGTCTGCCGCGGTGGCCGTACTGAAGGCAACGAACTGAGGAGGCATCACTAATCCGAAAACAAAAAACCTGCCAACCGGGCGGAGGCAGGTATGCGTTGAGTCGATGACGGCGTGATAAAACTCAGCCTCGTCGTCGCCCAAGCGCCATGCCCCCGTCCACATGGGATTGGAAGCCACAACGTCGGAGTTTGGGCGCGGGATGCATCATGACAAATAATTGTCGTGCCGCGGGATTTTGGTCAAGGGGGCGGGAACGCATCCCTCGCAACGCGTCACCCTCGGGCTTGACCCGAGGGCTCTGCACTTGTGATGCCGAAAAAAGTGAAGTGTCCTCGGGTCAAGCCCGAGGATGACGTCCGGTGGGTGTGGGCGCGCTTGCCCACAAACAGAGATCCCCGCTTTCGCGGGGATGACACCGTGTTTGGAATGATTCCGAGGGCCCTAGCCGCCGAGGCTCGGCAGCGTCAGATCACCCGAGGTCAGCTTGCTCGCGGTGATAGCGGCATCGGCCTTTTCGCGTGGCAGTTCGAGGCTCGTCCAGACGCTGACCAGCGCATGGCGCAGTTCGAACACCATTTCGTCGGTGTGGAGCGGGGTCGGGGTAATCCGCAGCCGCTCCGTCCCCTTGGGCACGGTCGGGTAGTTGATCGGCTGGATATAGATATTGTGCTTGTCGAGCAGCATGTCGCTGGCGGCCTTCACCGCGCGCGCATCCCCCACGATCAGCGGCACGATATGGGTGGCCGTTTCCATCACTGGCAGGCCGGCATCGGCGAGGATCGCCTTGGTGAGGCGTGCCTGGCGCTGATGCATCATGCGCTCCTGGCCATTGCCCTTGAGATGCTCGATCGAGGCCCGCGCCGCGGCGCAAAGGGCCGGGGGCAGGGCGGTGGTGAAAATGAACTCCGGCGCATAGGAGCGCACGGCGTCGATGATGGCCTTGTTGGCGGCGATATAGCCACCCATGACGCCAAAACCCTTGGCGAGCGTGCCTTCGATGACGTCGATGCGGTCCATGAGGCCTTCGCGCTCGGCAATGCCGCCGCCGCGCGGGCCATACATGCCCACGGCATGGACTTCGTCGATATAGGTCAGCGCGCCGAACTCTTCGGCGAGGTCGCAGATTTCCTTGATCGGGGCGATATCGCCATCCATCGAATAGACGGATTCAAACGCGATCAGTTTCGGCCGCTTGCGATCGACCTGGCTCAGGAGTTCGCGTAAGTGCGCGACGTCATTGTGCCGGAAAATCTTCTTTTCCATGCCGGACTGGCGCACGCCCTGGATCATCGAGGCGTGGTTGAGCTGGTCGGAAAAAATGATGCAATCGGGCAGGAGCCGGGCAATGGTCGAGATCGCGGCCTCATTGGACACAAAGCCGGAGGTGAAGACGAGAGCGGCTTCCTTGCGATGGAGGTCCGCGAGCGAACGCTCAAGCTCGACCAGCGGGCGATTGGTGCCCGAAATATTGCGCGTGCCACCGGCGCCGACACCCATGGCGCCAGCGGTCTCCTGCATCGCTGTCACGACCTTTTCGTGCTGGCCCATGCCCAGGTAATCGTTGGAGCACCAGATGGTGATTTCGCGGGCATTATCCGCGTCGTCACGATAGATGGCCTTGGGAAAGCGCCCGGCGACCCGCTCGAGATCGGCAAATACGCGATAGCGCTTTTCCGCCCGCAGCGTGTCCACTGCATCCTCGAAGATACCACGATAGTCCATGGGGCCGTTCCTTTGCGCCTGCCGAAGCATCGGCAGGAATGCCAATGTGGCTGCATCGCACCCTACTTATGAGCGCGAGAGCCGCATTGATATATGTCAATTCGACGCGCAGCCGCAGAGTTTCCGGCGGCGCTTTCAAGAACCATTCTAAAGTCTCGCCGCCGCTCTGCCAACTACCGATGTGGCCTCGCATCATTGGATTTCGGCCCCGCTGCCCCCGGAAATTTTTCCCGCATGGCTTTCGCTGCAGGCATCGGGTGCACATCTAGGAAATTCCGACGAGGGGGCCAGGGGCGTGTCGATGACCTTTTTCGAGCGAGACTGGGATATTGAGCGTCCCGGACTGACCCTCAAGGGCAGTCTCTGCCTGCCAGCTCGGGAAGGCCAATTTCCTCTCGTCCTGCTGCTTGGCGGCAGTGGCCGGGTCGATCGCGACGGCAATCCGGGCGGACGCGGCGCCGGTATTTACGCCAAACTAGCGCGGGCGCTCGCCGAATTTGGCATTGCCAGCTACCGCTATGACAAGCGCGGTGCCGGCGCCAGCGGCGGCGATTTTCTGGCCACCGGCTATCACGATCTTGTCGAAGACGCGCAGGCCACCTGGGAGGCGCTTGCCGGGACGCCTTTCGTTGATCACAGCCGCATGTATGTGCTGGGCCATAGCGAAGGGACGGCCATATCAGCCCAATTGGCGCCTCGGCTTGCACCGCTCCCCCGTGCGCTCATTCAGCTTTGTCCGTTCGAGATAAGCGCCGAGGCGATGTTGATCCATCAGGCCGAGGGCATAGAGCGGGAGCTTCCTGGCCTCTCCGGCCTCCTCGGCACCATGCTGCGCCTCATGCGCCGCTTTACCGGCCCCTATGATCAGCACATGCGCAGGAAACTGCTCCATGTCCGTGCGCTCGAGGGTGGCACCATTCGGCTCGGACCGGCTCGGGTCAGCGCCCGCTGGCTGCGTGAACTGATCGCGGTTGATATCAACGCGCTTTACCGCGCTGTGCCCTGTCCCATGCTGCTGATCGCGGGGGAAAAGGATTTGCAATGCACCCCCGAGAGCGCGGAGCGCCTAGCCCGGCTGTCACGGGCACCGGCGCAGTCCCATATCGTGCCCAATATGATCCATCATCTGTCCGAATCTGAAGGACCGCCGGCGCTTTTTGATCTGCGCGATATCGATGCGCTGCCGCTCGCACCACGATTGCTGGCGCTTCTCGAGGCGTGGTTCGCCCGTGAAAATGGAAGAAAAAATATCACGCCGGCATAAATTGCGTGTTTTGTGCCGCCGCGCATTAACCGGCAAGGCCGCAAGTCATTGCCGGTTAAGAAAGAGTACGCTTAGATTATCGGGCCGGGGGGATACGGCATGAGGGGGTAATCAAGTGAAGAGTTTTTCTTCGTCTTCTTTTGCAGGCCAGCACGCCGATGCGATGGCCCTGGCCAGCGCGGCTGTAAAGCAAGATCCGCAGGCCCTGTTCACCGATTTCCAGTGGTTCCTTTATCAAGGCCAGGACACGGTCTTCTTTACCGCCTTTTCGACCCAAAGCTATGACAAGGAGAGCCTGGGCAATGTGGTGGCCGAAATGGTCGCGCTTGCGCCACAGCTCACCCATGGCTTTGTCGGAGCCCAGCCGGGCCAGCCTTTCCCCAAGCATCTGCTCGATGCCATCACCTCGGTGGAAATGGTCGACGAGTTCGACGGCTATCCCGACAAGTGGCTGAGCACGTCCGACGATATTTTTGAGCGCAAGGACTTGCCGCTCTTTCGCCTGATGGCGGCGGTTCGCCGGGGTGGTCCGGATGCAGAGGGTCGCGCCGCGGTGCTGCAGGTGCGATCGAGCCACGCTTTGCTCGAAGGCTCGGATTCCGCGCTCCTGACGCGCTCGGCCTCGGCCGGCCATGGCGTCCAGTCCGACAAGGGCAACAAGCTGCCGCTCTTCGATCGGATCAAGAGCGCATTTCGCGGCGGCATGACCGCGCTGATCTATCTCGCCCTTGCCAATGTCTTCGCGCCCAAGGAGCAGCCCTGGGGTTTCAAGACGCTCGCCATCGAGCGGCATCGCCTGCGCCAGCTCGCCAACAAGCTCGGCGTGCGCCAGCGCTCGCTGATGTTCGCGCTCGTCACCCATGCGCTCAATGGTGAGGGCGCAGAAAAGCTGATGAGCAAGAAGGTGATCGGGGCGGCCTATACCATGCTCGACACCAAGCGGAACAATACCGATGACGACTTCTTCCGCGTCCGGGCGCTGGAAGCCAAGTTCAAGGTCATGGACGATTTTGTCGCCTATGTCCGCGCCGTCGACGATACCGTGGCCGGCATCGAGCAGAAGGACATCACCTCGTTCCAGGTGATGATCATGGCCATGTTCCGGGCCATGCGCGCTCTCAATCGCGTCTTTCCGGGCCTCCCCAACAAGCGCTTCTGGCGCTTCAATGGCGGCATGCACATTGTTCTTACGCTTGTGCCGCCGCACCGCACCTATGGGCCCATGACCCATGGCATGGTCGAGCCGCTCTATTGCGGCGCCTGGCACGCGGCGGTGAACATCTGCACCTTCTGCCCCGGAAGAGACTATGTGACGCTGAATTTCTCCATGGAGCAGCGCCACATCGCCAATGTCGACAAGATCCTGCGCCTGCTCGACGAAGTGGAAGCCCGCGATGTCGCGCCGCACAAGATGATGCCCTCGGTGGAGCGTCTGCACTGAGGTCCGGCAATGCAGGGCATAGACCTCTCGCGCCGCTTCTACGGTGACATCGTCGCGCCCTGGCTTTTGCGCGTGGCGCCAGACGTGCCGCATTCCGCCGCGCTCATCGGCTATGGCTCGGAACTGCTGGGTTTTGACGATGAGACCTCGAAGGACCACAATTGGGGTCCGCGGGTCCATATCTATCTCGGTGAGGACGATTTCAAAGCGCATGCATCGCGCCTGCTCGCCGACTTCGGAGAGGTCGTGCCCGAAACCTTCCTCGGCGAACCTGCCGGCTGGCGCAGCCGCCCGCATCCGGCGGCCAGTGGGCCCGATGCCGTTGGTGCCATGGAGCACGGGCTGGAGTTTCACACTTTTGAGGGGCGGCTCGAAGCCCATACAGGTCTACGCTCGCTCGAAAATCTGACCACGCTCGATTGGCTGGGCCTGCCCGAACAAAGCCTCCTCGCCTTCACTGCCGGCGCCGTTTTTCGCGACGATGGCGGCCGGCTCGAAGCCCTGCGCAAAACCCTTGCCTATTTCCCCCGCGATGTCTGGCTCTACAAGATCGCCTGCCAATGGCTCCGTATTGCCGAGGAGCAGGCCTTTGTCGGCCGCGCCGGGCAGGCCGGAGACGATCTCGGTTCCCGCATCATTGCCGCCCGCTTGTGCCGGGACGTGATGAGTATGGGATTCCTGCTTGAGCGCCGCTATGCACCCTATCCCAAATGGTTCGGCAGCGGTTTTTCGCGCCTCCCCATCGCCACCGTTCTAACCCCGCATCTCGAAGCCGCCTTGCGCGCCGAGGCGTGGCAGGAGCGGGGAGAAGCGCTCGCTGCTGCCTATCTGGCATTGGCGCAATGGCAGAACGCTCACGACATCGCGCCCTTCGAGCCCGTTGTCGGGCCCTATTTCGACCGGCCCTTCACCACCATCAATACCGATGACGCTGTCGCCAGCGCCATGGCCGCGATTGTCGATCCGGCCATTGCCGCGCTTCCGGTCGTGGGGGCCGTGGATCAGGTCAGTGACCTGACCCCGCTTCTGACCAATCCTGGAAAGACGCGCGCCATTATTCGCCAGCTCTTTGCCGAGTGAGACAGCTGGCTGCCTTCTCGCAATATTCGTGTCTATATTCATCCATCGTTCAGCATCTTTCCCTCATCACGCTCCTGCCGTAATGAAGGGTCAATCAAAGGCCACTGTTCAGATTCCTTCGGGGGAAAACATGAAGACCAAGGTTCTCGTCGCACTTGCCGCCGCTCTGGCGCTTTCTGCCTGCACCACCACCAATCCCTTTACCGGCCAGTCCCAGGTTTCCAACACTGCCGGCGGTACGCTGATCGGCGCCGGCGGCGGTGCCCTGGCCGGTGCCATCGTGGGCGCAGCCGTGGGCGGCGACCCGCGCATCGGCGCACTGATCGGCGCTGGTGTTGGCGGCCTCAGCGGCGCAGCCATCGGTTCCTATATGGACCAGCAGGAAGCCGAACTCCGCGCCCAGCTCCAGGGCACTGGCGTTTCGGTGACCCGCGTCGGCGACCAGGTCATTCTCAACATGCCCTCAAACATTACCTTCGCGACCGATTCCGCGACCGTGCAGCCGCAGTTCAACCAGACCCTGGTCTCGGTCGGTCTCGTGCTGCGCAAGTTCGACAAGACCATTGTCGACGTCTATGGCCACACCGACTCCACCGGCAGCGCTGCGCACAATCTCGAGCTTAGCCAGCGCCGCGCCGTTTCGGTCGCCACGATCCTCGCCAATCAGGGCGTCGATCAGCGCCGCTTCTTCATCGAAGGCAAGGGCGCTTCGAGCCCGATCGCTTCGAACGCCACCGAAGCCGGCCGCGCGCAGAACCGCCGCGTCGAAATCCAGCTTTCGCCCATCCGCGGCTAAGCTTGATCTTTGCCTGATCAGAAAGCGGCCCTCCGGGGCCGCTTTTTTATTGCGTGGTGGTTTCGGTCACCGGGGCCGCCGTCGGCGTGCCGGGCTGCACATCGGTGCCCGGTGCGCCCGAAAAGATCTGCATGGCGAGGACAATGGCCGCGACGACCGCAATCGCCACCACCCCATAGAGCCACCACTGGCCCGGACTGGTGCCGCCCATCGCCGCTTCGATATCGCCCGTCGGGCGCAGATCCGAGCCATCGGGCACATCGATCTTCGAGCCCTTTTCGTCGATCAGAAAGTCCACCTTGGCGACGCTGGGCGCCGGCCCTTCAGTGTTATTGGCCATCAGTAATCTCCCTTGAACACGGTTTGAGTCCCCACCCCGTGCTGTACGCCGCGATGCACATGGGCGATGGCCTCGTCGATTTCGCCCGAGGTAAAGCCGAATCCCCGTCCTTCCGCCTCGGCGCCGGACGCATCGGCCCGGAGCTGGTGCAGCAGGTCGAGCTTTTCGCGCGCGGTGAAGAGGCTGTGCTGGGCAATCTGCATCGGGGTCAGGCTATCCCGGCTCATGATCTCACGTTCAAGATTGCCGAAAACCATTTTTCCCTCCTCGTCTCATGCGCTTAAGGCCACAAAGAAAAATGCTTGTCGCGGGCGACAAGTTCCATTTGTGCGCAATTGGCAAAGGGTCGGATTAACGCGGCCTTGAGAGGTCCCTGCGCATCCTCATGCACGGCGAGGGGATGCCGATGAATTCAGTTGTATCGTTTCTGATAGCGACAAAGCACCAGAACAAGGTGCAATTCGGCCTTTGGCTGGTCTGCTTCCTGGCGCTGCTGGCGGCCAGCTCCTGGTTCATGCTGCGCGAACTCAATGCCAGCATGAATACCGACGTCTCGCGCGCGCTCGAAACCTATACCAAGGTGCGCAGCGCCGTGGTCGAGACGCTCGACATCATGGATCGCCAGCTCACCGCCGATCCCTGCTCGGCCGACTATGCCGCCCAGCAGCGCCGCGTTGCCTTCCTGCCCGACGGCATGAACGAGCTTTTCTTCTTTGAAAGCGGCAAGATCATCTGCACGGCCAATAACGGCCTCCTGCCCACGCCGATTGATCTGGGCGAGCCCGATATCGTTCCCTCCAATCCCTTCACGGTCACCCTCTGGGTCAATCGCAATCTCGACGCCCTGGGATTGACGGGTCTGAGGGGAAGTTTTGCCGTACGCGGCAATCACGGCATGGTGGTTCCGGCAACGCCCATTCCCACCGGCATTTCCAAATGGCTCGAATTCGAGGTGGTCCTGCGCGCCCCCGACGGGCGCTGGTGGCACACCTCCGGCGCGTCCGGCCTCTATGTGCAAGGCCTGGCCGAAAGCAATGGTCCCTTCGGCCTGCGCAATGGCGCCCTGACCACTATCCAGTGCGACGTCGCCGGGCTGCATTGCCTTGCCGCCCGTGCCACGCTCGGCCAATTGCTGGTCGTCGGCGGCGCAGTTTTCGGCTTGAGCCTTGTGGTCTGCGGCATCCTGGCGGCGTGGCTCTCTAGCAAGATCTACGCGCAGCTGGCGCGCCGCTGGTCCTTCGAATCCCGTTTCCTGCGTCGCTTCCAGTCCCAGGGCGTGACCTGCGCCTATCAGCCCCTGCTCAATCTCGAAAAGGATCTGGTCACCGGCTGCGAGGTCCTGGCGCGCTGGCGCGATGTCGATGGTACGCTGATCTATCCCGATCGCTTCATCCCCATCGTCGAAAAGCACGGCCTGACCCAGCCCTTCACCCGCCTCATCGTCGCGTGCGCCCATGCCGAACTGCTGCCGCTCGTGCCCATGGGCAAGCGCATGCAGGTCAATTTCAATATTTTCCCGCAAGATCTCGATGCCGCCGTGCTGCTCGACATCTTTGCGCCCTTCCTCAGCTCGGCCTCGCGCTTTGATCTCACCATCGAAATCGTCGAGACCGGTGCGCTCGAACTGGATACCGCCCAGGGCGAAATCGAGCGCCTGCGCGATGCGGGCGTCCACATCTATATCGACGATTTCGGCGCCGGTTATTCGTCCATGCATACTCTCGCCGGCCTCTCGGTCGACGGGGTCAAGCTCGATCGCAGTTTTGCCATGGCGCCCGACGAGTCGGTCATGGCCCGCATGCTCGATCACGCCATCGACATGGTGCAGGATTCGGGCCGCAGGGTCGTGGTCGAAGGCGTCGAGACGGCGGCGCGCCTTGCCGCGCTCAAGGCCTGCGGCAAGGTCCATTTCGCGCAGGGCTACTATATTTCCCGCCCGCTCGACCGCGATGCCTTTGCCCGTTTCCTCGCCGATCGTGGTCCCCGCCCCAGCGCAAGGCCGCGATTGGTTGCCTGATCACATTTGCCTCAAGCCGGGCAACCGCTTCCGGTGACACTGCGTTGGTCGGCCATGGATAAACCCAGGAGGACCGACATGGCCTATGATGACATCAGCAAAGCTGACGCCAATATCAAGGAAACTCACGATCTGATTGCTTCCGACAAGGTCGAAGGCACCAAGGTCTATGATCCCATGGGCGAGCATATCGGCTCGATCGAACGCATTCTCGTCGAAAAGCGCTCCGGCAAGGTGTCTTACGCCGTGCTGAGCTTTGGCGGCTTCCTCGGCATGGGGCACGAACATTATCCGTTGCCCTGGTCGAAGCTGAACTATGACGAAAGCCTCGGCGGCTATCGCGTCGATGTGACCAAGGCCCAGCTCGAAGGCGCCCCGCGTTATGAACGCGAAGAGGACGAATACTGGACCGAAGAAAACGGTCGCCGCGTCTACGACTACTATGGCGTGACGCCCTACTGGATCTGACCCTTTCCGGCGCTCGGGAGCTCCCGGGCGTCAACGGCTTTCAGCACCAGCGACTTTTCAGGCAGACATTTTCAATCAAGTGATGCTGCATCGGGTCGGCCCCTTTCGGGTGCCGGCCTTTTTGGTTTTTTGGGTTTTTGGGCTTGCTGAGCCGAGCAACCCCACCCACAGGCTGTCACCCCGGCGAAGGCCGGGGCCCATCCTGAGATCTCAAGATGGATCCCGGCCTTCGCCGGGATGACAGCCGGTGGGTGTCGAGTGTCCAGCCAGGAACGAAGCGGTGCATGGGGCCTACCCCGCCCGGCTTCCCCGTCCCGATTGGTTGGCAAGCCCGCTGATCGTTGCCCGCAAGGCGGCCGGCTTCACCGGCTTAGTCACGACCAGAATGCCGCGATCTTCCGCCAGCGCCCGCACAGCCGGGCTACGATCGGCCGTCACCAGCGCTGCCGGCAAATGCCCGCCCAGATTATGCCGCAGCCATTCGATGGCATCGAGCCCCGAAGTCTGGTCGAGGTGATAATCCATCAGCACCAGATCGGGATACCACCCCTCGAGCAGGCGCTCCCTGTCGATCTGCTTGAGCGACAGGGCCACGCGCACATCGCAACCCCAATGCTCCAGGAGGCCCTGCATGGCTTCGAGAATGGCCTTTTCATTGTCGACGCACAGCACCTTCAAATTCAGCGTGCCGACATTGCTTTCCACCATCGGCCAAGCTTCGCCCTGCGCCGGCCGCGCATTGCGCACCACGGGCAGGTAGAGCGAAAAGCGCGAGCCGCGACCTTCCTTGCTGTCGAGCTCCAGCGTCAGGTCCATGGCCGTCACGAGACGCTGCACGATGGACAGCCCAAGCCCCAGTCCCTGCGCCATGCGCGCCGCCCGGTCGAGCCGCGAAAATTCGGCAAAGACCAGCCGGTGCTGGTCGCGATTGAACCCGATGCCCGTATCGATCACATCGAGCCGCAGGCGATTGCCGCGGCGCCGCAGCCCCACCAGCACCTTGCCGCCCGCAGGGGTATATTTGATGGCGTTGGAAACAAGGTTCTGCACGATACGGCCGACCAGCGAGCGGTCCGCCATCACCGAGGCCGCCGTCTTGACGATCCGCAGCGTCACGTCGTGCTCGCGGGCGAGGGGGGCGAATTCCACCTCGGCTTTTCGCAACAGGTCCTGCGCCGCCACCGGGGCCGGCGCAGGCTTGAGCGCGCCGCTATCGATGCGCGAAATATCGAGCAGCGCCGACATGATCTCTTCAACTGCCGTCAGCGAGGCCTCGATGGAGGTCGCCAATTCGGCAAAGGCGGTCGATTTGGCCCGCTCGATCAATGTGGACGTATAGAGCCGCGCGGCATTGAGCGGCTGCAAGAGATCGTGGCTGGCCGCGGCGAGAAAGCGCGTCTTGTCGTGATTGGCCGCATCCGCCTTGGCACGCGCGATCTCAAGCTCGGCATTGACGCGCGTCAGGTCCGCCGTGCGCTCCTCGACCCGTCCTTCGAGCGAAAAATTGACGCGTTCGAGTTCACGCTCCGCCTTCACCCGCGCCGTCACATCGGAAAAGCTGATGACGAGGCCGCCATCCGAAAGCCGGCTCGAATGAAATTCCAGCGATTGCCCGGCATTGCCGAGCCGCTGGGTCACCGTTATCGGCGCTTCGGTGAGAAGCTTGATGCGCTCGATGGCGAGCCGCGCTGCATCGCCGGGGCCGAGGTCGCCGCGTTCGGCAAGGAACAGCGCAATGTCGAACAGGGCCGCCCCTTCGCGGATCAAATCCTCCGGCAGAGCAAGCAGCAGATTATAGCGCCGGTTCGACACGACGAGCCGCAGCCCCGCATCGAAGACCGCGATGCCCTGGGGCAGATAGTCGATGGCCAGCCGGAGACTGGCCGCACTGTCAGCAGAGGAAAGCGCCATGGGTTTCAGACAAACTCGAATTGTTGAGAGCCGTTATCGGCCCCCCGACGCAGGGGCGCAAGTTCGACTGAGGGACCATTGCAAATTGCCGCGAGGTCGGAAATGTTGGTTATCCCTCCGTTAACGTCCTGACCGGAGGCCGCTTTCCAGTTTGAAGAGGGTCGAACCTATGAGCTTTGTTAAGGAATTCCGTGATTTCGCCGTCAAGGGCAACATGATCGATCTCGCCATCGGCGTGATCATCGGTGCGGCCTTCGGTGCCATCGTCTCTTCCATTGTCGACGATATCTTCATGCCGCTGCTCGGCATCATCATCGGCGGCGTCGACTTCTCCGGCATCGTGCTGACCGTCGGCGAGGCACGGGTCAATATCGGCCTCTTCATCAATGCCGTGGTGAAATTCGCCATCATCGCCTTCGTGCTCTTCCTCGTGGTCAAGGCCATCAACAGCCTCAAGCGCGAAGCGGCCCAGGAGCCGGTCGAAACCACGCCCGCTCCGAGCAAGGAAGAAGTCCTGCTCACCGAAATCCGCGACGCCCTGCGCGCCAACCCCCGCGTTTGACGCGAACAAAAGCCGGCTTGCAGAAGCCGGCTTTTTCGTGCCTATGATCTAGGAATAATATCTGTTGACGATTTGCACATAGGCAAATATACCTAACAAGTGCGTAGTGACACGTAAGCATTCTCTCTATCGGACGGCATGACCACTTAGAGCAAACTACCGGGGTGAGTGGGACGGAGGGTGGCGGAGTGTTTGCTTCGCTGCCATGCGGCTCCGGCCCAAGGGTAATGCGAACCTTGCCAAAGGGGCTTTGGGCACGATGAGCGACGACACCTATTATCATTCATTTCTCAACCGGGACCGTGTGATCCACATCGTGGATGACGATCCCGCCATCTGCGAGGGGCTGAGCGTACTGTTCCGCCTCGAAGGCTTTCAGACCATGTTTTCGCTCGAGGCCGGGCACTTCCTCGCCTCGCTCGAGCGGCGACGGGTCGATGTGGCGGTGGTCAATCTGGCGCTTGACCAGGAAAGCGGCCTGCCACTGCTGCGGCGCGTCAAGACGCTGCACACCGGCACGCCGGTGGTTATGCTGGCCAATTCCCCCCAGCTCGAGGCGGCCGTCACCGCCATGAAACTGGGCGCAACCGATGTGGTGCCAAAACCCATCGACAGCGAGCACCTGCTCGGCATCATCCGCGACGCCCTGCGCCGCGATGTGCATCTGGGCGCCATGCAGGGTGGTCGGCGACCCGTGGAGGTGCGGGGCTTTTCTCAATTGACCCCGCGCGAACGCGAAGTGCTCCAGCTCATCACCAATGGGCAATCCAACAAGGAAGCGGGCCGAAAACTGGGTATCTCGCCCCGCACCATCGAAGTGCACCGCGCCCGCGTCATGGAAAAGCTCGGCGCCAAGAACACGGCCGACCTCATGCGGATCGTGCTGACGAGCTGAGCGTATAAGAAAAAATTCCTTGACCATCCCCACTCGTCACCCTCGGGCTCGACCCGAGGGCTCTGCACTTGCGGCGACTTCGTTGAGAGAAGTGTCCGCGGGTCAGGCCCGAGGAAGACGTTGGGTGGCAGGGATGAGATGCGGCGAACGCTAACAGCGGTGGCGATGAAACTAAATCTGCGTCCGCGCCCGCAGCGCCTGGCTCAGCGTGCCTTCGTCGAGATAATCGAGTTCCCCGCCGATCGGCACGCCATGGGCGAGCCTCGTCACCTTGGTACCCGGCCCCAGGCGGTCGGTAATGTAATGCGCTGTCGTCTGCCCATCGACCGTGGCGTTCATCGCCAGCACGATTTCGGAATAATCCGGCGCACGCGAAATCAGCATCTCGAGATTGAGATCATCGGGGCCGACGCCGTCGAGCGGCGAAAGCACACCGCCCAGCACGTGATAGCGCACCTGGCCGGGGCTTGCCCGTTCAAGCGCCCAGAGGTCGGCCACGTCTTCAACGACGATGAGAATGCCGCTATCGCCGCGGCGCGGGTCCGAGCAGATCGAGCAGGGGCTGACGGTGTCGATATTGCCGCAGACTTCGCAGCTTTTTACCGCCACCACGGCGCGATCAAGCGCCGCCGAAAGGGGCAGCATCAGCTGCTCCTTCTTCTTGATCAGATGCAGCACAGCCCGCCGCGCCGAACGCGGCCCCAGGCCCGGCAGACGGGCCAGAAGCTGGATCAATTGCTCGATTTCAGGTCCGCCGGATGGCATGTTTTTGGGCCCCTATGCCCTCTCACCCACAATGTCATCCCCGCGAAAGCGGGGATCTCTGTTTGAGAGGGGCTTCCCGCTTTCGCGGGAATGACACCGAGATATCAGAACGGGAACTTCATGCCCGGCGGGATCGGCAGGCCGGCGGTCACTTCCGCCATCTTGCGCTGCACTTCGCTTTCGCTCTTGCCCTTGGCGTCGTTGAAGGCCGCGACGATCAGGTCTTCCAGCACTTCAATCTCGGCCGGGTTGGCGAGCGTCGGATCGATCTTCAACCCGCGCAAGTCGCCCTTGCCCGAGAGCGCGACGGTGACGAGACCGCCACCGGAACGGCCTTCAACGACCATGTCGGCAAGCTCGGCCTGCATGGCCTCCATCTTGCCTTTCATTTCGCTGGCGGCCTTCATCATGCCCATGATGTCTTTCATTCGTCGTCCTCTTCAATTGGTGCGGGGGCGATTTCGGGTGTGGCGGCCTCATCGTCCTTAACGGAGACGTTAACGACCTTGGCCCCCGGAAAGGTTTCAAGAATGGCCTTCACAAGCGGGTCCTCATGGGCCGCCGCGGTCGCCGCTTCCTTGCGCTGCTCGCGCTCCTGCCGGATGGTCAGGCCCTCGGGCGGCTTGGTCGAAACCATGACCAGCCAGCGCTGACCGGTCCAGGTCTGCAGCCGTGCCGAAAGCGTCGCGATCATGCCGGGATCGGCGCCATCGGCCAGCGCCACTTCAATGCGGCCCTGCTCGAAGGAAATCGGCCGCATCTGCGATTCGAGCGCCAGTTTCACCAGCACATCGCGCTTGGCCGTGGCCAGCGCAATGAGGTCCTTGTAGGTCGCGACCGTCGCCAGCGCCGGCTGAACGACAGCCTGCGGTCGCGTGGTGGGCATCGGCTCTGCGACAGCCTGTGGCTGCGCTGAGGCGATAGCCTGTGGCTGCGCTGAGGCGATAGCCTGCGGCTGCGCTGAGGCGATAGCTTGTGTCGCGACAGGCATCGGCGCTTCGACGCGCAACGCCGTTGCGCTGCCGCCACCGCCACCACCATTCTGTGGCAGGCGCGGGGCAGGCGAGGGCAGCGGCGCATTGGCGAGCACCTGACCCGAGAGCTTTGAAATCACCTCATCCGGGCTCGGCAGATCGGCGGCATAGGCGAGCCGGATCAGCGTCATTTCCGCCGCCTGCAGCGCATTGCCGGCGCGGCCCGTTTCCTCATTGCCCTTGAAGAGGATCTGCCAGGCCCGCGTCAGCGCCCGCATCGGCAGGCGTTGCGCCAGATCGCGGCCACGGCTCTTTTCATCCGGCGTCAGCGAGGCATCGTCGGCCGCCGCCGGCACGACTTTTATGCGCGTCACGAGATGGGTGAATTCAGCTAAGTCGGCGAGCAGTGTCTGCGGATCGGCACCGAGATCATAAAGCTCGCGCAGGGCGGCCAGCGCCTCGGCGACACGGCCACCCATCACATCTTCAAAAAGATCGATGATCCTGGCGCGATCACCGAGGCCCAGCATGGTCTTCACCGTCGCCGCCGAAACCGAACCGCCGCCATGGGCAATGGCCTGATCGAGCAGCGACAGACTATCGCGTGCGGAACCTTCGCCGGCCCGCACGATCATCGCCAGGGCATCGGGTTCAAAGCCGATACCTTCCTGGCCCAGGATCTTTTCGAGATAGGCGGTCATGATATCGGCGGGGATACGCCTGAGATCAAACCGTTGGCAGCGCGACAGGATCGTCACCGGCACCTTGCGGATTTCGGTCGTCGCGAAGATGAATTTTACGTATGGCGGCGGCTCTTCCAGCGTCTTCAGCAAGCCGTTGAAGGCCGCGGTGGAGAGCATGTGAACTTCGTCGATGACATAGACCTTGTAGGGCGCCGAAGCCGGGCCATACTTCACCGAGTCGATGATCTCGCGGATATCGTTGATGCCGGTATTGCTCGCGGCGTCCATTTCGATGACGTCGACATGGCGCCCCTCGATAATGGCGCGGCAATGCATGCCTTCTTTTTCGAGATCGAGCGTCGGGCGGCGGCCGTTTTCGTCTTCATAGTTGAAGGCACGGGCCAGGATGCGCGCCGTCGTGGTTTTGCCCACGCCGCGCACGCCGGTCATGATGAAGGCGTGGTGGATGCGGTTCTGCGCAAAGGCATTGCCCAGCGTCTGCACCATGGCGTCTTGCCCGACAAGCGTCGAGAAGTCGCGCGGGCGATATTTGCGGGCCAGCACCAGATAGGGCGTGGTCTGAGCGTCAGCCATTTTTGCCCTTTCCTGCCTGTGCCTTTGGGATTCGGCCTTGGGTCATGTTCTGACCATAGGGCAATGACGTTCGTCCCGCAAAAGCCTGCGGCTCAAATTGCCAGATACGAACAGAGAATTGAGTAGGAGGCTGGCATCGACCCGTGAGGATCTCGTTGGGGCTGCTTCCTTCCGGACCTGACCCGGTTGGCGAGGAACACGTCCGCGCCAACCTCCCGATTGGCTATATGCGAACAAATGGTGTCGAAAGCAAGGGGTCAGTCCGGTTTATGCCGCCGCGGCGGATGCACGAGGGTGACCAAAACCACCGAGATCAGCATCAGCAGATACCAGGAGCCGAGTTTTTCAAAGCTCACCATGTTCCAGCCGTTTTCCTGGCTCGGATAGATCCAGGCGCGGCTCCAGGTGCCGATGTTTTCGGCGATCCAGATGAAGAGCGCAACGAGCAGGAAAGCCAGCAACATTGGCATGGAATGGCGGAAACGAAACACGCGATAGTGCATGAAGCTGCGGCCATAGAGCAGTACGACCCCGCCAAAAAGCCACCAGCGAAAATCGTAGAAATAGTGGTGGGTGAAGAAGTTGATATAGATGCCCAAGGCCAGCAGCACCGTCAGCCAGATCGGCGGATAGCGGGTAAAGGTAATGTCGAAAATGCGCTGGATGCGGGCCATATAGGAGCCCACGCAGGCATACATGAAGCCTGAAAACAGCGGCACGCCGGCAATGCGGAAAAGCGCATCGTCGGGATAGACCCAGGAGCCGACCGCGGTCTTGAACACTTCCATGATGGTGCCGACGACATGGAAGATCAGGATGACGCGCGCTTCGTCGAGTGTTTCCAGGCGAAAGAGGATCATGCCTGCCTGAATGACCAGCGCAGCAATGAACCAGAAATCGTAGCGGTTGAGCCCGATATCGGGCCACCAGAGGCGCGTGGCGATGATCATGCCCAGCATGAGCCCGCCGAAAAGGCAGGCCCAGGCCTGCTTGAGGCCGAACACCAGGAACTCGACAAGACCGTCCGCCACGCGGCCGCGCGGCAATCGCGCGAGGACCAGATGCGCTGCCGCATCGATCCTGGCTTCCACACTCGTGAAGTGAATGGATTCCTCCCGCCCTTGCCCCGGCTCACCGCACTGGTTATGCCCAGTGCAAAGCGCCGAATTGTGGCGCGCCGGTCAAGACCGGATTCGGAACGGAGAAGCCATTTGGCCAGACGCCACCCGACCTCGCTGCGCACGTCCAAGCAGGACGTTGCCGCCGCCAAGAAAGCGCCGCAGACCGCCCAGACCGAGAACCCGGCCTATCGGCTCGCCTTTGCCGATGACGACTTCATGACCTCGGAAGACACCCGCGGCGTCCGTTTTCAGCTCGAATATCTCAAGACCGAGTTTCGCCTGCGCGAGCGCGGCATTGTCTCGACCGTCGTGCTGTTCGGCGGCGCGCGCATTCCCGAGCCGGGCAAGCCGGCCTGGGCTGCCAAGAACGAAGTGCAGAAGCGCAATCTCGAAGCCGCCTCGCGCTACTATGAAGAAGCGCGGCGCTTCGCCCAATTGGCGAGCCAGACTTCGGCCGCCAGCAACTTTACCGAATATGTGGTGGTAACCGGCGGCGGGCCGGGCGTGATGGAAGCAGGCAATCGCGGCGCTGCCGATATGGGCGCGCCCTCGATCGGGCTCAACATCGTGCTGCCGCACGAGCAGGCGCCCAATGTCTATGTGACGCCCGATCTCTCCTTCAATTTCCACTATTTTGCGACGCGCAAGATTCACTTCCTGCTGCGCGCCAAGGCGGTGGCGGTCTTCCCCGGCGGCTTTGGTACGCTGGACGAATTTTTCGAAACGCTGACGCTGATCCAGACCGGCCGCATGGACCGCATTCCGGTCGTGCTCTTCGGCAAGGAATTCTGGGACAAGGTGATCAATCTGCAGGCTCTCGCTGAAGCCGGCACCATTTCGCCGACCGATCCGGAGCTGTTCTCCATCGTCGACACCGCCGAGGAAGGCTGGGCCGTCGTCCGCGATTTTTATGATCTGCCGGAGACGGATGAGCCGGACTGGCTCGGGGGCTAGTTTTTGCGGGCTGATACCCCCACCCTCATTCCCTCCCCACAAGGGGGAGGGAGGCGCAAGCCTCAGCCGTCCCGGTTCTTCTTCGTCTCCCTCCCCCTTGTGGGGAGGGATCAAGGGTGGGGCTGGCGGCGCGCTTTAGCTCCCCGGCACAGCCAGCACGGCGCGCACGCCCGGGCCATTGTCCTCGATGCTAAAGCTGCCGCCATGGAGCCGCGCCACCGCGTTGACCAGTGCCAAGCCGAGCCCCGATCCCGGCTCGGACCGGCTCTTTTCGAGCCGCACGAAGCGCTCCAGCACGCGGCTCCGGTCGGCTTCGGCAATGCCGGGGCCATTGTCCGCAACCACGATCACGACACTACCGCCCTCGCGCTTGAGGCTCACCGAAATCTTCCCCGCGCGGCCATCCTCGGGCTTGGCATATTTCATGGCGTTTTCTAAGAGGTTCACCATGGCCTGCCCAATCAGCTCGCGATTGGCCCTGAGAGTAACGCCCTCGGCAATATCGGTCGTCACCTCGATACCCTCGTCTTCGGCGACGGGCGTATAGAGTTCGGCTACGTCCGAAACGATGGAACTGACATCGATCTCCGACAGCGCCCCCGAAGGCGCGCCGGCTTCGACGCGGGCAATCATCAAGAGCGCATTGAAAGTCTGGATCAGCTTATCGCTCTCGGCGATCACCGTCTCCAGCGCCTTTTCCTTGGTTTCCGGGCTCGCCGTATCGCGCAGCGCACCCTCGGCCTGGTTGCGCAGGCGGGTCAGCGGCGTTTTCAGGTCATGCGCCACATTGTCGGTGACTTCCTTGAGCCCCTGTAAGAGCTGCTCGATCCGGTCGAGCATGGCGTTAAGATTGCGCGCCAGCCCGTCGAATTCGTCATTGCGCTTGGTGATCGGCACGCGCTCGGACAGATTGCCCGACATGATCTTGGTGGATGTATCGCGAATGGTGTCGATGCGCTTGAGCACCCGTCGCGCCGTCACCCCGCCGGCCACGACAGAAAACAAAATAATGCCGACGACGCCGACGAGAAAACTTTGCAGGATAATGGCCGAATAGCCGCGCCGCTCGACGACGTCGCGCCCCACGACCAGCCGCATGCCATTGCCCAGTTCGATCGAGCGCACGACGGCAACGCCGGACCGTTTTGGCCGGTCCGGCATGCCGACGGCATCTTCGCCCAGGGGATCAGGCCGATCATAGTCGAAACTGTAAACACCCGGATCGATCAGCACATCGGGCGGCACGTCGCTCATATTGCCCAGCAGATATTGGCCCGCAGCATCGCCGAGGTAATAGACGCCCGGCCCCGGTTGCCCGGAAAGACGATTAAGCGCAAAGGCCAGCGCACGAATGCCCTGCGTCGCCTCGATGCGCTGGAACAGCCTGATTTCGCGGTCGATATCGTCCGATTGCTGGCGCTGGATCGTGACGCTCGACTGCCAGCCGATAAAGGCCATGAGCAGGATGGCGAAGACGACGAAGATGGCGATGAAAGTGGCTGTGAGACGGACCGTGGACGTCCGCCAGACCTGGGCGAAACGGCTCACTTTAATCCCGGATCATGTAGCCGGCGCCGCGCACCGTATGGAGCAGGGGCGTATCGTGCCCCTTGTCGATTTTCGAGCGCAGGCGCGACATGTGGACGTCGATGACATTGGTCTGGGGGTCGAAATGATAGTCCCAGACATTTTCAAGCAGCATGGTGCGCGTTACCACCTTGCCCGCATGCTTCATCAGATATTCGAGCAGGCGAAATTCGCGCGGCTGCAGCAGAATGGCTTCGCCATCGCGCTCGACCTTGCGGCTGAGCCGATCGAGCGACAGCCCGCCGACGCTGTAATTGGTCGCGGCCTCCGCCGGGCTCGACCGTCGCGCCAAGACTTCGATGCGCGCCAGGAGTTCGGTAAAGGCATAGGGTTTGGTGAGATAATCGTCGCCGCCGGCCCGCAGACCCGTCACGCGGTCGTCCACTTCGCCAAGCGCGGAGAGAATGAGCACGGGCGTATTGTCGCCCTCGGCGCGCAGGCTCTCGATGATGGAAAGACCATCGCGGCGCGGCAGCATGCGGTCAACGATCAGCACGTCATAGTCCATGCCGGAGGCCATGGCATAGCCGGTTTCGCCATCGCTGGCGTGGTGGGTCACATGGCCCGCCTCATCCAGCGCCTGGATGAGATAGCTCGCGGCTTCACGGTCATCTTCGATCAACAAAATCTTCACGCCGACGCTCCGCATATTTGAAAAGGTTCCGGGGAATTTCCCCGGAACCGGATTGGTCTCATTCGCTTCTGCTGCCCGACCCACCCCGGCCTAATGCCGGGATGACAGGCGGTGGGCGAACGAGCACGGTTTCATCACCTGGTGAAACCTTAGCCTTCTTCGCCGAGCGGCAGGCCGATGAAGCGGGCTTCGCCATTGCGGGCCACCTTCACCAGGGCCGTATGAAGACCCTTGCTCTCCACGCCCGAGATGGCGGATTCGAAGTCAGCGATCGAGGTGATCGGCTTGTTGTCGACTTCGAGCAGCACGTCGCCCACGGCAAGACCGCGCTGGGCAGCGGCGCTGTCAGCATCGACTTCCTGAACCAGCAGGCCACCCGAACCGTCACCATTGGGCACCAGCGTCATGCCCAGGCTCGACGTGCTTTCCGGAATGTCGGCCGGTGGCACCGGAGCGTCCGGGGCAGGGGCGGCTTCGGCGGTCAGCTCGGTCAGCGTCACGCTGAGCTTGGTTTCCGCGCCATCGCGCCAGATGGTCAGCTCGACGGTCGAACCGGGAGCCTTGCCGGCAACGGTGCGGCTGAGATCAAGCGCGTCATCGATCTGCTCGCCGTCGACGGCAGTGATGATGTCGCCCGACTTGACGCCGGCGTCACCTGCAGGGCCATCGGATGCCGGCTCGCGGACAATGGCGCCGCGGGCATTGGCGAGGCCAACGCTATCGGCAATGTCCTTGGTCACGTCCTGGATGGAGACGCCGAGATAGCCACGGGTCACCGAGCCGGTGTCGATCAGCTGGTCGACGATCTGCTTGACCGTGTGGGCCGGAATGGCAAAGGCGATACCGACATTGCCGCCATTGGGGGAGTAGATGGCGGTGTTGACGCCGACCACTTCGCCATTGGTGTTGAAGGCCGGGCCGCCGGAGTTACCGGTGTTCACGGCTGCGTCGATCTGCAGGAAGTCGCCATAGCTCGAGCCGCCGATATTGCGGCCGGCGCCCGAAATGACGCCCACGGTCACGGTACCGCCGAGACCGAACGGATTACCAACGGCAACCACCCAGTCGCCAACGCGGCTCGGGGTTTCTTCAAAGCTCACGAAGGGCAGGTCTTTGCCTTCGATCTTGAGCACGGCAAGGTCCGTGCGTTCGTCGGTGCCGACGACGGTGGCAACCTGTTCGGAGCCGTCTTCGAAGATCACGGTGACCTTGGTGGCGTCGGAAACGACGTGGTTATTGGTCACCACATAGCCGTCTTCGGAAATGATGAAGCCCGAACCGGCCGCCATGAATTGGCGGGGGCGAGCATCTTCGCCGCCCTGTCCGCGCGGGCCACCAGGGCCGCCGAACTGGTCGAAGAAGTCACGGAAGGGATGGCCTTCGGGAAGGTCGGGGAAGTTGAATTCGAACTCGCCACCGCGCTGCACCGTGCGGGCCGGTTCTTCGGCTTCAACCAGAATGGAAACGACTGCCGGCTTTACGGCATCCACGAGATCAGCAAAGCCCTGCTGCTGGTTCACCTGCGGCACGACGATCTGTGCCGCATTGCGCACCTGAGCATTGGCCGCCTGACCCGTCAGCACAAAGGCCGTGGATACGCCGCCGATACCCACCAGAAGCGCCAGGGCCGAAGCTCCAAGCCAACGGCGCGTACGCGAAAGAAGAGTGGGACGCATAAGGAATAGTCTCCTTCGAAAAAGCTCTCAACAGCTTGTGGCACTAGATATGGAACGGTCCGCCTTTCTGAGAAGTTGCGCCAGCATTAATGTTTCGCAATGTTGCTGGCTTCATTGCGGCAGCGCTTATCTCCCCGCCACAATCCCAGCAAAATTGGACATCTTGCAACTGTTTCGGGGAAGTCCGGCGGCTCCGCGAAGCAGCAATTTCGTTGCCGTTCGGAAAGCTTGGGGTGCACCTTCCCAACATCTATCGTCACCACCGGGCGTGTTCCGGTGGTCCATGCTCCCCGGAGATGGATTGCCGGGACAAGCCCGGCAATGACGACAAGAGGGAAAGCACCGCAACACAACGCGTCACCCTCGGGCTTGACCCGAGGGCCATGCACTTGTCGCGTCATCGTTAAGCCCTCGGGTCAAGCCCGAGGATGACGCACAGTGAGAACTCTAATTCCGGTCCCCCGGGTCCTCACCCACCAGCCGCAATGTCGGCTGCTCATCCACGCCGCCATCCCAACCAGGTGGCAAAGACTTCCCCGATTTCGCGCCCAATTCCCGCAGCATTTCCACCTGCCGCACCACATTGCCGCGTCCGGTGGAAAGCTGGTCCTTGGCCTTGGCAAAATCCTGCTGCGCCCGGTCGAGGCTGCTGCCCACCTTGTCCATGGTCCCCAAAAACCCGGCGACCTTTTCATAGAGCGCACCCGCCCGCTCGGCGATTTCTTCCGCGTTCCGATGGCGCTTCTCGATGTCCCAGACGTTCCGCACCGTCCGCAACACCGTCATCAGCGTCGTCGGCGTCGTCAGCATCACGCCCTGGCTCATGCCAAATTCGAAAAGATTGGGATCGGCCTTGATCGCCGCTGAAAGCGCCCCTTCGATCGGCACGAACATCATCACATAGTCCAGACTCGACTTGGCGTGGCGATGATAGCTCTTGTCCCCGAGCGTTTTCACATGGGTGCGGATCGAGATCACATGCGCCTGCAAGAACTGCTCGCGCACATCATCCTCGGCATTGGTATAGGCCTCAAACGCAGTCAGCGAGACTTTCGAGTCGATCACCAGCCGATCGTCATTGGGCATCAGCACCTCGACGTCGGTACGCAACCGCGCCCCGTCCTCGCCCGAATGGCTCGTCTGCGTGAGATACTGTTCTCCCTCGCGCAGCCCCGAGCGTTCGAGAATAGTGGCAAGGATCATCTCGCCCCAGGCGCCCTGCGTCTGCGACGACCCTTTTAGCGCCCGCGTCAGGTTTTGAGCCTCGGTGGTAATGGTCAGATTGCTTTCCGCCAGCGCCCGGATCTGTTCGCCCATGGTCGCCCGGTCGCGCAACATGCCGCCCTGAAACTCGACGATTTTCTCGTGCAGCGGCTTTAGGAGCATGTCGACCTGCTCCCGGTTCTGCTTGGAAAACGTCTCGCCGTGACTCTTGAGCACGTCGCCGGCAATGGCCTTGAACTCGTCGGTCATCTGCTGCCGCGCTTCAAGAAAACGCTTCATATTGGCTTCGTTCTGCCGCGCCTGCTCATCGAGCCGCGTCCGCATCGCGGCCAGTTCCGCCGTCAGCTCGCTGTTCTTTTCCCGCTCATTGTCGATCAGCTCGCCCGCCCGCTCGCGTTCGCGCACAAGGCCGAGATCGAGGTCGCGAATGCGCATGTCGCGCTGGGCGATCTGTTCGAGAAAGCTCGCCTTGAGACCTTCGCTGGCTTCCCGCGCGACCTCGTCGGCCCGCTGCGCGTTGGCGCGCGCCGAGCCGACGAGTAGAAAAACGCCTGTTGCCAGCAGCACCACGATGCCGACAACAAGCGCAAGCCCCAGGGTCACCGGCAGGTCGCCGATCACAAACAGAATAGTGTCGAGTTCACTCATGGGTGCACTCTACCCGATTCTTCTGTTCTTAAAATGTTCTATTCTGCGCAGTGCGCAGACGAGCTCCGCAGTTGACCGCAGGGCGACAAAACTCCATATCACTGGCAAATCCAGATATTGCCGGACCTTTGCCATGGCCATCCGCCCTATTCTCATCATTCCCGACGCGCGCCTGCGTGCAGTTGCCGATCACATCGTCGAGGTCGACGAGGAGATCAAGACGCTGGCCAAGGACATGCTCGACACCATGTATGACGCCCCGGGCATTGGCCTTGCTGCGCCCCAGATCGGGGTGATGAAGCGCATCGTCGTCATGGATCTGGCCGGCGAGAACGAGCCGGCCGCTCCGCTCGTCATGATCAATCCCGAAATCACCAAGTTCGGCGACGAGATCCAGGTGACCGAAGAAGGGTGCCTGTCGATCCCCGAG
Source organism: Devosia sp. (assembly GCF_024707125.1). Lineage (GTDB taxonomy): Bacteria > Pseudomonadota > Alphaproteobacteria > Rhizobiales > Devosiaceae > Devosia. The sequence goes on from NZ_JANQAH010000013.1 coordinate 159,286, forward strand.
CTCTATTATGAAGTCGAGCGCCCTTCCACGGTCACGGTGAAGTACACCGATCTTGACGGCCAGGAAGTCACCAAGGACGCCGACGGCAAGCTCGCCGTCTGCATCCAGCACGAATTGGATCACCTCGATGGCGTGCTCTACATCGACTATCTCAGCCGCCTGAAGCGCGACCGCGTCATCAAGAAGTTCGACAAGCAAGCCAAATTGGCTGCGCGCTAAGAGCCCAAGCCTCGCGCCTGCGTGGGGCATCTGCCCAGGAGTAAAGCCAATGCGCGTCGTCTTCATGGGCACGCCCGAATTTTCCGTGCCGACGCTGACCGAGATCGTCGCCTCCGGCCACGAAGTCCTCGCTGTCTATACCCGCGCGCCAAAACCGGCCGGTCGCGGCCAGGCCGAGCGCAAGAGCCCTGTGCATGAAGCGGCCGAAAATTTCGGCATCCCCGTTTTCACGCCCAAAAGCCTCCGCAACGAAGCCGAACAGCTTCAGTTCGCCTCCCTCGGCGCTGACGTGGCTGTGGTCGTCGCCTATGGCCTGATCCTGCCCAATCCGATCCTCGACGCCCCCACCGAAGGCTGCCTCAATCTTCACGGCTCGCTGCTCCCCCGCTGGCGCGGCGCTGCGCCCATGCAGCGTGCCATCATGGCCGGCGACAAGCAGACGGGCATCGTGGTGATGAACATGGACGAAGGCCTCGATACCGGCGCCATGGGACCCACGGAAATCATCCCCATCGGTCCCGACATGACTGCCGGTGAATTGCACGACCAGATGATGCGCCTCGGCGCCGATCTGATGGGCCGCGCCCTCGCCGCGCTCGAACGCGGCAGCCTCGATTTCACGCCCCAGCCCGAAGAGGGCGTCACCTATGCGGCAAAAATCGAGAAGGCCGAGGCGAAACTCGATTTTTCCAAAAGTGCCGAAGAGGTGCACAACACCATTCGCGGCCTCTCGCCCTTCCCCGGCGCCTGGTTCGAACTCGACCTCGCCGGCAAGCCGACCCGCATCAAAGCCCTGCGCTCCACTCTCGCATCAGGCAATGCCGCCCCAGGCACGCTGATCGGCCCAGACCTCACCATTGCTTGTGGGAGTGGCGCCGTCCGCCTCACCCAGGTGCAGCGCGAAGGCAAGGGCGCCATGGATGCCGCAACCTTCCTCCGCGGGGCAGGGGTCTTGCCCACGACCGTCGTCGGCTGATGCCACGCTATCGCATCACCCTCGAATATGACGGCACGCCCTTCTGCGGCTGGCAGCGCCAGGCCGATCGGATGAGCGTGCAGCAAGCCCTCGAAGAAGCCATCTTCCGCTTCTCGGGCGAGACGGTGTCTACCCAAGCCTCCGGCCGCACCGATGCCGGCGTCCACGCCCTCGGCCAGGTCGTCCACTTCGACCTCTCGACCGACCGCGACCCGTTTCGCGTGCGCGAAGCGCTGAACTATCACCTGCGCCCGAACCCCGCCGCGGTCATCGACTGCGAAATCGTCCCCGAGACCTTCGAAGCCCGCTTCTCGGCCCTCGCCCGCCACTACGAATATCGCATCCTCAATCGCCGCGCCCCCGCCGCACTGGAACGCCATCAGGTCTGGCACGTCCCCATGCCGCTCGATGCCGATGTCATGCACGAAGCCGCGCAAAAAATCCTCGGCCGCCACGATTTCACGACCTTCCGCTCGTCCGAATGTCAGGCCAATTCGCCCATCCGCACCCTCGACCATTTTGCCGTGCGTCGCGAACTCGACCACGTGATCGTCACCGCCAGCGCCCGCAGCTTCCTCCACCATCAGGTGCGCTCCATGGTCGGCTCGCTCAAACTCGTCGGCGAAGGCAAATGGACCCCGGCCGATTTCCGCGCCGTGCTCGATGCAGCCGACCGCAGCCGCTGCGGCGCCATGGCGCCATCAGCGGGTCTGTACTTCGTAAAAGTCGACTATTAGGTCAGCGGCGGGGCCGGCAGGAACAGGGCAACAATGCCCAGGGCCAGAAACACGCCCACTGCCTGCGATACGAACAAGAGCCCGATCTGCAGCGGCGCCAGCGTCACAATAAAGCGGCCAATATTGATAAAAGTCAGCAGCGCCACAATGGCAATGCCAAGCAGCAGCACGATGCCCACTTCCCCGAACAGGGTCGAGACCAGCAGCAGTACCGCCGAAACCAGCGTCACCCAATTGCTGGCAACGAGATAGGGAATAAAACCATCCTGCCGGCCCATTTGCCGCAGCACGATGGCGGCCATGCCCGCCTGCGCCACGAACAGCACGGCGTTGACGATGACCGATTGCGTTGCTGTGCCCGGTGGCAGGTTAATGCCGAACAGCACCGGCCCGAAGCCGGCCAGCATCACGGCGACAACCGCCGCGATCAGGCTGCCGACCAGGCCGCGCTGGGAAAAGTCGAAATAGGCCGAAGCATCGCGCTTGCCGGTGATCAGGGCAACGCAGCCTCGGATGGCGCTCGCGGCTTCTTCGAAAAAGGGAGAATTAGGCTGGGCCAAGGGCGTGGGTCTCGTCTCAGGGTGTGGGCGCGGCCACGGGGCCAAGCACCATGTAGAGCGTCACTGGCATACCGACAAGCAGCACCATGGTCAAAACCGCAAATGCCGCACTGACGCCGATATTCCACCCGCCAGCCCGCCAACCCAGTTGAAACAGCAGAAAGGCAAGACCAACCCAGAGCAGGATCAGCACCGGCCCGGCGACCAGCGACAGAACAGTGCCCATGACGAGATAGGCGATCAGCGCATAAATCCCCGGTACAAGCAGGGTCATTACCCGCACCTCGCCCGGCACCATTTTTCTGGTGACATGGATGCCAATCAGCAGCGCCGCGATGGAAAGGCTCTGCACCAGAATGGCGATGATGAGACCCATCAGGCTTGGCATGCCGACATTGGCCGAAGCCAACGCAATCGAGAGCAGCGCAAAAAACAGAAACAGCACCAGCGCCGTCGTCAGCCCGGCCGCCGAAATCGAAAAGTGCCTGATCCAGTCAGCCTCGCCGCGAACCAGGGCGATCCATCCGGCCAGCGCTTCCTTGAGGGCTGCCCAGATCTTCATTCGGCGCCGTCCGCGAAAAACCGGCCCATAAAGCTTTCATAGATCGCCGTCAGCCCGACGAGATCGGTAATGGCGATATGCTCATCGGCCTTGTGCATGGAGGGGCCGACGAGCCCACATTCCACCACCGGCCCATATTGTGCGATAAAGCGCGCATCCGACGTGCCGCCGCCGGTCGAATATTCAGGCCGCCGCCCCGTCACATCCTCGATGGCGTCCGAAAGCGTGTCGATATCCCCGCTGAGCGGCGACAGGAACGAGCGCGACGGCACGCCGGCAATCTCGAAAATCACCTCGGTGCCACGGGCATCAACCGATGCGATCCGCGCTTTCACCCATTCCGCCAAAGTGTCCGGGGTCCAGGTGTCATTGTAGCGGATATTGAATTTCAGCACCCCGGCACCGGGAATGACATTGCTTGTCGGATTGCCGACATCCACCGTTGTCACTTCGAGATTGCTGGCCGGAAAATGCTCCGTGCCGTCGTCGAGCCGCGTCGTGCTCAGCGCCGTCAGCACGGCCGCCAGCACCGGCAGCGGATTATTGGCCTTGTGCGGATAGGCGACATGCCCCTGCACGCCTTTCACCGTCACCACGCCCGAAAACGACCCGCGCCGCCCGATCTTGATGCTGTCGCCCAAGAACTCGGCCGAACTCGGCTCGCCCACGAGGGCAAAGTCGAACTGGTGGCCATTGGCTTCCATCCAGCGCACCAGCTTTTCCGTGCCATTGATGGCGTCGGCCTCTTCGTCATTGGTAATGGCCAGCTGGATCGTGCCCGCCTCGGTCGGGATGGCCGAACACGCCGCAACAAACGCTGCCACGCCCGATTTCATATCGGCCGCACCGCGCCCAAAAAGCTTGTCGCCTTCAACTCGCGGCACGAAGGGATCGCTCGTCCACTGCGCGCGATCGCCCGGGGGCACCACATCGGTATGCCCGGCAAAGAGCAGTTTCTTGCCACTGGTACCGCGCGTCGCAAAGAGATTGTCGACGGGATAAGACCCGTCACCATCGAACCGCAGATGCGTCACGGCAAAGCCGATCGCTTCCAGCTCCTTGGCCAAAAGGTCCAGCGCCCCGGCCGCCTCCGGCGTCACCGAGGGGCAGGCAATGAGGCGTTCGAGCAGATTCTGCGGGTCGATGGTCAACGAAATAGTCCCAAAAGTTCAGGCAGCGGCGCCGACGGGGTCGGAACCATAGGAATTGGAGCCCGTAGTGCCCTTGAGAAAACCGAGCTGCACGAGCATGTAGATGGCGAAAACGCCGAAGATAAGATTGAGAATGCTCAGCCAGAACGCCGGCTGCGGCACCAATACGCCACCCCCGATATCGGTCCAGGTAAGGCCGATGCCGGTTGCGGTAAGCAGGTTGAGCAGCACGCTGCCCCCGAGCAGGATTTTCAGGTCCATGCCCTCATTGTCCCGATCATGGCGACGCTTGAGCCCGAGATTGTAGCTCGGCCAGAGCAGCGCCAGATTGAGCAGCACGGCGAGCCAGCCAAAGACGACCGGATTGCCGAAGCTGATGATGCTGAAGACCAGCGTAGCAACGAGCGATATGACGATCAGTGCCACGATGCCGATCCACCATTGCTGGCGGCCGATCCGGCCTTCAGACGTGGTCAATAGTGCAATGATTTTATCCATGACTTCCCCCACAGAGAGCCGGAATCATTCCGGCGCAGAGCGAAGATTAGGATGCCGGCGCGGCGAGAGCCAGCGCCGGTTATTATGCCGGACGAACCCTTGTTGGGCCTAGTCGCGCAGCAATTCGTTGATGCCGGTCTTCGAGCGCGTCTGTGCGTCGACGGTTTTCACGATCACAGCGCAATAAAGGTTCGGGCCCGGCGTGCCATCAGGCAGCGGCTTGCCCGGCAGCGAACCGGAAACGACGACCGAATAGGGCGGCACCTTGCCCATATGCACTTCGCCTGTGGCGCGGTTGATGATTTTCGTCGACGACCCGATGAATACGCCCATCGAAATCACCGAGCCTTCGCCCACGATGACGCCTTCGACGACTTCCGAACGCGCGCCGACAAAGCAATTGTCTTCGATGATGGTCGGATTGGCCTGCAGCGGCTCGAGCACGCCGCCAATGCCGACGCCACCCGAAAGGTGCACGTTCTTGCCGATCTGGGCACACGAACCAACGGTCGCCCAGGTGTCGACCATGGTGTTTTCATCAACATAGGCGCCAAGATTCACAAAGCTCGGCATCAGGATAACGCCCTTGCCGATAAACGCCGACTGGCGCACCACAGCGCCCGGCACCGAACGGAAACCGGCAGCGCGATACTGGTTCTCGCTCCAGCCCTGGAACTTGCTCGGCACCTTGTCGAACCAGTTTGCCCCGCCCGGCGCGCCTTCGATGAGCACATTGTCATTGAGACGGAAGGACAGCAGCACGGCCTTCTTCAGCCACTGATTGACCTGCCAGTCGCCATTCACCTTCTCGGCTACGCGCGCCTGCCCGCTATCGAGCAGGTTCAGCGCCGTTTCCACTGCATCGCGCACTTCGCCTTTGGTCGAGAAGTTGATCTCGGCCCGGTTTTCAAAGGCGGTTTCGATGATGGTGGAAAGCTGGGCGTTCGACATGACGGCTCCTACGGAAATGCTGGCGCGGACCATAGCGGGGACAAGCGGAGTGTCAACGAAATCTCTGCCGATCAGCCGCTCTCTCTCCCCCCACCCCCACCGTGTCATTCCCGCGAAAGCGGGAATCTCTGTTGTGCACGAAGATGAGATTCCCGCTTTCGCGGGAATGACGTCGTGAGGGCTAAAGTTTTGGCGACACGATCTCTTTCCACGTATCCAAAAACCGCTGCCGCCGTAGCGTATCGAGCGCCACCAGCAGGCTCGGCCCCAGCGGAATGGCCTGGATCACCCCGCGCCCCCGCGCCGCAATCGCCTCGCTCGTCCAGTCCCCGCTCGATCCCGGCACCACCGACCCCAGCGCCGTACCGCCCGCCGCAATGGCCTGTCCCTCAGGCGAGAGCGCAAAGTCCACAAAAGCCCGCGCCAGATCGACCTCTTTCGCCTCCCGCGGAATGAGCATCGAGCGCGTCAGCACCAGCACATAATCGTCCGGCACGACGATCTCGATATTGGCCCCCTCCGCCTGCCGCGCAAAGGCATAAGACCCCAGCACATTGTACCCGAGCGCCAGCGACCCATCGGCAACGCCATTCAAGATCGCCGGGCTCGAACCCGAAAACTGCGCCCCAACCCGCCCGAACGCCGTCGCCAGCCGCCAGAAGGTCGACGAAATCGTCTGGTCCTGCGCCGCCAGCAGATACCCAACCCCCGACAGCGCAATGTCATAGGTCGCGATCTGCCCGCGGAATTTTTCCGTTTCCGTCTCCAGCAGCTCCGCCAGTTTCAGATGCGTCCGCGGCACATCCGCGAGCGCAATCCGGTCGGGATTATAAATGATCACCGCCGGCTCGAAGGTGAAGCCAAACACCTCATTGCGCCAATGCGCCCAATCCGGCAGGTCGCCCAGATAGGGGCTGTCATAGGCCAGCGCGTGCCCGTCATTGGCGAGCTTCAATTGCAGGTCCGAAGCCGACGAAATCAGCAGGTCCGGCGCCACCGGCAAGGTGCCATCCAGAAACTGCCGAAACAGCGGCAGCGAATCCATCTCTTCATAGATGACAGTCACCTCCGGCCGCTCCGCCTGAAAGCCCGCGACGAAGGCCCCGAACACTTTCGTGTCCGTCACCCCCACAATGGTGAGCGTTGCCTCGCTCGATCCATCGGGCGCCGGATACAGCGTCGATTGTGCCTCGGCCTCTCCCGGCACCAGCAAGAGCGCAGCCAGCGCCACGCCGGCAATGGCCACCAGCCCCGCCCGCCGCGACACCCGCGTCAACGGCAGCGCCACTTCCACAACCAATCCGCCCCCAGTGCGATCACCAAACCGCAAGCGCCCGCCATGCGCCTCGGCCACCCGCGCCACGATGGAAAGCCCCAGCCCCGAGCCCACCGTGCCCGCGCTCGCCTTGCCGCGCTTGAAGCGTTCGAGCACGCTCGCCTTCTCCTCGTCATCCATCCCCGGCCCACGATCCTCCACGGTGACAACAAGCGCGTCCGCTGATATCGCCGCCCCGATCTCCACCGGCCCCTCGGAATAGACCAATCCATTGTCGATCAGGTTGCGCATCATTTCGCGCAAAGCCACGCGATCCCCGCGCACCTGCACCGCCCGCGCCGCGTCCGAAGCATCGAGCGAAACCCGTTCCAACTGCTCGCCATCGAGCCGCTGGCACACTTCCTCAATGATCCCCCACAGCGCCACCATCTCGCTGTCCTGCACCTCAAGGCGATGCGAAATCGTGGCGTCCATAAGAAGCTGGCTCACCAACTGGCTCGCCTGCACTGCGCCTGTGTGAATGCGCCCAACCCGTACCCGCATGGCTTCGAGGTCCTGCTCATCCATCGCCACTTCCGCCTGTGCACGGAGCGAAGCCAGCGGCGTCCGCACCTCATGTGCAGCTTCCGCCACGAGCCCGCTCACCCGCTCCATGGCCTTGTGCAGCCGCCCCATGAACCCATTGAGCGCCGCCACCAGATGCCCCACTTCCACCGGCACCGGCACGCTGACCGGCGACAGATCATCCGGCGGCCGCGCCGCCAATTCATGCTCCAGCTCGGTCAGCGGCGCGAACATGCGCGAAATGCCGAACCAGACGAGCCCCACGGCCAAGAGCGTCAGCGCAATCACCGGCACGATGGCATTGGACAAAATTTCATTGGAGAGCGCCTCGCGCTGGTTCTGCGTTTCTGCGACATGGATCGTCACCCATCCCGTATCGCTCGCCGTCGAAATCAGCCGCCCGATCGAAGCCACGCGCACCACTTCATCGTGGTACAAAATATCGGCAAAGCGCGGCTCCGCCGAAGTGGTTTCGTCCATCTGCGCCGCGAGGTCTTCATAGCCCGTCACCGTCCGCCCATCCGGCCCTTCGACGGCATAGAAAACGCGGTCTTGTCCCGAAAACATGGCAAAGGCGGCAAAGGGCAATTCGACGATGACCGTCTCATCCTCGACCTGCACCGCTCCGCCAATCGTCAGCGCGGAAGCCGCGAGCAACCGGTCAAAAGCCCGATCCGCCGCCCGCTCGGCATAGTCGCGAATGAAGACGATGAGCACCACGGAGGCCGCGAGCAGCAGCACCGTCGCCAGCGCAAGGATGCGCCGACGGATGGAGAAGGACTTTTTAGTGGGCACTGACATTGTCGCGCCCCCGGTCTGCACCCTCCCCTTGACGGGGAGGGTTGGGGAGGGGTGCCGGCACGCTCAGCTCTCGTGGCTCCCGCACCCCCTCCCAACCTCCCCCGTCAAGGGGGAGGTGCGGGGCCGGTGATGGGGAGTAGATCGGGCATCCAAAGAGTGCGTCAGGCATCCACCGCCCGCGCCACATAACCCACCCCGCGCACGGTCCCGATCTCCACCCGCGCCGGCTCCAGCTTCTTCCTCAGTCTCGAAATATGCAGCTCCAGCGCATTGATCGACACGGTCTCATCGAAATTGAAGAGCTGGTTCATCAGCCGCTCCTTGGCGACCACCTTTCCAGCATGGGTAAGCAAAATCTCGAGCAGCCGAAACTCCCGTCGTCCCAACTCCAGCGCCTTGCCGCCCACACTGGCATTGAGCCCGGCCAAATCCAGCTCCAGATCTCCCAGCGCCAGCACGCTGCTGGTCTTCCCGCCCGTCCGCCGGATCAGCGCCCGCAACCGCGCCTCAAGCTCGCGCAGATCAAACGGCTTTACGAGATAATCATCGGCCCCCAGATCGAGGAGGCTCACCTTGTCGTCGATCTCCGAGCGGGCGGTAATGACCAGAATAGGCGCCGAAAACTTCTCCCGCCGCAGTTCGGCAATCAACCCGATCCCGTCCCGATTGGGCAGCATCAGGTCGAGCGCCACCGCGTCAAAATCCTCGCCCTTGGCTGCAGACACCACGTCGGCGCCGTCGCGCACCCAGTCGACCGAGTGACCAGCCGTGCGCAGCCGTCTTTCGATGGCCTCGCCCAGGTCCTCATTGTCTTCGACAAGCAAAATTCGCATGCGCGGTCGGTCTCCCCGCGCGGGATATTATCGAAGGCGCGCGCCGCGCGAAACCGGCTTACATCACCTGCGCCAAAAGCGCGCCGGCAACACCCACCACACAGAGCGCCGCGAGCCCCGCAGCCAGCAGCATCTGCTGGGCCCGCTGCACATGCGCTCCGCGCCGCACATCGGTCCGCACCTGCTTCAGTCCCTGTGACTCGAAATCGAGATTGGCCATGCTCATCCCTCATGTGGCGCCGGCCTTTTGAGGCCAGGTGTCGACATTGGGCAGCCGCCTTGGAAAGGGCTGTTTCTCACCCGCCACAACACGATAGCCTCGCTTGGCTTCATGACGAATTGCAGTTTGCGAGCGCAGTTAATTTGTCTTAAATCTTCACAACTCGCGTCTTGTATGGAAGATGTTGAAAGCCTCTCCCGAACATGGCACAAGTCTGCCATGACCCAGCCAGCACACCTTCACCCTGATCGTCTCTTCCCCGCGTCCGAGCCCGCGCAGTCCATTGCTAGGGATCTCTACCCGGCGGTAAAAGACCTCCCTATCGTCAGCCCCCATGGCCATACCGACCCGTCCTGGTTCGCCCAAAATGGTCGCTTTGCCAGCCCCACGGCCCTGTTCCTGACGCCCGATCACTATGTGCTGCGCATGCTCAAAAGCCGGGGCATCAGCTACGATGCGCTGGGCATTCCCCGTAAGGATGGAAAACCGGTCGAAACCGACGGCCGCAAGGCCTGGCGCCTCTTTGCCGATAACTATTATCTCTTTGCCGGCACGCCCTCGAAAACCTGGGTCGATCACTCGCTCCACGCCGTCTTCGGCATCACCGAAGAACTCTCGGGCAAAACCGCCGACAGCATCTTTGACGCCATCGATGCAAAGCTCGGCGCGCCTGAACTCCTGCCGCGCGCCATTCTCGAACGCTTCAACGTGGAAGTCATCGCCACCACCGAATTCGCGCTCGATCCTCTGACCCATCACCAGTCGATGGAAGGACAGGGCCTCATCGGCCAGGTCCGCACCACCTATCGCCCCGATGACGTCACCGATCCCAGCCGCCCCGCCATCGTCGAAAATCTCAAGAAATTCGGCGAACTGACCGGCGAAGACATTTCCAAGTGGGATGGCCTCATCAACGCCCACCGCAAGCGCCGCGAATATTTTCGTCGTTTTGGCGCCGCCGCCACCGACCATGGCGTGCCGACGGCCAACACGGCTGATCTCCCCCTGGTGGAGAAGCAGGCCTTGTTGGAAAAAATCCTCGCCGGCAAGCACGACGCCAATGATGCGGAACTCTTCCGCGCCCAGATGATGACCGAAATGGCGCTGCTGTCCGTGGAAGACGGCATGGTCATGCAGATTCACGCCGGCTCGCGCCGCAATACCGATCCGCTGCTCTTTGGAGAACGCGGCCCCGATCTCGGCGCCGATATTCCCGGCCCCACCGATTATGTCGGCGGCCTCCGCGCCCTTCTCTCGCGCTGCGGCAACGAGCCCAACCTGCGGCTCATCATGTTCGTCCTCGACGAAACCACCTATGCCCGCGAACTCGCCCCCATGGCCGGCTACTGGCCCGCCCTGATGATCGGCCCGCCCTGGTGGTTCCACGATTCCCCGCAGGGCATCCGCCGCTATCTCGACCAGGTCGTCGAAACCGCCGGTTTTTACAATCTCGCCGGCTTCAACGACGACACCCGCGCGCTCCTCTCGATCCCCGCCCGCCACGACGTCTGGCGCCGCGAAGTCTGCGGCTTCCTCGGCCGCTGGGTCGGTGAAAACCGGCTGACCAAATCCTCAGCCGAAGAAATCGCCAAGCATCTGAGCTACCAGGCAGCGAAAGACGCCTACAAGATCAAGTAGGCGCCGCTACGCTCTGCTCTCATTTCCAACCACAGTGTCATCCCCGCGAAAGCGGGGATCTCCGTTTCTGGCCCTAGATTCCCGCTTTCGCGGGAATGACGTGGTGGTTGGCGTGACTTCCACCACACTTTCATCACCTTCTCACGCCAAAGGCGCAACATCAGTCGAATCGTTCGCCGCCTTCTGCTCTAATGGCGCCATGATGAATCAGTCTCCTGCAGAAACCGCGCTCAGCCGCGCCATGATCCGTTGGTCCCTGACGAAATCCACGCCCGTGGCCGAAACGCCGCGCAGCTGGCTCTTTCGCGTCGAGCAGAACGGCCGCAATTTTGCGGCGCTGAAAATCATCAAACCTGAAGCCTCCAGGGAAGAGGGCAGGGGCGTCCGCCTCCTCCAGTGGTACGAAGGCGACGGCGCCGCCACCGTCTTTGATACCCATGGCGATACCATTTTCATGGAATGGCTCGATGGCGGCACGCTGGGCGAACCCGTCCGCGCCGGCAAAGACGACGAAGGCACCATCGCCATCGCCACTGTCGTCGCCAGCCTCCACAAGCCGCGCCCCGACGCCCCCGAAGGCCTCGAACCCCTGCGCGATCGCTTCCAGGCGCTGTTCGATACCGACGTGCGCGCCTGGCCCCGCACCGCGCGCGATCTCTACGCCCGCTCCGCCGGCATCGCCCTAAAACTCTTCGACAAGCCCAGCGCCATCGTGCCGCTCCATGGCGATCTCCACCATGACAATATCATGAGTTCGGATCGCGGCTGGCTGGCGGTAGATCCCAAGGGGCTTCTCGGCGACCCCGCCTACGAAACCGCCAATGTCTTCATCAATCCCGAGCGTGGCGTAGAGATCGCCTCCGATCCGCGCCGCATCGCCGCCCGCGCCGATATTCTCTCCCAACGCCTCGGCTACAATCGCAAGCGCATCCTCGGCTGGGCCGCCGCCCACGCCGCGCTTTCCGCCTGTTGGGATCTCGAAGACGGCAATGCCATCACCGGGCAACTCGCCTGCCTGCCCAATCTCCTCAGCGCCTATGACCTTGCCTGATCGCCCTGGAAATCCCTCGATGACGCACCTTTCCCGCCGCGCCCTTCTCGTCTTCGGCGCCGCCAGCCTGCTTTCCGCCTGTTCGGCCACCATCCCGCCGCTGCCTGCCGCCACTTCGAACCGGCCCGAAAGCCTGACGCGCGACGAAATCCTCTCGGCCATCAATACGACGCGAAAAGCCAACGGCGCCCCGCCCTGGACCTACAATCCGCGCCTCGAAACCGCCGCCCTCTCCCAAGCCCGCCTCATGGCCCGCCAGGATAAGCTCAGCCACGATCTCGGCGTGACCCTCCGCCAGCGCGTCACCGAGGCCGGCTATCTCGGTGCCGTGGGCGAAAACGTCGCCAAGGGTTACAAGACCCTGCCTGATGTTATCGGCGGCTGGCTCGAAAGTCAGGGTCACCGCAACACGCTGCTCTCGCCAAAGTTCACAGAATTCGGCCTCGCCGTGGCGCGCACCAATTCGGGTAAACTCTATTGGGCCATGATCGCCGGCGGCAGCTTTGACGCCTGGCGCGTCTATGGGTAGCCCCGCGAAAACACCAGCACCGTCTCGAGATTCCCATCCCCGCCGGCAATCGGCGAGGCCACACTCAGCCGATGCGCAAATCCCTGCGCCTCGACAAAGGCGATCACCTCGCCCATCGCCCGCGCAACGGCTTCCGCGTCCGTAACAATACCGCCCTTGCCGACAAAATCGCGCCCAACTTCAAACTGCGGCTTGAACAGGATCACCGCCTCGGCCCGCGGCGCACAAAGCCCCAGCGGCGCCTCCAGGACTTTCGTCACCGACACAAAGCTCAAATCCGAAACCAGCAGGTCCACCGGCTCGGGGATTTCCTCGCGCGAAATCTCGCGCGCATTAAAGCCCTCAAGGCTCACGACGCGCGGATGCCCCTTGAGTCGCCGATGCAACTGGTCATGCCCCACATCGACGGCAAAAACCTTGGCCGCCCCACGCTCGACTAGCACCTGGGTAAAGCCCCCGGTCGACGAGCCGACATCGAGGCAAACCTTCCCCTCGACGCTGATCCCGCCCGCTTCGAGCCCCGCCACCAGTTTTAGCGCCGCCCGCGACACAAAGCCCGAGGCCGGATCATCGAGCGCAATGACATCATCCGCCCCCACCATCTGGTTTGGCTTCCTGGCCGGCTCGCCATTGACGCTCACCGTCCCGCGCAGGATCGCATCGCGCGCCCGCGCGCGGCTCGGAAGCAGCCTTCGCTGCTCAATCGCCAGATCGAGGCGAATGCGGGTGCTCACTGCCCGACGAGCCGCTTGACCTTGGCCAGCGCCGTATCCTGCGCCTCTTCATAGGCGACAGTCCCCTGGAACGAGCCGTTCTTGTCGATCAGGAACGTCAGCGCCGTGTGATTGACGAGATAGAACTCGCTCTCGACATCGCCGGCCTTTTCCGAAAACACGCCGAACGCGGCCTTCACCTGGTCGGTCGCTGCCTGATCCCCCACCAGCCCGATCACACTGGGATCAAATCCTTCGACATAGCTTTTCACCATATCGAGCGTATCGCGCTCGGGGTCGACGGTGACGAAGACAATACGAAGATCATCCGGCGTTAGCCCCAGTTCCGTGCGCCAGGCCATGGTTTCGGCCAGCGTCGTCGGGCACACATCGGGGCAGAACGTATAGCCGAAGAACAGCAGCGTCGGCGTGCCCACCAGATCCTTCTCGGTGAACGTCCCGCCCTGCGACGAATTCAGCGCAAAGCTCTGTCCATTGAGCCCCAGCGGCCGCTGCGGCGGCCGAAACACATAAAGAAACGTCGCCCCCAGCGCCGCCACGGCCACCAGCACCCAAAGCACAATACGGAAATTGCGCAGCGTCTTGTTCGTCGTCATTCTTTTGGGCTTTTCTGCATCAGGGGCATCGGTCGACCAATGTGCCTACCGTCCCCGCCACGTCATTCCCGCGTAAGCGGGAATCTCACTCTACCGGTCAGGGATTCCCGCTTTCGCGGGAATGACGCTGCCGACATCAGGCAAATCTCAATTCGCGTCGAGCGGCTCAGTGCCGATCGCCTTGCCTTCGCGGCTCAGCGTAATCTTTTCGATCCGCGCTTCCGCCGTCTTCAGCAGCATCTCGCAATGCGCCTTCAGCGCTTCGCCACGCTCATAGATGGCGATGGATTCGGCCAGCGGCGCCCGCCCGCTTTCGAGCTTCTGCACGATCTGTTCGAGCTGCTCCAAAGCCGCTTCGAAGCTCAGGGTTTTCACATCCTCGGCTGTTCCGGCCATGGCGCCATCCTAAAAATTGAGAGAACTCGTCGCCCCGTCCATCAGCATGGCCACGTGCTGGCGCACGCCTCCGGCAAGGCCCTTGAGGTCATAGCCACCTTCGAGCAGCGACACAATGCGATTGCCGCAGCGGCGTTCGGCCACATCCATCAACTTTCCGGTGACCCAGGCAAAGTCCTGGTCTTCCCATTCGAGCTGCGCCAGGGGATCGCGCTTATGCGCATCAAAGCCTGCGGAGATCAGGATCAGATCGGGGGCAAAATTGTCGAGCGCCGGCAGGATGATCTCATTATAGGCCGCCCGCATCTCCGAGCCGTCCGTATGCGCCTTCAGCGCCGTATTGACGATATTGCCGACGCCATGCTCGCTCGGATGCCCCGTGCCCGGAAACAGCGGCATCTGGTGGCTCGAAGCGTAGAAGACGCTGGCATCGTCATAAAAAATGTCCTGCGTGCCATTGCCGTGATGCACGTCGAAATCAATGATCGCGACCCGCTCCGCCCCATATTTCCGCTGCGCCTCGCGCGCCACGATGGCCACGGTGTTGATGAGACAAAACCCCATCGGCCGGTCGATTTCCGCATGATGCCCCGGCGGACGAATGGCGCAAAAGGCATTGTCCACTTCCCCCATGACGACCGCATCGAGCGCGGCCATGGCCCCGCCCAGTCCAGTCGCCGCCGCCGAAAGTGACTGGTCCGAAATATAGGTATCAGGATCGACCTGCCCGATGCCCTCTGCCGGCCGCGCCATGCGCAGCCGCGCCATATAGCGCTCGTCATGCACAAGTTCGGCGAGCGTAATGTCGCCATAGGGCGCCTCGCGCCGCATCAGCCGCTCGAATTCCTCCGTCGCCAGCGCTTCCTCGACCGCGATGATGCGATCGGCCCGCTCGGGATGGCCGGGCGGGGTACGGTGGTCGGCAAAATTGGTCTGGCTGACAAGGAGCGTGGTCACAGTGGCCTTCGGAGCGTTTGCTGGAAAAGGGCATACCACTTTTCCGCTGCGAAAACGCGACAAACGTTCGCTCGCGCCCCGCCGACTTGACGCGCGCCCCGCCTGTTGTCAAACACCGCCCATGAGCACATTCCCCGACGATCAGGCCATTGCCGAAGCCGCCGCGTCCCTCCGCGCCGGCAATCTCGTCGCCTTTCCCACCGAGACGGTCTATGGCCTCGGCGCCGATGCGACCAATCCCGATGCCGTGCTCTCAATCTACGAAACCAAGGGCCGCCCCCGCTTCAATCCCTTGATCGCCCACGTGGCCGATCTCGAAATGGCCGAAAAGCTCGCCGTCTTTTTCGCCATTGGCGCGAGAACTCGCTCAAAAATTCTGGCCCGGCCCCCTCAGCATTGTGGTCCCCCTGCGCCCCGCCCACGGCCTTGCCGACGTCGCCACCGCCGGCCTCGACACCGTTGCCTTACGCATGCCCGATCATCCGGTCGCTTTGGCGCTCCTCCGCGCCACCGGCCGCCCGCTCTCCGCGCCCTCGGCCAATCCATCCGGAAAGCTCTCGCCGACAACGGCCGAGCAAGTCCGCCGCGGTTTTGGTGGCAAGGTCCCCGTGCTCGACGGCGGCGCCTGCAAGGCCGGCGTTGAATCGACCATCGTGGCGGTCGATGGCGAAAACATCATCCAGCTCCGCGCCGGCGCTCTGGCGCGCGAAGACATCGAAAATGCCTTTGGCCGCAAGGTCACCCGCGCCGCCAAAGGCGCCAAAATCTCCGCCCCCGGCATGCTCCTGAGCCACTACGCCCCCAATGCGTCCATGCGGCTCGACACGACTCCTCAGATCGGCGAGGCCTTTTTAGCCTTTGGCCCCGTTCCCGCCTTCGCTGGCGAAACCCGAAATCTCTCCCCCACCGCCGACCTCCACGAAGCCGCCCGCAATCTCTTCTCGATGCTTCATGAACTGGACGCGACCGGTGCACAGATGATCGCCGTGGCGTCCATTCCGCAGGAAGGTCTGGGCGAAGCGATCAACGACAGATTGCAGAGAGCAGCGGCGCCAAGGGGGTAGGGCGACTACATCGGTTGCCCTCAAATCTACCCCTCACCCACGACGTCATTCCCGCGAAAGCGGGAATCTCCCTTCACCTCAGCAGAGGTTCCCGCTTTCGCGGGAATGACGCAGTGCTAGATTGATGGAATTCTGCTGTCGGGGCGCAGCGATGGACAAGGAATTCTACGTCTACATCCTGACGAATAAGACAAAGTCGGTCGTCTATACCGGCGTCACCAGTGATCTTATTGGTCGAACCTACATCCATCGAAACGACCTGCTTGATGGCTTTAGCCGGCGTTACCACGTCCACTATCTCGTCTGGTATGAGCACCAAGGTTCGGCCGAAGGCGCCATCATGCGCGAGAAGCAGATCAAGAAGTGGAACCGGGCATGGAAGAATGAGCTGATTTCAGCAATGAACCCAGAGTGGCGAGATCTGTACCCGCAGATCGCCGAGCACTGGGGCTGAGGTATCCCACGGCGTCATTCCCGCGAAAGCGGGAATCTCACCTCGCCACGTCCTGGATTCCCCGCGGGATCTAGGAGAACCAAAAGCCCCTAAAAACTCAACCCCACCACAACCGCCAGCGCCCAGAGATAAACCCCGCCAACGACCCACGCCGCCGCCTCGACCCACCCGGCGGCCGGCCGCAGCCACCCCACGAGCCACACCGCCAGCGGCAAAGCCGGCGGCACCGCCAGCGTCATCACGATCGCCAGCGGCCAGGCCCGATCGCCGCTGAGCAGGCTCCCCGCCGGCAGCCCGCGCAAAAGCTCCGCGACCGGCGCCGTTACCACGGCATAAATCGCGCCGGGGATGCCAAGCACCACCAGCCCGCCCACCATCAGCACGGCCGCCACGATCAGCGCAACGACGACGCTTCCTGGCAAGGTTTAGCTCTCCCGCACCTTGTACGGCTTCTGGTCGCGCATAAACCGCGCCAGCGCTTCAAGATCGGGGTCGCCACCCGGCGGCAGCACCACTCGGATGTTCACATAGAGATCGCCATCGCCATAAAGGCCCTTGCCCTTGAGACGCAGCGCCTTGCCCGTGTCCACACCCGGCGGCAGGTTCAGTTCCACCGAACCATCGAGCGTCGGCACGCGCACTTTCGCGCCGAGCACGGCTTCATAAAGCGTCACCGAAACATCGGTGCGCACATCATGCCCATCGCGCCGAAACACTTTTGATTTTTCAAAGCGCACCGTCACCAGCGCATCGCCCGGCTCGCCAAAGGCATTGGCCGTGCCCTGGCCCTTGAGCCGGATCTGCTGACCTTCTTCCACCTTCTCGGGCAGTTTCACGTTCAGCATCTTGCCCGAAGGCATGCGCACCGGCACGGAAGCCGCCTTGTGCGCTTCTTCCAGTGACACGGTCGCATTGACGACCACGTCGTCGCCCTTCATGCGCGCGCCAGCCCCGGCGCCTGCAGCGCCCGTCGCGCCACCGGCAAAGGGGTCCCATTGCGCGCCACCAGCGCCGCCACCCGGACGTGCACCGCCGCGGGGCTGGCCGCCAAAGCCGCTCATGAACTCTTTCAAAATGTCTTCGGCCGAAAACCCGCCTGCGCCGCCACCGGCACCCGGCCGCGCGCCACGGCCGGCGCCGCCGCCAAAGCCACCATTGCCAAAGCCGGCAAATCGCGGATTGCCTTCCGCGTCGATTTCCCCGCGGTCGAACTGGCCGCGCTTTTCCGCGTCATTGAGCAGGTCATAGGCATGCGTTGCCTCGGCAAATTTTCCATGTGCCGAAGGGTCGTCGGGATTCTGATCGGGGTGATACTTCTTGGCCAGCTTGCGATAGGCGGACTTGATGTCCTTCTCGCTTGCGGACCGCGGCACCCCGAGCACGGTGTAAGGATCGCGCATTTGGTCCAATCTGTTTGGGTCGGGCGTTGCTTCGCCCACAATTCGAGTCCTATATGGCCACGCCCCCTCGGCTTGTCCAGTTTGAGAGGGCCAAAAGCCCGGGAAATATGACGATGCTGCAGACACTCACCGAACGCCTTTTCGATGACGGGAACCGTTCCGACCTCGATCCCTTTGCCGTATTCGAGGAGTGGTTTGCCCTCGCCCAGGAAGCCGAGACCAACGATCCCAACGCCATGGCCATTGCCAGCGCCGACGAGACCGGCATGCCCGATGTCCGCATGGTCCTGCTCAATGCCCGCGACAAGAGAGGCTTCTGCTTCTTCACCAATTTCGAGAGCGACAAGGGCCGCCAGCTCCTCGCCAATCCGCAGGCAGCTGCGGCCTTCCACTGGAAGTCGCTCCGTCGCCAGGTGCGCCTGCGTGGCCCGGTGGAAGTCGTCAGCACCACCGAATCCGACACCTATTTCGCCTCGCGCCATCGCGGCAGCCAGATC
Organism: Devosia sp.; assembly: GCF_024707125.1. Taxonomy (GTDB): domain Bacteria; phylum Pseudomonadota; class Alphaproteobacteria; order Rhizobiales; family Devosiaceae; genus Devosia. The sequence goes on from NZ_JANQAH010000013.1 coordinate 177,950, forward strand.
GCCTCGTCTGCCTCGCTGCAGTCGCGCCCGCTCGAAAATCGCGAAACCCTCATCGCCCGCGTCGAAGCCCTCACCGCCGAGATCGGTACCGCCGAGGTCGTTCGTCCCGCCCACTGGGCCGGCTTCCGGATTCTGCCCACGATGATGGAATTCTGGAAGGATGGCGAATACCGCCTCCATGACCGCGTCCGCTTCACCCGCGAAACGCCCGATGCCGGCTGGCATAACGCGCGCCTTTACCCCTAAGTCAGCGTTTCGCTCGGCGAAATCGCGACAAGTTTAAACAATCCCAAGACCTTTGACGTAAAACAGGCGCCAGCAAGGGAAAAGCCTCTTCGTGCGCATACTGATCAGAACGTCGAAAACGGCCATCTGGGCCCGCCGGATTGGCAGAATTGCCATTCCGCTCGTCATTCTGCCCGTCGGCATGCACCATCTGGGGCTGATCGACTCGCCCAGCTTCTTCACCGTCGCGATTCTGGCGCTGATCGTCTCGGCGCTCGCCGCGCTCGTCGGCCTCTTGGCGCTCATCCGCCTCTGGTTTTCCGGTGACCAGGGCTGGGGCAAGGCCCTATCGGGCCTCTTCCTCGGCCTCATCTGCCTCGCGCCCTTCGCCTATTATGGCCACTACGCCTGGCGCTACCCGCCAGTCACCGACATCGCCACCGTCCCGCGCGGTGAACTGCCGCTACTCTTCCTGCCCGATACCGCGAAAATGCCGCCTCCAAAGCTCATCTCCGCAGACGAGCAGACGCGCATCTTCCCCAATGCGACGACACGCACCTATCCGCTCGATGTCGTGTCTCTCTTCGGCGTGGTCGAGCGGCTCGCGCAGAACGAAGGCTGGGATATCCGCCTCACCCGCGCACCCGGCCTTGATGGCACACCCGGCCGCATCAACGCCCGCATCGCCACCATTCCCGGCTGGCGCGAAGAAGCCGTCCTCCGCATCGCCCCCACGCCCACCGGCGCCAAGGTCGACATGCGCTCGGCCTCGATCAACGCCCCGCACGACTTTGGTTCCAACGGCACCCGCATCGAGCGCTTCATGGTCACACTCGACAATGAAGTGACGACGCTTCTGCGCGACAATCCCAACGTCAACCAGCCGAGCCCCGCCGAAGACGACGAACCCGCCCCAACCGTCGAGGGCGAAGAAGGCTAGGTTTCCCCTCATGCTCGATCTGACACCCTCCCCTTGACGGGGAGGGAAGGGGAGGGGTGTTCACACACCCAGAAACCGTGGCTCCCGCACCCCCTCCCATCCTCCCCCGTGAAGGGGGAGGTGCCGGACCGGTGTTTGCCGATACTACTGCGTCAGAACCCGCCGCACTGCATCATCCCAGCCCGCGACCTTCGCCTTGCGCTCGTCCGCATCCATCGCCGGCTCAAACCGCTGATCCCTTGCCCAGCCAGCGGCAAACTCGTCCATATCAGGCCACACCCCGGCCTTCATGCCCGCGAGCCAGGCCACGCCAAGCGCCGTCGTCTCCAGTATCGTCGGCCGGTCCACCGGCGCGTCGAGCACGTCGGCCAGAAACTGCATGGTCCAGTCCGAAGCGACCATCCCGCCATCGACGCGCAGCACCGTATCGCCACTCGGCGCCCAGTCCCGGTGCATGGCCTCCAGCAGGTCCCGCGTCTGGTAGCAAACCGCCTCCAGCGCCGCTCGGGCGATCTCCGCCGGCCCGGTATTACGGGTAATGCCAAAGATCGCCCCGCGCGCCTCGGCGTCCCACCACGGCGCCCCCAGCCCTACAAAGGCCGGCACCATATAGACGTTCTGGCTCGGATCCGCCGTCCGCGCCAGCGGCCCGGTCTCGCTCGCGTGCTTTACCAGCTTCAGCCCATCACGAATCCACTGCACCGCCGCGCCCGCGATGAAGATCGAACCTTCAAGCGCATAAGTCGTCTCGCCATTCAGCCGATAGGCAATGGTGGTGAGCAGCCGGTTCTGCGAGCGCACCATATCGCGCCCGGTATTGAGCACCGCAAAGCAGCCCGTGCCATATGTCGACTTCAACATCCCCGGCGCAAAACAAGCCTGTCCAATGGTCGCCGCATGCTGGTCTCCCGCGACCCCAAGAATAGGGATCGGCGCGCCGAACAATTCGGTCACCCCAAAATCATCCGCACAATCTTTCACCTCGGGCAGCAGCTTTGCGGGTACTCCAAGGATACCCAGCAGCTCCTCGTCCCACTGATTGCGCCCGATATCGAACATCAGCGTCCGCGCCGCATTGGTCGCGTCGGTCGCATGCACCTTGCCGCCCGTCAGCCGCCAGATCAGGAACGCGTCCACAGTCCCGAAAGCCAGCTCCCCAGCTTCCGCGCGGACCCGCGCGCCCTCGACATTGTCGAGCAACCATTTCACCTTCGTGCCGGAAAAATAGGGGTCGAGCAGCAACCCAGTCCGCTCGGTAAACAGCGCCTCATGCCCCGCGCGCTTCAGCTCCGCGCAAGTCGCCGAAGTCCGCCGATCCTGCCAGACAATCGCATTGTAGATCGGCTTCCCCGTCGCCCGATCCCAGACAACAACCGTCTCGCGCTGATTGGTAATTCCGATCGCCGCAATATCGCCGGCACCAACCTTGGCCTCACCCAGCGCGGTCCTGATGGTGGCAACCACACTCTCCCAGATTTCCTCCGGATCGTGCTCCACCCAGCCATCCTGCGGAAAGACTTGAGAAAATTCCTTCTGCCCGACCCCGACCACCTTCCGGTCGCCATCGAACACAATCGCCCGGCTCGACGTCGTGCCCTGATCGATCGCCAGCACAAAATTTGTCAACGCATTCTCCTCTCGCGAAGCTCTCTCGGCTCCTTCGTCTCCCTCCCCATCAAGGGGAGGGAACAGCGCGGTGCGCGCCGGGCCTACGCGGCCAAATGCCCCTCAAGCCGCGCCACATCCTCGGCGCCAACCCGCAGCCCCAATTTCGTGCGCCGCCACAGCACATCTTGTGCCGTCCGCGCCCACTCATGTTCAACCTGATAATCGACCTCGGCCGCATAAAGGTCCGCGCCAAAATGCTGCCCCAGCGCGTCCACGGTCTTCCGATCCCCCAGCAGCACCCGAGCCTTGCTCCCATAAAGCCGCATCAACCGCTTCAGCAGTGTCCCCGGCAATTCCGGATAGTCGAGCCCCAGCCGCCGCACTTCCGCATCAAAGCTGAGCGGCCCGAAATCACCGCCGGGCAGGGTGCTGACCTTGGTCCAGGCCCCCTTCTTCTTCCCCAAAACCTCTTCAATCTTCTCAAGCACCGATTCCGCCAATCGCCGCGACGTCGTCAGCTTGCCGCCAAACACATTGACCACGGCCCCCGTTGTCTTGTCGCCCTCGACCTTGAGCACATAGTCCCGCGTCGCCTCCTGCGCCGCGCTCGCGCCATCGTCAAACAGCGGCCTTACGCCCGAATAGGTCCAGACGATCTCGTCTTTCGTCACGGGCTTGGCAAAATACTCGCTCGCCGCGCTCAGCAAATAGTCCGTCTCTTCCTGAGAGATTTTGACATCCTTCGGATCGCCCTTGTAGTCGCGGTCCGTGGTGCCGATCAGCGTGAAATCATCCTGATAGGGAATGGCGAAAATGATCCGCCCATCGCCATTCTGGAAAATGTAGCAGCGGTCGTGGTCATAGAGCTTTTTCACCACGATATGGCTGCCCTGAACCAGTCGCACATTATGCGCCCCGTTCTTGCCCATCACGCCATTGATAACATTGTCGACCCACGGCCCCGCCGCATTGACGATCATCTTGGCGCGCACCGTCTGCGTGCCGCCTTCGCCCTCAAGCGAAATCGTCCAGGCGCCGTTTTCCTTTCGCGCCGAGGTTACCTTCGTCCTCGGATAGATTTTTGCGCCCTTGTTGGCCGCATCGCGCAGGTTGAGCACCACGAAGCGCGCATCATCGACCCAGCAATCCGAATATTCGAACCCGAGCCTGAAACCCGGCTTCAGCGGCTTTCCGGTGACATCCCGTGTCAGATCAAGCGTTTTGGTCGGCGGCAGCAGCTTTCGTCCGCCCATATAGTCATACATGGCGAGGCCCGTGCGCAGCACCATTGCTGGCCGCAGTCCCTTGTGATGCGGCAGCACGAAGCGCAGCGGCCGAATGATATGCGGCGCCGCCGCCCAAAGAATCTCGCGCTCCGCCAGCGCCTCATGCACCAGCCGGAATTCGTAGTGTTCCAAATAGCGCAACCCGCCATGGATCAGCTTGGTCGCCGCCGAGCTCGTGCCCGAAGCAAAATCGTTCATCTCGGCAAGGCCAACCGAAAACCCGCGCCCCACCGCATCGCGCGCCACGCTGGCCCCATTAATGCCGCCGCCGATGACGAACAGATCCAGCACTGACTCACTCATATCGCTTCGCTCCAAGAATGGTTCGTATGTAAGTCATTTGCTTTCGTTTTGGAACAGGATTTGTTTCGTTTGGTGGCGTGACGCTAGCCCACGGCCGAAGCACGAAGCCTTCCTACAAAACCACTGCGTCATTCCCGCGAAAGCGGGAATCTCACCCCCGAAACAGGGATTCCCGCTTTCGGGGGAATGCCATGGTGTGTGAGGCAATTCTTCCATACAAGATCAAGGTTGACCAAGCCACGCCAAGGGTCTAGGCCTCCTTTGCCTTCCCGGCCCGGATCCTCGGCCAATGCTCGACATTATCTTCGTCATCCTGCCCATTTTCGCCCTCATGGGCCTGGGCTATGTCGCCGTGCTCAAGCGGCTCTATCCGGCCGAAGGCGTCAAAAGCCTCATCGCTTTCGTGAACAATTTCGCGACGCCCTGCCTCCTCTTCTACTCTATTTCGACGAGTGATTTCAGGTCGGCCTTCAATCTGTCGATCATCGGCCCCTTCTACCTGGGCGCCTTCGTCTGTTTCGCCGTGGGCATTTTCATTGCGCGCCGCGGCTTCGGCAATCGCCCGGGCGAAAGCGTCGCCGCCGGCTTTTCCGGCACTTTTACCAATACCGTGCTTGTGGGCCTGCCCATCCTCACCCGTGCCTATGGCGATGGCGCCCTCCCGGTCACCCTCTCCATCATCGGCCTCCATGGCGCCATCCTGCTCACTGTCGGCATGGTCACCATGGAACTGGTCAAGCGCGACGGCCAGCCGCTGGGCAAGACTCTCGTCGTCGCCTTCCGCCGCGTCGTTTCCAATCCGCTGATCTGGGGCATCGCCGCAGGCATCATCGGCTCACTGCTCGAAATCCAGCTGATCGAACCGGCCGAAGCCTTCTTCGTCATGATGAGCCAGGCCGTCGTCCCCGCCGCCCTTTTCGGCATCGGCGGCGCCCTGGTCGAATTCAAGCTCTCGGAAAACTGGAAGCAGGCGCTCGTCGCCTCCCTCATAAAACTGATCCTGCACCCCGCCATCGCCTATGTGCTGATGGTCTGGGTCCTGCACGTCCCACTCGAAATCGCCCGCTACGGCATTTTGCTCTCGGCCATGCCGGCGGGCGTCAATATCTATGTTTTCGCGACGTACTACGATCGCGGGGTGAGCGTCGCGACAAACACCATCCTCATCGCCACGGTGCTCTCAGCCGTGACGATTTCGGGATGGCTGTATATCTTGAGTTTGTAGCACCGGGGCGCTCACCCCGAACCCACCAAAAACACGGCGTCATTCCCGCGAAAGCGGGAATCTCTGTTTCCGTGCGTTGAGATTCCCGCTTTCGCGGGAATGACGCGGCGGCAGGGACCGGCACTTATCCCAACCCCGGTTGTCACCCCCGGCGAAGGCCGGGGCCCATCTTGAGATATCAGGTACATGCAGTGGGAGTGGAGGTTACGAAACCTTCAGCGCCGTCTCGGCCAGCCGCACCCAATAGCTCGTCCCCACCGGAATAGCCTCGTCATTGAAATCATACGTATCCGTATGCAGCTCCGACGAATCCCCATTGCCGATGAAGATGTAGGCCCCCGGCCGCTCATTGAGCATGAAGGAGAAATCCTCCCCACCCATGGACGGCGGTGTATTCCGGTCCACCCGCTCTGCGCCCGCAACTTCGGTGGCGACATCCGCCGCAAAATCCGCTTCCCGTGCCGAGTTGACCGTCACCGGATAACCCCGCGCATAGCGGATCACCGCGCTCGCGCCAAAACTCTGCGCAAACTGCGGCACGATCTCCCCGAGCCGCGCCTCGATAAAATCCTGCACACCGCCATCAAGCGTGCGCACCGTGCCGGTAATCTTCGCTGTCTGCGAAATCACATTGTCGGCTTCACCCGCCTCGATCATCGTCACGCTCAGCACCGCCGATTCCAGCGGATCGAGGTTGCGCGAGACGATCGTCTGCAGCGCCGTCACCATCTGCGCGGCGACGATGATCGGGTCGACCGTCTGCTGCGGCCGCGCCGCGTGCCCACCCTGGCCGGTAATGGTGATGTAGAACCGATCCGTCGCAGCCATGATCCCACCATGGCGAATGCCGAAATGCCCCACTGGCATGCCCGGCCAATTGTGCATCCCGTAAAATTCGGAAATGTCGAATTTTTCGATGAGGCCGTCGTCAAGCATCACCTTGCCGCCGCCGCCACCCTCTTCGGCCGGCTGGAAGATCAGCGCAATGCGCCCATCAAAATTCCGCGTCTCGGCCAGATATTTTGCCGCACCCAGCAGCATCGCCGTATGCCCGTCGTGCCCACAGGCATGCATCTTGCCCTGATTGGTCGAGGCATAGGCGGCCCCGGTCTTCTCCGTCACCGTCAGCGCATCCATATCGGCGCGCAGGCCAATGGTCTTGCCGCTGGTATTGGTCCGCCCATTGATGATGCCGACAACGCCCGTGCGCCCGAGCCCGGTCACCACCTCATCGACGCCAAACGCCTTGAGCTTTTCCGCCACGATCCCGGCCGTCCGATGCACCTCGAACAGCACTTCCGGATGCTGATGCAAATCCCGTCGCCAGGCGGTGATTTCATCATGAAATTCGGCAATGCGGTTGAGGATAGGCATAACAAGTCCAAAGCAGATGGGGATGAGACAGTGTCTCTGCCCCAACGTGTGGCGTCAATGCTTGCACGCAGATTTTGGCCGGAGGGCCACCGGGTCATCTGTCCCCCAACCCCAAAGTTACCGTCATTGCCGGGCTTGTCCCGGCAATCCATCTCGCCTCTGCATGGACTACCGGGACAAGCCCGGTAGTGACGACGGATTGGAGTTCAGGCACCCCTTTCTAACATTCCCCTCGCGACCGAACCGAAATTCCCCTCCCGTGCCTTGCCCGTCCCGGCTCAACCTGCCATTGAACCCCCAAATTCGGAGCCGCCCATGAAAATCCTCGTCGCCGTCAAGCGCGTCGTCGACCACAATGTCCGCATCCGCGTCCGTCCCGATGGAACTGGCGTAGAGACCACTGGCGTACGCATGTCGATGAATCCCTTCTGCAAGCACGCGGTGGAAGCCGCCGTGCAACTGGCCGAAAAGGGCCAGGCGAGCGAAGTGGTCATCGTCTCCGTCGGCCCCAAGCAGAGCAACGACGTCATTCTTACGGCCCTCGCTATGGGTGCCCATCGCGGCATTCTCGTCGAAACCGATGCGGCCCTCGAAACCCTCACCATCGCCAAGCTTCTGGCAAAGGTGGCCGACGAAGAACAACCCGACCTGATCCTCTTGGGCAAGCAGGCCGTCGACGACGATTCCAACCATGTCGGCCAGATGCTCGCTGCCCTCACCAACCGCCCGCAAGCCACCTTCGCCTCGGAAATCGTGGTGAAAGGCTCCGAACTGGAAGTCACCCGCGAAGTCGATTACGGCCGCGAGACGATTGCGGTTCCGCTCCCCGCCGTCGTCACCGCCGACCTCCGCCTCAATACCCCGCGCAACGCTGCGCTCCCCATGGTGATGAAGGCGCGCTCGAAGCCGCTCGCCGTGCGCCCGGCCGACACCTTCGGCGTCGACCTCACTCCGCGCCTCACGATCGAAAAGATATCCCCGCCCGCTGAACGTGTCCCCGGCAAGACCGTCGGCTCGGTTGCCGACCTCGCCAGCGCCATCGCCTCCGAAGTCAACGAGATGGAGGCGCTCTGATGTCGGTTCTCCTGCTTGCCGATCACGACAAGGGCGAACTCTCGCCCGCCACCGCCCGCTTGGTCGCGGCCGCGAACCAACTCGGTCCCGTTGACGTCCTGGTCGTCGCCGAAAACCCCGGCAACATCGCTGCATCAGCCGCTCAAATCGCCGGTGTTCGGATAGTCCAAGTGGTGAAGGCGGCCGAAACCGCCGAATCCATCACCAATTCCCTCGAAAGCCTCGCTCAACGCTACCAGTCTGTTAGCGCGAGTGCCTCGTCGGTAGGCAAGGACGTTATCCCACGCCTCGCCGCAAAGCTCGATATCCAGCCGGTCACCGACATCGTCGCAATTGAAGGTGCCAACCGCTTTACCCGCCCGATTTACGCCGGTAACGCGCTCGAAACCGTCACCGACCCGCAGCCAAAGCACCTCCTGACCTTCCGCGCCTCGGCTTTCCGCCCAGCCGCCTCGGGCAATGCCGCGCCGGTCGAAAACCTAGACCTTTCAGTCACTTCCGCCGCCCGCTTCCTCGCTGCCCACCGTACCGAAAGCGACACGCCCGATCTCGCGACAGCCCAGATCGTCATCGGCGGCGGCGTCTCCGTCGCCTCCGCCGAAGGTTTTCAACTGATTGAAAAACTTGGCAAAACCCTCGGTGCCGCCGTCGGCGCCACCCGCGCCGCGGTCGACGCTGGCTACGCCCCCAACGATTGGCAGATCGGCCAAACCGGCAAGATCATCGCTCCCGACCTCTACATCGCCATCGGCATCTCCGGCGCGCTGCAGCACCTTGCCGGCATCCAGGGCGCCAAGAAGATTTTCGCCATCAATACCGATCCAGAAGCACCCCTGGTGAAAATCGCCGACGTGGCGCTGATTGGCGATCTCTTTGAAATCGTTCCGCAATTGATCGCTGAACTGGAAAAGTCGGGCATCCGAAAACCCCAGTAGAAACCTCATGGTGAGCTTGTCGAACCACGAGGTTTCGTGTCGCCGACAAGGTCCCAAAAGATTGCAAAAATCCCCCAGCCGCCTATAAAGACGGCGCCTTCTCACCGGACTTCCGAAAAATGTTCGAAAACCTCTCAAAGGCTCCTGGCGACAAGATTCTTGCGCTCATGGGCGAATACGCTGCTGACCAGCGTTCCACCAAGATCGACCTCGGCGTCGGCGTCTACAAAGACGAAAAGGGCGTGACCCCGGTCATGACCTCGGTGCGCAAAGCCGAAGAGAAGATCCTTTCGAACGAAAAAACAAAGACTTACCTCGGCATCGCCGGCAACAAGGGCTTTGGCACCTCGGTGCTCGACCTCGTCCTCGCCGGTAGCGTTGACCTCTCCCGTGTCCGCATTGCGCAGGCGCCGGGCGGCACAGGCTCGCTCTGGGTGCTGATGCAGCTCATCAACCGTGCCCGCCCCGGCGCCACGGTTTATGTGTCGGACCCGACCTGGGCCAACCACAACCCGATCGCCATCAATTCCGGCCTCAAGGTCGCGACTTACCCCTATTTCGATACGGAAACGCGCGGCGTCAAATTCGCCGAAATGCTGGCAACGCTTGATAAATTGGGCGCTGGCGATGTCGTGCTGCTGCACGGCTGCTGCCACAACCCGACCGGCGCGAACCTTTCCAACGACCAGTGGGACCAGGTTGCCGCAAGCCTCCTGCGCACCGGCGCGCTGCCCTTCGTCGACCTCGCCTATCTAGGCTTCGGCGATGGCATCGAAGCCGACGCCTATGGCACCCGCAAAATTCTATCCACGGTGCCCGAAGCTCTGGTAGCATTCTCCGGCTCGAAGAATTTCGGGCTCTATCGCGAACGTGTCGGCGCCGCCATTCTCATCGCCCGCGATGAAAAAGAAGCAGATATTACAAATTCGCAGCTGCTGAACATCATCCGCGGCGCCTATTCCCAGCCCCCGATCACGGTGCCGAGATCATCCGCACCATCCTCGAGGACAAGGCTCTGCGCGCTGAGTGGGAAGAAGAACTGGCGCTCATGCGTAACCGCATGATTTCATTGCGGAAAAAGCTCGCAGATGCGATCCGCGAACGCTCCAATTCCACCGATTTCGACTTCGTCGCAGACCATCGCGGCATGTTCTCGCTGCTCGGCCTCAGCAACGACGCCGTCGAACATCTTAAAGCCGAAAACGGGGTCTATATGACCGGGGATAGCCGCATCAACGTTGCCGGCATTCCGGAAGATCGCGTGGGAGACCTCGCGGCCGCTTTCCTCGGGGCATCCCGATAATTGGGTGGGGACCGGAAAACAGCATTGGTTTTCAAGTCCCTGCACTTGTCTTCGCTTGCGGCACGCTGCCGCCATGCTACACCTTGGCCAAAGGCCACTTGGCAGAGATTTTAGGAGGGAACGATGAAGTTCTTCGTCGATACTGCAGATACCGCCGCCATCAAGGAACTCTATGAAACCGGTCTCCTCGACGGCGTCACCACCAACCCGTCGCTGATCGCCAAGTCCGGCCGCGACTTCAAGGAAGTCATTGCCGAAATCTGCGCCATCGTTCCCGGCCCGGTTTCCGCTGAAGTTGCCAGCCTCGAATTCGACGGCATGGTTGCCGAAGGCGAGCACCTCGCCAAGATCGCGTCCAACGTCGTCATCAAGCTGCCGCTCACCCTTAACGGCCTGAAGGCAACCAAGTATTTCAAGGACAAGGGCGTCAAGACCAACGTCACGCTCTGCTTCTCGGCCAACCAGGCCCTGCTCGCTGCCAAGGCCGGCGCGACCTATATCTCGCCCTTCCTCGGCCGCCTGGATGACATCAACCTCGATGGCGTACAGCTGATCGAAGACATCCGCACGATCTACGACAACTACCAGTTCGAGACCCAGATCCTGGCCGCCTCGATCCGCTCGCCCAACCACGTGACCCAGGTGGCCCTTGCCGGCGCCGACGTCGCCACCATCCCGCCCGACGTGATCAAGAAGCTTGCGAACCACCCGCTGACCAATGCGGGTATCGAGGGCTTCCTCAAGGACTGGAAGGCCACGGGCCAGTCGATCCTCTAGGGATCGTCGCAATCCATTGATTGGCTTCGGATAATTTTCGAAGCCATGCCTTTGAAGGCCTCGCCCTCGTAAAGCGCCTGGGTGAGGTCTTTCTCTTTTCGAGA
>NZ_JANQAH010000003.1 GCF_024707125.1 Devosia sp.
CGGCAGCTTTAAGCGGTTTTAGCTCGTAAGCCTCGACCGTCCAAAACGGGGTCGATTGGGCCGACACTTGTTAGTCTCTCCCACATAGGCAAGCGCATCAGGAAAAACACTGTCGCTCGAACCGTATTCATCGCAATCCTAAGGCCATAGCCACCACACATACCCAATATAAACCTATCACAAGGACGCCGCCCCCCAACGCGCGCCAGGCGTCGCCCAGATAGGCGAACAACAAGACCAGCGCCGACACCGCGACCATCACAACATTATCGAAACTGGCAATCTGCTCCGGCACCTGAGATGGCGCAATTATTGCCGTCACACCGCACCGATACCCAAAATATTGTAGATGTTGGACCCGATGATGTTGCCAAACGCGACATCAGCCTCGCGCCGGACGGCGGCGACAAGGGACGTCACCAATTCTGGGCATCGACGTGCCTACTGCCACTATGGTGAGGCCAATCACGGTCTCGGAAATGCCTGCCGACCGACAAGGTCCACAGCGCCATTGACGAGAAAGGCGGTATCCCCCAAAGGACGACTATCGCCAAACCTGTCAGTGACGTTGCAAGCGGTAGAAGGACAGAGCTGCCGGGAGATTTCCTGCGGAACAAGTGCAGTATCGCCATTCTGGGCTGCGAGGCTCTTGTCAGTAGACGCACCATAGAGCGGGTGTTGCTGCGCTCTTCCTGACGAATTGCGATGCAGATGTATGCTCCCAAAGCGGCCACGAACATGAGGCCAACCAGTCGCCCCAGTGGAAACAGCGGCGAAAGAAGTGCGAATACAATGGCCACCGCCACCATCAGCACGGCGTCTCGGCGCAGCGCTGACGATTGCACCACAATCGGGGTGAGCATAGCCGATGCACCCAGGATCAGCAGCAGGTTGGCGATGCTGGAGCCCACAATATTGCCGAAGGCGATCCCAGGAGAACCGTTTTACCGCCGCCTGCACCGAGGTGACCCAGTTCGGGGCGTCGAGGTGCCGAAGCCGACCAGCGTCAGCCCTATGATCAACAGGGGATACCCTAACTGGCTCGCGACCCGCACGGCGCCTCGCACCAGAAGGTCGCCGCCAACCAGAAGTAGAACCAACCCCCGATGATCATAAGCCAAGTCTTACCTAACAAACCTCCCAATCAAACTCGCTAACAGCGCAAGTCAGCAGAGGGTTGCGAGGTTCCCGCATTCCCCCTGGCGGACGCCTGACCCCTGTGCCGCAATAATCCGCCGGTCGGCTCTTAGGCGCGTCGGCTCCACGGAAGGACGGCACCGAAGAAAGGAACAATAGCAGATCGTGACCTCCGTTAGAAAACGAAAGCTAATGGCACCCTTAGAGCATCCCACCATGGTATTTTACGGCTGCTTCCAGGGCGGTTTGTCAGACCAGTCAGCGACTAGTTTGGGGCTCGGGATCTGCCGCTGATAAGCCTGCCATATTCGTTCTCTTCATGGCCGCTTCCGGCCAGAGGAGAAATGTGAAAGGGTATCCCAGCATTACGACCCTGCTGCTGCAGGAAGACCTGCTTGGAATGCCGGTAGGCAGGTTGGCGCTAAACGTGCGTTGAAGGTCAGACAAATCTGGTCAATTCGCTTCTTCCTTGACCGAGAGGGAAGGATGAGGGACCGAGCACTTTTGACTTGGCTATCGACAGCAAGCTTCGAGGCTGCGATCTGGTGAAGATCAAGATCGGCACGCTCGTGGCGGGACCTGCATCGAACTCGGTCGATGGTAATCCAGCAGAAAGACAGGGAGACCCCGTCCAATTCGAGATCGCCGCTGACAAGGGCCAGCCTGCTTGCTTGGCTTGAGCGACGCGGAGGGGACGGTCGATGACTACGCCTTTTCCAAGCCGTGTAGTGCACGATGGTCATCTGAGCACCCGCCAATACGCCAGGCTGGTGGACGAGTGGGTCACTGCAATCGGGCTGACACCTGAGGAATATGGCACCCATTCGCTGCGGCCGTACAAAGGCGTCGCTCATTTTACAAAGCCACAGGCAACCTTCCGCCCAACCAATACTTCAGGCCATAGCAAGATCGAGAACACAGTTCGTTACCTTGGCGGATGTCGACGACGCTTTGTCGTTGTCAGAGGCAACCGAAATCTGAGCAAGCGACTTCGCCGGCAGCCGGTTGTGCTTCGTCGGCGAAGCGCCCCTTTCTGGCCGTTCGACTGCCGCTTGCGGCGTCCCGAAAAGCATAGGTAATCCGGCTCGCTCTGACATGGAGGCGAGCCTCCCTGATATAGTCGCTGGTCTTTGGACCACCGCGAAGCAGGGAGACTATGATGGGACATTATGTTGGTGTTGACGTTGGCCTGCGGTCATCGTCGCTTTGCATTATCGACGAGCAGGGCAAGGTATGCCTTGAGCGTGAAGTTGCCTCGGAGATCGATGAGATTGCCGACGCGATAGGAGGCTTTTCTGAGCATGTCGATGGCGTTGCGCTGGAGACCGGCAACCTTACGCCATGGCTGACGGCGGGTCTGCGGGCAGAAGGTTTCCGGGTTGTCGTTATGGAGGCTCGCCAGGTGAAGACGACCCTGTCGAGCCTGCGTAACAAGACCGACCGGAACGATGCACGCGGCATTGCCCAAATCCTGCGCACCGGTTGGTACCGCGAGGTGCATGTGAAGAGCCTTGAGAGCCAGAGGCTGAAGACGCTGTTGGCAGCACGCAGAGCTTTGCTCCGGCGGCGGATAGACCTCGAGAACGAGGTCCGTGGACTACTCAAGGTCTACGGCTTCAAGCTGCCAGCACAGATCTATCATGCCCGGTTCGAGGATATGTCGCGCCAGGCCGTTATGGCCGATCCAGCACTTGCCGAAGCGCTTGGTCCGCTGCTGGATGCCCGCGGTCATCTTTACCGCGCGTTTCTCGAGATCGATAAGCGTGTCAGGTCCATCGCGCATGATGAAGGCGCGGACATGTTCCCGCCGATAGCCGCCCTTTCCAAGCCGGAGGCGAGTGCGAGCTTCGCTTGCCAGTTCCGGCACGGCCGCTTTGGCGTGAATCTAAATTCAAACAGCAAAGCGCCCGATGGGTTGCACCGGGCACTTCTTTCTCAAGTCACCTCGAGATTACTTGGTAGCGAGGATTTCGAAATTGTGGACGTTTGCCACCACACCGTCGTCCCATCCACCTGAGATCAATTCTGAAGCCTTTTCATTCAGGAGTCCGGCGACTTGTCCGGCAAAGTGCGCTTCGCGGCCAGAGTTGTCGGCAAAGATGTCGAAGATGGCGAAGTTGGTCTCGTCAATCTGCAGCGCCGCCCAGAACAATGTTTTGGGTTCAGTTTCTGCGACGATGGGGCCGGCGGCGGTCAGCAAGGCTGCCAATTCGGGGCCTTTACCTGGAGCAGCTTTGAGCTTGATGTAAGTTGCGGTCGTTGCCGTGGAGAGATCAACCGGCGCCTTGACCGACAGGACATCGGAGTTGTTGATATTCGCGACAACACCGTCGTCCCATCCGCCGTAGACCAGCGCGTCGGCGTTTTGGTTCAAAGCCGCCGCAACCGCTCCTGAGAAGTGAGCGTCGCGTGCTTCTTCGTCTGCGAAGATGTCAAAGATTGCGAGCGTGTCATCGGCTTGCAGAGCAAACCAAAGGACGGTGCCCGGCTCTGTGTCCCGCACGATCGCTGCGGCACCAGCCAGAAACTCCGCGAAAGCTCCGGTCTGGCCTTCGGCGGCCGGCATGGCGATGTAGCTGGCTGTATGATTTACCATTGGGTTGTCCTGTGCAGTTGCAGAAGTTGTGATCAGCGCCAGTGCGGCGACTGTCTGAAGGATTTGCGTTTTCATGGTCGTCTCCTGATTTGAAGTGCTTCAGGTTTGGTTTCGATGCACTTTTGTCCCATGCCGAATGCGCCCGAACCCAATTCCGAAATTCTATTCTTTGATAGACATTGACTATTGAAGTTGGTTTGATGGTGTGGCTGAAGATGTAACGGAGAATGCGGCGATGGAAATGAACCAGATCAGGTATTTTCTCGCTGTCTGCGAGCACCGAAACTTCACCCACGCAGCCAGCGCCTCCAATGTCTCCCAGCCTTCCTTGACGACTGCGATCAAGAAACTTGAAGACGAGCTTGGAGGTGACCTGTTTGTCAGGGACCGTGCGGGATGCAGGCTGACGACGCTGGGAAAACTCATGCAGCCAAGATTGCAGAAGGCTCATGATGAGACGAGACAGGCGAAGGCGGAGGCTGTCCGTCATATGCGCTTGGAGCGGGTGCCAATCTCTGTCGGTGTCGGAGAAACGATTGGCCACAACAGGATTTCGGCAGCTATGGAGCGTACTCGTACGCGATTGCCGCAAGCCGAAATAGAATTGATCGTTGCGCCAACCCCCGAGCTTCTTGCCGGGTTACGAGATGGTGAATTTGACGTTGTAGTCACCGCAGAGAAGGTCAGTGAAGACCTCTATCGTATAGACCATCTCTATGAAGAGGACTACAAGGTCGTGGTGTCAAAGTCGCATCCGTTGTCTGAACTAAGTGCGATCTCTCTTTCGACTCTTGCTAAAACTGACATGCTTGACCGCCTAAATTGCGAAATGCGGGATGTTTTGCATGGGACCTGCGCGGATCATGGTCACGAACTCTACGCGGCCTATCGGTCAAATCGGGTGGATTGGTTAGTTGAACTTGCTCGGCAAGGGTCAGGTGCGGTGATCCTGCCAGCCACCGCTATTCCTTCGGACATGGGCCTGGTGTCGAAACCCATCGATGGTCTTGAAATATCAAGAACTGTTTTGGCCCTTCGATATCGGCACCAAACGACGAGACCAGAGACAAATGATCTGATCCGTGAGATGACGCGCACGCTGGCGTAGTGAGGTCGGTAATCGACATTCGCCCATCGTGCAGCAATCGTCACTTTGGGCTCAGACCAGACTTTCGCGGCATCACGCTCGAACGTCCGTTCTACTTTTCTTCGAGACCTCGCCAGCAATCCGCCACTTAGCGCTGGAGAAATTGCGCCAGATTGCGGTGAAGGTCACAGCGAACCACACCCATTGTGTGCGGTGATAGTCGTCGGTGACGAGGCCGTACTCTTCAAGAAGCCACCGCGCCGCGTGAGGCGACCTTCGGCGCGGGTAACAGTGGGTGGGTTCTTTTCAATCTTGAGGAGCCGCTTGTGACCTGATGACCTCTTCAGCAGACGTCCCCGACTTTGCCGTCGGGTGGAAGTGAATGAACGGCAGATTTCGGGCGCCGAACGCGGCGCTCCGAACGGATACAATGGGGTCGGATGCCGCACGTCGGCTTTCTCAAATTCCTCGCCGAAACCGGACAGTCCGGAACCGGCCCCAACTGAGCCGTTGGCGCGCCCGCGGCTCGAATGGCCGCTTTCCATCATGCGGTCACCGAGAGCGGACAGACCGCTCACGGCCCCCCAATCGGCCGCCTCCTACCCTCGCAATCTCATGTCCGCTTTTGCAGCGCTCCGACCAAATGCTGTCAGTCCGCATTCTGCCCCCAAAGTGCCGCCCGCACCATCCCGCGCCCGATGACTGATTTCCCCAGGGCGGCGACAAAAGCCGCCTGACTGCTCTCGGCCCCCCTTCTCAGTCAACCGCGTTGGTGGAGGACAGACAGGCCGCTTTTATGCCAAGTTTGCTGGAACGCACGAATAATACAGGTTCTGCTCAACGTGGTCGCCTGCCAGACTCTAGCCCCGCACCGCTTTCAAAGTTGGTGCCCCTTGTTTTCCGCATCAGTCGATCCATACCGTTCGTTCGACCGAAGCGGCCCCTCGCACAGTGCTGGCGTGCGCACCGGGCGTCCCACCTACCCTTCATCTGCTGTCATTTCGGTAGCAGACACGCTCCAATTCAACATCATTGACCTTCTAGTGCCATGTCTCATTCGTCACAGCAGCGTAGCCGTAAACTACCGGCCCCTCGTCTTTCACACACTACGCACCTTCGATGCCAAGAAACACGCCAAGTTGCGCCCTAACCCATTGATGATTAATGTATTTGCAGAGCCAAATCGTCATGAGGCGCGAGGTTGCGCAATTGGCGGCGTGTTCGTTTCATTCGTTGCGAGTGTCGGCACGAAGGTGCACCCTGCCGTATATCCCTCACGAGTGAAGCCGCCTTCCGTTGCGGCTGACCTTTCGTCGACGCGAGATGATGTGGAGTCGAGGCGGCGCCCACCGTTCCTCGCTCTACGTTCGACCATCAGGCTTATGGCGGTGATGGGGTGGTTTCCAGTGTGTCGGCTTTCGTACATGATGGTCGGCGAGCAGACACGATGATGTGGCTATCAGGCTTTCCGTGGGCGTCTGCGAGGAGGAACCGTGGCAGTCCAATTGCACCATGTATCGCTGGTTACCGCCGATCCTGAAGTATCTGCGGATTTCTATCAGTCTGTCTTCCAGCTGCAGCGGCTGCCACGACCGCCTTTCAAAATCGAAGGCGTATGGCTCGACTGTGGGCCGAGCCTCCAGTTGCACCTCACCAAGCACCTGTCGGGAAACTTCAGAACGCGGGGTGTCGACAACAATGACGTCCACTTCGCACTTCGAACCGATGATTTTGAAGGCGTCCTTGCCCGCCTCCTGGCGGTAGGCTTCCGGGAGGATGCAACAGACAATGACGCGATGAAAATTCTCGTCAACCGCTCGGGTATGGCTGGGTTTCTCCAGCTCTACGTGATGGATCCCGACCGTAACATCATCGAAGTCAACACATCGACGTAGATGTCGTCAGAATAGGGGTGGTTTGCGGAAGGGCTGGTTTCAGGCACAATCTAAGACAGTGCATCCAAGGACCGCGCAATGGCCACCGTCTCGAAAGTATTGAATTCGGATTTGAACAGACCATTCGCCCTGTTCGCAATTCTCTTGTGCCTTCCGTTCGCCCTTGCCGGAGGAGCGGCAGCCATTTTTTTCGTGGTGATGCTTTTTTCGGGAACAGTGACCGCGGAGCCTAGGTCGCTTTTGCTCTTGTTGCCTGCGATTTTGGGCGGCGCGTGCGTGCGACTAGCTGGAGTTCTTACACGCGACCTCTTGCTTCCGAGCCCTTTGCTGCAGATTGACAGCGCCGGTATCCTCGATCGACGTTTGGGATGTGGCCTGATCTCTTGGGGAAATGTTTCGAAGATTATCTCTCTGGACCCGCAACAAGCCGGCTTCCTAGTCGAAGTCCATACACCAGTGAATGCAAATTTCACCCGGATGCGTGCCGGGACACTCGGCATTATCTGGCGGTTGCCCCCGTCTACGGTTTACGTCGCCATGCAGCAGGCCATGGGGCCCCATGTTGCGACTAGTGATTTACTGTCGATCGCTCGGGAACACGGCGTACCAACATCAACTCTGCGGATAAGCAAGATCACTGGTCGCTCAATCCCGGTTTAGCTTGCCAATAGCGCACCGCCTCGCCATGTCCGCTCCTAGGCAGCGTGACAAAAAGCCTGATCGTCTGGAATGGGGTCGATGACCGACCAGCGCTTCCGGGGTGGATTTCGGACAGGCAGCTTTTCGGCGGTCAGAGACGAAGCCAGACAATGGAGTCGCGAATTGCCACCGGGATAGAACCTGACGTGGTATCGGATCGGGGGCTCCCCGCCTTTGCACGGCACGGATGCAGCTTTTGGCGGCGCGCTTCGAACAGCTTGGCCTGACTGACCACGAGATCGCGGGAATGCCTCACGACACCAGGCGGATGCATGCTCGGCGTGACAAAAAGGCGCTGACGGGTTGCTACTTCAGCCCGGCAGCCCATTTCAAGTACCGAAAGCGATCGGCAGGAGGCCCAACCGCCCTACTTTGCACTAGCCTAGCTGGGATACTCGGCGACCATCTTCATCGAAGAAGTGCAGCTTCTCCAGGTTTGGTTTGAGGTTGATCCGGTCACCGGGCCGCACCTCCAGCCGATCCTTGAATACGGCAGTGATCTGCTGCCCTTGGGCTCTAGCGATGATCAGCGTCTCTGAGCCGGTTGGTTCAACGACGACAACCTCGCAGGCGATGCCATCGGGACCTACCTCGAAATGCTCCGGGCGCATGCCGCATAGTTTGGCTCGTTCCAGTTGAATGCCGGTCTCAAGCAAATAGCCGCCGGTCAACTGAAAGCCACTGGCCTGCGTGACTCCCTCAAGGAAGTTCATGGCTGGCGAGCCGATAAACCCGGCAACAAAAGTGTTCCGTGGTGCATCATAGAGCTCTAGGGGGGTGCCAATCTGCTCGATACGACCATCGCGCATCACCACGATCCGATCTGCCAAGGTCATGGCCTCTACCTGATCATGGGTCACGTAGACCGTGGTGGTCCCCAGGCGTTGATGTAGTTCCTTGATCTCGGAGCGCATCACCACGCGAAGTTTTTGCGTCGAGGTTGGAAAGAGGTTCGTCAAAAAGGAATACCTGCGGATTCCGCACGATAGCCCGACCCATGGCAACGCGCTGGCGTTGGCCACCCGACAACTGGCGCGGAAAGCGGTCGAGGAGATTCTCGAGGCCCAGAATACGGGCCGAATCCCTCACCTTGGTCGCAATCTCGTCCTTGCTCGCGCCCTTGAGCTTGAGAGCGAAGCTCATGTTGTCCGCGACCGTCATATGCGGATAAAGCGCGTAGGACTGGAACACCATAGCAATGTCCCGCTCTTTCGCCGGCAGATCGGTCACCATGCGATCCCCGATCCACATTTCGCCCGAAGTAATGTCTTCAAGACCCGCGATCATGCGCAGCAACGTGGATTTGCCGCAGCCCGACGGACCGACCAGAACAAGGAACTCTCCATCCCTGACATCGATGGAAACGGACTTGATAATTTCGACTGCGCCGTAGCTCTTGCCGACGGCATCGATCTTTACTTCGGCCATGAGGGCCCTCCCAAGGAGCAGCAGATCGCGTGGCGTCACATGAGATCGTGCTGTGTGATGGTTATTTTCGGACGCGGCCATTCTTTCCATGGCGCCTGTTGATGGGCTCGAGGGCAGATGACGATCGAGGAAGGCATCCGTCAGTTTGTGAAACAGTTCGCGGTCATCACGCCTGACGAAATGGCTAGCACCGCGGACAACGGTCACCTCTGCACCAAGCGCCCGTAGGATCGCCCTGTGGTTAGACGTCATCCCGATCTTGATCGTGCCAGTCAGGACCTGAATGGGAATTCTAGAGCGAACCAAATCGGCGATCAGTGTAGTCCATCCGCGTGAGGGGGATGACATGGCCGTTGGCAACAAGGGCAATATCTGTATCGTCCTTGGCGCGCGCCCAGGCCTCCAGTTCATCCTCGTTCCATTGAGGGAAGATCGCCCGAATTTCCTCGATGCGCTGTGCAGGGCTCAAAGCCTTCATGCGCCATAATTCGAGCTGCGCACGGCTGGCCACCTGCGGGTTTTGAAACTGGTTGACGGGCAGGCGCCAGAACGGGTCCTCCAGGATCACAGCGCTGACACGCTCCGAGAGCCGTGCGGCGACGGCCGCTGCGGCAGTGCCACCGGCAGAGTGCCCAAAAAAAACGAGCGGCTTACCCTGCGGCAATTGCCATAGATCGACCACCTGCAGAATGTCTTCCACTATGACATCGCCGGCATGGCCTTCGAGCAGGTCTTCAGACCAGCGCTCAGAACCCGAATGTCCTCGAGGGTCGATGCCGAGCACATCGAAGCCTCGGGTAGTCCAGTGGCGCAAGGTCGGAAGCATTGCTTCTACCGACTCGATGAGGCCGGGCAATGCGATCAGCATCCCGCGCGCACCGCCCACCGAGGGCAGCCAGGTTGTGCGCAAAATCGTCATGCTGCGGTCTCGGGAAAGGCCAGCGGCTGGCCATGAACAATCCGGCTGAGTTCGCTGGCAACATGCTCCCCCATGCGTCCAATTTCTGGGCCCATGGAGCCAGAGATATGCGGGGTCAGGAACACGTTGGACAGGTCATAGAGCGGATGGTCGGCAGGCAGGACATCGGGGTGTGTTACGTCAAGGATTGCGTCGATACGCCCGCTCGATAGCTCACGCACCAGGGCGTCCTGATCCACGACCAGCCCCCTCGAGGTATTGATCAGAGTCGCACCGTCTTTCATCAGCGAGAGATGGCGCGCGTCGATCATCCCCTGCGTCGTCTCATTCAAGGGGGGATGCAGGCTCACGATGTCGCTGGTCGACATGAGCTCATCGAGAGAAACCAACTCCGCGCCGAGCAGTCTTGCTTGAGCTTTGGAGACGTAAGGATCGTACAACCGCACCGATACTTCTAAGTCGCCGAGGCGCTCGAGCACGATCCGACCGATACGCGATGCACCCACGATGCCGATGATTTTTTCCCCTGTTCCCGGCAAAGGGAAATTCGGACTCCCGATTTATGAAGTCGCGGCGCACCCGATAGAGGTTTTGCGTGCGAAAGGCCTGTTTGTTGGCGAGAATAATCATCGCAAAGGTGTATTCGGCGACCGGAATCGCGTTGATCCACCCTGCATTGGAGAGTTCGATATTGCGGCCAGCCAGCGGCGGCAGAAAGTGTGCGGCCTGCCCACCTGCATGGAGAACGTAGCGAAGGCGGCGGGCAGCGTCGAGCTGATCCTGCGTCAATCGCGGAGCACCCCAGCCGGTGATCAGTACGTCGATTTCCGCGAGAGCTGCCCTGGCTTCGTCACCCTCAAGGTCGGAGAACACAGCTGAACTCGCCGCCCTAGCGCCCGTCGCGGTCAGCGCCGCGAGCCCGGGGCCATAGAGCATGTCGGCCACGTGCGTCGGATCCATCACGACCAGAAATCTCACACCAGACACCGATAAATCCGCGCTTGGTGCCGAACTTGGGGCAAGCCGATCGTGGATGAGCATGAGTGTTCCGCCGTCTAGAAGTTGCACGCGAGTAATGCGTGAAACTAGTTACATTAGCAGACTTTTGCAAGCCTATGATTTGGGCCTGGATGAGGACTCGCGTTTCATGAACGTGGTTGGCAATAGGACGTGTCGCGGCGGCGCCAGGTCGAGGGCGATTTCGGCTGCCCGTACGCCGAGCTCGAAGAAAGGCGGATGCACGGTCGACAGCGCCGGGGTCAAGTCAGCGACGAGCGGAGCATCGTCGAACCCGATGATGGAGAGATCCTCAGGCAACCTGATCCCGAGGCTCCGGGCCGCTCTATAGGCGCCGATGGCAATATTATCGGTCATGGTGACGATTGCCGTCACATTAACCCCCGGATTGCAGGAGCTCCTCTGCTGCCTGCGCTCCGGCAGCTTCTGTGTTGGCCGCCACTCGCACCAGCTCGGGGACAATCGCAATTCCGTGGTGACGCAGCGCCGTTTCGTAGCCGCCTAGACGCAGGTCGGCAGTGGTCATGCCCCTGCCCTCCCCAATATAGGCGATACGCCTGTGCCCAAGCCGCACAAGCTCGTCCACCCCCGCCGCCACACCTGCCGAGTGGTCGTAGTTCACGCTGATCAGATCGGGATGTGCAGCAATGGGCGGCCGACCGCAGAGGATCAGCGACGCCTTCACCTGCCCCAGGTCGCGCGCATATTTTGCTGCGCGCTCGTCGAATGAGGCATCGCTCTCGGTCGAGCCCACGAGCAATACGGCCCTGACGCGTAGTTCCCGGAAGTGTGCGGATCAGATCGTCTTCGCGTTGGGCATCGCCTTCGGTCGCTGACATGAGGACCATGTGGCCATGTCTTCCAGCAACACTTTCGACGCCCGCCGCAAGCGAAGCGAATGTCGGCCCGATCATCGCGCGAACCACGAACGCGATCGATTGTCGACCGCGCCCCATCATCGCACGCGCCAACCCGTTAACGACGTATCCAAGCTCCTGCGCCGAGGCGAGCACCCGGTCCCGGCTTTCAGGTGCAACGTTGGGATTGTCTGCAAAAACACGAGAGGCAGTCGCCACCGAGACGCGCGCATGCGCAGCGACGTCCTTCAGGTTCACTGGGCTGATGCGATCAGGTCCACGGGTGCCACGCGAAGTCTTCTTGGGGGCTTTTTCTGTGCTCATTCCTGTCATCTACCGCCTCGCTTGACTTGTGTCGATCCGTCACCTACGGTCGGTGAAAC
Source organism: Devosia sp. (assembly GCF_024707125.1). Classification (GTDB taxonomy): domain Bacteria; phylum Pseudomonadota; class Alphaproteobacteria; order Rhizobiales; family Devosiaceae; genus Devosia. The sequence goes on from NZ_JANQAH010000003.1 coordinate 12,019, forward strand.
TAGTTACACGATAATGTCGGAGGAGGACATCGTGGATCAGTCGAATTCTGCGGTGCGGAAAAGGCGCCGTACATCGGCCAGGGATTCTCTGGCGCTTCTCGCCCTGGCGGCACCAGGCGTCGTCTGGTTTGTCGTCTTCGCCTATGGCCCGATGGTGGGCCTAGTCGTGGCGTTCAAGAACTTCAATATCCGGGATGGCATCTTCGGCAGCCCTTGGAATGGGCTTGCCAATTTTCGCTACTTCCTGTCGAGCGGCGACGCATTCACGATCGTGGCGAACACGCTTTTCCTCAATACGCTGTTTCTGAGTGCATCGCTGTTCGTGGGGCTGCTTCTCGCGCTGATGCTCAATGAGATCCGCGGTCAGTTCTACCGTCGCTTTATGCAGTCGACGATCTTCTTTCCGTATTTCGTCTCCCCCATCGTGATCAGCCTCATGCTGCAGGCGATCCTCTCAGGTGTCGGCGGACGCGGCGGCATGATCAACGACATGCTCAATGTCTTCGATCTGCCGCAACTGAGCTGGTACACGACCCCGGGCGCGTGGCCGTGGATCCTGGCGATCGTCAAGGTCTGGCAACTGGGCGGCTACACCTCGGTCATATTCCTCGCCGCCATCACCTCGATTTCGGAAGAAGTTTACGAGGCCGCCGCGATCGATGGCGCCAGCCGGGCGCGTATGGCTATTTCCATAACCACACCCCTGCTCCTCCCCACAATGGGCATCCTGATCGTCCTGGGCGTGGGGCGCATATTCTTCGGCGACTTCGCCACGATCTACGCGATCGTCCAGGACAACGGCATCCTGTTTCCCACCACGGACGTCATCGACACGTACGTGTTCGATCCGCTGCGGACCATCGGGAACTTCGGGACCACAGCCGCGCGATCGGCCTGTTCCAGTCCGTCGTCGGCTTTGTCTTCGTCACCGCGGCCGTTCTCGTCCAGCGTCGCTTCCAAAAGAAAGCGCCATCCTGTGAGCACTCTCGACTATACCTCCCCGATTCCGCCAGGCCCGAGCCCCGACACCGTGGCGGCCCGTGCCTTGCCGCGACGCCGTCGCAAGTTGAAGGGAGCAAGCGAGCCCTTCACCGTCGTGAGTTACGCCGGGGTCACCCTGTTCGGCCTCTTCTGCCTCATCCCGCTCTGGATGATCGTAGTGGGATCACTGACGGATGAATCCGTGCTTGCGCGCACCGGCTATAGCTTCTGGCCTCAGCCCTTCTCTTTTCGGGCATATGAAATGCTGTTCAGCGGGCAGTCGCTGTTCGGCGGATATGCAGCTTCGCTCTTCATCACCATCGTCGGCACGGCGCTGTCGGTCTATTGCACCGCCTCGCTTGCCTGGGTCATCGCCCGACGGCTTGCTTTGGTCAGTCGTCCTCTCACGATCTTTTCATACATCCCGATGCTCTTTCACGGCGGCCTGGTCCCGCTCTACCTGCTGGTGACCCAGGTGCTGAGCCTGAGCAACAGCTGGTTCGCCGTGATCCTGCCGATCATGATGGCGCCTTTCCTGGTCTTCGTGGCTGTCAGTTTCTTTCGGGCACTGCCGGAAGAGGTGATCGACGCAGCGCGGATCGACGGCGCGGGCGAGTTGCGCATCTTCTTCCAGATCGTACTGCCGCTTTCCAAACCCATCCTGGCCGTGCTGGCACTGTTCTACGCGGTGACCTACTGGAACGAGTGGTTCATGCCGCTGCTGTTCCTGTCGGATCCGGATCGCTATCCGCTGCAGCTGATCCTGCAGAACCTCATATCCAACGTCACGAACGCTGCCGCTCTTCCGGGTGCAACCGCAGCACAGGCGGCCGCGCCAGTCTATCAGCTGCGCTTCGCCATGACTGTACTGACCATCGGCCCGATCCTGCTCGCCTATCCGTTCGCACAACGCTTTTTCGTCAAGGGCATCACCCTGGGCGCAACCAAAGGGTAGCGGTCCCAAACAAACCCGCATCAGGAGGAGACTATCGCTATGGAGAATTTTCGTATCAATCGCCGCCACTTCCTCGCCATGGCCGGCGCCACTGGCATCGCGGCCGCTACGTCAGGGGGCCTATCGAGGGCGATGGCACAATCGCTGTCTGGGACCTCCCTCGCCATCCTGCCTTCGGAGGCGCCAAGCAACTGGAAGGCTGTGCTCGAAAAGGCCAATGCAGCCCTCCAGGCCGAACATGGCTTCACCCTCGACGCGCAGTTCATCAACTGGTCCCAATATGGCCAGCAAGCCCTCCTGAAGTTCACCGCCGGCGCGCAGTTCGACTCCGCCTTGCAAGCGCTCTGGTTGAACATGGCGCAGCTGCAGCAGGATGGAGCGCTCGCCGACTTAACCGGGCAGATCGACAAGTGGCCCAATCTGAAGGCCCAGATCTCGCCCAAGCTGATTGAATCCAATACCTGGAACGGCAAGCTCTGGGGCATTCCCCAGGTCAATAGCGCGGCGCGCGTCCAGCACTTCAGTATCCGCCAGGATCTGGCTGAAAAGCACGGGTTTGGCGAGATCACCGATTACGATACCCTTGAACGCTTCTTCTACACCATCAAGGAAAAGGAAGACGGCATCACCCCATACTCGATGGTGGCCAGCTCTCACTGGATCTATGCCATCCCTACGCCGACCGCGATGTTCAACCAGCACTCCTGGGAGAACCCCTACACGATGCAATACCTCTTCGCTGGCTCCGGTCTGCGCTTCCTGTTCGCCAAGGATGCGGCGACGACCGGCTCGTCCAGCCCGATCCCCTTCTGGGAAGACGAAGGTGTCATCGCTGCCCTGCGCAAAATCCGCCAGTATTATAATGACGGCATCGTCAATGCGGACGGCATGAACGTGGACCGGGCGACCATCGACAGCCAGTTCCAGGCGGGGCGCTTTGCCAGCAACTGGTCGATGACCGATGGGACCGCGAGCAACCAGCTCGTCAACCTGCAGCGCAATGTCCCCGAGGCTCGCCTCGCACAGGTACTGCCGTTCGGAAAGCCCCTGTCGGAGGTGAAGCCGGTGCAGACATTCCAGGCCGATAACATGGTCGTCGTGAACGCAAACGGCGGCGACCTTGATCGGGCGCTCGCGCTGCAGGACTGGCTATCCGTCAGGGAGAACCACGACCTGATCGAGTACGGGATCGAAGGCACCGACTGGGAGCCAGTCGGCGACAACGGTATCAAGCAACTGAGCCAGTACGCTTTCCCAGGCTACGCACTGCTATGGCGCTCTGGCCTCGAACGCCGTTCGTCATTCATGACGGAGTCCGAGAAGAAGGTCTTCGATTGGGCGCAGAACTACGACAACTTCACGACCGACACTTTTGCATCGTTCGTCCCAGACGTGTCGCCGGTTCGAGAAGCAGCAGCAGCGATGAACAACGTGATCATCCAGCATGCCAATCCGCTTTTCTTCGGCGTCGCTGATGTCGATGCCCAACTCGACAAACTCAAGAGCGCGGCAGATGCCGCAGGGCTGGATGTCCTTCAGGCTGAAATGGAAAAGCAGGCCAACGCCTACCTCGCCTCGCGAGCCAAATAACGACTAGTGCAGGTCGGGCCCGCATCGTGGGCCCGACCTAGACTCGAGTATCCGGATCGCCAGACCGAATCCTGCCCAGTGGCGAATAAGGTTTCGTGCCGGCACCCGACAGAAGGCCGGCAAATTGACCATCGATCCAGTCAGAGCGAATCCACTTCACGGCAACCCACTGCAGACGCGCGCCGACATCGAGCGGGCTCTAAATGGTCTGATGACTCCTCTTCTCGGACATTTTTCTCCCGGGAATGCCCGAGTGAGACTGGACGCGGCTGGAGCGCATTTCGACCGCGCTGCGGCTGATCTCGAGGGGTTCGCGAGACCGCTCTGGGGATTGGCCCCGCTAACAGCCGGAGGCGGCAATTTCGACCATTGGGAGATGTACCGGCAGGGTCTCGCCAATGGCTCGGATCCGGCTCACCCAGAATACTGGGGAACCTTCAGCGGAACCGACCAAAGGATGGTCGAGCTTGCCGCGATTGGCTTTACGATGCGGTTGCTGCCTGGTGTCGTCTGGGATCCCCTTCCGCAGCAGGCAAAGGACAATCTGGCGGCATATCTGAAACATGCCAGGCAACTGGAATACTCCGACAGCAACTGGAAATTTTTCCGCATCCTGGTCGATCTCGGGCTGGAGGAGTGTGGCGTCGCGTTTGACTGGTCACTGACCGAACAATACCTGGACCAGTTGGACGCATTCTACATCGCCGATGGGTGGTATCGTGACGGGCAAAGCCGGCAGCTTGATCACTATGTCGGCTTCGCGATGCACTTCTACGGCCTCCTTTATGCCACCCTCAAAAAGGATGATCAAAAGCGTGCTGCGGCATACCGGGAACGTGCCGCTCTATTCGCCCAGCAAATCAAACATTGGTACGATGACAACGGTGGCACCCTGGCCTTCGGCCGCAGCCTTACCTATCGGTTTGCCTGCGGAGGCATCTGGGCAGCGCTGGCGTTCGCAAACGTCGAAGCGCTGCCATGGGGAGAGATCAAGGGACACTACCTTCGGCACCTACGCTGGTGGGCGCAAAAGCCTATCGCTAACCGCGACGGCATTCTGTCCGTAGGGTACGGATACCCCAACCTGCTGATGAGTGAGAGCTACAACTCTGCTGCCTCGCCATATTGGGCGTTCAAGGCCTTCCTTCCGCTCGCACTAGCGCCCGATCATCCGTTTTGGACCGCCGACGAGATTGAGCACGTCGGTGCGCCCCACCCAGTTCCTCTGCCGCATCCAGGTATGGTGATGATCAAGACCCCTGGGAATGTTGTCGCGCTGTCGTCGGGGCAGCAATTGGGATCGGGCCTCAAGCGCTGGCATTTGCGGCAGAGCTCGGAGAAATACTGCAAGTTCGTCTACTCATCTCGGTATGGGTTCTCGGTCGAAGTGGATGATCGAGACTACGACCATGCTGCATTCGACGGGATGTTGGCGTTCTCGGACGATGGAAGTCGCTTTCGGGTTCGCGAGGGTAACGAACAGGCCCAGATAGCAGGAAACTGCCTCTATTCCCGGTGGCAGCCATGGAAAGACGTTGTTGTAGAGACCTGGCTTGTGCCGGCAAATCCCTGGCACATCCGGGTTCACCGGGTTTCGACCCCGCGGCCGCTTCATTCCACCGAGGGCGGTTTTGCGATCGCAATATCCGACTTTGACCCGGTTGCGACCACCGATCACACCCGGCGAGCGATTGCCTCCACGACGACGGATATCAGCGCAATTGTAGACCTAGGCGGCCTTAGGAAGGGTCGCACGCTTCGAGCACTGCCCAACACCAATCTCATTGCAGCAAAGACCCTCGTTCCGCAATTGCGGGGAGAGATTGATGCCGGGACCACGATCCTTGTGACTACAGCCATGGCAATGCCCGTGGGGTCAGCGGCTGAGAACGCGATGGGACAAGTGCCACCAGCGCCAGACCTCGCCGCGCTTGAGCAATTGTTTGCTAACGAAGGTGTCGATGTCAGTGCCATGCAAGTGTCCTAGGGCATTACTGGGCCGGAGATCCTTGGACGCCTCAATGCCAGATCACATGCTGGAGTGAGACAATGAGCACTCGTAAAAGGGCCCTCATCGTCTGGGGTGGCATTGAGTTGCATACACCCGAGCGCAGCGCGCGCGTCGTGCAAGAGATACTCGAGTCCGAGAACTTCGACTGCATCGTGACCCCCGACTATGATGCGCTCGGAGACGATGAGGTTGGCGCCAACAACCTCATTGTTCCCGTCATCACCGGCGGGGATCTCGGTAAGCAGAAAATGGACAACCTCGTCGGCGCCGTACGCCAAGGAACCGGTCTGGCGGGCTTTCACATGGGCCTTGCGACAAGCTTTCGGTCAAGCGTGCCATTCCGATATGCGGCCAGCGTCTATTGGGTCCAGCATCCCGGTGACATTGTGACGTATCGCGTTGACGTCACCAATCCGGATCATCCAATCATGAGGGGCATAGAAAGCTTCGATTACACGTCGGAGCAGTACTACCTAAACTATGATCCGGCGGTCGAAGTTCTGGCCACCACCAGGTTCAGTGGCGAATTCCACCCTTGGCGAAAAGACGTGACCATGCCGGTGGTGTTCACGACTGCATATGGCGAGGGTCGCGTGTTCTACTCGTCGCTTGGCCATACCGCCGACGAGCTCGAACTGCCCCAACCACGAACCATCTTGAAGCGAGGCCTATTGTGGGCAGCGAGATGACAACCGCGTCTCGCCGTGAATCCTGATTAAGCGGAGCCACGTTCGACCACATGGCAGGGAAGCCTGCGCGTGCCGGGCTCAACCACGTGCCCATCGATCATCTGCAGCAGCGTCTCTCCCGCCAGCCGCCCCAACTGCTCGAGGTTCATATCGACCGTGGTCAGCGGAGGAGATGCCTCTTCCGCATAATAGTGCCAGTTATCGTACCCGATCACTGACACGTCCTCCGGCACTCTGACACCCCTGAGCGCCAGGGCATCGACGACACCTCTGGCAATCTGGTCATTGCCGCAGACGAAGCCATCGGGCGGCGCTACCACCCCGTCGAAATGAAGTCGAACAGCGTCGCGCCCCGCCCTTTCCGCCCAATCGTCCATAATCGTTCCGATTTCGGGTTCAACGAGCCCGGCGGACGCCAGCGCGGACTTGTAGCCCAACGCTCTTTCATGAACGACCCTGAAGTTTGCTGGGCCGGTGACGTGAGCGATCCGACGCCGCCCTTTCGCAATAAGCAGTTCTGTCGCCATTCGCCCGCCGCCCTCGTCATCCACGGTGAAGCAGACCGAATTCGGCTCCGGCTGGACGATGGTATAAACGACAGGCACCCCGAGAGACGAAAGTTCGGCCGGGACCTGGCGGTCAGTGCGTTTACCGGCGGCGATGATCCCGTCGACGCGCTTGTCGATCACCGCGTCCATATACCGTTGTGTCGGGATTGGGTTATCCTCGGTGCTGCAGAGGAACACCGACACACCGCGATCGAACAAAGCGGACGTAACCCCCGCCATGACCGGTAACGTTAGACGTCCAGTCAGGTCGTTATTGAAGAAGGCGATGGTGAAGCTGCGATTGGTCGAAAGAGACCGAGCGAGGCCGCTCGGCCGAAAGTTGAAGGACTTTGCGACGCGAACGACAGCGATCGCGCGTCTCCTGTTTCATCCGGCCGGTATTGCTAAGAGCCTTTGACGCCGTTGCGAGGCTGACGCCGGCGGCATCTGCCACAGTCTGAAGCGTCACTTGTTCCTTGGCTTTCCCGGACGTCTTTAAGACTGGCTTCATGCCCACCTCGTTTTGCTCACGCATCAATTGAACGGTAGCAAGACCCTAGACAAGGCAAAAAGCTGATCCCATGCCTATTCCGGCGCCTTACGCACCCAAACCTGCATGTCTCCAGCAGCCCGGTTCGCCCAGGCGTAATATGGCACTGCGGTAAGTGTCGCCGCTTTCGTAGCCGCCGGCCGAGATTGGTAGAGCTTACCGCCCCAAGCCTCCATGTCATCGGCATAACCGCTGAGCCGCAGGCCTACAATACCTGGAGCTCCGTCGAGGGCGACCCGCTCGGCACCTTTCGTCGTTGCGATTGATAAGCTGGCAATGGGCCTCTCATTGTCGCCCCCTTCAAGGCAATAGAGGAGCGGCCCTCGGCGCAGAGCAACGCGACCGGCGTCGTCGCCAACGAAGGGATGGGCATGGATCGTCTCGACATCCATCGCCAGATCTAGGCGCACCTCATCCCCACGAGTCCAATCGCGGTGAAGCGCCAGATAGCCGTCGTTCATTGCGACGACTTCGGGTTCACCATTGATGGAGAGCGTGTAGCTAGACGACCAGCCAGGGACGCGGAGATAGAGCGTGAAGCTATCGGTCCCGCGCTCTGGGTTAACCTGCAGCAGAATGCTGCCGCTCCAGGGATACTCGGTGGTTTGAACGATTTCGACCTTGCGCCCACCGACATCGAGATTGGCGGTGCTATCGCAATAGAGGTGCACCGCGAGGGAATTGCTCCCTTCGCCATACATATAGCTCCCAACAGACGCGGTGAGACGAGCGATATTTGGCGCACAGCAAGGGCAACGGTGCCATTCCCAACGGTGATGGTCCCCCCGGCTGGCCAGTGGATTCTCGTAAAAGAACCGGGATCCATCGAGAGATAGTCCAGATGAGGCGCCATTGTAGAGAGCCTGTTCCATTATGTCCGCATAGACACGGTTCGGACCGAGTCCAAGCATCCTGCTTGACCAGAAAACGAGGCCAACGGCAGCGCAGGTCTCCGCGTAGGCGGTCAGGTTGGGAAGGTCATAATCAAACGTGAACCCCTCGTTTGTCCTAGATGGACCAATACCTCCGGTGACATACATTTTTCGCGTCGTGAGATCCGCCCATAGCCCTTCAAGGGCCGTTTCCAAGGCGGCGTCATGGAATTCGGTCGCTATGTCGGACATACCTGCATAGAGATACATCGCCCTTACCGCGTGACCGACCACCTTCCGCTGGTCCCGGACAGGTTCGGCCGACTGGCTGAACTCATGAGTCTTGAAGTGATACTCGGCGGGGTCCCGCCCGTGTTGAAGCGCCTCCAGATCGAAGAAATGTGGTTGCTGCCCACGCTCGTCGATGAAGAACTTGGCGAGTTCAAGATAGTCAGTACGGCCAGTAACCCGCGCGAGTTTGACGAGCGCGAGCTCAATCTCTTCGTGCCCGTCATATCCCCGTATCTGACCGGCATCAGGGCCGAAAACACTGGCGATATAGTCGGCGTACCGGCACATGATGTCGAGGAACTTGCGCTTGCCTGTTGCCTGGAAATAGGCAACGGCCCCCTCGATCATATGTCCAGCATTGTAGAGCTCGTGGGTATCGCGCAGGTTTGTCCAACGAAGGCCCGGCTCAATACGTTGAAACCAGCTGTTGAGATAACCATCCGGCTGCTGGAGCCTCTCATAGATGTCGACGATGGCGTCGACCTTCGCCTCGAGGGTGGAATCCGGCTTTCGGAAGAGGGTGTATGAGGCCAATTCGATAATCTTGCCAAAATCGGAATCCCAGAACATCTGGGATGTCATCAGCCCGCCGTCGTAGGAAACCACTTTTCCAGGTGCTGTGCGGTCAGGATCAATCTGGTCAAACATGCCGGCCGCAACACAGCGGTCGTAAAGAATATGGACTGTGCGGTCGGCGACAACGTCGGCGCGCTGCCCCCAGAATCCTCGCAGTTCAACTTGAGGGACTGCTGGCGGCCGAAAACGGCGGGTGACGGGAGAAGTCGTGTCGGTATCGATCATATTGAAGTCCTATTTGACCGCGCCAGCTGTCAGGCCGCGGACGTAGTAGCGCTGAAGCGACAGGAAGATGACGAGACAGGGCAGCATCATCACTGTGACACCCGCCTGTAGTGCACCCCAGTCAACGGCGCCCATTCGGCCGGCCCGAACTGCGGACATCATGACAGGTAGTGTGTAGTTCTTGTCTTCTGTCAGCAGGATGAGCGCTGCGAGAAACTCATTCCATGAATTAAGGAACGCGAAGATGGCCACGGTGACCACTCCCGGCAAAACCAGCGGCAACATGATCCGCCGCAGGATCAACCAAGTGTCCGCTCCGTCGATACGCGCCGCCTCCTCGATCTCTGTGGGGACAGCGTCGAAAGCATTCCTCATCATGAAGACGGAAAACGGGAGCTGTAGGGTGGTGTAAACCAGGATCAGTCCCAAATGAGTGTTCTGGAGCCCGAGACGCGAGAGCATGACAAACAGGGGTGTCAGGATTGACTGAAACGGGATCATGATCGTCGTCATAATGGCCACAAAGATCAGGTTTTTCGCAGGGAAGCGAAACCGCGAGAAGCCATACCCAGCGAGCAGGCTAATCACCACGGTGAGCGCAACGGTGCCAAGCGAGACAACTAGGCTGTTGGTTGAATAACGCAGGATTCCCGACCCGAACGCTTCCAGCGCCGCGTAGTTTTCGGTGCTCGGCGCACCTTGAGGCCACGGTGGTATTGGAGGGCGACCGGCATCAGATCCATTTCTGAACGAACTCAACCCGGCCCATGCCAGGGGGAGCAACAAAGAGGGCAGACAAAATCAACCCAAAGCCGTGAAAGGTCACGGTGCGCAAATTCGGTGTTTTTGCCATTACGCTGCCTCCTTGTCGCGAAGGACGATGAGTTGAAGGACGCTGAGCAGGACAAGAACCGCGAGGAGAACAATCGAGAGTGCGGCACCATAGCCGAGCTTGAACTGCACGAAGGACGTGTTGAAAATCCAATAGACCGCCGTGATCGTGCTGTTCCGGGGGCCTCCGGACGTCATGATGTAGAATTGGTCAAAAGCGAGGATTGAGCCCGCAACGGACAGCACCAAAGCCAGCGCAAAAGTCCTGCGCATCAGGGGAAAGGTGATCTTGAAAAAGATGCGGAACGGCCCTGCCCCGTCAATTCGAGCAGCTTCCTTCAACTCGTGAGGGATGCTCTGGAGCCCGGTGAGTAGAATGACCATGGTAAATCCGGCGATCTTCCAGACCACCATGACGACGATCGAGATAAATGCCGTATCGAACTGGCCGAGCAACGCCTTAGGTCGCTCAACCAGGCCGAGCATCTTGAGGGCTGGACTGAAAAGGCCGGTATCGACATTGAGAAGCCAGACCCAAAGCAGACTGGCCGAGCCGAGACCCACGACGACAGGGAGAAAGAAGGCCGTACGATAAACGCCGATCAAGCGCCGGGGCTGGTCCACAAAGAGTGCGAGCGGAAATGCTACCGCGAAAATCGCCATCGTGACCACCACCGTATAGATGAGTGTAAAGCCCATGGCGGACCAAAATTTCTGGTCGTCGACCATTGTGGCGTAGTTTTCTAGGCCGATGAACTCCGGCACGCCCAAAAGCGGCCAGTCGTGCAGCGACATCCAACCAGTCATGACCAGCGGATAGAGGAAAAAGATTCCGACGATCAGGACTGCTGGAGACACAAAAAAGCCAATCCCAGCATGGCCTGCTTGTGCCTGGCGAGCATGGTGCAAGTCCGATTTAAGAGGAGAATTTGCGGCGGCACCTGGGAGATGGGGAGGATGGCGCCGCCGCTGCGCCCTTTAGTTGGCGCTGTCTACGATGGCCTGCATGTCTTCCTGCGCTGCCGCGATTGCAGCGTCGAGGTCGTCACCGAACATGCCGTCAGCCATGAACTGGGCGTATGGGCCATTGGGATCGTTGAAGAGCTCATTGAAAACCGTGGAATACGGAGTGCGTCCAATGGCGACTGCCTTCGCTGCCTCGGCATAGCGGGCATCTAAGCCAGCCAAAGCTTCGTCAGCGATATCGGTTCGTACTGGAAGGCTGCCCAACTTTGCGGCCTCGGCTTGGCGCTCAGCTGTGTAAGCGAATTCGAGGAACTTCTGCACAACGGCTATCTTGTCTGGGGCAGTGCCTTTGGTGACGACAAGATTTTCACCACCCAGGAATGACGACGCAGCGGTGCCTTCTTCGTTCGGGATCAGTGTCACGCCATAGTTCAGGTCGGCATTGCCGGCAAATACGCCGATCGCGAATGCGCCGAGTGCCTGAATGCCGATGTTACCGTTCTGGAAGGCAAGGAAATTACTGCCAGGATCCGATGCGGCGCCCTCTGGAAGAAGCCCCTTCTCCACCATACCCTCGGTGTAGCTCCATCGCGCTGCGTAGCTGCGGGCTGTCCAGCATGACGGACTTCCCGTCGGCGCTCATGATCTCGCCGCCACCCGCCCAGACGAAAGGCGTGAAAGTGAAGATGCCGCAGCCGCCACATGAGCCAGAGAAATAGTACCCGTATGTGTCGTTGGCGGGATCGTTGATCGCCTCAGCGAAGGACTCGATCTCGGCCCAAGTCTTTGGCGGGGTCTCGGGGTCAAGACCGGCTTCGGCGAACAGGTCTTTGTTCCAGAGGAGGATCGAGGCATCCGCCGCAAAAGGAAGGCCGTAGATCTTGTCTTGATAGGTACCAACACTGACATGTGCCGGCGACAAGGCATCGAAATATGTTAGCGATTTCGCCCAAGCGGTCATGTCTTCCAGTTGTCCCTTTTCCGCAAGAGACGGTGTGAAGATCAGATCGAGGGACAGCGCGTCGGGTGCGCTGCCACCTGCAAGTGCGGTCGCATACTTTTGCAGCAGCTGGGCCGCCGGAATAATTTCCAAGGTGACCTTGTCTTCACCTTGAGCATTAAACGCCTCGACCAAAGGCGGCATGAACGCTGCGCCATCGGCTCGGATCCATAGGGTGATCTCGGCCGCAAAACTGGTGCTTGCCGCCAGCAATGAGACAGCAGCAATCGCGCTGCCGCGAAGCAGGTTTCTGAACATATTTCCTCCCAATCAGCTTTATGTCGGGACCACCTAGCCAACACGCCGACCCCAGACACCTCACATTGGTAAAGCGCTTGCGCACTTGATGTCAATATCTTCTTTTAGAGCGCGGATGATAGCTTGCGCAATCGCTTGCGCATTTTGAGATTAGAACCGTTCATTTTGCCTTCTGCCAAGTGCGGAAAACCTGGTTCCGAAGCTCAGAGGCCGTCGAACGAAATGCGGGAAAAACGGGAAGCCGATGGCCAAGTCGCCTCCGCCGCCGCGAGAAACTCGGCCCAAAGCATCACTTGCGAAAGCACGAGCGAGGCTGAGAAGTCGTCACGAGGAGGAGGAAAGAGAATGTATGCCCTAAATTTTCGGGTTTTGTTCGGGGTCGAAGGTCCGCTGTTGGGCGATAACACTTAAGCCGCGAACGTCGGAAATGGGGTCGGTAGCAGATCAAGCAATCCGTTAGTTCGACTTGAGTGCGAATGTTATACTATGTGGACTATGACCGCTGACGACGCCACAAACCTTGTATTTGAAGCACGTCTGCTCCTGCGAGGTTGGGATGGACCAAATCTTAGCAACCGGGCCACGGCAGAACTTCGCGCTGCGATAGATCGTCTGGATGCCGTAGAGTCACTTCATCCACAGCTGCAGGCCGAGATTGACCTGATCCGAGCGATATATCGCCACCGAAATCCGTAGAGACCCCATGGCATCCAAATCCTATCTCTGGCCGGGCGTTCCCCTTGCCCTCGGATCCGCAATCCTGTTCGGCGCTTCCGCACCGCTGTCCAAGCTCCTGATCGGGTCCGTCGATCCATGGCTCCTGGCCGGCATCCTCTATCTCGGTGCCGGCATCGGGCTGGCGATCGTGCACATTGGTCGCCCTCTGATTGGACTCCCATCACCCGAGGCGTCACTCCAACGCGGCGACCTGCCATGGCTCGCTGCGGTGATCCTCTTCGGCGGCATGCTGGGTCCGCTGTTCCTCATGCTGGGCCTGTCGCAGACCAGTGCCTCGTCCGGGTCGCTCCTGCTCAACCTCGAGGGCCTGGCCACGATGGCCATCGCTTGGATCGTGTTCCGCGAAAACGTGGACCGGCAGCTCATCCTCGGCGCCGGCGCGATTCTAGCGGGCGCAGTACTCCTATCGTGGACCGGGACGGGCCTCAGCCTCGATACCGGCAGCCTCTTCATCGCCGCAGCTTGTCTGTGCTGGGGCATCGACAACAATCTAACGCGCAAGCTGTCGTCGGCCGATCCGGTCCAGATCGCTATGATCAAGGGACTGGTGGCAGGTTCGACGAACCTGGTGCTGGCACTTTCACTGGGGGCCAGCCTTCCAGGAGTCGGCCTCATCGGCGCCGGCGCGGTCGTCGGCTTCCTCGGTGTCGGGGTCAGCCTCGTCATGTTCATGCTGGGGCTGAGGCACCTGGGTACTGCACGCACCGGTGCCTACTTCTCGCTGGCGCCCTTCGTCGGAGCGGTGCTCGCCATCGCCATCTTCCGTGACGGGATCACCTGGCAGCTCGTCGGCGCGGGGATACTGATGGCCATCGGGCTATACCTGCACCTTGCCGAACGGCACGACCATGAGCATGACCATGAAGCGCTCGAGCACGATCATGCCCATACCCATGACCAGCACCACCAGCACGCCCACGACGGCGCGGTAACGGAACCGCACTCCCACTGGCACCGCCACGAACCGATGCGGCATAAGCACCCGCACTATCCCGATCTCCACCACCGCCACGGGCATAGCCACGGCTAGTGTTCGAGTTCCTCGTCGGCCTGCAGCGCGGCATACACGGCACCCTCTCTGGTGACGTCGCGGCATTCGCGGCCACGGGCGACTGGCTGGCGCTCCTGGCCGTGCTGCCGCTGGGAATGCTGTTCGGCTCCATCCATGCCCTCACGCCGGGGCACAGCAAGGCTGTCCTTGCCGCCTATGTCGTCGGGTCCGGCATGTCGCCCTGGAATGCGCTGGGAACAGCGTTTGCTTTGTCCGTCACACATATCGGGTCGGCGGTAGTGTTGGCGCTGGTCGGTACCGCACTGGTCACCCGAACCATCGTTGGAGCCGGCCAGGCACCGGTGCTCGAACTGACCAGCCGGTTGCTCCTGGTCGCGATCGGTGTCTGGCTGGTCGTTGCAGCATTCCGGCATCGTCCCCATCACCATGGCGAGGGCGCCGCCGTGGGGTTCTTCGCTGGCCTGGCGCCATGCCCGCTGACCCTTTTTATCATGGTCTACGCTGTATCGCAGGGAGTGCCGGAAGCGGGCCTGGTCTTTGCCGTCGCCATGCTCGTCGGAGTTGGCTCGATCCTGGTCGCCGTGGCACTGGTTAGCGTATTCGCGAGCAGGGCCATCCTGGCGCTGCTGGACAGGCACGGGCAATCCGTGGACCGCTTCGCCCGATGGTGTAACGTCCTCGCCGGACTGGCGCTGATCGGTTTCGCGTCGGCCGAGTTGCTCGGCTAAGCACCGGTAACCAGTGCCCACGCCATACCACCAACGGCGCATGCAAGCAGCACAGGGATCATCTTTGCTTTTAAGCCGAAGATCGCAACGATCGCGGCTGCTGCCAACGCCGTAGCAGGCAGGTCAATCGTCGTCCATACCGGCACATCCACGTTGAAGCCGGCACCCTGCCACTGGACTACCTGCCGGAACAAGGTGTGCATCCCGAACCAGACAGCAAGATTGGCAATGACACCGACCACTGCCGCGGTAATCGCCGACAGCGCCCCGGTGAGCGCCTTGTTGTCTCGCAGCACTTCAATGAATGGGGCGCCGAGGAATATCCAGAGGAAGCAGGGGACGAAGGTCACCCAGGTGGTGAGCACCGCCGCCAGCGTTGCGGCAAGCATGGGGTGCAACGTACCCGGATCTCTGAAGGCCCCCATGAAGCCAACGAACTGCACCACCTGGATCAGAGGCCCGGGTGTCGTCTCGGCCATACCGAGTCCGTCCAGCATTTCTCCGGGCTGCAGCCACCCGTAGTTCTGTACCGCCTCCTGAGCCACATAGGCCAGGACGGCGTAGGCACCGCCGAACGTCACCACCGCCATCTGGCTGAAGAAAACAGCGATTTTGGAAAAGACGTTGTCCGGCCCCAAGAATACCAGGACGGCGGCGACGGGCACCAGCCAAAGCGCCAGGAATACAGCTGATATCGACAATGACCAGCGTAGGTTCGGGCGCGCGTGGGCCGGAGTAGCTTCCCCAAGAACAGAGTCCGCATCAGCCAGAACATTGCCTTTGGCAGCGCTGTGCCCGCCACCGACCCTGAAAAGCGGCGAACCGGATCTGCCGCCCAGGAAACCAACGAGGCCGGCTAGGACAATAATGATGGGGAAAGGCACACGGAACAGGAAAATGGCGATGAAGGCCGCGATTGCGATGCCGACCGTCACCGGGTTCTTCAGCGCACGGCCACCAATTCGCAACACCGCCTGGACCACGACTGCCAGAACAGCGGCCTTTAGCCCGAAGAAGAGACCTTCGATTGCTGTTACGTTTCCGAAGGCGACGTAAACGTAGCTCAGCGCCAGGATGGACAGAAAGCCTGGCAGCACGAAGATTGCGCCGGCTACCAAACCGCCCTTTGTCTTGTGAAGCAACCAGCCGATGTACACGGCGAGCTGCTGGGCTTCCGGTCCGGGGAGGAGCATGCAGTAGTTGAGGGCGTGGAGAAAACGGCTTTCGCCGATCCAGCGCTTCTCGTCCACTAAGATACGATGCATAACGGCGATCTGGCCCGCCGGACCACCGAAGCTCAGCGCCGCCACCCGTATCCATACCTTGACGGCTTCGCCGAAGGGGATGCTGTCGCCGGGTTTGTAGGTATCGGGAGCCGGTTTTGCCTGGATGTCGTCCATCGTCAGCTCCTCGCCTTGTTGGTGGGCCAGTTGTGCGTTTCCTCCGTGGCGTCCCGCGCCCATCGGTACATAGCGTCGTAGATCGACATACCGGCGTCGAGCTGCTGCAGGTCGTCGGCGTGCATCCGGGAAAGACCGAGTGATAAAGCAAGCAGCCCCGCCGCTTCCGGTGCAAGGTCGAGCCGATCGGTGTCAGCAGCACGGACGATGGTCGCCAGCCGATCCAGCGGGCCGGAGGACAATCCGAATTCCTCTACCATCACGTCGAAGGTGCATAGTTCGCCGCGATGGCTCCAGTGCACATCCTCCACGTCGAACGGGGTGGCGCCGAACCGATCGGGCGACGGCTTCGACTTCGCCGGGTGCGACAAACAGGAACACGGCCGAGGGATCAACGAACCGCCTGATGAGCCAGGGGCATGCCACCCGGTCGATCTTGGGTCGGGAGCGCGTTACCCAGACTGTTTGGCCAGCAGCATTCCGTAAGGGAATAGATGATGCTGGCACCAGCGGCAGTCCGGCGTCACGCCAGGCCTCATATCCTCCATCAGCAACCTCCGCTTCGGCACCGTAATGCCGCAGCCAGGCCGCGGCGCCTTCAGATAGCTTCTTGCCGCGTTGGCACACCACGACTACCGGCCGTCCGGAGTATCTCGACGCCCAGACTTCAGCGCTGGCATGGTGCAGGCGTATTGATGCAGGAAGTATTCTGGCGTCGAGCTCGAAAGCCTCGTTCTCGCGGACATCGATGATGAGCGGAGCTTTGGAGGTGCCCACTAGGCGGGCGAGCTTGTCAGGTGAAATGGAGGTGTAGGAGGGCATGATGCGTCCTTGGATGGTAATGGACGCGAATCTTCAGCTGCCGCCTCTTGGGGAGATCGCAGTCCCCATACATCGATATTCCACTTGGACGATGGCTCTGTCAATCAAGACAAAGACGTCTGCTTTCAGGTGAACGGTCGTTCGGCGCGAATGTCCGAGATGGGGTCGCAGTTAGCCGCTACCCCAACGCCGCCTCGGGGTGGAAAGCCGAAGGTCCGCTTTCCGGAACGAACTGCGGGAAGCGGACTTTGCTGCAGACAAGGAAAGTCGTCAGAATATTGCTGCGGCGAGGCCCATACCCACCAGTGTGCCCACCAGCATGAGGGCCGCAGCAGCACCGCGAAAATCCCGCGGCAAGAAGGGAAATAGCCGGCTGGCGCCGGCCATTATGCCGAAAGGCGGCACCGCGCGCCACACGTCGTGGGACACCTTTCGTCCACCGCTCCGGACGACCCCGGGTAGATATCCGATCGCTTTCAGCAAGGGCCAGGCCATCGCGGCGCTTTTGCTCCGGGTGAGCGCGCGACCCGCTAAAGCCTGCTGAATCGCCTTTTCGAGAGCCGCTCGATCGTTCGCCCAATGCGCACGGAACAAAATCAGCCCCTGTGGGCTCAGCAAGTAGGCGGAGTTGGGCTTGGGACTCAACGCCCGGTGCAGCGTGCCGTCTATATCGTCCACTGCCACTTCGAAGGCGAAGCCATGATGTTCCTTCAACCGGCGGGCGTGCCTCTCCTTTTTGCTCGAAGGCTTTCGGCTGGGGAATGAGTTCGCCGGGATGCGCTTCGCGGGTGTTGACCATGACGAAGCGAACAGCATCTCCATAACGGCGGTGCAGGTCATTCAGGACCGGCCCGGAGCTTTCCGTCACCGGGCAGGTCAGAGACCCGAAGACCATGAGGACGGGCCCGTCCCCCAGCTCCATGCTGCGAAAGCGTCCGCCCCCGACGACGGGCAGGTCAAATGACGGAACGAACTGACCGGGGCCAAGGTCGGTCCGCTTGAAAACCATATCCTGCAGGATCAGGTCCGTGGTGAACGTGTCGTACTGGTACTTTTCACGCGAACTATAGGTTTGGGAGCTGCTCAGCGATGTTTCCGACGTCATGCGAAGTCCTTTCTATCGACGACCGAAAGATGGATGTGCAATGATGCCCCGACAACGACCGACAATGCACAACACATGAGCAAAATTGCACAGCGATAGCCCGCACCATCACCTTCCCGTTCTGATGGCCTTCCGAACCGCGACGACCTACAGCAGGGCAGGCAAGCAATTGGGCCTCGCCCACACGACTGTTTCCCGCAAGGTGCGGGGGCTCGAACGGCATTTCGGAACGAACCTTCTGGAACGCGCCGGCGACCGCCTTCGCTTGAGCGAAGCAGGGCAGCGTGCGCTCGAAGCGGCAGAACGGATCGAAGAGGAAGTTGCGGCGCTCGAACGGGGCATTTCTGGGCATGATGAGCGGTTGTCTGGCCGGCTGGACCTTACGACCGTGGACTTGCTGGCGCTGAGGTACATGCCGCGTTTTGCAGACTTCAGGGCACGACATCCGGGTGTGGAGTTGAGCATCGCCACGGATGTGGAGGTCAAAAGCTTGTCCCGCGGGGAGGCCCAGGTCGCGCTTAGACTGACCAACGCGCCTGAGGAGCACCTTTATGGTAAAGTGCTCGAGCGGCTGGACTTTTATGCCTTTGCCCACCGATCGTTTCTTGGAGCGCCTCTCCCAATGCTACCCTGGCTCGACTACCTCGGCCATCCCTGCGCGGCCCGCGCGGAAAGTTGGATGCGCAGGAATGCCTCCGGTACCCGGCCATTGGCGTTTCTTTCCACGCCAATGCTGATGCTCGAGGCCCTGCGGCAGGGCCTGGGGGCGGGAATGGTTCCCTCGACCATGGCCGATGGCCACGGTGAGCTGATCAAGCTGTCGGACGAAACGGCCTTTTCACTGGATGTTTGGTTGCTTGCGCCCAAGGAGTTGAGGCGGACGGCAAGAGTCAGAGCGTTCTTTGACAGCCTTGCCGCACCGTGATCTCAAAGCCAGGCATCACGTGACGGCGCCGTGATCCAGTCGCAGTGCCGACGTTCCCCGCAGAAAGTCGATCATGGCGCGCACCTTTGCGGGAAGGTATTTGCGACTGGGATAGATCATCCAGGCCGCGGTGTCGAAATTGGTAGCGGTCGCTTGCCAGGCGCTTAAGCAAAGGCGGAGCGCTCCGCTGTCGACGTCCTCCCTGACCAGCCAGTCTGGCAACAGAGCCGGTCCAAGACCGGCTATTGCAGCATCTCGAAGGGCGCCGGCAGGTGAGAGCACGAAGTCGCCAGCGACCTTCTGTTCAATGACCCGACCTTCAGCGTCTCGGAAGATCCAGCGGGAGCGGTAATCGGCATAGGGAAAGAGTATAGCGCGGTGCCGTACCAAATCTTCGGGACGCTCCAGCGGCGGCGCTATGCGGAGATAGTCCGGCGCGGCGACCACATGGTAATGGGTGTCCATCAGCTTGCTGATAACGAAGTCGCCCTCGACCGCGGGCGCCAGGCGAATTGCCAAGTCAATGTGGTCAGACAGCAGATCGACGTTGCTGTCGGAAAATATGCCTTCCACTGACACCGCTGGATAAGCGCGCCGAAACTCCGCCAGCCGGGGCACGATGTATCTCTGCCCAAACGTCGCGGAAGCAGAAATGCGCAGGGTTCCGCTCGGCTGGTGCTGCATGGCCCGGCAATCGTCGGCCGCCTGCTGCAGCTCTTCATAGGCCGGCATGATGCGGCCCAGATAAAGGGTGCCCGCCTCCGTTAGCTCCATGCGCCGGGTGGTCCTGGCAAAGAGCCGAAAGCCGAGCTCCTCCTCGATTCCGGCAATTATTCGACCAATCGATGATGGATCGCTGTCCCGTTGGCGGGCCACGGCGGCAAAGCTCCCCTGCCGAGCCACATCCTGTATCAGGGCCAAATCGCTCAGGTTCATTCGTGCAATCCCTGCATGATCATCCGGCTTCTCATGCCATTTATCGTTCAATCTGTCCGCAATATGTCCTGCTTCGGTATCCAACCGAACAGGAAAACACATGTCCAACTTCGTACAGCACACCCCTGACACGGCTCCGGAAGAGTCAAAAACCCTGCTACTGGCGGTGAAAGAGGCCTGGGGGTTCATTCCCACCATGCACGCGACCCTCGCGGAAAGTCCCAGCGCCCTCGCAGGCTACGAAACGCTCTGGAGTCATATCAGCGCCTCTACCTTGAGCCCAGTAGAGCAGCAGGTCGCCTACCAGGCGGTGAATGTCCTTCACGGGTGCGCCTATTGCACGATGGGGCATACCTACCTGTCGCGACAGGTGGGTATGAGTGAGGGGACCGTTGTGCGCCTGCGCGCTGGCTTGCCACCGGAAGACAGCAAGCTTGCTGCGCTCTGGACCTTTGCGCGTACCGTTGCTGAGGCGCGCGGCGAAGCGCGAGAGGCCATTCCGGCATTCCTTGGGGCCGGCTTCACCAAGGCCAACGTGCTGGATGTGGTGGCCGTCATCGCCGCCAAGGTGATCGCCAACTACAGCGCCGCACTGGCCGACATACCGCTTGAAGCCTTTATGTCCGATCCCGCCATCGCCTGGTCGCCGGCAGCGGCACTGGCCGCCGAGTAACCGTTGGCCGCGGGGAAGGCCCGCGGCCCTCTAAAGGACTATCCCCATGAACCTTACGAACAATGTGGTCGTGGTGACCGGTGCGAGCCGCGGCATCGGCGAAGCCACTGCCAGACACCTTGCATCCCTTGGTGCCGAGGTCTTCCTGTCGGCGCGCAATACCCAATCTATTGAACAGATTGCGGCCTCGTTGCGTAGCGATGGCCAGACTGCACATGCCTTGACCTGCGACGTCTCAGATGCCGACCAGGTCAAGCGCCTCATAGAACACGTCAGGAGACAAAACGGGTCGGCTGGATCTTCTGGTCAACAATGCCGGTGTGATCGACCCGATTGCCCGTCTCGCCGACAGCCCAGTGGACGACTGGGGGGCGCGTTGTCGATGTCAATCTAAAGGGCGTGTACCATGGCCTGCGCTACGCCATTCCGACCATGTTGGCGGGTGGAGGGGGCACCATCGTCAATATCTCCTCCGGAGCCGCCACCTCAGCTCTTGAAGGATGGAGCCACTATTGCGCCACCAAGGCAGCGGTCCTGGCGCTTACCCGCGTGGCAGACTTGGAGTACCGAAGCCAAGGCATACGCGTGGTTGGGCTCAGCCCCGGAACCGTTGCAACCTGTATGCAGGAGCAGATTAAGGCGTCCGCCATCAACCCCGTTAGCCGGCTCGAATGGTCTTCGCATATACCGCCCCAATGGGTGGCGCAGGCGATAGCTTGGCTGACAACAAAAGAAGCCGATCTCTTCCTTGGTTCTGATTTTTCATTGAAAACCAACGAAGGCCGTAGGGCGGTCGGTTTACCGGCGATCGTGGCGTAGCGGCTACAGACTATCGCGCTTTTTCTAACGCTAGGCAGTCGATAAAGCGCTTCCCCCGCTCTTGGCGGAAGCGCTCCCCCGTCTTATGGACGTTCTCGATGCGATCAACACGCAGATGCCGAAAATCGGCTGATCGTTCACACCAGATGGTCAGGAGCCAGACTGCATCAAACATGGTCAAGCCCAGAGGGCGTGCGATGCGGCTGGATTGACGTCCGGATAGGTCCCGGTAGTCAACCTGGAGCACTGACCGATCCCGCACCGCTAGTCGGAGACGGTCAAGGAGCGGCGCGGGTGCCGTGGCACTTGGCCCAACCTCGAGTGGAGTATCCAGCAAACGCGCCCGATCATCCTCTCCGATAGCTGACGCCAGCTTGGCCATGGCCGTGGCAGCGGCCTGCGCCACGGCATCGCCTCCCCGTGACGCGGCGAGCCGTGCGCCAAACGCAAGCGCTTCAAGCTCGTCCTGCGAAAGGTGGAGAGAGGGCATGAAGTATCCGTGGTCCATCACATAGCCCATCCCCACCTTCGCCACGGATCGGCGCGCCCAGCGACTGGAGGTCGGCAAGATCGCGATAGACGGTGCGCAACGAGATACCCATCTCCTTCGCCAGCGTCTCCGCGCTGACCGGAACCCTGCGGGTCCGCAGCCGGTCGAGCAGATCGAACAGTCTGAATAGACGCATAGAATGGACACCCTGCCGGTTTCTGTCAGTCCCGCATTCTATGACATGGCCGTCAACAAAACGGAGGGGCCGATGCGCCCAAAACTGATGGCGACCATGATCGTCGCCGCGATGCTGCCTGCCCTGAGCCATGCCGGAGAACCAAGAGTCATGTCCGACGAAGATGCCGTACTGCACACCATCAGCACGATGACCGATGCCTTCGCCAGGGGCGATATCGAGCAGGTGATGGCCACCTATGTCAGCCCGGCAAGTGTCGTCGCTGCCCCCGGACAAGTCGTCACGGGCGAGCAGGCGATGCGTGCGATGTTCGCTGACTTTATCGCCGCAGGGGTCAACTTTACCTATGGCGATCATGAGGTCATTGTGTCGGGAGACACGGCGCTGCACCTTATGGCATGGGAAGCGCCCAGCCCGGACGGCACTATGAGAGCACTATCTGTCGCAGTGTTGACGCGGCAGCCTGAGGGAGGGTGGAAGATGGTGATAGATCACCCCTTCGGCGACAGCGTTCTGGACTGAAATAGTCTGACATTAAGTTCAGCGGCGGCCCTCGGGCTGCCGCTTCTTGGCGAGCCCCACCACTGTCAGCCGAAACTCGGAAGACTTTCGGCAGCTTTTGGGAAAGCGCAAAGTCAGTTTGAACTTCCGAAAAGGGGTCGAAAGCTGCCGCTCAATCTCCGGGAAATTACCTACCAATTGACCCCGGACAGTGCGCTTTGCCAAGCAAGTCTCAAAAGGCTGATTGAAGCCCATCGATAGCGTCAATCTCGTCATTGAGTTTGGCATCATCCCGCGCGGTTCGATGGGGCAATGCGGCAAGGAGAACGACTCTAGCCCTCAGGTATTTAATCAAGTGCTCGCTCTGCGATACCGGTGCGGTGACGACTTGAACCTGATTGGCCGCATTGACGATTCCGGCTTCGGAAAGACCTATGATCGTTGCCAAACGTTTCGTCGCATCCGTTAATCGCCCAGCCAGGCTACCAATCTCAGTCATGCGCAGCACCGCAATTTCGACCTTCGGGTGACAGTTGCGTGCGAGCCGCCATCTCTGACGACCCGCCCTTTTTTTCGTGTCAGATCTCGATCACCAAGCCGGGATCATAGCCGCTAACCCTCTCATGGCGGTATCCACGCGCATTGCAAATTACCCTCGTCGATCCCACGGAATAGTTGAAAGACGAATGCGTGTGTCCATGCAGCCAGAGATCGGGTTGGTGGCGGCCGATCAGCTCGCTCAGGTCGCTGACAAACCCCGCGGTAACGGGATCCTTCGCATATTGCGGTGCAATAGACATACGGTGCGGCGCATGATGGGTTACGACGACCTTGCGGCCTGTGCTTTGCGCCAACTCGCCATCGAGCCACCAGCGCGATGCAAAGTGCTGCAATCTGGCGAGCTCTGGGGTCCACAGCTCTGACGAATTCTCGCATGTCCGTATGACGCGGAAATCGTTGAGGGCGTAGCGCGCAACATCCAGCGCCCGCTGGCGCTGATCCAGATTGCCATACGAAAGAATATCGAAATCCGACCACAAAGTTGAGCCGTAGATGGTGACGTCGTCGATGGTGACGGAGGTGTCGTCGAGGAGATGAATGCCTTCTAGGTCGGCTGCCAGGCGGGCCTCAGCACGAGCACGATCCATTGGGCGATGACGGGAATAGAACTCGTGATTTCCGAGGACATACACGACGTTCATCAGCGGCTTGATGTGGCGAGAAAGCCATCGAATTCCGGCGACCGGATCGCCCTCGACGAGATCGCCACCGACGACGCAGACATCTGCTTCGGGAGCAGTCGGGAAAACAGCGCTGAATGGAACTTCCTGACCGGGAAGATGGATATCGCTGAACAACCAGATCTTCATGGCATAGCTTCGCCCTGCAACTTGCGCGAGGGCCTGAAAGGGAATTGGTTTTTGGGAAGGACAGGCAGGAGCGAGGCCCTGCCCTATGGTCTCTGCTACTGTCTGGGCAGTGAAACACCGAAGCGCTGGCGCAGTCGGTCAAATTCGACCCGACGGTGGAGCGTCGCCGTGACCTCTCGCAGGATATCATCGACGTCGATGTCGAACTGACGTGAAAAAGTCGTCAGCAGCGTCTAGCAGGTGTTCGAGGTCCTCGGGCAGGCGGAGCCCCGAGCGATGAGACTCAAGATCCAGCCGGTTCATTCTGCTGCATCCTTTACGCCAGCGGCCGAGCCCTGTGTTGCCTTATCAATGACGTCAGCGACCTCGGCAGCCGAAAGGTATCCATGGCGGTCGAGGGCGTCGGCGAGCGTCTTCAACAAGTGAAGATTGTGGCCGAGGATTTCTTCCGCCTTCTGAAGGCCGAGGTCGAGCCGCTTGCGGACCGACACCGAAAGCTGAGGAGCGACCCAACCGTAAGCGACTTGGGTGTCTGGCACGTATTGCAGGCCCAGCGCGCCAAAGCCAAATTGGGCATCAGCCTGCAGCGCGATTGTGGTTGCGTTGGCAAGATCGCTCTCTGGATTGCCTCCCGAGCCGGTACCAACATCACCGAGCAGGATCTTTTCGGCAGCACGGCCGGCGAGAAAAAAGCTGACCGCATTGTCCATATCCCGTTCGCAGCCGCCAGCCGGAACGAGGCCTTGGACAAGCGTGAAGCCGGCATTGTGGCCGATGCCGACTTCCTGAAGCTTGCCGACACCAAGCACATGACCAGCCACGACGTGTCCCGCCTCATGAATACTAATGCGACGGCGGAGGGTCGGCGTCATGGTATTGTTGGCAATGACCTGATTGATCAGATCGTCCACCGTGAGATCGCGGCCGGCCCGACGGGCATCGGCTTTCGCGCGACGGACCCAGGCCTCGCAGTCGGCGCCTGTACTGCCGCGGGCGGCAAGGGCGATAGGCATCAGGTCAGCCTCGGGCAGAACACCGGCACCGAGATGAAAGCGCAAGATTGCTGCCATTGAGGTCACATCCGGCTTCTGAAGAGAAATGTGCCGATCGAGGCGCCCAGACCTCAGGAGCGCTGGATCGATTTTGTCGGGATGGTTGGTCGCGGCAATGACAGTAACCCCGGGGCGCTCGTCGACCCCGGCGAGCTGCTCAAGGACCAAATTGACGATCTGGGTCCAATACTCGACGTAGTCGCCCCTCAGTGCGCTTCGATCGGAAATTCCGTCGATTTCGTCGATGAACAAGATCGATGGCGCCGACCTCTGGGCCTTACCGAAGACATCGCGGATGCTCTGAAGGGTGCCCGAAAGGAAGCTTGCGGCGTTCCAGTCGGCAACGCTCGTCGCAATGAGCGGTACTCCTGCGGACCTTGCCAGCGCCTTGGCAAAACTGGTCTTACCGACCCCTGGCGGTCCCGAGAGCAAGAGGCCCCGGTGGTCGACGTCGGCCCAAGATACCTCGCCCTTGCGGTAGGCGGCGATGTCAGCCACAAGCTCCAGCCCCCAGACCTTGGCTTCTGAATAGCCCGCGAGGTCTTCGAGCAAAGGACCATCTTGGTCCACCACGCGCTTCTTCGTAACCAGCTCTTCCAAGCGCTCGATGCACTTTTCGGCCGAATAACCGCGGTGAAACGCTAAGGCATAATCCGTAATGTCGGCATTACGAATGACGTCTGGGTCAATGATGCGTTCGGGCTTTTTTCCGGTAATCGCCTGGAGGACAAGTTCGATATCCCACTCGTCGATTGGCGGCACCGAAAGCTCGTACTGCGCCATGCGCAGCAACGACGCGGGAAGCTGCTTTTTCGGATTCGGAGCGATCCCGATAACCGGCCATTGCGCCTTCAATGCCGACAGGACATCCCTGTCGGTACGCCCAGAGCCGCTGCTGCGTTCAGTGCCATCGCGGGCAACGATCAGCTTGCGGATGGCCCCGGCGTTCGTTGCGCATGCTTCGAACACCTCCTTGAAAGCATCTACCAGCTCGCTCGTATGAGTTTTGACCAGAACCACGGGACCTTGGTTCCTTAAGCGGTGAGCCAAGTCCGCCTCGGCGGCAATCATTCGCGCGCTGAGGGCTGCGGCAACGAGAAGGTCCACGCGAATGTGGGGAAGATTGGCGTCGTCCTTGGATTCCAACCCCTTGAGGAATTCATCGACGGCGTCGTCATCATGGAGATTGAACATCGGGTGAATCTTCACCCCCTCGGAGCCGGCAATTGCGTCCATGTAGACGCGGGCCAGCACCTCGGCCCTTGCAGGAATATCTTGACTGGCGGATGGCTTTTGCATCACGGCCTCCAGAATGGACCGCGTCAGCTCCAAGCCGATCACGGTCGAGTTAGTGGGAGGTCACGCGCTGCATGCATGAGCAACGGCAAGAAAGAACAAATAGAGAACATTGTCAAGCGACCAGTTTGATGCCTGCGCTATAGCTTTTCAAACAGTGGCATGGCTGTCGCTGATGGGTGATCGAGCATTTGCCGAGCCGCCAACCCTATGAAGCCTCGGAGCATTGTGACTCCGCGCTCGCTGGCTTAATTTTCAGTGCAGGCTCACGCTCCAGTATCTCTTCGAGAACGAGGTAGGCGTAGGTATCCATATCAAGGGCACGTCTCTTAAGTGCTTGGATAACCTCGGGCTTCAGGTAGACGAGCAAAGGCTTTCGTCCGTCATCGCGGGGAACTGCTTTCGACATTTTAGACATCTCCGCAGGCATGCCTGCATTCACAAAATCCACGATCACGATACTTTGGCGAGGCAAACTCAGCAACCTGTAGATATCTAGAAAGCTAGCTATCTTGACTCCACCAGCAAGATGTTGGTTTACTTCAGTCAGTTCGATGCAGACGGGCTCTTATCAATAATCAAGAGCGGGATGTCCCGATGTATCAACTTGCCCATCAGTCGCCGGACGACCTGGCGGCGAAGTACCCCGGCTTTCAAAGCTTCAAGACTTCTTGGCCGGTGCGATATCGCCATAGATGGTTTCGCGATGCCCTAATTCGGTCGACGCTCAGCCCCGCAGTGGACGAAGTCGCTCCAGCGCCCGCCTATGAAAGCCATGACGAAGACGAACACGGGTTTGAGTACAGAGAGATCCGGATCCGTCACATTGTTGGTCTTGGTAAGATCGTCGGGGTTCGGCGCCTTTCAATATCGTCCTGACCACACTCAAAGCAAACTGGTCCTACGCGAGGACCTCCGGCGCCAACCGCAGGCAACGGCCGAGCGTAGCGTCTGGAGACACAAGCGGACTTTTATCGACCCGGTTAGCCGTTACCGGCTGCTCGACTTCCTAGGCGGGAGAGACAATTTTTTTGCATGCGGGACGCCGTCGAAACCATTGGCGTTTCCGCGACAGACGCGGTGGCGCAGGTGCTGTCAATGATCGCCAATGGCCATATCGAGCTAATGGAGGATCTTGGCCGCGGGTTGGGGCCAAAAACTGCGGTCAAGCTTGGAAGGATGGAGACGAAGCTCGAGCATCCAACACTGCCTCCGTGCTCCACCCACATTCCAGAACCACCCCTTTAGGTCAGAATTCCGGAGGCGCATCCGACTCTGGCTCTCGCCTAAAGGCATCGCTTTTTGCCTTGAGGGCTTTCAGGTCGGAATTGAGGTGTCGAACAATAGCGTCAAAGTCCGCTTCTTCGTCCGTTATTCGGTCAATCCAAAATTCGAGAACGAGAACCGCCCCGGCCAATGCTCTTCCCCTTTTTGGACAGCACTCCGGACCGCCTAGCGCGCTTTGTTGGATCAACATCATGCTTGGAGGCTCTTGCTGTCTGAATGTCGCTTCCGAAGAAGCCTTCCAGCGCCAGAAGCGCCTTGGGCGGCCTTTCGCGCGCTATGTTCAAGTCTCGAGCGATGACGGTTGAGCTTGCTTCAATTGTCTGACGGCCAACGTTCGCCTGGGCAGACCTCGCGAGCATCAACAAATGCCACAAGGAGACGTCCATGCTTCTCTCATCAACTGGCGCCAGCTTTTTCGTTGTTCCGGTCATTGAGCACCCCCTGTTCGACCGTTCTCTACACGCCTTACGCTTAAGAAAGGCTGTTGCTTACGCCGATCTACCGCTCACCAGAGTGAGGCATCCCATCACTCACCCATTAGCAAGCCATTTTGTGCCGAATTCGGCACAACAGTTCCACTTGTAGTACAAAATGCCGGAATTGCGCTCGCTTGAGTTGCTTCTCCCATCACGTGATGGGAGAAGGAATTTAACCGTTTGATTTCATGACACTTTTTTATGGAGATCCGGCAGCAATTCCGCGAACCTGACTTCGGCGAAGCGATTCTCTTAGAAGGAAGGAACGTAAAACTCGCTGACGCCCATCGCCCAACCGGTCGCAATTACGGCGGTTGCAGGTGGGGGTCGCGCAATCCCGCGCTAAACGAAAATGCGCCCAGGTAAAACCCAAGCGCATTAATTCGAGTACGGCTGTCAGATCTTTTGCAGGGAGCTTGACCGCCGATCACAGTCACCACGAATTCCGTCGTGCATCTGAAGGATGTGCGCTCAGCTGACTCGTGTCAAGAGCGCCGCCGCAGGCATGACTGGGAGAGGTCATGCGTAATAAACATAAATATACCCCCCTCTTCTTCCTGCGCTGACGCGCGAAAAGCTGCGCCCGGAGCGGACAGATTTCGCGCCTGAGCGCCCCCACCGTCATACTCGCTTCTATACGAAGCAGGAAGCGAACCTAGAGTATCGTCCTAGCCGCGATATTCCAATTCCCATCCATGGCGTCCAGCTCCCGGAGAGCAGCAGCGAGCACAACGTCTGTTTATTTCGCGACCCACTTGATCAGCTGGTGAAGGTCACCGAATCCCAGGGAGAACAAAATACCATCCTGCTGTTCTGTCAGGATCCTAAGGTCTCTCGCATCGAGACGCAATTCGAGTACCTCAATTACATAGATTCTGACGGTGTACAAAGGTCCACGGCGTACGATGCCCGCGTCAGCTACTACGACGGACTCCGCACGCTTGTGTCGCACAAGCCGAAGGTGAGGGCAGAGAAGACCGGTCACTTCGAACTGAATGATCTCATTCTTGATCAGGTGCCTTCCGACATTGCCGACCAGGCCCAGACCATCACTGAACTTGACATTCCTCAATGGTCGCTAGCCAACGCCCGGCTGTTCCAATCTGTCCTCAATGACAGGTTTTGGGTCTGCTTGGAAGCGCTGCGCGAACATGCGCGCAACCTTAGCTCTCCCGTGACCATCAGCGATTTCTGTGGAGCCTTTTGGAGGCACTGGGGTCTGCTTTCGAACCGTGATCAAGCTCCTATTCGAACGCGAACTCGTGCTGGTCGATGCTGGCGAGATCGACATCGGCTCGAAGGTCAAAGCGCGGCCGACGGAGGTCGCGCCGTGACCTTCGTTCGACAGCGTGGCAACGTTCTACGCGAGCTCAAGCTCAATCCGTATACCTATGTGGAGATCGACGGCAAGCGCTGGGATCCAATCGGCATTGTATCCGACGGTTATGAGCTCAAGGGACAGAAAGTCGGCGAAGGCCGCTTCCTTTTCCATGGAGAGTTCGATCGCCTTCAAAAAGAAGGCCGCCTCAAGGTGTTCGACAACCTCGGGCTCTTCACCAAGCGCTTAAATATTGCACCATCCGATCGTGATGCGATGTTCCTTCGCTTTTTTGGGTGACTGCGGTTGATGAATGCATTGCCGAAGAACTGATCCCGGAAAATCCGACGCAACGCCACATGGCGAAAGTCGTCGAGGCAAAAAGGTGCCAAGGTCATCAAGGATTTTCACGCTTATCGCGAAGATCCAAACTATGACCACGGTGCGGTAAAACGCAAAGTCCACGGGGAGTGTCAGTCCTAATCGCGCCCGCGAAGCAGCAGATATCGATCCGGAAACGCTGGTGTTCTGCAATAGGACGCTGATCGATCATTTCCGCAAATGGCAGAAGACGCACGATCTGTGGGAGCTTTGCTCGGCTTCGCGTTCCCACAATCGAGGCGGACCAAAGGTTGATCCGCGGACCATCGAATATGTGAATATCCACATTAAGGACTACGCGGGGGAGATACTCAACAATCCGAGCGGTTTGCGTGACTACATCAATGCGCACATCGAGAATGACAACCTTTCGCGTGGCGACGACGCGCAAAGTCCCACTCGTAGCGAAACACACAGTTCAGCAGGCGATTAACGACCTGCCGGCCGACCGTGTCCTCGGCGGACGCAAGGGTGTGGCGAGCGCGGCACAGGCACTGCGTCATATCGGCGAGGGTCCTCAATACAAGCGCCTTGGCGAGATGGTCATTTTCGACTGTTGGAACACGCACGCCTTCGCGATTTTGAGCAAGGAGGTCTTGGAAGAGCTTCAAAAGCAATTCCCCTTGGCAAACCTCAAGCGCCGGATCGTTATTTCCGCCGCGGTTGACGCAGCCTCTGGGTGCTTTCTTGCGTTCGATGGCGGCTTCAGTGAAAGCGCGGCGTTGACCCATCGCACGTTGCGCATGGTGATGTCCGATAAGAGCGCGATCGCAGCAGCAGCTGGCTGTACGACTAGCTGGCATATGAGGCTCGCCCCCGAAGGCGGCATCAGCGACTGGGGCCCTGGCTACAAGTCGCAGCTGTTCCTGACTGCTGCAATGTCGATTTTTGATCGTTTTACATATGCAGCTGCCGGCCGAGCTAATCTTCGCGGTCTCGTTGAACGCATGTTCCGGTCCATAGATGTCGGCTTCGTCCGTAAGTTTTTGACCGGTGGCACCAGGAGCGGAGTGCACGAAAAGGGCGACTATGCGGCCGAGGAGCGCGCGCAGGCGTTCTTTCACGAGCTTCTAATGATGCTCACAAAGTACATCGTCGACGTGCATCACCACAAAGCGCCGACCCGTGGGGGCCTGTCACCTCGCCGGAAATACGATGCTCTTTACGACCGCCAGCAGCCCAAACAGCTACCGAACCGAGACGAGGTCCGACTGGCTTTCGGCATTTCCTACCGCGTCCAGCTGAATCCGCGCTGGTCTGCGTTTTCAGGACATTCTGTATTGGAATTCTTGGCTCGAACCCGTTCTGCAGAAGGGCGGTGTGCGCGACTATTGGATCAAGATTGACCCTGAAGATCTCGGCGCCGTTTCTGTACTGTTGGGCAACGACTGGACTACGATTGAAGGCCCCACGGAGTTCAATAGCGTTCGCCTGGATGACTGGCTTCTTCAGAAGGCCAAACTGCGCGCAATCTACACCGAACAGGAACGCATCGACTTCAAGGAAATCGTTGCTCCGGCCATCGTTGAGCTCGCCCAGCAGGCCCAGGCTCTTCGTGCGTTCCACAACATTATTGATGTCGAATGGACCGAAAGCAAGCTGCGCGATCTCGAAAGAAACCTGCGCACATTCATTCTCTATGACCGGGACGCTGAAGGCCCCGAGGAAGCCCTCATGGGCAATAGCCGAATGCTCGGCACAATCCATACGCGCAACCCAGGAGCACTCCCTGCTCCTCCGTCAAGCGCACTATCTACGCCCTCCTCACAGCCAGACGAGACTGCGTCCCCTGCAACCTTTGCAACTGACATCGCGCAGTCTCCAGCGGATCGCCCCGAGCGCCTCGTGCCGCCATCCGAGTCGCCTGAATCGGCACCGGCATCCACCCGCCGAACCCGCAAGCATCTTCCCAAATCGAATCCGGAAAATTGACTATGTCTATGGAAACCAGCCCACAATCCCTGTCCGAAGTTGCCCTACGTGAAAAGCTGAATGCAGAGGTGTTCGATCCACCGGAATTCGCCAACCTGATGCGGGCTATTGAGAGCCAGTTTGCGTCCGTTGCCGTCAGGAAGGACGAGAACACCAAATGGAGTGCGTCCAATCGCCAGCAAGCAAAGGCAATCCTAGTCACTGGCAGTTCACGAGCTGGCAAGTCCTTTGCTGTTGGCCAAGCCTTGGCCGAATTGGAACCGATCCAGACGGTCGAAGGCGAAGTGCTTACGCCCAATCCGATCTTTGTCGAGTGCTCCTCCTTTTTCGATCCAGCCGGGCTAGGATCTCAGATTTTGCACCAGATCGGCTACCCCGCCACTCGAGAGTTTCCTGCGAACATAGCTTGGGAGCGCGTGCGCAAGCATCTCGCTAATGCCCGCCCGGCTCCACTGGTCATCGACGAGTATCAGTACTCGTTTCAGCCGACGGGCGTGGGCGAGAAGCGCATGGATACAGTTCGCGCCAACATTCAGGGTCTTTTCCGCTCGTTGCTGGATGTCCCATCGTGGCCGACCCCTTTAATCCTGATTGGCACACAGTCAGTGTTGGAGATGCTTGAAAAGCCCGAGGTCTTCCATGTTCGCGAGAAAATTCGCGACATCGTGCGGATTGCCCCGGTCACTCGAGGAACTGCCAACGTCAATCAGCTTATGGAGGCGCTGACCGCGTACTGCGATCTAGGGCAGGTCACCTACCAGTTGGAAAGCGATGTACTTTTGCGCCTCATTCATGCTTGCAGCGGCGCCCGCGGTTTGATCCTGGATTTCTTGAAGGATGTCGTCGTTGCGGCAGCTCGATCCGATAACAGGCTCCTCGTCACGAAGCATTTTGCCGATATTTATAGAAATCACACTGGTGCTCATGACCACGGCAATCCTTTCATCGAGATCCAGTGGGGTAACACGAACCCTAATCTCCTTCTTGAGGCCGTCGATGGTGTCCCTCGCACCCCTGCTCCTCCGGCCAAGAGGAAGAAATAATCATGTTCACGCGCATCGATTGCCCCCCAATTCGCGGCGGACAGCTCACCATCGGGTACGCTGCGGAGCTAGCAGCGCGGTTCCGCAGTTCAAGCGTCCACGAGTTTTGCTCCGATTTCGGGATCAACTTCCGAAATCTCGCCCAAGGCTGTGAGGAGGAACTTCAGGCCTTCGCCGATTTGACCAACAATGATGTGGATCTCCTGCGCCGCTTTTCGACTATCCACCAACCAGATGGCACTGTTCGTTTGGGCAACGCGCTGCTGACCAAGCATGTCATGAGCAGATCTACTATTCGCGTCTGCCCCGACTGCGTCGCCGAAGACATCTCCAGTAACCTGAGCGTTTCGCCGGACATCGCCGTGATCTGGCGAAGGGACTGGGTCATCAACAGCGTGGACACCTGTCCCATTCACTCTCGTCCGCTGTCCGAAATCGCACGCATCAGCGCCTCGAACCTGCAATGGGACGCTACGCTGGCATGGTCGGACCTTTCCCTGGAGCTCGATGCACTCCTCGCATCCCCAGTGCGTCGTGAACCGCATGGGCTGCAGGCATATTCCATCGCCCGACTTGAAGGACATGTTGAGCAGGTGGAGCTGCTGGACGGTCTACCGCTTTATTCGGCGATTGCCGTGTGCGCCAAGTTTGGCGCCTTGAGCATGAACATCGAAAAACACTGGCGTACGCTCGACGAGAATACACGCCACAATGCGTACCGCGAGGGATTTGAGGTGCTCTCGCGTGGCTCCGAAGGCATCGCAGCTCTGATTGACCGTCGTATGACCGCCTTGCAACTGGCTGGAACGCCGCCTCCTTCGATCGGGCCCAGCACATTGTTGAAGCAGGTCTCAACCTTCCTGAACGGCACCGATGAGAGTGCATATTCTCTCTTGCGATATCTCGTTGCTAACGCCGTATTCGACGTTCTCTCCATCGGCCCTGAGGATGGTCCGGTTCTCGGAGTTCGCTGTACATATCGTCGTACCTACTCGATCATGGCCGCCGCACGCCGGTTTGGACTTCCTGAAAAGACGTTTGCTCTGTACGCAGAAGCCGCTGGCGTCGCCGAACGTAATGCACATGGAAGTCTTCGGATCGACGCACCCAAGGCGGACGCTTACTTCGGTGAAAGGTGGCGGCTTCATTAATCTCTCGACAGCCGGAAAAGAGATCGGCGCACGCCGCCCTTCGCTCGACGCCCTTGTAAAAGCGGGGCTGCTCACCCCGCTATCGACCCAGTCGCTTCGTGAGCGAGAACATCTCCCTATTCGCCGTAATGACCTGAACAAGCTGATGGCGCTCTTTCGAGATAGGCCACCCCCTTGTAGAGCTACGCGATGGGGCGGTCGCGCTTCCAGATCTTCACCACCACATTCGAGGGGCCTATGAAGAAGTCCACAAGCTCGCGCTCGTTGGTGAGATCTGGCTGGGACGTGTCGATGGCGGAAAGCCTTATGCCAACCTCTATGTCGACTTGCCCGAGGTGCGTAATCGTCTCAAGGGCAGAACAGCTGAGACCAGCCACCTTGTCAGCGCAGGCTCGGATTTGCTGGATCAGTCGGATGCAGCAGCAATTGCTGGCATCAATCACGAGACCTTGCGCATTCTCGCCGCAGCGCAGTTGGTACCCTCGCTGAGGGTGATCAATCCGAAAACGGGAACGCCCAAGCGAATGTTCGTGGGCGAGGAAATGAAGACGTTTGCCAGTGAGAATATCTCGCTGACGTCGGCGGCAGGGAAAAACCGAGTTCAACCTCGGGATGTGAAGACCCGGCTCGGCGGGCTAAAAATAGGCCGTTTTTTTTGCGAGGGGTGGGGTTTGGCGAATATCTACGGGAGAGATTATTGTGGGCGGGGGTCGCGGTTTAGCATTTAAAAAAGAAAATGGTGGGGTGGGCCGGGCTTTATGTTGTGGGGGGTTTTTTTTTTTTTTTTTTAAGGGGGAGGGGAGGGAATGAAATACAAAAATGAAAGAAGGAAGGAGAAGTAAGAAGAAGAGAGAAGTGGTATGATAAAGTTTTGGAAAAGAAGACTAGAAGACACAAATGGGGGAGTTGGCAGACCGCCCGTATCTACCGCCCTGCCCGCAACGCCATGCAGTCTGGCAAGGGTAAGTCCAAGCAGTGGGTTCTGGTTCACGAGCCTGCCGCCGCCCGCCAGATCGAGCCACTGATGGGCTATACCAGCAGCTCCGATATGCGCCAGCAGATCAAGCTCTCCTTCCCGACTCTGGAAGAGGCCGAGGCCTATGCCCAGCGCAATGGCATCGAATACACCGTGCAGCCTGCGCATGACGCCACGCCCAAGCGCGTGAGCTATCCGGACAACTTCAAGTCCGACCGCAAGACACCCTGGACGCACTGACCTCAGCGTCAGCAAGAGATTCCGTAAGGCGCCACAAGCGATTGTGGCGCTTTTGTTTTTGGTCGCCCTGGCCAAACTTTGCCGGTATCGTTCGGACTAGTCCGAAGACAGGGAGAGCCCGATTGTTCATTCGCCGCAGCCTCGCCGTTCTGACCATTGTGCTCGCTTTCGCCGGCGGCGCTCAAGCTGCGCCCGCGATCTGGAAGGTCAGCGACGAAGACAGTTCCATCTGGCTTTTCGGCTCGATCCACCTGCTGCCGCCGGGAACGGAATGGCGCACCGAAATTTTCGACAATCTGATCGACGAGGCGGAAAGGGTCTATTTTGAGACCGATCTTGGCCCGGAAGCGCAACCAAAAATCATCGCCCTCACCATGGAGCGCGGCTTTGCGCGGGATGGTCGGCTGCTCAACCAGAGAATCAGCGAGAAGCTGATGGGCAAGGTCCGCTCGGCTGCGGAAAGGTTCGCCGTGCCGGTGCCAACGCTACTGGCCATGCAGCCGTGGATGGCGGCGAGCACCATTTCAGTTTCTGCCCTGGTGCAGGCCGGTTACGACCCCAATGCAGGCGTCGACACGATGCTGCAGCAGGAAATTTCGGTGGAGCGCCAAGGCTTTCTGGAAACTGCTGAGGAGCAGATCGACGTCATCGCTGGGGGGAGCGAGGCGGATCAGATCATCATGCTTGAAGCGACACTGGCGGAAGCCGAGCGCATCGTGACCATGATCGACGAGATGAAGGATGCCTGGCTCGGCGGCACGCCGGAGACGCTGGCCGACCTGTTCCTTGCGGAGATGGGCGCCTATGGCGAGGGCTTCATGGATCGGCTGATCGTGGACCGCAACGAGAACTGGGTCGAGCAGATCGAGGTGATGCTGGCGGAGAACGAGGCGGCCTTCCTCGTGGTGGGTGCCGGGCACCTCGTGGGCGATCACAGCGTCGTCAAGCTATTGGAACAGCAGGGCTTTTCCAGCGAACGCGTGCAGTAGTGGGTCGCCCGACCGAAGCCGGGCGACGAGGGATCAGACGTCGGCGAGACGCGTCCACTTGCTTTCGTTCTGGCTGGACTTCACCGAAGCGGTGATGAACTGCATGCCTTCGACGCCATCAGCGAGCGAGGGCAGCAAAGCTTCATAGGCAGCGCCATCGCCGCGGATGACGGAAGCGAACTGGCTATAAAGCGTCGCGAAGGCTTCCAAATATCCTTCTGGGTGACCCGAGGGAATGCGGACATTCATCGACGCTGCCGGCGGCAGGGAGATCGAGCCGCCGCGGGTGAGCAGCTGCTTGGGTTTGCCAAACTCGGTGAACCACATGTAGTTCGGATTGTCCTGACGCCATTCGATCCCGCCCTTGTCGCCATAGACGCGGAGCTGCAGGCCGTTTTCACAGCCCACGGCGACCTGACTGGCCCACAGCATGCCCTTTGCGCCGCCTTCGAAGCGCAGCATGATGTGCACATTATCATCAAGCTGACGACCGGGGACAAATGCGGTTAAGTCCGCTGATACTGCTTCGGTTTTGAGGCCAGTAACAAAGCGGGCGAGGTTGTAGGCGTGGGTGCCGATGTCGCCGATGGCGCCGCCGGCGCCGGAGCGGGCCGGGTCGGTGCGCCAGGAGGCCTGCTTGTTGTCGTCGGTCGTGGCTTCGGTCAGCCAGTCCTGCGGATACTCGGCCTGG
Source organism: Devosia sp. (assembly GCF_024707125.1). GTDB lineage: Bacteria > Pseudomonadota > Alphaproteobacteria > Rhizobiales > Devosiaceae > Devosia. The sequence continues at coordinate 48,909 of NZ_JANQAH010000003.1, forward strand.
ACGACACGGATCTTGCCCAGAGCGCCTGATGCCACGAGTTCGCGGGCCTGACGGATCAGCGGATAGCCGGTATAGTTGTGCGTGAGGAGGAATTTCGCGCCGTTTTTCGGCTTGATTTCCAAGAGCTTACGCGCGTCTTCGAGGGTGGACGTGATCGGCTTGTCGCAGATGACGTGGATACCGGCTTCGAGGAAGGCTTTGGCCGGGCCGAAGTGCATGTGGTTGGGCGTGACGATGGAAACCGCCTGAATGCCGTCCGGGCGGGCGGCTTCGGCTTTGGCCATTTCCTCGTAGGACGTGTAGATGCGGTCTTCGGCGAGGCCGAGGTTTTTGCCGGATTCCTTGGCGACTTCAGGGCGCGAGGAGAGTGCGCCGGCCACGAGGTCATAGTCGCCATCGAGGCGGGCGGCGATGCGGTGGACGTAGCCGATGAAGGCTCCCGTGCCGCCGCCGACCATGCCGAGACGAATGCGCTTTGCGCCGTTTTCAGCCATTTTGCGGCTCCTTAACGTTAGCAGACTGTTAGCATCGAGAGGGTCATTGGCGCCAATGCGTCAATGACCCGCTGTTCGGCTCAGCTCAGGCCAAGCATCTTGCGGTTGGCGGCCTTGTCGGTACCGCCCGAGGCGAAATCGTCGAAGGCCTTTTCGGTGACGCGGATGATGTAGCTCTTGATAAGCTCGGCGCCTTCACGGGCACCATCTTCCGGATGCTTTAGGGCGCATTCCCATTCGAGCACGGCCCAGCCCTTGAAATCGTTGGCGGCCATCTTGGCGAAGATTGCTGGGAAGTCGACCTGACCATCGCCGATGGAACGGAAGCGCCCTGCCCGATCAACCCAGGACTGGAAGCCGCCATAGACACCCTGACGACCGGTCGGGTTGAACTCGGCGTCCTTCACGTGGAAAGCCTTGATGCGGTCCTTGTAGATGTCGATGTAGTCGAGATAGTCGAGCTGCTGCAGGACGAAGTGGCTCGGATCATAGAGCAGGTTGGCGCGCGGGTGGTTCTTCACGCGCTCGAGGAACATCTCGTAGGAGACGCCATCGTGCAGGTCTTCGCCGGGATGGATCTCGTAGCAGACGTCGACGCCGGCTTCATCGAAGGCGTTGAGGATCGGCGTCCAGCGGCGGGCGAGTTCGTCAAAGGCTTCTTCGACAAGGCCAGCGGGACGCTGCGGCCACGGATAGAGATAGGGCCAGGCGAGCGCACCCGAGAAGGTCGCGTGGGCATTGAGGCCGAGGTTTTTCGACGCCTTGGCGGCGTTGAGCATCACCTGGACCGCCCATTCCTGACGGGCTTTTGGATTGTTGCGGACCGACTCCGGAGCGAAGCCATCGAAGGCGGCGTCGTAGGCCGGGTGAACGGCGACGAGCTGGCCCTGGAGGTGCGTCGAGAGTTCGGTGATCTCAAGGCCGTGGCTGTTCACGATGCCCTTGATCTCATCGGCATAAGTCTTGGAATTGGCGGCCTTTTCGAGGTCGATGAAGCTCGATACCCAGGTCGGGATCTGGACGCCCTTGTAGCCGAGCCCTGCCGCCCACTTACAGATATTGTCGAGATTGTCGAAGGGTGCCTTGTCGCCGGCAAACTGGGCGAGAAAGATTGCGGGGCCCTTGATCGTGGTGGCCATGAGATTCTCCTCTTGTGGCCCCGTAAAACCGCCTCGCGGGGCTCCTCTTGATAATCAGGGCGACGATTGCTCGCCGCCCTGACATGTTAAGTTCAGTCTTGACCGGTGCCGGACACCTGTCAATGAGGTACGCCCATCAAATGGGCCTACCTCTCATTCTGCCGGTGTGGTCGGGACGGCAGTCAGCCGTATTCCCAACCCCTTCATCACACCGAGAAGCGTAGAAAGCTTCGGGTCGCCCTTGTCGCTCAACGCACGGTAAAGCGCTTCGCGCGTTACGCCGGCATCGCGGGCAATGCTGGACATGCCACGAGCACGGGCGACGACACCAAGCGCATTGGCAATGAAAGCGGCGTCGCCGGTTTCAAAGGCTTCGGCCAGGAACTCGGCCTGAGCTTGCTCGTCGCCGAGATATTCGGCAGCGTCGAAGGGGAGCGTTTCAAGAGCCATGTCAAATCTCCTTTGCCATCTGCCTTGCCTTGGCGATGTCGCGGTCCTGAGACCCCTTGTCACCACCGCACAGCAGCACGATCAGCACATTGCCTCGCTGCACGAAATAGACCCTGTATCCCGGACCATAATCGATACGCAGCTCACCAATACCGTCGAACAGTTTCACATCGCCCATCAGGCCGGACTGGATACGAACAATCCGGCGGGCGACGATCTCTGCCACCTTGCGATCCTTCAGGGATTGCATCCATTTCTGAAAGATCAGCGTTTGGCGGACTTCGATCATATGTGAACTATAAGTTACAGACCTATGGCGTGCAAGTGTGGCCTTGAAGGCTATCTTCTACGACAGTCTATCGTGCTTGCGGGCACCCCCTCCTAACCTCCCCGGCAAGGGGAGGTGCTGTATCGCGTTTGGGGGAGCGGTGGTGGAAAGAACATACCACTCCCCTTCTCTATCAGGCCTTGAGCAGGGCCTTGGCTTCCTCGATGCCGAGGGCCAGCGGACGCTCGCAGGTGGTCTGCAGGGTCAGAACCTGGCCGGTTTCGCCGGCCTTGAGGAGACCCGTCATCACTTCGACGACGTGCAGAGCAACGTCGAGGCCGCAGCGGGCGTTCTGGCCGTTCTCGATCGAGAGCATCATGTCGGCGAGGCCAGCGCAACGGTAGTTGGCACGCGGCACTTCCTTGTCGAGGTCCTGGTTCGGCTTGCCGAACGGGTGGTCCAGGGCGCGACAGCCGTGCGGATGCCTTCGATGCCGGTGGTCGTGAGATCACCGCCGAAGAAGTTCGGATCGGGCACGAAGATCGAGCCGTCGGTGCCATAGAGCTCGATATTGTGGTGGCCGTGAGCCGCCACGTCCCAGCTGGCGCCGATGGTGATGATGGCGCCGGAGTGGAACTCGAGCACGCCGTGGATCGTGGTCGGGGTGCCGACCTTGATCGTGGTGCCCTTGTAGGGGCCTTCGGCGCTGACGATACGTTCGGCGCGGGCACTGCCGGTGAAGGCAGAGAGACGCTTCACGGGGCCGAGCAGGTGCACGAGGTCGGTGATGTAATAGGGACCGAGATCGAGGATCGGGCCGCCGCCGGGCTGGAAGAAGAAGTCCGGATTGGGATGCCAGTGTTCCATGCCGCGGCTCATGACGTGGGTCGTGCCGCTCATGATCTTGCCGAGCTTGCCCGAGTCGATGATTTCGCGGGCCTGCTGATGGGCGCCACCGAGGAAGGTATCGGGAGCCGAACCAACCTTGAGACCGCGCTCATCGGCTGCCTTCTTGAGCGCAAGTCCCTCTTCGACGGTCAGAACGAAGGGCTTTTCGGAATAGGCATGCTTGCCGGCCGAAACGATGTCGGACGACACCTTGTAGTGGGTCGCCGGGATCGTGAGGTTCACGATCACGTCGATTTCGCTGTTCTTCAGCAGCTCGTCCGGGGTCTGGGCGGCAACACCGAATTCGTCAGCGCGCTTCTTGGCGGCCTCGGGGAGAATGTCGGCCACGGCGCGCACTTCGAGCCCCTTGAACAGGGGCGCGAGGCGCAGATAGGCGGCCGATATATTGCCGGCACCCATGATGCCGACGCCATAGGTCTTTGCCATTGTCAGACTCCGTAGCCCTTAAGAGCGGCCGCCGCATTGCGCGCGAAGCGAATGGCATCGCTTGGCTTGTCGTGCTCGGCGACGAAATAGCGCGCCTTGGTCTTGGCCTTGATCGCCTTGATGTAATTCGGCCAGTCGAGCGTGCCGGTGCCGACGTCGGCCCAACCATCTTCGTCGAGCTTTTCACCGGCGGGCGCGATGTCCTTGACGTGGACGGCGGTGATGCGGCTGCCCAGCTTGTCGATCCAGAACAGGGGATCTTCGTTGGCGCGGATGACCCAGGCGAGGTCCATTTCCCACTGGGTGTCCGGACACGCGTCGAGGATCAGTTCCATCGGCGTCTTGCCGTTGGCGTCCTTGGCGAATTCCCAATGATGGTTGTGATAGCCAAAGCCCTTGCCAGCCGCCTTGAAGGCCGCAGCGATCTTGGCGAGGCCTTCGGCAAAGCCCTGCCAATCGCCAGTGCCGTTGCGGTAATTATCGGACGGCGGCGCGGGGCAATAGACGGTCTGGATACCGACGGTGTCGACAATGCGGAGCGCAGCGTCGGTGTCTTCCAGCTGCGAATAGCCCATATGGGCGGTGGGCATGGAGAGGCCGGCATTCTTCAGGCTCGCGGCAAGCGCGGCGGGATCGGCGAACTGGCCGCCCCAGCCTTCGACCTGAGTATAGCCCAGACCAGCCAGGGTCTTGAGCGTTTCGTCCAGCGACGCTTCATTGCGTGCGCTGTAAAGCTGATAGGAAAAGTCCATCACAGGCCTCTTTGGTGTGTTGCATGCGGCCGCATCGAGAGATGCCAGATAACCAGACCGGGCGGCGCATTCGCGTCACAACGGCAGGTCTATCGCCGCAAAAGTAAGCCGCCGGCTGTCCGGCGGAAGAAGCGGCGCCACGGATGGCGCCGCCAGAAGATATGAACGGTCTTTTAGAGACGGTTTTCGGTTTCGGCGTTGAACAGCGAACCGCGAGCAATGTCGAAGCCGATGGTCACCTTGTCGCCGACATTGAGCGGAATGTCGCTGCTGCAGCGGAAGGTCACCGGAATGCCGGCGACCTTGGTCCAGGCCAGGGTTTCAGAGCCCATGGGCTCGACGATTTCGATCTCGGCCGTGGTCCGGTAGGGCACATCGTCGGCATCTTCGCCGAGGAAGATGTGCTCGGGGCGGACGCCCAGGACGGCCTTCAGCGAACCAGCGGGCGCGGCGGCGAAATCATAGGCGCCGACGGGGATCTTCGTGCCATCGGCAGCGGTAAAGGTCGTGCCATCGACCGTGCCGGCGATGAAATTCATCGACGGCGAGCCGATGAAGCCGGCCACATAGAGATTGGTCGGCTTGTTGTAGATGGTGTGCGGATCAGCAAGCTGCTGGATCACACCATTCTTCATGATGGCGATACGATCGGCGAGCGTCAGAGCCTCGATCTGGTCGTGGGTCACGTAGATCATGGTGTTCTTCAGGCGCTGATGCAGGCGCTTGATTTCGACGCGCAGATCCGAACGCAGTTTTGCGTCGAGATTGGACAGCGGTTCGTCGAAGAGGAACACGTCCACGTCACGCACGAGCGCACGGCCGATGGCGACGCGCTGGCGCTGACCACCGGACAGATTGGCCGGCTTGCGGTTGAGCAGCGGCTGGATCTGCAGGATTTCGGCAGCGCGGGCAACGCGGCGGGCGATCTCGTCCTTGGGCATGCCGGCGACGCGGAGGCCAAAGGAGAGGTTCCGTTCAACCGTCATCTGCGGATAGAGCGCATAGGACTGGAACACCATGCCGATGCCGCGATCCTTGGGCTCCAGCCAGGTGACGTTCTTGCCACCGATGAAGATCTGACCGTCGGAGACGTCGAGAAGACCGGCAATGCAATTGAGCAGGGTCGACTTGCCGCAGCCCGAGGGCCCGAGCAGCACGATGAACTCGCCCTGGGCAATGTCGAGATTGAGGTGCTCAAGCACCTTCACATTGCCGAAGTTGAGCGAGAGGTCCTTGATGGAAACACTGTGTTGCATTGGGTTATCCCTTCACCGCACCGGCGGCAACGCCGCGGACGAACCACTTGCCGGATACGAAGTAAACAGTGAGCGGCACGAGACCGGTCAGCACGGTGGCGGCCATGTTCACGTTGTATTCGGGCGTGCCCTGGGCCGAGTTGACGATATTGTTGAGCTGGACGGTCATCGGGTAGTTCTGCGTGCCGGCGAAGACGACGCCGAACAGGAAGTCGTTCCAGATGCCGGTGATCTGCAGGATCAGCGCCACGACGAAGATCGGCAGCGACATGGGGAGCATGATCTCGAAGAAAATGCGCCAGAATCCTGCCCCGTCGACGCGGGCCGCCTTGAACAGTTCCTGCGGGAGCGACGCAAAGTAATTGCGGAACAGCAGGGTCAGGATCGGCATGCCGAAGACGGTGTGGATGAGAATGACGGCCTGAAGAGAACCGAAAATCCCCATTTCACGCGTGATCATCACCAGCGGATAGAGCATCACCTGATAGGGGATGAACGAACCGAAGATCAGGATGGCGAAGAAGATTTCCGAACCCTTGAAGCGCCAGTTGATCAGCGCATAGCCGTTCACCGCCGCAATGAAGATCGAGACGATGGTGGACGGAATGGTGATCTTCACCGAGTTCCAGAAGCCGGGCGACAAGCCCTGGCAGGTCAGGCCCGTACAGGCGCTGGTCCAGGCCTTGACCCAGGCATCGAAATTGGGCGCCTGCGGCAAGGCAAAGATATTGCCGAAGCGGATTTCGGGCATGGTCTTGAGCGAGGTGACGACCATCACGTAGAGCGGGAAGAGATAGTAGAGCGAGAACATCACCAGCACCGAATAGATGATGATCTTGCGCGGAGTGAAGAACGGCTTGGGACGCGGGCCCCGCGCTTCGACGACTTCGCCTGAAGCAACGGGTGCGGAACCGGTCATGGTTGCGGTCTGGCTCATGTGCGTTTGCCCTTTCCGCCAAATTCGAGATAGGCCCACGGCACCATGATGATGAGAACCGTAAGCAGCATCATGGTGGCAGCGGCCAGACCCTGGCCGATATTGCCGCCCGAGAACATGTAGTTGAAGACGTACTTTGCCGGCACTTCCGAGGAGATACCCGGGCCGCCATTGGTGAGCGCCACCACGAGATCATAGAGACGGACAATGCCCGAGCCGAGGATCACGATGGCGGTGATGAGGACGCCGCGCATCATCGGAATGACGATGGACACATAGGTGCGCCAGGTCGGAATGCCATCGACGCGCGCGGCCTTCCAGACTTCTTCATCGACGCCACGCAGACCCGCGAGCATCAGCACCATGCAGAAGCCCGTACCGTGCCAGAGGCCGGCGATGAGCATTGCAAAGAGCACCATGCGCGGATTGGCGATCCAATCGAAGCTGAAGTTGCTCCAGCCCAGGTTGCGCAGGGTCCCCTGCAGACCCAGGGTGGGGTTCATGATCCACTGCCACACAAGGCCCGTCACGATGAACGAGAGGGCGAAGGGGTAGAGCATGATCGTGCGGAAAGCGCTTTCGAACCGGATCTTCTGGTCGATCAACACGGCGAGGATGAACCCGATCACCAGCGTGAAGACCAGCGACATGGCGCCGTAAGCGACGAGGTTTGTGACCGACACGTTCCAGCGCGAGGTCTGGAACAGACGCTCGTACTGGTCAAAGCCAACGAACTTGCCGGTCGGCAGGAGCTTGGAGTTCGTGAACGAGTAATACACCGTCCAGATGGTGCAGCCCACAAACACGACGAGCACCGTGGCCATCATCGGCAGCGCGGCGATCTTGGCGGGCAGGTTGTGAAACAGAATTCTTTTCAGCAGGCCGGGCCGATGGGCCGTCTCGGCGCCCGCCTCAAGGGGAACGGCAGTGTCCGCCATGTATCTCTCAAGAGGACGTGGTCGACCTTGTCGAGCAAGGCCGACCACGAGTTTCAAAGGCGGGAGCGGACTCCCGCCAGCGTAGCGAAGGATCAGTCAGCCGACTCGATGATCGAGGCGTAGCGCTCGACGTAGTCGTCAACGGTGATGCTGTCGTCGTCGAGGAACTCGATGTTGAGATCCTGGAGCTGCTGCTGGGTGTCGCTGGAGAGAGCGAAGTCACCGGACGGCAGCAGGCCGTTCTTCAGCAGACCAAGGGCCTTCTGCATGCACGGATTGGCAGCAGAGAGGTCGATGTCGGTGCGGATCGGCATGGAGCCCTTGACCAGGTTGAACTTCAGCTGGCCTTCCGGCGAGATGAGGATCTTGGCCAGTTCGGTCTGGGCGTCGATGACGGCCTGATCGGTGCCTTCGGGCAGAACCGGGAAGTAGAACGAGTCGCCGCCGCCGGTCAGCTGATCGCCGAGGCCGAGAGCCGGGAGACATTCGTAGTTTTCACCGGGAACGCCGCCAGCAACCTGAAGGTCGCCCTGCAGCCAGTCGCCGTGGATGTTGCCGGCAGCTTCGCCCTTAAGGAGCTGGGTGCCAACGTCACCGAAGGACGGGACCATCATTTCAGGCGAGATCACCTGACGGAGCGAGTCCATGGCTTCGGCAACCTTGCGGAATTCCGGCCCACGAACAGCTTCGCCCGACTTGTCGCGGTTGACCTGGAGAACCAGCTCGCTGCCGCCAATGCCCGACATCAGAACGCCCGGGACGCCCGAGATGGGCCAACCGGTGGCGAGACCGAACGGCAGAATGCCGGCTTCCTGGAGCTTCGGCCACGAAGCGACATACTCGTTCCAATCCTTCGGAACGGGCGTGCCGGCCTTTTCGTAGGCAGCGGTGGAGAGCCACAGCCAATCCCACGAGTGGATGTTGATCGGGAAGCAGTAGATCTTGCCGTCGTAGGTGCAGGGCTCGAGCAGGGACTGGTCGACATAGAAGCCGAGGCCGCCCATTTCTTCCACGATCGGGGTCAGGTCGCGAATGAGACCAGCCTGGATCAGTTCTTCGGCGTCACGGCCGGTGTTCATCTGGGTGGCGCCCATCGGGTCGCCGCCGATGATGCGGCTGATGATGACGGGGTTGGCGCCGGTGCCCGAACCAGCCAGGGCCGAGTCGACCCAGGTATTGCCGGTCTGCTCTTCGAAGAGCTTGGCGAATTCGGCGATGGCCGCGGCTTCACCAGCCGAGGTCCACCAGTGGGTCACTTCGAGATCGACGGCATATGCAGACGTCGAACCGAGCAGCGCGGTTGCCATAGCGGCAACCACTGCAAACTTCTTCATAGGAATGTCCTCCCAACGAACACGAGGGGCTATGTACCCCATTCATGCTGCCGACCTGCGGGTCCCCGTTTCCTCCAGACACCCCGACCGGCCGCGTGTAATCGATTGCATAACTAATCGAAACTGGTTGTGCAATCGATTTCAGGAGTTTCATACACGTCTTGCGGACCTGTCAAGATCGATTTAGACAGAATGCAATCCTGACAGCGAGAGGGGGCGCTGCCGGACGTGAGTATGGAAAGAAAAACACCGACAATTCAAGACGTTGCACGGTTTGCCAACGTCTCGACGGCCACGGTCAGCCGCGCCCTCTCCTCACCCGAAAAGGTGAGCGAGGGGACGCGTGCCCGTGTTTCCGAGGCCATTCGTGTAACCGGTTACACTCTCAATCAGGCAGGCCGCTCATTGCGACAGCGGTCGGCCAAAACCATCCTTGTCGCCCTGCCCGACATTAGGAATCCTTTCTTCTCTTCCATCCTCGATGCGATCGAGCGGGAGGCGGCGGCTCGTGGCTATGGCGTGCTCGTGCTGAACCTCTATTTCGGGCACGAGACCATCCGCCGGCTGCAGGATTTTCTGCTCTCGAACCGGGCCGACGGATTGCTGCTTCTGGATGGTTCGGTGGACACCCACCTGCTCCAGACGCTCGCCGGCCAAGCAGAGACCATTCCCATCGTCGTCGCCTGTGAGGAAATTCCGAATTCGGGGTTTCACACCGTACTCACCGACAATGTGGACGCGGCCGAACGGGCGACGCAGCATCTGCTCGATCTTGGCCATCGGCGGATCGGCCACCTGCTGGGGCCGGAGCACAATGTCGTGTCGCGCGAGCGGTTTGCTGGTTTTGCGAGGGCGCTGGCGGGCTCTGGCCTGGCGCCGGTGCCAGAGTGGAGTTTTCGAGGCAATTTCGACATGGAAAGTGGCTTTGCTGCCGCCGCGCGTTTCCTCTCGATGACCGAACGTCCCACAGCCATTTTCGCGGCCAATGACGAATCAGCCATAGGCTTTCTTTCCGGCTTGCGGCAGCACGGGATCATCTGTCCGCGGGACATTTCAGTCGTGGGGTTCGACGATCTTGGAGTGGCCCCGCACTATGTGCCGCCGCTGACCACGATGCGCCAGCCGCGCGAGGCGCTCGGCCGCATGGCGGCAGAGGCACTCATCGATCTCGTGGAAGACCCCGAGGCCCTCGGCATGCCGCTCAGGATCGTGCTGCGCTCAGAACTCGTCGTGCGCGAAAGCACGGCCAGAATTGCCCGCGATGGCACGGGCAAGACCCGATCCGATAACCATTCTTCTTGAAGCCGCAGGCATTTCTTTTTTCGCCAGATCAGCTAAAGGAAGGCGCGTGCGGTCCCGTAGCTCAGCTGGATAGAGCAGCAGCCTTCTAAGCTGAAGGTCACAGGTTCGAGTCCTGTCGGGATCGCCAGATTTCTTCCCGTTGGTTGCTTCTTTCTTTTTTGGGCAAGTCGCCTGACGAGGCATGCTTGCGTACCCACGACGCGAAAATTCGAGCCCTTTCAAGTTATTGTCGACCGCGACGGGCTCTCAAGTAGACTCGCTTTCATCGACTTGCGCCTACGTGAGCTTACCAAATAAAGTTCCCATGCGGAGGGCACCGCGTTTAGGGGACAATCATGCATAAAGCTTTGGCAGGCGCAGTGCTTGCTTTAACCGTCGTAGTCGTCGACGCCGCGGCTCTTGATCGCCGCGTGCGCATCAACAACGAAACCTCGTTTGACATCGTTCGATTCTACGCCTCGAACACGGGCACCAACTCGTGGGAGGAGGACATTCTCGGCGAGGACATCCTGCCGGCTGGCTATAGCGTCATGATCAATATCGACGATGGCAGCGGCTACTGCAAATATGACTTCCTGGCGGTGTTCGAGGATGGCGACCAGGTTCAAGCCTCCAACAAAAACGTCTGCGAACTGAGCGAATTCAGCTTCACCGAATAGACTCGCTGCCACGGCTACGCGACCCACAGGCGATCTACGTGCGGGGAATTCCTATCTGACTGAACGCTACCGGAATGGCGGGGAACCAACTACGTGTCCCCGCCTCTGGATACGTGGCTAAAGCCAGGGAATCCGCCCGCTTCAGGGCCTCAAAATCGGCCCTGAAGCGTCTCCATCGCGCCGATTGAGCACAAGCAATTGACTGCCTGGCAGGCACTTGGGGTTGTGCGCTTGGTTAAAATACGGCAAATTTGGGGACAATTTGGGGGATGCTACGCTGGATCCAAATCTGACGGCACCGACCATCGTACTGTTCGACCTCGATGGAACATTGGTTCATCACGTCAATCCGCGCGTCCTGCAGACGCTGGAATTTCTTGATGATTGTTCGCACCGGGCTGCGCGACTGGTGGCACGTTTCCGGCTGATGCGCCGGCAGTGCGTGGCCGCGCCGCACAAGTCGCCGAAGCTGCTCGTGCATCGTGCCATTCATCGCGTGCGCCGGAAATCGGTCGAGGAAATGCTGGTGCCCTGCGAGACCCTGCGGTCGGTGCTGGAGCGGCTGCGCGCCAATGGCGTGCTTCTCGCCGTGGTCAGCAACGGGCTTGGGCGCGGCTATGGGCATGATGTGCTGGAAGCCTTCGACCTCAAGAAATATTTCTCGGCCTGCGTGTTTCGCGAAGATGTCGGCCGCGGCAAGCCCTGGCCCGATTCGATCCTGGCGGCGCTGGCTGGCCTTGGCCGCGATGTGAGAGCGCGGGACGTCATCTGGTACGTGGGCGACCAGCGCAAGGATATCGATGCGGCGATGGCAGCAGCGGCTAGCCTCGCTCGCCCCATCGTGCCGATTGCCCTTGGCCCGCGTGCGGCCCTGAGAGCGGTCGACGGCGATTGTCCGAATCTTCAGATTGCTTGGTCGGCTCATGAGCTTGAGCGGGTCACGGCGGATCTGTTTGAGGTGCCGGAAGAAAGCACCGTGCTCGCCCCCTACCCTGTCGTATCCGCCTGACAAGCGAGGCGCGCCTCACGCGCCCGAGATATGTCTCGAGCGAGGCGCTCTAGAAATCAAAACCCATTTGGCTCGTTGAGGGTGCCGCTGGAGCCGGTGCCGGCACGGGCTCCCTGGCGGGCTTTTCGGCGCTGACGGCGGGTTTCTTCTTCGGCGCGCGGGCGGGCCTGGGGGCAACGGGCGCTTCAGCAACTACTGCGACGGGCGCTTCTTCGACAACCTCCTCCACTGCGGCTTCGGCCGAGCGAATGGTTTCGAGCCAGGTTCGCGCCGCATCGAGCTTGGCAGGCCGGAAGGCGTAGACGTTCTCGCGCCCCTTTTTCACCTCGGCAACGAGGCCTGCGGATTTGAGAACCCGCAAATGCCGTGAAATGGCCGGGCGGCTGATGGAGAAAGCCTCGGTCAGGACGTGGACCGGTGTGGGGGCCGCTTTCAGGATCTCCAGAATCCGGCACCTGGTGGTGTCGGCGAGGGCCGAATAGAGGGCAATCGGGGGTTTGGACTTTCTGCTCATGATGTGAGGCCTACGTAACTGAGGCGTTACAGGTCAAGCGAGCGAACCCTTTCTTCACCAGAAACGTTGGTGTCGCGTTGAGGATGACATCGGAATGCCGCGTAGAGGCAATAGATTGGTCACATCCTTCGCCGCAGTCTGGCGTCCAGGAGGAGTTGTCATGAGCTACGCAGCAGGTCCCAAATCCTATTCCTGGTGGAGCCGTGAGCAGCGGCCGTTCACGCCGGCCGAACTGATCGTCGATGCCGCTGTGCATATCCTGGGCCTCATTGTGGCGATTGCCGCGGGGTCAATCCTCCTGGCCATGACGGCGATGCATACGGCGCCGGAGGCTTTTCCGGCCCTGATCGTCTATGTTGCGACGCTGGTGGCCGTGTTGGGCATATCCCTGGCCTACAATATGTGGCCGATTTCGCCGATCAAACGGCACCTGGCGCGCTTTGACCAGGCAGCGATTTTCCTTTTTATTGCCGGGACTTATACGCCGTTCCTCGCCGTGATCGGCGGCACGCAGGCCGGTGCGATCATGATGAGTCTCGTCTGGGGCGCGTCGCTGGTCGGGGTGGCGCTGAAGCTGATTGTGCCGCAGCGTTTCGGGCGGCTGGCGATCCTGCTCTATCTCGCCATTGGCTGGAGCGGCATTGTTGTGTTTCAGGCGTTGGCGCAGGAATTGCCGAGTTCGACGCTGTGGCTATTGCTGGCCGGTGGCGTCACCTATTCGGCCGGAATCATTTTCCACCTTTGGGAAAAGCTCAAGTTCCAGAATGCCTTATGGCATGTCTTCGTGGTGGCGGGCGCCAGCCTGCACCTTTGGGCGGTGCTCGACTGCATGGTCATTCACCGCCTCTGAAGAGCTACTTGGCGGCGGTGATGCGGGGATGGGTCACGGTGTCGCCTGCTTCGATGCCGAGCTCGACGCTTCGGCCGCCCGGGATTTCCAGCACGAACTGAACGGGACCATCGGACGGGATGCCGGTGGGGTCGTGGGGCCTGGCGTTGACGTGGATGTTTTTCACCACGCCTTCCCCGGTGATGAACAGCATATCGAGCGGGATGAAGGTGTTGCGCATCCAGAACGAGACTTCCCGATCATCGAGGAAGTCGAAGAGCATGCCGGCGTCGGGAGCGAGTTCCTGCCGGTACATCAGGCCCTGAGCCCGGCTTTCGGCGGTGTCGACGATCTCGATATTGAAGGTGTGATCGCCGTCGGCGCTGTGGATCGTCAGCTTGGATTCGTCGCTGCAGGCGGCCAAAGGCAGGCTCACGGCAACTAGGGTCGCCGCGACAGCAAGTGCCCGGAATTGGTGCAACATTGGGTATGCCTTTGCTAGCAGACTGTTAGCATCGAGCTGGGCTCAGGCCTGGCTCAATGCGAAGACGGTGCGTCGCCCCAACCGTCGGGTCGAATTTCGGCGACCATAAGGCCCTTTGGACCATTGCCGTAGCGCACGAGCACGAACTGGCCGGGGCGCAATTCGGTGATGCCGAAACGGCGCAGGGTTTCCATGTGCACGAAAACATCGGGCGTACCCTCGCCGGCGGAGAGGAAGCCGAAGCCGCGAATGCGGTTGAACCACTTCACCTCGAGGCGGACCATGCCCGAACTGGGCTCGACCACGACATGGGTGCGCGGGCTCGGCATCTGGGCCGGGTGGCGGGCGGTGGACTCGTCCATCGAGACGATGCGGAAGGCCTGCAGGCCGCCGGGGCGATTGAGCGCCTCGACAACGATGCGGGCGCCCTCATAGGCGGTCTGGTAGCCGTCGCGGCGAAGACAGGTGACGTGGAGCAGGATGTCGGCCAGACCATTGTCCGGCACGATGAAGCCAAAACCCTTGCCGGCATCGAACCACTTGATGGTTCCGGCCACTTCGATGGTGTCAACAGCGGCCCCGTCCTGTCGCGCGGACAGGTTTTCGCGCTCACCAGCTTCGGTGTCGTGAGACGGATTCGTGGGATTTCCACTATCGCCGTTAATATTGGCCCCCATGCCGCAACGCCCTTTTGCAACTCCCGTGACCACGGGTACTCGACAATACCAACGCACTCTGTCCGATTCAGTCCCAAAAGTTAAGAAGGTGTTGCGAAATAGTTGTATGAGCCGGGCCCGGTTGTCGTTGCGGCCAGCGTCTGCGCTTGTTAGGCCGGTATCACGATCGTGCGAAAAGGAGGCAAAAATGAAATATCTGCACACGATGGTGCGCGTCACCGATGTCGAGGCGAGCCTCAAATTCTACTGCGACGGCCTCGGCCTTCAGGAGGTGCGGCGCACGGACAATGAAAAGGGCCGCTTCACCCTGATTTTCCTGCGCGCACCGGGCGACGAAGGCGGCGAAGTGGAACTGACCCATAACTGGGATCCGGAAGTTTACACTGGCGGCCGGAATTTTGGCCATCTCGCCTATCGCGTGAAGGATATTTACGCGCTTTGCCAGCACCTGCAGGACATGGGTGTGGTCATCAACCGCCCGCCGCGTGACGGGCACATGGCCTTTGTGCGCTCGCCGGACGGGATTTCAGTCGAACTGATTCAGGACGGCACCCTGCCCCCGCAGGAGCCCTGGGCTTCGATGCCGAATACCGGCAACTGGTAAGCAATTCCGGGAGCCCGAACTGCTCCCAACCATCCGAGCACGGCGTCATTCCCGCGAAAGCGGGAATCCCTTGCGCAGAAACAAAGATTCCCGCTTTCGCGGGAATGACGCCGTGTTCTTGAAATGCAGCGGCGGTTGGCCTGGAGGCGTGGCGCCCCCTTGGTCCGCCTTCACGATTCGCTAACCGTGCTGCTTAGCGCGCGGTTAGCGAAACCCTTCTAATTTTAGCGACTGAACCGTTCAGCCCATTGTGTGTGGTGCTTTTGCCACAGCGGGCAAATCGGGAAAGTTGCCATGCCCCATTTTCTTCGCTCTGTCCTCGCTATCGGCGCCGTCGTAACCACGCTGGCGGCCTGTGTACCCATGGCCATGTTCGCCAGTGGCAGCGGTTCGGGCTATTCGGGACTGAAGGCCGATTGGGGAACCTATGTTGCGTCCAGCACGGTCAATGCGTTCTGCCTGTCGCCGCAACTGCGATTCCTGATCTGGGAATTCGAGGGGCATTTCGGCAAGAAGGTGGTGATGCAATCGGGCTATCGCGACAACTATCACAATGCGGCTGCCGGGGGCGCCGACAACTCCTATCACACCAAATGCATGGCCGCGGACTTCTACATTCCGGGCGTCGACAAGAGCCGGCTGATCGAGTTCGCAATGCGCACTTCGGCCGTGGGCGGGCTCGGCTGTTATCCGGGCCGGAACTTCATTCATGTCGACGTTCGCGACCGCCCGCGCGGCTACAATCGTCCCGTCACCTTCTCAGGCTGTTGATAACTTTCGGCTTTTTGAAAAAAGTGCGAAATCTCGTTCGAGGGGGTTGCGCATCAGAAAAGCTCCCTCTATACGACACCCAGCGTTGAGCGCGCCCTTCGTCTATCGGTTAGGACGGCACCCTTTCACGGTGCAGAGAGGGGTTCGATTCCCCTAGGGCGTACCACGCTTCTCCCCCACATTGTGCCGGGAAAGCGGGTTGGCTCAGGCGCTCAACTCGGCTTAGGCGCCCATCGTCTAGCGGTCAGGACGACGCCCTCTCACGGCGTAAACAGGGGTTCGATTCCCCTTGGGCGTACCAGCACTTTCAAAGACTTGGCGCAGGCAGTGCGCTTCCTCTCAAGCACTATTCGAGCACGGAATCGCGCAGCGAATTTTTGCGCGAACCGGTTTCGTCCGCCCTCCCCTACTTTCCGAATCTTCGCGCGCCGGCGACGCAGGCGATTACCGCAAGGGTGACCAGCAACATTGCCGGTGTCACCGGCTCGTGCAGCAGGGTCGAGGCCAGTGCCAGGCCAAAGAATGGCTGCAATAGCTGGAGCTGGCCGACGGCGGCGATGCCGCCCTGAGCTAGGCCGCGGTACCAGAAGACGAACCCGACCAGCATGCTGAAGACAGACACGTAGCCCAGGCTCAACCAGGCCGGCGCTGCAATGCCCGACAGGTTTGATGGCCAATAGACCATGGTGAGAATCGCCATGATAGGCAGCGACAGCACCAGGGCCCAGGAAATGACCTGCCAGCCGCCCAGGGTACGCGACAGTTTCGCGCCCTCTGCGTAGCCCAGACCGCAGGCGATGATGGCGGCCAGCATGAGAGCATCGCCGAGCGGCGAGGCCGTCAGGCCCTGCGCGAAGGCGAAGCCGGCGACGAGCGCGCTGCCCAGAATCGAGAACAGCCAGAAGGCAGGCTTGGGCCGCTCGCCGCCGCGCAAGACCCCGAAGATCGCCGTGGACAGCGGCAAGAGCCCGACGAAAACGATCGAGTGAGCGGAAGTGATGTGCTGCAGCGCCAGTGCGGTCAGCAGCGGAAAGCCGACCACGACGCCCAGCGCCACGATCGCGAGGGACAACAAATCCTGCCTGCTTGGCCAACGTTCGCGGAAAATGAGGAGAAGGCCGAGCCCCAATGTGCCGGCTATGGCGGCGCGGGCGACCGTCAGGAATATGGGATCGAATGCCTGCACGGCGACACGCGTGGCCGGCAGCGAGCCGCTGAAAATGATGACGCCGACCAATCCATTGATCCAGCCACTTGTTGATCGGTCCATGACGCACTCCATTCGTTGGTGGCTTATGCGCGAGGGGAGTTGCCCGGGCCAGCTACGATCCAGTACAATTTGGCAGAACTGTTATGTTCGCTGGAGCAGTACGGATGAACCTTTCCCGGATCGAAACGGTCATGGCGGCAATCAGGCAGCGCATTGCGGGGCGCAGCCTGATCGCCGGGGAAAGGCTGCCCTCGGTTCGCAGCCTCGCCAAAACCATGGCTGTCTCGGTATCGACCGTGGTGGAGGCCTATGCGCGGCTCGTTGCAGAAGGGGCGATACAATCCCGACCCGGGGCCGGCTTCTACATTGCCAACCACGCGGCGCCGCTCGCCCTATCCGAGGTGGGGCCAAAGCTGGACCGGGTGGTAGACCCCTTCTGGGTGTCACGGCAGTCGCTTGAAGCCAATGATGCCGCGCTGAAGCCTGGATGCGGGTGGCTGCCGCCGTCGTGGCTGCCCGAAGATGCGATGCGTCGCGGATTGCGAACGCTGTCGCGAAGCGATGGTCTGGCACTGTCTGAATATGGCACCCCGCTCGGCCTGCCGGCGCTGCGGCAGCTCATATCCCGGCGCCTCGCGGACCACGGGGTGGAGGCGGCGCCGGACCAGATCATGTTGACGGAAAGCGGCACCCAGGCCATCGACCTCTTGTGCCGGTTCCTGCTGGAGCCGGGCGATACCGTGTTGATCGACGACCCGTGCTATTTCAACTTCCAGGCGCTGCTGCGCGCGCATCGGGCGCATCTGGTCAGCGTGCCCTATACGCCGAATGGACCCGACACCGAGGCCTTTGCCGCTGTGCTCGCCGAGCACAAGCCTAGGCTCTACATCACCAATTCCGGCATTCACAATCCGACCGGTGCGACGCTGTCGCCCGTGGTGGCCCATCGGGTGCTCAAGCTGGCGGAACTTCATGGTCTGACTGTCATCGAAGACGACATTTTTGCCGATTTCGAAATCAACCCTGCCCCGCGTCTGGCGGCTTTTGATGGCCTCGACCGGGTTATTCAGATCGGCAGCTTTTCCAAGACCCTTTCGGCGGCGGCGCGGTGTGGATTCATTGCGGCTAGGCCGGAATGGATCGAGGGGCTGACGGACCTCAAGATTGCCACCAGTTTTGGGGGTGGGCGGCTTAATGCCGAACTGGTGCTGAACGTTTTGAGCGACGGCGGATATCGCAAGCATCTGGATGGCCTGCGCGGCCGGTTGGCGAAGGCACGGCGCGATATTGGCGAGAAGCTGCGTCGTCTGGGGATCGAACCATGGATCGAGCCGCAGGCCGGCATGTTCCTGTGGTGCACATTGCCCGATGAGCTCGATGCCGCGGATATCTCGCGTGCAGCATTGGCGCATAATGTCGTGCTGGCACCGGGAAACGCCTTCAGCCTGGCCCAGGACGCAAAAAGCTATCTCCGCTTCAATGTTTCCCAATCGGGCGACGAGCGGATTTTTGACGTGCTCAGCGCCGAAATGAAAAAACCGCCACCAAAGTAGCGGCGCAAGGTTGTCGGATTTCTTCAATCCGGCGCGGTGCCCAGCGGCTAGAACAACAGCATCAACCTCTGGAAATGCCAACAAGGAGAATGT
This sequence comes from Devosia sp., assembly GCF_024707125.1. Lineage (GTDB taxonomy): Bacteria > Pseudomonadota > Alphaproteobacteria > Rhizobiales > Devosiaceae > Devosia. Next base: position 67,517 of record NZ_JANQAH010000003.1, read on the forward strand.
CGATGTCGTTTCTTCGTATCACCACCAAGGCCGTCGTTGTTCCGCTCGTTTTCGCGCTTGCTGCCGGTGCCTCTCAAGGCGCCGAGACGGTTGTTGACCTTCCCAATGGGATAGTGGGCACGCTGGCCGTGCCGGAGGACGGCGCCAATGGCCCGGCGGTCGTGATGCTGCACGGTTTTGGCAGTTCGCGCGACGAAGTTGGCGGCCTCTTTGCCATGCAGGCCGAAGCGCTCGCGGCCGAGGGGATCGCCTCGCTCCGAATCGACTTCCGCGGCTATGGCGAAAGCAGTGGCGACATGGCCGACACGACGCTTGAAGGGCTGGTTGCCGATGCCGCGGCGGCCCGCAGCTATCTTGCCGAGGTCGATGGCGTGGACGCTGCCCGTATAGGCGTCATCGGCTACAGTTTTGGGGCGGCCGTTGCCATGCTCGAACCGGATGATTTCGCTTCGGTCGTCGTTTGGGGCCAGATGGGGGACCTGCAGGCCGAGTTCCACGAATTCCTCGGCCAGGATTTTTATGACAAGGCCAAGGCCGAGGGCGTTGCGAGCCTCGATCTCGGTTGGAGGGTGATTTCCCTCAAGCAGGAATTTCTCGATAGCGTTGCGCAGCATGACCTCGCGGATAGGTTTGCAGGCTATGCGGGACCATTCCTGACCATTGCCGGCGAGAGCGATCCGGCGAGCGGCTATTTTGAACAATATGTGGGCCTTGCGGCGGGCAAGACCGAGGCGCTGGTCATTCCCGGGACAGATCACATGCTGGGGGTCTTCAGCGATGAGCCCGAGATCGGCCGGCCGGTGATCGACAAGACCACAGCGTGGCTGAAAGAGACGCTGTAACTCAATCAAGCAGAACGGATGGCCGGGCCAGCGCCCGGCCTCTTTGCTTGCTGATTGCACAAATTGCCAAACCCGGTCAGATTGCCCGAACGCAACTCGGGCGAACGCGGGCATGCATACTGTCGTAAAACTCGATGGCTGGTCGTCGCCGGTGGTGCAGGCGGTGACGCACACCACTTTCAACAGCGATGGCAGCACGTTGATGCAGCCGGACGGCTGCTGGGATTTTGCGATCCTGAAATCGGCAGCCGGCACGACGGTGCTGCGGACCGGCCTGACGACGTCGGCGGTGACGCACCAGTTTTCGGCGGGTGATGAGATCCTGTCGATTGCCTTCAAGCCGAGCAGTTTTATGTCGCTCATGCCGGGCGAAAGGATGCGCGACGAGGGTGTCGTGTTGTCCAATATCGGCCGTGATCGCTTTTCGTTGGGCAGTGACGTTCTTGAGATCCCGACCTTTGAGACCGTGGACAGGTTCGTTGCCAAGCTGATCAGCAGTGGCATTGTCGAGGACAATAATCTCGTCGCGTCCGTCGTTTCCGGCCATCCCATGGCCATGTCGGAGCGGACGATGCAGCGGCATTTTCTGAGGACGACCGGGCTCACCTACAAGGCCTTTACGCAGATCGAGCGGGCCCAGAAGGCGCTGGGCCTGTTGCAGCAGGGGTGCCCGGCCGCCGATGTCGCCTTTGCGCTCGGCTATGCGGATCAGCCGCACATGATCCGCTCGGTAAAAGCGATCATGGGACTCACGCCTGGGCAAATTGCCACCCGGTAGATTGTCGGAAATCTTCAATCCTGCGGACGGCCCGCTGGCTAGAAAGGATGCACTTTCACCCCAGCAAGGACGCAGCAAATGACCGATATTCGCCCCTTCAAGATCGCCATTCCGGAAGCCCGGCTGACCGACCTGCAGCAGCGGCTGGCCAATACCATTCTCGCCAGCGAAGCCCCCGGAGCGGGCTGGAGTGCCGGGCCTACCGCCGGCTTTGTGACCGGGATGATCGACCGCCTGCGCAATGGTTTCGATTGGCGTGCGCAGGAGACTGTGATCAACCAGCATCCGCAGTTCATCACCGAGATCGATGGGCAGACCATCCACTTTCTGCATGTGAAGGCCGGGACGGCCGATGCGATGCCGCTTTTGTTGCTGCATGGCTGGCCGGGCTCGTTTGTCGAATTTCTGGACGCTATCGCGCCGCTCACTGCGGCGGGGTTCGATCTGGTTATTCCCTCCCTGCCCGGTTTTGGTTTTTCCGGGCCGACCCGTGAGGCCGGATGGAATGATGGCCGCATCGCTGCGGCTTTGCTCGAGCTGATGTCGCGGCTGGGTTACCGGCGTTTTGGTGTGCAGGGTGGCGATGCGGGGGCGGTGATTGCGCCTGCTATTGCTCGGGCGGCGCCGGATCGTGTGATCGGTGTGCATGTCAATGCCGCGACCATGGGGTTCATTCCGATGGGGCCGATCGAGCCGGAGGATATCGCTACGTTCAGCGATGCTGAAAAAGTGAGGCTGCAGCGGTTGCAGCAGTTCGTGGCGGAGCGCTTTGGGTTCAACGCGCTGCAATCGAGCCGGCCGCAGACCGTGGCTTACGGGATTTCGGACTCGCCGGCGGGGCTCATTGCCTGGCTGGGCGATATGTTCGCGGGTTTTGGCGACAGCCCCGATGCGATTGCCCGGGACCAGTTCCTGACCAATGTGCTGGTCTACTGGTTCACGGGCACCGCGGCGTCGTCGATCCGGCTCTACTACGACAATGCGCATGATCCCGAGGCCTGGAATCCGAAGCCTAATTCGGGCGTGCCGACCGGGGTTGCGGTGTTTGGGCGGGATGAAGTGGCGATACGGCGCTTTTCCGAAGACGGCAATACCATCGTGCGCTGGAATGAACTCGACAGCGGCGGCCATTTCGCGGCGCTGGAAGTGCCGCAGGTGTGGGCCGCGGAGGTTGCGGCCTTCTTTGGTAGCCTCAAGTAAAGTGGGGGTGGCGGCACGAGCCGCCACCTTCAATAGGCGTTCTGGTAGATCGCGAGAATATCCGACAGGCCCAGAGTACGGGGGTTGTTGTCGATCAGGCGCTTGATGGCGAAAGCCTCTTCGGCCCAGATCGGGAAATCTTCCGCTTTGGCGCCGTGGCGCGAGAGCTGCATTTCAACTCCGAGATCCCGACACCAATTGAGCGCGCTGGCGAGGACGATGCGTTCGTCGGCATGGGCGGGAAGGCCGAGGGCGGCGAGAACAGCCGCAGTCTTTTCAGGCCGGGTCGTCGTGTTGAAGGCGAGGACGTGCGGAAAGACGATCGCATTGGCGAGGCCATGCGGGAGTTTCAGGCGGGTGCCGAGGGGATAGGCCAGAGCATGGCCGCCGGCGGTGTTCACCGGGCCGAGGCAGATGCCGCCATAGTAGGAGGCGAGCATCATGCCGGCTCGGGCTTCGGTGTCGGAACCGTTGGCGACGGCGCGGGCGAGGTATTTTCCTACCAGCTCGATGCCGAGGGTGGCGTAGCCGTCGATCAGCGGGTGCGACTTGATGTTGGTGAAGGATTCAACGCAATGCGCCAATGCGTCGATGCCGGTCGCGGCGGTGACAGCGGCAGGGACCGAGTAGGTCAGCTCGGGGTCCAGCACCACGATATCGGCCAGCATGTGCCGGCTTTCGATGGCGAGTTTTGCCAGAGTTTCGGGATTGGTGACGAGGGAGCGGATGCCCGCTTCGGAACCTGTGCCGGAGGTGGTGGGCACCTGGGCGAGCGCGGTGCGGCGACCAGAAACCTTATTGACGCCGACGACGTCGAGAATGGACTGTTCGCTATCCCAGAGAACGGCGACGAGCTTGGCGACGTCCATGACCGAGCCACCGCCGAGGCCGATCACGAGATCGGGCTTGAAGGCGCGGGCGGCGGCGAGGACGGTTTCGAAGGCCGGCAGATCGGGCTCGGGCGGGATATCGACGAAGGTTTCGATCGTGCCCTTGAGGCCGATGCGCGAAGCGAAGCCGACGGTGGGCGCCATGGCGACGACGAAGATGCGGCTAAAACCATCAGCCCATTCGGCGAGGCGCGAGACGGCGCCGGCACCGATTTCGAGACGCGATGGCTGCAGCAGGGTGATCGGCCGCGCCATGGAGAGAACGTTCTCAGACATTTTCTTGCGCCTCCAGCTCGGCCATCTTGGCCCAGACGGTGTCGAGCTCGGCCGGGGTCAGGTCGACCAGCGGCGGGCGGACGCGGGTCCAGCCGGCGTGGTTGCGGCGCTTGGCGAGCATGGCCTTGATGGTGGGAAGCTGCACATAGGCATTGGAGAGGTCGCGCCAGGCGTTGATGCGGGCCTGGGCGGCATCGACCTTGTCGCTCTGGGTGTCGTCGAACCAGTTGTCGAAGACGACGCGCAGGTGCTTGCCAATGAGATTGGAACTGGAGGTGATGCACCCTGCCCCGCCCGAGCGCAGCAGCGGCAGCATGAAGGGGTCGGCGCCGGCAAGGACGGAGAAATCCTGGAAGGCCGAGGCGAAGGCCTGCATGCTTTCGATCTTGCCAGAAGAATCCTTCACGCCGACGATAGTGCCGGGGAAGGTCTCGCGCAGGCGCGCGGTCAGTTCGAGCGAGATGCCGACCTGGGCGATGGGCGGGATGTGGTAGAGAATGACGCGCAGGTCATTGCTGCCGACGCCTTCGATGAGTTCGGCGTAGAAGTGGAAGAGGCCCTCGTCGCTGACACCCTTGTAATAGAAGGGCGGCAGGACGACGCAGGCTTTTACGCCGGCTTCGACGGCATGCTTTACGAGTGTGATGCTGTCGGGAACGTTGGTCTGCGAGGTGCCGGGGAGAAGGCGCTGCGGGTCGATGCCCGAGGCGATGACATTTTCAAGCAGTTGCTGGCGCTGGGCGATGCTGAAGGAATTGGCTTCGCCGGTGGTGCCGAGGAGAGCCACGCCATCACAGCCCTCTTCGATGAGCGCCTTGCAGTGCGCGGCGAAGGTGGCGTGATCGGGCGAGCCGTCTTCGAGGACGGGCGTCGCGGAGGCGCAGAAGACGCCGGAGACAGGGAGTTTTGTGGCCGGATTCATCACTTCTTCCCCGAAACGAGCCGCCGCGCATAGGCGATGGCGGACTTCATGTTGACGTGGTTGGCCTTGCCGGTGCCGGCAATGTCGAAGGCGGTGCCGTGATCGACCGAGGTGCGGTCGATGGGCAGGCCGAGCGAGACGTTGACGGCGGTATCGAAGGCAACGAGCTTGATCGGGATGTGGCCCTGATCGTGATACTGGGCGACGACGAGATCGAAGGCGCCGGTATAGGCACGGTGATAGACCGTGTCGGCCGAGATGGGGCCGACGACATTGATGCCTTCTGCCTTGGCCATGGCGACGGCAGGGACGACCTGCAAGTCATCCTCGTTGCCGAAGAGGCCGCTTTCGCCGCAGTGCGGATTGATGCCGGCGACGGCGATGCGCGGGTTTTCGTAGCCGATGCGCTTGAGGTGCTCGTTGCCGGTGCGAATGGTCGCGAGGATGCGTTCGGGCGTGGCGCGGTCGATGGCGGTCTTCAGCGACACATGGGTCGAGACGTGGATGACCTTGAGCCGTTCGGAGCCGAGCAACATCCAGGCCGTTTTCTGGCCGGTCAGATGCGCCAGCATGCCGGTGTGGCCGTCGTAGTGATGACCGGCGAGGTTCAGCGCTTCCTTGTTGATCGGGGCGGTGACGATGCAGCCGATATTGCCGGCTTCGGAATCGCGGACCGCCTTTTCGATGAAGCGGAAAGCGGCGTCGCCACCGCGCGGATCGAGTTTGCCCCAGGGAAGTGGACCGCCTTCAATAGGGAGATCAACGACCACGGCGTCGAGATCGAGCGTGGCGCCGACGGCGTCGCGGGCTTTCTCGAGGGTTTCGCGATTGCCATAGATGCGGGTGCGGGCGCGTTCGTCGGCGCTCATTTCCGCGACGGCCTTGACCGAAATCTCGGGGCCGACGCCAGCCGGGTCGCCCATGGTAATGCCGATGATGTCGCTCACGAGTGTTCTCCGTCGATCCATCCCACGGGGAGACGGACATATTTGATGGCGCGCCGGAAGTAGGTGTAGGCGACGTGCAATGCGCCGTCCTCGCCTTCCAGCAGATAGGGATAGGATAGTTCCTTGTTCCGCCCGTCGACGGAATTGTTGGAAAGGCAGGTGCCGGGGCTATCGTCGACGATGCGGCGCAGTGGCCAGGTCTTGCCGCCGTCGCTCGATACGCAAAGCGTCATCGGCGCGCGGGGCACGCCCCAGATCGGCGCACAGCCGCCGGAGGCATCAGGGCGATCATCGCCCTCTTCGATTTCATCATAGAGCGACACGCGACGGTCGGACGAGGTTGCGGCCGAGGTCGGGTTGCAGAGCATGGCCAGACGCCCATCGGCGAGGCGGATGACGTTGATCGAGGAATTGTTGTTGGGCACATCTGTCGGCGCGGGCGCGGACCAGGTGAGACCACCATCGAGGCTTTCCGAGCGATGGACGAAATCGGACTGGCGGCGGCGGTAGAAGGCGACGAAATGGTCTCCATCGAGCGGTACGATGGTCATGTGGACCGAGCCGATCGAACCGGGAACCTCGGACATGGTCCAGGTCTGGCCTTCGTCATGGCTGATCGCCACCGCGGCGGTGTCGTGGCTGCCATTCCAGCGCTGGCCGGGACGGGAGATGCAGCGGAAAATCGGCATCATCCAGGCGCCATCGTTGCGCTTGATGAAGCGGCCGCGGATGAAGCTGCCGAGCGGCAGGTCGATCGTGCGCGGTTCATCGCCGGACAGGGTGCCATCGGAGACGGAGATCGTGCGGGCGCGCAGGAGGCATTCGTCCTGATTGCCCGAAGGCTGGGCCGTGTGAAAGAGCTGCCACTGGCCGAGGCCGTTGCGCCAGAGAACCGGGTTCTGCTCGGAGCGATCGGGGTCATGGCTGAGGCGCACTGAAGGGCCCCAGCTCTCGGCGCCTGATTTCAGCGTCGTGGCATAGATGGAAATATCCGACTTGCCTTCGAGCGTGCCGCCGAACCAGAGGCAGGCGAGCGTGCCGTCGTCCAGACGTTCAATGAAGGCGGCATGATTCTGCACCATGGGAGAGGGCAAATAAGCCTCGATCCGCCCATCGGCACCCGCCACTAAACGACCATCCATACGGGCCGCAATTTCCTCCGGCGACATAGCTCTCCCCTTCGTTTGGTTGCGCCAAACTCCACACCTTCACACATGTTGTCAAGTTTATGTTTGGTCAATTTCACAACACCAGACAACACGAGTTCATTTTTTATATCGTATTTTCAATGCGTTAAATCGACACAACGGTCAGATTTGTAATCTCGATCATTTTTGGTTTGACAACTAATGCTCGAATGGAAATAGTCCCTGCCCAAGGAAGGACCCTGTCCGTCCCCGGAGGAATTTGCATGAGCGCATCCGCAGCGCCGCTCATGGCACCGTCTAGCTGCGATGGGAGGTTACATTGTTGCTAAAGCCGATTCTGGTCGGCGCCCTGCTGGCGTCCACGACCATTGCACCTGCCCTGGCGCAGGCTGACACCGACATCACCGTGGTTTTGAGCGAAGAGCTCGATCTCGTTGAACCCTGTATGGCCACGCGCTCCAACATTGGCCGCGTCGTGTTGCAGAACATCAGCGAAACGCTGACCGAACTCGACGTGCGCGGCGACAAGGGCCTGACCTCGCGCCTGGCCGAAAGCTGGGAAGACAAGGGCGACGGCACCTGGCAGTTCAAGCTGCGTCCGGACGTAAAGTTCTCGGATGGCTCGGCTTTTGATGCCGCCGACGTCAAGCACTCGTTCGATCGCGTTTTCTCGGACCAGATCACCTGCGAGAGCAAGCGCTACTTCGCCGATACCGCGCTTACCTTCACCGTGGTCGATGACCTGACCATCGACATCAAGGCCGAACCGGCCCAGCCGGTGCTGCCGCTGCTGATGAGCCTTGTGACCATCGTTCCCTCGGAAACGCCGATGGAATTCGTCCGTGACCCGATCGGCACCGGCCCCTACAAGCTGACCGAATGGACCGCCGGCCAGCAGATCGTGCTGGAGCGCCGCGACGACTATTGGGGTGAAGCCCCGGCCGTGACCAAGGCCACCTATGTGTTCCGTTCCGAGCCGGCCGTTCGTGCCGCCATGGTGGAAGCTGGTGAAGCCGATATCGCGCCACAGATCACCGCCGAAGTTGCCAATAACCCGGCGACCGACTTCAGCTATCTCAACTCGGAAACCGTCTATCTGCGTATCGACAGCCAGGACGCCCCGACGACCGACATCCGCGTTCGCAAGGCGCTGAATGCCGCAATCGACCGCGAAGCCTTTATCGGTACGGTTCTGCCGGAAGGCACCGAACTGGCCGTGGCCATGGTGCCGCCGACCACGCTCGGCTGGAACCCAAACCTGACCCCGCCGGCCTACGATCCGGACCAGGCAAAGGCATGGCTCGAAGAAGCCAAGGCTGAGGGTGTCGACACGAGCCTTCCCATCGAGATCATTGCTCGCACCGAAAACTTCCCGAACGTGACGGAAGTGGCTGAAGCGCTGACCGATATGCTGACCGAAGTGGGCTTCAACGCCTCGCTGCGCATGGTGGAAGTCGCCGAGCACGAGCAGTACTACTCCAAGCCCTATCCGGAAAGCGAAGGCACCCGTCTGGTTCTTGCCCAGCACGACAATAGCCGCGGCGATCCGGTCTTCTCGATGTTCTTCAAGTATGCGAGCGAAGGCACCCAGTCTGGCGTCAACGATCCCAAGGTCGACGACCTGATCGCCCGCGCCTCGGCTGCTACCGGCGACGAACGCGCCGCTCTCTGGTCCGAGCTCTTCGCCTATATCCACGATGAAGTCGTGGCCGACGTCCTGCTGTTCCACATGGTTGGCCTCAGCCGCGTCAGCGAACGTCTGGACTTCACGCCGACCATCGCGACCAACCAGCAGCTGCAGCTGAGCGAAATCGGCTTCAAGTAAGACCTGTTCAGGGTCCAAACTCGGAAGTGCCGGGGTCTCTCCGGCACTTCATCATTCCAAGCATTTTTCGGGTGACCGGCATGACCAAAATGATCGGACAGCGAGCGATCGCCAGCCTCCTCTCCCTCCTCGGATTGATGATCCTGGTGTTCTTCCTCTCGCGCTTGACCGGCGACCCGGCAGTTCTCTTCCTGCCCATCGACGCCACCGAAGAAATGAAGCAGCAGTTCCGCACCCTGCACGGGCTCGATCTGCCGCTCATCGAGCAGTTTGCCCGCTATGTCTTGGACCTCCTGCAGCTCGATTTTGGCGAAAGCCTGCGCAAGGCGCGGCCGGCCATCGATGTCGTGCTAGAAGCCTATGCCTGGACGCTGCCGCTGGCGCTGATCACCATGGGCCTCGTTGTCACCTCGGCCATCATTCTGGGCTCGCTCGCGGCCTTCAATGTCGGCGGGTTCTTTGATCGGCTGGTGTCGATCATCTCGCTGATCGGTGCTTCGGCCCCCGATTTCTGGATCGCCATTGTTGCGATCGTTATCTTCTCCATTGGTCTTGGCTGGGTGCCCACTTCCGGTGTCGGTACGCCGTTGCACTGGGTGCTGCCGATTGCCGTGCTGTTCATTCGGCCCTTTGGGCTGGTGGTGCAGGTGGTGCGCGGGTCGATGATCTCGGCGCTGGGCGCGCCCTATGTGAAGACGGCCCGGGCCAAGGGCGTAAAGAACCTGCCGCTGATCTTCGTGCATACGCTGCGCAATGGCATGTTGCCGGTGATCACTGTTATCGGCGACCAGGCTGCGGCCCTCCTCAATGGCGCTGTCATCGTCGAGACCATTTTCGGTTTCCCCGGCGTCGGCAAGCTGATGATCGACTCGATCCTGCAGCGCGACTTCAACGTGGTGCTGGCGGCCATCATGGTCACGGCCGTCGCCATCTTCATCATGAACATCCTGATCGACATCGCCTATGGCCTGCTCGATCCGCGAATTCGAAACTAGGAGGCGATGATGGCAGACCTGTCGCTCGCCAAATCCAGCGCGCAAGACAATGTGCGCGGCCCGTCTCTTCTCTCCATGCTGTGGCGGGACAAGCTGGCCTTTACCTCGGCCGTGGTGCTGATCGTCATCGTGTTGTTTGCGGCGCTGGGCCCTGCCCTGCTTGGCGAGCTTGCTTCGGACCAGAACCTGCGCGGCCGCAATTTCCCGCCCTTCAGTTTTGAGCGTGGATGGGCCTTTGTCCTCGGCGGCGACTCTCTCGGCCGCCCGATGCTGGCACGTCTCGTCGTTGCGGCGCACTCGACCATGCTGATCGCGGCCGGCACGGTGCTCGCAGCACTCATCGTGGGCGCCGGGCTTGGCCTCGTGGCCGGCTATATGGGCAAGACGACGTCGCAGGTGATCATGCGCCTGGCTGACGTGATCATGTCCTTCCCCTCGCTGCTGATCGCGGTTGTGGTGCTCTATGTGCTGGGGCCGTCGATCCCCAACATGATCCTCGTTCTCGCCATCACCCGCATTCCGATCTATCTGCGCACGACCCGCGCCGAAGTTCTGGAAGTGCGCGAGCGCATGTTTGTGCAGGCGGCGACGGTGATGGGGGCGAGCCATGCCCGCATTATCCTGCGGCACATCCTGCCGGTGGTGGCGCCGACGCTGGTGACCATTGCGACGCTCGATTTCGCGTTTGTCATGCTGGCGGAAAGCTCGCTGTCCTTCCTCGGGATCGGCGTGCAGCCGCCTGACATTACCTGGGGCCTTATGGTTGCGCAGGGTCGTCCATATCTCAACACCGCCTGGTGGCTGGCCTTCTGGCCGGGCCTGATGATTGTCATCACCGCCCTGTCGCTGAACCTGCTCTCGAACTGGATGCGCATTGCGCTCGACCCCGCCCAGCGCTGGCGCCTGGAAGCAAGGAAGACCAAGAATGTCTGAGCCCCTGCTAAGTGTTCGTAATCTCTCGGTCGATTTTCATACCGCCCGCGGCACCGTCAATGCGGTGAAGAATGTGAGCTGGGCCATTGGGCGCGGCGAAACGCTGGCCATCCTGGGCGAAAGCGGTTCGGGCAAGTCGGTCTCGGCCAATGCGGTGATGAACCTGCTCGATATTCCGCCGGCAGAAATCGTCTCGGGCGAAATATTCTATGAGGGTGAGGACCTCCTCAAGGTCTCCTACGAGAAGCACCGGGCCCTCAATGGCAAGAAGATTGCCATGATCTTCCAGGACCCGCTGGGCCATCTCAATCCCGTCTATACGGTTGGCTGGCAGATCATCGAGATGATGACGGCACATGGCCGCCCCGCCGATATGGCGCGGGCTCGGGCCATGGAGCTGATCATCCGGGTCGGCATTCCTGAACCTGAAAAGGCCATGCACAAATATCCGCATCAGTTTTCCGGCGGCCAGCGCCAGCGGTTGATGATCGCCATGGCGCTGATGCTGAAACCCGACATCCTGATTGCCGACGAACCGACTACCGCGCTCGACGTGACCATTCAGGCCGAAGTGCTGGCGCTGCTCAAGGAATTGCAGGCCGAGACCGGCATGGCGCTGGTGCTGATTACTCACGATCTCGGCGTTGTCGCCGAGATTGCCGACCGGGTCGTGGTGATGAACAAGGGCGAGATCGTCGAGGAAGGCTCGGTTCGCGACGTCTATCACAGCCCCAAGCATCCCTATACGAAGAAGCTGATCGATGCAGCGCCCGGCAAGGGGGAAATCAAGCTGCTCGACGAGGCCGCGCCGCTGCTGCTCGATGCGAAGAAGCTGTGCAAGACCTATGGCAAATTCCATGCGCTCAAGGATGTGTCCCTAACGCTGGCGCGTGGGCAGAGCCTTGCGGTTGTGGGCGAAAGCGGCTCGGGGAAATCGACGCTGGCGCGCACACTGCTCCGGCTTGAAGAGGCGGATAGCGGCGAGGCGTTCTGGAAGGGACGCGACCTGATCAGCATGGGGCGGAGCGAACTGCTCGGCGTGCGCCGGCAGATCCAGATGGTTTTTCAGGATCCGACCCAGTCGCTCAATCCGCGTATGTCGGTCTTTTCGCTGATCGCCGAAGGCTGGGATATTCACAAGCTGATGCCCGACCGCAGCAAGCGCCGGGCGCGGGTGATCGAGCTGCTTGAGCAGGTTGGCCTCTCGGCCGAACATGTGGACCGCTATCCCCACCAGTTTTCCGGCGGGCAGCGCCAGCGTATCGCTATTGCGCGAGCACTCGCGCTTGAGCCGGAACTGATCATCTGCGACGAGGCTGTTTCGGCGCTCGACGTTTCCATTCAGGCGCAGGTGATTGCCCTGCTCGATGGTCTGCGGCAGCGGCTGGGCATCTCGTTTCTGTTCATCGCGCATGATCTTGGCGTGGTGCGCGATTTTGCCGATACGGTCATCGTCATGAAATCGGGCGAGATCGTTGAGCGCGGGCCGACGGCGCAGATTTTTGAGGCGCCGCAGCATCCCTATACGCAGCGCTTGCTGGCCGCCAATCTCGATCCCGATCCGGACGTGCAGGCACAAAGGCGGGCAGTTCTTAGCCATGCTTGAACGGGCGATCATCGCCGACGATCTGACCGGGGCATTGGACGCAGCGGCGCCCTTTGCGATGCGCGGCATTTCGACGGCTGTGGCGCTCAACCCGGCAGCCTTGCCGCGGGCCATTGCGACCGGCGCGCGTGTCGTCGGTGTTTCGACCGATAGCCGAGAAATTTCGGCTGAAGGCGCTACGGCAGCAGTCCGCACGGCACTGGCTGCGCTGCCGGCTGGAACGGCGCTGTTCAAGAAGGTGGACTCGCGGCTCAAGGGCAATATTGAAGCCGAGCTTGATGCGATCCCGCACAAACAAAGCCTTGTCGTGCCGGCCATCCCCGCTTTTGGGCGCTGGATGAAGAATGGCCGGATCGGCGGTTTTGGCGTCGCGGAGCCTATCGAGGTCGCCGAACGGCTTGGGCGGCATGCTGCAAAGGCTATCGTGCCCGATATCGCCGATCAGGCTGATATCGAAAGGGCGCTGCAAAAGGGATTTGACCTGCCAATCGGCGCGCGTGGTCTTGCCGAGGCGATGGCCAAAGCCATGGCGCCCGATGCCGGCGAGGCCGATATTTCCTGGCCCGAAGGTCGTGCCTATTGCGTCATTGGCTCTACCGATCCGATTACGCTGGCACAGCTCGACCGCTTGCGCGCTGGCGGCGCGGAAATCGCCTATGTTCCGGCGCCGAACGGGCAAGGCACCGCAGCCGCTGCCCCAGCAAGACTGACCATTATTCAGGCAGTGCCCGGCTCATCCCCGGCCGATGGCAAGACGGTGGCTGCCGCTCTCGGCAAGACCCTTGCGAGCCTCTCCCCGCCCCCTGGCTCGCTGCTGGTCCTTTCGGGCGGCGCCACGGCGCAGGTTATTCTCGAGCAACTTGGCATTGCCGTGCTCGAACTCTTGGGAGAAGCCCTGCCCGGCCTGCCCATTGCCCGGGCGGGAGGCTTGACTGTCGTCACCAAATCGGGCGGGTTTGGCGATCCGGACACCTTGTCCACCCTATTCGCCCCATATCTCAGCGTCGGGAGCCTCGTGCACAGCCATGTCGGATAGTCTCACCGGGCGGCGCAATCTTGCTGATACGGTTTTCGACCGCATCCAGCGCTCCATCAAATCGGGCGCCTATGCGGTGGATGAACGCCTGCCGACCGAACATGCGCTGGCCGCGGAGTTCCAGGTTTCGCGCCCGGTGATCCGCGATGCACTGCAGCGCCTGCGCGACCAGGGCATGATTTATTCGCGCCGCGGTGCGGGCAGTTTCGTGCGTGAACAGGGCATTCGCGAGCCACTTGGCTTTGGCCAGATGGAGAACCTGTCGGACCTGCAGCACTGCTATGATTTCCGCCTGACTATCGAGCCGGAAGCGGCTGCGATGGCGGCGCAACGCCGCTCGCCCGAAGCCCTGCAGAAGATCAAGACTGCGCTCAACCTCCTGCGTGATGCCACCAACCGGCAGGCGCACCGCGCCGATGCCGATTTCATGTTCCACCTCAGCATCGCCCAGGCTTCCGCCAATCCCTATTTCGTCACGGCCATGCAGGCGCTGGAAGAGCATATTGCCGTGGGCATGCGTCTCCATGGGCTATCGCTGCGGCGCACGAATGATGGTCTGGGGCATGTGTTGACCGAGCATACGGCGGTCTTTGACGCCATCAGTGCGGGGGACGTGGAAACCGCGCGCAAGCTGATGCGGGATCACCTCGCCGGATCGCGAGATCGCCTCTTCGCACCCAAGCCCTAGTATCCACACGGAACCTCCTGGCGGGCCGACACGTTTTCGTGCCCATGGAGCCAAGCGTCACTTCTCTACCCAAAGACCCGTCTTCCCTTTGGTCGATCCACCGGGGCCGGTCGCCTCTTATTGGCACCGCCATTCACGATGGCCATCTGATCTGGCCACATCTTGAGGCCAGGATGGCTCTCGATGAAGCGGGCCGGTTGCGCGAGGAAGACCCTTTTACCGCCCAGTTCATCGCCGATATGGCGAACCGCATGGTCGTGCACCGGTCGCGGTTTGAGCTTGATCTCAATCGGGCACCAGATGGCGCGATCTATCTGCATCCCGATCAGTCCTGGGGCCTTAGGGTCTGGCGGGATCAGCCGGAGGCGCAGGATGTGGAAGCGCTGATGCGGCAGCATGCGAGCTATTATTCCACGCTGCGCCATATCCTCTCCGACATCGAGGCCGAACACGGCGGCTTCGTATTGCTCGACATGCACAGCTACAATCATCGTCGGGCCGGCGCGGCGGCGCTTGCGACCTCGCAGGACGAGGCGCCAGACATCAATATCGGCACGTCGTCGATGGACAGGGCGCGTTGGGCGCATGTGCTCGACCCGTTCATTGATCGTCTTCGCCAGCACAAGCTGGGCGGCCGCTCGCTCGACGTGCGCGAGAACGTCGCCTTTGCCGGCAAGGGAGAGCAGACCCGCTTCGTGCATGAGCATTTTCCGCAAACGGGCTGCGCCATTGCCGTGGAGTTCAAGAAGATCTTCATGGACGAATGGACGGGCGAGCCGGATGAGGCTGCCATAGCCGATTTGCGGGAGGCGATCCGGTCTTCCCTCCCCGTGCTCGAAGCGGCTCTGGACGCAAGGAGATGACCGGAAAGAACGACCTGCTCGACATTGCCCAGCTCGAAGAATGCCTTGAGCGCGAGGATCCCATTCGCCTCGATCTCAATGGACGTGGGCGGCTTTATGTCGACCGGCCGATGCCGTTCATTGCCGTGTGTATCGGGCGACAGGCGCAGCCGGCGGCGCGCGAGGCGGTGACGGCGAATGCCGCCTATCTTCTGGTTCGGAATGCCACGGATGCCATTGCGGTGCTGTCGGTTGTGGGCAAGGCGATGCAGAAGCGTTTTGGCGGCTTTCTGGTCATCGACATTGGGGAAATGGCGGAAGACCGGCTGGCGGCCGATGCGCCCTATCTGGCGCCCTTCGCGGTGAGCGTTTCCAATACGCCGGACCAGGCGGCACAGGCCGCGGCGGCCTCCTTTGCCAGCGCCATGCAAAAGGTCGATTCCCGCTATCGCTCGCCGCGGATCGAGCGAATGGCGGCGGCCGAAGACAGGGCCGCGGGGCTTGCGCGAAGGGTCACGCGATTTGGAGTGCTGACCATCCGCTTTGCGCCGATCTACAGGGCGCCGCAGTCAAAGAACATCTATCCTGAACTGCGCGACCGGCTGGCGGCCAATATCGTCGATGCAACCCTGCGGGGCGCGGCCGAGTTTGCGCGCGCCGGGACCGGCATTTCGATCACCACTCACCGGGCCCTGGGCCGGCGCGTCTTCATCGATGCGGTCGGTCGCGCCGACCGGGCCATCGACGACATAGCCGGAAGCTTTGATTTTCTGCTGGCGGTTACGCCGATCAATGCCGAGGCGGCATGGGCCGAATTCAGCGCAGCCGGTTTCGAGCGGGCGCCGCATTTTCTCTATCGTCCGCTCACCTTCGAGGTGGCTGCGACCAAGAAGGCACTTTTCGCCATCGGGCTCGATCATTTCGAGGATCCCGTGCTGTCCCGGCTCTACCGGGAGAAGCAGCAGGAACTGGACCTGCAACTCTCCATGTTGTCGCTGCGCGATAACAGACAGTTCAAGGAGTTGGGACGAGCACTTTATCAGTCGGTTGAACCCCGGCTGATGCAGATGGCTGATGACATTCTTGCGGCCACGGCGCGCAAGGCCGGCAGGAACGAGGCCGAGAACGTCGATTACCGCTTCGTGGAAAAGCGGGCGCAAGCCATGATCGCCCGCTATTCCGGGAAGGCCAGCGGCTTTGCGGCAGAAATCGATATTCGCGACGACCTGCCGGCAGGCTTGATGGTCTCCAATGGTAGATTGCTGATCTCGCGCAATACCAGAGTGGCCCGGGATCGCGTCGAGGCGCTGCTCAGCCATGAAGTGGGTGTGCACCTGCTCACCTATTTCAACGGGTCAGGTCATGGCCTCAGACTCTTTCGCTCTGGCCTCGCCGGCTATGAGGGGACGCAGGAAGGGCTGGCTGTTCTGGCCGAATTCCTGGCGGGTGGCATGAATGTCGCGCGCCTGCGATTGCTGGCAGGACGTGTGCTCGCGGTGGCCGCCATGCTGGACGGCGCCAGCTTCGTCGAAACATTCCGCCTGCTGAGCAAGGAGCATGGTTTTTCCGACACCAGCGCTTTCAGCGCCTCGCTGCGGGTCTATCGCGGCGGAGGCCTCGCCAAGGACGCCATCTATCTGCGCGGGCTGCTCGAAATCCTGGCGCATCTTCAGGCTGGCGGCTCGCTGGAGCCGTTCTGGCTGGGCAAGATCGCCGCCGACCACTTTGCCGTCATGCAGGAATTGAGCACGCGCGGGCTGCTTAAGCCCGCCCGGATCGAACCGCAATTTCTTTCCATCAAGGGCGCCGATGCGCGCCTTGACCGGCTTCGTGCCGGCCTTACCCCCATTGACCTCATTCAAGCCTAGGAGCCGGGCATGCGCGTCGCCTTTTTCGTCAACTCCATTGAAGATGAAACGCCGAATTTTTCGACGACCGCGCTGGCGCTTGCCGCGCTCGGCCGCGGGCACGAGATCTGCTACGTCACCCCGTCCGACTTCGTGCTGCGGGCCGATGACAGCCTTTCGGTCTGGGGCAGGACGCTGCCGGTGTCGAGCTACAAGAAGACGGAAACGCTGCACAAGGACCTCGTCGGCGACAAGGCCGAGACGCGCATGTTCGACATCGGCGAGATCGATGTGCTGTTCCTGCGCAACGATCCGTCCCTCGATGCGAACGATCGCCCATGGGCCGCCAATATCGGGGTGATCTTCGGGCGAATGGCAGCGCAGCGCGGCACGCTGGTGGTCAACGACCCCGACGGATTGGCCCAGGCACAGAACAAGCTCTACTTCCAGGACTTTCCGGCCTCGGTCCGCCCCACGACGCTGATCTCCAAGAATATCAAGGAGATCCGCGATTTCATCGATGGCCAGAAGAAGGGCGCGATCGTCAAGCCATTGCAGGGATCGGGGGGCAAGAACGTCTTCAAGGTCGCCTCACCCAAGGACGCCAATCTCAACCAGATTTTCGAGGCCGTGAGCGGCGAGGGTTATCTCATCGCGCAGGCCTATATGCCGGAGGCGACAGAGGGGGATGTGCGGTTCTTCATGATGAACGGCCGGCCGCTGATGCGCGATGGCAAATATGCCGCTTTCCGTCGTGTGCCGGCCAAGGGCGAAATTCGGTCGAACGTGCATGTCGGGGGCGGACCGGCGCCGGTCGAAGTCACCGACACCATGCTCGCCATCGCCGAGACGGTGCGGCCAAAACTCATTCAGGACGGCATGTTTCTGGTGGGGCTCGATATCGTCGGGGAGAAAGTGCTGGAGATCAACGTCTTCACCCCGGGCGGGCTCAACAATCTCTCCCAGATGTACGACACCAACTTTGCCGAGACGGTCATTACGGCACTGGAGGAAAAGGTGGCGATCAGGCAGGCCTATGGCCGACGCCTCGCCAATAGGGAACTGGCGACGCTTTAGGTGTCTTCTGCGGCGACCGCCTTGAGCATCTTGGCGGTCAGCACCTGCCTTTGCTTGAAATAGTCGGCCCAGACGTCCTTGTCCTTGGCGCGGGCTGCGGCGGCCTTGAGCGAAAAGCCGTTGGCTTGCTTGAGTTTCGGCACTTCGCCCCAGCTCACCGGCACAGCCACCGGCGCGCCCTGGCGTGACCGCACGGACCAGGGGCAGATGGCGGTGGAGCCGCGTTCGTTGCGCAGATAATCGAGGAACACCCTGCCCTTGCGCTGCGCCTTGGAGAGGTTGGCCGTGAAGCGATCCGGCTCAGCCTCGGCCATATTCTGCACGAAAGCGCGGCAGAATGCCTTGGCGTCGGGCCATTCCCTCTCCGGCTTGAGCGGCACAACCACGTGGATGCCCTTGCCGCCTGAGACAAGAGGATAGCTCTTGAGATCCAGCGCTTCCAAACGGTCGCGAATATCGGTCGCGGCGCTGGTGATGGCGGAGAAATCGAGCCCTTCATCGGGATCGATGTCAAAGACCAGCCGGTCGGGCTTTTCGATATCAGGGAAACGCGAGCCCCAGATGTGCCATTCGAGCGCATTCATCTGCGTGCCCGCAATCAGGCCGGCCAGTTCGGTAATGTAGAAATAGTCCTGCTTGTCGCCATCCTTTTCAGCGATCGTCCTGGAGAGCATTTGCGGCGGGAAGCCGCCGGTATCGTGCCTCTGGAAGAAGCAATGCCTGGTGGGGCCCTGCGGGCAGCGCACAAGGCTAAGCGGCCTGTTTTCGATATGCGGCAGCATGACCGATGCCACGTCTTCGTAGTAAGCCACCAATTGCGCCTTGGTGATGCCCTGCTCCGGAAAGACGACCCGATCGGGCGATGTCAGCCGCACGCCGAGGCGCTCGGCGACCTCCTCACCGTCATCAAGGCCGACTGGCGTTTCCATCTGGACCTCCCTGGTCGGGTTTGTCGTCACGCAGAACGATGAAAGTCCCTGCGCATTAGGTCGTCCCGGTTTTTTCGCCGAGTCAACGCCGCTTGCGGCGGCGCGTTCCGGCCCTTCACCTTTGCGCGCATCGGGAACGCTTTGCCGGCCCCGTTCATTCGGGGTGCGGAGGAGCACGTAAAGATGCGCGTTGCACGACAGGTTCTGGACCGGATGCGGGCCGACGAGATGGGCCCTGCCCTGGCCTTTTCCTCGGACGAGGAGACAGGCTGGCGACGGCAAAGGCGCGGTACCGGCTTTTCGTATGTCGACGAGAAAGGCAACCGCCCGAGCAGACACGAACTTGCCCGCATCCGTGCGCTCGTCATTCCCCCCCGCCTGGGCAGGCGTCTGGATCTGCAAGGATGCGGGCGGCCACATCCAGGCCACTGGACGCGATGAGAAGGGCCGCAAACAGTATCGCTATCATGCGGACTGGACCGAGCATCGCAGCACGACCAAGTTTCATACGCTGACCGACTTCGCGAAGGCATTGCCGGCGTTGCGCCAGCAGGTGGAAAGCGATCTGCGCCGCCGCTCGCTCGGCTATGAGCGTGTCGTCGCCTCGGTGGTCTGGCTGCTCGACAATAGCCTGATCCGTGTCGGCAATCCCGCCTATGCCCGCCAGAACAAGAGCTTTGGTCTGACGACGCTGCGCAATCGCCATGTCGAAATCACCGGTTCAACGCTGCGGCTCAACTTCAAGGGCAAGTCTGGCAAGGAATGGCGGCTGCAACTGACGGATCGGCGGATCGCCAAACTGCTCAGAAGCCTGCAGGACATGCCGGGGCAGCATCTGTTTCAGTATGAAAGCGATGCGGGGCGCTGCGCCATCTCCTCGCGCGATGTGAACGACTACATCGCCGCCTTTGCCGGGCCAGGCTTCACCTCGAAGACATTTCGCACCTGGGCGGCCAGCGTGCGCGCGTTTGGGCTCTTTGCTTCCACCGAACTGCCCGAGACCAAGACGGCCCAGGCCCGCACCATCAATGCCGTCATCGACCAGGTCGCGGCCAAGCTGGGCAATACCAGGGCCGTTTGCCGGCGGAGCTACATCCACCCTGCGGTTCCCGAGGCCTGGCAAAAGGGGGAACTTCGCCGTTCGGGGCGATTGGCAGGGATCGAGGGGCTTGATGAGGACGAAGTGGAAACCGCTGGATTTTTGAGGAGGCTGGCGCGGCGCCAGGCGTAGGCGATTGCCGGGTGATCGTCGGAGACCGTGACCGTACCGAGGCGGGGCTGGCTCGACATTACTCCTCCCTGAATGCGCGGGTTATTTGGTCTGTGAATGGTTTGACGAAGTAGGCGATTGCGACCTGTTCTTCGGTTTGGACGAAGACTTCCACAGGCATGCCGGGGACGAGGCCGGTGGGGCCCAGTTGGTCGAGGTCATCGGTGGGGTCGGCCTCGGCGAGATAGTAGCTCTGGCCCGACTGCGGGTCGCTGGTGGCGGCGGCCGAGATGCGGGTGACCAGGCCCGCGATTTCGGGGGTGGTGCGCTGGTTGAAGGCGGAGAAGCGGAGTTTGACGGGCTGCCCGAGGCGGAGCTGGTCGATGTCGTTGGTAGCGACGCGGAACTCGATCTTGAGGTCCGCATCGGTGGGGACGATGGTCATGAGTTTTTCGGCCGGCGTGATGACGCCGCCAAGGGTGGTGACGGAGACCTCGTTGACCGTGCCACTGACCGGAGAGCGGATGATGGTGCGGGCCTGGCGGGCATCGACTTCGGTCAGGCGGTCGGTGAGTTCGGCAAGGCGCGCGTCGACGGTGCGCAACTCGCGTAGCGCCTCCATGCCGCCGGTCTGGTCGATGGCAAGGATCTGCAGCTCGATTTCACTGATGCGGGCATTGGCCCGGGCAATGCCGGCGGCGATCTCGCCTTCGGAACCCATCATGCGGGCAAGTTCGCGGTCGGTGGCATTGAGCTTGGTGGTTTCAATCAGGCCCTTGCTCGCAAGTTCGCCCATGCGGGAGCGTTCCTCGCGGACCAGCACGAGTTCGTCCCTGAGGGCAGAGTTCTGATAGTCGAGCCCGGCGATCTCTTCGCGCAACTGGGCAACCTGCAGCTTCAGCTGCGAGCGCAGCGATTGCTGGTTGAGCCTGGTGCTGTCGAACAATTGCTGCTCGCCGGCCAGGATCGGGGCCGCGCCGGGATAGCTGGCGAGATAGTGCTCGGGGAAGTCGATTTCATTCTCCTGCCCTGCCTGGGCCTGGAGCCGGGCCTGCCGCGCGACCAGTTCGGCCAATTGGCCGAGGAGGATCGAGCGCTCGGTGCGAATCTGCACGTCATCGAGCCGGAACAGAACATCGTCCTTTGCGACAATATCGCCCTCGCGCACCTCGATGGCGCGCACGACGCCGCCATCGAGGTGCTGGATGGCCTTGACCTCATCGTCGACGAGCACGGTGCCGAGCGAGATGACGGCGCCGGAGAGTTTTGCCGTGGCCGACCAGCCGCCGATGCCGACGACCAGCAGCACGGCGAAAATGCTGCCGGCAATGACCCGGCCACGCAGCCCAAAACTGTCCTGGTCAGCGCGTCGCGTCCGATGGTTGACGGGTTTGGCGGTGAAGGCGGCATAGGTGTCGATCGTGGTCATCACGCAGAACTCCGGGACGCAGGTCAGACGATGGTGTGTTCGATGGTGAAGGGCAGTTGGATGCCATCGACGCGGATGGCGATTTCGAAGACGTCGTCACCATCGACATCGGCCTCGATGATGGAATGGTCGATATCGTCATAGCGCTCGTAGCGGACGCGGATCGGCAGGTCCTCGCGATCGCCCTCGTCGAGTTCTTCATAAAAATCTTCGAAGCGCTCTTCCTCGGTGCGCGCCGCTTTGCGGGAGATGTCGTAGTCCGCCACGCGGATGCGATCACCGACCACGAAGTCGAGGATGTCGTGGACGAGCTGCCGGCTGAGGCTTGGGGCCTCGTCGATCACGGTGAAGATGAAGAGGTCGTCGCCGCGCCCGCCGGTGATGACCGTGGCCGTGGTGCCGATGAAGAAGGTGTCATTGCCGCTGCCGCCAATGGCCGCTTCCATGTTTTGGAACGTGTCCGTGCCCATGCTGTCGCTGGTGGCGAGGCCGGTGACGAAGTCGACGATGAGGTCGTCGGCGCTCTCGGAATAGTCGAGCGTGTCAAAACCCTCGCCGCCATCGACATGGTCGTCGCCTGAGCCGGGAGCGATGGCATCGTCGCCTTCGCCGCCATGGATGATGTCGTCACCGGCGCCACCCTCGATGGTGTCGTTGCCTTCGTCGCCATGGATGATGTCATTGCCGGCTTCGCCGAAGAGCAGGTCATTGCCGGCGCCGCCGCCGATGGTGTCGTTGCCCTCGCCGCCGAAGATGATGTCATTGCCCTCGTTGCCAAAGAGGGTGTCGTCGCCGTCCCCGCCAATGATGTGGTCGTCGCCGAGCCCGCCGGTGACGCTGTCATTGCCGGCGCGGGCGTCGATGATGTCATGGCCGGGCAGAGCGTCGATGTCGTCGTCCCAGGGGTGCCGGCATAGACGTCGGCATTGGCGGTCAGGTGCACCTGGTTGCGGACGATCTCGAGACTGGCGGTCTGCACGATCTCGATCAGGCCATCGCTGATCTCATAGGTGAAGGTGACGAGACCGAGCATGCCGGGGAGCGTCGTCAGGGTCCAGCCTGCACCGGTCTGCACCAGGGTGGCGCCAGTGACGGTGAGGTCGTTGATGGTCAGAATATCATTGTCGGGATCGCTGGCCCCGAAGAGCAGTTGGGAGAGGCCGATCAGGACCACCTGGCCGGCAAAGACGTCGTGGAGGCGGACCGGGCCCAGAACGGTGGGGGCGCGGTTGGTGCCATTGTCGTCGTCATCATCCTCGTCGTCGTCATCGGGGTCGGCATTGTCATTGTCGCCGTCGTCCTCGCTGGGGCTCGGGGTGTCCTGATGAGGCTTTGGACCAGAGGAGGACGGGGTGATGTTCGGTTCGGCGCGATCGAAGAGGGCAGCATTGTCGTTCTGCGGCCGGTAGTGGACGGCAGCAGGGAAGAAGGGGGCGACATTGGGACCCAGGAAGTCGAAGGAGGCCGCGGTATAGTGGAAGGCGATCGGGTCGGGCATGGTAAAAGCCTCGTCCCAGCCCAGGGCCGCGTGACGGACTGAACTCCTCGGATGCTCTTCCTCGATGCCGCCGGTGGTCATGAGATCGACCCCGGGGCCGCCGGGTTCGTGGCGGGTGCCGCGGGGAGCGCCGCTATTGGCGGCGGGATTGGCTTCGGTGCCCGGAGACACGTGGTCCTGGGCGTCAGCGGGAAAGACGCTTTTCACATAGGCGGCGATGCCGGTGAAGAACAGCGCCAGATAGACCGGCAGGCGCGAGGTTTTCTCGGGAACGTTGAACTCGAGCTTTTTCCTGAGGTCGGCCGGATCGGATTTTTGGTGCTGCTGCTGGCTGGATTTGGCCTCGATGATCATGCCATGCCTCCCGTTTCCGTCCGCGGCTCGACCACTTTGAGGCCACCGGCATTGGTATTGAGGTTGGCCTGGCGCTGGCCGGCAACGATCTCTTCCTTGGGACCGAAGGCGGTCAGCCGGCCATTCTGGATGACCGCCACCATGTCGACCTCGGCCAGGATCGAGGGGCGATGGGCAACGACAATGGCAATGCCGCCACGGGCCCGGATCTGGCGGATGGCCAGGTTCAGCGCCTGTTCGCCCTCGGCATCGAGGAAGGCATTGGGTTCGTCCATGATGACCACGAAGGGATCGCCATAAAGCGCCCGGGCCAGACCGATGCGCTGGCGCTGGCCGGCCGAGAGGGCGGTGCCCATGGGGCCAAGCTGGGTGTCATAGCCATCGGGGAGCCTGACGATCATCTCGTGCACGCCCGCCGCCTTGGTGGCCGCGACAATGGCGCGGGCATCGCGCTGCGGGGCCAGGCGGGTGATGTTTTCCACGATCGTGCCATCGAGCAGAGCCACGTCCTGGGGGAGATAGCCCACATATTGGCCGAGCTTGTCCTCGTCCCACTGGGTGAGGTCGGCCTCGTCGAGACGGATGGCACCGCGCAGGGATGGCCAGATACCGGTCAGGGCGCGAACCAGCGTGGTCTTGCCGCCGCCGCTGGGGCCGATCACCCCAAGACCCTGGCCGGCATTGAGCTCGAAGGCGACTTCGGTGAGGAGGACCCGGCCACTGGCCGGCGCGGCCACCGAGATCTTGTCCACTTTGAGCGACTTGGACGGGGCCGGCAGGTCAAGCGGCTTGGTCATGTTGGAGAGGGCCACCATGGTATCGCGCAACCGCTTGAACGCCTGGCGGGCGGCAACGACGCCCTTCCAATTGCCGATGGCCATGTCGATGGGGGCCAGGGCGCGGGAGGAAGCGACCGAGACGGCGATGATGGCGCCGGCAGACATCTGGCCCTGAATGGTCAGGTAAGCACCGACGCCCAATAGGGCCGATTGCAGCACCATCCTCAAAATGCGCGAGAAGGCGCCAAAGGTGCCGATGACATCGCTGGCGCGGGTCTGCAGGGTCAGGTGGTCCTGGTTGACCTCGTTGAAGCGGCTGACGGCCCGGCCGGCAAAGCCCATGGCCTTCAGGATATCGGCATTGCGGGCATTCGAGTCAGCCACGGCATTGCGGGTGAGGAAGGCCTGTTGGGCGGCGGCGGCGAGTTTGCGCGACTTGAGTTCGGTCCAGATGGTGAGGAGGGTCAGGACAAAGGCGCCGCCGAGCGTCAGGGCGCCGAGCACGGGGTGGAGGAAGTAGACGAACAAAATGTAGAGCGGCACCCAGGGCAGATCGAACAGGGCCACCGGGCCCTGGCTGCCCATAAAGGTGCGGATGGTGTCGACGTCGCGGCCGCGTTCCAGGGCCTCGCCGGTGGAAAAGCCGAAGCGGGGCATGTCGACGCTGACGCGATGGGCAATGGGGGCCAGCATGCGATCAAAGCGGGCCCCGATGCGCACCAGCAATTGGCTGCGCACGATGTCGAAGACGCCCTGGAAGAGATAGAGCCCGATAACGAGGATGGAGAGCGCCAGGAGGGTCGGGATGGAGCCGCTGGTCAGGGCCCGGTCGTAAATCTGCAGCATGTAGAACGAGCCGGTCAAAGCCAGCACATTGATGATGCCCGAGATCCAGAACAGGAAGACCGCGACGCCCTTGAACTCCCGGCGCAGCATCTCGTCGCCGCGATGTTCGGCTAAAACCTTTGTCGTCGATGCCATGATCAGCCCCCGGAATGGTGGATTATCGAAAGGAAAAAGCCCGGCCGGTTAAACCGGCCGGGCAGTTGGAGGCTAAAGGTTGAAGTCGGTGCCGGTCAGGGCGTGGTTGCCGGCAATGCTGATCCGGAACTCGGGGGCATTGTCCCCGGCCGTATTGCCCGAGATGACGGTATATTCCCCATCCTCCCGCGTCTCATGGGTGACCACGATCTGGCCCGGGGCCGTGGTGGAGGTTTGGAGGGTGAAGCTGTTGTTCCCCGCCACCCCGGCATTGGCATCGATCCCCGAGAGGTCGATCTTGTCGCCGGCCTCAAAGCCCTTGATCGTGTCGCCATGGGCGGCAGTGGCCGAACCGAAGACGAAGATGTCTTCACCCGCTCCGCCATCCACCACATTGACGGCATTGCTCATGGTGATCACGTCATCGCCCGAGCCGGTGGTGACATTCTCCACCCCATAGAGCGTATCGGTGCCGCTCTGGCTCGACACCGCGCTGCCGCGGCCACCCACCCCGGTGCCCAGGTCCACCGTGGCATTGGCGGTGAGGAAGGCCAGGTCCAGCGTGTCATTGCCGGCATCACCCGAGATCTCGCCACCATAATAGGTGTCATTGCCATCGTTGAGCGAACCGACGAAGAGGTCGTTGCCGGCGCCACCGAAGACGGTGTCGTCATCTGCCCCGGCATCGATGAGGTCATTGCCCGAACCACCGAAGAGGCGATCGTCACCCGCCTCGCCATAGATCAGGTCATCGTCATCGCCGCCGAAGACATCGTCGTCGCCATCATCGGCAAAGACCACATCGCGACCCGCCCCGGCATCGACGAAGTCATCACCGGCACCGGCCCGGATCACGTCCACTCCGGCATTGGCGATGATGTAGTCCGTCCCGGCAAAGCCGAACACCAGGTCCCCACCAGACGTTCCCAGCAATACATCATCCTGGGGTGTGCCCAGAACCGGACCACCAGCAGACGAGGCATCATCATCATCGTCGTCGTCGCAGTCGTCGTCATCTTCGTGATCGTCTTCGTCGTCCTCATCATCCTCGTCGTCGTCGTCACCGCCGATCTGCGGGCCCTCGCCGGTTGCCACGTAGGAAATGCTGTGCTGGCCATTGGTCAGCGTGGTCACGCCATCGGTGGTGGACGAGGTGTATTCGGCGGGATCGGCGCCGATGGGCAGTTCGATCACGTCTTCAGGCCGCAGGGTTCCGATGATGGTGTCGTGGCCGCCGTTGGAACGGAAGACGATGCGGTGCGCGGAGGTCAGGGCGGAGATATCGACGGTGTCGTCACCAGCGTCACCTTCGATGGTGATGGTATTGAGACGCAGGCTGGTGTTCGAGAAGTCGCCGAATATCTGAATGGTATCACCGCTGGCCGTGGTGTTGCCGGCCGGGTCGATACCGTTGATGCGGATTTCTTCGATCTCCCGCAGTTCGGCGATGATGGTTGCCGGAGCGGCACCGACCTGGCGGGTGATGACGATTTCCGTCAGGGCTGCCGAGACGAAGCCTGCGGTCGTTGCCGCGGCCTTGGTGTAGATGCGGTAGATTTCGGCCGAGGCATTGCCGTTGACGACAAAGGTATCGCCGGCCGTTCCTTCGGTGCCGCCATTGACCGTGTCGCGACCATCGCTCGGGCCCGAGGCGTTGGCGTTCCAGATGATCGTGTCGTCTCCGGCATCGCCGTTGATGGTGTCGGCCCCCTCCCCGCCGGTGATGATGTCATTGCCACCACCGCCACTCAGAGTGTCATTGCCGCCTAGACCGTTGATGGTATTGGCCTGGTCGTTGCCAGTGATGGTGTTGGCACCATTTGTCGGATTGCCGACGGTCGCAGGGGCGCTCTGGGCGAGAATGAAGTCGGCGCTGGTGACATCGTTGCCGTCTACTTCCTCGATGAAGATGGTGCCGATGACAGTATTGGAGGCATCGCGCACGGTGACCCGCGTGTCGTCGGTCCCAGCATCTTCCACGTCCTCGATGGTGACGCGGGTCGCGAAGTTGGCGGCAGTGACGCCTAGCGCACTAAGATCGATCATGTCCTGGTTGTTGATGCTGCCGCCACTGGCGTCGAAACCGTGGATGGTGTCATTGCCGAAATTGGCGGCTGTGTAGCGGACGATGTCATTGCCGTTGTTGCCGATTCCGGCATTCGTAGCGAGATGGATGGTGTCGTCGCCTTCGCCGCCAATCAGGATGTCGGTGTCGTTTCCGCCGCCACCATGCAGGGTGTCGTTGCCAGTGCCACCATCGATGAAATCGGCGCCGTCGTCGCCATTGATGGTGTCGTTTCCTCCGCCGCCAAAGAGCTGGTTGGCGGCGTCATTGCCGGTGATGACATTGTCGAGCGCGTTGCCGGTGCCATTGATGCCGCCGGCATCGTCGTCCAGCGTGAGATTTTCAAGATTGGCGCCGAGGGTATAGGTGGCAGTAGCGATGATCGTGTCCGTGCCGCCATTTGCGGCCTCGACAACCACGTCGCCGGCCGTGACCACATAGGTGTCATTGCCACCGAGCCCGGTCAGCGTGTCCACCCCTGCCCCGCCCTCGATGACATTGGCGAGTTCGTTGCCGATACCGGCAAAGGTGCCGGCGCCGACATAGGTCAGGTTGTCGACATTGGCGCCGAGGGTATAGGTGTCGAGATCGGTGCGGACTTCGTCAATGCCGCCGCCGAGGGCCTCGACCACCACGTCGTCAGCGTCATCGACGGTGTAGATGTCATTGCCGGTGCCGCCCACCATGGTGTCGGCACCAGTTCCACCATCGAGCTCATCACTGCCGATGCCGCCGACCAGCAGGTCGTCGCCGTCATTGCCGAAGAGTTCGTCATTGCCATCATGGCCGAAGAGCAGGTCGTCACCGGTATCGCCAACCAGCTCGTTGCTGTTACCCGAGCCGGCGAGGAGCGTGTTGACCCCGGCGGCCGCCGTGCGGTTGCCATTATCGTCGGTGCTGAGGGCATAGTCGCCGTCGAAGGCGTAGCCTTCATAGGTGGCGCCATCGAGATTGATGGTTTCGACAGCCTCGGCGGCGGCATCGTAGTGATCGTTGACGGTGAGCTGCTGGCCATTGAATTGCAGGAACAGATCGTTGCTGCCGCCGCTGAAAGCGGTGAGACCCGTGAGCGTTCCGGCACCGATCACGATCCTGTCCGTGCCGTTGGTGTCGGTGATGACATCGTTGCCGTCACCCAGGTTGACTACATAGGTATCGTTGCCGGAGCCGCCATTGAGTGCGTCTGCGCCCGTGCCGCCGACCAGCGTATCATTGCCGTCACCTCCATTGAGCGTGTCGGCGCCATCGCCACCGAGCAGGATGTCGTCGCCAGCGCCGCCGTTGAGCGTGTCATTACCGTCGCGGCCGGAGATGAGGTCGTCGAGCCCGGTTCCATTGTTCACCAGGGTGCCGGTGAGCGTTTCACCAGCGCTGGTGCCTTCGATGACGTTGAGGAAGCGGCCATCGCTGAAGGCCAGGAGTTCGATATTGCGGAAGGTGTCCTTGCCGTCCGAACGCAGGTTCGGGGTGCCCTCCTCCTGTTCGGGCAGGTCGTCATCGTTTTGCACCTGCACGAAGCCGGTATGATCGATGAAGAGGCTGTCGTCGGAATTGAGACCGAAACTGTAGTTGGCGCGGGCGTCGGTATAGACCGCGCGGTCGATATCGCCTGCGACATTGCCGTTGATGATTTCGCGGACGATGCGGAGCGCGCCTGGGTTGATGGCACCCTCCAGCATCCAGGTGGTCAGCGGTTTGGTGACGGCGACGATGTTCGCGCCGGCTAAGGCGACAAACTCGCCAGTCGTCGCGTGGCGATATAGGGTGACGGCGCTTTCCATTGCGTCGGCGGAGAAGACCGTCCCGGCCTTGGACGTGCCCGCGATGCGGACGTTGAGCCACATGTCGCCGTCAATGACGTCATTGCCGGCCAGACCCTTGATGGTGTCGCTACCGCCACCGCCGAGCAGGATGTCAGAAGCATCAGCCGTTTCGAGCACGACGGATTCGACGACGTCATTGTTGCCGGTTTGCTGGGTTCGGGTGATGTGGGCGACGAGGGCCCGCAGCCCGGTGATCAGGTCGACATTCTTTTCAAGCAGTGCGTTGGAATAGCTGTCGAGAGCGGAATCTGCGTTGGGGATGGCCGCGGTGCCTTCGGCTTCGGCGCGGGTATTCACCGCGACGTTGCGGCCGGTCAGGGTGTCGTTCTTCACCCAACCCGACAGGCCTTCCACGAGATCGAAGCGATCGCGCAGGATGAAGGCTTCCTGGGTTTCGAAGATGGGGATGCCGAGGTCGGAATTGGCGGCCTGGCTGTCGCCCTTGTGAATGGCCCAGTCAAACCCGGCCATGCCGTTGGAGCGCTGAATGCCCTCGCTGTTCTGGGACATGATGTCGTCGCCGGACTCGGCGTCATAGTCGGTGTCGCCGCCGCCGCCGAGCAGCACGTCATGCCCGATGATCGAGGAATTGAAGAAGAGTTCGGAGTTTTCGCCCGCCAGCGTATCGAAGCGATCCCCGCCCTCGATCCAGTCGTCGCCTTCGTTGCCGAGCAGGAAATCGCCACCCGTGCCGCCGAGGACGAAGTCGTTGCCGGTGCCGGCAAAGACCTCCTTGCCGTCGGGGCCGGCGATGAGGAAGTCACTGCCCTGATTGCCGAAGATCAGCGACAGGCCCGAGCCGCCATGGATGACGTCGTTGCCTTCATTGCCGTGCAGGAAATCAGCCTCGCCGATATCAGTGCCGGCATTGGTGATGATGTCGTCGCCCGTGCCGCCAAAGACCTTGTCGACGCCGTAGCCAGCCTCGATGCGGTCATCGCCGCCCTTGCCCCAGATGGCGTCGTCGCCGCCGCCAGAGACGATGGTGTCATTGCCTTCGGTACCGCCGATGGTGAAGTGCTCATTGCTGTTGACGCGGATATAGGCGGCAATGGTGCTGGTATCGCCCGCGGCGATCAGGTTGCCGGCGGCGTCGCGCCGTTCGACGATATTGGCGAAGGGCAGATAGGGATTGTCCTGGGTCGGATCGTCGCCGAGCTGCTTGCTCGGATCCATTTCCAGGGTCGGCATTTCGAAAGCGGAGAAGAGATTGCCGGGCAAGGCCGTCTGGTCCGTGCCGCCGAGGTCGGTATTGCGCATGACCAGTTCGGCAAAGGTGTTGTTTTCCAGCTCGTTGAGCAGGTTCAGGCCCTGGGTACGCGACAGGTAGTAGAACCGGTCGGCGTCCTGCAGGTTTTCCATGGTCATCTGGAAAACGAAGGCAAAGGTCGAGCCCAGCATGCCGCCGAAGGCCATCTTCTTTTCGGCCAGGCCGCCGATCCAGAAATCGACATCGTTGAGGCCGCCGAGCTTGGCGTTGGCGTAGGCGCCCGTGGCATTGAGGAAGTCGAGCCGGTCCGCCGGTGCGCCCGTGCCGCCCAGCACCAGCAGCGTGGCCGCCTCGCGCAGTTGTTCGACGGTCTTGGGGTTGGCCTGGGTATTGAGCAGGGACTCGTGGGTGCCATAGGCCGCGATGAAGTTGATGATCGAGGCCGGATTCATGAGATTGAGCGCGAAATCGGCCCAGCTCGTGTAGGGCTTGAGCAGGGTATCGCCGGTTTCGTCGTAGAATTTTTGGCGGCCGACATTGAGCGGCGGCGTGCCCACATCGCGACCGCGGGCCAGGTTGATCGCGGCCAGATCGAGCGGAATGCCGAGCAACTGGTTGCGCAGCACGTCGGTGACGAATTCGTCGATGGCGCTGCCGACCTGACGGGTCATGCCGCGAATGATGGCGCCAGACGCTTCCTCTGCGGTTGTGCCCAGGGATTCGTACATGACGGGATTGAGAAAGCCCGAGAACAAGGAAATTTCGTTCTCTATCGGGTTGCCGGTAACCGCATCCATCTGGATGACGTCGATGTTCTGCCGCAGCATGGAGTGACCGAAGCGGTAGACGACGTGGGCGAATTCAGCGGCGATGCTGGGATTGATATCGGCGGAAGGTTCGAACACGAAGGCGTCGATATCGGGCTGCATCATGCGGCCGAATTCTTCGAAGACCAGGTGCTGGTATTCCATTTCATTGGTGAAGCGGCCGGCCTGGAAGAGTCGTTCGCCGTCCCAGACGAGGGCGTTGATTCCCGCCTGCGTCGTTGGGATGGCGGTGACATCGACCCGTAGCCACTGATTCAGGAAGTTGAGATCGCCGCTCTCGAGCGCGATCTGCTTGGTCATTTCCACGATGCGATTGTGCTCGGCGTGGAAGACCTGGTGGACGGCGGTCAGGGCGATGTTCTCGTTGACGCGACCATCGCCGGCAATGAAGTGGCGATCGAGCAGTTCGTCGTCGTATTGGGTGTTACGGCCCATGACGCTGGGAACGGCGTTGCCCGTCAGGCTATCCGGATCCTCCTGGAGCACACCGCCGGCAACCACCGGCACTGCCGCATGGGCGATGTCATCGAGGAAGGCGTGGCCGGTGAGGACGACGCCGAGGGCGCTCACCGGAGCGCCGGGGTTACCTTCGCGCAGCACATCATCGGTGGTGCCCAGAATGCCGTCCGGGCCCCAGCCTACCACCAGCTGCGGATAGCCATTCGGGCCGGGGATGAAGTTGCCATATTCATCGGCGGCAATCAGCGGGATATTGCCGACATTGAGATCGGTGAGGTCGATGCCGAGGACATCCCGGGCCTGCGCCTTGATGTCGGCCCAGGTGGCAAGACCTCCCTTGAGCCCTTCGAGCAAGAGACCCGATGCGATCGGCTTGCCATCGGGACCATCGATATATTCGCGCATGAAAACCTGTTTGGACGCGGTCGAGGCATAGGTCTGGTTCTGGTCGACCCACGGCGTCGTCAGGTTCTTGGGGCCGGCACCGTCGTCAGCCGTGCCAAGAATGCCATCGGCGCCGGGATTGACGGTGACGCGGGTGACCGCGATGTAGTTCTGGCCGCCAACTTCATAGAGCGGATCATCGACAGCCAGCGGCACATAGACCGTGCCATTGCCGCCCTTGGCCACGAGATCGAGGCCGTGATCGAAGAACTGGCCGAAGATCGTCATCCAGCCATTAAAGGGCGAGGACAGGCCTTCGTCGGGCGAGACATTGGGCAGGAGGACCGTATTGCCATCCATCTCGACGCCATGTGCGGCGAGAAGCACCGTGAGATGGGCCTGGGCGGCTGCGAGATCCGGCGCCGACTGCAATGCCGCAGCGAGATCGGCCTGCGCTTCGGTGAGCGCATCGGTTGCCGCACCGATGACGGCGGACAATGCCGCCGACGACGCGGCTGCGTTGGCCTGCGCGGTGACCAGATTCGCCTCGGCCGTTACGACCGCTGCCTGCATGAGATCG
This sequence comes from Devosia sp., assembly GCF_024707125.1. Classification (GTDB taxonomy): domain Bacteria; phylum Pseudomonadota; class Alphaproteobacteria; order Rhizobiales; family Devosiaceae; genus Devosia. Next base: position 99,897 of record NZ_JANQAH010000003.1, read on the forward strand.
GAATGGGCGATGGCATCGGCAAAGGCGACGCTCTGATCGGCATTGGGAACGCCATCGGTCAGGAGGGCGGTAACGGCGGCAACCGCTTGCGCGGCGGCCAGCTGCGCGGCATCTCGGGCGTCTTCCGCCGCTGTCAGCAAGGCCTGATCGCCGGCAGCAGCAGCAATCAGGCTCCCGGCATCGGCGTTGGCCTGCACCAGCGCCGCTTCGGCCGCATCGACTGCCGCCTCGAGATTTGCGATTTCCTGAGCGGATGCATTGCCTGTCGTGGCTGCGTCGACCGCCCGCTTGGCATCGACGATCTGGCCGAGAATTTCATAGAGCTCCGCGGCGGGAACGCCGGCCAGTGTCAGCGCGGCGGCGATGGCTGCTGGATTATTTAGCGTCTGATCGACGATGAGATTGGAAATGATACGCGGATCGGCGTCGATGACGGTGGCCGATGCCCCGTAGTTGTTGTTGCTATAGGGCGGTGCACCCGGGGCGGGGTTAAAGCTGTAGCTGTCGCCGTCCCCATCGTTGAGATAGGTCGGGGTGAAGAGGCCAGGAAAGCTCTGGTCGGAGGCGCCCCAGTTTTCCCGGCCGGGCAGTAGATTGTTGTAGCTGCCATCGACGGTGCGGAGGCCATAGGGCAAGAGGTGTGCCTGTGCGAGGCCATCATTGCCGCCATAACCCGCGACCAGCGCTGCAAGATCTCCGCCATCGGCGTGTGCTTCCGCGATCTCGATCTGCTTCAGGATGAATTCCAGATCGTGCTTTACGAGCGTTACCATTGCCATCTCCCAAACAATCGAAACCGCTGCAGGGGCCAAACACTGGGCGCAGGGGTTTTCGTTATGGAGACGCTAAGACGGCAACGACCCGGCCGTAATATCGGTAGGTCTTGAGACTTTTACCCTTGAAGTCGGAACCGGTCCTATCGGCGCGGTTAGCGCGCGACTAGCCAAGTGGTTAGGGCCTTGGTCGAGCGTTTTTATCCACGACTCAAGAAGTTGCGTTGTTGAAGCCGAAATATTGGAGGATGGTAATTGTTCCGGCGCGTCATGTTTGCCGGAGAAGGACGGAGAGATCTGAAAGTGTTTTTGGGGAGTCTTCCGCTGCCATCGTCGCCCGCGGGGCGTATCGGGAAATGATCGGGCTCAGGCAGCATTTTCAGGGTGCTGTTCTGCGCTGGCGCGACCTTGAACTTGCGACGCAATATCTGATCGCCAGCGTGTCCATGGTGCTGCTGGTCAGTGCCGTTTCGGGCATGCTCATCAGCGCCGTTCTCAACCAAAGCGAGATCAACGAACGAACCCAGCAGACAGCCCTTTTTCTCGATGGGGTGTTTTCCACGATGTTGCAGGACGTGGCTGATGGAGGCGAAATTTCCCGCGACAATATTGCTCGCATGGATACCTTGATGGCCAAGGAGGATTTTCGGGATCGGTTCCCCTACCTCGAGGTTTGGCTGCCAAGCGGCGAAGTCGCCTATTCCAATTCGACCTTCCTGATCGGCCGCAAGTTCGCCCTGCCTATCGAAGCGCGCCATGCGTTTGAGGGACGAGTTACCTCTACATTTGCGGATCTGGGGGCGGAGGAGCACACGCTGCGCGAGCTGCAGGCGGGCCTGCTCGAGGTCTATGCACCCGTCCACAGGCTAGGCAGCGACGAGATCATTGCCGTGGTGGAAATCCACGAAACGACCGAAGCGCTCGAGCATTCGCTGACGAATACGACCCTGCTCGTCTGGTCATTCGTCGTGGCGGGCGCCTTGGCCGCGATCATCGTGCTTTTTGGCATCGTGCAAAGGGGCAGCCGGACCATTCAGGCGCAAAGGCACGATCTTGCCGAGCGATTGAAGGCTTCCCTGCATCTGCGGGCGCAGGTGGGGGAGGTGCAGGAGGCGCGCCGGCTTTCGGACAATGCCGCGCTGCTGGCTGAAAAACGCCTGAAACTGGCGAGCGCAGACCTCCACGATGGCCCATCGCAGCTCATCAACTTCGCTCTTCTCAAGGCGCAGGAGAGTGCCATCGCGAAAACGCCGGCCGAGCGCCAGCGCATATTGAACGCGATGCGCACCTCGCTGATCACCGCATTGTCGGAAATCCGGAGCATCAGCCACGGTCTCATTCTGCCCGATATCGCCAATCTGTCATTCGACGCGATCGTCGATCTCGCCATCGAGGCGCATGAGGCGCGCACCGGAGCGAGCGTCATTCGCAGGGGGAGTTCGGCCCGGCCAACGCGGGCCTCGAGACGCAGATTGCGCTCTATCGGATCGTGCAGGAGGGGCTGAACAACGCCTTCCGGCACTCCCAGGATTCGAGCGTCACTGTTTTGTGCGAAATGTCGGGGCAGCGTGCACGCATAGAACTGCGTAATGCGATTTCGACGGCGCGGCCGCGCGAGCCGCACGAATTGTCCGGCATGGGCCTCGATGGCCTCAAGGCGCGCGTGGAAATCCTCAATGGCACGTTCGCGGCGCGGCGGATCGGGGATGAATTTTCGCTTGATGTAAGCCTCGATATGGAGCGGCAAGATGACTGAGGTCACCACCGTCGTCTTTGTCGACGACCACGCCATTTTCCGCGCCGGGCTGGCCCAGGCGCTTGCCACTTCGGACAAGATCGAGGTGGTCGCCCAAGGAGGCAGCCCTGCCGATGCCATCGAGCTGGCAACCCGGCACCGGCCCGACATCCTGCTGCTCGACCTGTGGATGCAGCGCGCCAGCAGCGTGGGGCATATTCGTTCAATTCTCGATGCCAGTCCGGGCACCAAGGTCGTTATCCTGACGGCCTCCGAGGAAGGTGTCGACGTTGTCGCGGCCATGAGCGAGGGGGCGGCGGGTTTCGTTACCAAGGAAACATCGCCGGCCGACCTCATCGCCATCATCAACGACGTGCAGGGCGGGGAAACCTATCTTTCCACGCGATCGCTCGCCGGCTGGCTGACGACGCTCAACAACACGTCCAAGGCGGAAGCCGATCGCGACTCGGTCGCCGCACTCTCCGAGCAGGAGCGCGCCGTGTTGCGCTCTATCGCGATGGGCAGCAGCAATGGAGAGGTCGCCAAGCATCTGGGCATCAGCATAGCGACGGTGAAATATCACCTCGGCCGCATCTTCGTTAAGCTCGGGGTGCGCAACCGTGTGGAGGCAGCCGTATTTGCGCGCAGCATGTTTGAAGGGGAAGGCTGACCGGAGCTCCGGCGGGTGTTCTAGCTCAAGCGGCGAACGGCGCTGGGCGGGGTTTGGCTGATGCGGCTCCAGGCGCGGCGGAGCTGGCGGCTCGAATTGAAGCCGGCGCGCTCGGCGACGCGTTCGATATCGAGGCGGGTTTCGGTCAGCAATTGCTGGGCGAGGGCCACGCGGAGCTTGTTGAGATAGTCGGGGATGCTCATACCGGTGTGGTCGTTGAAGAGGCGGCTGAGGTGGCGCGGGCTCGCGATGGCGATGGGGGCGAGGATTTCGAGGGACCAATCGCGGGTGGGATCGGCGGTGATGGCGTCCTGAACGCGGTGAATCGCAGGATGGATGTGGTTTCGGCCTTCGAGCCAGGGGGATAGCTGCGGATCGGTGCCGGCGCGGCGGAGATAGACGACCAGTTGGCGGGCGACCGCGGCGGAGGTTGCGGGGCTGGTGAGGCGGCCGATGATGTGCAGCATCAGATCGATGCCGGCCGTGATGCCGGCGCTGGTATAGCGGTTGCCATCTTCGACATAGAGGCGGTTTTCCAGCACTTTTGCTGTTGGCGCCACGGCGGCTAGGTCGCCGCAATCGGAAAAATGGGTGGTGCAATTGACGCCGTCGAGAAGGCCTGCGCGGGCGGCGAGGAGAGCGCCGGAGCAGATCGAGACGAGAAGGGTTTCGGGCTGGACGATGCGGCGGAGCCAGGCGACGGCTTCGTCGGAGCCGGCGTTGAGCGGGTCCATGGGATGGCCCGCATCCATCGGCTCTTCGGTGTGACCGGAGAGGATGATCATGGCACCCTGCCCTATCGTCGCGGGCAAAGGCTCGATGCCGGAGACTTTCAGGCCGATGGAGGTCGTGACCTCAGGCAAGGCGCCCACATAGCGGACGTCGAATTGCACCTGATCCTGGGCGCGATTGGCGTAGCGCAGGGCCTCCACCGGGCCCGCGACGTCAAGAAGGAGCGTCCGCGCCGGCAGGACGACGTAAGTCGGAATGCGGCGCGGCGTTGATGTCATGCGGCGGCGGCCTTGGGTGCGCCAGCGAGGGCTTCGGCGATGGTGCAGACCCTGGCGAAGCGGCCATCGAGGACGGCGGCGGTGCGCGCCTTCAGCTCTTCGACAGTCCAGGTTTTGCCGGTGGCGTCGGTGAGCGGCATGGTGTGGGTGGCTTCGGTGACGTAGTCGACCTGCCAGCCGAGGTCGGAACCGTGGCGGGTGGTGGTTTCGCAGCACTGCTCGGTGCGGATGCCTGAAATCACGAGGCGGCGGATGCCGTTTTCGACGAGAAAGACTTCAAGTGGTGAGCCGACAAAGGCGGAATGGCGCTGCTTGATGAATTCGAGGTCGGGCTTGTCGAGCTTGAGATCGCTGATGGGCGTGACGAAGCCGGAGGCGATTGAGAAAATGCCTTCGGGCTCGCCGTGGAAGACGCGGACGATTTTCCAGCCTTTTGCCAGGGCGCCATCGATCAGTGCCTGCTGGTTCCGAAGATAGGTCGGGCTATCCACTTCGTGCCAATTGGCACGCTGGCGAAAACTTTCCTGGGCGTCGATGACGAGAAGAGCCGTATCGGTCATTTCTGGACACTCCGTTATGCGGGATATGACGCGATCCTAGGCTTTCTGTCGAGGATTTCGAGGCATGGGCGAGACGACTAGCGGACAAAAAAGGACAAGCGATTGCTTCCCCGTTCCTGCTAGCTCCGGCCAAGGTCCTTTTCGGCCAGCTCGCGAAAAGCGTCGGGGACGGAGCTTTTGCGCTCGAGGTGGGCGGCGGCGTAGCCGATGGAGTCGCGGCCGAAGCGAGTGCGGGCCTTGTCCATGGCGCGGTCGGCCGACCAGCGGGCGGCACCCCTGGCGGGAGCCGGGACGGCGCTTTTCGTCGTCGAGGCCGAGGGAGAGTTCGAGCTGGATCTGGCGCTGCTCCTCGATGTGCGAGACCGAGACGGCGAGCAGTGAGATCGTCCTTTCCTTGGGGTGGTCAGCGAGGGCCTGACGGACCAGTTCTTCGGCGATTTCTGCGACGATCAGGGTGGCCGAGACGGGCGCATCGAGCGTCATGGCGCGGGTGACGGCGCGCATATCGGCAAAGCGGACGCGGACGGTGATGGTGCGACCGGCGAGGGATTTTGCACGCAGGCGCGAGGTGACGCGATCGGCAAGGTGCTGCAGGACGGGTTTGAACACCGCTTCGGTAGCCGGCTGACGGCCTAGGGCGGATTGGGCGCCGGCGGAGCGGGCGCGATGCTCCCTGACAATGGCGCGGGTGTCGCGGTTCCAGGCGAGGTCGGAGAGCTTTTCGCCAGCGGCATCGCCGAGAAGGCCGCGGAGGGAGCGGCCGGGGGTGTTGGCAAGCTGGCCAATGGTGAGGATGCCTTCGGCCTTGAGCTTGCCTTCGGTGACAGGGCCGACGCCCCACATGAGGCCGACGGGCAGATCGTGGAGGAAGTCGAGTTCGGTGGCCGGATTGACGACGACCAGGCCATCGGGCTTGGCGACCTGGGAGGCGACCTTGGCGAGATGTTTTGTGCGGGCAACGCCGACCGAGATGGGCAGGCCAAGTTCGTCGCGGACGCGGCGGCGGACGGTTTCGGCGATTTCGCGCGGCGAGCCGAAGAGGTGGGTGCAGCCGGCGACGTCGGCGAAGGCTTCGTCGATGGAGATGCGTTCGATAAGGGGCGTGTAGTCTTCGAGGACGGCGATGGCTGCGTCGCCCAGGCGCTGGTACTGGTCGAAATTACCACGGACGAAGAGCAGGTGTGGGCAGAGTTCGCGCGCCTTGCGTCCGGACATGCCGCCGCGGACGCCGAAGGCCTTGGCTTCATAGGAGGCGGCGAGGACGACGCCACCACCCACGGCCATGGCCTTGCCGCGCAAGTCCGGGTTTAGAAGCTGCTCGACCGAGGCGTAGAAGGAATCGAGATCGGCGTGGAGGATCGTTGCTTCTGTCGACATGATGCCACCGGTCGCCAGCTTTTCTTTGTTCTCTATTTGTTCACTTGCAGGTTGAGAGTCAAGCTCGCTGAGAAAAAGCGAAAAAGGTTGGAACCGATCCGGAGGCGGCGCGTTGTGTCTAAATCGGAAAGCGGTAGAAAATATCGAAGACCGATAAACGGCCCCGAAGGCGAAAGCCTCCGGGGCTTTTTGCTGTCAGGCGACAGCCTTTTCCACGTGGTGGCGGCCGATGGGGACGATCATCGGGGTGTCGGAAATGGGATCGACGACGATGCGTGAGGTCATGCCGAAGACTTCGCGGACGACCGCTTCGGTCATGACGTCGACGGGGCGGCCTTCGGTGACGATCTTGCCGGATTTCATCGCGACGATGTGGTCGGCGTAGCGGCAGGCGAGGTTGAGGTCGTGGAGGACCACGACGACGGTGCGGCCACGCTCTTTCACCAGATCGGTAAGCAGATCAAGGACTTCGACCTGGTGGTTGATGTCGAGGAAGGTGGTCGGTTCGTCGAGGAGAAGAAGATCGGTCTGCTGGGCGAGGGCCATGGCGATCCAGACGCGCTGACGCTGGCCGCCGGAGAGTTCGTCGACGGGACGATCGGCAAGCTCGCCCATATCGGTGGCACCGAGGGCCTCGGCGACGGCGGCGTCGTCTTCCGGGGTCCAGCGGCGGAACCAGCCTTGGTGCGGATAGCGGCCGCGGCCGACAAGGTCAGCGACGGTGATGGCGTCGGGGGCGATGGGGGACTGGGGGAGGACGCCAAGAAGGGTTGCGACTTCGCGGGTCGGCATCTGGTGGATGGGCTTGCCATCGAGATAGGCGGCGCCCTTTGTGGGCGTGAGCAGGCGAGCGAGGCCGCGCAAGAGGGTGGACTTGCCGCAGGCATTGGCGCCGACGATGACGGTGAGCTTGCCGGCGGGAACGTTGAGATTGAGATCGGAGACGATTTCGCGGTCGGCATAGCCGAGGTGCAGACCGGCGGCCATGAGCTGGTGGTTTTGCGTCATGTTCGTCTCCTTCAATTCACCCGGCCGGAACGGCCGGAGACGACGAGCAGCCACAGTAGAAAGACTGCGCCGAAGCCGCCGGTGACGACACCGGTCGGCAATTGCATGTTTGGCAAGGCGTGTTGCGCCAGAAGGTCCGATACCAGCATGACCAGGGCGCCGACGAGGCCGGCCTGGGGAATGCCGCGCCCTGCCCCGCCCATCAGGCGGCGGGCGATGGGGCCGGAGACGAAGGCGACGAAGCCGACGGGACCGACTGCGGCCGTGGCGAAGGCGGCGAGGGCTACGCCCGCTATCATGAGGCCCAAGCGGGTTTGCTCGACGCGAGTGCCGAGGGCGTGGGCGGTGTCGTCGCCCAGTTCCAGGCCATCGAGGCCGCGGACGAGGATGATCAGCAAAGGCAGGGTGACGACGAGCATGGCCGCGAGGACGATGGAATCGCCGGGGCGCGCGGCATTCAAGCTGCCGACGAGCCAGGCCATGGCCTGTTGCACTTCGAAAAGGCGGGCGCGGGTAAAGAGATAGGAGATGACGGCGCTGAGCATGGCGGCGGCGCCGATGCCGATCAGCACGACGCGATAGGCGGTGACGCCATTGCGCCAGGCGAGGATGTAGATGGCAAAGGCCGTGAGCAGAGCCCCGGCGAATGCGCCGAGGGAAACGGCGAGGCCGGTCCAGCCCAGGACAATGATGCAGAAAACAGCAGCGGCGCTGGCGCCGTGGGCGATGCCGATAATATCGGGACTTGCCAAGGGGTTACGCAGAAGCGTTTGGAAAATGATTCCGGAGAGGCCGAAGGCGGCGCCGGACAGGAGCGCCAGGAAGAGACGCGGCACGCGGACCTGCAGGACGATGAAATCGACGCCCTTGTTGGTGAGGCCGGTCAGCGGGGAGAAGAGCGAACGGATGATCTCTTCGGGCGGCACCGGGAAATCGCCGAGGGTGAGCGCGGCAGCGCTGGCGAGGACCAGGGCGAGGACGAGGCCGAGGGTGACGCGACGGCTTTTGCTTTCGCGCTGGCGGCGGACGCCTGCGATGTAGCTGGTGTCGATTGCGGTCATCAGAGGGCCGCCAATTTGCGGCGCCGGACCAGCGCGATGAAGAAGGGCGCGCCGATGAAGGCGGTGACGATGCCGACCTGCACTTCGCCGGGCGGGGCGATGATACGGCCTATGACGTCGGCGCCGAGGAGCAGGATGGGCGCCATCAGCATGGAATAGGGCAGGATCCAGCGATAGCCGGGGCCGGTGATGGCGCGGGCGACGTGGGGGACGGTGAGGCCGACAAAGGCGATGGGGCCCGCAGCGGCGACAGCGGAGCCGGCGAGAACGACGGAGGCGAGGCCGGCAAGGCCGCGGGAGAGGCCGATGCGCTGGCCGAGGGAACGGGCGACGTCGTCGCCCATGCTGAGGCCATCGAGGAGGCGGGCCGTGGCGAGGGCGAGCACGGTGCCTGCGAGAATGAAAGGGCTGACCTGAAGGGCGATTTCCATGGAGCGGCCGGCCAGCGAACCGACCTGCCAGAAGCGCACCTCATCGAGCGTGCGCGGGCTGGTGAGCAGGATGGCGTTGATGATCGCCTGCATGACCGCGGTCATGGCGGCGCCGGCAAGGGCCAGCTTGATGGGTGTGGAGCCTTCGCGGCCGAGCGAGGCTACGGCATAGACGACCAGCATTGCGGCGCCGGCACCAATGAAGGCGAGCCAGACATAGGCCGTCAGTTGGGTGATGCCGAAAACGGAAACACCGAGGACGACGAAGAGGGCGGCGCCGGAATTGATGCCGAGGATGGACGGATCGGCCAGCGGGTTGCGCGTGGCGCCCTGGAGGACCGCGCCGGCAAGGCCGAGGGCGGCGCCGACGAGGACGCCGACGACCGTGCGCGGCAGGCGCAGGTCCCAGATGATGCGGTGTTCGGTCGAATTGGGATCGTAGGAAACGAGCGCGGACCAAACCATGTCGATGGGGATGGGCCGCGCGCCGGTTGCCATTGAAAGCAGGACGATGGCGAAGAGCGCCGCGCCCAAAAGGGCGAGACCGAGGCCGAGCGTTGCCGCCCGGCCCGCTTTCCTATTCGCCTGCTCCACTGGCATCAGGGGGTGAGATCGGCATTGGCCGCGTTGATGGCCGTGGTCAGTTCGGTGAGCGCGGCGGCGTAGTGGGTGTAGTTACGCAGCCAGAAAGCCGGCCATTCGGCGACCTGACCGGCCTTGGCGCCAGGATTGAGCGTCCAGGTGGGCTGGGCCAGCGCCGTCTTCATGGTGGCGGGCGAGCGGTTGTCGACGAGGATCAGATCGGCCGGGTATTTGTCGGCGTTTTCCCAGCTGACAGTCTCAAAATAGTTGTTGCCGGCGGCGTCGACGCCTTCGGGTTCGACGAGGTCGAGGCCCCAGGACTGCATATCGAGCAGCTCGGCGGCGCCAGCAGGATCGGCAACATAGAGTGCGTCGTCGCCGGCATAGACGGCGAGAACTTTCAGGCCCGACTTGGCTGCGATGGCGGATTTGAAATCGGCCAAGGCGTTTTCGAAGGCGGTCTTTTCGGCAGCAATGGAGGGCTGGGCGAGATCGGCGCCGAGGCTGGCGGCGAGAGTTTCATAGTCCTCGATCATGCCCAGGATGGAATCGCCGGCCGAAACACCGGTGATGGGAGCGAGCTGGGTCAGCAGCGTGACCACATCTTCGCCGCCCGACCAGGTGGCGTTGCGATCCCACCATTCGGCAAGGACGAGATCGGGATTGAGGGCGGCGGCCTTTTCGATATCGACCTCGCCCCAGGCCTGGCCGATGATTTCGATGCCGGTGAGATCGAGACCCTGCAGAGCCTTGGCGTCGGCAACCGGACCATCGGCATAGATGCCAACGGGGCGAATACCGAGCGGAATGAGGCCAGCGGCGGCATCCTGGCTGGCGATAATGCGCTGCGGGGCGGCGTCGAGCGTGACCGTCTGGCCTGAGCCATCAGTGTAAGTCCAGGGTTCGGCATGAGCCGCGGCGGACAGTGCAAGTGACGACAGGGCTGCGAGAGCGAAGGCGCGAAGGGTCATGGGCTCACCTGGTTGCAAAGTGAGCGTTTTTTGCCTCGGTAATATTGAATGGTCAAGTCAAGTTTATAGGGTGCAGGGCGGTGGTGGAACGCCGCTGAAGGCGGGGACGTCGTATATGGACCTTGGCCATTGAGCATGCCAGCACCCCTCCCATCCTCCCCCGTCAAGGGAGAGGTGCTGCATCGAGTGTGGGGCCAGACCTGTACAAAAACACCAGCCCCCCTTGCGGGGAGGGATGGAGGGGTGTCGCGGCAAAATCCCCGCTTTCGCGGGGATGACGTTGTGGAGGAGAAGAGGTCGAGGAAGGGGTGAGCCCAGCCTCACGCAGGACGGCGGTACTGGTAGATGCCGACGTCGATGGAGCCTTCGGTGAAACCGGCTTCGCAATAGCTGAGATAGTAGACCCATTTGCGCTTGAAGGTTTCATCGTAGCCGAGCGGAGCGATCATGGGCCAGCGTTCGAGGAAGCGGTCGCGCCAGAGTTTTAGAGTTTTGGCGTAGGACAGGCGAAAGGTCTCGACGTTTTCGAGAACCAAGCCGTATTTTTCGCCGAATTCGCGCATCACCGTCTTGGTCAGCAGCATCCCGCCGGGGAAGATGTAGCGCTGGATAAAGTCGGGGCCGCTGCGGTAGCCGTCGAAATCGGCCTCGTTGATGGTGATGGCCTGGATGGCGGCGGTGCCGCCGGGCTTCAGGCGATCATGAATGGTCTGGAAGTAGCTCGGCCAATTGTCCTCGCCCACCGCCTCGATCATCTCGATGGAGCCGATGTGGTCGAACTGACCTTCGGTGTGGCGATAGTCTTCGAAGACGAGCTTTGCGTACTTGTCGAGATCCTGACGCGCCAGGCGGTCCTGGCCGTATTTGAGTTGTTCGGCGGAAAGGGTAATGCCGCGCAGGTTGGCCTGATAGTCGCGCGCGACGGTTTCGGCAAAGCCACCCCAGCCGCAGCCGATCTCCAGCACGGAGGAGCCGGGCGTGACGCCGGCCATGTCGGCGACGCGGCGATATTTTGCCACCTGCGCTTCTTCGAGGCTCTGATCGCCGGAGGTGAAAAGCGCCGAGGAATAGGTCATCGAAGGGTCGAGCCACTGGCCGTAGAAGTCGTTGCCGAGGTCGTAGTGCTCGGCGATGTTCTTCTTGGAGCCTTCGAGCGTGTTGCGGCGCGACAGGTGATAGTGCAAGTCCGTGGCGGCGCGGCGGAAGAAGCCCTTGTTGGCGCTCTCGAACATGTCGCGGTTTTGCAGGAAAAAGCGGAACAGCGCGGTGAGATCGTCGACCTCGATGTCGCCATTCATATAGGCGGCGGCAAAGCCGACCGTGCCGCGGCGCATGGCCTCGGTGATGACCCTAAAATTGTTGAGCCGCAGGACGGCGTGCTCGCCCGTCTTGGTATTGCCCATGGTCCGCGTACGGCCATTGGGCAGAATGACGGTCACGGCCCCGAATTTGGGATGGCCGATCAGGGCAAAGCCGATCTTTTCGACGAGAAAGGAGGCAAAACGCGTCCAGGGCGTTGCGCCAGTATTGGAGTGGTCTACCGCTGTCTTACTCATTGCGCCGCTACATCCAACCATCGTGATGCGGGCCGGAGCGAGCCAGGCAAATTGCACAGCTTCGGCCGCGGAGGCATCCCCTTGAGCCGAAGCAGTAGTGCTTCCCAGTGGATGCATATCAATAGTTTAACGGGCATTAACGGATATGCAAGCAGCAGTTTGATGCCCGATGCCGGCCCGACAAAGCGCGGCAAGCTGGGATCGAAACGCTTCACAAAATGGCTGAAAAAATGATTCCGGGAACCGAACCAAGCGGCTGAAAAGCCTGGCCTCCCGGTGTTACTGAAAGCACTGGATAAAGCACGCACGAAAGAGTTCCCCACATAGTCTCATATTCGACTACGAGGCGAATAACGCATTGGATCTGGATTGAGTTTCCTCGCTACCGCGGAATCCGCGCGATATCCGTGAGCCGGAACTGGACCTGTTCGCGGCCCTGATAGTGATCGAGCGAGAGGCTGCCGGCAAAATGCAGGGGCTGATCGCTATCGCGCAGCAGGATATCGCCGAGAGGCGTGCCGGCGGCGCGGAAGGCAATGGCTTTCAGCTTGGCGCCGTCGTCTGACGACAGGGTGAAACTGACATGGCCGCCCTTGCCGACGACCTGGGCAAAACGCGCCCGATGGGACGGGAAGGCGAAGACCGGGCCCGGATTGCCGGCGCCGAAGGGGCCGGCGCGTTCGATATTGTGGAGGAGGTCGACGGTGGCGCCGCGGGCCGTGAGGGCGGCATCGACCTTGAGGGCGGAGGCGGCGCGGGCCGTCGTGACGCTGCCGCTGAGTCGGTCGGAGATGAAGGAGCGGAAGGGGCCGAGATCGCCCGGGCGAAGGGTGACGCCGGCAGCCATGGCGTGGCCACCGCCCTTGGGGATCAAACCGGCCTCGACGGCGGCGATGACGGCGCTGCCGAGATCGACCCCGGGCATGGAGCGGCCGGAACCGGTACCGGTGCCATCGGGGTGGAGGGCGATGGCGAAGGCGGGACGATCAAAGCGCTCTTTTAAGCGCGCGGCGACCAGGCCAACCACGCCGGGATGCCAATTGGCAGAGGCCAGAACGAGAATGGGAGGCCCCTCGCCTGCCCCGATTTCGGCAGCGGCGACGGATGTAGCTTCTTCGACGGCTTCGACTTCGATGCGTTGGCGTTCGGTGTTCAGCTCATCGAGCTTTGCCGCGATGACGAGGGCCTGGTGCTCGTCGTCGAGCGCAAGGAGTTGGGTACCGAGGGCGGCATTGCCGATGCGGCCGCCGGCATTGATGCGCGGGCCGATGAGAAACCCCAGATGATAGGGATTGAGCGGGCCACTGACGCGCGAAGCGAGGGCCAGAGCGGCCATGCCGTGGTTGTCGCCGCGGCGGGCGACTTCGAGGCCGCGCAGGACGAAAGCACGGTTGAGGCCGACCAGGGGCACGACGTCGCAGACGGTGCCCAGGGCGACGATGTCGAGCAATTTCAAAAGGTCCGGCAGACCGGTATCGCCGCGCTGGCGCAGGGCGCGGTTTACGGCGACCAGAACCATGAAGGTGACGCCGGCAGCACAAAGATAGCCGAGGCCGGAAATGTCGTCGGGGCGATTGGGATTGACCAGGGCCGTGGCGGGGGGAAGGTCGTGGTCGGAGAGGTGGTGGTCGATGACGAGCACATCGACGCCGCGGGAGCGGGCGTGTGCGATTGGGCCATCGCTGGTGGTGCCGCAGTCGAGCGTGATGATGAGCGAGGCGCCGGCATCGATCAGCTTGTCCATGGCGGCGATGTTGGGGCCGTAGCCCTCAAAAATGCGATCGGGGATATGGACCTGCGGGGTCAGGCCGAAATGGGCGAGGTAGCGCACCATGAGGGCGCAGGAGCTGGCGCCGTCCACGTCATAATCGCCGAAGAGGGCGATGGATTCATTGTCGGCGATGGCGCGGGCGAGACGGTCGGAGAGATCATCCATGGCCGTCAGCGTCGAGGGATCGGGCATCAGGTTGCGGATGGTGGGCTCGAGATAGGCCTGTGCGGAATCGATGTCGACGCCCCTGCCCGCAAGAATTCGCGCCAGGATGTCCGAAATGCCGGCACGCTGCGCGATGGCCGTGGCCATGCGCGCGCCCGCGACGTCGAGCCTGTCGACCCAGGCGCGGCCAAGGACCGACTGAGTGACGTCAAGAAAATTGCGGCGCGTTTCCAGCATGGGCTGGTGTTAGGCGATTTAGTGCAGAGGGGAAAGGGGTTGCCGCGTGTTGTGTGTGCATGCTTGTTGCGCCCGGCAATCTGGGAGCGATCGATGACGGGCAAGGCGAGCATCATTTTCCTGCATGGCGCTTCGAGCAGCGGGAAGTCTACCCTTGCACGCATGCTGCAGGATCGCATCGAGAGGCCCTTCTGGCACATTTCCATCGACCATCTGCGCGACTCGGGCGTGTTGCCGCTGGGGCGGGTTAAGGCGGGCGACTTCAATTGGCGCGAGATGCGGGCGCCGTTCTTTGCCGGCTATCATGCGTCGCTGGCTGCCTATGCGGCGGCGGGGAATAATCTCATCGTCGAGCACATTCTGGATACGCCGGGGTGGCAGGGGGAACTGGCGGAGCTGTTTCAGCCGTTCGATGTGTTGTTCGTGGCGCTGCATTGCCCGGTGGAGGAACTTAATCGGCGGGAATTGGCGCGCGGGGATCGGCCGGTGGGCAGCGCGGAAAAGGATGCGCTGACGATCCATGAGGGGCGTCGGTATGATCTGGAGCTGCAGGCGGGGGATGGGATCGAGGAGAATGTGGAGAGGGTGACGGCGGCTTGGCGGGGCGAGCGGGCGGTGTCGCGGTTCTTTGAGGTGGCGGACGGGAAGTAGTGAGGCTCCTCAGCCCCACCCCTCACCGTGTCATTCCCGCGCAAGCGGAAATCTCCTTGCACAGAAACAGAGATTCCCGCTTGCGCGGGAATGACACCGCGCTTTTGAAAGGCTCTGGCGGACGAGTGTCCTACCCCACTGGGTATTGCCATACTGGCCAGACCAGGATCCCAGCAAACTACCTTGCGTGCCTTGCCTTGATCCATCGCGTGGTCTGGCTCCAGGAGCGCATGACGACGGTTGAGGTTTCTACCCATTGGCGACGGAGTTTTACGCCTTCGATGAGGGAGCCGTCGGTGATGCCGGTGGCGGAGAAGAGGACGTCGCCGGAAGCGAGGTCGCCGACATTGTAGACCCTATTGGCATCGGTGATGCCCATTTCGCGGCGCGGCTGCGCTTGTCGGGGGTGTCGAGGATGAGTTTGCCCTGCATCTGACCACCGATGCAGCGGAGGGCGGCGGCGGCAAGGACGCCTTCAGGGGCGCCGCCGGAGCCGAGATAGATATCGACGCCGGTATCTTCGGTGTTCACCGCGTGAATGACACCGGCAATGTCACCGTCGCTGAGCAGTTTTACCGAGACGCCGGCCATGCGGAGTTCTTCGAGAAGGCCGGCATGACGCGGGCGATCGAGGACGATCGCGGTGATTTCGGAGACCGGCACGCCCTTGGCCTTGGCCAGTGCCTTGACGTTTTCGGTGGCGGACCACTCGATATTGACGGTGTCGGCGGGGTATTCGGCGCCGATGGCGATCTTGTGCATGTAGACGTTGCGGGCAACGTTCAGGAGCCCACCGCGCTCGGCCATGGCGAGGACGACGAGGGAATCGGGCTGGTTCTTGGCGCAGAGGGTGACGCCTTCGAGGGGATCGACGGCGATATCGACCTCGGGGCCTTCGCCCGTGCCGGCGGGCTGGCCGACATAGAGATCATCGCACTCGAACTCTTCGCCCTCGCCGATGACGATGCGGCCGGCGATGGAGACGCGGTCGAGCTCGGCCCGCATGGCTTTTACGGAGGCCTCGTCGGCGGCTTTTTCATCGCCCTTGCCGCGCCACTCGGCAGCGGCGATGGCGGCGCGTTCGGTGACGCGCACCATTTCGAGGGTCAGCGAGCGATGGAGGTGTGCCGGCGATCTGCCGTCATCGGCCTTGCTGAGCTTCATTTTCTCTCCCGGTGCCTGGCACCGGGAGGGTGTCAGAGCTTCTCGATACGAATGAGTTGCGGTTCGCCGACTATGAAGCCGTCTGCAGCGATTTGCGCAAGCGCTTCGCGCACGGATGATTCCAAAGTCTGTTGGGTAATCATCACAACGGTGCGTGAAGGCGAGCCATCGGGAGCGATGGCCTTGGCGGCCAGATCGGAGCGCTGAATGACCGAATCGATGGAGATCGACTTCTCGCCCATGCGGGTGGTGATGGCGGCGAGTGCGCCGGGAACATCCTTGGCGGCGAGGCGGATGTAGAAGCCGCCTTCATGGGCGCGAGCCGGCGCCTCGCGATAGGGCAGCAGTTCGTCGCTCGGCACGCCAAGCGGCGGCACACGGGTGCCGCGGGCGATGTCGAGGATGTCGGACAGGACCGAAGAGGCCGTGGGCGGGCCACCGGCGCCGGGGCCGGCGAGCAGCAGCTCGTGGACGTGGTCGGTTTCGAGGGCCACGGCGTTCATGACGCCATCGACGCCGGCAATGGCCGAGCCCTTGGGCACGAAGGTGGGGTGCACGCGCTGCTCGATGCCGCTTGCGGTGCGTTCGGCGATGCCCAGCAGCTTGATCTTGTAGCCGAGATCGGCGGCGACCTGGATATCGTGCTGGGTGATGCGCGAAATGCCTTCGATGCGCATCTTGTCGGGCGCAATTTCGTAGCCGAAGCAGAGCGTGGCGAGGATCGAGAGCTTGTGGGCCGTGTCGAAACCTTCGACGTCAAAGGTAGGGTCGGCTTCGGCATAACCCAATGCCTGCGCGTCCTTAAGGCAATCGGCGAAAGTGATGCCTTCATTGCCCATGCGGGTCAGGATGTAATTGCAGGTGCCGTTCATGATGCCAAAGACTTTGGCGATGCGGGCGGAGCCCAGGCCTTCGCGCAGAGTCTTGATGACGGGGATGCCGCCGGCCACAGCCGCTTCGAAGCCGAGCTGGGCGCCTGATTCTTCGGCGAGCTTTGCCAGCAGAACGCCGTGCTTGGCGAGAAGTGCCTTATTGGCGGTGACGACGGGACGGCCGATTTCGAGGGCCGATTTGACCGCGGCGAAGGCCGGGCCATCTTCGCCGCCGATGAGTTCGACGAAGAGATCGATGCTGTCGGACTTGGCGAGGGCGACCGGGTCGTCGAACCACTCGAGCCCAGAAATATCAATGCCGCGGTCGCGGGATCGCGAGCGCGCGGCAACAGCGGTCACCTGCAATTGGCGACCAAGTTTTTTGTTCAGCTCGGCGCCGTCTTTTTGCAGGATGCGCACGAGCGTGGCGCCGACATTGCCGAGGCCGGCAACACCGATGCGCAGCGGCGTCTGGGTCTCCGTTTCGCCGAATTCGGTCATGGCCTTGAGGATGCGCGCGCGCGTTTCGCTGCGCGGTTCGCGGCCGTCACGCAGGTCGAAGACGAAGAGCGGATCGCCTGCTACAATGCGGCCAAAACGGGTCGGAGTCCAACCGCGGGCGGAGATGAAAGATTCGACGGATTGGCGGAAAGACTGGATATCGCTCATGGTGCGCGACATGTGCATAGGAACTTGCCTAGAGGTCAATAGGAATTTTGTAGGCATTGCCGCAATGTGGTTTGCGGCAGCGCTGGCGGTGCATGCACAGGAAGTGCAGACGGTCCTCGCGAATCCGGAAGCCGAGGCTGTGGCGGGCGTTTCCTATGCCGATCTGGTGGCGATGGCGCTGCCGGGAGCGCACCAGGTTGGCGACATCTTGGTCGTCGATCGTGACGTCGCCCTGCCCCATATAGAGGGCGAAGATTTCGCCATAACGCTGACTGCGCCGGTTGGGGTGAACTCCATTGAGGCGGCAAAGGTCAGTGTCGATGGGCGACCACACCTTGCGCTGCTGATCGACCTTGCCGAGGGCGACGACGCCGCGGGAGCGGTGGCAGGTCTGGCACTGTTTAATATTGCGGCCGAGCCGAAGCTGGTTGACGTGGTCGATGTCGGGTTCGACCGGATAGTGAGCTTTGCCGAACCTGCCAGCCTGGCGGTGGGTGGAGGGCAAAGCCTGCTGCTCGTCAGCAACCAACATGGCAATGCCGGTCAGTTCTATGATGCGACGAGCATTGTCGAACTGGTCGAGGGCAAGCTTACGCTCGTCGACATGGTGATGATGCTGAGCGATCTGGGTTGCGCCGGGAGCCGGACGCAATCGGTGCGTTATGAGGCGGACGGGCGCGCGGGGACGCCAGCGCCCTTCGAGATCACTGTGACGGACACGGCGGAAGGCCCGACAGACCCGTGCGAAGGCGTAGAAGCCTATGCGCCGGGCGCAGCGGACTATGCTGTTACCTATGCGTGGGACGAAGCGGCGTCGCGCTATGTCGTCGAGGGCGACGGCTGGGCCGCCCTCGATGAGGTGAATAGCGAGCGCTACTGAGCCTTGGCGGCGGTAGCGGCGCGACCGACTTCGGCGGCGACCTTTGGGAAACCCCAACGCAGGGACACGGGCGTGACAGCGCCGCTGACTGCCATGGTGATCTCGTCGCCGATGAGCTTGGTATAGGCTTCCTTGGCGACCAGCGGGGAAAGCTTGATCAGGTCCATGCTGAAGAACTCGTCCGCGGACTTCTGGTCATTGAAGAAGCTCAGCAGCATCTCGGCGGGAATCTTGTCGAAATTCTCGTAGCTGACGAAATAGGAAATGCCCGTGTCGTTGGGGATGGCTTCGCTCGGCTCGGGTGCGGAGACGAGGCCGATATCGACGAAGAGCTGGACGCGCGGGTCGCCTTCGAGGCGGACGGAGACCTGGCCGTCATTGCGATTGACGACATTGGCGAAGACCGTGCCCTTGGCATCGGGGTATCTAGCGATTTCGGCTTCGAGGAAGGCCTGCGTATCGGCGACCAGCTTGTCGGCTTCGGCGGAGAGGCCAAGGGCCTTGCCGGTGAGGGTTACGACGTCCTGCCAGCCGGCAAACCAGGGCTTGTCAGGATAGGCCACGACCGGAGCGATATTGCTCAGGAGCGCGTATTCGTCGGCGGTCAGGCCCGAATAGGGGGCGATGATCACGTCGGGCGACAGAGCAGCGATGGCTTCGAGCGGCAGTTCGGTGACGTTGGGCAGAATGGTGGGCATGGCAAAGCCGTGTTCGGCGATGGCCGCTTCGGTCCATGGCAGAAGGCCGTCTTCGCCGCCAGCATAGGCGAAGAAGGGAATGCCGACCGGGGCAACACCGAGATCGATCACCACGTCCTGAGCCGACCAGCCCCAGGTGACGACGCGTTCGGGCTTGGCTTCAATTGTCGTAGAGCCGAGCGCGTGTTCGATGGTGACAGGGAAGGTGTCGGCGGCGAAGGCCTGTACGGAAATGCTTAGGGCTGCAGCGAGGGCAAGGGCGCCAGTGAGCTGGTGCATGGTGTTTCTCCTAGATTGCGACGGCTTACTTGCCGGTGACTTTGTCGGCAGCAGAGGCCAGGACATCGAGGTAGGTCGGGAAACCCCAATGCAGGGACAGCACGCTCGGCGGAGAAACGGCAGCGACGTTTTCGGTGCCGACGAGCGCGGCGAGGCCACCATTGACGATGGGGGGATAGTTGGCCGCGTAAGACTTTGCGAGCCATTCATCGAGCGCGGACTGCTCTTCGTAGTAGGTGACGAAGATGTCGCCCTTTAGATTGTCGAACAGTTCGTAGCTGAGGGAATAGTAGAAGGCGCCGTCATTGGGCGCATTCTCGGCGACACTGGGGTCGAGGGTCATGCCGAGATCGGTGAGGAACGACATGCGGGCGTCGTTCGGCGCATAGACGGCGATGGAGCCATCGTAGTCATTGGCGCTGGCAAAGGTGATTTCCTTGAGCGCGGGGTGTTTTGCCACTTCGCCTTCGAGCCAGGTGGTGGTTTCGGCGACGAGAGCCTCGGCTTCATCGGCCTTGCCGAGAGCCTTGCCGATTGTTGTCGTCACTTCCTGCCACGGCGTGGACCACGCATCGCCGGAATAGGCGACAGTCGGGGCGATGGCCGAGAACAGGGCGTATTGCTCTTCGGTGATGCCGGAGAAGACGGCGAGGATCAGATCGGGTTCGAGCGCGGCGATCTGCTCAAAGGGGGCTCGGAGCCATTTTCGAGCACGGTCGGCTTTTCGCCCTCGACCTTGGAAAGTGCTTCCTCGATCCAGGGTTTGATGCCGTCTTCGCCGCCGCCATAGGCGTGGAAGGGAATGCCCACCGGCGTTACGCCGAGGGCGATGACGGCGTCCTCATTGCCCCAGCCCCAGGTGACGATCCGCTTGGGCGCCGCGTCGATCGTCGTCTCGCCCCAGGCATGCTCGAGCGTGATGGGGAAGTCTTGGGCCAGCGACAAGGTCGGCGTGGCGACCAGCAGGGTGGCGAAAACCAGCGAACGGAGGATCATGGATCACCTTCTGTATGGAAGTGCTTCTCCATACAAAAGGTGATTTCTGATGTCATGTAATATTTGGTGGCCAGGCTCAGTCTAACGCGGGGCGGCGGGTCAGCAGGACCATTGCCTCATAGTGGTCGGTCTGAGGGAACATGTCGAACAGACGGACGAACTTTGGCTCGTAGGCGGGCATGGCGGCGATGTCGCGGGCAAGGGTGACCGCGTTGCAGCTCGAATAGATGATGGTCTTTGCACCCGAGGATTCGAGGGTTTCGCAAAGCCGGTCGCCGAGGCCGCGTCGGGGCGGATTTACGATGATAGTGTCAGGCGCTTCACCCGCAACAAGGGCGGTCGCATCGCCTGCTGCGAAGGTTACATCACTGAGGCCAATCTCGGCGGCGCTGAGCCGGGCGGATTCCACGGCTGGTTCGCTGAGCTCCACGCCGTGGACGCGCCGACCGGGCGCAGCGACCTGCAGGGCAAAGCCCCCTACCCCGCAGTAGAGATCCCAGATGGATTGAGCGCCGACTTCGTCGACCCATTCTTGCGCCTGAAGGTATAGGCCCCTGGCGATTTCGGTATTGGTCTGGAAGAAGCTGGCGGGACGCAGGTGTAGGACGCGGTCGCCGAGGCGCATGGACAGGGTCGCGCCGCCGCTGAGGGAGATCTCTTCGTCGCCTTCAAGGACTGCCTTGTGTTCGGGCAGAATGTTGGCGGTGATGACGGCAGCTTGCGGCAGATCGATCAGCAGTCCCGGCAGATGCTTTTGCATGCGACCGAGGGCTTCGGTTGAGCGCAGCACGAAGCGCAGCATCAGTTCGCCATCGGCGGATTCGGTCAGCAGCACGTATTTGAGTTCGCCGCGGCGGCTGGGAATGTCGTAGGGCGTGATGCGGGCGCGGGAGATGAAAGCCTTGATGGGCTCGAAGGCAGCGCGCAGGCCGGGGGCAAGAATACCGCAGCCGGTGAGATCGACGCCGTGTTGGGTTGTGTCGAGAATACCGAGGGTGGGTGCATCGGGCGTGCCGCCGGCCACCATTTTCGCCTTGTTGCGAAAGCTGTCGGGGCGACTTGCCATGGGTGGGAGCCAGACTGCTTCCGGCCATGCGGCGAGCAGGTCTTGGGCGTGCGCCATCTTGCGCTCAAGCTGGGCATTGTAAGGCATGCCCATGAAGGTGCACGAGCGGCAGACGCCTCTATCGTAATAACCGCATTGCATTGCGGCGCTCGGATCTGCGTCCACGCTTCTATTCCATTGTGTCGAGGAGGCGGATGCCGCCCCCTCGAAACGCAAACTACTTCGTTGCGGTGGCGAGCGGAACGATGTTGCTCTGGTCGCCCTTGCCGCCGAGCAGCTTCTTGATGTTGCGAGCAGCCTGACGGATGCGCTGCTCGTTTTCGACGAAGGCGAGGCGAATGTACTGGTCGCCATATTCGCCGAAGCCGACGCCCGGAGCGACGCCGACGCCGGTTTCCTTGATCAGGAGCTTGGCGAATTCGAGCGAGCCCAAATGGGCGAACTGAGCAGGAATCGGCGCCCAGGCGAACATGGTGGCCTTTGGCACTGGAATGTCCCAGCCGGAGCGGGCAAAGCTCTCGACCATGACGTCGCGGCGGTGCTTGTAGATCTTGCGCACTTCCTCGATCACGTCGTCCGAGCCGTTAAGAGCTGCAGTGGCGGCGACCTGAATGGGCGTGAACGCACCATAGTCGAGATAGGATTTTACGCGGGCCAAGGCAGCGATCAGGCGCTCATTGCCGACGGCAAAGCCGACGCGCCAGCCGGGCATGGAATAGGTCTTCGACATCGAGGTGAATTCCACCGTGATATCGATGGCGCCCGGAACCTGCAGCACGGAGGGCGGCGGTGCATCTTCATCAAAATAGATCTCGGAATAGGCGAGATCAGACAGGATGAAGATGTCGTTGGCCTTACAGTACTTGACCACCTCGGTGTAAAAATCGAGGTCGGCCGTGTAGGCGGTCGGGTTGGCCGGGTAGTTGAGAACGATGGCGATCGGCTTGGGAATCGAGTGGCGCACGGCGCGGTCGAGCGAGCGCAGGAAATCCTCGTTCGGATCGGCAGGCATCGAACGCACCACGCCGCCGGCCATCAGGAAGCCGAAAGAGTGAATAGGATAGGTCGGGTTGGGCACCAGCACCACGTCGCCGGGGGCGGTGATGGCCGAAGCCATATTGGCGAAGCCTTCCTTGGACCCGAGAGTCGCGACGATCTGCGTGTCGGGATTGAGCTTCACGCCAAAGCGACGGCCATAATAGCTCGCCTGTGCCTTGCGCAGGCCCGGAATGCCGCGCGAGGTGGAATAGCGATGTGTGCGCGGGTCCTTCACCGTTTCCTGGAGCTTGGCCACGATGTGCTCGGGCGTCGGCATGTCAGGATTGCCCATGCCCAGATCGATAATATCGACACCCTCAGCGCGAGCCTTGGCTTTCAGCGGATCGATATGCGCAAAAACATAGGGGGAAGGCGGCGGATTTTGTGGAAGTCGGCGCTCATTTTTTCCTCGGAAGGTCTTTTTGAGACCCAGAACTGTCGCGATGCGCGGTGAGCGCTGCGCCATGATGCGGCGTGGATTATCGCGGAATTATGGTTTTGAAGGGGTTAAAAGGACCCTTTTGGGGCCGTAACGATCTATTCGGCTCTTCCCTGCCACGCCGTGGCCATGCGGGAAGAGCTATCGGGCGCTTGCCGCCGCGAAGGCATTGGCAGCGGCAATAGCAGTCACCTTGCCGGCGAGCGAAGCTCCAACCCATGCAACAGTGAATGGAGACACCATGTCTCTTGCCCTTCGAAGGTCGTTTTTGTAAGAAATGCAACAATCGACAGGCCGTTCATAATTCCTCTGCAAGGTCTTGTAAATGGCCCGAAGCGGAACAACCTTCGGGCATAGCGGCGTATGATGAGGTTCCACACTTGAAGCGCATTGCCCTGGTGACGATCGGCACGCAAGGCGACGTCCAACCCTATATCGGGCTTGCGCTGGCTCTGCAGGAGCGCGGCTATGCCGTTGCCTTGGGCGCCACCGAAGAGTTTGAGGACCTCGTCGGCAATTACGGCCTTGAGTTTCACTCGCTTGGACCCTCGATCCAGTCCTTCCTCAAGGAATCGCGCTTCGAAAATGCGATGAGCACGTCCATGCTCATCAACGGCCCTTCCCTCTTGCGGCAGGGCCAGCAGATCGTCGACACCGCGGCGCGGGCCGCATGGCGCATGTGCCAGGGTGCCGAGGCGATCGTGGTCAACATGAACACGAGTTTTGGCATCGATATCGCCGAGGCGCTGAAAGTGCCGGCGATCATGACGGCATTGCAGCCGCTCAACTCGACGAGCGAATTCCCGCTTTCGATGTATTACGTCGCCGACGATCTCGGGCCGACGCTCAACAAGCTTTCCTATACCGCGGCGACCATGCAGCAGGCCTATTGGAACCTGCCGCGCAACCGGCTGCGGCGCGAGCTGATGGGGCTCGAGGCGCGGAATATGGGCGGGGTCTTCACCAATACCGATGGCTCGCCACTGACGACGCTCTATGCCTATTCGACGGCAGTCAGCCCGCGTCCGCGCGATTGGCCGCGGACGGCGCTGGTGACGGGCTACTGGAACCTGCGGGATCGCAGCCACTGGGAGCCGACGCCGGAATTTGAGGCGTTTCTTTCGGCTGGCGAGGCACCGGTTTATATCGGCTTCGGCTCGATGCCGTTTGGCGCGGAGCGCAATACGCGCATCCTGAAGGAAGCCGTAGAGCTTTGGGGCGGACGTGCTGTGGTGGCGCGCGGCTGGGGCGGGATCGATCCGCGCGACCTGCCGGATACGATTTTTCCGATCGAGAAAGCGCCGCATGATCGGCTGTTCCGCTATGTCAGTGCCGTCGTGCACCATGGCGGGGCGGGCACGACATCGGCGGGTCTGCATCTTGGGCGCCCGAGTTTTGTGGTGCCGCAGGCCATGGACCAGCCCTATTGGGGGCGGCGCGTTTATGAACTCGGTTGCGGGCCGAAGCCGATCCGGTTGCGCAAATTGACGGCGGAACTGCTGGCCGAGGCGCTGGCTGATCTCAACAGCAACGAATCCTATCGTCGCAATGCCGCTCTGGTGGCTGAAAAGCTCCGCAGCGAGGACGGCACCGACAAGGCGATCAAGGTGATCGAGCGCGTGATGGACAATTTCGTGCCGAAGGCCGCCAAGGTCGCGCGGAAGTCGAAGGCCAAGAAGCTTTCGCTCAAGAAAGCCGTCTAGCGAGAGGCATCAACTGCGCGGGCGCAGGTCTGCCAAATCTGCTTCGATCTGTTCCAGGCGACCGACCAAACCTGAGCTACGGGCGGATAGACGGTTTTCGAGCGCGGTCAGGCGTTGCTGCAGCTCAAGCACGCCATCCTGCGGCGTATAGGGGCGGCTCTCTGCGATGGCCAGGATGACCGTGCCCTTGGCCACGAAGACCCCACCGATGCCGGCCAGGATCAGTGCCCATTGCGTCAGGTCCGACTGACCCGTAGTGGTGAGCCAAGCCGCTATGGCTGCGCCAGCGGCAGCAAGGGCGCCGATCACGTTGGAGATCATGCCCAGGGCGAGCGCCCTGCGCCGACCGTCCCAGCCACCCTGCGATTGAGCCATTTTCGTTCCTTGCCAAAGGTTTGCTCGCACGCCTAGCGAGCGAGGAGGCCTCAAAGAGGCCGTGCCGCACTTTCGCGCCGGGCGAAACGGTAGCTGTAAATGATGCCGGCTAGACTCGGCGCGGCGGTGCATAGCACGATGATTGCCAGGAGCCAAAGCGGCTCCGCGATAAGCAAAGCGGCGATAGTGAGAATGATGCCGCCGAGCATCATGAGCGCCCCGGCAAAGCGGTTGGTGGCAACCCAATTGGCCGGGCTTTCGAGCGTCCAGCGCAGGCGGAAACCGGCATAGCTGTTGGGTTGGGACTTTGGCATGACATTGCCCAAGCCGATGAACAAAAGGCCGATGCAGACGGCGATGACGCGGATCATATCCACGGGATAGCCGAGGGCTATGGCGATGGTGGCGATCTGGATGGCCGCCATCAGCATGCCGATGCCGGCAAAGGCGGCGCGAAGCCCCTGGCGGGCGCGGTCCACCTCCCCTCCCCGCTTCAAGACCAAGGCGAAGGTCAGCCAGAGCGCAGCCAGGATTGCCGGCGGCATGAGCAATGCGATGTTGCGCGGCCAGAAAGC
Source organism: Devosia sp. (assembly GCF_024707125.1). GTDB lineage: Bacteria > Pseudomonadota > Alphaproteobacteria > Rhizobiales > Devosiaceae > Devosia. The sequence goes on from NZ_JANQAH010000003.1 coordinate 125,209, forward strand.
GTCGGCCGTGCCATCCGGACCCCAATGGACCGGCATGAGAGTTTCGGGCGGCACCATGAGGTAGCCGGCTATGGTCGCGGCAGCGAGGACTGCGGCGGAGACGAGAGCAAAGGGACCGACGAGACGCAACTGGTTCATTTTTCTTCTCGCAGCGAAAGAACATCGGCGAGCGCCTGCTCGAGGACCGATGTGTTGAGGTGATAGATGAGGCTCGTGCCTTGGCGCTCGACGGCGACAAGGTCGGCCTCTTTCAACTTGGCGAAGTGAACCGAGAGCGTGGGGCGGCTGAGCTCGAAATGATCGGCCAGCTCGCCGGCACTTTTGGGCCCCGATTTCAGCAGCGCCAAAACCTTGCGCCGCACCGGATGCGACAAAGCTTCAAAGACAGCATTGATGCCCACGGCGTTCTCCTTCGATATTTTTCTAATTAGTGCTTTCGCTAATTAGAGTCAAGACGAAGGATGGGGCACCGGAAGACAAAAAAGGGGAGGCATTGCCTCCCCCTTTCGACATTCATGTTGCGACGTTTACTGAGCCGGGACGGCCTGGGCGTCGTCGAGAGCGTCGATGCTTTCGCCGCGGTCGTAGGTGGCCTGATCCAGGATGCCTTCGCGCTTGGCGACGATGGTGGGAATCAGGGCCTGGCCGGCGACGTTGACGGCGGTGCGGCCCATGTCGAGGATCGGGTCGACGGCGAGCAGCAGGCCGACACCTTCGAGCGGCAGGCCGAGGGTCGACAGGGTCAGGGTCAGCATGACCGTGGCGCCGGTGAGACCAGCCGTGGCGGCGGAGCCGATGACGGCCACGAAGGCGATAAGCAGGTAGTGCTCGATGCCCAGCGAGATGCCGAAGAACTGGGCGACAAAGATGGCCGAGATTGCCGGGTAGATCGAGGCGCAACCGTCCATCTTGGTGGTGGCCCCGAGCGGCACGGCGAAGGCAGCGTATTCACGCGGCACGCCGAGATTCTGCTCGGTGATGCGTTCGGTGACCGGCAGGGTGCCGATGGAGGAACGCGACACGAAGGCGAGCTGAATGGCCGGCCATGCGCTCTGGAAGTAGCGGATCGGGTTGAGGCCGTGGACCTGCAGCAGCACCGGATAGACGACGAAGAGCACGATAGCGAGGCCGATATAGATGGCGGCCGAGTACCAGCCGAGCTGGGCCAGCGCATCCCAACCGTAGACGGCGACGGCATTGCCGAGGAGGCCGATAGTGCCGATGGGCGTCAAGCGGATGACCCACCAGAGGACCTTGTGGATGACCTTCAGGAACGAGCGGGTGAAGGCGATGAAGGGATCGGCGGCCGGGCCAACGCGCAGGGCTGCGATGCCGACAACGATGGAGATCACGAGGATCTGCAGCACGTTGAAGGAGAGGCTGGTGGTCGCGCCGCTATCGTTGACGCGGGTGGAAGCCTGGAGGCCCAGAATGTTGGAGGGGATCAGGCCCTTGAGGAAATCGAGCCAGGAACCAGTCGAGGACGGCGCCTTGGCGGCTTCCGCGGCGACTTCGGTGTTGAGGCCGGGCTGGATGATGAGACCAAGGGCGATGCCGATGACGACGGCGATCAGCGCGGTGATGGCGAACCACAGAAGGGTCTGCCAGACGAGCTTGGCCGCGTTATTGAGTTCGCGCAGGTTGGCGATCGAGGCGACGATGGCGGTGAAGACCAGAACCGGCACCAGCGCGCGCAGCAGCGACACGAAGGACGAGCCGACGGTGGCAAGGGTCTGGGTCAGCCAATTGGCATTGCCGGCGGCATCGGGACCCATATTGCGGGCGATGAAGCCGAGGAAAAGGCCAATGACCATGGCCGCGAGGACCTGGAAGCCGAAATTGGCGTAAAACGGCTTAGGCGCTTTGGGAGCGCGCGCCGCGGCGACGGAAGTGGGAGACATTAGGTGACCTTTCGGCTGGCGGCTTCATTGCCCATCGCTTGAGCACTGTGCCTGCAGATTGACCAGACCATACGCCCGCCACAGTTTTGCCGCAGCGCATGCCGTTCCATTTCTTTCCGGGTTAGAAGAATTTTCTCATTCGAAGGGCCGAAAGAGAGAATAGAAGTTGTCAGGCGCGACTTACGGCCAGACTCACCAGGGCGGCAAAGAGCGGGAGACCGAAGAGACTCGCGGCGAAGGCGACGGCGAGCACGCCAGGGCCAGCATCGATCCACGACAAGGTCGCCAGCCCTGCTCCGGCCAGCCCCGCCGCGATGCCGCTCAAACGATGCACGATGATCCAGGCGCGATCGGAGCGGATGGGCCAGGGCATGCGTAGGCCGCCATAGCTGTGGCGCTCGGCGTGGAAGAGGACGAGCCCCAGGAGGATAAGGACGGCGGCAAAGAGGAAGCCGAGACCGCGAATGAGGTCCAGATCCGAACCTATGCCCATGAACAAGAGTCCGAACTGGTAGGCGGCGGGAACAGCCAGGGCCAGGCTGAGGGCGGGATCGAGAATGTGCCGGACCTTGGCCATGTGATTGCGCGTGAGGGCGCGGCCGAGGACGAAGAAGGCCAGCAGCAACGCGGCCTGAACGATCGGCGCGACGGCCAGAGCGGTATCGCGCGGCCAGAGCCAATCGGCGCTGAAGCCATGCCAGTGGGCCGGAAAGAGAAAATCCGCCGGCACGCGCAGGATCGCGACGGCCGTGATAGACAGCGTCACCGAAAAAATCAGCAGATGGAAGCGGGTGACGAGGCTGGGCATGGCGGGGTGGATGTAGGTCGGTCCGGGCAAAAGAAAAGGGCCGGTTGCCCGGCCCTTTCCAAGAAGTTTTGTGTGAAGCTTAGCGCTTCGAGAACTGGAAGGAGCGGCGGGCCTTTGCCTTACCGTACTTCTTACGTTCAACAACACGGCTGTCGCGGGTCAGGAAGCCACCCTTCTTGAGGATCGGGCGCAGGCCCGGCTCGAAGTAGTTCAGCGCCTTGGAGATGCCGTGACGAACGGCACCGGCCTGACCGGAGAGACCACCACCAGCAACGGTGACGTTGACGTCGTACTGGTCGAGACGGTCGGTAGCAACGATCGGCTGCTTGACGATCAGCTGGAGAACCGGGCGAGCGAAGTAGGCAGCGAATTCGCGGCCGTTCACGGTCACCTTGCCCTTGCCCGGCTTGATCCAGACGCGAGCGACGGCGTTCTTGCGCTTGCCGGTGGCATAGGCGCGGCCGAGGGAGTCGAGCTTCTGCACGTGAACCGGAGCCGAGGAGGCAACGGGAGCAGCAGCGGAAGTGCCCAGAGCTTCGAGAGAGTTGATGGTTTCAGCCATATTACTTCACCCGGACGTTCTTGGTGTTCATAGCGCCGACGTCGAGCGTGCTCGGGTTCTGCGCTGTGTGGGGGTGCTCGGAACCGGCATAAACGCGGAGGTTCTTGAGCTGGGCGCGGGTCAGCGGGCCGCCCGGCATCATGCGGCGAACGGCATTTTCCAGAACGCGGTTCGGGAAACGGCCTTCGAGGATCTCGCGAGCGGTGCGGTCCTTGATGCCACCGGGGTAGCCGGTGTGCCAGTAGAAGCGGTGCTGATCGAGCTTGCGGCCGGTCAGCTTCACCTTGTCGGCATTGATGACGATGATGTTGTCACCCATGTCCATGTGAGGCGTGAAGGTGGCCTTGTGCTTGCCGCGCAGACGCGAAGCAATGATCGAAGCGAGACGACCCACGACCAGCCCTTCGGCGTCGATGAGGATCCACTGCTTTTCGATCTCGCTCGGTTTTGCCGAGTAAGTGGTCATTGTTGAAATCCCTAGAAAACTCTGGTTTGTGACCTCATCCAGAGGACGGATCACAGGTTTCGGAGGGGTCTCTAAGGGGGATTCTGGAAGTCGTCAAGCGCCTTTAAATAGCGCTGCAATTTCAATGACTTACAAATGCGGTATTATATTACCGCACTCTGCGCATGTCGGCGATATAGGCGGCGGTGGCGCCGGCGAGCATGAATGCCAGGGACTGGTGGCCGACGGCCAGCGAGATCGGAACGCTGGCGAGCAGGGTCGCAATGCCGAGACCGACCTGAAGCAGAACCAGGATGCCGATGCGCGGCAGCCAGCCGTGGACGCCGCCAAAACCGCCATCCTTGCTGCGGCGCCAGATCAGGTAGGCGATATAGGCGACAATAACATAGGCGATGCCACGGTGGATAAATTGCACCGTGAGGGCGTTTTCGAAGAGGTTGCGCCAGGCCGGGTCCATGACGAAGAGGCCCTTGGGGATGATGGCGCCATCCATGAGCGGCCAAGTGTTGTAGCCCATGCCGGCATCGAGACCGGCGACGAAGGCCCCTGCCCCGATCTGAAAAATCAATAGCACGCCCAAGATGATAGCAGTGGTCAGGTGCCACGGATTGACGCGACCGAGGACGCGGCCGGGTTCGATGCTGCGCGCCACGTAGATGAGCGCGACGAAGAGCAGCGAGGCGGCGCAGAGGTGGGCGGCAAGTCTATATTGAGAAACCGAGGTCAGTTCGGAAAGACCTGACGAGACCATCCACCAGCCGAGGAAGCCCTGGAAGCCACCGAGGATGAACAGGGTAAAGAGTGGCAAAGCAAGGTTACGCGAGAGACGCTTCTGGAAGAGGAAAATGACGAATGGGATGATGAAAATCAGCCCGAGCGCACGCGCCAGGAGGCGATGAAACCACTCCCAGAAGAAGATATATTTGAAGTCGTTGATGTCCATCCAGGAATGGACGATCGAATATTGCGGAATCTGCTGATAGGCTTCGAATTCGGCCTGCCACTGGGCGTCGTTGAGCGGGGGAATGGTGCCGGAAATCGGCTTCCAACTGGTGATGGAAAGACCCGATTCCGTTAACCGCGTGATACCGCCGACCACAACGATCAGCAGGACAAAGCTAGCAAGGGCGTAGAGCCAGATGCGGACCGGCCGGAGAAGGTCGCTCGCATAGCTGATTTGTCCTGGTGCGGCATTGTGCTGGGTGGTCACGGCAACATTCCGGTATCGATGGGGCTGGCGGAGTGGTAATGCCAGCCTCGCCCAGTCGCAACAGTCCAGATGCCGCACATGACCCAACGCAACCGCAAATTGATCGGCGCGCTTTTGTGCGTGTTCTCCATCGTCGTCTGGGCGAGCCTCGCCACCTCGGTCTATCTGGCGTTTCCGCCAGAGCTGCCGTGGTATGTGCTGATTGTGTATTTCATCGTGGCGGGGATGGGCTGGCTGTTGCCGGCCATGGCGATCATTCGCTGGATGGCGAAGCCGGACGTGCAGGCTTAGCGGCACACTCTCGTGATCATCGTCACCACCGGGCTTGTCCCGGTGGTCCATGCGGAGGCGAGATGGATTGCCGGGACAAGCCCGGCAATGACGACAGAGTCAGAGCATAGAGCGCCGAACGTCAGCCGGTCAGTTTGCCCAAAACTGTAAAGATGCCGCCGCTGGCGAAGACGTCGACGTAGCGCTCGGACTGGAAGTAGCCGTTGAGCGAGACGCGGGGGAGCGCGGTCAGGGTTTCGAGGTGGTGCGGGTAGAGGCCGCCGGGGCGGGTGGTGATGGCGGTTCTAAAGCCGAGGTCTTTTGCCAGCGCGAATTCTCGGGGACCGCAGGAGAGCGGGCCACCTAGGGGATAGGAAAAGTGCTCGGGGCGGATGCCGAACTGGGCCTGGATGACTTCTACCGACTGCAGCATTTCCTGGCGGGCTTCGTCTTCGGGGAGCTTTGCCAGCTCGTAGTGATGCACGGTGTGGGCGCCGATGGTGCAGAGCCGCTCGCCGGCAAACAGGCGCAGTTCCTGCCAGCTCATGATCAGGTCGCGGCACTGCTTTTCGAGATCGTAGCCGTAGTTGTGGCAGAACTCGGCGAGGAAGGCGCGGCGCTCGGGTTCGGGCAATTTGCGCAGGTGCCAGTAGAGGCGGTTGAAGGCGTCCTTCTTCTGGGCCGTAGTCGCGGTGTCGACATATTCGACCTCGCCGTTTTCGGTGAAGGCGACGGCCTCCTGGCGGGCGATGATGTCTTCAATGGCCTGCCACCAGAGCTCACCCACGCCGTCGACGAATGCAGTGGGCACATAGAGCGTGAAGGGCGCTTCGTGACGGAGCAGGATCGGCAGGGCGTATTCGAGATTGTCGCGATAGCCATCGTCGAAGGTGAGGACGACGAAGGGCTTTCCCTTTTTGGGGGCTGCGAGGCGCTCGACGGCTTCATCGAGGGTGATGATGTCGATGCCCAGATCGCGCACGCGCTCGATGACATAATCGAGGAAATCGGGGCGGATTTGCAGGATGGCGTTGGGGGAGAACGCGGGTGGGTTTTCGGGCAGGACGCGATGCAGGGTGAAGATGACGCCGCGCGACGCGGAGAGTGCGCGCGACAAAGCCGGCAGGCGGGAGAGCCAGAGCAGTTCGAAGGCGGCGCGGATGGCGGCGTATTTCATTGACGTTTCGCCTTTCGCGGAGGCTTTGGTGGGATATCCGCGGTTGCCGATACCCCCACCCTTGATCCCTCCCCACAAGGGGAGGGAGACGATCGGACCGGGAGCCTTGAGTCTGCGCCTCCCTCCCCTTGATGGGGAGGGAATGAGGGTGGGGTGACGGCGCACACCGGATCATGGATAGAAACTAAGCCGCAACAGCGTCTTCCAGAGCCGAGATTTCGACGCGTGGGAGACCAGCGTCGAGAAGCTGTTTGCGCAGGGTTTCGGCGGTGTCGGCGTCTTCGTCTTCGCTAGTGACGAGCACGACGCGACCATCGAGATCAGCGAAGACCGGCAGGGTCGAGCGGGCGCCGACGCGGCCAGTCAGGACGATGACGACTTCATAGATGTCGCCAAGCGCTTCGATGAGAATGGAAGGCTTTGCGGAAGCGCGGTCGACGGTGTCGCCCTGCCCCCAGGCCACTTCGGCAAAGCTCTGGTCGGCGGATTTTTGCACGACATCGCCAAAGCCGGCCTGGCCGGTGCTGAGGTCGGAAAGGCCGGGCGCGTCGCTGGTGCGGCCGCTGCCGGCGTCGACGAGCACGACGCTGAGGCCCTTGGCCAGACCATCGGCGGCAAGGGCATCGGCCATGCGGCGAGAGGGTTCGCGACTGCCGTGATCGGCGAGGAGCAAGAGGTGGGTCTTGCCCAGAACGAGATCGGCCGCGAGGTCGGCATAGCGGATCATACCGGTGATCTGGCGCGGCGCCTGAGGACGAATGGGCGTGACGGTGACAGGATTTGGTGCCGGGGCCGATTCCATGGCAGCACGGGCGGCGTCGCGCTGGTTGCGGCGGTCGGCCAGTTCCTGGAGGAGGCGACGGGCGCTTTCCGAGGCGGCCTGCGCCGGATCGGGTTCGACGTAAGCGAAGGCGGCGGGCCGGGCCGGCTCCTCGTAGACAGGCTCGGTCTCAACCTCGTCGACTTCGGCGACGGGCTCTTCATAGGCGGGTTCTTCGTAGACCGGCTCCTCCTCGTCGGACGGCGCGACTTGCTCCGGCTGCGCGGTGACAGCAGGCTCTTCGCGGCCGGCGCGTTCCCAGGCATAGGGCTCGATGGGACGCAGGGCGCGGCCGGACATCAGCTCGCCGAAAACGACGGCGCCGAACTGCACGGCAAAGGTGACGATGCCAACGCCGGCGAGGATCAGTGCGGTCTTGGGGAAAGCTGGGGTGACGGAGGGCGCGGCCTCAGTGACGACGCGCACGTCGGGCAAGGCCGAGCCGGCATCGGCGCGGGATGAGGCTTCGTTGTAGCGCATAAGGTAGGCCTCGAGCAGGTCGCGCTGGGCCTTGGCCTCGCGCTGCAAGCTGTCGAGGGCGACAGTGTCCTGCGTTGCCGTGGAAGCGGTCTGCTTGAAGCGGCTGAGGTCGGCCTGGAGCGAGGCTTCCAAATCGGCTTCGACCTGGGCTTCGGCTTCGAGGGCGGCGGCGACGCGATAGCCCTCTTGGTTGATGCGATTGTCGAGTTCGGCGATCTGGGCATTGAGGGCCCGGATATTGGGGTGGTTGGAGAGGAGCGTCGCTGAAAGCTGGGCGAGCTGACCCTGAAGGCGCGCCTTTTCCTGGCTCAGCTGCTGCACGACTGCGGAATTGCGCGCGTCGGCGACGCTTTCGATGGGCTGACCGCGTTCCAGGAGACCGCGAATGACGGCGGCACGCGACTGCGCCGTGTTCTTGCGCTCCTGGGCGGAGGTGATCTGGGTGGTGATAGTGGAGAGCTGCTGATCGAGCAGGCTGGTATTATTGGTGCCGATGAAGAGGTCGTTATCGACGCGATATTGGGCGACGGCGGCTTCAGCATCGCCGACGACGGTGCGGAGACGCTCGATCTCCTGGCGCAGCCAATCGGAGGCTTCGGCAGTGTCGGAGAGCGAGAGCTGGGCGCGGCGGGCGACGTGGGCTTCGGCCACGGCATTGGCGATATCGGCGGCAAGCTGCGGATCGGTCGAGCGCACCAGGATGGAAATGATGCGCGAGTCGCGCTGCTGGATGACGGTCATGCGATCGTAGAGCGTATTGATGACGCGCTCATCGACGCTGATGGGCGTCGAGCCGCGACCGATAAGCTGCATGACGACGCCAAGCGGAGAGAAGCCGGACTGGCTGCCGTTGAATTCGGGCTTGGAACGCAGGTCGAGCTGGTCGATGACCCCGAGGAGCGTATCGCGCGACTTTATCAGTTCGATCTGACTGGAGACGACGCTGGTATCGCCAGAACCACTGGCGGGCGCCTGCTCATTGGCCGAGCGCGTATAAACATTGGAGCGCGGCTCGACGAGAATCGAGGCCGAGGATTCATAGAGCCGCGGCAGCATGGTGAGGACGAGAAACGCAGCGGCCAAAACCAGCAGCGTGACGATGATGATACGCGGCAAGCGCTTGCCAACCGCGGCGAGAACCGCAGTCACGTCAATTCGCGCATCGCGCATTGTCGGGGCATATTCGCTCACGGCAGATCCTCAGCATGCAGTGGCACTATCGGGCTTCGTGGTCAAAAATCGGTTAATCGATGCGGCAAATTCGGAGCAAGCTTGTCCGGCATAAGGAAAATCTTAACCATGACAGGGAATGCTAAGGGCCACTCGAAACGCGCGGATTGACCATGCGCTGGCTTCCCATTCTCGCCTTGACATTGATGATGCCGCTCGCGGGCTGCGCCACGACGCGCCCCGGAAGCTATTTCGTCGAGCCAAACGGCCCCTATACGCTCGATACGGGCGATGTGGTGCGCGTTTCGGTTTATGGCGACCAGGAGCTGAGCAATACCTACCGCGTGAGCGATAGCGGGGCGATTGCCTTCCCGCTCGTGGGACAGGTGCAGGTGCGCGGGCAGACGACGAGTGTTGCGGCATCGCGCATCGCCGGGGCCCTGGCCAATGGCTATCTGCGCAACCCGAATGTGGCGATGGAAGTGGCGGAATATCGGCCCTTCTTTATCCAGGGTGCAGTGCGGACTTCGGGGCAGTTCTCCTACGTGCCGAACATGACCGTACGCGCGGCCATCAGCACGGCCGGCGGCTATACGGAAACGGCGGACCGCAACCAGGTGACGGTCTATCGTCGCCAGGGCAATGAAATGGTTCGCGGCCCGGCGGACCTCGACTTCCCCATCTATCCCGGTGACACAATCGTCATTTCCGAACGCTGGTTCTAAGCGGGATGGAACGACCCCTGCGCATCTTGCAGGTTATGCGCGCGCCCGTGGGCGGGCTCTTTCGGCATGTCGCGGATTTGACGCGCGGGCTCAAGGCACGCGGGCATAGTGTCGGGCTGATCGTTGATTCCCTCGCCAGCGATGCGCAGACTGAACGGCGACTCGATGCGCTGAGGGATTTTGCCGATCTTGGCGTGCATGCCATGCCTATGCCGCGCGTTTTGGGACGGGGTGATCTTTCGACGCCCTTTGCCGTGCGGAAACTGGCGCGGGATCTTGCCGTAGATATTCTCCATGGCCATGGGGCCAAGGGGGGCTTTTATGCCCGGCTGGCGCATATCGGGCGCAAGCGGCCGGTGGCGCTCTACACACCGCATGGCGGGGTGCTGCACTTTTCGGCGCGCTCGAAGAGCGGACAGGCGTTTCACTGGCTGGAGCGGCGCCTGCTCGGGGAGACCGGGGCGATCATTTTTGAGAGTAATTTTGCTCGGGAAACCTATGGAAGGTTGATCACGCCGCCGACCTGCCGGACGGAGATCATTTATAACGGGCTTGATGCTGGCGAGTTCGAGCCGGTGGCGATCGCCGAGGATGCGGCGGATTTTGTGTTTGTCGGCGAGTTGCGCGAGCTCAAGGGGATTTTTCCGCTGGTCGAGGCCATGGTGGGGCTGCGGCGGCAGGATGGAACCCCGGCCACGCTGGTGATGGCGGGGGATGGTCCGCAGCGGGTCGAGTTGGAAGAGCGGATCACGGCGCTGTCGCTGACGGAGCGGGTGCGGTTGGTTGGGTCGCAACCGGCTCGGGCTGTCTTCGCGCAGGGGCGTGTTGCGGTGCTGCCGTCGCTGGCGGAGTCCCTGCCCTATGTGGTTCTGGAGGCAACGGCGGCGCAATTGCCGGTGGTGACGACAAGCGTCGGGGGCATTCCCGAGATTTTTGCCGGGACGGCGGAGACGCTGGTGCCGCCGGGCGATGCCGAGGCGCTGGCAGCGGCGATGCAGGCCGTGCTCGACCGGCCGGAGGCGGCGCGGGCGGAGATGCAGGTGCGACTCAGCCGTGTAGCCAGCGAATTCTCGCTCGAGACCATGGTGAGGCGAATCGAAGCGCTCTACCGGGACGTGCAGGAAAAAGGCTAAGAACCCGCTTCACCTGATATAAACGCATTGCGCGCATCATGCCGGCCCAGCGTGAGTGAGTTTTTGCGGTAGCGTGTGATGTTTCGTGTCGATCCTAAGCAGGCCATTGAGGACCATGCCGCGCGTCGGCCCGATGGGGATGGGGCCGGACCTGTTCTTTCCGCTGCGGCCACGGAAATCGCCAGCCGGCCAGTAGAGCGCACCTATTCGGGCAATATTATCGTTGGCGTCGCGCAGGTCGTCGAAGCCTTGCTGCTGGGCATTCTCGGCTATGGCATTCATGCCGCCTATGTCGAATCCGGACAGGAAGGCTTTTATCTGCTCGTGACGCTGGGCGTGTGCCTGGCGACCAATATCGGGCTCAACCTGCTGCGGGCGCACCGTATTACCACCTATCGGCGCGTGGTCGGGCAGTTTGGCCGCGTGCTGGCCGTGTGGCTCACGGTGATGGCCGTGGTGACGGCCGCAATCTTCTTTTTCAAGGCGGGCGATATGGTTTCGCGCGTCTGGCTCTTCAGCTGGTTCTTGTCGGGAGCGGCGCTTCTCATTGTTTATCGGCTGGCGCTGCGTTTTCTGGTGCAGCGCTGGACTGATCTCGGACGCCTCAAGCGCCGCACGGTCATTGTGGGTGGCGGGCGCGATGCTGAGGTTTTGATCGAGCAGATCAAGAATGGCGCGGACAAGGATATCGAACTGCTGGGCATGTTCGATGATCGCTATGACGAGCGTTCGCCGGATTCGGTGGCGGGGCTGGCAAAGCTCGGAAAAGTGTCGAGCCTGATTGAATTTGCGCGGGTGACGCCGGTCGACCTCGTCATCGTTTCGATGCCGCTTTCGGCGGAAAAACGCGTGCTGGATATGCTGACCCAGCTTTGGGTGCTGCCGGTGGATATCCGGCTCTCGGCGCATATGAGCAAGCTCAAGTTCACCGACCGGGCCTATTCCTATGTCGGCGGCGTGCCAGTGCTCGATATGGCCGACCGGCCGATTTCGGACTGGAACCTCGTCTTCAAGTGGGTGTTCGACAAGCTGGTGGCGATCACGGCGCTGATCCTCTTGTCGCCGATCATGATTGCGACCGCTATCGCCATCAAGCTTGAGAGCAAGGGGCCGGTTTTCTTCGTGCAGAACCGGCATGGGTTCAACAACCAGCTCATCCGCATCTACAAGTTCCGCTCGATGCGCACCGATATGCTCGATGCGGGTGCGGCCAAGCTTGTGACCAAGGGCGATCCGCGCGTGACGCGCGTCGGCAAGTTTATCCGCAAGACTTCCATTGACGAATTGCCGCAGCTTTTCAATGTGTTGAAGGGTGAGCTTTCGGTGGTGGGCCCGCGTCCTCATGCGCTGCAGGCCAAGGCCGACAACAAGCTCTATTATGAAGCCGTGGAAGGCTATTTTGCGCGCCACCGCGTGAAGCCGGGCATGACTGGCTGGGCCCAGATTCATGGCTGGCGCGGCGAGACCGATACGATCGACAAGATCATGCAGCGCGTGAACCACGATCTCTATTACATCGAGAACTGGAGCCTGCTGCTCGATCTCTACATCGTGCTGATGACGCCCGTTTCTCTCGTTGCCAAGAGCGAGAACGCCTATTGACGGTCTCCGGCACATTCGATGCCGCGCTGGGATCGAGATGGGCCGGCGCTGACTTCATGCGCCAGAAGGCGCTGAAGCTGCTCGACGGTGTCGTGGCGCTGTGGATCTTTGCCGGCGGCATCGTGCTGATCGAGCCCTCACCCTATGAGGTGATGTTTCTGGCTGTGTTGCCAGTGGCGATCATGGCCGGTATCGGGCTCTATCGCTCGACCTTCGGGCTGCTGGCGATCATGCTGTGCTTCATCCCCTTTGCGCTGATTGCCGCCATTCAGGTGCGTTTCACGCCGGTCAGTGAGGCGCTGATCTTCACCGCGGTGACGATCTTCCTGATGCTGACGAGCTATTTCGTCGCCAATTATCTGGCCGAATCCACCGAGAAGCGCATGCGCGTGATCATGCGCGCCTATACGGTCATCGCAGTGATCCTGGCTATTGTCGGAACGCTGGCCTATCTGCGGCTGATGCCGGGGGCCGATCTCTTCCTGCGCTATGATCGCGCCAAGGCGACATTCAAGGACCCGAACGTCTATGCGCCCTTCCTGGTGCTGCCGGCCATGTTTGCGCTGCAGCGCGTTTTGCTCGGGCGTGGCTTGCAATCATTTATCGCGGCCGGGGTCTATTTCGTGCTGTTTGTCGGTGTCTTCGTCAGCTTTTCGCGCGGTGGCTGGGGGCATTTTGCGGCCTCATCGCTGATCACGCTGGTGCTGGTCTTCCTGCTGGAGGCCGGGGCGCGGGACAAGGTGCGTATCCTGCTCATGACGCTCATCGGCGCTGGCATGCTGATCGTGGCGCTGGGCGGGCTGCTCTCGGTGCCTGCGGTTGCCAATTTCTTCGAACTGCGCGCGTCGTCTCAGAACTATGATACGGGCGAGACGGGCCGGTTTGGGCGGCAGGGCTATGCACTGGAACTGGCACTCGACAATCCGTGGGGCATTGGCCCCGGCGAGTTCCGAAACCTGCGCATCATCGAAGAGCCGCACAACGTCTACATCACCGTGATTCACGTCTATGGCTGGGGCGGCGGGCTGCTCTACTACTTGATGATCATCACGACGCTCTGGAAAGGCACGGTTATGCTGCTGCGCCCTTCCCCGTATCGGCTCATGGCCATTCCGGTGATGGCGACATTTACGATGGTCGTCGCCGAGTCGGTAATCATCGACTCGGACCACTGGCGCCACTTCTTCCTGCTGATCGGGCTGATCTGGGGGCTCTCGACGGCCATCGCGAATGAGCAGCGGGTTTCCGCGCGCCGCGAGCAGATGCTGGTCTAGAAAAGCGAAAGGCCGCGAGTTGATCGCGGCCAGCAGGCATTTCGGCAGATTTGGTGAAATGGTCGGAGCGGCCGGATTTGAACCGACGACCCTTTGTCCCCCAGACAAATGCGCTACCAGGCTGCGCTACGCCCCGACTGCGCGGAGACATAGACAAACAGGTGTTTTGACGCAACCCTGATTTTTCCGAGAATGGAAACAAAGGGCAATTTGCGTGTGGAAGCGCACAGTTTGGTGTGCTGGTTCCTTCAGTTCACAGCGATGAAGCTGCCGTTGAGCTGGAAATAGCAATTGAAGAAGGTCGTATCGCCGTCGCGATCGAAATAGCCCTGAGAGACGTACATGTTGCCCGTCTGGAAGGCCATGTTGGCGGTGATCTCCTGCGGACGTACGCCGAACTGGGCGGAGGCTTCGCCGACACAGAAGCGGGGCATATTCGCGGTGGAAACGCTATCCACCGGCACGACCGGCAGGGGTGCCGGAAGAACTGACGGAACCGGGGCCGGCAAGGTCGTAGGACGTTGCGGAGCAGGACGCTGCGGCGCCTGGTTCATCGACTCGTGGAGATATCGTCCTGCCACCCAGCCGCTAAGGCCCCTATTGCTCTCAATGCTGCACCAGCGGGTGCTGCCATTCATCTGGCAACCCAGATTGCGCACGATATCACCTTCGACGAGCCGCCCGAGGACGCTGCTGCCAGTGGAGGGAGCGGAACGCACGTTGAGCGTGTCGCCGCCGGACAGGCCATGCACCTGCCAGAAGTCGGGCCCGCCCGCCAGGCCGTCGGCAAAATCGTTCTGGACCGGGGCCGGTGCGGCGGCGGTTGGCCTGCCTTCGACATAGATCGTCAGGTCGTAATCTGCGGCCTCGCCGCGACGTGCGGCATTGCGCATCAGGTACACGCTGATGGTGTAATTGCCGCTGGAGGGAATATCGAACGATGTGGACGTACCCGAAATCGATCCGTTGAAAAGGGCTTCGGATGCGCCCGGCGCGGTAATGTTGAAATAGTTGCTCGGGTTGTCGGTATCGAGCTGCACGTTCATGCGCTGGCCGGCGGACACGCCAAGCACGTAGTTGACCGACTGATAACCGGAGATGCTTTGCGAAACGGTGGTTCCGCTCTGGCCACGCGGAAAGCGGACCTCCACGGTGCGTGCGTCCTGGGCGGCGACCAGCTGCGCCGACCCGAGGAACAGAGCCAAGGCAGCCATAGACAAGACGCGTCGGAAAATCGGGAACATTTGTCTATTCCTTTCTACGATCTCGGAATTCTCAGAATTTTACACGGAAGGCGAGGTGGCGCGATGACAAATGCAACGGACCTGAATGCAATTTTTTGTTTGAGCTGAGTGTCTTGCAGGCGTGATAGTGGCGCGGTTGCAGAAAGGAGCCACCGATGAAACGGATTGCTACGACCGCCTTCGCCTTTATGCTGCTCGGCGCGCCTGCATGGGCCGCCATTCCACTTGTGAACGCCACCTGCCCCGGGGACATCGAGGTTCACGCCGATGAGGGCGGGCCCATCTATATCAACGGGACGGAAGCCAAGCTTCAGGTCTTCAACGAGAATTACTACGAGGCCAAGCACAACCACACGACGATCTCGCTGACCATCAATCCGGATGGTACGCCCGACGTCTCCTATACCGGCCAGCACGGGGCCAACGGCGTCTGCCAAATTGCCGACGACTATGCTCCGCCCGCCGATGGTGAGTGCCCCGTCGATGTCAGCGAAGCGGATCGGGCCAAGTATCCGGCATGCAAATAGGGAGCCGGTAGCCGGAGTGCGGTACGTCGTTTTGTTGGCGTCACCGCTGCGCCCGCACTCCAGATCCTAACCGGCCGACATCGTGACCAGGAGATACGAATGCTCAAGGTGTCTTGTCTTTCGCTGCTGATCGCTGTTGCCGTGCCGGGCTTGTGTGCTGCGCAGGGCGCTGACAACGGGGTCGCCGGTCCGGACTTCTGGGCCGTAAGCGGGGTGAGCGAAACAGGCAGTCTCAACGTTCGATCCGAAGCGTCGGCATCGGCACCAGTGGTGATCCAGATCGCCAACGGAACGGTCTTGCGGAATCTTGGCTGCGAGGGCCAGGGCGATGCCCGATGGTGCCGGGTCGAATCGCCCGACGGCATCACCGTCAAAGGGTGGGTGGCTGGACGCTTCCTCATCGAGAGCGCCCCGCCGACGGAAGGGGACGCCCTCGTGGAGGGCACGCCTTACAACGCGACCGGCGATCTCCCCTGTGTTCTCAAGAGTTTTCCAGACGTCACGTCCTGCCCATTCGGCGTCATCCGGGTGCCCGAGAAAAGTCTCGCCAGCATTTTCATAACGCTGCCGAACGGGGAACAGCGATTGCTGGAATTCCGGGATGGCAAGCCGGTTGAGCCGGCGGGCACCACGATGACGTCGAGCCAGGTGGAGGACGTAACCGAGGTCGATCTGGACAACGGCCAGGAGCGCTATTCGATTTTTGACATCGTCTATGCCGGGGACTGAGCTTTCGTGCCAAAGGGAGTGTTCGAAAAGCCCGTCTTGCCCGCCCGACTCGCCAGAGTAATGGGGCGCCACGTTGCGCCGCCGCGCTTCGTCCTGTTTGCCGCAACCTTGGTTGGCCTGCTCCTGCTGGCAGTGTTGGCCGGGATTGAACTGCAGATCGGTGTTCTTGCCAGTTTCGACGTTGCTACGCTCGTCTTCCTCGTTTCGGCGCTTCCACTGCTCAACGACGACGTTGCGACGATGCGTTCGACTTCGGCGGCCAACGATGCCAATCGTGCGGGCCTGCTGGCGATCACCGTGCTGGTTCTGCTCATCGTGCTGATTGCCGTGGGAGCGTTGATCGCGCATCCGGACGCAAATTGGATCGAGGTCCCGCTGATCCTGGGCTCGCTGGCGCTCGCCTGGGTGTTCGCCAACACGGTTTTCGCCTTCCACTACGCCCATCTCTACTATCAGCAGCGGGATGGGCGGGACCGGGCGGGCCTGAACTTTCCTGGTGGCGGCACGCCCGACTACTCGGATTTTTTCTATTTCAGCTTCACGCTGGGAATGACCTTCCAGACCTCGGATGTGACCATAGAGGGCACCCATATGCGCCGGATCGCGCTGGCTCAAGGAGGCGTAGCTTTCCTGTTCAACCTCGGCATCCTGGCGTTCGCGATCAACACAGTGGGCAGCCTCTATAGCTAGGGGCCGACTGGCTCACCGCGTCAGCGCCTCTGTCAACTGCGGCACGATGTCGAAGAGGTCGCCCACGAGGCCATAGTCCGCGATCTCGAAGATAGGGGCGGACGCATCCTTGTTGATGGCAATGATGATGCGGGCGCCCTTCATGCCGGCGACGTGCTGGACGGCGCCGGAAATGCCGATGGCGAGGTAGATGTCGGGCGCCACGACCTTGCCCGTCTGGCCCACCTGCAGATCGTTGGGGGCGTAGCCGGAATCGACGGCGGCGCGGCTAGCGCCGATGGCAGCGCCCAACCGTTCGGCCAGGGGAGCCAGCAGGGAGTCGAACGCGTCGCGCGAGGCAAAGGCTCGACCGCCCGAAACCACGACCCGCGCTGTGCCGAGATCAGGGCGGTCCGAGGCGGTCACCGTCTCGGCCAGCACACGCGGCGCATCGGCGAGCGGCGTAAAGGCGACCGGCACGATCGGCGCGCTCGCGTTGCCGACCTCGGCGGGCGCAAAGGCAGAGGCTCGAATGGTCAGGATCAGCCGCGGCTCGGAGACCGAGACGGTCTCGATGGCCGCGCCGGCATAGACCGGGTGCTCGAAGGTATTGCGGTCGATGATGGTGGTGACTTCGGATATCTGCGACACGTCGAGCAGGGCTGCGAGACGCGGCATCACGCTTTTGCCCACGGCGTTTGCGGGCGCGAGGAAGGCGTCATAGTCGCCCGACAATTGTTGCAGCAGCGCCGCCAAAGGCTCGGACACCGAGCCGGACAATTGCGGGTGTTCGGCAACGAGAACCTTGCGTACCCCCGTGAGCAATGTCGCTGCGGCAGCTGCCTTGGCGGCCTGTGAGCCTGTGACCAGAACATCTACGGGTGCGCCCAAGTGGGCAGCGGCGGACACGACGCGGGCAACGCTCGGACCCAAGTCGCCGGACTGTACTTCTGCCAAAACCAGACTGGCCATTTTTCTCACCCGCGATTGAGTTGTGTCTTGAGCACGCCGGCGAGTTCGCCGGCCGTTTCGAGCATGGTTCCACGCTGCCGCCGGGGCGGTTCGCGAGTTGAGAGGACTTTTAGCCGCGACGAGAGTTCGACGCCGAAACTGTCTGCGGGAACGACGGCGAGCGGTTTGCTGCGTGCCTTCATGATATTGGGCAGGGACGCAAAGCGCGGCTCGTTGAGCCTGAGATCAGTGGTGATCACCGCGGGAAGCGGCAGGTCGAGGGTCTGGAGCCCAGCGTCGACTTCGCGGACTGCCACCGCCCTGCCCGAAGCGAGAGTGAGTTCGGAAATGAAGGTGGCCTGCGGCCAATTGAGGAGCGCAGCCAGCATCGAACCCGTTTGCGAGGCGTCGCTGTCGATGGACTGTTTGCCCATGAGCACGAGGCCCGGCTGTTCCTGTTCAGCGACGGCGCGCAGGAGCTTGGCGACGGCGAGCTGTTCGAGCCGGTCGTTGCTTTCGATCAGAATGGCGCGGTCGGCGCCCATGGCGAGACCGGTGCGCAGGATGTCCTGTGAAACGGAGGGGCCGATCGTCACGAGAACAACTTCGCTCGCTTGCCCCTTTTCCTTGAGCCGCAAGGCTTCTTCGAGCGCGATCTGGTCGAAGGGGTTGATGATCATCCGGGCGCCCGTGGTTTCGATGCCGGAGCCATCGGACCGCACTTGAATGCGCATGACGGGGTCAATGACGCGCTTGGCAGTGACGAGCACTTTCATGATGAGGTCTCGCGATTGGAGGTGGATTGGGCCAGGGCAACAAGGCTTGCGGCAGGCTGGAAGATCGCCTTGCCGGTCTCGTCATGCCAGGCTGAGAGGGAGGCGACTATGGCGCCTAGATCCTGCCGGTGCGCCCAATGGAGCGGGCCGCCCAGCGCGCGAGGAAAGCCGTAGCCATGGACCCAGACGAGGTCGATGTCGGAGGCGCGCGCCGCAATGCCCTCTTCGAGGATTCTGAAACCCTCGTTGATCATTGGATAGAGCGTGCGTTCGATGATCTCGCGGTCGGATATGGAGCGGGTAACTACGCCCCGTTCGGCGGCAATGCGGCCGATCAGTGCCGCGACTTCAGGGTCGGGCATGGGTGTGCGTGAACCGGTTTCGTAGCGATAGTACCCTGCCCCGGTTTTTTGCCCGAAGCGCCCGGCGGCGCAGAGGTCGTCGGCGACAGGAAGGCTTTCACCCTGGGCGCGGCGGTTGCGCCAGGAAATATCGAGGCCGGCCATATCCTGCATGGCGAAGGGGCCCATGGCCCAGCCGAAGGCGGTGAAGGCGGCATCGACCTGCATGGGCGATGCACCGGCCAGAAGCAGGTCGACAAGCTCGGCGTTGCGGGCACCCAGCATGCGATTGCCGACAAAGCCGGGGCAGACGCCGACGACAACTGGCACCTTGCCGAGGCGTTTGGCGAGCGCCACAGCGGTCTGGACAACGTCGGGTGCGGTCGCAGCGCCACGGACCACTTCGACGAGCTTCATCACCTGCGCTGGGGAGAAGAAGTGCAGCCCGAGCACGGCTTCGGGTCGGCGTGTGGCCGAGGCGATGGTGTCGATGTCGAGGTAGGAGGTATTGCTGGCGAGGATGGCGCCGGGGCGCATGATGGCGTCGAGCGCGGCAAAGATGCTTTGCTTGACCGCAAGGTCTTCGAAGGCGGCTTCGACGACGAGATCGCAATCGGCCAGTTGTGGTAGTTCGGAGTGGGGCTGGATGGCCGAGCGAGCCTGGTCGGCGGTTTGTGCCGACAGGCTGCCGCGGTTTACCGCGCTGCCATAGGTGGCGGCGATGGCATCGAGGCCGCGCGCCAGGGCCTCGGGGTCGGCGTCGAAGAGGTGGACGGCGAGGCCGGCATTGGCGAAGGCCATGGCGATGCCGCGGCCCATGGTGCCGGCGCCGATGACGCCGACGGTCTTGATGTCAGTGGCGCCCGTTGACCGATCGACCTTGGCAGCGACACGCTCGGCAAAGAAGAGATGGCGGAGTGCTGCGGATTCAGGACTGGCGCGCAGGATCGCGAAGGACTGGCGCTCGCGCTCCAGAGCCTCTTGGGGGGACAGGGTTGCGGCATTGCGCAAGGCATCGACCACAGCCAAGGGGCGGCCTGCCCCTTGTGTCGGGTCAGGAAGGAGTTGGCCGCGGCTTCGAAGGCGGCGAGGTCGCTGGCCGATTCCCGGATGAGTTGCTGGGGCCGATTGGCGAGCATGACCCGGGCGGCCTCCAACGCGTCGGCGGCGGCCGGGACTATGGCATCGAGGAGGCCGAGGTAGAATGCGGCGGTGGCGGTGACTGCTTCGCCGTCTCCGATCAGGGCAAGGGCTCGGACGAGACCGATGCGCTGTGGCAGGCGCACGGTGCCGCCGGCGCCCGGAATGAGGCCGAGCTTGACTTCGGGCAGGCCGAGGCTTGCTTGCGGCGACGCCAGAATATGGCGGCAGGCCAGAGCCAGTTCCAGTCCACCGCCAAGCGCCACGCCGGCGATGAGGGCTATCGTGGGCTTGGTGCAGGCCGCGAGGCGGGTATTGAGGTCGGCAAGACTGGGGGCCTGCGGCGGAGCGGAGAATTCGGCGATGTCGGCGCCCGCGGAAAAGGCTCGGGCGGAACCTTCGAGAATGAGCGCGGTCACCTCGGGATCGGTTTCGGCGGCCTCGATCGCGGCGAGAATGCCGGCGCGGGTTGCGTGGTTGAGGGCATTGACCGGCGGATTGTCGAGCGTTGCTACCGCCAGCGTACCCTCGCGACGATAGCGGACCGGTCTGTCGAGGACGATCTGCACCTAGAAAAACGCCTGCAGGCCGGTCTGGGCGCGGCCCAGGATCAGCGCGTGAATGTCGTGCGTGCCTTCGTAGGTATTCACCGTTTCAAGATTCTGCGCGTGGCGCATGACCTGGTAGCCGGCCTGAATGCCGTTGCCGCCGTGCATGTCGCGGGCGAGGCGCGCGATATCGAGCGCCTTGCCGCAATTGTTGCGCTTGATCAGGGACACCATTTCATGGGCCATTTCGCCCTCGTCCATCAGCCGGCCGACGCGCAAGGCGCCCTGCAGCCCGAAGGCGATGTCGGTCTGCATGTCGGCGAGCTTCTTCTGGTAAAGCTGCATGCCGGCCAGAGGCTTGCCGAACTGTTCGCGGTCGAGCCCATATTGGCGGGAGCGGAACCAGCAATCCTCAGCCGCGCCCATGACGCCCCAGGCAATGCCGTAGCGGGCGCGATTGAGGCAGCCGAAGGGGCCAGACAGCCCAGAGGCATGCGGCAGCAGGGCGTCCTCGCCCACTTCCACATTTTCGAGGATGATTTCACCGGTCACCGAAGCGCGCAGTGACAGTTTGCCATCGATGCGGGGAGCGGAGAGGCCGGGATATCCCTTTTCGAGGACGAAGCCGCGGATGGCGCCGTCATGGGCATCGGACTTGGCCCAAATGACGAAGACATCGGCAATGGGTGAATTGGAAATCCAGGTTTTCGCGCCATTGAGGAGATAGCCGTTGGCGGTGCGCGTGGCGCGGGTGCGCATGGAACCGGGGTCAGAACCGGCGCCGGGCTCGGTCAGGCCAAAGCAGCCGATCCATTCCCCCGAGGTCAGGCGGGGCACGAAGTGCTGCTTTTGCGCCTCGCTGCCATAGGCAAGGATGGGATGGATCACGAGCGAAGACTGCACGCTCATCATCGAGCGATAGCCCGAATCCACGCGCTCAATTTCGCGGGCCACGAGGCCATAGGCGACATAGCTGGCGCCGAGGCCGCCGTATTGTTCAGGAACAGTGGTACCGAGGAGACCGGCCGCGCCCATTTCGGCGAAGATGCCGGCGTCGACGGTTTCGTCGAGATAGGCCTGCTCTATGCGCGGTTGCAGACGTTCGGCCGCGAAACGGGCGGCGGCATCGCGCAGCAGGCGCTCCAGTTCCGTTAGCTGGTCCTCAAGACGCAGGGGGTCATGCCAGGCAAAGGCAGCGGTGGAGGTCATTCGTCTTCCTCAAGCAGGCTCGCCGGACTGAGCGAAAGTTCGTGCAGGCATTGGGTGCGGTCGCACAGCTGCATCTGAGTGGTGGAGAGGCGCCGGAACAGGCGACCGGCCGGGCTTTCCAGCGTCATGCCGATGGCGCCATGAAGCTGGACGGCGGTTTCGCCAAGAAGCCGTGCCGCGCCATCGATATAGGCTTTGGCAGCGATAACGGCCCGGCGGCGGATCGTGGGGTCTGCATCAAGGGCGGCCGTGGCGTGGTCGCGCATGGACCGGGCCTGTTCGAGCTCGATCAGCATGTCGACGGCGCGATGCTGCAGGGCCTGAAAGCTGCCGATGGCGACGCCGAACTGCTTTCGCGTCTTGAGGTAGTCGATCGTCAGGTGGTGGAGCTGCTCCATGGCACCCACGGCGCCAGCGACGAGGCCCGCAAGGCCGTGGTCGAGGGCGGCGGCAAGGAACGTCGCAGCGTCCGGGCCGTCCAGCAGATTCGACGACGAGAGTTCCGCACCTGTCAGGGTCAGTTCTGCGCCATCGCCAAGCCAATGAGGCGACATGGTTACGCCTGCTGCGTCGGCGGGAACCAGAAAGACTTTGAGACCAGAAGGCCCAGCGGCACTGACGAGGAAATGGGTGGCGTGTTTTCCGCCCAGGACCATGGTTTTTTGGCCGGTCAGCGAAAAGCCGGAGGCAGTCGGCTCGGCAATGGCGCCGACGGGGGCGGCGTCGAAATGCTGTCCCGGCTCGGCATGAGCCAAGGCGAGGACCATAGTGCCCGCGGCGATTTTCGGAGCCCAATCGAGACGCTGAGCGGGGCTCGCCAGATTGCGCACCAGCCGGGATCCGATGATGGCGCTGGCGAGGAATGGCAGGTCGACGTCGGCGCGGCCCAGCGCGCCCATGACCAGCGAGAGATCAGCGGCCGATGAATCGAGCCCCCCCCTCCCCGTCGCGAAGGGCATGGAGAGCAGGCCCTGTTCGGCAAAGTTTGACCAGGCATGGCCTTCGGCCACCAGCAGGCCATCGACCATGTCGACCAGCATGCGCTGTTCATCTGACTGCGTCAGCATCGCGTTCATAGCCCCAGCACCTGCTTGGCGATAATGTTGCGCTGGATCTCGTTGGCGCCGCCATAGATCGAGACTTTGCGCGCGTTGAGATAGGTCGCGAGCGCCAGACTTGGCGCATCGTCGTCGATGTCATCGGTCATGGCGCGCAGCCCGGCGGGGCCGGCTACGTCCATCAACAGTTCGGCAGCACGCTGCTGCAATTGCGAACCCTTGAGCTTGACGATGGAGGCCGCCGGATCGCCCTCGCCTCCGCCAGCGCGTGACGCGAGACGCACCAGCGTGATTTCCAGGGCCTTGAGGTCGAGTTCGAGTTCGATCAGACGCTGGTGGAAAGGGGCATGGTCGAGCAGGGTGCCGGAGCCGAAGGGCGTGGCCGCGGCCAGCCGACGCGCGCGGGCCGCCCGCTCCTTGGTCAGGCCGATGCGCGCAATGCCGGAGCGCTCGTTGGTGAGCAGGTATTTAGCATAGTCCCAGCCGCGATTTTCTTCGCCGACGCGCTGATCGAAGGGCACCAGAACGTCGTCGAAGAAGACCTCGTTGACCTCGTGATGACCTTCGACGGTGATGATCGGGCGGACGGTGATGCCGGGAGACCGCATATCGATGAGCAGGAACGAAATCCCGGCCTGCTTGCGGACGTCGGGATCGGTCCGCACCAGGCAGAAAATCCAGTCGGCATATTGGGCATAGGTGGTCCAGGTCTTCTGGCCTGTGACGCGATAACCTTGGGGCGTGTGCACCGCCCTGGTTTGCAGGCTTGCAAGATCAGACCCGGCCTCGGGCTCGGAAAAGCCCTGGCACCACCAGTCATCCAGATTGGCGGCGCGCGGCAGAAAACGCTGTTTCTGTTCCTCGGAGCCGAAGGCAGCGAGGACGGGGCCAAGCATGTTGCAGTTGAACTGCAGGGGCAGTGGCACGGCGGCGCGCTGCAATTCCTCGGTGAAGATATGGAGGCGCACCCGATCCCAATCGCGGCCGCCCCAGGCGGCGGGCCAATGAGGCACGGCGAGGCCGTTCGCATTGAGGATGCGCTGCGATTCCACGAAATCGGCGCGGGCCAAGGGTTGGCCGGCGCTGATCTTGGCGCGGATACGCTCCGGGATCTGGCTGGTGAAGAAGGCCCGCAATTCCTGACGGAACGCCTTGAGCTCAGTAGAGTAAAGCGCGCTCATTTGGAAAATGCTCCATCCGGATGCAGGAGATCGGCATTGTGTTCGCCTAGCGTGGGCGGCCGGCGCACCGGCAGGCGCTCGCCATCGAAGCGCCAGGGCGAGGAGAGGACGGAGACCGGTTCGCCCGCCGGATGCTCGTAGCTGCCCACCATGCCGGATTGCTGTGTACGCGCACCGCTGAGGGCCTCGTGGAGGCCCTTGACCTCGCCGGCCGGAATGCCGGCTTGGGCCAGAGCCGGCAGAAGATCGGCGCGCCGGTGGCGGGCGATTTCGGGCTCAAGAGCGGCCAGCAGCACCGCGCGATTGGCGGCGCGCTGCACATTGGTGGCGAAACGCGGATCATCGGCGAGATCGGGGCGCTTGAGCACCTTCAGGCAGAAATTGCGATATTGCTCATTGTTGCCCACGGTGATGACCAGCGGGCCATCGGCTGCCTCGAAGACGCCATAGGGCACGATGGAGGGATGGGCACTGCCGACCCGCGGCGGGTCGGCCTGGCGCAAAAGCGCCTCCAAACCGTAGTAGGAACTCAGCGCAATGCCGTGATCGTGGAGGGCGACATCGATGCGCCTCCCCTTCCCCGTGCGCTGCGCCTGGAAAAGAGCCGCGAGCATGGCCTGGGCCGCGGACATGCCGGTGAAAAGATCCACCGCGGCGATCCCGAGCTTGAGCGGGGGACCGTCGGCTTCGCCATTGATCGACATCAGCCCGCTTTCGCCCTGGATCACCAGGTCGTAGCCCGGCCGCGCCGCTTCAGGACCCTGGCGGTCATAGCCGGCGACGGCGCAATAGATGAGGCGTGGATTGATCGTGCTGAGATGATCGTAACCGAGGCCGAAGCGCTCCATGTCGCCGGCCTTGAAATTTTCCACCAGCACATCGGCCTCTTTGACCAGCTGCAACAGCGACCGGCGATCGCTCTCGTTGGCAAGATCGAGCGTGATCGAGCGCTTGTTGCGGTTAAAGCCGTAGAAATAGGTGGTGTCGCCCGCAGCGAGCGGCAGGCCCCAATCGCGGGTGTCGTCGCCCCGGCCGGGGCGCTCGACCTTAATCACGTCTGCGCCAAGGTCGCCCAGCACCATTGCCGACAATGGGCCCGCAAGCACCCTCGACAGATCCAGAACCTTGACACCCAGCAGCGGCAGGTCGGCCATTTGCACACCCGATTGCGTCGTTATACACCAGTCATGTAACAATAACGGTTTATTGACCGGCTGGCCGGTAATACGACACTGGATCAGCACCCGTCAATCGCGAGGATCGAATTATATGGAAAAAACCGGGAAACGCGCCCTCGGACGTCCGGCAACCATCACGGCGCCTCGCGAGACCATTCTCGCACATGCGGCGCGGCTTTTTGCCGAAAAGGGATTCGAAGGGGCTTCCCTGCAGGATGTGGCCAAGGCCGTCGGCATTTCGAAGGCCGCGGTCTATCACTATTTTCCGACCAAGCAGGTCATCTACGACGAGATCGTCATCGATCTGCTGAGTCGCCTGCGCGAGCATGTGCAGGCCGAAATCGAAGGCACCGCACCGTTCAACGATCGGCTGCGGCAGATGATGGTGGCTCATGCCAGCTTCTTCGAGGCCAATTACGAATCCTTTGTCACGCTGCTGCACGGCTTTGGCGGCCTCAGCCGCACGCTGGCGCCGGGCCAGGTGTCGGTGCGCGACGAATATGAAACCATGATCCGCGGGCTGATGACCGATGCCAGCGCCAGCGGCGAGCTGGTGATGGCGGACCCGGCAATCGCCGCCCGTGCGGTGCTTTCAATGCTCAACTGGATGGCGCGCTGGTATCGGCCCGGCGGGCGACTGGCAGCGCGCGACTTCGCCGAGGAATATTTCCAGCTGATCTACAACGGCCTCAGGCCACGGTGACGAGGCGCGTATCGAGATAAGCTTCGAGCGCCTCGGAGCCGCCTTCCGAGCCATAGCCGGAATCCTTGATGCCACCGAAAGGCAATTCGGGGCTGCCCAGCCCCTGATGGTTGATCGAGAGCATGCCGGCCTCGATATCGCGCGACAGGGCGCCAATCGTCGACTGCCGGGTGGCAAAGGCATAGGCGGCAAGCCCGTAAGGCAGGCGGTTGGCCTCGGCGACGGCGTCCTCGTAGCGTGAGAATGGCGCAAGGAGGGCCATGGGACCGAACGGCTCGGTGGTCATGACCAGGGCATCGTGCGGTATGTCTTCGAGCACGGTGGGTGCGAAGAAGTTGCCCGCATTGCCGATGCGATGACCACCCAGGGTCAGGCGGGCGCCGCGGTCGACCGCGTCGGCGACCAGGGCCTCCATGTGCTCGACGCGACGAGCATTGGCCAGTGGCCCCATCGTCGTGCCGGGCTCAGCGCCATCGCCGACGACAATGCGTTGCGCGCGCTCGAGAAAGCTGTCGCGAAAACGGTCGTAGATGCTTTCGTGCAGCAGAAGGCGCGTGGGCGCGATGCAGACCTGTCCGGCATTGCGAAATTTGGCGGCGGCCAGAACCGTGGCTGCCTGTTCGATATCGGCGTCGTCCATGACGATGGCGGGCGCGTGGCCGCCCAATTCCATGGTCACCCGCTTCATGTGAAGGCCGGCAAGGCTCGCCAGCTGCTTGCCAACGTCGGTCGAGCCGGTGAACGAGATCTTGCGGATCGTCGGATGCGGGATCAGGTAGGCGGAGATTTCGGACGGCACGCCATAGACGAGATTGAGCACGCCTGCCGGCAGGCCCGCATCAGCCAGGGCAGCAACGAGGGCCGCGCAACTGGCGGGCGCCTCTTCGGGACCCTTGACGATCATGGTGCAGCCCGCTGCCAGCGCCGCAGCAATCTTGCGTGTGGCCTGGTTGATCGGGAAATTCCACGGCGTGAAGGCCGCAACTGGACCGACCGGGGTTTTGATCACTTGCTGCATGACTCTGGGATCGCGGCCGGGGACGATGCGGCCATAGGCGCGACGGCCCTCTTCGGCGAACCATTCTATGGTGCCAGCGGCGGCCAGAATCTCGGCGCGTGCTTCGGCGAGAGGTTTGCCTTGCTCCGCCGTCATTGTCGCGGCGACCTGTTCGGCCCGGTCGCGCAACAGGCCTGCCGCGCGGCGCATCAGGTCGGAACGGGCCATTGGGCCCAGGTCGCGCCAAGCGGGAAAGGCTCGGGCGGCGGCGGCCAGAGCCAGATCGAGATCGGCGCGACCGGCCAGAGCAAGCTGGCCGATGACGCCGCCATGGACGGGATTGACGACGTCCTGCCGGGCACCATCGATCGCAGGACGCCAGGCGCCGTCGATGAAGAGCGCGGTATCGGGATAGGTCACAGACGCCGTCCCGTCATCGTGTCGAAGCGGTGGATATGGGCTGGATCAGCGCCGAGATGCACCACCGCGCCCGGCTTGAGATCGGTGCGGCCGCGGATGAGGACGCGGATGACCTGATTGCCCAGGCGCGTCATGATCTGCGTTTCAGACCCGGTCGGTTCGACCACCGACACCGTTGCGGGCCAGCCGGTCTCGGCCAGTTCGAGGTGTTCCGGACGCACGCCTACTGTGAGGCGCTGGCCGGGCTGCAGGCCGCCGCCGGGGATGGCGAGGGAGAGGCCGTCTTCGACCTGCAATTGGCCCTGCTCATTGACGGTGCCGGCGAGAAAATTCATCGGCGGGGAGCCAATGAAGGCAGCGACGAACAGGCTGCCCGGCCGATCATAGAGATCGAGCGGCGCGCCGATCTGTTCGACGCGACCGGCGTTCATGACGACGACGCGATCCGCCAGCGTCATGGCTTCGATCTGGTCGTGCGTCACGTAGACGGTGGTGGTGCCGAGGCGCTGGTGCAATTCCTTGAGCTCGCTGCGCATCTGCACGCGCAGTTTCGCATCGAGATTGGAGAGCGGCTCATCGAAGAGGAAGACGTTGGGATGCCGGACGATGGCGCGCCCCATGGCAACGCGCTGGCGCTGGCCGCCCGACAATTGGCGCGGCTTTCGCGCCAGAAGGCTTTCGAGGCCCAGAATGCGCGCGGCGTCGGCCACCCGCTCCTTGATGACCTCGCGCGAAAACCCGCGCTGCTTGAGGGCAAAACCCATATTGTCCGCGACATTCATATGCGGATAGAGCGCGTAATTCTGGAACACCATGGCGATGTCCCGATCCTTGGGCGCAAAGTCGTTCATGACCTTACCGCCAATGGCGATCTCGCCGGCCGTGATATCTTCCAGGCCCGCGATCATGCGGAGCAAGGTGGACTTGCCGCAGCCGGACGGGCCGACAAGGGCGACGAATTCCCCATCGGGAATATCAACGGAAACGCCATGCAGGACCGGATGGCCGCCATAGGATTTTTGAACGTCGCGGATTTCAACTGCGCTCATTAGGGATCTCCCGGTCTGTTCGTATCGCTCTGCCTACCACCGCCGCGCCACTTCCTCGGCCCAGCCATAGACATCGGCAACTCGATAGCGTTTGCCGTCATTGTCCGTCACCGTGCCGGCAAAGGTGCCGAAACACTGGTGTTCTTTGCTGCGCACGATCAGCCGGTCGAAATTGGAATAGCGGTCATATTCGGGGGTGAAGGTCAGATCGACCTGATCCCCCAGGATTTTCCAGGGCTTCATGAAATCGGCGCGATCATAGCGCCATTCCAGTTCCTGGCTGATCTTGTGCAAGCGCCCGTCGATCTTGAGGGCGTTTTCGGTCGAGGGCGTGCCCTCGGTCCACTTGCCGCCAAACTGCAGGCCCAGTTCGTGACCGTCGCTGCGGCCACTGCCCGATGCCCAATTCCAGACGATGGAATAGGGCCAGCGGCCGCGCCCATGGTCGAGCGTCGCATAGGCAGAACCAACGTCGAGCGTGTAGCGGCGGCCATCGAGCTCGACCCAACCGGAGGCCGGCAGGCAATTGTCCTTGCGGGTGAACTGGAACCGTTTGTCGTCCCAGGGCACCAGCACGTTGAGGCTTTCGTGGCCTGGCGCCTCGTGTACCTGAATATCGGCCTTGAGCCGGCTGGTCTCGCCGGTAAGGCGGGTGCCGGTCTTGTTGATGCGCATAGCGATCTGCATGCGCTCGCCCTTGCCCACGGCGTCGTCGCGGCCGGTCTGCCCCGGCATGCTGGCGCGGTCATTGTTCGGCAGCCAGTGAATTTCCGCCTCAGGCACGGCCTCTCCGGTCGCGCGATCATAGAAAAACGAGGCCAGCGTGACGCGATAATCGCCATGCGAAATGTTTAGGGCGACGATCAGGTCGGGACTGGTGATGCACCAATATTCGAAGCGCTTGTTGCGGCCCCAGCCTTTGAGGTTGATGCCCTGCATGGGATGCCGGCTCCAGCCCACCGCAGCGGGATTGAGGCGCCCATTCGGCAAAGCAATGTCGACGGGCTGATCGAGCTCGCGCTCGGGTTGAACGGGACCAGCTACCACTTGCGATGTACCTCTTCGACCAAACCATAAATATTGCGGACGGGAACGACCTTCCCGCCATCGGCGATCACCTCGCCGTTGAAATGACCGAAGCATTGATCGCCCTGGGCGGAGATGATCATCCGGTCGAACTTGTGATGGTGGTAGATCCGCGGGGTGAAGACGATGTCTACCCGCTCACCCTTGATGCGCCAGGGCGCCGTCCAGTTGTCCCGGTCATAGGTCCAGCGCAGATCTTCGCTGATCTTGTGCACGCGCCCATCGAGACGGAGGCTGTTTTCGGTCGATGGCGTTCCATCGGTCCATTTTGCCCCAAAATTGAGACCGATCTCGTGCCCGTCGGTGGTGCCGCTGCCGGCGCCCCAATTCCAGCGGGTGTCGTAAGGCCAGCGGCCGCGCCCATGGTCGTGAATGGCAAGGGTCGTTTCGGGGGAGACGCGCTTCTCGACGCCGTCGACGACCACTACGCCTTCTACCGGGATGCAGTTGTCTTTCCTGGTGTACTGGAAGCGCTTGTTGTCCCAGGGCACGAGCACGCCCATGGATTCCCGATCCGGCGCCTCGAAGGCCTGCAGTTCCGCTTGCAGGCGCTCTGCCTCGACCAGAATGCGGGTGCCCTCTGCATTGGGTTCGAGCACCACGGTCAGGCCCTTGGCCTTGCCGGCCACGCGCTCGCGGCTCAGCGGATCGTTCATGGTGTCTCTCGGCGGTAGCCAGACATTTTGGCGATGGGCGAGCTTTGCGTGGCTGTTCCGGTCGATATAGGTCGAGGCCACATTGGCCCGATAATCGTGGTGGGAGACATTGGCGGTGATCAGGAAATCCGGCGCAACGATGCACCAGTATTCGAACCGCTTGTTGCGCCCCCAGCCCCTTAGATTTGCGCGGTGCAAAGCCTTGCGGCTCCAACCGACGGCCTCAGGGTTCAGCCGGCCATCGGGGCGGCACATGTCGACCGGCTGCGTGATTTCACGCTCGATACGATGAATGGCGTTCATCCCTTGGTCGCCCCATCGGCAAGGCCCTGGACAAGCCACTTCTGCACCAGGAGGGCAAAGATGACGACCGGCACGACCATGAGCGTACCCACCGCTGTCAAGGCGCCCCAATTGGCGCCGTTGACGGTGTCGCCGGCAATGCCGGCCATGGCGACGGGCACGGTGGAGGCGTTGCGGTTGGTGAGGACCAGTGCGAAGAGCAGTTCTTCCCAGGCCAGGATGACGCTGAAGATCAGGGTGGAGAGAATGCCCGGCATGGCGATGGGCACGATGATCTTGATGAAGGCGCCGAAGCGGGAGCAGCCATCGATCATGGCAGATTCTTCGAGCTCTTTGGGCAGGGCCAAAAAGAAGCCGCGCATCAGCCACATGACGTAGGGAATGAGGAAGGTGCAATAGGCCAGGATCAGCGTGATGTGCTTGTCGGTCAGTCCGAATTTGCGCGCCACGAGGAACATCGGCACGGCCAGCGCGATAGGCGGAACGCCGCGCGACAGCAGCAGCAGCGTCCCCAAAAATCCGGCGCCGCGAATGCGCAACCGCGCCAGGGCGTAGCCGGCCATGCCGCCCGCGACGATGGAAATCAGCGCCGAGCCAAAGGAAACGATCACCGTATTGAGCAACCGCCGGGGGATATCGGCCCGCCAGATATATTCGACATAGGTGTCGATGGTGGGCTGGAAGAAGAAGGTTGGCGGGGTGGTGAAGATGTCCTTGGGCATCTTGAACGAGGTCAGCACCATCCAGAAGATCGGGAAGAGGAATACCAGCGCAATGACAACCCCGCTCCAGATGCGGAGCTGGCGGGCGAGATTGCGGCGGAAACGATGCGTGGAGGCCGGGGTTGCGTCGAGGGTCACTGCACGTCCTCCAGCTTGCGAATGCCAAACAGGAAGGCGCCTGTCAGAACCATGGTGATGACCAGAACGATGACCGCCATGGCCGATGATTCAGCAAAGCGCAGCGTGCGGAAGGCCTGCTCGTAGATGAAGAGATTGATCACATTGGTAGCGCCGCCAGGCCCGCCCAAGGTGGCGGCGAGGACGATGTCGAACATTTTCACCGCCCCGAGCCAGCGCACGACGAAGGTGGCCGCAATGATCGGCAGCAGCAGCGGCAAGGCGATCGACCAGAGCTTGGTCCACCAGTTGGCGCCGTCGATATCGGCGGCCTCGAACACATCCTTGGGCAGGGACAGCAGGGCGGCCGTGGCGATCAGGATGACGAAGGGCGTCCAGCGCCAGGTATCGATGATGACGATGGTCGCCATCGCAAGGCTGGGCGTGCCCAGCCAGTCGATGGGCCCGATACCGATCTGGCCGAGCCAATAATTCATCAGGCCCCAGAGGGGATCGAGAATCATGCGCCAGACGCCGCCGGCCACGACCGGGGCGACGACCATGGGGATGATGAAGAGCGCGCGAACCACGTCCCGCCCCTTCCAGGGCGCGTTGATGAGGTAGGCAATACCAAAACCCAGGACCATCTGAATGGGCAGGGCGAACAGCAGGTAGATGCCGGTCACCTGCATCGATTGCCAGAAGCGGTCATCGCGCAGAACCGTGCTGTAATTGTCCCAACCGACCCATTGCGAGGCCGTGAAGGAGGCGAGATCGAGCCGCGAGAAGCTGATCTGCAGGGTATAGAAGATCGGGTACACCAGAACCGCGAAGAGAATGATCGCCGCCGGCAGCATGAAGGACCAGCGGCTGGAAAAATCCGCCAGGCGAGCCCTTGTGCGACTACGCCGATGCGTAGTCTGATTGTCCATGGCTGTGATGGCCACCCGGTACCCTCCCCTCATAATGTAGGTATTGCCGGGCGCCATTCTGGGGCGCAAAATCCTTGGCAATCCGCAACAAGTCTGTTGTTGGGCATTTACTTACCGAACGGCCGGTAAAGTGTCAATGCGCCAAAACGGCGCCTACCAACGACGCTCCACTTCCTCGATCATGCCGAAGATTTCGCGGACCGGCACGGTGGTCCCGTCGTCAGCAACAACCGTGCCGTTGAAGTGGCCGAAGCAATGGTCGGCGCGGGCCATGATCACCCAACGATCGAACAGGTAGAGTTGGTGGTGATTTGGCGTGAAGGTCAGGTCGACGCGCGCTCCAGTGACCCGCCACGGTGCTAGCCAGTCTTTGGGATCGTAGTGCCAGGTCAGATGCTCGCTGATCTTGTTGATCCGGCCATCGATGCGCACGAAATTCTCGCTCGATGGCGTGCCGTCGGTCCATTTGCCGCCGATATTGATGCCAAGCTGGCGGCCATCGCAGTAGCCGCTGCCGGCGCCCCAATTCCAGCGCGTGCGGTAGGGCCAGCGGCCGCGGCCGTGATCGTAAAGAGCCAGGGTCGTGTCGGCACTGAGCTGGTATTGCCGTCCGGGGGTTTCGACGAGGCCCTCGACCGGAATGCAATTGTCCTTGCGGGTGTATTGGAAGCGGCTCGATGACCAGGGGACCAATACCCCCATGCTTTCGTGACCGGCCGGGGTGTGCGCTTGCAGGTCGAAACGCATGTCGGCGGTTTCTGCGATGAGGCGTGTGCCCGCGGTATTGGGTTCGAGGCGCAGGGTGAGGCCTGGCGCATCCGCCCGCATCGAGACGCCGTGAGTCGGGTCGCTGAGCATGTTGGCGCGTGGCAGCCAGAGATTGGCGCCCTTCCCCGCCTTGGCCCCTGTTTCCCGATCCACCGCCGTTGCTGAAACATTTGCCCGGTAGTCGTGGTGCGAAATATTGGCCGAGACGATGAGATCCGGCGCGATGATGCACCAATATTCAAAACGCTTGTTGCGACCCCAACCGCTGAGATTTGGGCGATGTTGCGGGAAACGACTCCAGCCGACCGCCGCCGGATTGAGCCGACCGTCGGGGAGGCAGATATCGACAGGCGCGGTAATCTCGCGTTCTACGAGCTGATCGGACATCACGGTTTCCACTATGCCGGACAAAGATAAGGGCGCGCCGACTGGCACGCCCTTGCTCATTGGATCGGAAGATAGGTTAGTTCCCCATGATCTCGTTGATCTTCTGCTCGGCGCTGGCCAGAGCCCCGGCAACGTCGATCTGCCCGGAAATGGCGCGCGAGGTTTCGTCAGCCAAGACCTGCTGCACGGCATCGGACTTGGGATCGCGCGGGCGCCACATGTGGCCGGTGTCGACCATTTCATAGCCCATCTGCAGCGCGGCGAAGACCGGCGTCAGCCATTCCTGCTCAGGCGTGCTGGCCAGTGTCGACTTGCGGGCCGGGAACACGCCCAGCGTATTGGAGTGCCAGACTTCGCCTTCCTTCGAGCTCAGCCACTGCAGCAGTGCCCAGGCAGCAGCCGGATTGCGGCTCTTGTTGTTGACGGCACCGCTCCAGATGCCGCGGTGCGCGCCGGCGCTCTCGGAGCCGACCGGCATCACCTGAATGCCAACCTGATCGGTGGTCAGCGTCGTTGTCTTGGGATCGACGGCCGTGCCCTTGAACACGCTGCCCCACATGAACATGGTGGCAACCTGGCCCTGGCGGAACGCCTGCAGGGACTCGTTGAAGCTGTGGCTGGAGCCACCGGTCGGGGCAAACTTGAGCAGGTCGATATGGGTCTGCAGCGCTGCCTTGCCCAGGTCGTTGTTGAAAGCCGCCTTGTTGTTCTCATCGAGCAACTGGCCACCATTGGAGTTGAGAATGGTCTGCCAGATGGTGGGGGTCAGCACGTCGCGATTGAAATAGGTATCGACGCCCCAGGCATCGATCTGGCCGTCGCCATTGGTGTCCTGCACCAGCTTTTCGCCCTGCGCCATGTAGTCGGTCCAGGTCAGCTCAGGGGTCGGCTGCGGCACCCCGGCCTTGTCGTAAAGCGACTTGTTGTAGAACATCAGCAGGAGATTGGAACGCAGCGGCACGCCATATTGCACGCCGTTCCATTCGCTGGCCGCGAGCGGGGCAGCGTTGAAGTCGTCCCAGTCATAGCCGGCATCGGTCCACTGCGCGGCGTCCTTTTTCAGGTCGAGCAGCACGCCAGCTTCTGCGAGCTGGGGAATCCAGGGATCGTCGGCAATGATGATGTCGTAGGTCGGCTCTGGACCGGTCGCATCGAGCATGCTCTTGGCGAGCAGTTCCGGATAGGGCACGCCGTCAATGACAACCTTGATGCCGGGATAGTGCTTGTTGAACTCGGTGACCATCGCATCCTGCCACTGGCCGGCGAATGCTTCGTTGGCGATCATGCGGATTTCAACGGGGGCTTCCGCCGTTCCGTAGAGATTGTCCTGTGCCAGAACGGCGCCAACGCTGCCCGAAACCATCAGACCGAGGCTGGCCGCGAGCAGTGCCCGCCGTCCAATCACTGTGCAGACTGTCATTATTTCCTCCCAGTTGCAAAAGCATGCCCGCTCGCTCCTCGCCGGGCGGATATTTACTTACTGGTCGGCCGGTAAAGAGTCAATCGGCGACATTTCCTTAAGTGAGGAGGATGAGTGCGAAGATTTTTGGGGGCCAGCGTCGCCGCGTCACGGGGACGTCTCCCCGTCATGCGGCGGCTACGGGCATCCCGGCGAAGGCCGCCAGATGTTTGGCGGAGCTGTGATTTTCGGAACTTCGGCTAGCTCCGCTTGATCTTTTCCATCGCCTTGCCCTTGGCGAGTTCGTCGATGATTTTGTCGAGGTAGCGGAGTTCGCGCATCATCGGGTCTTCGATCTCTTCCACGCGGATGCCGCAGACGACGCCCTTGATCAGTGATCTTGCCGGGTTCAGCTGCGGAGCGTGGTTGAAGAAATCCTCGAAGGTGGTCTTCTTTTCCAGTTCCTCATGGAGGGTCTGCTGGCTGTGTCCGGTCAGCCAGCAGATGAGTTCGTCGACCTCGGCCTTGGTCCGCCCCTTCTTCTCCGCCTTCGTGATGTAGTGCGGATAAACGCTCGCGACGCTGATGGAGAAGACACGGTGGCCGGCCATGGTCGTTTCCTTTCTAGTCGAAGAGCGGCGCCAAGGTCATTTCGGGCACTTTTACCAGGCCCTTGTCGGTGATGCGGATTTCCGGGATCACCGAGAGCGGGATGAGGTTGAAGCCCATATAGGGGATGGTGCAGCCGACCTGTTGCCAGGCCTTTTTGAGGGCCTGGTTTTCGGTCGCGACTTCGTGGACGCGCTTGTCGGACATGAGGCCGGCGACCGGGAGGGCGACGAAGGCGAGCACCTTGCCATCTTCGACCACGACGATACCGCCATTGGCGGCTTCGATGGTTTTGAGGGCGAGCTGCATGTCGGCTTCGTTGGTGCCGGCCAGGATGATGTTGTGGCTGTCGTGGCCGACACTGGAGCCGACGGCGCCGTTCTTGATGCCGAAATCGTGCAGGAGGCCATAGGCGATGCCGCCATTGGACTTACCGTGGCGCTCGATGACGGTGACAAAGCTGAGATTGTCGCGTTCGAGGATGGTTTCCCAGTCATTGGCCGGGGCGATGTCCACCTTGCGATGCGGCAGGATGATACCGGGCATTTCGATGCCGATGGCATTGGCGGTGACGGCGCCGCTTGGCAGGTCGGGCACGAGTTTTAGCGACTTGGGAAGGTGGACGGTGTTGTAGGCCGCGTCGGGGTAGCGATAACGCTGGTTGAGCGTGTCTTCCAGCAAGGGCGTGACCTTCCGGTCTTCGACCATCAGCGCGCCGCCATACCAGGTGTTGACCGGCTTCAGATCATCATCGAGGAGGACGAGATCGGCGCGGCGGCCGCCGCCGAGGCCGCCGATTTCATCGCCCATGCCGAAGCGGGTGGCGCCGTGGAGCGAGCCCATGGACCAAGCCTGTTCGGGTTTGACGCCGCAGCGGATGGCTTCGCGCACGACCCAATCCAAGCCGAAGCTGAGGAGATCGTCGGCGTCGCGATCGTCGGTGCAGACGCAGTAGCGCTTGTGGCTGGCGCCAAGTTCGGTGATCGGCTTGATGGCTTCGACGATGGAATTCCATGGCGTCGCCGGATTGCCGCCGCGGAGAAAGACCCAGATGCCGGCATCGACGAAGTCGTCGGAAATATCGCGGTCGATCGCTTCGTGGGTATCGGTGACGCCAGCGGCGGCATAGGGGGCGACGAATTCGCGGCCGTAGATGTGGCCGGAGACCGGGCGGCCGCGCTTGAGGGCTTCGGCGATGATGGCGTGGCTGCGCGGATCGCCCATGGCGACGGGGACGAAGTCCATCTTTTCGCCGAGAGCTACGGCTTCGGGCCACTTGTCGAAGAGGGCGCCGATCTTTTCGGGGGTCAGGTCGCCGCCGGCGGTTTCGAGTTCGGGCGAGGTGGCGGGGACCGTTGAAGGGACGGTGAGGAAGATCGAGAGAGGGGCGAGGCGGGCGTCTTCGAGCATGGCTTCGACGCCGGCCACGTCCATGACGTTGCCGATCTCGTGGCTGTCGCAGAAGATCGTCGTGGTGCCATTGAGCAGGGCCGCCTCGGCATAGGCGCAGGCGGTGACCATCGAGCTTTCGATGTGGATATGGGGATCGACGAGACCGGGGGCGATGATGCCGCCTTTGGCGTCGTAGAGCGCCTTCGGGGCCGGGCCGAGCTTGTAGGAGCCGGCCGGTTTGACCGCGGCGATGCGGCCGCCGGAGAGCCAGATTTCCTTGTCGCTGGCGATGCGCTCGGAATAGGTCGAGAGCATGCGCGCGCCAGTGATGACGAGATCGGCGGGCGCCCTGCCCCCGGCGACGGCGGCGAGCGTGGTGATCTGGCTATGAAGCGGGGCTACGGAGAAGCGGGTAATCGCCATGGTTCAGGCCTCGGAGAAAGCGTGGAGGATGCGCACCCAGGAGCGAATGCCCTTGTGGAAGCTCGATAGGTCGTATTTTTCGTTGGGGCTATGGATGCGGTTGTCGAACCGGGCAAAGCCGATGAGGAGGCTGTCCATGCCGAGGCGTTCCTTGAACTCGCCAAGGATCGGGATCGAGCCGCCGGTGCCGGCCAGCGCGGTTTCGCGCTGCCATTCTTCGGTCAGGGCGTGCTTGGCCTTGGTGAGCAGGACGCCGTCGAGGGGCATGGATCGCGCGGCGGCGGTGCCATAGGCCTTGAAGGTGACCGAGCAATCGGCCGGGATGCGGGCGCGGACGAAGTCGCGGAAGATTTCGCGGATGCGGTTGGGGTCCTGACCGTCAACGAGGCGGAAGGAGATTTTCGCGCCCGCCTTGGCGGGGATGACGGTCTTGAAGCCGTCGCCGGAATAGCCGCCCCAGACGCCGTGGACTTCGGCGGTCGGGCGGGCCCAGACCTGTTCGAGGACCGAGCGGCCCTGTTCGCCGGCGGGGATAGAAAGGCCGATATCGCCGAGGAACTTTTCGGCGTCGAAGGGAAGACGCTCCCACTCGGCTTTGTTGGCTTCGGGGAGTTCGGTGACGCCGTCGTAGAAGCCGGGAATGGCGACGCTGCCATCGTCGCTGCGGAGCTGGCCGAGAATGGTGGAGATGAGTTGCACGGCATTGCGCGCGGCGCTGCCGAACATGCCGGAATGGAGATCGCGGTCGGCGGTGGTTACCTCGAATTCTTCGGAGACGAAGCCGCGCCACATGGTGGTGATGGCCGGGGTTCCGCGGTCCCACATGTCGGTGTCGCAGACGAGGATGGTGTCGGCGCGGAGGTCATCGGCATTGGCGGCGAGGAATGGCCCGAGCGAGGGCGAGCCGGCTTCTTCTTCGCCTTCGAAGAGCATGGAAATGCGGATGGGGAGGCTGCCAGTGACCGCCTTCCAGGCGCGGCAGGCTTCGATGAAGGTCAGCAACTGCCCCTTATCGTCGGAGGCGCCGCGGCCGGTGATGAAGGTTTCGCCATCGGGCTGGGGAACCAGCGTGGGTTCGAAGGGCGGCGTATTCCAGAGGGCCAGCGGATCGACGGGCTGCACGTCGTAATGGCCGTAGAAGAGGACGTGTGGGCCTGAAGTGACAGGGCCGTGGCCGACGACCATGGGGTGACCGGCCGTGTCGCGGACCGTGGCATCGAAACCGAGGCTGGAAAGTTCATCGCGCAGCCATTCGGCAGCACGGCGGCAATCGGCGGCATATTGGGGTTCGGTGGAAACGGAGGGAATGCGGATCAGCTCGAAGAGCCGCTCGAGGCTGGCATCGAGTTGCTGATCGGCTTGGGCGAGAACGGCATCAAGTGTGGTCATGGATGAAATCGGCTTGGTGTTTTCGCTGCATCGGCGGAGGCGGATGGAGCGAACAATAAGAGCGAGCGGGGCCTTGGGACGCGCTCAGGGAACCAAGCCAGATTGGGAGAAGACCCAAGCGTTTGCAACGACAAACGTCCGTTATGGACAGGGGATGACGATAGACAATTGATGAATTCCACTCACAAGGGCTCGCAAATTTTTGCGGATTATCGCGCGACGCGGAAGGCCTAGAGTGCTGATGGAAGGTGGTGAGCGATAAGCGAGCCGCCGATATGGCGCATGGCTTTTGGAGGAACCAAAATGAAGAAGCGTATTCTTGGCAAAGGCGGTCTGGAAGTTTCGGCGATCGGCCTTGGTTGCATGGGCATCAGCCAGTCCTATGGCGTGCCGCTGGAGACGGCCGAGGGCGTGAAGCTGATCCGGGGCGCTTTCGAGCGCGGGATCACGTTTTTCGATACAGCCGAAGTCTATGGGCCGTACAAGAACGAGGAAGTCGTTGGCGAGGCGCTGGAGCCGATCCGCGACCAGGTGGTGATTGCTACCAAGTTCGGTTTCGATATCGACGGCAGCGGCGTGCCGGACAGCCGGCCCGAGCGTATTCGCAAGGCTGTGGAAGGCTCACTTCGGCGGCTGCGGACCGACTATATCGACCTCCTCTATCAGCACCGGGTGGACCGCAATGTGCCGATGGAGGACGTGGCCGGGACGGTGAAAGAGCTGGTTGCCGAGGGCAAGGTGAAGCACTTCGGCATGTCGGAAGCTGGCGTCGCCAATATCCGCCGGGCCAATGCCGTGTTGCCGGTTGCAGCGCTGCAGAGCGAATACTCGCTGATGTGGCGTGAGCCGGAGGAGCAGATCATCCCCGTGCTCGAAGAACTCGGGATCGGCTTTGTGCCCTTCAGCCCGCTCGGCAAGGGATTTCTCACCGGGACGATCGACGCCAACACCACCTTCGTCGAGAAGGATTTCCGCAATACGGTGCCGCGCTTTGATCTTGAGAGCCGCAAGGCCAATCAGGT
This sequence comes from Devosia sp., assembly GCF_024707125.1. GTDB lineage: Bacteria > Pseudomonadota > Alphaproteobacteria > Rhizobiales > Devosiaceae > Devosia. Next base: position 164,732 of record NZ_JANQAH010000003.1, read on the forward strand.
GTTGGCCGACACTGTGACCCGCATTGCCGGGGATAAGAACATCACTCCGGCGCAACTGGCGCTTGCCTGGGTGCTGGCCCAGAAGCCGTGGATGGCGCCTATCCCTGGCACGACCAAGCTGAGCCGGATTGAGGAAAATATCGGCGCCACGAGTGTCGAGCTCAGTGCGCAGGAATTGGCGGAGATCGAGGCGGCCGTTTCGGGGATCGTCATTCAGGGCGACCGATACGCACCGATCCATCAGGCGCGTATCGACCGCTAAGAGGAAATCGAATTGTTGCTGGGGCCGTCTGGCCCCGGCTAGAGGCGGCTTACACCCTTGGTCATGCCGTCCATGAGAGCCTGTTCGAGGTCCATCTGTTCGAGGACTTCGCGCAGGACCATATCGTCCAGCTCCCGCGCATCGCGGGCGGCGATCAGGCGCTTGCGGCGCGCGTCGAGCAAAAGCCGGCCGAGTTGATAGGCTTCGTCGGGATCAAAACCCCAGCCCCGCTCCTGTGCTTCTTCCTCCTCTTCCTCCTCGGAGGCGCGATCGGCGCGCCTGGCCATGGCTTCAGCGAGGCGCTGCGATCGGGGTGAGGTATGGGTGAGACGGAATTCTGCCAGGGCATCGGCGTTGGCCTCGTGCGCCAGGCGACGGGCCAACTGGTGTTGCTCTTCGGCATAGGCCTTGTCGTCGCCGTCTTCGAGGCTGAGGCGCTCGATGAGCCAGGGCAAGGAGATCCCCTGGACAAGCAGCGTCGCTATGGTGACGAGGAAGGCCAGCGCGACGATGGCTTCCCGGTAGGGGAAGGATTCGCCTGATACCGTCATGAAGGGAATACCGGCAGCAGCCGCAAGCGTGACGACGCCACGCATACCGGTCCAGGAGAGGACGGCATTTTCTTTCCAGGTCAGCGGCGTTTCCGGCGTCGGAGGCGGACGGCGCTCGGGTCGTCTACGTGGTTCGGCCAGCCTTTGCATGACGGCACGGTGACGTCGGCGGGCCATGACGGCCGTGACAAAGACCCAGGCGAAGCGCACGACAACAGTGGTGACGAAAATGGCGATGCCAGCGAGGAGCAGGTCGCTGATGTCGAGCCCGGCGTCGAATGCGTCGTCGATGACGAAGCGCAGTTGCAGGCCGATATAGGCAAAAACGAAGGTTTCGAGCAGCGTGTCGATGGTGCGCCAGAACTGGCGTTCCTGCATGCGCTCTTCGTAGCCGGACTGGGTGCCGTGATGCCCGAGGGCGAAGCCGGCGGCGACCACTGCGAGTACGCCCGAGGCGTGCAGCTCTTCGGCGACGAGATAGGCCGCGAAGGGCACGATGACCGAGACGACGGTGGCCAGGGACGGATTGGCGAGGCGTCGGCGGGCGAATTGGGCGCCGTGGCCGATGACGAGGCCCAGTATCACCCCCACCACGGAAGCGTAGAGGAAATAGAGAGCCGTGTTGTCGATGAAAGCATGCGTGCCAGCCGTGGTTGCCACGGCTACGGCGAGAAGGGTCAGGGCCGCGGCGTCGTTGATGAGGCTCTCGCCTTTCAGCACGGTCATGAGACCTGATGGCAGGCCGGCCTTGCTGCCTATCGCAATGGCGGTGACGGCATCGGGTGGCGCGACGATGGCGCCGAGCACGAGCGCTGCGGTGATCGGCATGCCGGGGACTGTCCAGGTGGCGACGACTGCCACTGCTACGGCGGAGGCAAAGACCAGAAACACGCCGAGATTGACGATTGAGCCGAGGCGCTTGGCAAAACTGGTGAAGGAGAAATCGGACGCGGCAGAAAAGAGCAGCGGCGGCAAGACGATGCCGAGGATGATCTCGGGCTCGAGTTCGAGGCGGTGGAGACCGGGAATGAACGAGGCGCCGAGCCCGACGATGGCAACCAGCAAGGCCGGCTGAAAATTGCTGCGCTCGGCGAAGGCGGAGATGCCGATGGCAACGATGATGACGACGAGGGTTTCGGCGAACATGATGGCTCCCGGAAGCGAACCCGTCTCTCGCGGCAGCGGGGCGGTGAGCCCCACTAAAGCAAATAGATCACGGTTGCATCTAGGCCAGAAGCAAATCCGGCAAATTTGGCGTCGTCAGGGTGAGAAGTGCGGCGGCAGGCGCCATCTCCGACAAAGGTCGCATTTCACATTCTGTCAGCAGAATTAAGAATGTTGACGCCCAATCTCCAATGTGGTGAGGTTTATGGGCAAAATCTGTCGACAGTTTTGAGCGCAACCGGAGGAGACGGCATGATGCCGCAAAACGGGCGCTCGGGAGGATCAGAATGAAGTTTACCAAGACGCTCGCCGCGCTGGCCATGACGGCGGTGCTGGGAACTGGCGCAGCCAGCGCCCAGGTCAATGTCATGCTGCCCGCCAATCCCGGCGGTGGCTGGGATGGCACGGGTCGTCAGGCGTTCCAGGCGCTCAATGATGCCGGCATCTATACCGGCGGCGTCAATTTCACCAATACCGGTGGCGCCGGTGGTACGGTTGGTCTCGCCGAATTCCTCGGCACCTCGACGGGTCAGCCCGATGCGCTGGCTGTGTTCGGTGCCATCACCGTGGGCGCGATCAAGCTCAACAATTCGCCGATCAATCTCGCCGAATTCCGCCCGGTTGCCCGCCTGACCGCTGAATATCTGGTGATCGCCGTTGCGGCGGATTCGCCGTACAACACGCTGGCCGACCTCGTTGCCGGCATCAAGGCTGATCCGGGTGCGGCAGCTCTCGGCGGCGGTTCTGCCGGTGGCGTCGACCACATCTCGCTCGCACTGCTGGCACAGGCCGGTGACATTCCGGTTGCCGACCTCAACTACATTCCGCAGACCTCGGGCGCTGAAACCGTGACGGCCATCGTCAATGGCACGCTGACTGCCGGTGTTTCGGGCACTTCGGAATTTGCCCAGTTCGCCGAACAGGGTCGCATCAAGATCCTCGGCGTGACCTCTGCCGAGCGTCGCCCCAACCTGCCTGACGTGCCGACCTTCCACGAAGCCGGTTATGACGTCGAGATGGCCAACTGGCGCGGTATTCTGGCCGCTCCGGGCGCTCCGGACGACAACTATGCCGTCTGGGTCGAGAACTTCACCAAGCTCTCGCAGAGCGATGCGTGGAAGGCCGTTCTCGAAGCGCAGGGCTGGGAAGACTACTTCCTCGCCGGTGACGAATTCGGCGCCTTCATTGCCGAAGAAACCGAGCGTCAGGGCCAGATCCTGAAGGACGCCGGCCTTGTCAACTGACGAGCGCAACACGACTGAAGGGGGCAGCCCAGCGGCTGCCCCCGCTTCTCCCAAACCCTATTGGATCGGCATCGGCCTGATGGCGATGGGCGCGGTGTGGCTCTATGCCGGTTTCGGACTGCCGCAGGGCGCGCGCTATGCTGCCGTGGGGCCGGGCCTGTTCGTGACGCTTGCCGGCGGGGGCTTGCTTATTCTCGGCGCCATTTTGGTGCTGCAAATCTGGCGCGGTGAGACGTTTGAGGCGCAGGACGCTGAAGATGCCGACGGCTCGACCAAGATGGACAAGCGGGCTTTTCTGACGGCCCTCGTCGCCGTCGCCTTGCCGATCGTCACCATGGGGCCGCTGGGCATGCCATTTACCGCGACGCTTTCTTTCGTGCTGGTTGCCAATGCTTTTGGCTCGCGCCGCTGGTGGCTCGACCTCATCTGCGGCGCCATACTGGCTTGCGCTGCCTGGTTCCTCTTCAACCAGCTCGGGCTGCAACTGGGCCGGTTCTTCCCGCCTCTGGGAGTGTAGGACGTGGAAACTTTCGAGCTTCTGCTGCATGGCTTCAGCGTTGCGCTGCAGCCGACAAATCTCATGTGGGCGCTGGTCGGCTCGGTGCTCGGCACCGCTATTGGTATTCTGCCCGGCATCGGCCCGGCGCTGACCATTGCGCTGCTGCTGCCGGTGACCACAGCGCTCGCCCCGACTTCCGCTTTCATCATGTTCGCCGGTATTCTCTATGGCGCGATGTATGGCGGGTCGACGACGTCCATCCTGCTCAATACGCCGGGCGAAGCGGGGTCGATGATGACCGCGCTCGAGGGCAACAAGATGGCCCGGGCCGGGCGTGGCGCGGCGGCGCTGGCAACGGCGGCAATCGGGTCGTTTGTGGCCGGTACAATCGCGACGCTGGCGCTGACATTCGCCGCGCCGGCCGTGGCTGAGCTGGCCTTCTATTTCAAGCCGACAGACTATTTTGCCATTACGGCGCTGGCCTTCTGTTCGGTGGCCGTGGTTATGGGCACATCGCGCACGCGTGGGTTCGTGTCCCTGTTCCTCGGCATTGCCATTGGCGTCATCGGCATCGATGCGATGACGGGGCAACCGCGCCTGACGTTTGGCAATATGCAGCTTTTGCGCGGCATTGCGCTGACCGTGGTTTTGGTCTCGCTCTTTGCGGTGGGTGAAATCCTCTATGTCGCCAGCCGCTATCGCTCGACGCCGGGCGTGATGGCCCCGATCAAGGGCCAGCTCTGGATGACCAAGCAGGATTTTGCGCGGTCTTGGAAGCCATGGCTGCGTGGCACGGCGATTGGGTTCCCCATGGGCGCCCTCCCCGGCAGCGGCTCGGAAATCCCGACCATGCTGTCCTATACGCTGGAGCGGAAGCTCACCAAGTATCCCGAAGAATTCGGCAAGGGCGCTATTGAAGGCGTGGCCGGGCCGGAAGCGGCCAACAATGCTGCGGCGGCTGGCATTCTGGTGCCGCTGCTGACGCTGGGCCTGCCGACTTCGGCGACGGCCGCGGTGCTGCTGGCGGCGTTCCAGAATTATGGCCTGCAGCCGGGACCGTTTCTCTTCACGTCCAACCCGGCGCTGATCTGGGGGCTCATTGCTTCGCTCTATGTGGGCAATGTGATGCTGCTGGTGCTCAACCTGCCGCTGGTCGGCATCTGGGTACAGCTGCTGCGCATTCCGCGGCCACAGCTTTATGCCGGTATTTTGGTGTTCGCCATGATCGGCGTCTGGGGGCTCGCGGGATCATGGATGGATCTGACCATCATGCTGGTCGTCGGTCTCGCCGGCTATGTGATGCGGGTTTATGACTTCCCCATCGCGCCGGTGCTGATCGGGCTCATTCTCGGGCCGATGGCGGAGACGCAGCTGCGGACGGCCCTCGCCGCCGGCCAGGGCAATCCGCTGGTTCTCGTTTCAACGCCGCTCTCGGCAATTTTCATCACCCTGGCCGTGCTCCTCCTGGCACTGCCCATCCTCCTCAAGCGCCTGCGCGCCAACGCCTAAAAGCCTGAATAGGGAAATCTTCCGACCATGAAGACCTACGACGTAAAAGTTCATCCATCCGCCGCCAACCTGCCGCGCGAGAGCCAGCTTGCCTGGCACATTGCCGAGGTTGCCGCCAATTGTGGGCCGCTCGATGCCGACGTGATCGAGATGATCGCCTGCCGTATCGTCGATAATGCCAGCGTGGGCCTTGCGGCCATCAACCGGGCGCCGGTTGCCGCGGCCCGCGCCATGGCGCTGGCGCATCCGCGCAAGGGTGGCGCGACGGTTTATGGTCTGGGCAGCGGCGTGCGCGTCGATGCGGAATGGGCGGCATGGGCCAATGCAACGGCCGTGCGTGAACTCGATTTCCACGACACCTTCCTTGCGGCCGACTATTCGCATCCGGGCGATGCGATCTCGCCGCTGATCGCTGTGGCGCAGCAGATGGGGATCGGTGGTGCCGACCTGGCCCGTGGCATTGCGGTCACCTATGAAGTGCATGTGGCGCTGGTGAAGGCGATTTCGCTGCATAAGTACAAGAAGGACCACGTGGCGCATCTGGCACCGGCGACCACGGCGGCCATCGGCGCCATGCTGGGGCTGTCGACGGAAGTGATCTTCCAGGCGGTCAACCAGGCGGTGCACCTGAGTTTCTCGACGCGCCAGTCGCGTAAGGGTGAGATCAGCTCTTGGAAGGCCTATGTTCCGGGATTCTCGGGCAAGCTCGCCATTGAATGTATCGACCGCGCCATGCGTGGCGAGGCTTCGCCTTCGCCGATCTATGAGGGCGAAGATTCGGTGATCGCCTGGATGCTCGGCGGCAAGAGTGAGGCCTACAAGGTGTCCCTGCCCGCCCCCGGCGAAAGCCCGCGCGGCATCATGGAGACCTATACCAAGGCGCATTCGGCCGAGTATCAGGCACAGGCGCTGATCGACCTTGCGATCGACCTTTCGGGCCAGATCGGTGATCTCTCGAAGGTGAAGGATATCCTGCTCGAGACCAGCCATCACACGCATAATGTGATCGGCACCGGCGCCAACGATCCGCAGAAGATGGATCCGGAAGCATCACGCGAAACGCTTGATCACTCGATCATGTATATCCTTGCGGTCGCGCTCGAAGACCGCAAATGGCACCATGTCGACTCCTATTCGCGCGAGCGTGCACGGACGCCGTCGACGGTGGCACTGTGGCACAAGATCCGCACGGTGGAAGAGCCATCCTGGACAGTGCGCTACCTCGATCCCGATCCGGACAAGCGCGCCTTTGGCGGCAAGATCATTGTCACCCTGGACGACGGCCGTGTGATCACGGGCGAGCGTGGCGTGGCCGATGCTCATCCCAATGGCAACCATCCATGGACCTGGCCGGACTATGCCGGCAAGTTCGAGACGCTGACCAAGGGCGAGCTGGCCGACGCCGACCGCAAGGCTTTCCTTGAAGCGGCCAAGGGCTTTTCGAGCCTCGCTGCGGGCAAGCTCGATGTGCTTATTCCGGCGCTGCCGCAGGGCAGCGTGACCCCGTCGAAGCCCACCGGACAGGGCATTTTCGATCACGGTCTCTAAGGGACACAAGCCGGATCGCGCCGCTTTGCGTGGCGCGATCCATGCGCTATGGAGGCCGGCCCTTGGACTATAGCGACGCTGGAGCATGATGGATCAGGACGCCGAGACAATCGAGATGCCAGACGACCGGCTGCTGACCGATCAGTTGTTCGAGCAACTGAGCGAGGCCATTGTCATTGGCACTCTCGCGCCCGGCACCAAGCTCAGCGAGCCGCGGCTTGCTGCGCAATATGGCGTCAGCCGTGGGCCACTGCGTGAGGCCATAAGGCGGCTTGAGGAGCGCAAGCTGGTGACCCGTGCGCCTCGGCAAGGGGCGCGGGTTGTCGTGCCGACGCCGGGCGATGCGCTCGAGCTTTTCACCATACGCGAAGTGCTGGAGGGGCTGGCGGCGCGGCATGCGGCGGAGAATGCGACCGAGGCGGAGATTGACCAGCTTCGCGCCATGCTGGCGCACCACCGCGACGCGCTCTCCAAGCCCGACGCCATGGTTTATTGGCAGGCCACGGCCAATTCGGACTTTCACTTCATGATCGCGCGGATCGGGAGGAACCAGCACCTGTTCGACCTGCTCTGCGGCGAATATTACACGCTCTTCCGGCTCTACCGCATGCAGCATCGCATCGTGCCGGGCCGGGCGCAGCGTGCACTGGCGGAGCATGAGCGGATCGTCGAGGCGATTGCCGATAGGGATGCGGAACTATCGGAAATCCTGATGCGCCGGCACATTGCCTCGGCTCGCCACGGCCTCATCGCCCAGGCGAATGCCTGAGGGCATGTCCGGCTCGGCCACTGGAAAGTCCGCGAGGCGAGGGGGCAACGCGGCGTAGAACTGGACCAGTTCCGGTTCGATCTTTTCGGATAAAGCCTCGCAGCGCTTCAGCAGATTTGTGTCGAGAGTGCCGCGCGTGAGGGCGGAAACAAGTTCTGCGTGAAGCGTTGCCAATTCTTCGAAGGCTGGGTTCGCTTTGACCGTTTCATCGCCGACGAGCAGTTTGATGGGCTCACGGCCGGACATTCCCTTGAGCTCCACTTGCCCCGCATCGAGGAAAGCCAGGCCTGGGGTTTCCGCGGCCATGCCTGATGTCGCGAGGATGCTGTAGCCGACCGGCTTGCAGGCGCCTTCAATGCGGCTCGCGACATTGACGGTGTCGCCGACGCAGGAATAGTCGAAGCGTTTCTCAAAACCCATATTGCCGACGAGAGCGGGGCCCGTGGCGATGCCAATGCCGATATGGATGGGGTCGTTGCTGCCGCGATTGAGATCGCGCAGGGCGGCGCGCATGGCGAGGGCGGCGCGGCCGGCGAGAAGGGCGTGCTCCTTTTCCTCGGCCGGGGCGTTCCAAAAGGCCATGACCGAGTCGCCCATGAATTTGTCGATGGTGCCGCGATGGCGGATGATCGCGCCGCCGAGGGCGCCGAAGAGGCCGTTGAGAATTCTGACCAGTTGCTCGGGTGTCGTCCGTTCGGCGAGGGCGGAAAAATTGCGGACGTCGGAGAACATCACGGTCAATTCGCGCACGTTACCCCCGAGGCGCAGCAGGCTCTGGTCGGCTTCGATCTGGGTGAGGACCGAGGGTTCGACATAGTAGCCAAAGGCGCGGCGGATGCGGCGGCGGTCGAAATCGGTGACCGTGAAGCGCAGGAAAGCCATGGTGGCGTAGCTGACGAGGGCCGCGAAGAGCGGGTAGCTCGGGTCGATGAGGAGACCGGGACTCGAAAAGCTCCACCAGCTGAAGGAGACCGAGGCGGCAGCGACAGCGAGCGAGACGCCGAGCCCGACCAGAGGGCCGGAGACGACGACGGCCAGAACGATGACAAGGCAGGAGGCTGCGAGGAGCAGGAGTTCCAGGCCGGAGACCCAGTCGGCGCGGTCAAGGAAGGTCTGGGTGAGGATTTGCTCAAGCGCTTGCAGATGGATCGAAACGCCGGGAACTGGGGCGCCGAGGGGGCTGATGCGGATGTCGTTGAGGCCGCTGGCGGAGCTGCCGATGAAGACGATGTGGCCGGCGATGAGCGGAGCAAGGGCGGCGTAGTCATCGTCAAGGACGTCAGTGGCTGGAATGTAGGTCTCGGGCGGAAGCTCGCGATAGTAGAGCCGGAGGTCGCCGGTTGGGCCGGTGGGTATGGAGAAGTCTCCTACCCGGACGGCATCAACAGTGCGGCCATCGACATTGTCGCCCATGACGACCAGCGTCGGCACGCCCGTGGCGACGCGCAGGGCTTCGACGGAGAGCGTGGGAACGGCGCCGGAATCGATGCGCCAAAGGAGCGGCAGGCGGCGGGCGACCCCTGCCCCCTGGCGGTCCAGGCTGGCGACGCCGAGGCCGCTTGCGGCTTCAGCAAGGATAGGCAGGGGTTGGGCCGCACCGCCAAGTTCGGGCACGGCCGCAAGCGGATCGCTGCCGGTTGTTGCGAGGCCGGCCTTGGCTGGCATGGTGACGGGGAGCGCGCTGCCGTTTTGGGCGAGGCCCAGAATGGTGGGGCCGGCTGCCAGGGTTTTGGCGAAATTCTCGTCAGCGTCGGAACCGCGCTCGGCCTCGCTGAAGAGGATATCGAAGGCTATGGCGGCGGCGCCGAGTTCGGTCAAGCGCTCGGAGAGGCGCGCGAGAGTTTCGCGGGGCCAGGGCCATTGGCCGACTTCGGCCATGGATGTTTCATCGATATCGATGATGCGGACCGGCAAGCCGTCGGGCGCAGTGCGGGGCTTTAGCTGCTGGAAGACATCAAAACTGGTCTCGCGGGCAACCTGGACCGGATAGGGATCGGCGACCCGGAGCGCGACGAGACCGAGAATGACGAGAAGACCCAGAGTAAGCGCCGCAAGCCCCCTGCCCATGGCCCCTGCCCTCAATTATAGGGCGTGCAGGCCGCGACGCGTTGCGGCAGGACCGAGCTAGGGCGAGAGCGCAGATCGCGGCGGAAATCGCTGGGCGACATGCCGGCGATCTTGCGGAAGAGCTTGTTGAAGGCGCTGAGCGAGCCAAAACCGCTATCCATGGCAACCTGCAACACATTGGCATCGTCGCGCATCAAGAGGGCTTGAGCGTAGGAGAGGCGCATGAGGCTGACATAGTCGTTGAGCGTCATGCCGGTGCATTTCTTGAAGACCGTCATGGCGTATTTCGGATGAACATCGGCGGCCACGGCGATGTCGACCGAGTCGATATCCTCGCGGAAATTGTCGGCGATATAGTCGCAGATGCGCACGACGATGGGCGAGATGTGCTGGTCGGTCGCCTGGCTGTTCGACCCGGCATGGTGGCCAGAGGACAGCTCGTAGGGCGCGAAGCGAATGCGCTCGATCCGCAGCAGCAATTCGTCCACCGCCATGCTGATTTTCAGCGGATCACCGGAACGGACATAATCATTCCAGCGGACGAAATTGATTGGATCGGAGGCGTCAGTGGCCCGTGTGACCAGCGCTGCGCCCTGCATCAGACCGGCCTGCACGCCCTGCGGCAAGCGCAGCCGGAAGAAGTGCACGAGAGGCAGGTGGCCGCCGGCATAGACGAGGTCTTCGGATGCGTCGTCTAGTCGATGCGGCTGGCCGCCCCAGAAGAGGGCCAGATCGCCGGCGCCGAAACGGACCTCGTAGCCGCTCATGGCATAGTGGGCCCAGCCGCGAATGATATAGTTCACCTCGACCTGCGCATGCCAATGCGCCGAGCGCATCAGCAGGGGCGAGGCATGGAACATGTTGAGTTCGGTGGGAAGGTTCTCCACGCCGTCGAGGGCCGGCTCGTAATAGCCGCGCTCCACCATCTTACTATCCGCCAATTTGAAATACCCGATAAGAGCGACGGCTCATGAGGAGTGGATAGCTTAGGTATCGCTCGGCACAAGAGCAAGGGAGGAGAATGCGCGGGGTTTTGAAACCTGCCGCGCCGCCTGTCTTGGCCGATGGATATTTGAGGAGCAGACCATGACCGACAAGAAGATTCGCTGGGGCATTATCGGGCCCGGCAGCATTGCCAAGGCATTCCGCGGCGGGGTCAACGGCTCCAAGCACGGCGTGCTGGCAGCTATCGCTACGCGCGACCCCAGCAAGCCGAACCTTGCCACGGATTTTCCGGGCGTGCGGGTGGTCAATGGCTATGACGCGCTGCTGGCCGACAAGGACATCGACGCAGTCTATATCGCCGTACCGCATACCGGCCACGCCGAATGGGCGATCAAGGCTGCGGAAGCCGGCAAGCATGTGCTTATCGAAAAGCCCCTAGCGCTTTCGGCGCACGAAATCGACGCCGTGTTCCATGCGCACAAGAAGGCCGGCACTTTTGCTGGTGAAGCCTTCATGTATCGCCTGCATCCGCAGGTGAAGCAGTTGCTCGATCTGATCAAGTCCGGCGCCATTGGCGAAGTGCGGATGATCCAGTCGAGCTTCGGTTTCTCGATGGGCAAGTTCCAGCCGCAGCACCGTCTGTTCGCCTCGGCGCTGGCCGGCGGCGGCATTCTGGATGTGGGCGGTTATCCGGTGTCGATGGCGCGGCTGATTGCCGGCGCGACGCTGGGAAAACCGTTTGCTGATCCGGTGAAGGTGTCGGGCACTGCCAAGCTCAACGAGGAAGGCACCGACGACTGGGCGGCCGCCATCCTGACGTTCGAGAATGGCATTGTGGCGCAGGTTTCCTGCGCGGTGATGGCGAACCTCGACAATGTGCTGCGCATCCATGGTTCGGAAGGCCGGATCGAAGTGCCGGATTTCTGGTTTGCCAATGGCAATCGCGATCAAGGTCTTGGCCGCATCGACATCACTAGGGGTGGCAAGACCGAGACGGTCAGCGTCAACGAGACGGCGCATGTCTATTCGTTTGAAGCCGATGCCGCCTCGCTCGCCATTCTCGAAGGCAAGCAGGAGTTTCCGGTGCCGGGCATGAGCTGGGCGGATAGCCTTGGCAATGCGCGCGTGCTCGACCAGTGGCGCCGCGATGCGGGCATCGAATATTCGGTCGAAAAATACACCAACCGCGTCAAGACGTTGGACAATCGCAAGCTTGGGCCGAATACCGGCGTCATTCCGAAGCGTTCCATTCCGGGGCTCAAGAAGCAGGCTTCGGCGGTTGCGCTGGGCTTTGAGGATTTCAAGACCTTCTCCTCGGGCGCGATCCTGCTCGATGCGTTCTGGGAAAAGGGCGGCAATATCTTCGATACCGCCTTCATCTATGGCGGCGGCTATACGGAAAAGCTGTTCGGTGAATGGCAGAAGAGCCGTGGCGTGCGTGAGGAAGCCGTGGTGATCGGCAAGGGTGCGCACTCGCCTCTCGTCTATCCCGACGTCATCGCCAAGCAGCTGACCCAGACGCTGGATCGCCTGCAGACGGACTATGTCGACGTCTATTTCATGCACCGCGACAATCTTGATGTGCCGGTGGGTGAGTTCGTCGATGCCATGGATGCCGAGGTGAAAGCTGGCCGCATTCGTGGGCCGTTCGGCGGTTCGAACTGGACCAAGGAGCGCATGGACGAGGCGATTGCCTATGCCGAGCGCACCGGCAAGACCAAGCCGCAGGCGCTGAGCAACAACTTTGCTCTCGCTGAAATGCTCGACCCGATCTGGGCCGGCTGCGTCACCTCGTCGACGCCGGACTTCAAGCAGTGGCTGATCGACCGTCAGGTGACCAACTTCTCCTGGTCGAGCCAGGCGCGTGGCTTCTTCACCGACCTTGCCGGGCGGGACAAGACCGACAACGAGGAACTGGTAAGGGTCTGGTACAACGAGCAAAACTTTGGTCGCCGTGATCGGGCCATCGAGCTTGCCAAGCAGATTAGCCACAATCCGATCCATGTGGCGCTGGCCTATGTGCTGGCCCAGCCCTTCCCCAGCGTGCCGCTGATCGGGCCGCGCCGCCTAGTCGAACTCGAAGACAGCCTCAAGGCCTTTGAGATCAAGCTGACGCCGGAACAGGTGAAGTGGCTCGAAGGCTAAGTCGCCAAAAAGCCAAAGAGATCAAGGGGTCCGGCGACGGGCCCCTTTTTCGTTGCGGGAGAATGACTGGCATATTCGTTTCGACTGTTCACCCTGGGAAGACAGTTTGTACCCTCTGGCCGAGTTGCCAGGGCAACGTCCCTGCCCTATGTTATCCATCGTGAGATTACGATCTCATGCAATTCTCAGGGCGGGGTGAAACTCCCCACCGGCGGTAAGGCGGCGACGCTGAGCCCGCGAGCGCTTTTGACCGAAAGGTCGAAGGGTCAGCAGATCCGGTGTGATTCCGGAGCCGACGGTCATAGTCCGGATGAAAGAGAATGGGTTGGCCTCAAGCGCCTGACTATGCTCGCGTTTTTGCGCGGGCAGAGTTTTGCGTCGCCTTCCCGTAACCCTGGGGAAACTGGTTACGGAAAGGACGACATATGAACCAGATTTCCTCTTCTTCACATGCCAGCGCCACTTCGGGCGCTATTTTCATGCTGGCCGCAAGCCTGGCTTTTGCCGGCTCCAACACGCTGCAATCGGTTCTGCCGACACCGATCGAATATGGCGGGTTTGGCATGAGCTCGACTGGCATGGCTTTCTGGCAATATGTCATTGCCTCCATCTTGGCGCTGCCGATCATCTTGCACATTGGGTTCAAGAACCTGCGTACCAGCCATCCCCTTGCCCATGAAATCCGCGCTTTTGCCTCGGCATTGGGCGTACACGTTTTTGTCTATGGTTTTGCCTCGGGCGTTCCGATCTGGCAGATGGTGACGCTGCTTGCCACCGGGCCGCTGTTCATCATTCTCGGCTCGACCGTGTTTCTGGGTGAGAAGGCTTCCACCGCGCGGATCGCTGCGGCCCTGACCGGGTTTGCCGGCGCGATCATCGTCTCGGGCGTTGGTGCAGACGGGTTTACCTGGCAAACCTTCGTGCCGATTGTGGCGGCCGCCCTGTGGGCAACGACTGACATTCTTACCAAGTACCTGACGCAGAAGGGTGAAAGCCCCGAGACCCTGACCATCTCACTGCTGGTGCTGATCACCCCGAACCATCTGGCCATTCTGCTGCTGGTCACCGTCTTTTCGTGGGTTTTGCCGGCTGGCGCGGCCCTGGCTTTCCGCTGGCCCTGCCCTCGGGCACCGGCCTGCTGCTGCTTTTGATGCTCGGCGCCCTGACGGCCGCGGCGCAGTATCTGCTGAGCTTTGCCTACCGCGCCGCCGATGCGACCTTCCTGCAGCCATTCGGTGACCTCAAGGTGCCGCTGGGGGCGATCGTCGGCTGGGTTGTGCTCGGTCAGGTGCCGTCGGTCTGGTTCTGGCCGGGTGCTGCGCTGATTATCCTGGCGTCGCTTTTCCTTTATCTCGTTGAAGGGCGAGATCGGCCTTCCAAGCTCGCAACCGCGTAACGTTCCAAACGTAGAATAATTCTTCCAAATATGACGCCGGCAATGCGATATTGCCGGCGTTGCTATTTTGAGGGACTCGCATGGACCGGGGAGAGATTCAGGGCGCGCCGAAGAATTTCGAGGCGCTGCGGGCACTTATCCTGGAGCGGCGGCGGGAACTGCCCAAGCGCCTGGCGCAGGTGGCGGCCTTTGCGCTGGATAATCCTGATGAGATCGCCTTTGGCACGGCGGCGAGTATAGCGACGGATGCCGAGGTACAACCTTCGACGCTGGTTCGTTTCTCGCAAACCTTTGGTTTTGATGGATTTTCGGCGCTACAGGCCGTGTTTCGGGCGCGGCTGCGGGAGCGCAATTCGAGCTATGAAGACCGGCTGGTGGAGCTGGAAGGCGGGGATGCGGTGGCTGCCGGGTCGGCTGCAATCCTCAACTCGTTCATCGGTGCGGCGCATCGCAGCCTCGACAATTTGAGTGCCGCAATCGACCCGCAAAAGTTCGAATCCGCTAGCAGACTGTTAGCATCGGCAGGCACCATTCACCTGATTGCGCGACGGAGAAGCTACCCGATTGCGACTTACATGGCCTATGCGCTCTCCCAGCTCAAAATCCGCTGCCAGATCGCCGGGACGGCGTCGGGGATCGATGACGATCTGCTTGCTTTGGCCGATGAGGGTGACGCGGCTTTTGCGGTGAGCTTTTCGGGTTATGCATCGGAGACGATTGCGCAGGCCTCGGCGCTGGCGGCGCGTGGGATACCGGTGGTGTCGCTAACCGACTCGGCGTTCTCGCCGCTGGCGGAATGTTCGACGATCTGGTTCGAACTGGTCGAGGCTGACCATGCCGGGTTCCGCTCACTCTCGGCCAGCATGGCTTTCGCCATGGCGCTGGCTGTGGCCATTGCCGAGGAGCGGCGGCGGGGGTGATTTTTGTGATGGAACAGAAATTCTATATTTGAACTGATTTGGAAGATGTGTTTCAATTCCTCCCATACAAGCCGCCGCGGGAGGATTTTGGGTGAGCACGAATAAGACGCTCGATGTGATCACCATTGGCCGGGCCTCGGTGGACCTTTATGGCCAGCAGATCGGTACGCGGCTCGAGGATATCGGCAGCTTTGCGAAATCGGTGGGCGGGTGCCCGACCAATATTTCGGTTGGCACGGCGCGGCTGGGGCTGAAGTCGGCGCTGATCACGCGCGTCGGCAATGAGCAGATGGGGCGCTTCATTCGCGAGCAGTTGCAGCGAGAAGGCGTCGAGACCAAGGGGGTTGTGACCGACCCTGAACGGTTAACGGCGCTGGTGCTGCTGTCGGTCGAGAATGACAAATCGTTTCCGCTGATTTTCTATCGCGACAATTGCGCCGATGCGGCGCTGGACGAAGGCGATATCGACGAGGATTTCGTGCGGTCGGCCAAGGCGGTGCTGGTAACCGGCACGCACTTTGCCAAACCTAATAGCGATGCGGCGCAGCGCAAGGCGATGCGGATCGCCAAGGCGAATGGCTCAAGGATCGTGTTCGATATCGACTATCGACCGAACCTTTGGGGGCTGGCGGGGCACGATGCGGGCGACAGCCGCTATATCGCTTCGGATGAGGTTTCCAAGCACCTGCAGACGGTTCTGGCTGACTGCGACCTGATTGTTGGGACCGAGGAAGAGGTTCTTATTGCTTCGGGCGAGAGCGACCTTACGGCGGCGCTGAAGACCATCCGCAGCTTTTCGAATGGGACCATTGTGCTCAAGCGTGGGCCGATGGGGTGCATCGTTTATGACGGACCTATTCCTGATGATCTCGAGGATGGGATTGTCGGCAAGGGATTTCCGATTGAGGTCTACAATGTGTTGGGGGCCGGCGACGCTTTTATGAGCGGATTCCTGCGTGGCTGGTTGCGCGGGGAGCCGCATGCGACGAGCGCGACCTGGGCCAATGCCTGCGGGGCTTTTGCGGTGAGCCGGCTGCTCTGCGCGCCGGAGATTCCGACATGGACGGAGCTTTCCTATTTCCTTGAGCATGGCAGCAAGGAACGGGCGCTGCGCAAGGATGCCGAAATCAACCATGTGCATTGGGCGACCACCCGGCGGCGCGAAATCCCCAGCATGAAGGCGCTGGCGATCGATCATCGGTCGCAGCTTGAGGATATGGCCGGGGGCGATGCGCAGAAGCTGGCGCGGATACCGGATCTTAAAGTGCTGGCGGTGAAGGCGGCGGTGCAGGTGGCTGATGGTCGCGACGGGTTTGGGATGCTGCTGGACGACAAGTATGGGCGCGATGCGCTTTATGCGGCGAGCGCGATCCCGAATTTCTGGGTGGCGAAGCCGATTGAATTGCCGGGCTCGCGGCCTTTGCAGTTCGAGTTTTCGCAGGATCTGGGATCGCGGCTGGTGGAGTGGCCGGTGGATCACTGCATCAAGGTGCTGTGCTTTTACCATCCGGACGATGCGGCAGATTTGCGCGAGGTGCAGATTGCCAAGCTACGGGCCGCTTATGACGCGGCGCGCAAGGTGGGCCGTGAATTGCTGGTGGAGATCATTTCCAGCAAGCATGGCGCGCTGAAGGACGATACGGCGGCGCGGGCGCTGACGGATGTCTATGCGGCCGGGATCAAGCCGGATTGGTGGAAGCTCGAGACGCAGCCGGGGGTTGAGGCCTGGCGGCAGATTGATGCCGTTATTGAGGCCAATGATCCGTTCTGCCGGGGTGTTGTGCTCCTGGGGCTCGATGCGCCACAGTCGGAACTGGTGGCGGGATTTGCGGCGGCAAAGACGGCCAGGTCGGTGAAGGGTTTTGCCGTGGGGCGGACGATCTTTGGCGATGCGGCGCGGGCCTGGCTTGATGGGCGGATTGGCGATGATGAGGCCGTGGCGATGATGGCGCAGCGGTTTGCGGGATTGGTGGCGGCCTGGGATGGGGCTTAGCCGATAGATTTGTGGGCGCCGTCACCCCCTCCCTCCTCCCCCATCAAGGGGAAGTGTTGAGCCCGTGGGTGTGGAGGGACGGAGCCAAACACACGATGCAGCACCTCCCCCTTGATGGGGGAGGATGGGAGGGGGTGAACCCAGCCCAAAAGATAAAACGGAGGTTCCCGCTTTCGCGGGAATGACACCGAGGAATACGAGGAGTGGCCATGAGCCAGAAAACTGTTCGATTGACCATGGCGCAGGCTGTTGCGCGCTTCCTTACGGCGCAGAAGACGGTCATTGCTGGCGAAACCGTGCCGATCTTTGGCGGGGTTTTTGCCATTTTCGGGCATGGCAATGTGGCCGGGGTGGGCGAGGCGCTTTATGGCGTTAGGGATACCCTGCCGACCTATCGCGGGCAGAACGAACAGGGCATGGCGCATGCGGCAATTGCCTATGCGAAAGCCAGTTTTCGGCGGCGGTTCATGGCGGTGACCAGCTCCATCGGGCCGGGGGCGCTGAACATGGTGACGGCGGCGGCGCTGGCGCATGTGAACCGGCTGCCCGTGCTGCTGCTGCCGGGCGATGTCTTTGCCAATCGGTTGCCCGATCCTGTCTTGCAGCAGGTGGAAGACTGGGGCGACGGCACGGTTTCGGCCAATGATTGTTTCAGGCCGATCAGCCGCTATTTCGATCGGATTACGCGGCCGGAGCAGATCATTCCGGCGCTGCGGCGGGCCATGCAGGTGCTTACCGATCCGGCAGAATGCGGGCCGGTGACGCTGAGCCTTTGCCAGGATGTGCAGGCGGAAGCCTATGACTATCCCGAGAGCTTCTTTGCCGAAAAGGTTTGGGTACCGCGGCGGATCATGCCGGATGCCGATGAATTTGCGACGGCAGCGGCGGCGATCAAGCTTTCCAAGAAGCCCGTCATTATTGCGGGCGGCGGCGTGCTGTATTCCGAGGCGAGCGAGAGCCTTGCGGCCTTTGCCGAGGAGCATGGCATTCCGGTGATGGAGACGCAAGCGGGCAAGAGCGCCCTGCCCCATGGGCATGAGCTGAATATGGGTAGCGTCGGGGTTACCGGTTCGTCGGCATCGAATGTGCTGGCGGAAGAGGCCGATGTGGTGATCGCGGTCGGCACGCGGCTGCAGGATTTTACCACCGGCTCGTGGTCGCTGTTCAAGAACGAGGCGGTGAAGATCGTCGGGCTCAATGTGCAGCCTTTCGATGCAGGCAAGCATGAGGCGCTCCCGCTGGTATCGGATGCTCGCGTGGGACTTGAAGCGCTGGATGCGGCGCTGATGGGTTGGCAGGTTGATTCCGATTGGACCCATAAGGCCATGCGGGAAAAGGATAAATGGCTGCTGGACGCCGATGCTGCGACCGCGCCGACCAATGTGGAATTGCCATCTGATGCGCAGGTGATCGGGGCGGTGCAGCGGGCGCGGCAGAAGGCGACGCTGGTGTGCGCCGCAGGCGGTTTGCCGGGCGAATTGCACAAGCTCTGGAAGGCGGATGCGCCGGGGAGCTACCATCTCGAATATGGTTTTTCGACCATGGGCTACGAAATTGCCGGCGGGCTGGGTGTGAAGCTGGCGCGGCCGGAGGACGACGTGGTCGTGATGGTCGGGGACGGCAGCTATATGATGCTGAACTCGGAGATCGTTTCGTCGATCATGCTGGGGGCGAAGCTCACCATCGTGCTGCTGGATAATGCGGGCTATGGCTGCATCAACCGGCTGCAGATGGCGACCGGCGGAGCGAATTTCAACAATCTGCTGAAGGACACACAGCACGTGACGCTGCCGAACATCGACTTTGCCGCGCACGCGGCGGCGATGGGGGCGGTGAGCCGCAAGGTCGGGTCGATTGCCGAGCTTGAGGCGGCGTTGGCCGAGACGGCGGATGCGGATCGGACGACGGTGATTGTGATTGATACCGATCCGCTGGTGACGACCGTTGCCGGTGGGACCTGGTGGGATGTGGCGGTGCCGGAGGTCAGTGAGCGAGCCCAAGTGAATGCGGCGCGCGAGGGGTATTTGAAGGCGTTGCAGGCGCAGCGGATTGGGTGAGGGCCCCCTCACCCGTCTCGCGCTTTGCGCGATCCACCCTCTCCCCGAGAGGGGAGAGGAATAAGAGGTGAGCGCCGATCTGTTCTTCTCCCCATCGGGGAGAAGGTGGCGCGTAGCGCCGGATGAGGGGAACGCTTTGACGAAGACGAATTCCTCTGCGGAGGAGAGATACCCCTCACCCTGACTTTTCGCTGAACGCGAAAAGTCGGTCCCTCTCCCGCAAGGGGCGAGGGAAGGTGCGGTGGACGAGGAGAGACCAAAAGAATGAAAGCCAAACTTGGGATGTCGCCCATTGCGTGGTGGAACGACGATCTGGTGGAGCTGAGCGATGATGTGTCGCTCGAAGAGTGCCTCAGGCAATCGCGGTCGGCCGGGTTTACCGGGATGGAAAAGGGGCGGCGGTTTCCGGATGATCCGGAGGTTATGCTGCCGATCCTGCGTGCCGCTGACGTGACGCTATGTGGCGGGTGGTTTTCGGGGACGCTGGTCGAGGAAGATCTCTCTGCCAATAAGGACCGCATTCTGCCGATGATCGAGCTGTTCAAGGCGGTCAACGCGCCTTGCATCGTCTATGGCGAAGTGGGTCGATCGATCCAGGGCAAGCGGGAGATTCCGCTGGCGCAAAAGCCGAAGCTTTCCGACGACGAGATGAAGGCTTATGGGCGGAAGGTCACCGCGTTTGGCGAATGGTGCGCCGAGCAGGGCATGCCGCTGAGCTATCACCACCATATGGCGGCTGTGGTTGAGACCGAGGCGGAGCTGGATGCGTTTATGGCGGCTTCGGGCGCAGGCATTCCACTGCTGCTTGATGCGGGACATCTCGCCTTTGCTGGTGGTGATCCGCTGCGGGCGATCGACAAGCACCATGGGCGGATCAACCATGTGCATGTGAAGGACATCAGACGGTCGGTTGTCGATGGACTGGATCGGACGAAGCAGAGTTTTCTGGATGCCGTGGCGCTGGGCGCCTTTACGGTGCCGGGGGATGGCTCGCTCGACTTTGGCGCCATCGTGCAGCGGTTGGCGGATCATGGCTATGAGGGCTGGTTCGTTGTCGAGGCCGAGCAGGATCCGACGGCTAATCCGCCGCTGAAAATGGCGCAGGTGGGCCACAAGGAACTGATGCGGGTGATGACGGCGGCTGGGTATACCGTCGAGACGCAAGGTTTTCCGAGCGCTTAAGTTTTGAACGGTAGTGCGCATCGGATTCGTCCGAAAACCGCTGCGCACTTTTCGGTCCAATGCTAGAGCTTGCGGCAACTGAGAAGGATTGGTGCATGGCTCTGAAAGAAAACGATCTCAACTGGTTTCGGCCGCTGTGGCGGCGGGTTGCCGTCGTGGTGTTTCTGACCGTCTGGCTCGCCTGGGAGGCGATATGGACCAAGGAGACGCTGTGGATCGTGTTGGTCGGCGCGGCGCTGGCCTATGCGCTCTATAATTTCTTCTATGCCTTCCCCAAGGAGGAGCCCAAGAATGACGAAGTCCCACCTGCTGGTCCGACCGACAGCGAAGACCGGTCGGATTCATGACGTAACGCCCGCTTCGGCGGGGTGGGGCCATGTCGGCTTCGGGTTACATCGGCTCGCGGCCGGAGAGGCTTATGGCGAGGAGACGGGCGAGCGCGAGGTTTGCCTCGTCATCGTCGGCGGCAAGGGGCGCTTTGCCGTGGACGGCGAGGACTTTGGCGAGCTTGGGGAGCGCATGACGCCCTTCGAGGGGGCGCCCTGGGCGCTCTATGTGCCGGCGGGGCGCAACTGGGCTGTGGATGCCACGA
Source organism: Devosia sp. (assembly GCF_024707125.1). GTDB lineage: Bacteria > Pseudomonadota > Alphaproteobacteria > Rhizobiales > Devosiaceae > Devosia. The sequence goes on from NZ_JANQAH010000003.1 coordinate 185,575, forward strand.
CGGACCTGGAGCTGGCTGTGTGCTCGGCGCCAGGCGGCGGGGATTTCCATGCCAAGGTCATTCCGCCGGGGACGCATCCGCGGATCACGCGCGGCAAGGGCGCCAATATCAGGCATGTCTACAATATCATGCCCGAGGATGATGGCTCGGCGAACGCGCTGCTGGTGGTGGAGGTGATCACGCCCCAGGGCAATACGTCGTCCTATCCGCCGCACAAGCATGACCAGGACAATCTTCCGCACGAGAGTTTTCTGGAAGAGACTTATTACCATCGCTTCAACCCGCCGCAGGGTTTTGCGTTTCAGCGGGTGTTTACGGACGACCGGAGCCTTGATGAGGCGATGGCGGTTGAGGATGGGGACGTTACGCTGGTGCCGCGGGGGTATCATCCGGTGGCGACGACGGCGGGGTATGACCTCTACTATCTCAACGTCATGGCCGGGCCGAAGCGGGTGTGGAAATTCCACAATGCGCCGGAGCATGAGTGGATGCTGAAGTAGGGTTTGCCGCCCCCCACCGCGTCATTCCCGCGAAAGCGGGAATCCTTCTTCCTAAAACGGAGATCCCCGCTTTCGCGGGGATGACACTGTGATTGTGATGGTGCTCGCGGAGGCGATCAACGGCCCTGGAAGACCGATTTGTCGGCCATCACGCCGGTGATTTCGCTGACCTTGACCGTCCGGCCTTCCCTAGCGGATTTCAGGGCGGCGTCGGCAAGGGCGAGGGCGATGAGGCCGTCGGTGCCGCTGGGCGAGGCCGGGGATTTTGATTCAACGAAATCGATGAAGCTGCTGATTTCTCTCGCGTAAGCTTCGGTGTAGCGGGTCATGAAGAAGTCGTGCAGCGGCGGGCGGGTGTAGCCGGTGGCGTTGGCGATTTCGATGGAGACCGGGCGCTGGTTTTCGGCGGCGACGGCGCCCTTAGAGCCGTGGACTTCGATGCGCTGATCGTAGCCATAGGTGGCGCGGCGGGAATTCGAAATCGTGGCGTGTTTTCCCGTGGCCGTGGAGAGCATGACCGAGACGCTGTCGAAGTCGCCGGCGGTGCCGATGGCGGGGTCGACGAGGACGGAGGCCTGGGCGGTCACGGCGTCGATCTCTTCGCCGAGGAGGAAGCGCGCCATGTCGAAGTCATGGATCGTCATGTCGCGGAAAATGCCGCCGGAGCGCTTGATGTAGTCGACCGGCGGGGCGCCGGGGTCGCGCGAGATGATGGTGACCATTTCGACGTCGCCGATCTGGCCGGTGCTGATCGCTTCCTTGACGGCCTGGAAGTGTGGGTCGAAGCGGCGGTTGAAGCCGACCATGAGGGTGGCGGCGGTTTCGTCGACGACGCGGATGCAGGCTTTTACGCGCTCGATGTCGAGGTCGACGGGCTTTTCGCAGAAGATGGCTTTGCCGGCGCGGGCGAAGCGCTCGATGAGGTCGGCGTGCGTGTCTGTGGGGGTGCAGATGACGACGGCGTCGATGTCGGCAGAGGCGAGGATGGTGTCGATGGTGCGGACTTCGGCGCCGTATTGGGTGGCGATGGCGTTCGCTGCATCGGCCATGGGATCGGCGACGGCGACGAGTTTCGCCTTGGCATTGGAGCCGATGGCCTTAGCGTGAACTTTGCCAATGCGGCCGGCGCCGAGCAGGCCAAAACGAACGGTCATAGCGGGGTTCCTCCACCCGAAAATTGGTATGGAATGAATAGGCGATTTTTGGGTCGGATGGAATGAGAATTCTAGCAGGAGTGATGGGATTCGGGCTTGCCTAACCCCCACCCTTGATCCCCCACAAAGGGGAGGGAGGCGCGGGCTGAGGCACCGCGGTTCCATCGTGGGGGCCACGCCCTCGTGGTTCGAGGTACGCTGCGCTTCGCACCTCACCATGAGGTCTACTGGGAGAGGTGAAGGGTCAGTGTTCGCGGGCGCGTTCGAGGATGCGTTTGCACTCGAGAAGCTCGCGAAGGACTTCGGAGAGTTTTTCGCGCGATTCTTCGTCTAGGCTGGGGTCGGCGGTAAGAACGGCCTCTTCGATCTCGGCCTCGTCGGCTGCAGCCTGGGCTTCCTCGATGAGAGGGATGATCTCGTCCAGGCCCTTGCCTTCGCCGACGGCGATGACATAGCGCGGACCCTGGTCCTTGAGGATCTTTTGGACGCCCTTGATCGTAAAACCTTGATCGTAGAGCAGGTGACGGATGCCGCGGAGCAGCAGGACGTCTTCGGGGCGGTAGTAGCGGCGGCCGCCGCCGCGCTTCAGGGGCTTGATGGTGGCGAAGCGGGTTTCCCAGAATCGGAGGACGTGCTGAGGAAGATCGAGCTCTTCCGCGGCCTCTGAGATTGTCCGGAATGCGTCTGGAGACTTGTCCAAACCGCCTGCCCCTCCAGTAAGAAAGCCTTACTTTTCAGAGGCGACCATAGACTTGTTGATTTTGGACTTCAACACGTTGCTGGGTTTGAACACAAGAACCTGCCGGGGGAGGATAGGCACCTCTTCGCCGGTCTTGGGATTGCGGCCAATCCGCTCGTTCTTCGAGCGCACCTGGAAGGAGCCGAATGAAGAGAGTTTCACATTGGCGCCGGTGATCAGGGCGTCGGTGATGAGTTCGAGAACACGTTCGACCAGTTCGGCCGACTCGGTTCGCGACAGGCCGACAGAGCCATAAACAGCTTCCGCCAGGTCTGCCCGCGTTACCGTCTTCTGCGTCATTCGCACCCCCGTGGTTCAGGACTGGCTTCCCGGGCCAGCGTGATATTTTTTCTTCCGCTGTCGCCAATCAGCCTCCGCAGATTGGCAGGAAAACCTTCCTTTGATCGACGCGGCCAATCGTCAATTCGCCTGGCCTTAACGTCAGGCTCCTCCACCCGGCAGGACACTAACGCCTTGAAACGCTTGAGGTCAATCGGCTCAATGCCCGACTACCAGCGAATGAGCGAGGCCCCCCAGGTGAATCCGCCGCCCATGGCTTCAAGCATGACGAGATCACCCTGCTTGATGCGTCCATCGGCCACAGCAACGCTCAGAGCGAGCGGCACGGAGGCTGCGGAGGTATTGGCGTGGATGTCGACGGTGGTCACGACCTTTTCGGGCGGCAGGCCGAGCTTGGCCCCTGCCCCGTCGATGATGCGCTTGTTGGCCTGGTGCGGCACGAACCAGTCGAGATCGTCTACCGTGTAGCCGCCCTGCTCCAGCGCCTTGTAGACGACGTCGGTGATCTTGCCGACAGCGTGGCGGAAGACTTCCGCGCCAGCCATGTGCACATGGCCCGTGGTGCCGGTGGTGGACGGGCCGCCATCGACATAGAGCTTCTGCCAATGGTGACCATCGGAGCGCAGAGCGGACGAGAGAACGCCGCGCTCAGGCTCGCCATCGGCCAGTTCGACGCGCTCGAGAATCATGGCGCCGGCGCCGTCGCCGAAGAGCACGCAGGTGGTGCGGTCGGTCCAGTCGAGGAGGCGCGTAAAGGTTTCGGCGCCGATGACGAGGACGCGGTTGGCGAGGCCGTTCTTGATGTAGCTGTCGGCCGTGGTGACGGCATAGACAAAGCCCGAGCAGACGGCCTGCAGGTCGAAGGCGAAGCCGTGATGGATGCCGAGCTTCATCTGTACGAGGGTCGCGGCGGCCGGGAAGGTATAGTCCGGGGTCGTGGTGGCGACGATGATGAGGTCGATGTCTTCCGGCGTCATACCGGCATTGTCGAGTGCGGCCCGGGCGGCGGCGACGGCGAGGTCGGAGGTGAATTCGCCTTCCGCGGCGACATGGCGCTCCTTGATGCCGACGCGCTGCTGGATCCACTCGTCGGACGTGTCGACGGTCTTGGCCAACTCTTCATTGGTCAGGATTTTTTGGGGCAGGTAGCTACCGACCCCGCGGACAATTGAACGAACTCTGGTCACGCCGACTTGGCCTCGGAATCAGAAGGCAGCTCGGAAGCTGCAACATGGACGGGGAAGCGCTTCACGCTGTCGCTGATCTTTTCGATCAGGTTGCTGCGCGCCATTTCATAGGCAAGGCCCAGGGCGCTCTTGTACCCGACTTCGTCGGTACCGCCATGGGATTTGATGACGACGCCATTGAGGCCCATGAAGACGCCCCCATTGACGGCGCGGGGGTCCATCTTGCGGCGCAGGGCCGTAAGGGCGGACGAGGCGAAGAAGGCGCCGAGCATGCTGATCCAATTGGATTTGAGCGCGGTGCGCAGATAAGTGGCGACCTGGCGGGCGGTGCCTTCGGCGGTCTTGAGGGCCACATTGCCGACAAAGCCTTCGGTGACGACGACGTCGACCGTGCCCTTGCCGATATCGTCGCCCTCGACAAAGCCGTGATAGGTGAAGCCGGCGCCGGAGGCCTGCTGCAGGATCTTGCTGGCTTCCTTGATGTAATCGAGGCCCTTTACCTCTTCGGTGCCGATATTGAGCAGACCGACGGTGGGCTTTTCGGAATCAAAGAGCGAACGGGCCAGGGCGGAGCCCAGAATGGCATAGTCGACGAGCTGGCGCGCATCGGCACCGATGGTCGCGCCCATATCCAGCACGATGATGTCGGAGCGGACGGTGGGCCAGATGGCGGCGATGCCGGGGCGAGAAATGCCTTCCATGGGGCGGAGGCAGAAGGTGGCCATGGCCATCAGGGCGCCAGTATTGCCGCCGGATATGGCGACATCGGCTTCCTTGTCCTTAACGGCCTGGATCGCCATCCACATGGAGGAGACGTTTCGGCCCTTCCTGAGGGCCTGGCTGGGCTTTTCGTCCATGGCGATCACTTCTTCGCAGTGACGCACCTGGCTCGCGGCCTTGAGCCGGGGAAATTCTTCAAGGAGCGGGTCAATCTGCTCCTTGCGGCCATGGAAGATGAAACGGGTGTTCTTACGCTCGCGCAAGGCCAGATCGGCGCCATGGATAACCGCGCGCGGGGCGTGGTCGCCCCCCATGGCATCCACGGAAATCGTTATATATTCGGTCATTTCAGCCCGTTTTTCGGCCCGCTTGGGCAGGCATTCCAACATATCCCATAGGGAAGTGGGTGCAAGCCCCGCCCAGGAAGGTTCAAGTTTCGCCCTTGTCCTTGAGCTGACGCAGGGCCGCAAAAGGACCGCTATCGTCTTCGGTGGCATCGACCCCGAGCGTTGAGAGGTCTTCGCCCTCGCGCCGCGGGTAGGGATCGATGGCCAGAGCCAGGGTTTCGATCAGGAGAGCGCTCAGGTCGACCTCCGGACCGTCGATATGATCGGGAAAATCGTCATCTTCAAGGTCGATGAAAATTTCTGTGCCGGGCGCGGGCGCATGTGCCGTCTGACCGACGGGCAGGAAGACGCGGTCGACTTCCTCATCGATGTTCTGCGTGACCGGTTCGAAGCTGACGACGGAAGGTTGGACGATGCGCGCCTTGAGGCGCCCCTGTGCCCTCAGGCCGCCGCGCAGCGGGGCGACGGTGAGTTCGGCGACGAAGCGGTCGACTGCGATCAGCTTCATTTCCTCGGCGATGCGGGCGCGGGTCGCTTCATCGGCATCGACACTGACGGACCGCCCGGCTGTGGGCAGTTTGTCGATGCGAACGATCGCGTCGAAAAGGGGCTCAGGCTGGTCTTTCATGCGGCATTTCCGAATGTCACTGTGCCGCCGGTGATGGTCTCAACCGGCAGGTCGGCCAGGGCCTTGTCCTGCGCCATGAAGTAGCCAGCGAGGGTGCGGGCATGCTCCATGCCGGCGCCACCATAGATATTGCGCGAGAACACGGTGGCCAAGGCTTCCTTGTCGCCGCGATCCATAGCTTCATTGATGGCAGCAAGAAGGCCGAAAAAGAGATTGCCCATCTTCTGGATTTTCTTGGGGACACCGAGGTCCCCTGCCCCCATTTCGCGCAGGGAGCGGTCCATATCCTTGAAGAAGAGGTCGAAGACGGCCTGGCTGAAATTCTTGGTGGCCTCGGCACCGCGCAGGCGCCGGAAGAGCAGCGCCATATGGAGGCTGATCATGTCGAAACGGCCGGTGACCGTATCGGGCACGCCCCATTCGGCATAGAAGACAGGTTGCCGGGATTGCGCCACAATGGCCCGATAGACGCCATAAACAGCGTCGGTTGCCGTGTTTTTGCGGAACAGAGACAGGATCATGGGATTGCGCTCAGCCTCGGGATGGGTCAAACACATGCAAAGTCAGCCGACCCAATGTCAGCTTGCCAAAAAGCCAGGTTGACAGCTACACATTCCGGCGACCAAAGGGCACGCGCCTTGTTGTCACGCCTATAGTCGAGAGCCATCGGGAAAGTCAAATTCATGCCCATGCGTATTGCTTCCGCTCCCTTCGCACCGATCGCCGCTGCAGCCTTGCTGGCTGTTGCGCTGGCCGCCTGCACGAGCAGCACGTCGCTCGTCACCAAGAGGACGCAGGGCTACGAAATTTCCGATAGCGCGATGCAGCAGATTCGCGTGGGCCAGAGCCAGGATCTGGTGACGCTGGTGCTCGGCTCGCCGCAGTCGACCAATACCTTTGGCGACCAGACCGCCTGGTACTATGTGCAGACCAAGGTGGCGCAGACCTCGTTCGGCATGAACACCGCGCTCGAGCGCACCGTGCTCGCGATTTATTTCGACAAGAACAAGAAGGTCGTGGACAAGGCCGTCTACACCGCTGCTGATGGCAAGGTCGTCGCGGTGGAAAGCCGCCGTACCCCGTCTTATGGCGAAGACCGCACGTTTATCGATCAGATCTTGCAGTCGTTCTGAGGTTTTTCGGAACGCAGAGAATTGGAAAAGCCCCGGTTTTGCCGGGGCTTTTTGTTTTGGGGCAGTTGCATCGGGGCTCACATCACCCCTCCCAGCCTCCCCCATCAAGGGGGAGGTGCTGCATCGAGTGTGAGGCACTATCCCATTCAAACTCACCGTACCTTCACCTCCCCCTTGATGGGGGAGGCAGGGAGGGGGTGTGAGAGCCAAGGTCCTAGCGCGTGAACACCCCTCCCCCGCCCTCCCCGTCAAGGGGAGGGTGTCGCACCGAGTGCGTCAAAGTTTTGTGCGAAGGCCTGTGTCAGGGCGACCTGGCGGTCAGCTCTTCTTTTCCAGATCCACACCAGCGCTCCGCGCGATGGAATCAAGCGCGGCGTTGACCATGCCGGAGGCGTCTTCTTCGAAGAAGGCGCGGGCGACGTCGACATATTCAGTGATGACGACGCGGGCCGGGATGTCTCTACGGCGCAGGAGTTCGAAGGCGGCGGCGCGGAGGATGGCGCGGAGCGTGGAATCGATGCGATCGATCGGCCAGTCTTCGGCCAGGGCCTTGTCGATGGCGGGGTCGATCTCGAGCTGGTTCTTGGTGACGCCGCGCACGATCTGGCCGAAGAAATCGGCATCGGCCGGCAGGTATTGTTCGCCCTCGACTTCGCGGCCGAGATGGAAGGCACTGAACTGGGCCAGCGTGTCTTCCAGCGTCTGGCGCCCCACATCCATCTGGTAGAGCGCCTGGACAGCCGCGAGGCGGGCGGCGCCGCGCTGGTTGGCTGGACGCGAATTGTTCGGGATGGGGGGCGTATCAGTCATTTATGCGTTCAACTTTGCCTTGAGAGCGGCGAGAGCAAGGGCGGCGCGGGCGGCATCGCCACCACGATCGCCATCGGCGACGCGGGCGCGGGTCCAGGCCTGGCCTTCGTTCTCGACCGTAAGAATGCCGATGCCAAGCGGCAAGGCATCCACCACCGCCAATTCGGCAAGGGCGCGGATGCTTTCGCTGGCGACGGACACGTAGTGATTGGACTGGCCACGGATAACGCAGCCGAGGGCGACGTAGCCATCATAATTGTCGGTTTCGAGAGCCATGGCGACGCCGACGGGCACTTCCATGGCGCCGGGGACGGCGATGACGTCAAAGGTGGCGCCGGCGGCCTTGAGGGCGGCGCTGGCGCCAGCCTTCATCTCATCGGCGATGCCGGGATAGGCCCTGCCCTCGACGATGAGGAAATGGAGCCCCTCAGCCGAATTGGGCTCGATCGAAAAGCGTTCGCCGTAAGAATCCATAGCAGACATCCTTGCCTTTGCTACCCAACCCCATAGTCCGGCCCGCAACGGCGAGCAAGGCGAGACTAGATCAATCGTCCTCGGGAAGGGGCGTATTCGCGTCGGAATCAAGCTCGGCGAGGAAATCGCGGAAATCGTCGGGACCGGCGAAATTCTTGTAGACCGAGGCGAAGCGGACGAAGGCGACGTGGTCGAGGCCCTTGAGGCCGACCATAACATATTCACCGATCTGATCGGAGGTAATTTCAACGTCGCCAAGGCTTTCGAGCTGGCGGACGATGCCCGAAATCATGCGCTCGACGCGCTCAGGATCGACCGAGCGCTTGCGTAGCGCCGTGTTGACCGAGCGAGTGAGCTTTTCGCGATCGAAGGGGACTTTTCGGCCGGTTTTCTTGACCACCGTCAGATCGCGCAACTGTACGCGCTCAAAGGTAGTGAAGCGGCCGCCGCAGGCATTGCACACGCGGCGGCGGCGGATAGCGCCCGAATCTTCGGTCGGGCGGCTATCCTTCACCTGGGTATCGTCATTGCCACAATAGGGGCAGCGCATCCTTATGTGGCCCTTTCAGATCAGCCGTAGATCGGGAAGCGGTCGGTCAGCGTCTTAACCTTGGCGCGGACTTCGGCTTCGACGGCGCCGTTGTTGTCATCGCCATTGGTCTTGAGGCCATCGAGCACTTCGATGATGTATTCGCCCACAAGCTTGAATTCGGCCGTGCCGAAGCCGCGCGAGGTGCCGGCCGGGGTGCCGAGACGCACGCCCGAGGTGATCGCGGGCTTTTCCGGATCGAAGGGCACGGCGTTCTTGTTGCAGGTGATGTGGGCGCGGCCGAGGGCGTTTTCAGTCGCCTTGCCGGTGAGGCCCTTGGGACGGAGGTCAACCAGCATCAGGTGGTTGTCGGTGCCGCCCGAGACGATGTCGACGCCGCCCTTGACGAGGGTTTCGGCGAGCACCTGGGCATTGGCCACGACCTGCTGGGCGTAGAGCTTGAATTCGGGCTGCAGCGCTTCCTTGAAGGCCACGGCCTTGGCGGCGATGACGTGCATCAGCGGGCCGCCCTGGATGCCCGGGAAAATGGCCGAATTGATCTTCTTGGCGATGTCTTCATCGTTGGTGAGGATCAGGCCGCCGCGCGGGCCGCGCAGGGTCTTGTGGGTCGTCGTGGTGGCGACGTGGGCGTGCGGGAACGGGCTGGGGTAGACGCCGCCAGCGACGAGGCCGGCAACGTGGGCCATGTCGACGAAAAGGATGGCGCCGACTTCATCGGCGATGGCGCGGAACTCGGCCCAGTCCATGATGCGCGAATAGGCCGAGAAACCAGCAACGATCATCTTGGGCTTGTGCTCGCGGGCGAGCTGACGGACCTGGTCCATATCGACGCGGCCGTCCTGCTTGCGCAGGCCGTACTGGATGGCGTTGAACCACTTGCCCGACTGGTTGGGCTTGGCGCCGTGGGTCAGGTGACCACCGGCATCGAGCGACATGCCGAGGATGGTGTCGCCGGGCTGGATCAGGGCCTGATAGACGCCCTGATTGGCCTGCGAACCGGAATTGGGCTGGACGTTGGCAAACGCGGTGCCGAAGAGCTGCTTGGCGCGCTCGATGGCGAGGCTTTCGGCGACGTCGACATACTGGCAGCCGCCATAGTAGCGCTTGCCGGGATAGCCTTCGGCATACTTGTTGGTCAGCACCGAGCCCTGGGCTTCGAGCACGGCCTGGGAAACGATGTTTTCCGAGGCGATCAGCTCGATTTCGCTCTGCTGGCGACCGAGTTCGTCCTGAATGGCCTTGGCGATTTCCGGGTCGGTTTGAGCAACCGAGGCGGAAAAGAAATGGGGAAAGAGCGGGGTAGAAGTGGCAGCGCTCATGCGACGATTTCCTCACAAAGGATCAGGGTGACCGGCATGGCGGTGCCTTTATCACGGCGAGTAGCGCAAATCCAAGTCCGATACATATGTACTGGATCCATGGGGCTCCCCCTGATCGTGGATGGGTTGCCCAGGCGAGCGGCTCTATGAAGTTCGCGTTTCCCGATGGTTGCCCATCTCTTTCTCGCCAGTCGCGCGAACGCGGTGAATATGGCTGAAAGCGGCAGCCGTGTGAAGGCCCCAAGAGCGACATGCCATCCTACTATCAACACTCAAAATATTGAATTTTACCGAGTTCTGGCGCGGTACTTTCACCACGCCAGCGAACCCTTTCTAGAGAAGCTCTGTCCATTCTCTTGCCAACAGAGTGCGATCATCCAGGAGGGATCAATGAAACCGCTCGTGACCAAATTGACCGCCATTGCCATGACCGGCCTATTGTCCATTTCGAGCTTTGCGCCGGCGCAGGCGCAGGACAACTCATTGAACTTCAGCCAGCGGCAGCAGGTTGTCCAAGGCTATTGCCAGCGCTTCCCGCAGGACCCCGATTGCAACGGCTGGTGGTTCTGGAGCGCGCGGGACTATGACGCGTTCTACTATCGCAACCGCAGCGACCTCGATCCGCTGGTGGCCGGGATTCTGGGCCTTGCGATCGGCGCGATCATCGGCGGCGCCATTGCCAACAGCAACAAGAGCCACAATACGAGCCCGCCTCCGACCTTTACCAGACGCGACAACGGCCACGTGGCGCGCTGCTACCAGCGCTACAAGTCCTATGACGAACGGACCGATACCTTCCTCGGCTATGACGGCATTCGCCACCCCTGCACGCTCTAGTGTTTGGCGCGCCGGGGCTTCACAGGCCCCGGCCTGCGCAGGGGCGGCAGACATTCGATAGTTTGCAACCACCTGCCCTGCCCGGACATTGACTCCACAATCAGCATTGGCGGGCTTCGGCCCGGGAGTGGAGAAATGAGAAAGCTAGCTGGCCTTGCGAGTGGTCTTGCAATGAGCGGTATTTTGGCTTTGAGCGCTGTCGTTCCGGCGCAGGCCCAATCGGTGACGATGAGCTTTGGCCAACGGTACCAGGTGATCGAAACCTATTGCGACCGGAACCCATGGGACCCTGACTGCCAAGGCTTCTACGGCGGCGGCTGGGACGATCGCGACTATAACAATTTCTATTATTCGCGCCGGTCTTCCATCGACAATATAGCGTCGGGGATTCTCGGTTTCACCTTTGGCGCCGCGATCGGGTCGATCATTGCCAATGGCAATAACAACACGCGTGGTGGCGTCGTGGTCTATGGTGGCAACAATTACGACGCCCATGTGCAGGCCTGCTACAACCGCTACAGGTCCTACGACGAAGAAACCGACACTTTCCTGGGCTATGACGGCATTCGTCACCGCTGCAATCTCTAGGCGTAGCGGCCTGTCGGTGGTGGCGGAGGAGGTTCGGGGTCGCCCAGCTTGCGCCTGAGCTTGGCAAGGGCAACGCGCTCCATTTGCAGGCGCGTTGCGCTGACGGGGGTGATGACAAACACTTCGGTGCCCGTCACCTCGTCTATCGCGGCGACGCGCATGACCTGACCCATCTGCACGAATTCAAAAAGAACCCCGCCCGACATGGGACCTCCATCACTGTGAGGAGTTTAGCAGGGATTCGGGACGGCGCGGAGTCGGAAATATGCGGATGTCCTTTCCGCTGGGCGTTGCTTCACCGGATGTCACCGCGGCTCGGCCCCTAACGCACGATGGACGTGAACAAGAACATCTCAGGATGGGCCCCGGCTTTCGCCGGGGTGACATCGAGTTGGGTGTAGGTCTCCGCTAGTCCCTGCCCTGCAAACAAAAATCCCCGCTTTCGCGGGGATTTTTGTTCAGCATTGTCGCCATTCGAGCTTAGCCCTCAAGCGTCGAACGACACTTTACCCTGTTCGTCGAACTTGTAGACGTCGTCGCGGAAGCTGACGGTGCCCTGGCGGTTGGCCCAGGCGGTAATGTAGGTCGTGTGGATCGGCACGCGCGCCTTGCACTCGACGTCGAGGCGCTGGAGCGAGTCGAAGGTCGAGTCGACCTTCTGCTGATCCCAATCGCCATTGTCGCGCAGCAGCCAGTTGACCAGCTGGTTGACGCCATCGACGCGGACGCAGCCCGAGGAGTGGAAGCGGGCGTTCTCGTTGAAGAGTGCCTTGGTCGGGGTGTCGTGCAGGTAGCAATCGTAGGGGTTGTAGAAGTTGATCTTGCAGTGGCCCATGGAGTTGGCGGCGCCGGGCTCCTGGCGATACATGTAGTTGACCTGCGCATCGGTGATGGCAGCCCAATTGATCGACTGCGGATCGACCTTGTTGCCCGAGCCGTCGTAGATGAAAATGTTCTGCTCGGTCAGGTAATTTGGGTTTTCGAGCATGTACTTGGTCAGGTCCTGGCGGACCAGCGACTTGGGCACGTGCCAATAGGGGTTGAAGTTGATCTGGCTGATATTGCTGGCCATGATCGGGGTGGCGCGTTCGACGCGGCCCACGACCGCCGTGTGACGCTGCTCAACCATGCCGTCATTGACCGCCTCGATGGTGGCGGCGGGGATGTTCACCACCACATAGCGCGGGTTGAGCTTGGCGGCCATGTTCTGGACGCGCGTGTAATTGAGGTAAAGCTGCTGCAGGCGCTGCTGCGCCGGAACGGCCATGGCGTACCAGGTGGCTTCATCGACCTGGCCGTTGACGACGAGGCCATGACGGGCCTGGAAGGCGCGGACGCCGGCATCGGTCGGGGCGTCGAACAGCTCGTTGACGTTTTCGACCATTCCCATGTCGCCCGAGGAAATCAGGCGGCGCTTGAGATTGACGACGTGGCGCGCAGACTTGCCGAGATTGAGGCCATAAGCCTCCTGCGGGATTTCCTCCCAGCCGCCGGCAGCCACGAAAGGCTCGTACTGCGAGATGGCGAGCTGCAGGTTGTAGACCGTGTCAAAGGACAGGATCGGCTCATTGGTGGAGATCAGCGCTTCGGCCGCGGCAGTAGCGCCGCCCTGATCTGCATCCTTCAGCACGCGATTGCGGGCGAACATGTCCCAGATCGACTCGCCTTCCTGTGCCGTTGCCAAGCTTGGCAGCAGCGCCGTGCTGGCGCCGGCAATGGCCATGGTCTGCAGAAAGGAACGTCGATTAACCCGCATATCGTCACCCGAAGGAATCTGTCGCCACATAGGCGCGATTATCATTGCCGGCACCTGTTCCACAACGGCTGTCAACGCCTTGTGAACCATGAGGGCAGCCCCATCCATAGTCGAGGAATGGTTTAAAAACCACGTAATCGGGTGCCTTGGATTTGCGGCACAAATAAGAAAACGCCGGCCATGGGCCGGCGTCTCCGCAGAGAGTGTGGCGTGGAGGCAACACAAGCCTACACCCGCATGCTGTTTCAATTGACGCGCAGCGCCGCTCCGCATGCAATCAGAGCTTGTACAGAATCTGGTCGACCCAGAAGCGTTCCAGACGGGCCAGAGCCTTGTTCAGGTTATCGAACTCTTCGTCGCCGAGGCCGCCGACCTTGTCGATGGATTTCAGGTGACGATCATAGAGTTCGTCGATCACTTCCGCGACTTCCTCGCCCTTGGGGGTGAGGCGAATGCGGACCGAACGACGGTCGGTGCGCGAGCGCTCCTGGAAGATGTAACCGGTCTCGACCAGCTTCTTGAGATTGTAAGAAACGTTGGAGCCGAGATAGTAGCCACGCGAGCGCAGCTCACCGGCGGTCAGTTCGCTGTCGCCGATGTTGAACATCAGCAGCGCCTGGACCGGGTTGATATCGTCCCAACCCATACGATCGAACTCGTCCTTGATCAGGTCGAGAAGACGACGGTGGAGACGTTCCACACGGGAGACGGCTTCGAGATAGAGGGGCTTGAGACCTTCCGGACGGTTCGGGATCAGGGCCTCAGCTGCGTTCGACTTGGTTGCCATTTTTGCCTCACTGTTTTTTCTCTGCGTGCGATTTTTCGCATCTCATGAGGCCAAACTACGACGGCCGAACTAAGATCGCCCTAAACAGCACGCTTAATGGCATCTTACTGGAAAGCAATGAGAATTTGGCTTAACGCTTCGTCACACCGGTGCATAAAGTTGTAACCTTTCCGAGGCGTAAACGGCTCTCGGACCAGCGTTCGGCGGGCGGCCCGTGCGACCGCCCGCATACGTGATGTCAGGCTCGCAGGGTCTTGGGGCCGGCCAGCTTGATGGCGAAAATGACCGATACGGCCAGCGCCTGGGCGATGATGAAGGTTACTCCGATCGCGGTCATTTGAGCCGAATAAAGCACAAGAAGCAAAACACTCAGCAGGACCCAGAGGCCGTCGCCGAGGAGGTTGGCGAGGAGGGAAATCCTGTCGGGGCCCGTGGCTGCGCCGATGGTCCAGTTAAAGAGGGCCCAGGGCAGCAGGAAAATACCGACGCCGAGAAGGACCGTGTGCATGGGGGCCCAGCCGATGAGAGTGGTGAGCGGGGTGGCGAGGACGAGAAGGCCTACGCACATGGTGAGGGAGAGCACGGCGTCGAAGCGGTAGATGAGGCCGGGATCGCGGAGGATGAGGGGCTGGGTGGCGGTCGCCATAGTGGTTCTCCAAGGAACGGGTTGTCGATGGCTTGAGGGTGGCGCGCGGGAGGTCATGAAGACAATTACCTGCGGGGTAATGGAATTGCGGCGGATCCTGCGGCAGGTTGGGGCCAAGGAGACAAGCCATGTTTGAGACGGCCCTGCGCGATTGGCGCAATCAACGAGGAATGAGCCAGATGGCGCTGGCCATGGCGGCGGAAGTATCGCCGCGGCACTTGTCATTTCTGGAGTCCGCGCGGGCGCGGCCGAGCGCTGCCATGGTGCTGCGGCTGTCCGAGGCGCTCGACCTGCCGCTGCGGGAGCGCAATGGTCTGCTTGTGGCGGCCGGGTTTGCGCCGCACTATGGGGACAATGACTGGCTAAGTCCTCAGATGACCGAGCTTAGGCAGGCGGCGCAGCTATTGCTGAAGGCACATGGGCCCTACCCTGCCATCGTGCTCGATGCGGCCTTTGATATTCTGGAAGCCAATGGGGCGGCGCTGGTGCTGATCGGGGTGGAGACGCTGCCGAAGGTGCGGCTTAACCTGGCCGATCTCGTGTTTGAGCCGGGCGCGGTGCGCGAGGCCATCGTCAACTGGGCGGAAGTGGCGGCCTATCTGATGCATCGCTTGCGCGAAGGCGTAAGGCGGCATGGGCCGAGCGCACCGGTGGCGCGGGTGCTCATGCGGGTGCGAAGGCATGAGGGCGTCGACGGCTTGAGCCTGCGGCCGGAAGGTACGCTTGGGCAGGTGCTGCTACCACTGGAATTCCGGATGGGCGATCAGGTGACGCGCTGGTTCACGACGGTCACGAGTTTTGGTGCGCCGCAGGATGCGCTGGCCGAGGAGATCACCATCGAGCAGTTTCACCCTGCTTAGTCAGCGGCCTGGGCGCGCGTGAAGCGGAAGCTTAGCGCGAAGATGACTGATATGGCGACGAGCAGCACGATGCGGACGGCGAAGCCGAAGGCGGACATGCGGATGTCGGGGCTGCCGGCGAGATAGAGCGCCAATTCGGCAGTGGTGGAGCCAACCAGGAGAACGGCGCCCCAGCTTGCCTTGAGCCAGAGGCCGACACCGGCAAAGAGGCGCGCGAGCGAGAAGATGCCGAGGAGCACAAAGCCCACGGGGCCGAGAACGGCGACCGGGCTGGTGGCGCCGAGATTGACGCCGAGCAGGCGGCCGGCATCGCTGAGGCCCAGAGCCAGGCTCAGCAGAGCGACGACGCGGATATAGAGGCCGAGCTGGGGTGATTTGAACGACATGGCTTCTTAGTAGCGAGCGCGAGGGGCTGCGACAAGCGGCGGCTTGGAGGTAAGCGACGCGGCTGGTATGAGCGGGAAGAGTTGAGAGCGGTGCGTGGCCCCACCCCCTCCCACCTCCCCATCATTGGGGAGGTGCCGGTCCGGTGGATGTCGGGGCTATGCGGCAAGGAACAGAAGAATGACGCAGAACTGGCCCAAGCATGACATGTCTTTTCTCGATGGCCGTCGGCAGCGGCGGTTGCGGCGGACGGCGTGGAGCCGGGATATGGTGCGGGAAACGGAACTCTTGCCGCGCGATCTGATCTGGCCGCTCTTCGTGATTGAAGGGCAGAACGAGAAGACTGCCATCAAGACCATGCCTGGGGTGGAGCGGCTTTCTATCGACCTGATGGTGGAGGCGGCGAAGGCGGCGCGGGATGCGGGCATTCCAGCGCTGGCGATTTTTCCGAATACGCCGGACCATTTGCGGTCGGAAAGCGGCGCCGAGGCTTACAATCCGGACAATCTGATGTGCAGAGCGCTGGGCGCGATCAAGTCGGCAGTGCCGGATATCGGGCTGATTGCCGACGTGGCGCTGGATGAATATTCGAGCGACGGGCAGGACGGGCTCGTGCGTGATGGGGAAATCCTCAACGACGAAACCGTGGCGGCGATGGTGAAATCGGCGCTGGTTCAGGCCAAGGCGGGCGCGGATATCATTGCGCCTTCAGACATGATGGATGGGCGCGTGGCGGCCATTCGGACGGCGCTCGATGCCGAGGGTTTGGAGCACGTGCAGATCATGTCTTATGCGGCGAAATATGCGTCGTGCTTTTACGGGCCGTTCCGCGAGGCCGTGGGCTCGGGTAGCCGGCTCAAGGGCGACAAGCGCACCTATCAGATGGACTATGCCAATTCCGACGAGGCTTTGCGCGAGATTGCGCAGGATATCGAGGAAGGCGCGGATAGCGTGATGGTCAAGCCGGGCATGCCCTATCTCGACATCATCCGTCGGGCCAAGGACGCTTTCAACGTGCCAATCTATGCCTATCAGGTGAGTGGCGAATACGCGATGATCGAGCTGGCGGGCGCCGCCGGGGCGATCAATCGCGATGCGGCGGTGCTTGAAAGCCTCTGGGCCTTCAAGCGTGCCGGGGTGAATGGCATTCTCACCTATTACGCACTGGAAATGGCGCGGAAGCTGGGGCGCTAAAAGCGCCCTAGCCTGCCCGTTCCGTCGTGCCATCTTCGGCGGCCAATTGGGCTGGACGTTCGCCGCGGCGCGGGCGGAAGGCGCTGACGATACCGGCGAGAGCCACGAGCGCCATGCCGCCAAGTGCGATTGGCTCGGGGGCGTGGCCAAAGACCAGCCAGCCTAAAATGCCGGCCCAGACCAGGTGCATATAGGTCATCGGGGCGACGAGGGCCGCCGGGGCGTAGCGATAGGACTGGGTGAAAAGATAGTGCCCGAGCCAGGCGGAGACGCCGAGGCCGATGAAGAGGAACACTTGTAGCGGCGTGGGGGCGACGCCGTGCATCGTCCAGGGCAGGAAAATGCCGAAGCCGATGGCGCCGACCAGAGCGGAATAGAACAGCATGGCCATGGTGCGCTCTGTGCGCGCGAGAACGCGCGAGAGCAGATTGTAGGTCAGGGACACGACCACGTTGCCCAGCACGAAGATCACGCCCAGCGGATCGAGCCCGCCACCGGGGCGAGCGATGAGCAGGACGCCGGCAAAGCCGATGACCGCCGCCACCCAGGCCATGGGGCCGACCTTTTCCTTGAGCAGCGGGCCGGACAGCAAAACGACGAGAACCGGGCAGAGATAGACGATGGCCGTGGTTTCGGCGACGGGCATGCGTTGGAGCGCCAGGCTGACGAGCAGGGAGCCGATGGCGAGACTGCCGGCGCGGATGAGCACGAGGCCGGTGCGCTGGGTGCGGACCATTTCGCGGCCATGGAGCGGCGCAACAATCGCCAGCATGAGCAGGCAATGGCCGATATAGCGGATGGCCGCCACCATGGGCACATTGTACTCGGTGATGAGCAGCTTGTTGGTCGTGTCGTTATAGGCAAAGAGCAGAGTTGCCCCGATGATGAGGGCAAGGCCGCGCAATGGCTGATCGGTCAGCGGCGCGGGGGCGGAAGTCGTCGACATGTGAGGTTCCGAAGGAGCGAGCGCGGCAGGGCAGGCGACTCGCGAGGGGCAGGATTGGGTCAAGGATAGGCCGGTCACGGGCCGAAGCACAGGAGAATTGCGCAAGAGGTCTTGCATTGCGGCGAGGTCGTGACAATTTCAGCATTATGACCCAGGAATATGCTCAACCCCGCCCCTATCTGCCCGACCCTGCCACCGCGCCGGAGCTGTTCGACGGCCTGCTGACGCGACGGGTGATGGCCTACTTCATCGACCTTGCCATCATGGGCGGGCTGGTGCTGGCCGCGACCATTGTCGGCGGCATATTGGGCTTTCTGACCTTTGGGCTTGCCTGGGCAGCACTGGTCTTTGTCGTGCCGGCGGTGATCGTGCTCTATTATGCGGCAACGCTTGGCTCACCGCGGCGCGCCACGATTGGCATGCAGATGATGGATATCGTTCTTACCCCGACACGCGGGCAGCCGCTTGATGGCTGGATGGCAATCCTTCACCCGCTGGTCTTCTGGCTGACGTTCTGGATCTGCTGGCCGATCTCGCTGCTCTTCGCGCTGTTCACGCCGCGCCGGCAGATGATCCACGATTTCGTGGTCGGCACGCTGATGGTGCGTCGCTCGCCGATGATCCGGCACTGGCAGAACGCCCGTAGCAGCGCATTTTACTGAAATATTGCAGGCGGGTGACGGGAGGGGTACAATCGCCGGATTGTAGCCATGGGTCGTAGATGACCGACCAGTCGCCAGAAACTACCCAACTCTTCCTTACAGCGGCCATGCCGTGCCCGTATTTGCCGGGCCACATGGAGCGTAAGCTGTTCACGCATCTCAGCGGGCGCCGGGCGTCGGCGCTGCATCATGTGCTGAGCGACAACGGTTTCCGCCGCAGCCAGAACCTGATTTATCGGCCGGCCTGCGAGGGCTGCAATGCCTGCCAGTCGGTGCGAATCGTGGCGGGGGAATTTGCGGCTTCCGGGCGGTTCCGGCGCGTGTTGCGCGCCAATGCCGATATTTCCATCACCGTACGGCCGACGACGGCGACGGTGGAGCAATACGAACTGTTCAAGCGCTATCTGGACTCCCGCCATGCCGGGGGTGGCATGACGCAGATGTCGTATCAGGACTATGAATACATGGTCGAGGATACGCCGGTGCAGTCGGTGCTGGTGGAGTATCGGTTGCGCGACCATCCCGACCAGACGCTGGTGGCCGTGGCGCTGACCGATGTGATGCCCGATGGGCTGTCCATGGTCTATTCGTTCTACGATCCCGACCTGACACATCGCAGCCTCGGGACCTTTCTCATTCTCGACCACATTGCGCAGGTGCGCTCGGCGCGGCTGAACTATGTGTATCTCGGCTATTGGGTGAAGGACTCGCCCAAGATGGCCTACAAGGCGCAGTATCGCCCGCTGGAAGTGCAGCGCGGGCATGCAGGGTGGTGCCGGGTCGAGGACTAAGGCTTTCCGTACATGCTCAGTGTCATTCCCGCGAAAGCGGGAATCTCTCTTCTGATGCGGGAAACAGAGATCACCGCTTTCGCGGGGATGACGCTGTGGGTGTGGGTGCGCTGATCGACGAGGGCTTAGGCTCTCAAACCACCATATCGAACACGATCAAACCGTCCCGACCGCCTTCCAGGGCGGCGACCAGTTTTGCGCCGGCGGCTTTGTGGTCGGGGTGGATGAGGTAGGCGTCGCGGGCGGCTTCGTCGGCAAATTCCATGGTGAAGCCATCGACGAAGCCTTTGTGGAGGCCTTCGGGGGAAACGTTGGGGCCGGCGCTCATGCCGAGGAAGCCCGGGACGACTTCACGTAGCGATTCAAGTTCGGCGTAGATAGCGGTGCGATCTTGCTGCGTTACTTCAGGACGGAAACGGACGAGGACGCAGTGGCGGATCATTTTTGTTGAGTCCTGTGAATCGGTTGGGACCGGAAGTTCATTCGGTGAGGCATCCCTCACCGCGTCACCCTCGGGCCTGACCCGAGGGCCTTTTACTTTGTCAGCGAGACCGCGAAGTATGGTCCCCTCGGGTCATGCCCGAGGGTGACGTACGGTGGGCGCGTCCGGCCCTCACCCGACGAATTTGTTATTCTTCGGGAAGCCTGTCGGTGGCTGGCGGCCGGCGGTGGCGCGGTCGGCCAGCCAGTCGGTGAGTTCTTCCGTGGGCTTGGAATAGGTGCGGCCCGAGCTATCGGTCCAGGTGAGGCCATCGGCGGCGTAGAAGGTCTTGATGTCGGAGATGCCGCCATCCTTGTAGCGCTGCAGGCGTACGCCCTTGCCGCGGGACATGGTGGCGAGCTGGGCGATGGGGAAGACCAACAGCTTGCGGTTTTCGCCGATGACGGCGACGCGGTCGCCATCGCAGGGGACCATCAGGCGCGCTTCTTCGGGCAGCGAGACGTTGAGGATCTGCTTGCCCTTGCGGGTATTGGCGATCAGGTCGTCTTCGGGGACGATGAAGCCATAGCCGGCCGACGAGGCGACGATGCGCTTGGTGCCGGGGCGATAGACGAAGAGGTCGACAATGTCCTGCCCCTCTTCCATATCGACCATGATGCGGACCGGCTCGCCCTGGCCGCGGCCGCCGGGGAGCTTATCGGCACCGAGCGTATAGACCTTGCCGCCGGTGGTGAGCATCAGCAGCTTGTCGGTGGTTTCGCAATTGAGGGCGAGCTTCAGGCGGTCGCCGGTCTTGAAACCCTTTTCGTCGACCGGGGCATTGTGGCCCTTGGGCGCGCGGATCCAGCCCTTTTCAGAGAGGATGACGGTGATCGGCTCGCGCTCGATGAAGGCTTCGGTGATTTCGGCGGCGTCGGCAGTCGGAGCATCGAAATAGACGGTGCGGCGGGCGCCAAGCGGATGCGGAGTTACGCCATCGGCTTCGAAGAGCGGATAGGCCTTTTTCAGCGCCTCGACCTGGCGCGAGATTTCGCCCCACTGCTTCTTGTCGGAAGCCAGAAGCGCTTCGAGCTTGCCCTTTTCGGCCGTCAGGTTCTCGTGCTCCTTGCGCAGTTCGAGCTCTTCGAGCTTGCGCAGCGAACGGAGCCGCATGTTGAGGATGGCTTCGGCCTGGTTGTCCGTCAGGTCGAAGGTCGCCATCAGGCTCTTCTTGGCATCGTCCTCCTCGCGGATGATGCGGATCACCTCGTCGAGATTGAGATAGGCGACGATATAGCCTTCGAGCACTTCGAGGCGGTTGGCGATCTGTTCGAGCCGATGTTCGCTGCGGCGGACGAGAACGATCTTGCGGTGGTCGAGCCAGGCGCGCAGGGCATCGGCAAGGCTCATGACGCGGGGCGTCGTGCCCTTGTCGAGAACGTTCAGGTTCAGCGGGAAGCGCAGTTCAAGTTCGGTGAGCTTGAAGAGCTGTTCCATGAGGATGACGGCATCCACGGTGCCAGCGCGCGGCTCGAGCACGAGGCGGATGTCGTCGGCGCTTTCGTCGCGGACGTCCTTGAGGAGCGGCAGCTTCTTGGCGAGGAGCAGTTCGGCGATCTTTTCGACGAGACGCGATTTCTGCACGCCATAGGGAATCTGTGTGACGACGATCTGGTAGACGCCCCTGCCCTTTTCTTCCTTGCTCCAGACGGCGCGGTGGCGGAAGGCGCCGCGGCCGGTTTCGTAGGACTGGACGATGGAGGAGCGGGATTCAACCAGGTGCCCGCCCGTCGGGAAATCCGGGCCGCGGACGAGATCGTCCATGCTGGGCGGGGCGGAGAGATCGGCGTGGATCAGGTCTTCCGTCGTCGCTTCGGGATTGTAGATCAGTTTTAGCGCGGCGTTGCAGAGCTCGACGATGTTGTGCGGCGGCACGGAGGTCGCCATGCCCACGGCGATGCCGGTGGAGCCATTGGCGAGCAGGTTCGGGAAGTTGGACGGGAGCACGACAGGCTCTTCGTCTTCGCCGTCATAGGTGGGACGGAAGTCGATGGCGTTCTCGGTGATGCCTTCAAGGAGGCGCATCGAGACCTCGGTCATGCGCGATTCCGTGTATCGCATGGCCGCGGCGCTATCGCCGTCGATATTGCCAAAATTGCCCTGGCCATCGACGAGGGGATAGCGGAGGGCGAAATCCTGCGCGAGGCGGACCAGGGCGTCATAGATCGACTGGTCGCCATGCGGGTGGAACTTACCGATCACATCGCCGACGATACGGGCGGATTTCTTGTAGCCCTGGCCGGGGTCTAAACGCAGCAGGCGCATGGCGTGGATGATGCGGCGATGGACGGGTTTCAGGCCGTCGCGGGCATCGGGCAGCGCGCGCTGGGTGATGGTCGAGAGGGCATAGCTCAGATACCGCTCTTCGAGCGCCTGCTTGAGATCAACGATGCGCTGATCGTCGGCGGGCGGCAAGGTATCGGCGTCGGACATGCGTGGCTCAATCTGCAAGAGAACGAATCAGGAGCAGAGTATAGTCCAGCCGGCTCGGAAAGGCAGGTTTTGCGGGGTTTTACCCCGGTTTCCGCAGGTTTGGCCGGGGCAAAAATGCCCCGACCGGCGCATGCGGTCAGTTTTGGGCAAATGGGACGAATTCGCGGCCGGCAATATGGGTCAGCACGGAGTCATTGGCGATTTCGAGCGAGCGGAACGACGAAGCGTAGATCGGCGAGCGGGGCAGGATGACGAGCTGATGGTTGCGGCAGAAGTGTACGATGTCGCAGAAACCGGGGATCAGCGCCTCGAAAGCCTCGCGGATCAGCTGGGGGCTCGCCTGCTCACTTGAGGCGATCTCATAGGTGCTGAAGGCGAAATCGGCGTCGAGCTCGGGGAGAAATTCGGGGCTGAACTCGGCGTCGCCGCTCGCGTCGGTGATGTCAGCGATGACCTTGGGCTTGGCGAAGCCGATATCGTCGAGCACCTGCGAGAGGGCGTAGTAGGTGCGCGAGCCGTTGATGTAGCCGTCCTTGGGCCAGGGCTGGATGATGGAGACCGAGATGTCGGCGGCGTCGGGGACGAGACGGCGGGATTCGGCGATCTGCTGCTGGTAGAGCGCCAGGCGGCGATCGTATTCGTCGGTGAGATTGGCGGCATCGGCGACTGCGTGCATGCGGCCGAAATAATCGAGGCCGACGACGTCGATCAATACCGTCGGGGCAATCTTGTTGAGGTTTTCGAGCAGTTTGTCGTCGTTGCCGGCGCGACCGATGATGAGGTCTGGCTCAAGCAGCGCAATCTTTTCGAGGTCGATCTCGTTGAAGATGCCGACGAATTCGATGTCCGAATTGTCGTAGTCGACGCCGTAGAGAGTGTTGACGGTGCGGATATAGGGCTCACCGGCGTCGTCGACGCGGCCATGGCTGCCGGCGATCTTGTCGACGCCGCCGAACTCGACGAGCGGCAGGGTGATGCTGAGATCGTGCAGCGAAACGATGCGCTGCGGATCGGCGGGGATTTCCACGGCGCCGTTTGCCGCCTCGAAGGTGCGCGTTTCGGCAGCGACAAGCGGCAAGGCCATCAAAACAAGCGCCGCCATGGCGCCAGCAAACCTGATCATCGTCAGCTCCGGTATTGGTCGATATAAAGCTGACTTATCAAATCATATTTTTACGTCAATGGTCTCTGCTGAGGATATCGATCAACGCTTCGCGGACGGATGGATGGTCGATCTGGCGCGCGGACCAGATGTGGCGATCGAGGAAATGGCCTGTCAGCTTGAAGGCGTCGCGGATGTCGTCGGGGGAGGCATTGCCACGTTCGTGGAGGAAACTGGGGAGCGGCAACAAACGATCGAGATAGGGGGCGGCGGCGGCGCGGGAGACGGCCCGACCGGTTTTGGGAGAGACGTGGGTGAGATCGGTCGTGGCGCCGGTGGCGGCGCAGCTAAAGAGATCGAGGCCGAAGCCGAGTTCGTCGAGGAGAGCGAGTTCAAAGCGTGCCAGCGCGGGGCCGTCGGGTGGGTTGTCGATGAGCGACAGAGCCTCGCCCAGGAGGCGGTCGTGGGGATCGCGCTCGGGCAGCAGGCGCAGGTGGTCGCAGACGAGCTGGGTGAGGTAGAGCTTTGAGCGGTCGGCCATGAGGTCGGCAGCGCGGCTCTGCATGAGTTCGACGGTGAAGGTGCCCAGATGGTCTTCGAGGCGGGCGCGCCAGGTTAGTTGGATGGTATTGCCGACCTGCAGGGCGGGCGCGAGTTTTGAGGATCGGCCGCCGCGGACGAGGCCCAAGCAGCGCCCGCGGCCTGCCACCATGGCCTCGGCGATGAGGCTGGTTTCGCCGTGGCGGCGGACGCCAATAAGCAGGGCTTGACCGGTCCATTCCACGTCAGGCTGTCACGCCCGCGGGATTTGCACTTGCACCAATCCGGCGATCGATCCAGACGACGCCGAGGCCGACGATGAGGAACAGTGCGGTGATAATGAGAACGGTGACGGCGACCTGGGCCGTGCCGTTGGTGCCGACATCGATGAAGGGATAGGCGAAGTGCCCTTCGGAGAAGCCGCGGGCCAGGGCATAGACGAGATAGACCAGCGGATAGATGGCCCAGAGCGTTGGATCGGTCCAGCGAAGCGTGAGCTTTGGGGTGAAGAAAAACCAGTAGATCGGGACCAACAGGGGGATCAACTGGTGGAGGAGCATGTTGGAGATGAGTTCGACGCCCGTCAGTTCCTGCAGACCGCGCAAGAGGACGCCATAGACGACCCCGACAAGCACGATGGCCAGCATGACGCCGGCGAGGAAGCGCGGATGGATGCTGTGGCGACCGCCGAGCGCGAGGACTGTGAAAACGACGGCCACGAGGAAATTGGTGAGGATGGTGAAATAGCCGGAGAGCACCCAGAGCGAGACGAAGAACGAGCCGAACTTGACCACCTGCCCTTCGAGGGTGATGCCAAGGCCGACCCATGCGCCCAGGGCGATCGCAAGGGCGATGAGGCGGCTCAGCCAATCAGTCTGCGTCTGGGTCATTCGCGCTCACTCCGCCTGATCGCCAAGTCGCTGTTCCAGTCTTGCGCGCAAGCTCTGTAACACCTCGGCAGCGATGGCTATTTTTTCCGTTTCGAGCCCTTCCGCAAGCCCATCGACCCAAGGGCGCTGAAATTTATGGATCACGTCGAACGAGCGGCGACCTGCCTCACTGAGGCAAATGAGCTTGGCGCGCTTGTGGTGCGGATTGTCCTTGAGGTCGACAAGGCCAGCATCGACCAATTCGTTGACGAGACGCTGGACGCTCTGGCGGGCGAGACCCATGTCGCGGGCGATGTGGGCGACCGGCTGCGGTGTCGGCGCCATGGCGACCGTGCCAAGCACCTGCCAGCGGGCGCTGGTGAGGCCCAGCGGCGCGACGAGGTCATCGCCCGACGCCACGAGCAGGGCATTGGCACGGAAAATATCGAGGAACAGGGCGCTCAGCGCCATGGATGAATTCATATTGACAGCACAATACCGTTTTGACAGCATACTGTCAATTCAACGGATCAGTTGAACGACCTCAGCATGGAGACCAGAGATGAACACCCCAGCGCAAGCCAAGAATGCTTCTGTCTTTCGTATCGACAGTTTTGCCGTGCCGGCAGAGGCCCGCGAAGCCTTCATGGCACAGGTGCAGGACACCAAGGATTTTCTCGACAAGCAGAAGGGCTGCCTGCAGAACCTGGTGCTGGAGCACCATTCCGGCGCGCAGCGCTTCAATGTGGTGACGGTGGTGGAATGGGAAAGCGAGGCGGCCTTTGCCAATGCCAAGACCGCCATGATGGAAAAGCGGGGGATGAGTGGTTTTGATCCCGCCCAGTTCCTCAGCGCCCTCGGCATCGAGGCGAATATGTCGAACTACGCGGCCGTGCCCTGAGGGGGCACGGCTACTTCTTGTTCTGCGGAAATTCGAGGCCCATTTCCTGATAGCGCTCGGGATCATCAGCCCACTTTTCGCGGACTTTGACGAAAAGGAAGAGGTGGATCGGCACCTCGTACATTTCCATCAGTTCCTTGCGGGCTTCCGCACCGATGGACTTGATGGTCTGGCCGCCGGCGCCGAGCACAATCTTCTTGTGGCTGTCGCGGGTGACGTAGACCACCTGGTCGATCTTGTAGGAGCCGTCCTTCTGGATCTTGAAGGATTCCGTTTCGACCGTGGAGTTGTAGGGGATCTCGTCGTGCACACGCAGGAACAGCTTTTCGCGCGTGATCTCGGCGGCGGTGATGGCCATGGTAAGATCGGTGAGGTGATCTTCGGGGAAATGCCAGGGGCCGGGCGGGATGTGCTTGACGCACCAGTCGATGAAGTCCTGCACGCCGTGGCCCTTTAGGGCCGAGAGCATGAAGGTGGCTTCAAAGCGCAGGCGCTCGTTGAGCGTTTGCGAGAGCGTCAGCAGGCGTTCGTTTTTCACCGTGTCGATCTTGTTCAGGATCAGCACGCGCGGCTGCTTGATGTTTTCGAGGCCCTCAAGGAGGATTTCGATATCGGGGGTGATGCCGCGATCGACGTCGATGATGAAGGCGACGAGATCGGCATCCCCTGCCCCGCCCCAGGCGCTATCGACCATGGCGCGCTCAAGACGGCGTTTTGGCGCGAAAATGCCGGGCGTGTCGATGAAGACGAGCTGGGCCTGATCCAGCGTCAGGACGCCGCGAACCTGGCTACGCGTCGTCTGCGCCTTGTGGGTGACGATGGAAACCTTGGTGCCGACGAGGGAATTGAGCAGGGTCGACTTGCCGGCGTTCGGGGCACCGACAAGAGCGATGAAGCCGCAGGAGGTGTTGGTGAGATCGGCGGGTTCGGTCATCAGCTTTCCTTCCAAACCTTCTGGCGCTTGAGGAAGTCCTCGGCAGCCTTGTGTTCGGCGATTTTCTTCGAGGGGCCGGTCGCCGAGATGCGGTCAAATCCCGCTAGATCGATGGCGATGGTGAATTCGGGGGCGTGGTCGGGGCCGGTGCGCTCGACCAGGGCATAGGTCGGCGGCTCAAGGCCGCGGGCCTGGGCCCATTCCTGGAGCGTAGTCTTGGCATCGGCGCGATGCGTCTGGCCATCGGCGATGAATTCTTCGAAATGGCGCTCGATGAAGGTGCGAGCTTCTTCGAGGCCTCCATCGAGATAGATGGCGCCAATGATGGCTTCAGTGACGTCGCCCAGAATGGCTTCCTTTTCGGCGCCGCCGGTGCGGGCTTCGCTGTCGCCAAGGATCAATTCGGGGCCAACGTCGAGCTGACGGGCGATGACGGCGCAGGTTTCCTTGCGCACGAGCGTATTGAGCGTGCGGCTCAATTCGCCTTCGTTCGCCTTGGGGAAGCGCTGATAAAGCATGTCGGCGACGACGAGGCCAAGCACGCGGTCACCGAGGAATTCGAGGCGCTGATAGGAGCGTTCGACGCGCTTGCCGGGGGAAACGGCGCTCGAATGGGTCAGCGCACGAGCGAGAAGGTCCGGATCGGCAAAATTGTAACCGATCCGGACCTGAAGCTTTTCGTGGCTTTTGTCGCGCCGGCTCACAGCGCTTCCGTGGTGAAGAACGGCTTGTCGCTATCGACGCCCTGCATCATGCGGTCCCAACGGACGTTGGCGGGCCACTGCCAGATCTGCCAGGGCGGAATATTGTTCTTGATGGAGAAGAAGCGGGCTTCGGCCTTGGCGATGAGATTGACCGCGGGCACATAGCCGACCTGGCTCAGGACGCGGCTATCGGCGGAGCGGTCGCGGTTGTCGCCCATCATGAAGAAGTGGCCGGCGGGCACGACATATTCAGGCGTGTTGTCGAGCGGCGCGTTGTCGGAGATTTCCTGGATGATGTGCGTCGTGCCTTCCGGGAAGGTCTCGCGATAAACGGTCACTTCGCGGGCATCGCCATTGCTGTCGGTATCGATGGTTTTGCCAAGCTCTTCGCGCTCAACCATGGTGCCGTTGATATAGAGGCGGCCTTCGATCATCTGGATGCGATCGCCCGGCAGGCCGACGACGCGCTTGATGTATTCCATGTTCTGCGGAACCGGACGGAACACGGCGATGTCGCCGCGGTTCGGGTCGCGGCCCATGATCCGGTTAGAGATCGGCAGTTCGAAATCGAGCAGCGCGAAATCGCCATAGCGGCCGAGCGAGAACGAATGCTTGCCATAGCCCCAGACGAATTTGTTGGCGACGAAGTAGTCGCCAATCATCAGCGTCTGCTGCATCGAGGCAGTGGGGATGGAGAAGGGCTGATAGAGGAAGAAGCGCAGCACGATGGCGATCAGCAGCGCTTCGACAATGACCACGAAAGTATCCCACCACTCGTTGGCGGCGGATTTCTTGGCAGGTTTTTGGGCGGATTGGGTCATTGCAATTCCAGGATCAGCGCTGACGAGAGCGTTAGACGCTTGCCCTTGCAGGGTCAACCGGCAGCGCTTCGATGATGACGAAAGCCTGCGCCAGGCCCGCGTCGTCGGTAATTGTGATGTGGATATGGGGCTCGTGGCCCGCCGGGACAAGGCGCTCCAGGGCGCGCAGGGCGCCATTGGTGAGTTTCATCGTGGGCTTGCCCGAGGGCAGGTTCACAACGCCCATGTCGCGCCAATAAACGCCGAAACTAAGGCCGGTGCCGAGAGCCTTGGAGCAGGCTTCCTTGGCCGCAAAGCGCTTGGCATAAGAAGCGGCGCGCTGGGCGCGGCGGTCGGATTTCGCGCGTTCGAGTTCGGTGAAGCAGCGGTGGGTGAAGCGCTCGCCATGGCGGTCGAGCGCAGCGCCGATGCGGTGGATCTCGATGAGGTCGGAGCCGAGGCCGATGATCATTTTCTTGCTCCTCGTTCGCGGCTCCGGGCCACTATTTCACGCCCTGAATGCCGCGGCTGCCGGGCTTGATAGCCGGGATGGCGGCGAGTTCGGGCGGCAACTGATCTGCCGGATAGGCCGGGACCTTGAATTCGATGAGCGAGACCAGCGGCACGCCCACATCGGCTTCGCCGGCCGAGCGGTCAATGAGGCAAGCGGCGGCCACGACATTGGCGCCGATACCGCGGAGGGCGGCGACGCATTCGCGGATGGAGAGGCCGGTCGAGACGATGTCTTCGACGACGATCACCTTGTCGTCAGGCGAAATCTCAAAACCGCGGCGCAGTTCGAACTGGCCTTCGACGCGCTCGGTGTAAAGCGCGGGCAGGCCAAGCTGACGGGCGGTTTCGTAGCCGGGGATGATGCCACCGATGGCCGGCGAGACGACCTTGGTGACGCCGGGGACTTCAGCCTTGATCTTCTCGGCCAGTGCCTTGCAGAGCTTTTCGGTCTCGGCGGCGTATTGAAACACCTTGGCCTTCTGCAGGAACAGCGGCGAGCGGAGGCCTGAGGACAGGATGAAGTGGCCTTCGAGCAGCGCGCCACACTTGCGGAAAGTATCCAGCACTTCATCTTTCGTCACGGCGCGCACTCCTGTCTATCTTGCCGTCCCATTCGAGGGTCGAGATCATGCTCGCTTCCCTCAGGCCAGCCCGCTGGACGGCGGAAAGGCCGGGACTGCGCTTGAGCGTTGCCAGAACATCGGTCAATTGCGCAAGGTCGCGGACCTCGATTTCAAAAATCATCTGGTGGAAGTCGGGCGAAATCATCCGCATGACCAGATTGTTGATGTTGGCCTCACACGAAGCAATGGCAGCCGAAATCTGTGCCAGCGAGCCGGGACGGTTGACCGATTCCATCGAGATGACGGTGGCGTAGAGCTTGTCTTCAGTCGCCGCGACATCCCAGCGGACATCCACCCAGGCGACATCGCCGTCGTGCTTTTCGATCAGCGCGTCGGAATGGATGGGATAGACGGTGAGTGGCGCATTGGGTTCCAGAATGCCGACGAG
The DNA here is from genome assembly GCF_024707125.1 of Devosia sp. Taxonomy (GTDB): domain Bacteria; phylum Pseudomonadota; class Alphaproteobacteria; order Rhizobiales; family Devosiaceae; genus Devosia. Next base: position 215,175 of record NZ_JANQAH010000003.1, read on the forward strand.
CCGATCGCCGGGGACGACCCCCTCCCCCGACATGGTGACGGGGGTGTGGAAATCGAGCTGGGCGAGAGCTGCCTTGGCATTGGGGCCGGCATGCTGGCCGCCGGGCACGCGGAACTTGAACTGATCGGTGGCGCGCAGGGCAAACCAGCCATCGGCCGTGTCGGCCACGGGCAGGTCGAGCTTGCGGCGGCGCTTACGGATGCCCTTCACCTTGGCGAGGGCATTGCCGAGATCTTCGCTGCCGATCTTGCCTTCGCCCACGGCGACGAGGAATTCGCGCTTGCCGACCTGGCCGAGTTCTTCGGCGAGGGTCTTGCTCTCGCTATCGTCGAGCATGACGCCTTCGCGTTCGAGCATCATGTTGAGGACGTGTTCGCCCAGGGCATAAGCGCGCTGCATGGTCGACTGTCGCACGGCGCGGCGAATGGCGGCGCGGGCCTTGCCGGTGGCCGCAATGCCGATCCAGTTGCTCGGCGGGCGGTGGTTCTGGTCGCGCAGGATTTCGACTTCGTCGCCGGAGCGGAGCTGGGTGACGAGCGGCAGGATCAGGCCATTGATCTTGGCGCCGACGCAGGTATCGCCGATGTCCGTGTGGAGCGCATAGGCGAAGTCGATGGGCGTCGCGCCGCGCGGCAGGGCGATGAGGCGCCCGCGCGGGGTGAAGCAGAAGACCTGGTCCTGGAAGAGCTCGAGCTTGGTGTATTCGAGAAAGTCTTCGGCGGAGATGCCCGAGGTCAGGTGGCTGATCGACTGGCGCAGCGAGCCATAGGCCTGGGACTCGTTCTCGATGCGGCCGAGATTGGCCGAGGAGCCATCCTTGTAGAGGGCATGCGCCGCGATGCCGAATTCGGCAATGCGGTCCATTTCCTCGGTGCGGATCTGCAGCTCGACGCGCTGGCGGCTGGGGCCGACGATCGTGGTGTGGATCGAGCGATAATCGTTGTGCTTGGGGACCGAGATATAGTCCTTGAAGCGGCCGGGCACGACTTTCCATGTCGTGTGAATGAAACCGACGGTGCGGTAGCACTCCTCGGTCGACCCGACGATGACGCGGAAGCCAATCATGTCGGAGAGCTGTTCAAGCGCGATGGACTTGCGCTGGATTTTCGAAAAGATCGAATAGGGCGACTTCACCCGCGCCTTGACGCGCGGAGTGATGCCCTCGGCCGACAGGCGCTCGGTCAGTTCGCGTGTGATGGTGTCGATGGTTTCCTTGTTCTCGGCCTGCAGATGCTCAAGGCGTTCGATAATCGCCTTGTAGTGATCGGGCTGGAGAATGCGGAAGGAGAGATCTTCAAGCTCGTTGCGCATGTCCTGCATACCCATGCGGCCGGCGAGCGGGGCATAGATATCCATGGTTTCCTGGGCGATGCGCTGCTGCTTGTCGGCGCGCATGTATTGCAGGGTGCGCATATTGTGCAGGCGATCGGCGAGCTTCACCAGGAGGACGCGCACGTCCTGGCTGATGGCGAGCAGGAGTTTGCGCAGGTTTTCGGCCTGGGCTTCCTCGCGGCTGACGAGGTTGAGGCGTTCGATCTTGGTCAGGCCATCGACGATGGTGGCGATCTCGGCGCCAAAAATCTGGTCGATCTCGGCGCGGGTCGCGTCGGTGTCTTCGACAGTGTCGTGGAGCAGGCCCACGGCGATCGAGGCATCGTCGAGCTTCAATTCGGTGAGAATGGCTGCGACTTCGAGCGGATGATTGAAATAGGGGTCGCCAGAGGCGCGCTTTTGCGAGCCATGCTTCTGCATGGCGTAGACATAGGCCTTATTCAACAACTGCTCGTCGGCGTTCGGGTTATAGGCCTGAACACGTTCGACGAGCTCATACTGACGCATCATGGAAGTCGCCGCTCTCGGAAGATTCCATACTTAGCGCGTTGAATGAAAATAGGAAGAGACGGAAGGACAGTTTCGAAGTGCAGTAAACGAAACACCCCCGGACAAGCCGAGGGTGTTTCATAGTTTGCTGGTGCCAGCCGATCGACTTAGTCGTCGCGGCGTTCCGGCGGCGCGAGGCTCTCGATGCCGCGCAGCAGTTCTTCTTCGCTGATCGTATCGAAGTTGATCGAGTCGTCGTCGCCGGCGCTCTCGATGAGCGGAGCAGCATGGCTCTCGGGCTCGTCGACCTCGACATACTTCTGCAGCGAGTGGATCAGGTCTTCATGCAGGTCATCGGGCGAAATGGTGCCATCGCCGATTTCACGCAGGGCAACGACAGGGTTCTTGTCGTTGTCGCGCGATACGGTGATCTGGGCGCCTGAGGAAATCATGCGCGCACGATGAGCGGCCATGAGCACGAGGTCGAAGCGATTGTCGACCTTTTCGATGCAGTCTTCAACGGTGACGCGTGCCACGAACGTCTCCAAAATTGTGGGGAGAAAGTCTCCGCATACACCACGTTAACCGGGATAGCAAGCTTGACCCCAAAAGCGACTCCTCTTGCACTGCCGATCCCGAGAAAATATACGGATAGAGAACTTAAGATAAGCATCAGGGCGAGATTGCCTCGCCGCGCCCCGGGGCAGATGGGCGCAGTGTGATTGCAACCAACTCATTTCATTAAGGAAATTTGAAAAGCATGGCCGTAGATCCACGGGAGAAGATTGCGCTCTTCATCGATGGCGCCAATCTTTATGCCACGTCGAAGGCGATTGGCGTCGACATCGACTATCGCAAGCTGCTCAGCGAATTCAGCAGCAAGGCCTATCTTTTGCGGGCCAATTATTACACCGCGCTGATCGAGGATCAGGAATATTCCTCGATCCGGCCCCTGATCGACTGGCTCGATTATAATGGCTATACGGTCGTCACCAAGCCGGCCAAGGAATTCACCGACGCTCTCGGGCGCCGGAAGGTGAAGGGCAATATGGACATCGAGCTTTGCGTCGATGCGCTGGAGCTCTCCCCCTATTTCGACCACCTCATCCTGTTTTCCGGCGACGGCGATTTTACCGCACTGGTCGCAGCGCTGCAGCGCAAGGGCAAGCGGGTGACGGTGGTTTCGACGCTGACCACGTCGACGCCGATGATCTCGGACGATCTCCGGCGGCAGGCAGACTTTTTCCTCGATGTGGCGGAATTGGCAAAGACCGTGGGCCGCCCGCAGGTGCAGAGGCCAGTGGAGGCTTGACGGGGAACATGTGATGCGCGCCCCCCTTTGATAGGGTGTGGCCCAGCCTCCCTTGTTCCCACCGCGTCATTCCCGCGAAAGCGGGAATCCCATTGCACGGAAACAGAGATTCCTGCTTTCGCGGGAATGACGCGGTGCATTTTGAAGAGAAGTCTGAAGTAACGAGCGCGGCTCTCAGCCCCGCCCGCCTTCCTTCATGATGCGGGCCTTGTCACGGTTCCAGTCGCGGTCGCGGCTGGTGGCGCGCTTGTCAAAATTCTTCTTGCCCTTGCCGATGCCGATGAGCAGCTTCGCCCGGCCCTGATCGTTGAAATAGAGTTTCAAGGGCACGATCGTGTGGCCGGCGCGGGCGACTTCCTGATCGAGGCGGGCCAATTGCTTCTTGCTCACGAGGAGTTTGCGCGGGCGCTTTTCCTGGTGGTTGAAGCGATTGCCTTGCAGGTATTCCTGGACGTGGGAATTGATCAGCCAGAGTTCGCCCTTTTCGGGGGAAGCATAGGACTCGGCGATCTGTGCCTTGCCCATACGCAGCGACTTGACCTCGGTGCCAGTCAGCTCGATGCCGGCCTCGAGAGTATCGCCGATCTCATAATCAAAGCGCGCGCGACGGTTCTCAGCCACGAGGCCGTGGCTGATCCATCCGTTCTTGTTCTTGTCGTTTTTGGGTGTAGCCATAAAGCTTAGATAAGCCCTGCATGGCTCATTGCAAAGTCCATCGCGTCCTGGGTCGGCTTGCTGATCGGGGTCAGCGGCAAGCGCATTTCATTGGCGCAGAGATTCAAGCGGTTCGCCACATACTTGGCCGGAGCCGGATTGGGCTCCATGAACAGGTCCTTGTGGAGGAAAGCCAGCTTGTCGTTGATGTCGCGGGCACCGGCGAAATCACCGGCCAGCGAGAGTTCCTGCATCTGCGAACAAAGGCGCGGTGCCACGTTTGCGGTCACCGAAATGCAGCCATGGCCGCCATGGGCGTTGAAGCCCAATGCGGTGCTATCGTCGCCCGAGAGCAGGATAAAATCCTTGCCGAGCTTGACGCGCTGCATGGTGGCGCGTTCGAGATTGCCGGTCGCGTCCTTGACACCGATGATGTTGGAATGCGCGTCGCGAAGGCGCGCGATGGTGTCGACGGTCAGGTCGACAATCGTGCGGCCGGGCACGGAATAGAGAATAACCGGAATGCCGACAGCCTTGGCGACAGCCGAGAAGTGCTGGAAGAGGCCTTCCTGGTTCGGCTTGTTGTAGTAGGGCACGACGGAAAGCACGGCATCGGCGCCGGTTTCTTCGGCGAACTTGGCCAGTGAAACGGCTTCGGCAGTCGAATTGGAGCCAGCGCCCGCGATGATCGGCACACGCTTGTTGGTCACTTCGACGCAGATTTCGACGACGCGGCGGTGTTCTTCGTGGCTCACGGTCGGGCTTTCGCCCGTGGTGCCGACAGGAACGAGGCCATGCGAGCCTTGCTCGATCTGCCACTCGACAAAGCTTGCGAAGGCTTTCTCATCCACTGCCCCATCGCGCATGGGAGTGATGAGTGCCGTGATCGAACCTCGCAACATTTTGTCGGTATTCCTCAATTGGCCCGGAAAACCGGGCTGCGCATGATCGGGATTGTGGCCGAAGGGGCCTTCGGAGACGCGCACCATACTTTCAAGTTCAATCTGTCACAAGACGAATGGCGCGCTTGAGCCGCTCTGCGCAAAAAGCTGCGGCGCAAAAACATCAGGGGCTTGATCGTCATGCCTTCGGACGGGCACAACAGAGCCGAGCCCGAGGGCCCGGGGATAAATCCATGTTGCGCAAACGCCGCGTCGTTCCGCCCGATCACAAGCCTTTTGCTGCTTTTCCGGTGCAATTCATCGAAACGCGCGACGCCACAGTGCGGGCGGCAGTGCATGTCACCGCGCCCCTGAGCCGGGGGAAAATACCGCTCGTGTGCCTCGCGGGCCTGCAGCGAAACATGAGCGATTTTGCTGATTTCGCTAGCTATTTCAGGCGCTTGGGGACGGGCAATTGGCCTATGGTACTGATTGACCTGCCGGGTCGCGGCCGCGCCGATGACCGGACGAAGGCCGAAGACTACAACTCGCTTAGCGATGCGCGTGACGTCGCCGATATTCTGGCAGCCTTGGGCATAGGGCGAGCGATTGTTCTGGGTCAGGGCCATGGTGGGCAGGTTGCCATGGCGCTGGCCGCCGCACATCCGTTGCTGGTGGCAGGCACCATCCTGCTCGATGCCGGGCCGATGGTCGATTCGCGCGGTATTGTGCGATTACGTAACAATCTCAAGCACATCGACGGGTTGAGGGGCGCCAAGCGCGTCGCGGCGGGATTCCGCCGCATGCTGGCGGGCGACTATCCTGAACTCTCGGAGGAGGCGCTCGACGCCCTGGCGCAGCGTAGCCATACCATCGACAAGCGTGGACGAGCGCTGCCGCTATTCGATGAGCGCTTGCTGGCGCCTTTGGAGGCCATCAGTTTCAACGATGTACTCACGCCGCAATGGCCACTCTTCGACGCGTTGAATGGCGTTCCGCTGATGATCCTGCGCACGCAACTGACGGACCAATTGCGGCGCGAGACCTATGAGGAAATGGTCCGGCGGCGGCTGGATGCGCTGGCGCTGACCATTGCAGGACAGGGCTCCCCTGCCCTTTTCGACCAGCACGATGAAATCGAAGCCGTTGCCGGCTTCGTTTTCAAGGTGGGCGCGCAAGTTCGGAGCAAGGCAGCCTGAACCTCAGGCGCCCTGGCGCACCGAAACGACGATGCGACGGTTTTGTGCCTTGCCGACGGCCGTTGCGTTGTCGGCAACTGGCTGGGATTCGCCATAACCGATGGCGTAGAGGCGTTCCGGGCCGACACCCAGACCGATCAGTGCCGTGATCACCGCTTCGGCGCGCGCGACGGACAGCGCCAGGTTCGCAGCGGCTTCACCGTCAGAATCGGTGTGGCCGGCGACATCGATGGCGGCGCCCGGGCAGTGGTTGATCGCGTCCGCCATAGACGCGAGGATCGCCTCCGTCCCCTCGGCAAGAACGGCAGCGCCTGAGCGGAAGAGAATGCCGTTTTGAGCGGAGAGCGCTGCGAGCGTGGTTCGGCACTGCTCCAGGGTTTCGGGCGAGCCAGACGGTGCAGGAGCGACTTGAGCTTGCGGCGCAGCTTCGACCACGGGGGCTCGACGGGCTCAGCTGCAGGTTGAGCCACTTCCTCGGCCGGCGCCGGCTCGGCCACAACGGGTTCTGGCGCGCTCGATGCAACCTGCGTCTGCTCCGGGACGGCCGGAGCGCTTGGCGCGGGCGCGGCAAGGGCAAGCCCCCAGCCCGTTTCGCTCAGATGATCACGAGCGAAGGTCGCCCGGATGGACTCGGCATCGGCAGCGGTTAGCGGCGTGCCTGAAAAGAACCAGGCACCACTATCGAGCTTGATTTCTCCCTCTTTCAGTAGGGCGAAGAGCGGCAGGACTTTGTCGATGCTGGCTTCAAAATTCAGAGGTTCGCCCGAACCGAAGCGCAGGGTGGAACTGGCACGCGCGCCCACTGCCAGAAGAAGGCGCTGCTCGAGCTCGGGCTCAGGGACAAAACCGGAGAGCAGCACGTTGCCATTGGGCTGGCGGCGAAGCGAAAAGGCATACGACTCGACATGCGGCGCAGAAATTTCAGCCATGGCGAGGATGAGCCCCGGCGGAACCTGATCTGCCAGCGTCTGATGCAGGGCGATGAAATCTGCCTGGGTTGCCGCGACGCCGCTCACCGACAGGACGGAACCGCGCAGGGCAAAACGGCCTTCCGAGAAACGACCGAGCACATCGAGGCCGAAGGCTGTCGCGGCATCATAGCCCGAGGGCGCCCCAGAGCCGAGCTTGAGCCAGGAAATGTCGGCACCGGCGTGGAGGCCAAGGGCATCACGCACAGCGGCACTGGGCGCATAACCGTCAAAAACCAGCGTACCGCCCGGCTGGCGCGAAATGCTGACCCAATAGTCGGCGACTTGCGGCGGCGGCACGGCAACGACGGAGGATTGCGCAAGGGATGAAGGGCCAGAGGCCAAAACCAGGCCAAGCGCGATCATGCCTGATGTCACGAGGTGACGAAGGTGCCTCTTCATATCGATTCCATTAAGTGCCGCATTGCCGGGACGTTAGATGATTTGCCGCGAGGGCAAAAGCGGCGCGGCGGAGAAAGCAAGAGTTGCTCCCAAAAGCAGAAAGGCCCGGCGTGAGCCGGGCCTTTCCGTTCGGAAACCGAAGCTTCGAATTATTCGAAGGACTTGGCAGCCTTGAAGGTGACCTTGTAGGCGGATTCGGAGTTGATTTCGCCCTTGACGGACGAGGTGAAACCACCACCCGGAGCCCAAGCCAGTTCGGCCGCGCCGTAGACGATCGAGTCGTTGGCGAAGGCAGCGTTGTCAGCGATGGCGTTACCGAAGTAGCCACCGAGTTCACCGGTGACCTTGATGGTTTCGGTGACGGCAGCAACGATCTGGGCAGCAACCTGAACGGTCGACTTGTCGTTGCCGACAGGTCCGATGTCGTCGAAGAAGTAACGAGCGCCGAGGTTGATCGACACGCCTTCGGTAACATTCACACCGACGGAACCGCCGAAGCCGTAGTCGGTGTAGTTGACCGGAACGTCGGTCACGTTGGCAACTTCACCCGAGAGGGCGATCTTGAACAGATCGAAGGAACCTTCGACGCTGACGAGAGCGTTCAGGACGTCAGCCGTGCTGAACTTGTGGTTGTTCCAGTAGGAAACCGCACCGCGAACCTTGAAGGCATCGAAGGTGCCGGTTGCGCCGGAGTGGATTGCCCACGATTCAACGTTGCCATCGAGCACGCCGAAAGCAGCGCCGGTGATGTGTGCGGTGACGCCTTCACCAGCGTAGGAGAGCACGCCAACGAGGGTACCAGCGGTGCTGCCGGTGTTGGTGCCAGCGAGAAGGGCACCACTGGAATCGGTGCTGGTGATAGCACGACCGCCGAGGTTTTCGAGGCCAACGCCGACGTTCACGCCGTTGCCGAGATCGGAAACGACCTGAATGACGTGACCGCCGAGACCATCATAGTCACCGTCAATGCCAACACCCTTGCCATCGATAGCGTCGGAGTTGAAGAGACCGAGGAAGTTGAACGGTTCGTCGTCGCCGAGGTTGGCGATCGAGCCCTTCTTACCAGCCATGATCACGGTGGTGTCGCCGACCGAAACATAAGCTTCGTCGATCGAGAACGCCTTGGTATCGCCATGAGTCTGGACGCCAGGGAACAGGGCGGCACCAGGAGCCGGCGTGACATTGCGGGCAGCCTGTGCACCTTCATTCCAGCTCTGGTAGCGCTCGACGCCCTTCAGCTTGATGACGGCCTTTGCAGGACCAAAGTCAGAGTCAGCGGTGCCAACAGCCTTGAGCCAAGCTTCAACCTTCGATTCCCAATCCTGGTCGAAACGAGCACCGGCGAGATCGACATAAGCGTTGCCGCGAGTGATGTTACGGTTGCCGTCGAAAGTACCAGCAACAGCAACTTCCTGGTTGAAGTCGCCCCACTGGAATTCATAGGTCACGCCGCCCGAGAGCTGCAGGCAGTTGGTGTCGGACGAGATGGTCAGGCCGGAGAGACCGAGCGCATCGCAAACGTCCAGCGAGGTGAGAACGCCAAGATCGGCAGCAAAGCCGGCGGTCGAGAGACCAGCAGCGGCAACAGAACCGAGGATAAGGCTCTTGAGTTTCATTAGTTGACCTCCAAAGTCAGTCATTTGGTGCCGGTTACCCAGCGGTTTGTCGTAACGCGACCACACTATTCGTGGTGCAGTGTGTTGCCGTCGCGTTGCGACCGACAAACGATCCCATGCATGGATTCGCAAGACCCACTCTACGCATGCAAACATCGGACGCAATCGAACAAAGCTGGATTCACGCTCGCCACAATATGGTTGCGATCCGGATGTTGCAGATTCAGCACACAGATCGAAACCACCTGTTAAGACTTCTGAAGAGGCTCTTAAAACAGGCCTGAATTCAGGGGTTTCCGCCGTCACAATGGCGCGAGGGACCCGTCGCAGGCGGGAATTTGACACACGTACCCCACTGCCCGACACATGGCACAACCGTGACCGACTTGTGGAGGAGTGACTATGACATCGAACGGATTCGCCCTTGTAACCGGGGGCACATCGGGCATCGGCAAGGCTGTCGCGCTGGGGCTAGCGAAGGCCGGATGGACGGTGACCATTTGCGGACGGCGTGCAGAACTCCTCGACGAAATCACACGCGATGGACAGGTCGATGGTGCCGTTTGCGATGTGACTCGGCCTGAAGAGGTCGCGAATCTCTTTGCAGGGATTCGGGAAAAGCAGGGCCGCCTTGACCTCGTGTTCAACAATGCCGGGCGTTTTGCGCCGGCAAAGCCGTTCGGCGATCTCGACGTGGCAACCTGGCGCGAGATGATCGATACGAATCTCAACGGCGCCTTCTATGTGGCCCGTGAAGCTTTCCGGCTGATGCGCGAACAAGACCCGCAGGGCGGGCGCATCATCAACAATGGCTCGATCTCGGCCTATGTGCCGCGGCCGCAGGCGGCGTCCTATACGACCTCGAAGCACGCGATCACCGGGCTGACCAAGGCGATCTCGCTCGATGGGCGCGCGTACAATATTGCCTGCGGGCAGATCGATATTGGCAATGCGGCGACGGATATGACGAGCCAGATGAATTCGGGCTCACTGCAGGCCAATGGCTCGATGATGCCCGAGCCGACCTTCGATGTGACGCATGTCGTGGAGGCGGTGACCTATATGGCCGGGCTGCCGCTCAGCGCCAATGTGCAGTTCATGACGGTGATGGCGACGAACATGCCCTATGTGGGAAGGGGGTAGCTCGCCGCACACAAGGCAGCTGCCATTCGAGCACGGCTCTCATGGCCTTCTCACCTCAAATCGCTCCACCGGAGCGATTTGCCCTGCGGGACGGGTCGAAGTGTGCAGTTCATGATGGTGATGGCGACGAACATGCCCTATATCGGGCGGGATTGATCCCCGCCCAAAGGGTTCTGCCTCAGTCGTGAAAAACTTGTACGCCGTCGATCCAGGTTGCCTTGACCTGCCTGTCATCGGACAGGTGTGCAAAGCTGCCTACGGCGCCACGCTGTAGCGTGCCATAGGTGGCTTCGATGCCCATGGCTTCGGCGGGATAGAGCGAAGCCATGCGGAGGACTTCGTCGAAATCGAGCCCGATGGTGTCGACCATGAAGTTGACGGCATCGATCATGTCGAGATCGGCGCCGGCCAGTGTGCCATCGGCGAGACGCAGGGCACCGTCGGCGCGGGTGATGGTCCGGCCGTTGAGCGTCAGGGTCTGGATGTCGGTGCCGGTCTGCGACATGGCGTCGGTGACAAGGAAGATCTTGCCCGGGCCGCGCTTGGCCCGAAGGGCGGCCCCGATGCTGGCGGGGTGTACATGGATACCGTCGGCGATGAGGCCGGCAAAAGCTTTGGGGTTGTCGAGCGTAGCGCCGACAACGCCGGGCTCGCGATTGCCCATCTGGCTCATGGCATTGAAGAGATGCGTCGACATGGTGGCGCCGGCTTCGAAAGCCGCCACGGCGGTCGTGTAGTCGGCGTCGGAATGGCCGATGCTGACCACGGCGCCAGCTTCGGAGAGAACAGCAATCTGCTGCGGGGTCGCCGTTTCGGCGGCAACGGTGCAGATGAGATTGGGCAGCGTTTCAGCGGCGCGCTTGAGACGGGCGAGATCGGAATCGTCAATGGGGCGGATCAGGGCCGGATCGTGCGTGCCCTTTCGCGCCAGCGACAAGTGCGGGCCCTCAAGGTGCAGTCCGATGAAGCCCGGCACGCGAGCCTCTTCGGCCGCGAGGCCGGCAGCAATGGCCCTTTCGTTGACCTCGGCCGTGTCGGTGATCAGCGTCGGCAGGAGTGCCGTGGTGCCGAACTGGGCGTGGGCGGCGCAGATGGTGCGGATGGCGCCGAGCGAGGTGTCGTTGTTGAAAAGGATGCCGCCGCCGCCATTGACCTGGAGGTCGATGAAGCCGGGCACGATCATGCCGCCGTCGAGGGTGACGCGCTCGGCATTGGCCGGAATTTCGCTCGCCGGGACGATGCCGGCGACATAGCCGAACTCGATCAGCAATGCTGCATCGTCATGCCAGGTGGCGCTGTCGAAAATGCGGGCGCCAGTGATGGCGAGAAGATCGCTCATACCGTTTCCGTGACTTTCTTGAGGGCCGGTGGCACGTCGGGATTGAGACCGCGATGGCGGGAAAGCGCCTCGACGAAACCATAGAAGGAGACGATCAGCGCCAGCGGGTCGGTGATCGGATGACCGGTCGCCGCGAAAGGCAGCGGCTTGGCGGCGCCAGCACGGGTGCTGGTGAGGAAGGCGAGAGCGCCCTGCCCTGCGAGCTTGTGCGCCATGTCGGCAACCGAGGCTTCGGCAGCGTCGCGCGCGGCAAGACCGAGGACGGGATAGCCCGGGGTCACGATCGCGACGGGGCCGTGCATGACTTCGGCAGCGCTATAGGATTCGGCCTGGATATTGCAGGTTTCCTTGAATTTCAGCGCAGCTTCATTGGCAATGGCAAAGCCCGGGCCGCGGCCCAGAACATAGAGCGCGTTATGACCGTCTAGTGCGGTGATCAATTCGGACCAATCGCAGGTGACGGCCTTGGCGAGGCTTTCCGGCAGGGCGGCAACGGCGCGGGCGAGATCAGCATCGCCGCTCCAGCGCGCCAGCAGCGCAAGGCCAGCGACCACGGAGGTCACAAAGCTCTTGGTGGCCGCGACGCTCTTTTCGAGGCCGGCATGCAGATCAATGGTGAAATCGCTGGCTTCGGCAATGGGCGAGCCGGCGGTATTGGTGATGGCGATGGTGGTCGCGCCGCTGCGACGGGCCGACTGGGCCATGCCGACAATGTCGGGGCTCTTGCCGGACTGGGAAATGGCGATGGCCACGGCGTTGGAAAGGCGCAGATCCTTGCCGTAGATCGAGGCGATGGACGGACCGATGGATGCAACCGGCAGGCCGAGCGTCAGCTCGATGGCATATTTCAGATAAGCCGAGGCATGGTCAGACGAGCCGCGGGCCACGGTGACGACAACGGACGGATCGACTTCGCGCAGGCGCGTGGCGGCGGCGTCGAGGGTCGGAGCAGCTTCGGTGAGGAAGCGGGACACAACCTGTGGGATTTCATCCACTTCGCGGCGCATATGCGTTTGGTTGGTCGTCATTTTATCGCTCCATTGACAGGTGCTTCGCCCAGCCGGAGCTCGGCGACGAAGTCGTACGTATCGCCCCGATAGATGGAGCGGGTGAATTCGATAACGCGGCCCGAAGCCAGGTAGGACGTGCGCTCGATGTGAAGGCCCGCGGACCCGACCGGCACCTGCAGCAAGTGCGCATCATCGTCGTTGAGATGGGCAGCGCGGATGCGCTGGATGGCGCGGACCGGACGATTGCCCGAGAGATCGAGGTGCTTGTAGAGCGAATCCCCGATTGCTGCTGGATCAGGCAGGATTGAGCCGGAGAGACTGGCGCGCTCGATGGCGAGCGGCATATCGCCAGTGAGACGCAGACGCGAAATGCGCGCGACCTTTTCGCCCGAGGAGAGGCCGAGAATGACCGTTTCTTCCGGCGAGGGGATATAGAGACCACGATCGAGCCATTCGGCGCGCACGGCCATGCCGCGGCGGGCCATGTCTTCGGTGAAGGAGGTCAGCTGGGAAAGCGACTGCTCGACGCGTTGCGTGGCGGGGGCAACAAAAGTACCCGAGCCATGGCGCTGCACGAGCACGCCTTCCTGCACCAGATGCGACACGGCCTTGCGCACGGTGACGCGCGACACGTCGACTTTTAGCGCCAGATCGCGCTCGGACGGCAGGGCATCACCGGGATTGAGGGCGCCACTCTTGATGGCTTCTTCTACCCAGCGCTTGAGCTGGAGATAAAGCGGACCACCCTGCGGCAGGGTAACGGGGCGATCGGAAAAGAAGGTTTCATATGTCTCGGACATGTTTTTCCTCCTGTTCTCTGTCATAGTCGGGGCTCAGACTTCGGGCGGGACCTCCCCGCGCAAATGCTCACCCACAATACCAATAAAATACCATTCGCACGATCCGGTTTCCAGAGTGGTCAGTCCAAAGCGCAGGCGCGCTGGACATTTCTCAACAAAAACTTGGGTCCGACGACAAGCGGGTTATGGCCTGAGGCGCCCGGCTGGACAAGTGGTATTTTTTTGGCATTATCCGGCCAAGGAGTTTCTTATGGCCGAAAGACAAACCGAAAAGCGCCACGCGGCAGCCCAGGGACTGGAATTGCGGTCGCCGACCGAGATTCTGACGCTGCTGGCGGCTGGTCAGGCAGATGCGGCAAAAAGCGTTGCGACGGCCGTTGATGCCTTGGCCGATGGCGCTGTGCTTGCGGCCGCCAGTATCGAGGCTGGCGGGCGTCTGATCTATGTCGCGGCGGGCAGTTCGGGGCTGATGGCGCTGGCCGACGCGCTGGAATTGCCGGGAACCTATGGCATTGCTCGCGAACAGATCGTGGTGTTGCTGGCCGGCGGGCTCGACTCGCTGGTGAATATGCTCGGCGGACCGGAAGACGATGGCGACGCCGCGAAGAAGGCGATTGAGGACCTCTATCTTGATGCCCGAGATTGTGTGATCGCGCTCACGGCGAGCGGGCAGACACCGTTCCCGGTTTCGGCTGTTCTCGCAGCCAAGGCGGCAGGTGCGAAGACGATCGGCTTTTCGAACAATGCCGGCGCGCTGATCCTTGATATCGCCGATGTTGGCGTCTGCCTGCCGACGCCGCCGGAGGTGATTGCTGGCTCGACCCGCATGGGTGCCGGTACGGCGCAGAAGATCGCGCTCAATATGCTGTCGACGCTGATGGCCATTCACCTTGGTCACGTGCACGACGGGTTCATGGTCAATGTCATCGCGGACAATATCAAGCTGCGCGAACGGGCGCGGGGAATCGTTGCGTCGATCTCGGGGGCCAGCGAAGACCGCGCCGCGGCAGCGCTCGAAACAAGCGAAGGCGCGGTGAAGCCGGCAGTGTTGCTGGCGGCGGGCGCGGAAGACCTTGGCGCGGCAGAGGCGATGCTGGCCGAGCACAAGGGACGGTTGCGGTTAGCGCTTGCAGCGCTGCAGAGCTAGGCCCTCAACACTCCTCCAATCCACGTTGTCATTCCCGCGAAAGCGGGAATCCATGTTTGGAAACGGAGATTCCCGCTTTCGCGGGAATGACACCGTGATGAGCTATCGGATCAGTTGATTGACGCAGCGGAAAATCGGCGCGCCCGACAGTGTTTTCGCGTCCAGTTCGACCGGCGATTGCACAACGAATGTCTTGCTCTGCCCCGGAAGCAGGGTCACCAGCATGTCGTCGACGGTCGCGTCTGGATGGATGCGGTCGACGAAAAGGCAGAGGTCCTTGATCAGAGTTTTGGCCGCTACGGTGACCTGATAGCCGTCCGCTGCCCTTTCAACCCTCAGGTCGAATTCCGCCCGCGGCAGGTTCAGGTCGATGTCTTCGGCAAAATAATGAAAAGCCGTGCTGTCGTGCATGGTGGCGACGAGGAGTTCATTGGACTTGTCGCCTACGGCCGTGATCTCGGCGGGGATTGGGAGTTCGGCCGCCGAAAGCCGATCGGCGCAAAGGCGCCAGTGGGTCCATTCGGCCAGAACCGTACCATCGAAGCGCAGGCGCTTTATTGTGACGGGCCCACGCCAGAACAGGGTGCGTTCGTTGACGGCGACGACGCTGAGGCCGTCGCCGCGTGGTTGGATCATAAGAAGGTGCGGGTGATAGACGGCGCGCAGCGCGTACCAGAGCGGCTTAAGCCGCCCATAGCCGTCGATGGCGGCCCATGAGGTGACGGGCCAGCAATCGTTCAATTGCCAGACGATGGTACCCATGTTGCGCCCGCGGAAACTGCGCATGTGCTCGATGCCGAATTTGATGGCGCGGGCCTGGTTGAGCTGGGTGGCAAAATGCCAATCGTCCATATTCTTGGGTTCAGGCAGATGGCCTTTCAGGCCGCGCAGCAGCTTGTCATTGCCGATGGTCGCCTTCTGGTGGTGCCAGACGCCGGGCGAGGTCGGGGTGAGCGGATTGTCGTGGACCGATTGGGTGAGCGTCGCCCAGGTTGGTGGCGCCTGCCAGCCGAATTCGGAACAGAAGCGCGGGATGCTATCGGCATAGTGCTCGTAGCCGATTTCGTTCCAGACATCCCAGAGATGGGTGCAGCCGTGGGCGGGGTCGTTGGGGTGAATGTCCATCGAGCCCGAATAGGGGCTACCAGCCCAATAGGGGCGTGTGGGATCGAGTTCGGCGACGAGGCGCGGCAGGAGATCGAGATAGTAGCCGAGGCCCCAGGTGCGGTTCTTGAGGACGTCCTGCCAGCCCCAATCGAACCAGCCCCAGATGTTTTCGTTGTTGCCGTTCCAGACCACCAGCGAGGGGTGCGGCATGAGGCGGACAATGTTTTCACGCGCTTCGGCCTCGATCTCGGCGGGCAGATCGCCTTCCTCGGGATAGGCGGCGCAGGCGAAGAGAAAATCCTGCCAGACGAGCATGCCCTGCCTGTCGCATTCTTGGTAGAAGGCTTCGGTTTCGTAGATGCCGCCGCCCCAGACGCGGAGCATGTTGATGTTCGCGGCCTTGGCCTGGGCGATGCGGGCGGCATAGCGCTCGGGCGTGACGCGCGGCAGGAAGCAGTCGTCGGGAATCCAATTGGCGCCGCAGATATAGACCGGTACGTCGTTGATGATGAAGGCGAAGGGCGTGCCTTCTTCATCCGGGGTCGTATCGAGGCGCAGGGAGCGGAAGCCGATGTCGCGCTGCCAGGTGTCGAGCACGGTTTCGGCATCGAGCAGTTCGACGGCCAGCGCATAGAGCGGCTGATTGCCGAGACCGGTGGGCCACCAAAGTTCGGGTTTTTCGACGGTGATTTCGGCCGAACCGACGGGGGCCGTTATGGTCTCGCCGGCGACGCTGATGCGGAGGCTCAGATTGGCCGCGTCGCCCTCGACTTCGGCGTGGATGCAGACATGTCCGTCGGCGCCCGCGAGGGTGACTTCGGGACGGATCGAGCGCAGGCGAGCTTTTGACCACGATTGCAGCGAGACGCCCTGCCAGAGGCCCGATGTGACGACGGTCGGGCCCCAGTCCCAGCCGAAATTGCAGGCCATCTTGCGCATCAGATTGGCCGGGCCGGGATAGTTGTTGGGGCGCGGCTCGTAAATCTTGTCGAGCGCTTCGCCGCGCTTCCAGGCGGATTCGAAGCTCACCACGAGATGGTTCTCGCCGGGACGCAGATGCTCGCGGACCGGGAAGCGGTAGCTCCGGTTCATATTGGCGGTTTCGCCGAGGATCACGCCGTTGAGCGTGATGGCAGCAAAGGTGTCGAGGCCGGCAAAGACGAGGTCGACGTTTTCAGCGCCGTCATCGGACCAGTCGAAGGTCCTCTCGTAGCGCCAGTCGCAGCGACCGACCCAATCGACTGATATTTCGTTGAGGTCGAGATAGGGATCGGGGATCAGTCCGGCGGCGAGAAGATCGGTATGGACCGTGCCGGGCACCGTGGCCGGAATGGCCTCGGGAAGGCCGGGGCGAGCCCCCTGCCCGCCAAGACAGGTCAGCGTCCAGTTGCCATCGAGCGCGTGATCTCTAGTCGGCATGCCATACTCCCCAAGGCGCGAACGGCGCTTCCATACAACAGAAGTTTCGTGCCGCGAGAAATTTTCATCGCAAAATGTCGAAGGCACGTTGGGCGCTTCGTCGTTTGGGCATATCAATCTCAAATGCCTGGGAGCAAAAGATGAGCACCGACAACACTATCGATGAGGAACGCGACCTCGTACTCACCCGCCTGATCGACGCGCCGCCGTCGGCCGTCTATCGCTGCTGGACCGATCCGGCGCTGATGGTGCAGTGGTTTGCGCCAAAGCCCTGGAGCACGCCGCGCGCAACGGTCGACCTCCGCGCCGGTGGCGCCACCGAAGTGGTGATGGCCGACGAGGCGGGCAATGAATATCCCAATCCCGGCCAGTACCTCGAAGTGGTCCCGAACAGGAAGCTGGTCTTCACCGATGCCTATGTCGGCGACTGGAAACCGTCGGGAAAACCGTTCTTCACCTGCACGCTGACTTTTGACGATGAAGGCGGCAAGACGCGCTACACGGCGGTCGCCCGGCATTGGGCCAAGGAAGACAAGGAAGCCCACGAGAAGATGGGTTTTCACGAAGGCTGGGGGCTATGTGCTGCGCAGCTTGAGGAAGTCGCGAAGACGCTTTGATCTTCACCTCTCCCTGGGGGGAGAGGTCGACGCGAAGCGGCGGGTGAGGGGGCCCTTGGTAAGCATCGAGCAGTAGGAAGGCCCCCTCACCCGGCCCTGCGGGCCGACCTCTCCCCCAAAGGGAGATGTGAAGAGGCTCCCCATCCGCCTACCCGCGAACCAGCAAAATCGACGGCTTGTCGTGGTAGGAGACGGTCTTCCCCTCCACATAGCCCAAGCGCTGCGCCAGCCGGAGCGAGGGCGTGTTTTCCGGGTCGATGAGGCAGCAGGTGCGCCTCATGTTTTGGGCATCTGCCCAAATTAGCAGTGCCGTGAGCGCCTCGGCGGCAAAGCCTTTGCCGTGATGGTCGGGATGGAGCACCCAGCCCGCTTCAGGGTCCGTGAGTGGCGGATCGATGGATCGGTGAAAGTCGGCGAGGCCGAACTCGCCGATCATGGCGCCGGACCGCTTTTCGACCACAGCAAAATAGCCGTAGCCGAGCAGGTCCCAGTGGCCGGCATAGCGCAGCAGCCGCGACCAGACTTCTTCCGGCGTGCTGGGGCGGCCGCCGATATAGCGGGTGACCTCGTCATTGCCCCAGAGCCGGCAGCTCGCCTCAAAATCGGAAACCTGATGGCGGCGAAGCTGCAGGCGCTCCGTTTCGAGGATTTCTGACATCAGCCGGCGGCGACGGCCGTGCGCGGCATTTCCGAGAAAATCTCGGCCTTGCCATTGCGGATGATGACGATCTCTTCGAGGCGGAGGCCGAACTTGCCCTGCAGATAGATGCCCGGCTCGATGGAGAAGACCATGCCTTCGTCGAGCACGGTTTCGCTGGTGCCGGTAATATAGGGCGCTTCGTGCACATCGATGCCGAGGCCGTGGCCGGTGCGGTGCAGGAAGTTAGGGCCGTAGCCAGCCGCGGTGATGACATCGCGCGCGGCCTTGTCGACGTCGCTGGCGACGGCGCCGGGCTTGGCGGCGGCTATGGCCGCTTCCACGGCGCGGTCGATGATCGAGTGGATCTGGCCATAGCCTTCGGGCGCGGCCTCAAAATAACCCATGCGCGTCATGTCTGACGGATAGCCATCGAGGCGGCAGCCGGTGTCGATCAGCACGGCATCGCCGGCCTTGAGCTGGGTCGAGCCAGTGTGGTGGTGCGGGAAGGCGCCGTTGGGGCCGAAGCAGACCGAGCAGAATTCGGTGGTAGCGCCATTGGCCTTGTAGAATTCACCGATGAATTCAGCGACTTCCACCTCGGTCATGCCGGGCTTCAGCGCTGCGAAGGCAGCGGTCACAGCGCGGTCGTTGAGGAGGTGTG
This sequence comes from Devosia sp., assembly GCF_024707125.1. Taxonomy (GTDB): domain Bacteria; phylum Pseudomonadota; class Alphaproteobacteria; order Rhizobiales; family Devosiaceae; genus Devosia. Next base: position 233,911 of record NZ_JANQAH010000003.1, read on the forward strand.
CCGCCTTGATGAGCTTGTATTCGGCTTCATCCTTGCGCGAGCGCAGGTAGCCGACCGTATCCTGGGTGAAGCGGCGCTTGGCGCCTGGCAGGGCATCGAGCAGCAACAGGGCGAAATCGGCGCGCATGGTTTCGTCGAGCACGACGGACGGGTTTTCGCGGGAAATGCCTGACGCTTCGATCAGTTGTGCAAGCGCGGCGCTCGGACCCTCGGCATCGGCCCAGGGGAAGAAGGGCAGATCGGTGTGCTGGCGCGAGGAATCGACATTGAGCGCGGGCATCAGGAAGCCGGCATAGGTCTGGCTGACCAGCAGCATGACGGGACGCTCATCGCCATGGGGCGAGAGATCCGCCAGCCAGCGCATATGGCTCGATGGGCCGATGGCGACGAGATCAGTTGCAGTCTCGGCCATGCGGCGACGGAGATTGGCCATGCGGGTGGTGAGCGTGGAGTTCATTGTCGGTCTCAAACTGGTTTTGGGCTTTGAAGCCCCTCACCCTAACCCTCGTCATTGAGGGTTAGGGTGAGGGGCCGGAGAAAAAGAGCGGAGCCGAGCGGGAGGAGGATGCCCGGCTCCGCAAGCGGCGACCGAGGGACAATCGCCGCCGTGGGTGACCGCGGGATTTGGCCCCGCGGTCGTGTTTGGAAAGACTACTGCTTGGTCACGAGACGGTAGTAGACGAAGTCCGAGTTCGAGCCGTTCACATAGCCTTCGACATTGTTGGCCATGGCGATCTGGAGAGCCGCCTGGAACATGATGACGATCGGGCTTTCGGCCTGAACCTTCTTCTGCAGGTCAATGTAGAGCTCGTTGCGCTTGGCCTGATCGGGCTCGGCGAGAGCGGCATTGACTTCGTCGTTCATTTCGGCCGGCACGGCCCAGGCGTTACGCCAGGTCGTGGTCGCGGTGTAGTTGTCGTCCGCATTGTTCGAATTGTAGGCGAAAGCCTTGGCATTCGAGTGCGGGTCCATGAAGTCCGGGCCCCAATAGAGCAGCATGGCCTGGTGGGTACGCTCACGGTACTTGGTGATCACCTGGGCGCCGGTGCCGGGCAGGATTTCGAAGTTGATGCCGGCTTCGGCAAAGCCAGCCTGCAGCGACTGGGCAATGTCGGTGAACGGGGTCGAGTTGATCACGTCGAGGGTGACGTTGATCGGGGTCGTGATACCGGCGTCAGCCAGGATCTGCTTGGCCTTTTCGACGTCGTAGGTGTACGGCGTCTCGTCATAAGAGCCCGGAAAACCCTTGGGCCAGAAGGCCTGGTGCTTTTCCATCTGGCCCTTGAGGAAGGTCTCGGTCATCCCGTCATAGTCGACGAGGTAACGCGCAGCTTCCCAGACGGCCGGCGGGGTCAGCGATTCCGTCTTCTGGTTGAACGACAGGAAGTGGACGGCAGCCTGCGGGTAGGACTCGACCTTCACCGTGTCAGCCGGCAGACCCGAGATCTGGTCCGGGGTCAGGTTCTTGGCCATGTCGACGTCGCCCGAGGTCAGCAGCAGCTGCTGGGTCGCGGCTTCGGCAACGTGACGGATGAGAACCTGCTTCATGGCCGGAGCGCCATCGAAATAGGTTTCGTTGGCGGTGAGGCGAACGAGTTCAGCCGGACGGTAGTCGGTCAGCACGAACGGGCCGGAACCAGCCGAGTTGGTGTTGAGCCAGGCATTGCCCCAGTCTTCGCCGGTCACATGCTGGGAAACCAGCACTTCGTCGACGATGGCGGCCGGACGGGCAGCGAGTACGTTCAGCACGAAGGCCGAAGCGAAGTCGCCGGTCCACTTCACGGTGACAGTGTTGCCGTCAACGGTGACCATCTCGTCGATGTTTTCCGGGGTCCAGCCGAGCTGGGTCAGGATGAAGGCCGGGGTCAGGTTCAGCGCAATGACGCGCTTGAAGGAATAGTGCACGTCTTCGGCGCGGACCGGGTTGCCCGAGGCGAAGGTGGCGCCTTCGCGCATGGTGAAGGTCAGCGACTTGGCGGCTTCGTCAGCAGTCCATTCCGAAGCAAGGCCAGGCGCGAGAACAGTGGTGTCCTCGGCGGCGTACTGCACCAGGTGGTCATAGAGGTTGGCGTTGATTTCGCCGGCCGAGAATTCATAGGCCTGTGCGGGATCGAGCGCGACGATGTCGTCGATGTTCTGGGCAATGACCAGGGCATCGGCCGGGGTCGCGGCGTAGACGGCGCCAGCTGCCAGCGGCAGGCTGAGCGTGGACGCCAGAAGGGCGGCGCGGAAGAGTTTCATGTGCGTTTCTCCTTTGAAGTGACTTTTTTTCGAACCGGCTTGTTGATGCCGGGTTTTGCTTTCGCCACCACCTGGCGCGACGGACGCGCCGTGGAGCGGAAGAGTGCGAGCGTGCCGGTCCAGAGGAGCTTGGCAGGCTGATCGGTGTGATTGGCCCAGGAATGGGGGCGGTTGCCGCGGAAATGGAGGCTATCGCCGGCATTCATCACCATCTCCTCGCCATCGAGGCGCTGGGTGATGGCCCCTTCGAGCACGTAGAGGATTTCCTCGCCTTCGTGCGACACCGTCTCAGAGCGATAGCCGGGCGGCACGAGCATGATGAAGCTTGAAAGCTGGTTGCCGGGGAAGTCGGCACCGAGACGCTCGTAAACGATGGACGAGCCATCGAGCGAGAAGCGATTGCGGTCCCCTGCCCGCGTCAGCGCATTGTGCGGCGCCGGGGCGGAAACGAAATATTCGATGGAAACGCCGAGGGCCCGCGCGATCTGGGCGAGCGTGCCGAGCGAGGGCGTGGCATGATCGCGCTCGACCTGACTGAGATAGCCCACCGAAACCTCGGCCACGGCACCCAAATCCATCAGCGTCATATGCTGCTGTCGACGGCGCGCACGGATAAGCGCACCCACCTTCGGGTGCCCCTGCTCCACTTCTGCGAGAGCGCTCTGAGCCATCCATCCCACCAAAATTTTTTTGATATAAGCAAAGTTTCTTGTATGGTGAAAGGGAAATGTGAAGGTTTTGCAACCTGCAGGTAACTGATCCTGCGGCGATAAAACCCTGTTATTACAAGAGGATTTCGTGTGACGACTGAACAGCCGGCGCTGACCTCGCCACCGCCAGAAAAACTATCGGGCAAGCGTACAAGACGGCAGATCGGGGCCGTCACGACCTTTCTCGTCACGCTTTTCCTCACTTTTCTGGGCCTGCTGGCGATCACATTTTTCATCGGGCGCGTGATCCCGATCGATCCAGTGCTCGCCGTGGTGGGCGATCGCGCGACGCAGGCGCAGTATGATGCGGCCAAGATCGCCATGGGGCTCGATCAACCGCTCTACATGCAGTTCGTCACCTATGTGGGCAATGTTTTCACCGGCAATCTCGGCATGTCTGTGTCCACCGGCCGTGCCGTTGCCGACGATCTCAGCCGCTTCTTCCCGGCGACATTCGAAATGGCGACGCTGGGCATTCTCATCGGTGTCGCCATCGGCGTGCCGCTTGGGGTGACCGCCGCGGCGCGGCAGGGCAGCTGGCTCGATCAGGCTATTCGCGTGGTGGGCCTCCTCGGCTACTCGGTGCCTGCCTTCTGGCTCGGGCTTGTCGGTCTTGCGATCTTCTATGCCCGGTTGCGCTGGGTTGGCGGACCGGGTCGTCTGGACATCTTCTACGATGGGCTCGTTACGCCCATCACCGGCATGATCCTGATCGACAGCCTCGTGCAGGGCGAGATCGACATTTTCTGGAACGCGGTCTGGCACATCGTGCTGCCGGCGTCCGTGCTGGGCTTTTTCAGCCTCGCCTACATCGCCCGCATGACGCGCAGCTTCATGCTCGATCAGTTGAGCCAGGAATTCGTCACCACGGCGCGCGTCAAAGGCGTGCCGGAGCGGATCGTTATCTGGCGCCATGCCTTCAACCCGATCCGTGTGCCGCTGATCACGGTTATCGGCCTCTCTTACGCCGGGCTGCTTGAAGGTTCGGTGATGATCGAGACGGTCTTCTCCTGGCCCGGCATCGGCAATTATCTGACGACGGCGCTGCTCAATGCCGACATGAATGCCGTGCTCGGTTCGACGCTGGTCATTGGCGCCGTCTTCATCGTCATCAATAAAGTTTCGGACGTGCTCTACCGCGTCCTCGATCCGAGGGCTCGCTAATGACGACGCGTGACTGGCTTCTCGCCGATTCCCCCACTTCGCGCTGGCAGGCCAATGCCGGCCGCGCTTATCGGGTGTTCACCGCCCTCCTCCGCAATCCCCTGTCGGTGCTGGGCGGGGTCATCATCCTCGTCCTGCTGCTGACGGCCCTCTTTGCGCCTTGGATCGCGCCGTTTTCGCCGACAGGGCAGAACTTGAGCCAGCGCCTGTTGCCCCCCTCGGGCGTCAACTGGATGGGCACGGATGAGCTTGGCCGTGATATTTTTTCACGTGTGGTTTGGGGTTCGCAGATCACCCTGACCATCGTTCTGCTGGTGGCGCTGATCTCGGCGCCGCTGGGCCTCCTCATCGGGGCAATCTCCGGCTATTTCGGTGGCTGGGTCGATCGCGTGCTGATGGGCTTTACCGACATCTTCCTGTCGCTGCCCAAACTGATCCTGGCGCTGGCCTTCGTGGCGGCACTCGGGCCGGGCATCAACAATGCCATCATCGCGATCGCCATCACCTCCTGGCCGGCTTATGCGCGTATCGCCCGCGCCGAAACGCTGACCATTCGCAATGCCGAATATATCTCGGCGGTGCAGCTGGCCGGTGGCGGTCCGATCCGTGTGATCGTGCAGCACATCCTGCCGCTTTGCACCTCGTCGATGATCGTCCGCGTAACGCTCGACATGGCCGGGGTGATCCTGACGGCAGCAGGCCTGGGCTTTATCGGCCTTGGCGCACAGCCGCCGCTGCCCGAGTGGGGCGCAATGATTTCGCGTGGCCGCACCTTCATTCTCGATCAGTGGTGGGTCGCGACCATGCCCGGTTTTGCCATCATCATCGTCTCGCTCGGCTTCTGCTTCCTCGGCGATGGCCTGCGCGACGTGCTTGATCCCAAGAGCGAGGGCAAGTCATGAGTTCTCCCCTCCTCGAAGTCGAAAATCTGCGCGTTTCGTTTCCGACCCATTCCGGTCGCGTCGAAGTGGTGAAGGGCCTCTCCTTCACCCTCGGTCGCGAGCGGCTGGGCATTGTGGGCGAGAGCGGGTCGGGCAAGTCGATGACTGGCCGCTCGATCCTCAAACTCATCCGCAAGCCCGGTGAAGTGACCGCCGACAAGCTGCGTTTCGAGGGGATCGACATCCTCGACCAGAACGAAAAGCAGATGCGCGCCATTCGCGGCGCCCGCATTTCCATGGTCATGCAGGACCCGAAATTCTCGCTCAACCCGGTGATGACTGTTGGCGAGCAGATCGCCGAAGCACTGGTGACGCACCAGAGGCTGGGCCGCAAGGAAGTGCAGCAGCGCATTCTCGACATGCTTGTTGCCGTCCGCATCAACGATCCCGAGCGCGTGGCCAAGCTTTATCCGCACGAAGTTTCGGGCGGCATGGGCCAGCGCATCATGATCGCAATGATGCTGATCCCTGAGCCTGAACTGCTCATCGCCGACGAGCCGACCTCGGCACTCGACGTTTCGGTGCAGGCGCAGGTGCTCGACATCATCGATGATCTGGTCACGAGAAAAGGCATGGGCCTGATCCTGATCAGCCACGACCTGGCGCTGGTCAGCCGCTACTGCGACCGCATCCTCGTGATGAATGCCGGCCGCGTGGTTGAAGAATGCGCCGCCGGGCAACTCGACAAGGCGCAGCACCCCTACACGCGGGGCCTGCTTGCGGCCATGCCGGTGATTGACGAAACACGCGACGAATTGCCGGTGCTCGACCGGACACAATGGGCGGGCACATGAGCGCACTTACCCTCAAAAATCTCGACATTTCCTATGGCGACACCAAGGTCGTGCATGGGGTGAACCTCGACGTCCCGGAAGGCGAAAGCTTTGCCCTCGTCGGGGAAAGCGGCTCGGGCAAGTCGACGATCCTGCGCGCCATTGCCGGGCTCGCTCCGGAATGGACCGGCGAAATTTCGGTGCTGGGCAAGCCGCGGACCCATGGCGTCGACCGCAATGTCTCGCGCACTGTGCAGATGGTGTTCCAGGACCCTTACGGCTCGCTGCATCCGCGCAAGACCATCGACTCCGCCCTCTCCGAGCCGCTGGCCATTCATGGCATCGGCAATCGCGGGGAGCGGGTTGAAGCGGTGCTGAAGCAAGTCGGTCTCGACCAGCGTTTTCGCTTCCGCTTCCCGCACCAGCTTTCGGGCGGCCAGCGCCAGCGTGTCGCCATTGCGCGGGCGTTGATGCTCGAGCCCAAGGTACTGCTGCTCGACGAGCCGACTTCGGCGCTCGACGTTTCGGTGCAGGCGGAAATCCTGAACCTCCTCAAGCGCCTGCGTCGGGAACAGAACCTCACCTTCCTGATGGTGACGCATAACCTGCCCGTCGTGAGCTTCCTCTGCGACCGCCTCGCCGTGATGCGACATGGCAAAATCGTCGAGATTGCCGACGTCGCCCAGCTCAAGCAAGGCGACCTCAAGGAGCCCTATTCGCGCGAATTGCTCGCCGCGACGGCCGCCTGATATTTCATACTAAGGACTATTCGAATGACTGACCATTCCGCCGCCCTCGCCGCATTTGACGCGGCCATTGCCGAGGCCAAGGGTGTCGAAGCGGCCTTTGCCGCGCTGCAGACGCTGACTGAAGCCACCGTGGGCGTGAAGCTTTTCACCTATATGACCGTCGACATGGCCAATGAACTGGCCCGCCGCGCCTATACGAGCGATGCCCTCAGCTACCCCACTTCGGGCACCAAGCCGATCCACTACGACGCCTGGTTCGACATCGTGCACAAGCAGCACGCCTATTTCGTCGCCAACACGATCGAAGACATCGCCAAGGTGTTTCCCGACTATGAGCTGATCAACTCGCTCGGCTGCCAGTCGGTGGTGAACATGCCGGTCATACTTGGCGGCGAACTGGTCGGCACGGTCAACATGCTGCACGAGACGGATTTTTACACGCCGGAACGCGTTGCAGAGATCAAGGCAGTGCTGTCGATTCCGGCGAAATTGGCAGCGGCGGTTGTTGCGCGCTGAAGCTAAAGTTCTCGTATAGAATCAAAAAGGCCCGTGGTGATCACCACGGGCCTTTTTTTGCTTTGAGCTTCACACCAGGCTACCCCACCCCACGGTGTCATTCCCGCGAAAGCGGGAGGCCCTGTTTTAGGAAACGGAGGTCCCCGCTTTCGCGGGGATGACACAGTGGAAGAGAGGAAAGCCCTCAGCTCGCCGTGGCGATCAGCGTGGCGTTGCCGCCGGCTGCCGTGGTGTCGATGCAGACGTGGCGTTCATGCTGCAAGCGTGCGACGTCTTCGGTTGACGTCAGCACTGGCAGGATCGGACCGTCGCGACCGGCCAGGGTCTTGCGGATGGTCGACAGCGTTGCGTCATCGCCGAACCAGGCGACAGCGTCGAAGGTGGTGGCGACGCCAAGCATGTCCTTATCGAGCGAGGCGACCAGCGGCACGCAGCCGGCCTGGCCGGCCATGACCTTCTGGGCCGAGATATCGGCTTCGGTCGGGCCAAGGCACAACAGGGTGCCGCGCGGCGAGACGTGCAGCACATTGCTTTCGCCCGTCGGGCCCGGCAGCGTTTCGGCGGCAGCCTGCAGGCCGGAATGGCCCTTGGTGAAGCGCGCGACATAGTGCGGGCCGCCAGCCTTGGGGCCGGTGCCCGAGAGGCCCTCGCCACCAAAGGGCTGGGAGCCAACGACGGCGCCGATCTGGTTGCGGTTGACGTAGATATTGCCGGCGTGAACTGCCGAAGAAACCTTCTTCACGCGGCTCGAAATGCGGGTGTGCATGCCGAAGGTGAGGCCATAGCCGGAAGCGTTGATGGCGTCGATGACGCTATCGAGCTCGTCGGCCTTGAAGGTCGCGACGTGCAGCACGGGTCCGAAGATTTCTTCCGGAATTTCCCCGATGCCACCGACCTTTACGACGGTGGGCGCAACGAAGGTGCCAACGGCGGGCGCCTTCATGGCGTGAATCACCTTTCTCGCGTTAACATCCACATAGGACTGGATTTTCTTGCGCGCCGGCTCGTCGATGATCGGGCCGATATCGGTGGCGAGATCCCAGGGATTGCCGAGGGTCAGTTCGTCCATCGCGCCCTTGAGCATTTCGATGGTCCGCGCGGCAGCATCTTCCTGCACATAGAGAACGCGGAGCGCCGAGCAGCGCTGGCCGGCCGACTGGAAGGCCGAGGCGAGAATGTCGCGCACGGCCTGTTCGGGCAGCGCGGTCGAGTCGACGATCATGGCGTTGAGGCCGCCGGTTTCGGCGATCAGCGGCGCCTTGGCGTCGACATGTTCGGCCATGGCGCGGTCGATGCGATGGGCCGTCGGCAGTGAGCCGGTGAAGGCGACGCCGGCGATACGCGCATCCGAAGTCAGCGCTGTGCCGACATCCGGGCCGCCCGGCATGAGCTGGATTGCGTCGGTCGGGATACCGGCTTCGTGCATCAATTGCACGGCGCGGAAGGCGATGAGCGGGGTCTGCGGCGCCGGCTTTGCCACCACCGGATTGCCGGCAACGAGCGCCGCGGCGATCTGGCCGGAGAAGATGGCGAGCGGGAAATTCCACGGCGAGATGGCCACGAACGGACCGCGGGCAGCAGCCAGCGGCTTGGTCTCGGCTTCGGCTGCGTAATAGCGCAGGAAGTCGACGGCCTCGCGGACCTCGGCGATAGCATCCGCCCAGGACTTGCCGGCTTCACGAGCCAGCAGCGCGAAAAGTTCGGCGCGGTTGGCTTCGTAGAGGTCGGCGGTCTTGCGCAAGAGTTCAGCGCGGGTGCCGACAGCGGTCTGCGACCACTTGCTGGCAACGGCGGCGGAGATTGCCGTGGTAACACCCTTGGCCGAGGCGGAAACCACCTGGCCGACGATGTCGGTGGGGTCAGCCGGGTTGATGACCGGCGTGGTTTCGCTGGAGGCTTCGGCAACCGGCAGCGGCGTTGCCAGCCACTGGGTCTTGCAGAAGGCTTCGCGGGCCGCATTCACGGCGCCGAAGGCCACCGGATCGGTCAGGTCGAGACCGGCCGAATTGCGGCGCGCGCCGAAGACGGCGTCGGGCAGCGGGATGTTCGGGTTGGCAAAACCATCGAGCGCCAGGAGCTTGGTGATCGGGTCTTCTGCGACCTTGGCGGCCGGAATGTCCTCGTCGGCGATCTGGTAGACGAAAGAGCCATTGGCGCCGTTTTCGAGCAGGCGACGCACGAGATAGGCTAGCAGATCCTTGTGCGGACCGACGGGCGCATAGATGCGCGTGGTGGTGCCGTGGTTGGTGCGCAGCACTTCGTGCAGGCGCTCGCCCATGCCGTGGAGGCGTTGGAACTCATAGGTGTCGTTTAGGCGACCGGCCTCAGCCGCCAGATGCAGCACGGCAGCGGCCGTGTGGGCATTGTGCGAGGCGAACTGGGGGTAGATGCGCTTCTTGGAAAAGAGCTTCCGGGCGGCAGCGATGTAGCTGACGTCGGTGATGGCCTTGCGCGTATAGACCGGGAAGCCCGGCAGGCCGAGCACCTGGGCGCGCTTGATTTCGGCGTCCCAATAGGCGCCCTTGACGAGACGCACCATGACCTTGCGATCGTACTTTTCGGCCGTGGCTTCGAGCCAGTCGATCAGCGGCAGCACGCGCTTGCCATAGGCCTGCACGACAATACCAAAACCCTCCCAACCGGCGAGTTCGGGCGTTGCCAGCACGGCTTCGATGATTTCCATCGAGAGATCGAGACGATCGGCTTCTTCGGCGTCGATATTGAAGCCCATATTGGCTTCACGGGCGGCAATGGCGAGTTTCCGAGTCGCATCAACGAGTTCGGTAAGAACGCGTTCGCGCTGCGCGAACTCGTAGCGCGGGTGCAGCGCCGAGAGTTTTACGGAAATACCGGGATTGTCGCGCACAGCCGAGGAGGTGCAGTGCGGGGCGAGCGTGGCGATGGCGTCCGAATAGGCCTTGAAATAGCGCTCGGCGTCTTCGGCAGTGCGGGCGGCTTCGCCCAGCATGTCGTAGGAATAGCGGTAGCCGAGGGATTCCGGCTTCTTCGCATTAGCGACGGCTTCGTCGATGGTGCGGCCGAAAACAAACTGGCTGCCGAGGAGGCGCATGGCCTGACCGACGGCGGTGCGGATGACCGGTTCGCCGAGGCGGGCAATGGCGCGGTGCAGCGCGTTCTTGGGGCCGACTTCGGGGTCACCCAGCACGTCGGCGGTCAGGTTCAGCGCCCAGGACGAAAAATTGACCAGCGTGTTCGATGACGAGCCAAAGTGGCTGGCCCAGTCGGAGCCGCCGACCTTGTCGTGGATCAGCGCATCGACGGTCTCGGCATCGGGCACGCGCAGCAGCGCTTCGGCCAGCGACATCAAAGCCACGCCTTCGTCGGTGGCAAGACCATACTCGGCAAGGAAGCTCTCCATCAGCCCGAGCTTGTTGCCGGTGCGGACTGATGTCACCAGCTTTTCGGCATGGCCGGAGATGGACTGGCGCTGGGCCGCGTCGAGGCCGGTGGCTTCGATCAGCTGGGGGACGAGGATGTTTTCATCCGCATAAATGCGGTTGCGCATGGTGTCGCGGAAGGCGGTCGTGTCGGTCATGGAAGAGCACTCAAAAGCGTTGCCTTAAAATGCCAGAAGCCGGGAAGTCGTTTCGCCTATTTGTATGGCCGTCTCGCGACGACAGTGGTAATTTCAGCCCACCAAGTAGGCGAAGTGACCATGAAAACAGTCGTTCTCGAAACTTTAGACCAAATCGACCGGAAGATTCTGGATGAGCTGGCGCGCGATGGCCGTTTGAGCGTCGCTGAACTGAGCCGCAGGGTCAATCTTTCCAAGACGCCGTGCCAGGCTCGGATCAAGCGTCTGGAGGCCGAAGGCTACATCCTCGGCTATCGCGCAGTTATCGATCCCAAGCGCCTGGGCCTGCCCCATGTTGCCTTCGTGGAGGTCAAGCTTTCAGACACGCGCAAGGCAGCGTTGGCGGCCTTCAACAAGGCGGTGCGGTCCCTACCTGAGGTCGAACAGGCGCATATGATCGCCTCGAGCTTCGACTATCTCCTGAAGGTTCGCACCAAGGACATCGCGGCCTATCGCGAAGTGTTGGGCGAAAAGATCTCCGCTCTGCCCCATGTGGCCCATACCAGCACGCATGTCTCGATGGAGGCCGTTAAGGACGACGCCGAATAGTTCTGCGATTTCATGCGGATTGCGACGGAAAGCCCAGAAATTAGTCTTGTGTTAACTCGGGCGCAAAAATAGGCTGAATTTCCGAGGGAGCACACTCAAACGCCAGCGGTCCCAAGCCTGCTGGAACAGGGAACAAGACATGTCACGTATCGTCGCAACCACTCTCGCGCTTGGCCTTGCCGCCACCGCGGCTTTTGCCACGCCTGCCTTCGCGCAGACCAAGACGCTCACCATTTCCTGGTGGGGTTTCAACGGCGAAAAGCTCGAATCCATTATCCTGGCCCCGTTCCGCGAAAAGTGCGGCTGCGAAATCCAGTTTGAAACCGGCAATAATGGCGAGCGCCTGAACAAGCTGCAGATCCGCAACGGTGCCGGCGTCGACGTGGCCTATTTCACCGACGCTTTCAGCCAGCAGGGCATCGAGCTGGGCCTGTTCCAGGAGCTCGACCGCTCCAAGCTCCCGAACATTGAAGGTCTCTATGACCTCGCCAAGGACCCGCAGGGCGGTTACGGCCCGGCTTACTCGATCGGCCGCGTCGGCGTCGTCTATGACAGCGCCAAGGTAACGACCCCGATCACCTCGTGGAACGACCTGTGGCGTGAAGACCTCGCCTCCTCCCTGTCGCTGCCGGGTATCACCACCACGGCTGGCCCGATGGTTGTGGTCAAGGCCGGCGAACATCAGGGCGTCGATGCCTTCGCAGACGCCGATGGCGCCTTTGCCGGTGTCGAGGCCCTCAAGCCGAATGTCGTGAAGAACTACAACACCGGTTCGGAGATGATTAACCTCTTCTCGACCGGCGAAGTGACCGCTGCCATCGCGCAGGATTTCACCCTGGCTCAGATCCAGGCCGCCGTGCCGACCGTTGTCTGGGCCGACCTTTCGGAAGGCTCGATCGCGACGCTGAACACGGTCAATATTCCGAAGGGCGCTGCCGAGCCGGAACTGGCCTATGAGTTCATCAACTTCATCCTGTCGCCGGAAATCCAGCAGCAGCTGGCCGAGCAGGGCGTTGACGCTCCGGTCAATACCGCCGTCACGCTGACCCCGGAACAGGCTGCGCTCTGGACCTATGGTGCAGACGTGATCGCTGGCCTGCAGAGCATCGACTCGGCCGCGCTCAATGCAGCTAAGGGCGGCTGGGTTGATCGCTGGAACGAAATCTTCGGCATGTAAGATTTTCGGGTGGGGGAAACGCGAGTTTTCCCCACCTCTACTTTGAGGTCATTCCCGCAACCCCGGGAATCCCGTATTGCACTGAATGAGAGATTCCCGTTACCCGCGGGAATGACGTGGTGGTTGAGGGGCTACCAAAGAAAAAGGCCATAGGCGATGAAACGCTTTGCAGGCTGGACGCTGGCTTCGCCGGCAACCCTGCTGGTGCTGCTGGGGCTAGTCGCCCCCGTTGCAGCCACGATCTACACGACGTTCGGAACGCCGGGCGGACCATTTGCTACCTACCAGGCCTTCTTCGGCAGCGGCTTCCGTCGCACGGTGCTGCTGCGGACCATCAATGTCTCGTTGATCGTCACGGTCATCGCGCTGGTGATCGGCTTCATCACTGCCTATGTGGTGTCGCGTGCACCGGGCTGGCTCAAATCCATCCTGATCATCGCCGCAGTCTTTCCGCTGCTGACCGGCGTTGTCGTGCGCTCGTTCGCCTGGCTCATAATCCTGGGCAAAAACGGCATCCTCAATTCGACGCTGATCAATCTCGGCCTCATCGGCGAACCGCTCTCCATGCTCTACACGCAGGGATCGGTGATCGTTGCCATGGTCTATCTCTTCGTGCCGCTGATGGTCCTCACCCTTGTGGGCGTGCTGGAAGCCATTCCCGATGACCTGATCCAGGCCTCGGCCTCGCTCGGCGCCAATTCGTGGGCAACCTTTACGCAGGTCATCCTGCCGCTGGCCGTGCCCGGCCTCATCGTCGGCGCCGTGCTGGTCTTTACCGGCAGCTTCACCTCATACGCCACGCCCCAGCTACTCGGCGGCGAGCAGGTGATGATGATGGGTACGCTGATGTATCAGCAGGCCATGGTCACCTTTGACTGGGTGAGCGCCTCCACCATCGCCGCCATCATGGTGGTGATCACCATTGCCATCGTCATGGCGATGAATGCCGCGGCCCGCCGCCTCAACCCGATGACCGTCTGATGCCGACAAAGATCCATCCAGCCCTGATCGGCTTCACCGCTCTCGTCTTCCTGTTCCTCGTGGGGCCGCTCGTCATCGTGGTGGGCGCCGCCCTCAGCGATACGACGTTCCTCACCTTCCCGCCGCAGGGGCTTAGTCTGCGTTGGTTCCAGAACATTTTTGAGATCGACGCCTTCCGGCGCACCATTCTCACCAGCCTGCAGGTCGCCGTGCTTTCGACCTTCGTGGCGCTGCTGATCGGCATTCCGGCGTCCTACGCCATGAGCCGCTATCGCATCCAGCTTCCGGGCTGGCTGTCGACGCTGTTCGTGCTGCCGGTGCTGGTGCCCGAACTGGTGCTGGGCTTTTCGCTGCTGAAGAATCTCGCCTTCCAGTTCAATGCGCCGATCTTCCTGTCGCTGGTCATCGGCCACACGATCCTGATCTTGCCCTATGTGATCCGGGTGATTTCGGCTTCGCTGGCCTCTTTCGATTTCTCCATCGAGGAAGCGGCGATCAGCCTGGGTTCGCCGCCGCTGAAGACCTTCTTCACCGTGCTCCTGCCCAATGTCCGCTCGGGCGTGATTGCGGCCTTCATCCCTGGCCTTCATCACCTCGATCAATGACGTGTCGATCTCGATCTTCCTCACGGGACCGGGCATTTCGACGCTTCCCATTCAGCTGCTCGCCCATATGGAGCAGTTCTTCGATCCTACCGTCGCTTCGGTTTCGGTCATGCTCATGGTGCTCACCGTGGCCGTCATGGCCATTGTCGAGCGCACGCTGGGCCTCACCTTCCTTGCCAAATAGAGGTCTGCCGTGACCAAGCCGCTTTCCATTCGCAACATCACCGCCCACTACGGCCAGACCAAGGTTCTCGAGGATCTGTCGCTCGATATCGCCGAGGGTGAACTCGTCTCCCTCCTCGGCGCCTCGGGCTGCGGCAAGACCACGACCCTGCGCCTCGTCGCCGGCTTCCTCCAGCCCACCTCGGGTAGCATTACGCTCGGCGGCAAGGATCTTACGCGCTTGCCCGCACACCAGCGCGACATTGGTCTCGTCTTCCAGAACTACGCGCTCTTCCCGCATCTGAGCGTCGCCGAGAATGTCGGCTTCGGCCTCAAGCAGCGCGGCATTTCTGGTGAAGCGAAAACCAAGCGCGTCGGCGCCATGCTGGAACGCGTGGGTCTTGCCCATCTCGCTGACCGCCTGCCCGGCGCCCTTTCGGGCGGCCAGAAGCAGCGCGTTGCGCTTGCGCGCGCCCTCGTTATCGAGCCCCCGCTGCTGATGTTCGATGAGCCGCTCAGCAACCTCGATGCAAAGCTCCGCATCGACATGCGCGTCGAAATCCGCCAGCTGCAGCGTGCCAATGGCACGACCTCGGTCTATGTGACCCACGACCAGGAAGAAGCTTTCTCGATCTCGGATCGCGTGGCGATCATGCATGCGGGCAAGATCATGCAGCTCGATACGCCGGAGAACCTCTACCAGCGCCCGGCCAATGCCTTCGTCGCCCGCTTCGTCGGTTTTGAAAACCTCGTGCCGATGAAGGTCGTCGCCCGCGATGGCGCCAAGATCACGGCGGAAGCCGCTGGCGGAGTGAAGCTGACGCTCAGCCTCGAGCACTTTGGTGCGATCCCCGACAATTTTGTCCTCGCCTGCCGCGCCGATGGCCTGGCGGTCACCGACAATATGGCCGCCGAAGGCATTCCGACGACGCTGGGCCTGCGCACGTACCTCGGTCGCGCCTATCAGTATCAGAGCGAAACCGCTGCCGGGATGCTGGTGGCCAATGGTCCGCTCAGCAAGCCGCTGGAACCGGGCTCGAACGCCAAGCTGGTGCCGGTGCCGGATCAGTGCACCATCCTGGCGGTGGAATGAGCGTTCTCTTCACCAATGCCCTTGTCGTCACCATGGACGACGCCCTGACCGTTCATGAAAACGGTTGGGTGCATGTCGAGGGCACGACGATATCGGCGCTCGGCTCCGGCACACCGCCTGATGTTCCGGGTGCGGAGACAGTCGATTGTGGTGGCGACATCGTCATGCCGGGCATGGTCAATGCCCACTGCCATATGGGCATGTCGGTATTCCGCGGCCTCGGCGAAGATGTCGATGACCGGCTCTATCGCTACATCCTGCCGCTTGAGCGAAAATTCGTGTCGGCGGAGATGGTGCGCGTCGGGTCGGCCATGTCGGCGCTGGAAATGATCCAGGGCGGGGTCACCACGGTGGCCGACATGTATTACTTCGAAACCGAAGTCGGCGATGTCTGCGACAAGGCGGGCCTCCGCGCCATTGTCGGCCAGACGCTGGCCGATTTCGATCCGCCGGATCACAAGAATTTCGACGAGGGTTTTGCCCGCGTGGAAGAACTGGTCGATCGCTTCACCGGCCATCCGCTGGTGACACCATCCATCGCCCCCCACGCCCCCTACTCCACCGGCCGCGACACCATGGCCCGGATCGCACAGTGGTCGGCCGACCACCCCGACGTGCCCGCGCAGATGCACCTCGCCGAGAGTTCGCTTGAGGTAAAATGGGCGCTCGACACGCACGGCAAATCCACCGTTGAGGTCACTGCCGAAGCCGGGCTCCTGAAACCCAATCTCATTTGCGCGCATTGCCTGCAACTCGATGACGCCGACATCCGCATGATGTCCGAGCATCAGGTCTGCGTGGTCACCAATCCGCGCTCCAACGGCAAGGCTGGCCGCGGCATTGCCCCGGTGGAAAAGATGCGCAACGCTGGCCTGCCGGTCGGCATCGGCAGCGATGGCGCCATGAGCGGCAATACGCTCGATCTTTTCAGCCAGTTCGCGCCGGTCTCGATGTTCGCAAAGCTCCTCGCCGGCTCGCGAAAGCCGCTGCCAGCCGTCGACGTGATCCGCATGGCGACGATCGAAGGCGCCCGGACCCTGAGCCTCAATTTGAAGACCGGTTCGCTAGAAGTTGGAAAACAGGCGGACCTGATCCGCATCAGCCTCGCCGCCCCGCGTTTCCACCCGATTTACGACCCCTATTCCGCCCTCGTCTTCGCGGCCCTGCCGTCCGACGTGACCGACACCATGGTTGCCGGCCGCTGGCTGATGCGGGAGCGCAAGGTGCAAACGCTGGATGTCGGCAAGACCGTTGCCGATGCCAATCAGATCGCCCGCCAGTTCAAGGCGGAAATGGATCGGATCGATCGCCAAGGCTAAGCGATCATCTGGAACCAAGGCCGCGAAAAGGCGGCGTTGAGGACTTTTAGACCATGAAGAAGCGCGTCATCATCGACACGGATCCGGGCCTCGACGATGCCATCGCCATCCTGTTCGCGCTGGGATCGGGCCATTTCGACGTGCTTGGCCTCACGACCATTGCCGGCAATATCGGTCTCGATCGCACAACCGACAATGCCGGCGGTCTGCTGGCAGTGATGGGGCGTGGCGACATTCCGGTTGTCCGCGGCACGGATATTCCGCTGACACGCGAATTGCAGGATCTGGTCGCCATCGTTCACGGCGCCGATGGGCTCAAGGGCGTTACTTTGCCCGCTCCCTTAGCGCCGGCACTCGACGATGCTCCCGGCTGGATCGCGCGGGTTCTCGCAGAATCCGAACCGGGCAGCGTCGACATTCTGGCGCTGGGACCGCTGACCAATGTCGCCCATGTACTGACGGAGCATCCCGAGGTGGTTGACCGGATCGGCGAGATCATCGTCATGGGCGGGACCATCAATGAACCCGGCAATTCCGGCCCGAATTCGGAGTTCAATTTTGCCTCTGATCCCGAGGCTGCTTCGGTGGTGATCGGCAGTTCCGCCAAGGTGACGATCATTCCGCTCGACGTGACCCGCAAGGTCCGGGCGCAGACGGACTATGTCGAGGCGCTGCCCGATACGCCACACGGACGCCTCGCCCGCGAATTGCTCACGGCCTACCTGCAGGACGGACGGTTGAGCCGGCCGTTGCATGACCCCTGCGTAATGCTGGTGGCGCTCGACCCGAGCATTTTCAAGATCGAGAACATGAAACTCGATATCGACCTTGGCGATGATCCCGATGCCGGCCGGCTGCTGGTCGACCGGCGCGGCAAACCGGTCGATGTGGCGCTCGGCGTCGATACCGAGCGCGCTCTCGCTTTGCTGCGAACCGGGTTCGTCTGATCAGGCCGACAGTTCCTGTTCCACCAGCGTCGCCCAGAAGCGGGCGCCGGTGAGAATGGCGTCGTCGTTGAAATCGTAGCGCGAATTGTGGTGCAGCGCGCCGTCGACGGCCGGACCATTGCCCAGCCAGACATAGGCGCCCGGCGCTTCGGCGCCGAAATAGGCGAAGTCATCACCAGCGGTTGAGGGCGGAAAATCGGTGACGACAGGGCGGCCCGTGGCGGCCTGCGCTGCCTTCAGCGCGCGGGCGGTCGCGTCGCCATCATTCACCACCGGCGGAATGCGGCGCAGGAATTCGTAGTCAACCTCAATGCCGAAGGTCGCCGCCACACCTCGTGCGATATTGCCAATTTCCAGTTCAAGCTGGTCGCGTACGTCGGCACGATAGGCGCGAGCCGTGCCGCCGATGCGAACGATATCGGGAATCACATTGAGCGCCTTGAAGTCCCCCGCTTCGAGCGCACAGGCGCTGACAACGGCGGGCTGCAGCGGATTCACCACGCGAGCGACGATGGTGTGGATAGCTGCGAGGAAGTGTCCCGCAGCCGTCACAGCATCGCGCCCAAGATGCGGCTTGGCACCATGCGTGCCAACACCCTTGAAGGTGACGGTCCAGCTATCGGACGAGGCCAGTTGCGGGCCCGCGACCACGGCCATCTCGTCCGTCGCGAGGCCGGGCATGTTGTGGAGGCCATAAACGGCATCCACCGGAAACTGCTTGAAGAATCCCTCATCCACCATGGCCTTAGCGCCACCCCTACCCTCTTCGGCCGGCTGGAAGATGAAGTGCACAGTGCCCGAGAAATTCTTGGTCCGCGCCAGATGGCGCGCCGCAGCGAGCAGCATTACGGTGTGGCCGTCATGGCCGCAGGCATGCATGGTGTTGGGCGTGCCCGACTTATAGGGACGATCGGCCAGTTCGGGCATGGCGAGCGCATCCATATCGGCGCGGAGCGCAATGCGGCGGGGGCCGTCACCAATCCTAAGCGTGCCCACGAGGCCGGTTTTCCCAAGCCCGCGATGCACTTCGATGCCGGCCTCTTCGAGTTTTTCGGCGACGATAGCGCTGGTGCGGACTTCCTCGAAACCCAGTTCAGGGTGGGCATGAAAATCGCGGCGCAGCGCCGTCATGGCTTCGAGTTCGAAGGGATCATTGCTGCGCGATTGCATTGGCCTGCTCGTCTTGTCATAGGATCGGTGGAGAACCTTTGCTTGCACCGCATCATTGAATCAAGGACTTGGCGTGAGTTTCGAGCCGCATGAATTCTGGCAGGCCTTTGCCCAGCCCGGTACGCACGAGCAAAACCCAGCTGACGGGTATCTCGGCTTTTACCCCGCGCCGCTGGCCGACGGGCGGCAATTGCCGCTGCCGCTGCGGGTCTTGCCCGGCGATGGCAAATCGGCTGTTGCGTCGCTGATCCTCAACCAGGCCAGTTTTGCGGTCGAGGATGGACTCGCCGCCGCGCTGACCGCCCTACTCAAGACGAAGAATCCAGAAGTCATCATTGGCGTGCCGACGCTCGGACTACCCCTCGCTTCGAACGTGGCGCGGCGGCTCGGGCACACGCGCATGGTGCCGCTCGGGACCTCGCGAAAGTTTTGGTACCGCGACGATCTCTCCGAGCCGATGAAATCCATCACCAGCCCGACCGCAAGCAAAACGCTCTATGTCGATCCGCGCATGCTGCCGCTGCTACGCGGCCAGCGCGTCGCCGTGATCGACGATGTCATCAGTTCCGGCCAATCGATGGGTGCAGTCCTGCGCCTGCTTCGGAAGGCAGAGATCGAGCCGGCCGTGATCGGCTGCGCCATGTTGCAGGGGACGAACTGGCAGGAGCCCTTAGCGGCCTGGCGCGACCGGATCGTCGCGCCTCTCAGCTCGCCGCGCTTCACGCTCAACGAAAACGAGCGCTGGACGCCGGTCGCTTAGCCCCTGCGCTCGCCGGGCAGCGGCATGGCTTCGATTTCTCGCAAGACCTCGATCATGCCGACCACATTGGCTTCGGCGATCGTCTTGCCCTTCTCGGCCGTAGCGATGGATGCATCGCCCACCGCGCCTGACGGGTTCACATCGGACGCGATCCACGCATAGGTGTGCCCAAAAGCCCCCGTGGGCCGCAGATATTGAAACTGCTGTTCATCACTTGCGGCGATAGAAACGAAATTCTCCGCCTTCGACATGTCGACCAGATGCGGCTTGAAGTGCAGCACCAATGACGTCTCCGCATCGCCACCATGGATGCCGTGGCGGCGTTCGAGGTCGCTCAACACGCCGGGCGGCGTGAAGCGCCAGCCGCTCTTGACCGCCAGCATGCCGGCGCGAACGCGCAGTTCGCGGGCGACGATGCCCATGATTTCCTCATTGCCGCCGTGCGAATTGATGAAAATGATCTTCTTCACGCCCGCCCGGGCCACTTCGAGCCCGATCTGCGTCCAGGCTTCGATCAGGTTCGTCGCCGTGTGGGTAATAGTGCCCTTGGCCCAGATGTGCTCGTTGGACTTGCCAATGGCCTGAACCGGCAGGATGCGCAGGTCCATATCCGCAGGCGCGCGCTCAATAAGAAGTTCGATCATCGAGGTGTTGATGATCGTGTCCGTGCCGACCGGCAGGTGCGGGCCGTGCTGTTCCACCGCTGCGATGGGCAGGATGGCAATGGTCTTGTTGGGGTCGAGCCCTTCGAATTCGCGCGCCGCGAAATCAGTCCACCAGATCTTGCGCATGTAAAAAGTTCCTCAGGCGGGGCCGGCCGCGATGACTTCGATTTCGACGACGAATTCGGGCCGGGCAAAGCCGGAGACGATCACCAGCGTCGAGGCAGGGTATGGAGCGGAAAAGAGCGCATTGCGCACGCCCATATAGTCGGGGAGGTGCTCGCGCCCCGTCACATAGGCATTGATGCGGATGATGTGTTCGAGGCCAAGCCCGGCTTCACGCAAAATGGCCGCGACATTGTCGAAGCAGAGTTTCGTCTGCCCCGCGCAATCGGGGGGAATGGTCTTGTCGACCGATATGCCGAGCTGGCCGGAACAGAAGACCAGACGCTGGCCCGGCGGAACGACAATGCCGTGGCTATAGGGCGCGAATGGCGGGTGGATGTCCTTGGGGTCTAGGGCGGTGGTCATGGTTATCCAATGCTTGCCGGGCGAATGCTAAGCCAAAGGTAAAGCGCTTGACCAGTCCTAAAGCGCATAAATTGCACGCATGGCAGGCATTCCCAAAGATTGCCTATTTTTTGGGTTCACACGAGGAGCGTCGTGCGGAATGGTGCTGCCAGGGCGAAGGAGATCGCCCGAGAAATTGGCTTCGGCGAAACGACCGGGGCACAGGGGAACGCAGTAAATGCACGCTTCAATCAAGACGACCATTCTGGCCGCCATGGCGCTCGCCGCCACGCCGGCCTTTGCGCAAGACAAGGTGACCTTTGCCACCAACTGGTTGGCCCAGGCCGAGCACGGCGGCTACTATCAGGCCGTCGCCGACGGCACTTATGAAAAGTACGGGCTCGACGTAACGATCATGCCGGGCGGACCGCAGTCGCCGGGCCGTCCGTTGCTGATCTCGGGCCAGGTGCAGTTCTACATGGGCGGCTCCGGCGGCGCGATCAACGCGGTGAAGGAAGGCATTCCCACGATCACGCTGGCGTCGATCTTCCAGAAGGATCCGCAGATCCTGATGGCCCATCCCGATGAAGGTTTCGACACTTTTGAATCGCTGGCCGATGCCAGCAAGATCATCATGGGGGCCGATGGCTTTGCCGGCTACTACGTATGGATGAAAGCCAAGTGGCCGGCCTTTGTGGATGAGAAGTACGAACCCTACCAGTTCAACCCGGCTTCGTTCCTCTCCGATACAAAGGCCGTGCAGCAGGGCTACCTGACCTCGGAACCCTATGAAATCGAGCGCCAGGCCGGATTTGCCCCTGTCGTCTACCTCATCGCCGACCAGGGCGAATACAATGGCTATTCGACCACCATCGAAGCAATGAAGCCCTGGGTTGAAGAGAACCCCGATGTGGCCAAGCGCTTCGTCGAGGCATCGATCATCGGCTGGTACAATTACCTCTATGGCGACAACACCGCGGCCAACGAGCTGATCCAGTCGGACAATCCGGAAATGACCGACGAGCAGATCGCCTTCTCGATCGCCAAGATGAAGGAATATGGCATCGTGGTCTCCGGCGATGCCGAGGACAAGGGCATCGGCTGTATGACCGACGAGCGCTGGAAATCCTACTACGACGCCATGGCCGCTATCGGCCTCTATGACACCGGCATCGACGTGACCCAGGCCTATACCACCGAGTATGTGTGCCAGGGCCTCGGCACGGATCTCGTAAAGTAGTCTGGAGACCTCGGCGCGGGCGATACTGCCCGCGCCGTTCCAGCCCTAACCCGGGTGCTTGTTTCATTGACCGATATTTCCGTTGCTCCGGCGCCGCAGGCGCCAACCGCCAGTTCACGCCGCCCCGTCGTTGCCATGCGGGAGGTCAGCAAGCTGTTTTCCAATGGCACGCTGGCCCTCAAGGGCATGTCGCTCGACGTGCAGGCCGGTGAGTTCATTTCCCTCCTCGGCCCCTCGGGCTGCGGCAAATCCACTGCCTTGCGCATCATCGCCGGCCTTGGCGCCCCCTCTTCGGGCAGCATCGACTGGCCTTCGTCCAAGATCAATTCCAAGGGCCTGCCCGAAGGCGATGTTGGCTTCGTGTTCCAGGAGCCGACGCTGATGCCCTGGGCAACCGTGTTCGACAATGTGCACCTGCCGCTCAAGCTGCGCGGCCAGGGCAAGTCGCAGGCCCGCGCGGCCGTGATGGAAAACCTCGCCAGTGTCGGCCTCGGCGATTTCGCCAATGCCTATCCGCGAGAATTGTCGGGCGGCATGAAAATGCGCGTTTCGATCGCGCGGGCACTGGTGACCAGGCCCAAGCTGCTGCTGATGGACGAGCCATTTGCAGCGCTTGATGAAATCACCCGGCAGAAGCTCAATGACGATGTGCTGCGGCTATGGCGTGAAACCGGCATCACGGTGATCTTCGTCACCCACTCGGTGTTCGAGAGTGCATTCCTCTCCAACCGCATCGTGGTCATGCGGGCGCGGCCAGGCCAGGTCTGCGCCGACTTGCCAATCGAAACCTCGGCCGTGCGAGACGAGCACTACCGCACTTCCGAGGAATATCGGGCGACGACCGACAAGGTATCGCGTGCCCTTCAAGAAGCCATCATGCTGGGAGCACAGGGCAAATGACCGACGCGGCCCCAACCCTCTCCAATCGCTCGGAAGCGGGCACCGATAGCGCCGTCGCCATTGTGGTCCACAAGGATTCAAGGCTCGAACGGATTTTGAGTATCGCCATTCCGATCCTCATGGTGCTGCTGGCCATCGGGCTCTGGCAACTCCACATCGTCGTCAATCAGGTGCCCCGCTACATCATGCCGGCGCCGATGGACGTCATCACGGCACTGATCAATGACTGGCCGACGCTCTATCCCTCGCTGCTCGTTACCCTGCGCATCACTTTTCTCGCACTAGCGCTGGCGCTGATCGGCGGGGTGGGTATAGCCATCATCCTGGTGCAGAGCCGCTGGATCGAATTGGCGGTGTTTCCGTTCGCGGTGATCCTGCAGGTGACGCCGATGATCGCCATTGCGCCGCTGCTGCTGATCTACATGCCCGACACGCAATCGGCGCTGCTCACCTGCGCCTTCGTCGTGGCGTTCTTTCCGATCCTTTCCAATATGGTCGCGGGCCTCAAGAGCGTCGACCACAACCTGCTCAACCTGTTCGATCTCTATGGTGCCAATCGCTGGCAGACGCTGATCCAGCTGAAATTGCCGAGCTCCCTGCCCTATTTTGCGGCAGGCCTCAGAATTGGTGGCGGTTTGTCGCTGATCGCTTCAGTGGTGGCTGAGTTCGCCGCAGGCTCCGCCGGTAAGGGTGCTGGCCTGGCGTTCCGCTTGCTCGAGTCCGGGTATCGGCTGAACTATCCGCGGCTCTACGCGGCTCTGGTGCTGCTGATGCTGACCGGCGTTGCCATTTTCGCCATGACCTCGCTGGTTTCCTGGCTGCTGCTGCACCGCTGGCACGAAAGTGCCCTCAAGCGGGAGAATTGAGGTGCCGATCACTATTCCTGCCGATGGCCACTATGCCATCACCAATGCCAGCGTACCGGTCTCGGTGCTTGGCGACGCGAGTTCGGGCGATCTCGCCAAGGTCGACATCACGATCGCCGATGGCAAGATCGCCTCGATCGGCGCCCCCGGTTCGGCAACCCTGCCGCAGCAGATCGATCTCCGCGGCGATATCGTCCTGCCGGCCTTCGTCGATCTCCACACCCATCTCGACAAGGGCCACATCTGGCCGCGCAAGGAAAACCCGGATGGGACCTGGCTCGGCGCGCTGATGGCGGTGCTTGGCGACCGTGAGGCCAATTGGGCGGCAAGCGATGTCGAGCGGCGCATGGATTTCTCGCTGCGCTGTGCCTATGCGCACGGCACGGCCGCCATCCGCACCCATCTCGACATGGCCCCGCCGCAGCACGACATCACTTGGGACGTCTTCGAAGCCATGCGCGAGCGCTGGGCAGGACGGATCGAATTGCAGGCCGCTGGCCTGATGGGGCCGGACACGATCCTCGACGCCGAAAAGCTGCGGGCGGTCGCGACACGAACCAAGGCATCCGGCGGCATCCTCGGTGGCTCCACCGCGGTGCATCCCGAGAATCCGACGATCATGCGCAAGCTGGTGGAGATGGCTGGAGAACTGGGCCTCAACATCGACCTCCACACCGATGAGAGCCCCGACCCAAAAGCCAATGCGCTGGAATGCCTAGCCGATGCCGTGATCGAAAGCGGCTTCACCGGCTCTGTCGTCGCCGGCCACTGCTGCTCGCTCGCCGTGCAGGACAGCGAGACCGCCAAGCGCGTCATCGACAAGGTGGCACGGGCCGGCATCGCCGTCGTGTCCCTGCCCATGTGCAACATGTACCTGCAGGACCGTGACAACAAAGACGGCGTCCGCACGCCGCGCTGGCGAGGCGTCACGCTCGTCAACGAACTCAAGGCGGCCGGTGTGAAAGTCGCCATCGCCTCGGACAATACGCGCGACCCCTTCTACGCCTATGGCGATCTCGACGGCTTCGAGGTTTTCCGCGAGGGCGCGCGCATTCTCCATTTCGATCACCCGCAGGCCGAGGCCTTTGCCTGGTCGCGCGTGGTCACGGCCGACCCGGCCGCGATTGCCGAGTTTGGCTACACAGGTGAGCTGGCCGTCGGGGCACCGGCTGATCTGGTCCTTTTCAAGGGCCGCACCTGGACTGAACTGATGTCGCGCCCGCAGGCCGACCGGACCGTGATCCGCGCCGGACAGGCGATCGACACCACCCTTCCCGATTACCGTGAACTCGACGACTTGATGGGCCAATCATGAGCATTGCCGCTTTCCGCGCCGAACTGGGCGACATTCCGCAAGAAGACAATCCGCGCATCGTGCAGCAGCGCAGCCGTGACCACTATTGGTACTCGCCCGTGCTCAAGGCCAAGCTCGACCACGTCACCGCCGAGGTCGTGGTTTCCCCGCGCTCCAACGACGAAGTGAAAACCGTCCTCCGCGCCGCCTACAAGCATGGCGTGGCGATCACCCCTCGTGGTGCGGGCACCGGTAATTACGGCCAGGCCATGCCGCTTTCTGGCGGCGCCATGCTCAACCTGATGAACATGGACAAGGTGCTCGAGATCAAAAAGGACCGCGTGCGGGCCCAGGCCGGCGCGGTTCTCGAAAAGCTCGACCACGAAACCAAGGAAGCCGTGGGCGGCGAACTGCGCTTTCACCCGTCCACCTATCGCATGGCCTCACTCGGCGGCTTCATTGCCGGCGGCTCTGGCGGTGTCGGCTCGATCCGCTGGGGCGGCTTGCGCGCGCTTGGTTCGATCCTCGGGCTAAGAATCATCACCTGCGAGGCCGAGCCGCGCGAACTCGATCTCGTCGGCGAAGACATCCTCAAGGTCGCGCATGCCTATGGCACCAATGGTATCATCGTTGAAGCCGAGATGCCGCTGACCGAGGCGCATGACTGGATCGACGTCATGGTCGGCTTCGATGATTTTATCGAGGCGGCAGCCTTTTCCGAAAAGCTGGCTCGGCAGGATGGTATCCTGCTCAAGGAACTCTCGCCCTGTGCCGCGCCCATTCCGCAGGCCTATTTCAACCGCCATAAGCCCTACATCAAGGACGGCCAATCGGTCGTGCTGATCATGGTGGCGCCGGTTTCGGTGGAAGCGCTGGCACTGTTCGTTTCGCACCACAAGGGCGAGATGCTCTATCGCTCGGACAAGGCGAGCGAAGAGGAATTAAGGCGTCTGCCGCCGGTCTATGAGCTCGCCTGGAACCACACGACCCTGCGCGCGCTCAAGATCGACCCGACCATCACCTATCTCCAGACGCGCTATCCGACGCTGGAGCACGTGAAAAAGATCGTCGACATACTAGGCGACGAACTGCCCATGCATATCGAAATGACCCGGCAGGATGGCCTCGTGACTTATGCCGGCCTTCCCATGGTGCGTTACACCACCGAGGAGCGTCTCGAAGAGATCATCCGCATCCACGAGGAGAACGGCTGCGACGTCTTCAATCCGCACCGTTTCACCCTCGAGGAAGGCGGGATGAAGCGCACGGACCAGAAGCAACTGGCCTTCAAGAAGGAAGCCGACCCCAAGGGCATTCTCAACCCTGGCAAGATGATCGCCTGGGAAAATCCGGATTATGATTTTTCCTCCGGCAAAGCCTGGCTCTTTGACGGCCTCAACCCGGTGCATGCGGCCTGATGCGCGTTCATGTCATTCACGCCCATCCCGTCGAGACGAGTTTCAACCGGACGCTTTTTCGAACGGCTATCGAGGGATTGCAGAGCGCCGGGCACGAGGTCGATCCTCTCAACCTCTACGAGGAAGGCTTTTCACCCGTCCTGACGCGCGAAGAGCGGCTCAACTATCATGACGTTCCCGGCAACGTGACGCCGGCCATAAAGCCTTATGTCGATCGGCTGCAGGCAGCCGACGCGCTGGTCGTAGTGCACCCCGTCTGGAACTATGGCTATCCGGCGATCCTCAAGGGCTATTTTGACCGCGTCTTCGTGCCGGGCGTCTCCTTCAACATGGAAGGCGGCGGGGATCGCGGCAAACTCGTGCCCTGCCTCACCAACATCAAGAAGGTCGCTTTCGTAACGACCTATGGCGGCAATCGCTGGCGCACCTGGGTCATGGGCGATCCGCCGCGGCGCCTCGCCATGCGCTGGGGCTGGGTGACGTTCAAGACGCGGCCGAAATACCTGGCGCTCTACGACATGAACAATGTCTCGCCCGGCCAGCTCAATGGCTTCCTGGGCAATGTGCGGACAACCCTCAGCCAGTTCTGATTGTGACAGTTCGGTGCACAACGGAACGGCTGTGCTTGCCAAGACGCGGGTTCTTGCTCAGAGAATGAGCAGGGATTTCCCGGATGAAGTTTTCGACACGAGGGACAAAATGAGCAAATTTTCTACGCTTGGACGCCGTAGCTTTGTGGGTGTACTCGCTGCCGGTATGGCTTTGGCCATGAGCGGCGTCAGCATCGCGCAGGACCTGACCAAGGTCGCCGCAATTTGGACCGTGCCGGTCGAACAGCAGTGGGCGAGCCGCCTGCATAATGCGCTGGTGGCCGCCAAGGATCGCGGCGAAATCGACTACGTCTATTCCGAAAACATCTCCAACACCGATTATGAGCGCGTGATGCGCGAATATGCCGAGCAGGGCGTGCAGCTCATCGTCGGCGAGGCTTTCGGTGTCGAGCAGCCGGCCCGCGCCGTGGCTTCGGAGTATCCGGAAATATCGTTCCTCATGGGTTCGTCGCTGCCGCCGGTGGAACCGAACTTTGCCACCTTCGACAACTTCATCCATGAGCCGAGCTACCTCACGGGTATCGTTGCTGGCCTCAAGACCGAGAGCAACAAGATCGGCATGGTGGGTGGCTACGCCATTCCCGAAGTGAACCGCCTGATGAACGCCTTCAAGGCGGGCGCGCTGTCGGTCAACCCTGATGTCACCTTCTCGGTGAGCTTCATCAACTCCTGGTATGATCCGCCGAAGGCCAAGGAAGCGGCCTTCGCCATGGTCGATGCCGGCGCCGACATTCTCTATGCCGAACGCTTTGGCGTCTCCGACGCCGCCAAGGAACGCGGCATTCTCGCCATTGGCAACGTCATCGACACCTCGGCCGATTATCCCGGCACCATCCTCGCCAGCGCCCTCTGGCACGGTGAGCCGATGATCGACAAGGCCATCGCCGACGTGAAGGCCGGCAGCTTTACCGCGTCCGACTACGGCATCTATGCCTTCATGGAATATGGCGGCTCGAGCGCCGTCTATGACGAAGCCCTGGCCGGCGTCGACGCGGTTGCTGCTGCCAAGGCCAAGGAAGCCGAGATCATCGCCAAGACTTTTACGGTCGAGATCGACGACACCGAACCGACCTCGACGCCGTAAGATATTTGGGAGCCGCAACATTTGTGGCTCCCTCACCCTCTCCCAGCCTCCCCCATCAAGGGGGAGGTGAAGATTTGTGGGTTTGACGAGATGGTGCCACACACTCGATCGGCACCTCCCCCTTGATGGGGGAGGCTGGGAGGGGGGTGAACGGCATACTCCAAGGTCCGACCTCCCCGGAGCACCACCCATGACCGACGCCCCAGTGCTCCTCTCGCTCAGAAACATCACCAAACGTTTCGGTGCCCTCACCGCCAATGACGCCATTTCCCTCGACCTGCATCGGGGCGAGATCCTCGCCCTTCTCGGCGAGAACGGTGCAGGCAAAACGACGCTGATGAACATCCTCTTCGGGCACTATGTGCAGGACGAAGGGGATGTCCGCGTGCTAGCCGACGATGGCGCATTGGCCACCCTGCCCCCCGGCTCGCCCGGCGCCGCGCTGAAGGCCGGTATCGGCATGGTGCACCAGCATTTTACCCTTGCCGAAAACCTCTCCGGCCTCGCCAATATCCGCCTCGGCACCGAACCGCTGCTCTCCTTCGGGCGCGAGAGCGCCGCACGAGCAAAAGTCAAAAAAATCATCACCGAGAGCGGCCTCGACGTCGATCTCGACCGCCGCGTTGCCGACCTGACAGTTGGCGAAAAGCAGCGCATCGAGATTTTGAAAGCGCTCTATCGCGACGCAAAAGTGCTCATTCTCGACGAGCCCACCGCCGTGCTGACCCCGCAGGAAGCCGAGGGGCTTTTCGTGGTCCTGCGTCGGCTCGCCACCAATGGGCTCGGCGTCATTTTCATCTCCCATAAGCTGGGCGAAGTCCTCGCCGTCTCCCACCGCATTCTCGTCCTTCGCGCGGGCAAGAAAGCCGGGGAACTCGTGACCGCCCAAGCTGATCGCCGTGCCATCGCTGACCTCATGGTCGGCAAGGCCGTTGCCGAAGTTGTTCGCATCCCCGCCCTGCCGGGTGAAACCCTCATGGAATTCGACGACGTTTCGCTCCATGGCGCAGGTCGCCAGGCGCTGAGCGGCGTCAACCTGAAACTGCGCGCTGGTGAGATCGTCGGCCTCGCCGGTGTTTCCGGCAACGGGCAATCGGGCATCGCAGCACTGATTTCGGGCCTTGCCGTGCCAAGCAGCGGGACGCTGCGGCTCTACGGTGAAGCCGTCACCAAAGCCAGCCCGCGCGATCTCGTGACATCAGGCGTTGCCCGCATGCCGGAGGACCGCCAACATGATGGCGTTGTCGGCACGATGAGCGTTGCCGACAATATCGCCATCGAAGAAGTGCGCAGCCCTGCCTTTTCGAAGATGGGCCTCCTTGATCGCAAAGCCATGCGCGAGCGCGCGACCGCTGCCATTTCCGGCTATGATGTTCGCTGCCCCGGCCCCGATGCCGAGGCGCGGCTGCTCTCGGGCGGCAATGTGCAAAAGCTCATTCTCGCCCGCGTTTTGGAGCGCGAACCACGCGTCATCCTTGCCAACCAGCCGACCCGCGGCCTCGACGTCGGCGCACAGGCCGAAGTGCATCGCCGCATCCTCGCCGCCCGCGACCGCGGCGCTGCCGTGTTGGTGATCTCCGAAGACCTCGACGAGCTCTTCGCCCTCGCCGACCGCTTCGTCGTGGTTCACGCTGGCGAATTGAGCGATGCCGGGTCCAGCGAAAGCCTCGACCGCGGCACGATCGGCCTGATGATGGCCGGCCAGGCCCGCCCGCCAGTAGGAATTGCGTCATGAGCCTTCGTCTGGAACCGCGGGATCACGCCTCCGTCGGCCTCAAACTCACCGTGTCGCTCGCGGCTGGAGTCATCGCCCTGCTGTTGGTCGCCATTCCTGTTGTTGCTGCCGGCGGCACGCCATTGGAAGCCTATTGGCTCATGCTGCAAGGCGCCTTCGGCTCGATGTTTGCGCTAAGCGAAACGCTCAACCGCGCCACGCCGCTGATCCTGACCGGCCTTGCCGCCGCTGTCGCCTTCCGCGCAAAGCTCTGGAATATCGGCGCCGAGGGCCAGCTCTATATCGGCGCCCTCGCCGCCGTCTGCGTCGGCAGCGGACTCCTGCAATTGCCGCCGGCCCTGATGATCCCGACCGTGATGATCGCCGGCTTCCTCGCTGGCGGGCTGATGATGGTCATCCCCACGATCATCAAGCAGCGCTTTGGCGCCGACGAGGTGGTCATCACCCTGCTGCTCAATTTCGTGGTGATCCTCTTCATCCAGATGTTGGTTGAAGGCGTGCTGAAAGACCCGCTGTCGATGGGCTGGCCGCAATCGGTGCCGCTGATCGCCGAGGCAAAGCTGCCAAAGCTTGTGCCGCGCCTGCGCATGCACTGGGGCCTCATCACCGGCCTCGTCGCCGCGCTGATCCTCTGGCTGATGGTCCGCAAGACCGTGCTCGGCTTTGAAATCCGCGCCGTCGGCGAGAACAAGGCCGCCGCCCGCTTTGCCGGCATTCCGGTCGATGTGACCATGCTGAAGGTTGCCCTCATCTCCGGCGGTCTCGCAGGCCTCGCCGGTGTCGGCGAAGTTGCCGGCGTAAAAGGCTACCTGTCTTCCGACCTGTCGCCCGGCTTTGGCTATTCCGGCATCGTCGTCGCAATGCTCGCCGGCCTCTCGCCCGTCGGTACAGTCATCGCCGCTGTCTTTGTCGCCGCCGTCTTCGTCGGCGCAGACTCGATGAGCCGCGCCACCGGCATTTCGAGTTATATCGCCGATCTCGTCGTGGCCCTGTCGCTGCTCTGCGTGCTGGTTGGCAGCTTCTTCCTGCGGTTCCGCGTCATATTCGAACGCCGGCAAGTGGGGGCCTGAGCATGGACGTCCTCTTCGACATTCTCGGCTCCGCCAATTTCTGGGCCGCCGCCATCCGCATCGCCACGCCACTGATCTTCGGCGTCCTCGGCGCCCTTATCTGTGAGCGCGCCGGCGTGCTCAATCTCGGCATCGAGGGCATTTTCGTCGCCGGCGCCATGGCCGGCTGGCTCGCCGTCTATCTCGGTGCCGGCCTCTGGGGCGGCGTGCTGGTCGCAGCGCTTGCAGGCGCGCTCTTCGGCCTGCTGCACGCCTTCCTCACCGTCATTCTCGGGCTCTCCCAGCACGTCTCCGGCATCGGCATAACGCTCCTTGCGACCAGCGTGAGCTATTTCACCTATCGCACGGCCCTGCCCGATGTGACCTCGCCCCCCCGCATTGCTGCCTTCCAGCCGCTCAATATTCCTGGCCTCTCCGACCTGCCCTTCATCGGCCCCGCCCTCTTCCAGCAGACGCCGCTGACCTTCCTGGCGCTGGTCTTCGTGGTCCTCGTCGCACTGGTGCTTTATCGCACCCCGCTCGGCCTCGCCATTCGCGCCGTGGGCGACAATCCTGCCTCCGTTGAAGCGCAGGGCCTTTCGGTGGTGGGCCTCCGCGTCGGCGCCGTCGTCGCCGGTTCGGCGCTGATGGCGCTGGGCGGTGCCTTCCTCACCATGTCGGCCTTCGATGCCTTCTTCTTCGGCATGGTCAATGGCCGCGGCTGGATCTGCATTGCGCTGGTGGTTTTCGCCTCCTGGCAGCCGGGTAAAGCCTTGCTCGGCGCGCTGCTCTTCGGCGCCTTCGATGCCTTCCAGATCCGCCTTCAGGCACAGATCGGCCAAGTCGTGCCCGGCCAGGTCTTCCTCATGCTGCCATATCTGCTATCCATCGTGGCACTGATCCTGGTGGCGCGGCGCGCGGACTATCCCCGCGCGCTGTTGCAACCCTGGACCAAGGGGCAGCGGCACTAGTTCCGGGCTGGCACGACCTATCAATCGTCGTCACCACCGGGCTTGTCCCGGTGGTCCATGCTGAGGCGAGATGGATTGCCGGGACAAGCCCGGCAATGACGACTGAGCGGGAGAGGACGGTGGTAGCCCTCCATCCGCCCGACCACCTTTCGAGACGAGAGACCAAAAGAATGTTCGAGCTGAAAATCACCAATGCCACTCTGCCCGACGGCCGCAAAGGTCTCGATGTCGGCATCAAGGACGGCAAGATCGCTGCCATTGAAGCCAATCTCGGCGGCGAGGCGGGTGAGGTGATTGATGCCGACGGGCAACTCGTCTCCCCGCCCTTCGTCGATTGCCATTTTCATATGGACGCCACCCTCTCCCTGGGCCAGCCGCGCTTCAACGAAAGCGGGCGCCTGCTCGAAGGCATCCAGATCTGGGGCGAGTTGAAGCCGCTCCTCACCCATGAAGCCGTCATCGAACGCGCTCTGAACTATTGCGACCTCGCTGTCGCCCAGGGCCTCCTCGCCATTCGCACCCATGTCGATATCTGCGATACCCGCCTTCTCGGCGTCGAAGCCCTGCTCGAGGTGAAGAAGCGCGTCGCCCCCTATATCGACCTGCAACTCGTCGCATTCCCGCAGGATGGCTACTATCGCTCCCCCGGCGCCATCGATCTCCTCGACCGCGCCCTCGACATGGGCGTCGACGTCGTCGGCGGCATTCCGCATTTCGAGCGGACCATGGCTGACGGCGCTGCGAGCGTGAAAGCCCTCTGCGAAATCGCCGAGAAGCGTGGCCTCTTGGTCGATCTCCATTGCGACGAAACCGACGACCCACTGAGCCGCCATATCGAGACGCTGACCTACGAAACCCAGCGCCTCGGCCTCAATGGCCGCGTCAACGGCTCGCATCTGACGTCCATGCACTCCATGGACAATTACTACGTCTCAAAGCTGCTGCCGCTGATGGCCGAGGCCGACGTTTCTGCCACCGCCAATCCCAATATCAATATCGGCATCCAGGGCCGCCACGACACCTATCCCAAGCGCCGCGGCATGACCCGCATCCCCGAAATGCTGACCTATGGCATCACCTGCGCGTTCGGCCAGGACTGCATGATGGACCCCTGGTATTCGCTGGGCCAAGCCGACATGCTCGAAGTCGCCTCCATGGGCCTCCACGTCGCCCAAATGACCAGCCGCGACGCCATGCGCCAGTGCTTTGACGCCGTCACCACCGGCCCCGCCAAGATCATGCATCTCGAGGGCTATGGCGTCGAAGTCGGCAACAAGGCCGACATGGTCCTGCTACAGGCGACGGATTCCATCGAGGCCATCCGCCTCAAGGCCACGCGCCTCGCGGTCATCAAGCACGGCCGCGTCATCGCCCGCACCGCGCCGCGCCAGACAGCGCTTGCCCTGCCCAATCGTCCGACGCGCCTCGACCCGGCCCGCGTCGGCCCAAGCGCCAACTGACTATTCTTATTGAGACGAGCCTTTTCATGACCGATACCGTTCTCGACCGTTTCCTGCGCTATGTGCAGATCGACACCCAGTCGGACCCCGCTTCGCCCGCCCAGCCTTCGACGGAAAAGCAGAAGACACTCAGCCGTCTGCTTGTCAGCGAACTGCGGGCAATCGGCTTTGCTGACGCAGAAATGGACAGCAATGGCTATGTCTATGCCACCGTCCCGGCCAATACCGACAAAGACGTACCGGTCATCTGCTTCTGCTCGCATGTCGATACGGCGCCCGATTTCAGCGGCACGGGCGTGAAGCCACAGATCATCAAGAATTATGCCGGCGGCGACATCACTCTTGTCGGCGACAAGAGCCGCGTCATCCGCGTCTCTGAACATCCCGAACTGAACAACCAGATCGGCAATGATCTCATCACCACCGATGGCACGACCCTGCTCGGGGCCGACGACAAGGCGGGCGTCGCCGAAATCGTGACGGCGGCGGAAATCCTGCTCAAAGACAAATCCATCCCGCATGGCGCGATCAAACTGCTATTCACGCCCGACGAGGAAATCGGCCGCGGCGTCGACAAGGTGGATCTGAAAAAGCTCGGCGCACGCTTTGCCTATACGATGGATGGCGAAACCGCCGGGACCATCGAGGACGAGACGTTCTCGGCCGATGGGCTCGAAATCTCCATCACCGGCGTCGCCATGCATCCCGGCTTTGCCAAGGGCCGCATGGAAAATGCCATCAAGATCGCTGGCGAGATCATCGCCCGCCTGCCCCATGACGTCTCCCCCCGAAGGCACCGAAGGCCGCGAGGGTTTTGTGCATCCCGTCGGCGTGACCGGCTCGATGGAAAAGGCAACGATTTCCATGATCGTGCGCGATTTCACCGTCGCTGGCCTCCATGAAAAGGAAGCCATGGTGGACGAGATCGCCAAGGCGGTGATCGCGAACTACCCGGGCTCAAGCTATCGCATTGCGGTCAAGGAGCAGTATCGCAACATGAAGGAGGTTCTGGACAAGAACCCCGAGATCGTCGAGTTCGCCGTCGAAGCTATCCGCCGTGCCGGCATGGAGCCAGTGCGCGGCTCCATTCGCGGCGGCACAGACGGATCGCGCCTCTCCTTCATGGGCCTGCCCACCGCCAATATCTTTGCCGGCGGCCACGCTTTCCATTCGCCGCTCGAATGGATCAGCCGGCAGGACATGGAAAAGGCTGTGTCCACGATCGTGGAACTGGCGCGCCTCTGGGAGGAGCGCGCCTAAGCCGCGTGCGGTTCCCTACGCGTCTCCTGCGGCGAGAATCCGAACCGCCGTTTGTAGCAAGTCGCAAAATACTGGCTTGAGGAGAAGCCGCATTCCAGCGCGATTTCGGTCACGCTGGCATCGGCCTTTTCACTCAGCCACTTCTTTGCCGCCTCCAGCCGCACCATCTGCAGATAGCGCACCGGCGTCATATTGGTCAGCGCCTGGCAATGCTGGGAAAACTGCGTGCGCGACAGGCTGCATTCGGCGGCCATGTTTTCGAGCGTCCAGTTTTCGTCGAGCGCATGCGGCAAGCGATTGAGAAAAATCTGCACGGTGCGCTTGGAGCTGGCGAGATCTTCGTCCAACACCGGTGCCTGGCTCTCCAACTGCTTCATGAACTGCAGCAGCATCATAGAGATCAAGAGGCGCAGGCGGGTCTCGTCGCCGGCAACATCATGCCCAGCGACGATCTCGGCAATATCGTGAAAGCTGCGCATCACGTCGCGGCTGGCGGTAAGAACATGCTGCTCATTGCGTGACAGCAGCCTTGTCAATCGCTCGGTATCTCGTTCCGGCCAGGCCATCCAGTCGGGCCAGAGCCAGTCTTCATGCGGCCGGCGGACGCCGACATCGAACAGCACCCAGATGATCTGGCTGGCCGACACATGCGGATCGCCGAACTGGTG
The DNA here is from genome assembly GCF_024707125.1 of Devosia sp. Lineage (GTDB taxonomy): Bacteria > Pseudomonadota > Alphaproteobacteria > Rhizobiales > Devosiaceae > Devosia. The sequence continues at coordinate 269,091 of NZ_JANQAH010000003.1, forward strand.
CAATTGCCAGGGGCGCACGACGAACATCTGGCCCTCGGTCAGCTCGTGCCGCTGCCCATCGACCTTGAGCACCATGGAGCCGCGCGCCAGATAGGCGATTTTCACGCCCTCGTTGCAGTGCTCCTTGAGCCCCCAATCCTGGGTGCGTACTGCGTCCCAACCGCCCACGGAAAGCACCTGCGGCAGCGCTTCGCCAAGCGGCTTTCCCGGATATTTCCGCCGCGTCCAGGCGTTCAACGTCACCTTGCCGGCGAGCGAGGCCTCATAAAGGTCGGCGCAATTGCCGGCATACATCAGCGCGCCGGGCTCGGTGAAGACGGCCGGCCGGGCCAAGGCGTGCAAACGGGCCTCTGCGTTCATGGTCCCCTCCATGTGCAAATTCTACCAGTGTTATCATTCGAACGCGCGAGTGCACGCAGTGCGCAATGATCGCAACGTTCGCCTCCTGGCGCTGATGCTAGAGAGAGTCGAACGTCCGGAAGTCAACCAGAGCAGTCATAAAGACAGCCAGACTGACATTTCGGACCGTGGAGGAGTTTAGGCCGGAGCAGGTTTTCTGCGGCGTTCGAAATTCGCTGGCGAGGTGAGGTGCAACAATTGTTGTACGTGCCTCAAGGCGATCGAGAGCGGCTGCGCACCGTCCGGCGCGAGGGGAAGCATATGAAGCTCGGCATCAATCTGCTGTGCTTGACCGACTTCGTGACCGAAGCGCATCTGCCGGCAATCCGGCAGATCAAGGCGCTGGGTTATGATGGCGTCGAGGTGCCGGTTCTTTCCGGCGAGCCGTCGCATTATGCGTGGCTGGCCAAGGAGCTGGATGCCATAGGGCTCGAGCGCTGCACGACCTCCATAGTGCCGAGCCCCGATGCCAGCCCGATTTCGGAAGACCGGGACAATCGGGCGCGCGGCCGGAAACATCTCGATTGGGCCCTCGATTGCGCCATTGCGCTTGGCGCGCAAAGCGTCGGCGGGCCGATCCACGCCCCCATCGGGCATTTTACCGGCAGCGGCCCCACCGAGAGCGAGCTTTCCTATGGCGCCGAGGCGCACCGTGCGCTGGCGACCCGCGCCGAGGCCAATGGCATCTATCTCAGCCTCGAACACCTCAATCGCTTCGAGACCTATTTCCTCAACACGACGACGCAGTGCCGCGATTATGCGCGCCGCGTCGACCATCCGGCCTGCCGGATCATGTACGACACGTTCCACGCTAATATCGAAGATCGCAATCAGGTCGCAGCCTACGAAACCGTGGCGCCGCATGTCGGCATCGTCCATATCTCGGAGAACGATCGCGGCATTCCCGGTCGCGGGCATATCGATTTTCTCTCAATCATGCAGGCTGTCCGCCGCTCGGGTTACGATGGCTGGGTGACGCTCGAAGCCTTTGGCGCCGGCCTCCCCGCCATCGCGGCAGCGACGCGTGTCTGGCGCCCGCTCTTTCCCGATTACGACACGCTCTTTTCCGAAAGCGCTGATTTCATCCGCAGCACGTGGGACGCGGCCGGGAAGGAAATCGCCGCATGAGTGACGTCCCGACCATCGAGATGCGCGGCATTTCCAAGTCGTTCCCGGCGGTAAAGGCGCTGCGCGGCGTGTCCTTCACCTGTTCCCGCGGCGAGGTCCATGCGCTTTGCGGCGAGAATGGCGCAGGCAAATCGACGCTCATCAAAATCCTCTCCGGCGTCTATCGACCCGATAACGGCGAGGTGCTGATCGACGGTCAGGAGCAGCATTTCAAGCATCCGCAGGAAGCCCTCCTCGCCGGTATTTCGGTGATCTATCAGGAATTTTCGCTGCTGCCGGAGCGCACCGTCGCGCAAAACCTCTTCCTCGGTCGCGAGCCGATGAAGAACGGGTTGATCGACAACAAGGCGATGGTTGCCGAGACCCAGCGCGTGCTCGGCCTCTTCGGCGTGCGCCATCGCATCGAGCCGGAAACCTTGGTGGCCGATCTCGACGTGGCGAGCCAGCAGATGGTCGAGATCGCGAAGGCGATTTCGCTCAATGCCAAAGTCATCGTCATGGACGAGCCGACCGCCGCGCTCAACGAAGCCGAATGCGAGGTGCTATTCTCGCTCGTCGACCAGCTCCGCGCCTCGGGCACAGCCATCGTCTACATCACCCACCGCATGCGCGAAGTCACCCGCCTCGCCAACCGCGTCACTGTCATCAAGGACGGCGAAGCCACCGCGAGTTTCGACCATGTCCCCGCGCCCGACGTCATCGTTCGTGCCATGGTCGGCCGCGACATCTCCGAATATTATCCCGAACCAGCGACGTCGTCTGAAATCGGCCCCGTCGTCCTCTCCGTTTCCGGCGGCACGAATGCCGCGTTGCGCGACATCAACCTCGAACTCCGCTCGGGCGAAATTGTCGGTTTTGCGGGCCTGCAAGGCGCCGGCCGCACGCCGCTCGCCATGGCCCTTTTCGGTGCCGCACCATTCACGTCGGGCACCATGACCCTCGATGGCAAGGCGGTCCACCTCACCTCGCCCCGCGACGCCATTCGCGCCGGCATCGGCATGCTGCCGGGCGATCGTAAGGCGCAGGCGCTGTTCCTCATGCAGTCGGTGCGCGACAACGGCATGCTGACCGCCCGCAGCTTTGCCAATCCGTTCGGCGGTCACAAAGCGAATCGCTTCACCGACCTCACCGGCATGAATGCCCTTCTCGATCAGATGAAGGTGCGCGCCCCCTCCTACGAGCAGGAAATGCGCTTCCTCTCCGGCGGAAACCAGCAGAAGGCTATCGTAGCCCGCTGGCTTGCCCTGCGCCCAAAAGTTCTGATTTTCATCGAACCCACCCGCGGCATCGACGTCGACGCCAAGGCCAGCATCTACCACCTCATGCGCGACCTCGCCCGCGCCGGCACGGCCGTGATGATGGTCTCGTCCGACCTGCCCGAGATCCTCGGCGCCTCCGACCGCATCGTGGTCATGCGCGAAGGCCGCATTGCCGGCGAGTTCGGCCGCTCGGCAACCGAGGCCGAACTCATGCTGGCCGCCACAGGCGAAACGGGAGTTGCCGCATGACCGACATGCCCCTCCCCGCCAAAAATCCCCGTCGCTTCCGCTTCGAGCGCCACGCTTCCACGATCCTGCTGCTGGCCGCGATCGCGCTCTACATCGCCCTGATCATCATCATGGGCCAGACGCGGTTTCTCACCCTCGAAAACCTCGTGGCCATTCTCAGCCGCTCGATCACCCTTGGCATCACTGCCATCGGACAGACCTTTGCCATTCTCGTCGCCTCGATCGACCTCAGCGTCGCCAGCGTCATCTCAGCCGCTGCCGTCGTCACCTCCGTGGTCATGAATGGCGACCCGGCCATGATGCTGCCAGCGGTTGCCTCTGTCCTCGCCCTTGGTGCCGTCGTCGGCCTCGCTAATGGCCTCGTCATCACCAAGCTGGAGGTCAATCCGCTGATCGCGACGCTGGGCATGTCGCTCATCATCCAGGGCGTTTTGTCCTATTACTACAACAACTTCGCTGGCAACGTGCCGGTGGAGTTCCAGATCTTCGCCTATGGCACGGTGGGCATCGTGCCCTTCTCGCTGATCTTCATGTTCGTTCTCGCCGGCTGCGCCTGGTTCGTCCTGCGCTTTTCCCGCTTCGGCTCCGATGTCTACTCCGTCGGCGGCAACAAGGATGCGGCGCGCCTTGCCGGCATCAAGACCGATCGCGTCGTCATCGGCGCCCATGTCATCTGCTCGCTCTGCGCTGCCATTGCCGGCATCTACCTCGCCTCCCGCCTCCGCTCCGGCGCGCCGTGGATCGGCGCCGAGGGCGTCTATGATCTCGAATCCATCGCCGTCGTCGTCATCGGCGGCACCGTGCTCGCGGGCGGACGAGGCGGCATCTGGGGCACCATGGCAGGTGTCATCATCTTCTCGCTCATCGACTCCATCTTCAACGTCGCCGGCGTCGATGCCTTCGTAAAACAGGTGCTGCGCGGCATCATCATCGTCGCCGCCGTCGCCTTCTATGCCGCCCGTTCGAAGAGGCCCGTCGCATGAGCGCGCAATCCCTTCCCCGGCCCGCCGCGGCCAAGCGCAGCCTGCCCAAGATCAATCCGGTCTATGTGCTGGTCGCGGCGCTGATCCTTGCCATCATCGTCATGAACCCGGCCTTCGGCGAACCCACCGGCTACATGAATTTCCTCAAGCGCGTCACCGCCCTCGCCATTCTCTCGGCCGGCGCGCTCTATGTCATCGTCTCGGGCGGCTTCGATCTAAGCGTCGGCTCGATCATGACGCTGACTGTCATCGGCTCGTCCATGCTCGCGAGCAACGATCCCAATTCGACCTATTGGATTATCCCCCTGATGCTCTGCATCGGCGCCGTCATCGGGCTCATCAACGGCCTCGTCGTCAGCTACCTCAAGGTCCCATCGCTGATCGCCACGCTCGGCATGATGATCACGCTCAACGGCGTCGCCTTCATGTGGTCCGGCGGCGCCCCGCGCGGCTACCTGCCCGACACGTTCCGCTTCTTCGGCCGCTACAACATCACCGACATACCGGTGATCACGCTGCTGCCAGTCGCCGTGATCTGCCTCGTCGTCTTCGGCACCATCCTCTGGTGGGGCATGCACCGCACCAATTTCGGCCGCATGCTGCATGCCGTGGGCGACAACCAGCAGGCCGCGCGTCTTGCCGGCGTGCCAGTCGAGCGCGTGCGCATCTCCGCCTTCGTCGTCTCGGCGCTGACGGCAGTTCTCGCCGGCGTCATTCTCGGTGGCCGGGCCGGCGTCTCGGTCGATATCGGTTCGGGCTTCGAGCTGCAGGCCATCACGGCCGCCGTCATCGGCGGCGCGCAATTGCTCGGCGGTCGCGGCTCCGTACCCGCGACCATTGCCGGCGCGCTGGCGCTCGAAGCCATATTCACCCTGCTCAACCTTCTCGGGCTGGCCCAGCCGGTTCGCCTGGTGGTGCAGGGACTAATCCTCATCGGCGCAGTGGCGTTTGCGACTTACCAGCGCAAGCGCGCGGGCCGATGAGCTGAGACAGATGGCCGATCGGCCGTCTGAGGGAAGAGTGGGAAAACCTCACGAGGGAGGAAGACGTGAAGAAGATTATTTTGGCGGCTGCCGTGTTCGGCATGCTGACCGGAGCCGCATTTTCTCAGGCTCCAAACTTTGACGACCCGGCCGAATTCGCCAAGCAGCGCGACCAGCTGACCGCAACCTTCAACGGCCCTGCGGACCAGCCGTATCTGCAATATGCCGGCGACTCCATGGCCGATACCGCCTCGTTCAAGAAGGAAGGTCCCTGGACCGTTTGCTTCTCGAATGCCGGCGTCAACAATCCCTGGCGCGTGGTCGGCTACACCGACATGACCGAGGAAGTGAAACTCCATCCGGAAATCGGCACCTTCACCCATGTCGACGCCGAAGGTTCTGATGACAAGCAGATCGCCGATATCGACGACCTCTTGGCCGGCGGCAATTGCAGCGTGCTGATCGTTTCGCCGAACTCCACCGCGGCCCTCACGCCGGCGGTCGAAAAAGCCTGCGCCGCCGGTCTTCCGGTCATCGTCTTCGACCGCGGCGTCACCACCGATTGCCCGGTCACCTTCGTCCACCCGGTGGGTGGCTATGGCTTCGGCATCCAGGCGGCCGAACACATCATCGCCAATGTGCCGGCCGGCGGCAAAGTGCTGATGCTGCGCATCCTGCCGGGCGTCGACGTGCTCGAAACCCGCGCCTCGGGCGCCCGCAACATGTTCAAGGAAGCTGGCCTTGAAGTCCTCGGTGAAGAATTCACCGATGGCGACAATGCCAAGACCAAGTCGATTGTCGAAGACTACCTGCAGCGCGGCACCATCGACGCCGTGTGGATGGATGCCGGCGCCACCGCCGTCGCCGCCGTCGAAGCCTTTGAAGACCAGGGCGTCGATGTCCCCGTCGTCACCGGCGAAGACCAGCAGGACTACCTCCAGAAGTGGCGCGACCTTGGCTTCAAGGGCATTGCCCCGACCTACCCGACCTATCAGTGGCGCACCGCCATCATTGCTGCGGTGAACACGCTCAAGGGCGAACAGGTCCCGAGCCCGGAATGGGTGTTGCCGCAGCCGGCCATCACCCAGGACGTGCTCGACCAATACATCAACGAAAAGATGCCGCCGCTCCACTACGCCATGTGCGGCTGCGAAGACATGCCGAACTATCCCCAGGCCTGGGGCGGTACGGAATAAAAACTTCCCAACGACGACTGCGGGGCGCCCAAGGGCGCCCCTTCTTCGTTCAAGAAGGGGAAGGTTCATGAGCATCAAGACAGAACTGCATTGGTCCAAGCCCAAGGGCATGCTGCCCAATTCCCGCTTTCCGCTGCTGGTCCATCGCAATGCTGTGCCGGGCGGCGGCGAAGACGCGGTGATGGCGCGGCTGCGCGAAAACAACTGGCTCAACAACTGGCGCTATCCCGGCATCTACACCTATCCCCATTTCCATTCGACGACGCATGAATGCCTCGGCTGCGCGCGGGGCTGGATGGAGGTCGAGTTCTTCGGGGTGGGCGGGGTGAAACTGCGGGTGGAAGCGGGCGACATCGTCGTCCTGCCGGCCGGCGTCTCCCACTGCATGACCGGCAATTCCGACGACGTGCAGATGGTCGGCGGCTATCCCGATGGCCGCGACTGGGACAATGTGCAGGAGGCCAATCTCACCGAAGAGAGCCGCCGCACCGTGGCCAAGCGCATCATGATGCTGCCCATTCCGGCGCGCGATCCGGCAACGGGATTACCGATGATCGAATGGATCGATGCCCCGTCATCGGTCGACGCGGATTTGAATGACTATCGTGATGGGCTGGGGGAAGGCTGACGGTCACGCGGCTAAAGCCATTCCCCAATACCCCCTTTCGTCATTGCCGGGCTTGTCCCGGCAATCCACCTTGGGGACCCCGGACGGTATGGACCACCGGGACAAGCCCGGTGGTGACGATGGGGTAGATTTCCCGGCAAGATCGCAGCCTGGCTAGCCGCCCAAAAAGGTCTTCACCGCCCCGGCCTGAACACCCGCCTGCCCTCGACCTCGACCACCCCCGAAGCCGGCAGTCTCGCCGATGTCCGCACCACCAGTTCCCCATTGAACACGCGATGCTCCGCCTCGATCTCCCCGCTATTGATCTGGCTCATCAGGATTTCCACCGTAGCCTCGACCATGCGCTTATGCGGCTGGCTCATGGAGGTGACGCCATAGGCGTCCCAGCGCGCTGGCCCCACATCGTCATAGCCGACAATGGAAATGTCCTCGGGGATAGAAAGCCCAAGCTCAAACCGAGCCACGTCCATCACCGCAACAGCCATGTGGTCATTGGCGACAAACAGCGCATCGGGACGATCCGGTCGCGTCAGCAGTTTTCGCGCCGCCGCCTGTGCTTCGGCACGATCGTAATTGCCAACCTCAATCAGGATTTCCGTGTGCCCCGCCTCGGCCAGCGCTTCGCGATAGCCCGCGAGACGGTCGCGATTGGTCGATGAGCTCTCGAGCCCGGCAATATAGCCAAAGCGTTCGTGGCCACCGGCCAGCAGGAACTCGGCAACCCGCCGCCCGCCCTCGCGGTTGCGGGTCGTCACGCTCGATACTGCGTCGCGCTCGGTAGTGCGGTTGAACAGAACCACCGGAATGCCAGCCGCGGCACACTCTTCCGACAAGGCCGAAGACAGCGAGGTCGAGGCGAGCACGATGCCATCAACCCGATATTGCATGAGCTGGTCAAAAACCGGGTCGCTGTCGCCATCAGCCAGGCCGGTAAAAAGCAGCAGGCGGTAATCTTCCTTGGCGAGCAAACGTCCCAACTGCTCGAGCACGTCGGGATAAAAGAGATTGTCGAGATAGGCCATCACCACCGCGACGATGCGCGAGCGGTTCGTCGTCAGCGAGCGAGCAATGGCATTGGGGCGGTAGCCCAGCTCCTTGGCCGCCGCCAAAACCTTGGCGCGGGTCTCGGGGGCAATGGAAGCGCCGGGGGTAAAGCTGCGCGACACAGCCGACTGGGAAACACCCGCGCGCTGCGCCACCTGCGAAGACGTGACCCCGGTTTTCCTTACTCCGCCGTCCATCCACCATCCACCAAGAGCGCGGTGCCGGTGATCAGCGCCGCCGCATCCGAGGCGAGAAAAACCACTGGCCCCATAATGTCTTCCACCCGGCCCAGACGCCCCAACTTGATCTTGGAAAGAACCCATGAGCGGAAATCGGGATCGCTCAGGTTCTTCGCCGTCAGTTCGGTTTCAATAAAGGTCGGGCAGATCGTGTTGACGCGAATATTGCTGGCGCCCAGCTCGATGGCCATGGCCTTGGTGAGGCCTTCAACAGCATGTTTGCTGGCAGCGTAAATCGCGCGGTTGGGTCCGCCGACATGGCCCATCTGCGACGAGACATTGATGATCGACCCACCCTGTCCGGCTGCCTGGAGCTTGCCGACCACGGCCTGCGACACGAAGACGGTCGCAGCGAGGTTGAGCTGCATCACCGCCTGATAGTCGGGCTCAGTAATGCCGGCGACCGAACTGTGCCGCGCCGTGCCGGCCGAATTGACCAGCACGTGAAACGGATCGCTTTCGGCGACGAATTCGCGGACAGCCGAGAAATCGGTGATGTCGATGGCGACGCCTTCGGCCGCAAGACCGATGTCGGCCATGGCATTGACCACACCTTCGACATCGGCGGCGGTGCGAGCCGCCACCGTCACATGCGCCCCGGCCTCAGCCAGAGCAACCGACGCGCCCAGCCCGATCCCGCGCGTGCCGCCTGTCACCAGGGCGCGCTTGCCATCGAGACGGAAACTGGGCGTGCGGGGAAGCATCATTACTTGGCGGCCTCTGCTGTCGGTGCGGCAGCGGTACCATAGGGCACGTTGCGACCGCCATAGCGGCGCACGCGGATATTGGCTTGCTCCGCATGGCCGACAAAACCTTCGAGCATGGAGAGGCGCGAGCCATAGGCGCCGATCTCAGCCGAGGCCTCGTCGGTGGTCACGGTCTGCCAGGTGCAGGTCTTGAGGAATTTCCCGACCCAGAGGCCGCCCGTATAGCGCGCCGCCTTCATGGTGGGCAGCGTGTGATTGGTGCCAATCACCTTGTCGCCATAGGCCACATTGGTGCGCGGCCCGAGGAACAGGGCGCCGAAATTGGTCATATTGTCCCGGAACCACATGTCGCGATCGGTCATGACCTGCACGTGTTCAGAGGCGATGCGATCGGCCTCCGCCAGCATTTCCTCATAAGAGTCGCAAACGATAACCTCGCCGAAATCGGCCCAGGACTTTTTCGCGATGTCGGCCGTCGGCAGAATGGCGAGAATACGCTCGATCTCGGCCATGGTATCGCGCGCCAGCTTCTCCGAATTGGTCAACAGAATGGCCGGGCTCGTGGGCCCATGCTCCGCTTGCCCCAGAAGATCTGTCGCGCAGAGTTCGCCATCGACAGTCTCGTCAGCGATGACCAGGGTCTCGGTTGGGCCGGCAAAAAGGTCGATGCCGACGCGACCATAGAGCTGGCGCTTGGCTTCGGCGACAAAGGCATTGCCGGGTCCCACCAGCATGTCGACTGGCTGGATCGTCTCCGTGCCGATAGCCATGGCGCCAATGGCCTGGATGCCGCCGAGCACATAGATTTCATCCGCACCCGCCATGGCCTGCGCCGCGACGATCGCCGGCGCCGGCTTGCCACTAAAGGGCGGAGCGCAGGTGATGACGCGCGGACACCCCGCGACCTTCGCCGTCAGCACCGACATATGGGCCGAAGCCAGCAGCGGATATTTGCCGCCTGGCACATAGCAGCCCACGGCGTTGATCGGCACATGCTTGTGGCCCAGCGTCACGCCCGGCATGGTCTCGACCTCAAGCGGAAGCATCGTGTCCTTCTGCTTCTGAGCGAAATTGCGCACCTGGGTCTGGGCGAATTCGATGTCGTGCAGATCCTGATCGGTCAATTGCGCCACGCAATCGTCGATCTCTTTCTGGCTCAACCGAAAATTCTGGCGATCCCACTTGTCGAACTTGATCGACAGATCCCGCACGGCAGCGTCGCCGCGCTTTTCGATATCGGCCAGAATCCCCTCGACCGTCGCCCGAACCTGGCGATCCGCCTCGGCCCGCTCTTCAACATCCTTACCGCGCTTCAGCCAAACTGGCATGGGTCAACCCTCCATAATGCATACGCATGCATTACCGAGATGACCAACAAAGCGCCAGTAGGACTTTCGATTGTCTCCAGTTTGAGGAGAAAAGGAGATGCACATGGCGCATGCGCATTCACGCTTAAGCAGCCACCGCGGCGGAAAACCGGAGGTAGCGCCTCGCCACGCTAGTCGAAGAAACCAGCATCCTCCTCGGAGAGGTACTTTTTCGTCCCCTCGGCATCGATATCGAGCCCCAGCCCCGGTGCTTCCAACAGATCGACGTGACTATCCCGCACGATCTGTTTTGGCAGGCCAATGACGATGTCCTCCCACCAAGGGTCGGACGCACTCGGATATTCAAAGGCGATATAATTGGCCGGCAGCGTGGCGCAGACATTGATCAGCGCGCCGAGCCCAAGAAGCCCATTGGCCGTGCCATGCGGCGCCATCATGATCGAGTGCATATAGGCGTGTTCGGCCACCCACTTCAGCTCCGCAATCCCGCCAATATCAGCCGGATCGGGCCCCACGACCCGCACCGCCTGCGTCTCGATCAACTCCTTGAAATTGTGCCTGAGATAGATCTGCTCGCCGGTATGGATCGGCGTCGAGGTCGACACCGTAAGCTCGCGATAGGCCTGTGGATTGACCCAGGGCACATAGTCCCCGGTCAGCATGTCCTCGAGCCACATGAGATTGTATTTTTCCGTCGCCTGCGCAAAGCGGATAGCGTCGTTGAGGAACCAGCCCGGCCCGCAATCGAGCGCCAGGCTCACCTTGTCCCCCAAGACTTCCTTCATGGCGATGACGCAGTCGATCATGTGCGCCATGCCGCGCTCGCTGATCTGCCCCTGATCCATGGCGCCGTGATAGCCAGCCTTTTCCTGCCTGACGCCGTAGTGAAAGTCGTCGATGGAATCCTTCATGTTGGAGTGAAAGCTGATCCCCTGCTTCACCATGAAGAAGTTTTCCGGCCGCTCCATCATCCACTTCACGTCGGCCGCATAGTCCTCCGGCCGATCTCCCGTGCGCTTCTTGCGAATGGAGCCATTGTAGACCCGCACCTTGTCGCGCACCTTGCCGCCGAGCAGCTTGTAGACGGGCACATTGGCCGCCTTGCCGGCGATGTCCCAAAGCGCATGCTCAATGGCGCTGACCGCCGCCCCATAGGGCTTGAAAGACCCGCGCTGTCGGATTTTCAGCATGCAGCGCTCGACATCGGTCGGATCCTCCCCGATCAGCGCCTCGCGAAAATGCAGCACCCAGGGCTTTAGGTACGGCTTGGTGTATTCCACCTCGCCCAAACCATAAACTCCTTCGTCCGTAACGACACGAACGATCGGGTGGCGCCCTATGACGGCGCAGCGCAAGTCCGTGATTTTCATTGGTTTCCTCCCTCGAATGCCCCTAGGCCGGCGTTCTCCTCGGCCCATTCCGCTTAGCAACGCCCATCTGCTCGATGATGTGCCGACCCGACCCCTCCACATGCAGCGCCACAACCGCGGCGGCACGATCGGCATCCTGCGCGCGAATAGCCTCGATCAGTTCCCGATGCTCGCGCAACACAGCCTGCATGCGGCTCAGCGAGGTCGGAAAACGCCGGCTGATGGCCCGCAGGATTTCGCGATGCTTCCACCAAAGATCAGCCGCGTGCCGGTTGTAGTGGCGGTCGTAGATGAGCTGGTGAAACCGCGTATCGAGTTCGCCGTGATGTTTGGGATCGGCAAAATTGTGCGCCTCGATTGCGGCCTGCGCCGCTTCGAGATCAGCAATATCGGCATCGGTTGCGATCGAGCAAAACCACTTGGTCAGCGCCGGCTCGATCAGCATCTCGATCTCGATGATGTCGCGCACGAAAGCCTCATCGATGGGCCGCACCCGCGCCCCGCGATTGGGCTCCATCACCACAAAGTCTTCGCCGCGCAATTGCTGCAGCGCCTCGCGCACGGGATTGGTCGAGGTGCCATAGCGCGTCGCAAGATCGGCAACCTTTAGCCGCGCATTGGGCTCCAGGCGCCCGGAAATGATATCTTCCCGGATCAGCTCATAGATCGATAGTGGCTGCTCGGAAGCAGCGAATTCATTGGTGTCGTCGGCAGGCATCGTGGTCATGGAGCATGGTTTATGCGCCTTCTCGCGGGATGCCAAGCGGGATAATGCACATTAAATATGCAAAATAATGTACGATCCAAGCCATATTGACAGATAAGTTCTGGTCTGGAACTGTCCCAAGCGGGAGACATGGGCAAAAGCCCGGCCCCGGAGGACCTAGCGGCGGGACGCCGCGGATGCCGTGCCGTAAGCGCCGGAATCCAACCGAGGAGGACTATCGATGACGAACATGCAGGACCGCGTTCGGCGGTCTGGCTCGCCGTATCGTCGGCAAGTCGTTGCCTATGCCTTGGCCGGTTTGACCACCGCCTCACTGATGTCGACGACCGTTTATGCGCAGTCGGTCGATCTCAGCCAGTGGTCGCCGGAATACATCAAATCCATTGCCGGCACGGCCACCTATGACACTGCCAAGGATTGCGGTGCCGTGGTGCCCAACGACTATGCCGGCAAGGTGAGCTACTGGTACACCGGGCCCTTCGAGGCCGACCCGCAGATCGCCCACGATCAGGACAAGGCCTTCTGGGAAGCCTTCAAAGCCGCCTATCCCAATATCCAGGCCGACGTGCAGTCGATCACCTACAACGAGCTGCTCGACAAGTTCCGCACCGCCCTTCTCGGCAATGCCGCGCCGATGGTGGTGCGCCTCCAAATTCTCGGCGGCGTCGAATTCGCCGCCAAGGGCTATCTAAATCCGCTGAAGCCGGAAGATGTAGGCTATACTTCAGCCGACTTCTGGCCGGGCGCCCTCAAGTCGGTCACCTGGGACGGCGAAACCTACGGTATCCCGACCAATAACGAGACCATGGGGTTCATCTGGAACGCCAAGATCTTCGCCGATGCCGGGCTCGACCCTGAATCTCCGCCCGCAACCTGGGACGATGTCGTCACCTATTCCAAGACGATCCACGACAAGCTCGGCATTGCCGGCTATGGCCTTGTCGCCAAGCAAAACGCCGGCAATACGCCCTTCCGCTTCATGCCCCAGCTCTGGGCCTATGGCGGCGGCGCGCTCGACGAAACCTCGGCCGAACCGGCCTATGAAACTGTCGAGCTCAACAATGACGGTTCGAAGGCCGCCCTGCAGGCCGCCTATGACATGTATGTCAGGGACCAGTCGGTCCCAACTTCGGCCCTGACCAATACCCAGGCCGAAAACCAGGCGCCGTTCATCGCCGGCCAACTCGCCATGATGATCGCCCACCCGGCTGAATATGCGAAAATGCTCGACCTTGCCTCCAAGGCAACCGGGGCCGACAAGGCAACCGCCGACGCCGTGGTCGAAAACATGCGCTATGGCCTGCTTCCCGAAGGTCCGGCCCGTCGTGCCGTGGTGTTCGGCGGCTCCAACATTCACGTCGTAAAGCCTGAATATGTCGATGGCGGCGCCATCGATGAGCAAGCCGTCAAGGCGCTGATCTGCATGTGGACGAGCCCGGAATGGTCGACCAAGCTCGCCTGGGTCGGTTCCAACCCCGGGCACCTCGGCGGCTTCAAGACCGAATGGATGAAGGAACGTCTGGACACCATAAAATTCCTCGACGTCACCACCTCCATGCTGCCCAACGGCATCCCGTTCCCGGTCCAGCCCTATGCGCCCGAGATCATGAACATCATCGTGCCCGACATGCTGCAGAACGCGCTTACCGGCACCATGACGGTCGATGAGGCAGCCAACGACGCGGCGGCCAAGGTCGAAGAACTGATGAGCGGAATGTAGCGATCCCTCCCGCGCAGACGGCCGGCAGTCCCTGATTGCCGGCCGCTCCTTCCACCAACAGGGACAGCACAATGAGCGGCGTATCAGGGTCTGCCATCTTCACCGATCGCCCGGTGGAGCCGGCACGGCGGAGCAGTCTTCTCTCGCGCATGTGGAAGCAGCGCGCCGACTATCTCTATGTGCTCCCGGCCATCGTGGTGATGCTCATCGTCATCGCCTATCCGGTTTACTACACGATCGAACTGAGCTTCTTCAAAACCCCGGCCAGCCTGCAGCTGCGGGACAAGGTTTTTGTCGGCCTCGACAATTACACCACCATCCTCACCAGCGCCTCGTTCTGGAAAGTCACCTGGCAGACGCTGATCTGGACGTTTTTCTCGACCCTCTTTGCCTTCTTCCTCGGCCTTGGCGCCGCCCTGTCGCTGCATCGCGAATTCATCGGTCGCGGCGTGCTGCGCGCCATCCTTCTCATTCCGTGGGTCGTCAGCACCGTAGCTGCCTCCTATGTCTGGAAGTGGCTTTATCACTCCGATTTCGGCGCTATCGGCGCCTTCATGGTGCAGATCGGCGTAACCGATCAGCCGATCAATTTCGTCGACAACACCTCCACCGCCCTCGCCTCGCTGATCGTGGTCAATGTCTGGAAGGAATTCTCCTTCGCCATGATCATGCTGATGGCCGGCCTCCAGACCGTACCCGAGCAATTGCTGCGCGCCGCCAAGGTCGACGGGGCCAATGCCTGGCAGCGCTTCTGGCACGTCACCTTCCCGCACCTTGCCGGCGTGTCCACGGTCACCGTGCTCCTGCTGACAGTGCAGAATTTCAACTCCTTCATCATCCCCTTCATCATGACCGGCGGCGGTCCGGCTGGCTCGTCGGATATCTGGATCACCCAGATCTACCAGCTCGCCTTCGGCCGCCAGCGCTGGGGCGCGGCCGCTGCTTATTCAGTGCTGCTCTTCATCATCATGATGACCCTTGGCTACTTCTACGTCCGCGCCCTGACCCGCGGCGACGACAAGAGGGCTGGCGCATGAGCACAGACTTCAGAGTGCCTGGCTCCACCCCACCCTCAATCCCTCCCCATCAAGGGGAGGGAGGAAGCGGCTCCCAGCCATCGGCTCTTTCGCCTCCCCTCCCCCCTGTGGGCTTCGCAGCGTCCCTTGGGCAAATCGCTCCTGTGGCGCGATTTGAACGGAGAAGGCCGTGAGAGCTACGCTCGAATGGCTGGGGGTGAGGGTGGTGACTTGGCCTTAATATCCGGGCTCGCGCACCCCCACCCATCCTCCCCCATCAAGGGGGAGGTGTTGGGCCGGTGGGTTTGGCACAAATCTCGCCCCCAACTCGATCAGCACCTCCCCCTTGATGGGGGAGGATGGGTGGGGGTGTCGGCACGCGCCGCAACCAAAGCTCCATCCCCTCCCATGGCACCGCCCCCAAGGGGATGGTCCAAAGCCGAGATGCCGATGCCCCCCGCGACATCCGTCGGAGGACAAACCCCATGACCGACGCCACCTCTACCCGCATCCGCCCCGTCACCAAAAAGCCCGTCGACTACTGGCGCTGGTCGGGCCGCGTCTTTCTCGTCCTGCTGCTGATCTTCACCGCCATGCCCATGGCCTGGATGCTGATCACCTCGCTGAAAACCGGCTTCGCGGCCATGCAGTATCCGCCGCAATGGTGGCCCGCCTCCCCGACGCTCGAAAACTATGCGCGGCTACTCGACCCTCGAAACAGCATCGGCCAGGATTTCCTGCGCTACTTCTGGAACAGCCTCTGGGTCTCCACCGCGACGACGATCCTCGCGATCATCGTCGCTGTCCCGGCCGCCTATGCCTTCTCGCGCTTCCGCTTTCCCGGCCGCACTTTCCTCTTCTTCTCGGTGCTGCTGCGCAACATGTTCCCGGCCATCGTCTTCCTCGTGCCGCTGTTCATCCTGATGCGGCTCCTTGGCCTCGTGAACACCCACGGCTCGCTGATCCTGACCTATCTCACCTTCGGCCTGCCGCTCGCCATCTGGCTGCTCAAGGGGTTTTACGACAACATCCCGATCCAGCTCGAACAAGCCGCTCGCATCGATGGCGCTACCCGGTTCCAGGCCTTCCTCTACATCGTCATGCCGCTCTCGACGCCGGGGATCATCGCCACCGCGATCTACTCCTTCATCGGCGCCTGGAACGAATACATCTACGCCTACACCTTCCTCACCAAGCACGACCAGATGACCCTGCCGGTCGGCATCCAGCGCTTCTTCTCGGAGAACGCCACGGACTGGCCGGGCCTGATGGCCGCGACGTTCATGATGAGCGTGCCGGTCGTCGTGCTCTTCCTCGTTCTCCAGAAATACTTCGTGCAGGCCCTCACCGAAGGCGCCGTCAAACACTAGGGACAAAAGCCAATGGCCGAAGTCGTTCTCGAACACGTCATGAAGAATTACGGCAGCCTCTACGCCGTCAACGACGTGAGCTTTACCGTCAACGACGGCGAATTCGTCGCGCTGGTCGGCCCGTCCGGCTGCGGCAAGACCACGACGCTCAACCTGATCGCCGGCCTGTTGCCGATCTCGGGCGGCGACATCGCCATCGGCAATCGCGTGGTCAACGACCTCGACCCCAAGGACAGGGACATCGCCATGGTGTTCCAAAATTACGCGCTCTATCCCAACAAGACCGTCTTCAACAATCTCGCCTTCCCGCTGCAAATGCGCAAACTGCCCAAGGCCGAGATCGCTACCAAGGTGGCGGAAGCCGCTCGCATTCTCGACATCACGCACCTCCTCGAACGCAAACCGCGCGAACTCTCCGGCGGCCAGCAGCAGCGCGTCGCCTTAGGCCGTGCCCTTGTGCGCGACCCCCTCGTTTTCCTGATGGATGAACCACTCTCCAACCTCGACGCCAAGCTGCGCGTGCAGATGCGCAGCGAGATCAAGCGCTTTCACCACAACCTCGGCGCCACCATCATCTATGTCACCCACGACCAGCTCGAGGCCGTCACCATGGCCGACAAGATGGCGGTGATGAATGGCGGCTTCCTGCAGCAATACGACACCCCGGCCCAGGTGTTCGCCAATCCGGTGAACATGTTTGTCGCGAGCTTCGTCGGCAGCCCCGCCATGAGCCTGATCTCGCTGCAGGCCGTCTCGCGCGGCACCGACATGGTGCTCCAGAGCGCCGAAGGCTGGGAGCTGCCCCTATCCCCCACCAACGCACAAAAAGCGCGCCTCTCGACCACCAAGAATGTCGTCCTCGGCGCCCGTCACTCGACCCTCAAATTGCACAAGAGCCAGGTCCCCGGTTCGGTCCCCGGAAAGATTTACACAGTCGAGCCGACTGGCGATGTCACCTTTGCCCAGGTCTTCATCGCGGAGGCCGTCGTCAACATCAGCGTCGATCCGAGCGTGCACCTCTCCCCCGACGAGCCGGTCTGGATCGAGTTCGATCAGGAGCGCGTCCACCTATTCGACGCTGAAACAACCTCAGCGCTAACAGTCCGCTAACCAACTCACCTCCCAAGAGCGACACAAATGCACCGTCCCGAGGAAGCCCTTAACTACGTCAACACGCACTCAAAACCCTCTGAATTGCGCATCACCGATATGCGGGTCGCCGAAATCGTGGGCGCCCCCTTCACCAGCGCGATCCTGAAAATCTATACCAATCAAGGGCTTGTCGGCCTCGGTGAGGTCCGAGACGGCGCCAGCGCCACCTATGCCCTGATGCTCAAGAGCCGCCTGCTCGGCGAAAACCCCTGCGACATCGACAGATTGTTCAGGAGAATCAAGCAGTTCGGCGGACACGGCCGCCAGGGCGGCGGAGTCTCCGCCGTCGAGATCGCCCTCTGGGACTTGGCCGGCAAAGCCTATGGCGTCCCGATCTACCAGATGCTCGGCGGCAAATTCCGCGACAAAGTCCGCATGTATTGCGACACCGACGCCACAGTTCCGAGCGGCACCGAGACCGGTAAACGCTTGAAAGAGCGCATGGATTTAGGGTTCACCTTTTTGAAGATGGACCTCGGCCTCATGCAGGTCGTCGACACGCCGGGCTCCGTCGTCGCCCCCGCCGGCTCTTTGGAAGGCTACCGCATCCACCCCAGTCGCGGCAGCGGCAAGACCATGGACGACCGCCGCACCCGCAATGCCGTCTACGATGTCCACAACGTCCGGCATCCCTTCACCGGCCTCAATTTCACCGAGCAAGGCCTTGAATTGCTTGAGGAATATATCCACCAGGTCCGCGAGGTGATCGGCTACGAAATCCCCCTCGCCATCGACCATGTCGGCCACATTTCCCTCCAAAGCGGCATCCGCCTCGCCCGCCGCATCGAGAAATACGCCCCCGCCTGGCTCGAAGACGTCATCCCCTGGCAATATACTGAGCAATATCAACAACTTCAGCAGGCAACCACGGTACCGATCTGTACCGGCGAAGACATCTACCTCAAGGAAGGTTTCGAGCCGCTGCTGAAATCCGGCATCTCAATAATCCACCCTGACCTTCTCACCTCCGGCGGCATTCTCGAGACCAAGAAGATCGGCGACGCGGCGCAAGATCACGGCGTCGCCATGGCGATACACATGGCTGAAAGCCCCGTAGCCTGCATGGCCGCCGCGCATGTGGCTGTGGCGACTGAGAATTTCATGGCGCTGGAGTACCACTCGGTCGACGTTGATTGGTGGGACGACATCGCCATCGGCCTACGGAAGCCCGTAGTCCAGAACGGCTTTATCACAGTCCCCGACAAGCCCGGCCTCGGCATCGATGACATCAATAACGAACTGATCAGCCAGCACCTGCAGGACGGCGTCACCGGCATCTGGCAACCGACCGATCAGTGGGACCACGAATACAGCTGGGACCGGACCTGGAGCTGACGGGATGAAAATTACCAATATAATCCCCTACCCCACCTGGGTCGGCACGCGGAACCAGCTCATCGTCAAGGTGGAGACTGACGAGGAAATCTATGGCTGGGGCGAAAGCGGCCTCTCCGGCCGCGAAAAGGCCGTCGTCGGCGCGCTCGAACATTTCCGCGAGTTTCTCATCGGCCGCGACCCGATGGCCATCGGCGCGCTGTGGCAGGAAATGTATCGCAGCCAATACTTTGAGGGCGGCCGCGTCCTCACCGCCGCCATGTCGGCGCTCGATCTCGCCTTCCACGACATCAAGGGCAAGGCGCTCGGTGTGCCGGTCTATGAACTGCTTGGCGGAAAGCAGCGCGACCATATCCCGACTTTTGCCACTGTCCGCGGCCCCTGCGGGCCGCAGATGATCGACCAGGCGAAGGAGCTGATGGAACTCGGCTGGAACGCCATCCGCCTCTTCCCGCACGGCCACGAGAACCCGAAAATTTTCGAGCCCCGCCAAAGCATCGCCGAAACCGCAAGGTGGTGTGTCAAGACCCGAGAAGCCCTTGGCGATGAAGTGGTTCTCGGCATCGACTATCACCATCGCCTGAGCGTCGCCGAAGCGGCCAGCTATTGCCAGAAGATGCCGAGCGGCACGCTGGATTTCCTCGAAGAACCGATCCGCGACGAGACGCCCGAGGCCTATGAAACCTTGCGGAGAATGACCGACATTCCCTTCGCCATCGGCGAAGAATTCGCCAGCAAATGGCAGTTTTTGCCTTACATCGAGCGGGATATTCACCAGTTCAACCGCATCGACATCTGCAATGTCGGGGGGCTCACCGAAGCCATGAAAGTCGCCGGCTGGAGCGAGGCGCACTATGTCGACGTGATGCCGCACAACCCGTTGGGACCGATTTGCACGGCGGCCACGCTGCATTTCAGCGCTGCGGTGCCCAACTTCTCCTGGCTCGAAACCCGTGCTTCGCCCGGCGAGCTCTATCACGGCTTTGGGGACGGCTCGATTTTCCCGGTCCAGCCACAGTTACGCGGCGCTATCTATGACGTGCCCGCCGCCCCCGGTCTCGGCGTCGAAGTCGATGAAGAGGCGGTTAGACGCCAGACCTTCAAATTCTGGGAAGCCCCACATCTCCGCCGCAACGACGGCTCGGTCACTAACTGGTAGGCAGCAAAAACATGACGCACACGCCTGACATCGTTCGCCCGTCCAAAGACCTCATCGCCGGCATTCTTGCGGTCGGCGCTGCCTCCGCCTCTTCGACGCTGGCGCATATGGGCATTCGCAATTGCCACATTCTTGGACCTGTGGCGCAGCAATTCGGCAAGGCGATTGCAGGCCCGGCGCTGACGCTGCAATTCATGCCCAAGCGTGAGGACCTTTATGGTGATGGGGAATATTCCGACCCGGAAAAACAGCTCCACCGCCATGTGCTCTATCACGTGCAGGAAGGCGATATCGTTGTCGTTGATGCGCGCGGCGATATGACTGCCGGTGTGTTCGGCGATATGATGTCGACCTATTTCCGCGGTCGCGGTGGGGCCGGCATGGTGATCGACGGGGCGCTGCGCGACCGGCCGAACCTGAGCAAGCTCGACATCCCGATGTGGATACGCGGCTGGACGCCGAATTTTCACACGCAAACCAACCTGATGCCCTTTGCGGTCAACACGCCCATTGCTTGTGGCGGCGTCACGGTGGTGCCCGGGGACATCATCGTCGCCGATGACGATGGTGCGGTTTGCGTTCCCGCGGCCCTCGCCGCCGAAGTCATCGGGCGGTCAAGCCAACACCACGAATGGGAAGATTTTTCGCGAATGAAACTCAAGCAGGGCGCGCCGCTGCAACGCTACTATCCGCTGCATCAGGATGCGCGTGGCGAATACGAGGAATGGCGCAAGACCAATCCGATTGGATAGGCGTCGTCCGCCGGAGTTTGGCTTCGTCCTCCCTTACTGAAGAGCGGCTACGGCGACCTCGCCATGCACGCTTACACGGAGGGCAAAATCAAATATGAGCGAGTGTTGTCGCCAGGTACTTTGCTACTGGGGTGTTCCGGCCGCAAATGTCGCTATTGCTCATAGCCAAGTTGACAATGTCGCCGCAGCGCGACTTCAGCTGGACCTTCCATACTTCAACCGTCGTTTTGGCTCTTGATCAGCGCTTCGAGCATGTCGAGCAGCTTTTCGATTTCGGCGTGGCCGTAGCGGGCTTCGAGCTCGGCATAAATGGCCCGGCGTTCGGGTGACAATTCCTCGATCAGCGCCATGCCGGCCGGGGCGATGGCAAGCTGCACGCGCCTTCCGTCATCCTCGAACTTGCCGCGGGTGATAAAACCGCGATCTTCCAGCGCCTTGATGATGCGCGTGAGGCTGGGCGCCAGGATCGAGGCGCGTTCGGCGACTTCCGTGGCATCGAGTGGGCTCGATTCCCCGAGAACACGGATGACGCGCCATTGCTGTTCGGTCACATCGTGTCGCGCCAGCATGGGCCGGAATTTCGACATGACCGCTTCACGCGCCCGCAAGAGCGACATGGGCAGGGAACGGCGCGTATTGTGCGGCAGCAAGACGACCTCCGGCATGTCGGGCGGTTTGGACTGCCCCCTGCGGCTATAGCGTTATCGGCCCAGCCAAGGCAACGGGCTTACCCTGCCTCAGATGTTTGCCAGAGACCAAAAATCCATGCTTGACCTCGGCTTGCTATTTATTTAACACGTTAAATAGATTGATTGCAACCGAACGTGAGAAGGGCGCGATGCCGCATCTCTCCATCGAATATTCCGCCAATCTCGACGGCCAGGTCGATATGAAGGCCTTTTGTTCGCTTGTTGCCGGGATCATTCTCAAAAATGGCCCATTTGAAATCGGCGCCGTGCGCGTTCGCGCCTTCAGGGCGGATGCCTGGGCCGTAGCCGACGAACTGCCGGAGAACGGCTTTCTCGATATGTCCTTCCGCATCGGCAAGGGTCGCACCGCGGAAGAAAAGGAGCGGGTGGGCGCGGCGATCTTTGCTGCCGCCAGCGACTTTCTCGCCCCCTTTTCACCACACCTCATTTCGCTCTCTCGCTCGAAATTCGGGAAATCGACGCGGCGTTGAGCTGGAAGAAGAACGCCATTCATCCGCGGCTGCGCGGCAAATAACGGAAACCAAATGTCTGACTTTGCGGAAAATCTGAAAAAGGCGGAGCGCTATCTCGCCCGGTTCAAGACCGAGGGCGTGCTCAACCATATCAATGGCGAAGCGGTGCCGGCGCTCGACGGCGCGGTTTTCGAGACGATTTCGCCGGTAGACCTGCAACCCCTCGCCAAGGTGGCGCTGGGCAAGGCGGCGGACATCGATCGCGCGGCCAAGGCCGCCAAGGCCGCCTTCCCCGCCTGGGCCGCAATGAGCGGGGTGGCGCGCAAGGCACTGCTGCACAAAATTGCCGATGCCATTGAGGCGCGGGCCGAGGAAATCGCGCTGGTCGAGTGCATGGATACGGGCCAGTCGCTGAAATTCATGGCCAAGGCGGCCCTACGCGGCGCAGAAAATTTCCGCTTCTTTGCCGACAGGGCACCCGAAGCGCGCGATGGTGCGGCGATCCGCGGGCCCGGCCAGCTCAATGTGACGAGCCGTTCGCCGATCGGGCCGGTCGGGGTGATCACGCCCTGGAATACGCCCTTTATGCTCTCGACCTGGAAGATCGCCCCGGCTTTGGCGGCGGGCTGCACCGTTGTGCACAAGCCGGCGGAATTTTCGCCGCTGACGGCGCGGCTGCTGGTTGAGATTGCCGAAGAGGCTGGCCTGCCTAAGGGCGTCTGGAACCTCGTCAACGGCTTTGGCGAAGATGCCGGCAAGGCGCTGACCGAACATAGGGATATCAAGGCCATCGGCTTTGTCGGCGAGAGCCGCACCGGTTCGTTGATCATGAAGCAGGGCGCCGATACGCTGAAGCGCGTGCATTTTGAACTGGGCGGCAAGAACCCAGTCGTGGTCTTTGCCGATGCCGATCTCGAACGCGCTGCCGATGCTGCCGTGTTCATGATCTACTCGCTCAATGGCGAACGCTGCACCTCGTCTTCGCGCCTTTTGGTCGAAGCCTCGATCTATGAGCGCTTTACCGCCATGGTGGCCGAAAAGGCCAAGCGCATTCCGGTCGGCCATCCGCTCGACCCCAAGACCGTTGTGGGTCCGCTGATCCATCCAGAGCATGAAAAGAAGGTGCTCGACTATATCGCCATCGGCCAGGCAGAGGGCGCGACCCTACTGGCCGGGGGCGAAAAGCAGGCGGGACCGGGCGGTGGCTGCTATGTGACGCCGACGCTTTTTACTGAGGTGCGCAACGATATGCGGATTGCCCAGGAGGAGATTTTCGGGCCGGTGCTCAGCGCCATTCCCTTTGCCGACGAGGCCGAGGCGCTCGCCATTGCCAATGACGTGCAATATGGGCTGACCGGCTATCTCTGGACTTCTGACGTGACGCGCGCCCTGCGCTTCACCGACAGGCTCGAAGCGGGCATGATCTGGGTCAATTCGGAAAATGTCCGCCACCTGCCGACGCCCTTTGGCGGGGTCAAGAATTCCGGCATCGGCCGCGATGGCGGCGACTGGTCGTTCGACTTCTACATGGAAACCAAGAACGTTGCCTTTGCGACCGCGCCCCACGCGATCCAAAAGCTCGGCGGCTAGAACCGGCTGCCCGTTCACCTGCAATCAGAGCGCACCGGGGCAAGACAAAAGGCTTGCCCCGCAAGGAGGAAAGCGTGCCGCTACCCACACCCAATCTCTACCCCGCCTTCAATATCGTCCGTTTGAGCCATGTCGAACTGGCCGTGACCGATCTCGCCAAATCGCGCGCCTTCTATGTCGACACGCTCGGCCTGCAGGTAACGGATGAAACCGCCGACACCATCTATCTGCGCGCCCTCGAAGAGCGCGGCCACCACTGCATCGTGCTGAAGAAAGCCGACAAGGCTGAAGCGCGCGATCTTGGCTTCAAGGTGTTCAGCGAGGACGATCTCGACAAGGCGGCGCATTTCTTCAAGGGCAAGGAATTGCCGGTCGAATGGGTGGAGCGGCCGCACCAGTCGCGCACCTTCCGCACCCGCGATCCCCACGGCATTCCGCTCGAATTCTATGCCAAGATGGAGCGGCTGCCGCCCATCCACCAGAAATATGCGCTCTACAAAGGCGTGAAGCCACTGCGCATCGACCACTTCAACTGCTTCTCGCCCGATGTCGATGCCTCGGTGGCCTTCTATAATGAACTCGGCTTCCGGGTAACCGAATATACCGAGGACGAGGTCAGCAAAAAGCTCTGGGCTGCCTGGACGCATCGCAAGGGCGGCGTGCACGACATCGCCTTTACCAATGGCCGTGGCCCACGCCTGCACCATGTCGCCTTCTGGGTGCCGACGCCGCTCAATATCATTGATCTGCTCGACCTGATGGCCACCACCGGCTGGCTCGCCAATATCGAGCGCGGCCCGGGCCGGCACGGCATTTCCAATGCTTTCTTCCTCTATGTGCGCGATCCCGATGGCCACCGCATCGAGATTTATTGCTCGGATTACCAGACCGTCGATCCCGACCTCGAACCCATTCGCTGGGACCTCAAGGACCCGCAACGCCAGACGCTGTGGGGCGCGCCGGCGCCGCGGTCGTGGTTTGAACAGGGCAGCAGCTTTGCCGGGGCCGAGATTGTGCCGCCGGTGCTGGACGCCCAGCCGATCATCGCACCGTGAGCCGGTAAAATGGATAAAACTCTCGCTGATCAGAGCCTATTGCGACAGGCAGCCCTTGTCGGTGGCGCCTGGATTGAAGCCACTGGCGACAATGCAATAGAGGTCAACAATCCGGCGACGGGGGAGCTTGTTGGCCTCGTGCCCAGGCTCGGCACCAGGGAAGCGCGCGCAGCCATCGAGGCGGCGCGTGTGGCCCAGATCGAATGGGCCCAGCGTACGGCCAAGGAGCGCTCGGGCATTTTGCGGCGCTGGTTCGAGCTGATGATGCTCAACCAGAACGATCTCGGCCTGATCCTCACCCTCGAACAGGGCAAACCCCTGGCCGAGGCCAAGGGCGAGATTGCCTATGGCGCGAGTTTTATCGAATGGTTCGCCGAAGAGGCGCGGCGCATCTATGGCGACCTCGTGCCCGGCCACCAGCGCGACAAGCGCATCATGATCATGAAGCAGCCCATCGGCGTGGTCGGGGCGATCACGCCGTGGAATTTTCCCAATGCCATGATCACGCGAAAGGCCGGGCCGGCGCTGGCGGCGGGTTGCGCCATGGTGCTGAAACCGGCGTCACAGACGCCTTTTTCGGCCATTGTTTTGGCCGTGCTGGCCGAGCGCGCCGGACTGCCGCCGGGTCTATTCAGCGTGTTGACCGGCTCGGCCGCTGAAATCGGCGCGGAGATGACGTCGAACCCGGTGGTGCGGAAAATCACCTTTACCGGCTCGACCGAAATCGGCGCGCAATTGATGGCGCAGAGCGCGCCCAGCATCAAGAAGCTGGGACTGGAGCTGGGCGGCAATGCGCCCTTCATCGTCTTTGACGACGCCGATCTCGATGCGGCGGTGGAAGGGGCGCTGATCGCCAAATTCCGCAATAATGGACAGACCTGCGTCTGCGCCAACCGCATCTATGTGCAGGAAGGCGTTTATGACGCATTTGCCGAGAAACTGAAGGCGGCGGTGGCAAAGCTCAAGATCGGCAATGGGCTTGAAGAGGGTGTCATTCTCGGACCGCTGATCGACAAGAAGGCGATAGCCAAGGTCGAGGAGCATATTGCCGATGCCGTCGCCAAGGGCGCGAGCGTGGCGCTGGGCGGCAAGCCGCATGCCCTGGGCGGCACTTTCTTCGAAACCACCATTCTTACCGGGGTGACCACGGACATGGCCGTGGCCCGCGAAGAAACCTTTGGGCCGCTGGCGCCGCTCTTCTCCTTCAAGGACGAAGCCGATGTCATCGCCCAGGCCAATGATACCGAATTTGGCCTTGCCTCCTATTTCTACGCCAATGATCTCGCCCGCGTCTGGCGCGTCGCCGAGGCGCTCGAGTACGGCATGGTCGGGGTCAATACCGGGCTCATCTCCACCGCCGAAGCGCCCTTCGGGGGCATCAAATCCTCGGGTCTCGGGCGCGAAGGCTCCAAGTACGGCATCGAGGAATTCTGCGAGATCAAATATGTCTGCCTCGGCGGCATTGGGGGGACGAACTGATGACCGACTATGGACGCCTCGCCACGGTTACGGCCGGGGGCACAACCCGCTATGGCCTTGTCAGGGACGATGGCTTTGTCGATCTCAGCGCTCGGTTCAGCTGGCAGTGGCCGACCCTGCGCGATTCGATCAGGGCCGGTACGCTGACCCAGCTCGTCGAGGCAGGGAGCTCCCTGCCGGCCGATCTTCCGCTCGATGCCATCGACTATCAGATCCCTGTTCCGAACCCGGAAAAGATCATCTGCGTGGGGGTCAACTATCCCGACCGCAATGAGGAATATAAGGACGGTCAGGCAGCGCCCTCCAATCCCTCGCTCTTTCCGCGCTTTCCTCGCTCCTTTGTCGGCCATGGCGTGCCGCTCAACCGGCCGCCGGAATCGCCGCAACTCGACTATGAGGGTGAGGTCGTTCTGGTGATCGGCAAGGGCGGCCGGCGGATTGCCGAAGCCGAAGCGCTCGACCATGTCGCGGCGCTGACCCTTTGCAATGAAGGTACGATCCGCGACTGGGTGCGCCACGCCAAGTTCAACGTGACCCAGGGCAAGAATTTTGATGGCACGGGCGCCATCGGGCCCTGGCTCGTGCCCTATGTCGATGAAAGCCAAATTGCCGACATAGCGCTGACCACGAGCGTAAACGGTGAGGTGCGCCAGGATGATCGTACCAGCCGCATGATTTTCGGGTTCCGCAAGCTGATCAACTACATCTCGACTTTCACCACTCTCGTGCCCGGCGACATGATCGTCACCGGCACGCCGACCGGCGCGGGCGCGCGGTTCGAGCCGCCGATCTGGCTCAAGCCAGGAGATGTCGTCGAGGTTTCCGCCACAGGACTTGGAACACTGCGCAATCCGATCGCCGATGAGGTGCTGGCATGACCCCCGATCAGATCGAAGGCTTGGCGGAGCGCCTGTTCGAGGCCGAGCGCACGCGGACCCAGACCAGGGTTCTGAGCCTCGAATTTCCCGAAGCCACCATGGACGATGCTTATGCGGTGCAGGCGGCACTGATCCGTCGCAAGCTCGCCGCCGGCCGCAAGGCCAAGGGCTGGAAGATCGGGCTGACCTCAAAAGCCATGCAGTATGCGCTCAATATCAACATTCCCGATTCCGGGGTGTTGCTGGACGACATGTTCTTCCCCGACAGCGCCACTATTCCGGCCGATCGCTTCATCCAGCCGCGGGTGGAGGCGGAAATCGCCTTTGTGATGAAGGCCCCGCTCAAGGGACCCGATGTCACCATCTTCGACGTGCTCAACGCCACCGACTACATCACGCCGGCGCTTGAAATTCTCGATACGCGCGTGCAGCGGGTCGATCCCGAGACGAAGAAAGTGCGGACGATTTTCGACACCATTTCCGACAATGCCGCCAATGGCGGGATCGTCATGGGTGGGCGCCCTGCCCGACCGCTCGATGCCGATATGCGCTGGATCGGCGCCATCGTCTCGCGCAATGCCGAAATCGAGGAAACGGGGCTGGGGGCCGGGGTGCTCAACCATCCGGCGGCAGGGATTGCCTGGCTCGCCAATCGGCTGGCGCAATATGGCGCATCCATTGCGGCCGGCGATGTGGTGCTCTCGGGCTCTTTCATCCGGCCGGTCGAGGCGCGGCACGGCGATACGATCACTGCCGATTTCGGCCCCTATGGCACTGTCAGCGTCTATTTCGCCTAGGAGAACACCATGCCCGCGCCGCACAACGCCTTCAAAAGCGCCCTGCAAAAGCACGAAAAGCAGATCGGCCTCTGGCTTGGCCTTGCCAATGCCTATACCGCCGAAATCTGCGCGGGCGCGGGCTTCGATTGGCTGGTGATCGATGGGGAACACGCGCCCAATGATCTGCCGCTGATGGTGGCGCAATTGCAGGCGATAGCGGCGTCAGGCGTGAGGCCGGTGGTGCGAGCGCCGATCGGGGAAACCTGGATCATCAAGCAATTGCTCGATATCGGGGCTCAGACCATTCTGGTGCCAATGGTGGAGAGTGCCGCCCAGGCGCGCGAACTGGTGCGGGCGGTCAACTATCCACCCAAGGGCATTCGCGGGGTCGGCGCGGCCATGGCCCGCGCCTCGGCCTTCAACCGCATCCCGGATTATCTCACTACGGCGAATGACGAGGTATGCCTGCTGGTGCAACTGGAAAGCCAGGCGGCACTGGCCGCTGTTGAAGAGATCGCTGCCGTCGACGGCGTAGATGGCATCTTCATCGGCCCCTCCGACCTTGCCGCAGATATGGGCTATCTCGGACGGCCCGGCGAGCCGGCGGTGCAGGCGGCGGTCGAAGATGGCATTGCCCGTATCCTGAAGGCGGGCAAGCCGGCGGGCATTCTGACCGCCGACACGACCCTTGCCGCGCGCTATCTGGAGCTGGGTGCGAGCTTCGTAGCTGTCGGTACCGATGTGACCCTGTTCTCACAGGCAACCTCCGCGCTCGCCACCAAATTCAAGACCGTCAACCCCAGCACACCCAAGACCAGCAGCGGCTACTGAAAGGCCTGAACCGGAGGACGTTTCCGCTCGTATTATTATTTAACGTGTGAAATATATTGACAGCCTCCCCCACCTAGCCCAAGCTGGATTTCAAATGAACGGTTCAAATAATGAACCAATAGAGGGCCTTACGAATGTCGACCAAGCATGCGGACCTCGTTCTGACCAATGGGCGGATCTACACCGTCGACGCGGTGGAGCCGTGGGTCGAGGCCATCGCGATTGCCGATGGACGCATTCTGGCGCGCGGCAGCGCGACGGAGATGAGCGAGCTGGCTGGCGCTGCCACCCGCATTGTCGACCTCAATGGGCACTTCGCCATGCCGGGCATTGTTGATGTGCACAATCACGTCGTCATGGGCGGCCAGGCCGAACTTTTCGAGCTTGCCTTGCCTCGCGATGCACGGCTCGACGCCATTATTGCGCTGGTCCGCGAAGCCGCTGAAAAGGCCGAGCCCGGCCAGTGGATTCTGGGCGCCGCCTGGGGCGCCGACGCCATTTCAGAACTGGATAACTCAGCGGCGCTCGCCGCGCTCGATGCGGCAAGCCTCGGGCATCCGGTCTGTCTGCGCGACGAGACGGCGCACAATCGCTGGGTCAATAGCGAGGCCATGCGCCTTTCTGGTATTAGCGAAACAACGCCCAATCCGGACATGGGGTCGTTCGGCCGCGATGCCGCGACGGGCAAGCTCACCGGCATGATGATTGAGGCCGCCGCGGGCATCGTCGAGCGGGTGGCGAGCACGCATTTCACCGAAGATATGGGCATTGCCGCCGCTGCCCAGGCGATCAAGACGCTCAACTCCTATGGGGTCACCGGCTTTCTCGAAGCTGCCTCGATGCAATCGGTCATGGCGGCGGTGCATGGGCTCGACCAGCGCAATGCGCTGAGCGCCTGGGCCGTGATGGCCATGCCCGCCGTCGAACCGAACTTTCTGTTTGGTCTTGCCGGCGACGAGCTTTTTGCTCTGCGCGAAAACTATCGCGGCCCTCATGTGAAGCCGGATTTCGTCAAGATTTTCCTCGATGGCGTGCCCGGCGCGCGGACGGCGGCCTTTCACGAAGCCTATCTCGAAGACCCGATCCATGGCTGCTGCTTCCGCGGCAAAACCATGGTGACCTATCCTGACCTCGTGCGCTGGCTGGGCAAGTGCGAGGCCCAGGGGCTGGCGGTAAAGATCCACTGCGCGGGTGATGCAGCCGTGTCACAGGCGCTTGATGCCATCGATGTCGTGCGCAGCTTCAATGGGCCGACCGATCTCATCCATCACATCGCCCATGCCTCCTATATCCACCCAGACGACTACAAGCGCTTTGCCGAACTGGGTGTCGCCGCCGACCTCTCGCCGATGATCTGGTATCCGACGACTTTCCTCGAAGGGCATCGGGCCGTTATGGGCACGGAGCGGGCGGAAAAGTTCTGGCCCAATGCCGATCTCATCAAGGCGGGCGCCCTGCTCGCGGGCGGTTCGGACTGGCCGGTCATTCCCAATCCCGATCCGTGGAACGGCATCGAAGGCCTCGTGACGCGCGAAAACCCCTCGGGGGCTTTTGCCGGCCAAGCGCTGTGGAAAGAACAGGCTGTCGATGTCGCAACGGCCGTCGCCATTTTCACCATCAATTCGGCCAAGGCCATCGGCATCGAGGCACTGACCGGCTCGCTGGCCCCGGGCAAGTCGGCCGATATCATCGTGCTCGACCAGAACATTTTTGAGGTTCCGGCCAACCGGATTTCCCGCACTCAGGTGCTCACGACCTATTTTGAAGGTCGCGCCGTGTTTGAGCGGGCTTGAGCCATGGTTGAGGTGACCGGCAAACCGCTCGTTCCGGTGACGCTGGTCACCGGCTTTCTGGGCAGCGGCAAGACCACGCTGCTCAACCGTCTGCTCTCTGAACCGGCGCTCGATGGCACCGTTGCCATCATCAACGAATTCGGCGCCATCGGCCTCGATCACCTACTGGTGGAAGTGACCGAGGAACGCTTTGCCCTTCTCGACAATGGCTGTGTCTGCTGCACTGTGCGCGACGATCTGGTGGAAACGCTGAAACGCCTGCCCGAGCGGCGGCCGCTCACCCGCGTCATCATCGAGACCACCGGGCTCGCCGATCCCGCCCCGATCCTCCATGCGCTGATGGTCGAGCCGGAGCTGGTCGCCACCTATCGCATCGATGGCGTGGTGACCACGGTGGATGCGGTCAATGGCCTCGACACGCTTGCCCGCCATACCGAGGCGCGAAAGCAGGCCGGGGTGGCGGACCTGCTGCTGCTCACCAAGGCCGATATTGCTTCACCCGAGGCGATTGTCGCGCTGCATACGGCGCTGGCCGGCATCAATGGCACGGCGATCCGCCGGGCGGCCGAGCATGGCGCAGTGCGGATGGACGATGTTCTGGGCGCGGGCGCTCCCCGCCATCTCGACCACGCGCTTGCCTCGTCCAAGGAGGCGGAGCACACCTGCGCTGATCCCACCTGCAATCATGCCGGGCACGCTCACCATCTTTCCGATATTGCGAGCCACGCCTTTATCATCGACGAGCCGGTTGAATGGGCGCGGTTGCGGCAATGGCTTGAGCATTTTGCCGCGCTCAAGGGCGCCGACATGCTGCGCATGAAAGGGCTGGTCGCCATTGCCGAGCACCCCGAAGCGCCGCTGGTGCTGCATGGGGTGCAGCACATCTTTCACCCGCCGCAAAAGCTTGCTGCCTGGCCCTCGGCCGACAGGCGCACGCGGCTGGTGTTCATCACAAGAAATATTCCGCGCGAGACGATCGAACGAACCCTCAAGAAGTTCGTCGGGGTCTCGCCGGCAGGGATCAGAAGTGCCGCCTAGGAAGCGGCGCACTGAGTAAAGGGAAGGGAAAAAACATGAAACGCCTTATCACGCTTTCCGTATTGGCAGGCACGACTTGCCTCGGTCTGGCCGCCATGACGAGTAACGCTGCGGCCTCGGGGCCGACCTGCGATGGCGGGGTCATCCAGCTTGGCGGTGTGTCTTCGGTCACCGGTCCGGTCGTTTTTGCCGAGGTTCCAGACGCAGCCAAGGCTACGTTCGACCAGATCAACGCCAATGGCGGCATCAACGGCTGCAAGATCGAGTATACGATTGCCGACGACAAGGCTGACCCGCAGGTTGCCGCTCAGGCCGCCCGCGACCTGATCGACAACAAGGGCGTTGTCGCCATGGTCGGCGCAGGTTCGCTGCTCGAATGCGCCGTGAATGCCGGCACCTATGCCGACAACAATGTGATGGCCGTGCAGGGCCTCGGCGTCGATGCCGCCTGCTTTGCCAGCCCCTCTGTGTCCCCGGTCAATGTCGGCCCCTTCACGCTGACGACAGCCATGCTGCAGTTCGCCGACACGCAGCTCAAGGACGAAAAGCTCTGCGCCTTCTTCTACATCGCCGGTGGCACGGCCGAGGCCTATACCAATGCCATCAAGCGTTGGGAGCAGATTTCGGGCAAGACCATTCACGTGCTCGACCTCACCCTGCCCGTGCAGGGCGACCTGACCGCCTATGCGTTGAAGGCGCGTGACGCCGGTTGCGACGCGGTGCTGACCAACCAGGTCGAGCCGCAGATCGTGCAGTGGATCAACACCGTGGACGCCCAGAAGCTCGAAGGCATCGACTGGCTGTTCCTCGCCCCGGGCTATTCGGAAGGCGTGGCATCGGCCCCGGCCACCAGCCAGCAGCCAATCTACGTCGGCACCGAATGGGAGCCCTATACCGAGGCTTCCGACGCCAACAAGGACTGGGCGGCCGCCATGGACGCTGCCGGCATGAAGAAGACAGCCTTCACCCAGGGCGGCTATCTCGCTGCCACGATCATGGCTGACGTGATCAAGTCGATCGATGGCCCTGTGACCCGTGAATCGGTTACAGCCAAGCTCAAGGAGGGCATCGAGATGCCCTACTCGATCATCGGCTCGGCCTATAAGTTCGGTGATGCGCCGTCGCACGCTTCCATGCAGGCGACCAAGGTCATGCAGCTCAAGTCCGGTGCCTGGACGCTGAATACGCCCGAATGGGTCATCCTGCCGTAAGGGCTGATCGCCTCTGCTGACCGAGGTGGCCCCGCGCGCTCAATGCAGTCGGGGCCACCTGAATCACCTAGCCATCTGGAGACCCGATGAACTCGCTCCTGACTCCCGCCGTGGCCGGCCTGTCGGCTGGCGGCGCTTATGCCATCCTCGGCGTCTGCGCCATCTTCACCTACCGGCTCGTTGCCGTGGTGAACTTCACCGGCGCTGCAATTGGTGCTGCCGGCACCTTCGTCATGGTCGCCCTGACCGAACACGGCATGCCGCTCTTTCCTGCCGTCATCATCGGCATTCTGGCCGGCGCGCTTGTCGGCGTGATGATCGGAGGCGTGATGACCAAGTGGTTTTCCGGCGCCTCCGCCACCACCAAGGCGGCCGTGACCGCGGCGCTGTTGGTCGGCATTATTGCGCTCGGCCTGCGCCTCACCGGCGGACAGCGTCCGCATCTCTTCCCCGATCTCGTTTCCGGCTCGGCCTTCCGCTTCGCCGGCGTCGAGGTGACCTGGGGCTCGCTGCTGACGGTGACGCTGGCCGTGGGCCTGACCATTGCCTCGGACCTGTTTTTGGCGCGGACCCGGACGGGCCTCCAGATGCGGGCGCTCTCCGAACGCCCCATGGCCGCCGAGCTGATCGGCATTCGCGTGCGCGTCCTTGCGCTCGCCGTCTGGGGCATCATGGGGGCGGTCACCGCCTTTGCCATGATGATCATCGCCCCGCTGCGTTCGCCCGATTTCATGTCGCTGAGCCTGCTGGTCGTGCCGGCGCTGGCCGCCGCGCTGATCGGCGCCTTCCGCTCGTTCCGCGCCGCGCTTCTGGGTGGCGTGCTGATCGGCATTGTCGAAGGCATGGTTTCGGCACTCGAATTCGGGGCGCGCTTCCGCGGCGTGGTGCCCTTCCTCGTCATCCTGATCGTTCTTTTGTGGTCGCAACGTGGAGCCCGCTGGGATGCCGCACGCTAGCACTCGGGCGGCCCTTTCGACCGCTATCTCGATAGCCGTTGTCGCCGCACTGATCTATTTCCTCCTGCCCAAATACTGGGTCTATATCATCACGCCGGTCTTCATCGTCGGCGTTACGCTGCAAAGCCTCGGACTCGTGACCGGCCGCACCGGCATGATCTCGCTGGCGCAGATGTCCTTTGCCGGCGTCGGCGCCTGGGTCACCGGCTATCTCAACGTCGCCCAGTTTCCCGGCGGTCTCATCGTCTGGATGATTATCGGGGGTCTCGCCGCCGTTCCAGTCGGCATTGCCATCGGCCTGCCAGCGCTACGCCTGCGCGGCATCAACCTCGCTATCGTCACGCTGGGCTTTGCCGCAGCCTTTGACTCGGTGCTGGGGACCATCACCTATCCGGGCCAGACCGCTTTCATCAAAGTGGCGCAGCCGGCCTGGTTCAAGGGCGACTATGGCTATTTCACCCTCGTGGTGCTGGTCTATATCACCATCGCCGTGGCGCTCGAATATATCAGCCGCTCGCGCCTCGGCGCCTCCTGGCTGGCCGTGCGCCATTCGGAACGCGCCGCCGCCGCGCTCGGGGTTTCGGTGCCCAAGGCCAAGCTCTCTGCCTTTGCGCTTTCCGCCTTCATTGCCGGTGTTTCAGGGGGCCTTCTCGCCGGTTATCTTGGCACGCTGGTCGCCGACAATTTCAACATGATGCAGTCCCTGGCGCTCTTTGCCGTGGCAACCATGGCCGGTGCGCATCTGACCCAGGGCGCCATTATCGGCGGCGTGCTGATCACGCTCTTCCCCGAACTGCTGCGCCGGCTCAACCTGCCGCAGGACGTGGGCAGCGTATTCTTTGCCCTTGGCGCGGTGCAGGCACTGTCCACCGGGGAAACCATCGGAGAAACCTGGGCCCGGCTCTTCCGCAAGGTGGTGCCGCGGCGCAAGGGGGCTGACCTGACTGGCGCGGCCAAGGGGCTTGCTCCGGCAACCAAGCACGCCACGGGCATTGCCCTTGAGGTGAAGGACGTTACGGTCCGCTATGGCAATGTGGTGGCGCTTGATGACGTCAATCTCACTGTGCCGGCCGGCAAGGTCGTTGGCCTAATCGGACCCAATGGGGCGGGCAAATCGACCATGGTCGATGCGATCACCGGCTTCTTCCCCTCCTATAAGGGCTCGGTGCTGCTGAACGGCACCGCGCTAGAGGGCAAGTCAGCGACAGCACGGGCCCTCTTGGGCATTCGTCGCACGTGGCAGACGACGCGGATCGCGGCGGAACTGACGGTGGGCGAATATATCCGGCTCGCGGCCGGTCCCATCAGCCATACCGAGTTGACGGCCGTGCTCGACTGGATCGGTTGCCCCGGACCCGACACGCCGATTGCCTCGGTCGATGCCGGTACGCGCCGGCTGCTCGATGTCGCCGGTGTGGTGGCGGCGCGTCCGCCGGTGATCCTGCTCGACGAGCCCGCTGCCGGCCAATCCTATGCCGAAGCGATCCGGCTCGGCGCGCGCATCGCCGAAATCCCGGAAAAATTCGGCTCGGCCGTGCTGCTGATCGAACATGACATGGATCTGGTGCGCCGCGCCTGCTCGAGCATAGCCGTGTTCGATTTCGGCCGCGTCATCGCCTCGGGACCGCCGCAACTGGTGCTGGCCCTGCCTGTCGTCCAAAAAGCCTATATGGGCATCGAGCCGGAAGGAGCGGTGGCATGAGCGCGCTCGCTATCGAAAACCTCGTCGTCAATCGCACCGGCATTCCGGTGGTGCGGGGCGTCAATCTCATCGCCAAGGCCGGCGAGATCAGTGTGTTGCTCGGCTCGAATGGCGCCGGAAAGACCACGCTGCTCGAGGGGATTTCGGGGGTCATTCCGGCCAGCGGGCGCATTGCGCTCGATGGCGCCGATCTCACCCGCAGCCTTGCCGGCCACCGCGCCCGCGCCGGGCTCAGCCATGTCGAACAGGGGCGCACGGTGTTCGGCGAAATGACCACCGAGGAAAACCTGCGCGTGGCGCTGCATCCCAGCGCCAGCCTCGACCAGGCCTATGCGCTCTTTCCTGAACTGGTGCAGCGGCGCACGGTGCTGGCCGGCATGCTTTCGGGCGGCGAGCAGCAGATGCTGGTCATTGCCCGCTCGCTTGTAGGCCTGCCCAAAGTGGTGCTGATCGATGAAATGTCGGCAGGGCTCGCTCCGGTCGTTGTCGGACGGTTGATGAGTGCGGTGCGCAAACTGGCCGATAGCGGCGTGGCCGTGGTGCTGGTGGAGCAGTTTGCCGCGCTAGCCCTCGCCATCGGCAATCGCGCCTATGTGCTTCGGCGCGGGCAGATGGTGTTTGAAGGTGGCTGCGCGGAACTGGCCAAGGACCCGGCCCGGTTGCACCACCTCTATCTCGGCGATGCCGGGGAGACGGGCGCCGAGGAAACAAGGCAGCACGCCTAAAAGCCCAAAAAACAAAACCCTGTGGACGCCGGGGACAAAAGAAACGGGAGGGGTTGGCCCTCCCGTTTTGCTTCAGAGGCTTGCGAGAGCCGTATTGAGGGCGGCGATGATGGTGCCGACTTCGTCCGATGTCAGGATTAGCGGCGGGGAGAGGATGATATTGGAACCCGAAATGCGGATCATCACGCCCTCTTCATAGGCCGCCTCGGCAATCCGGGTCATGACCTTCTTGTCGGCCGATTTCTTGCTCGCGCGGTCGGAGACGAGTTCGATAGCGGCCATCAGGCCCTGCGAACGCACGTCGCCAATCGCCTCGTGGCGGGCGAGCAAGTCCTGCAGCCCTGCCGCAAGTTCGACGCCACGACGCTGGGCATTGTCGGCAAGGCCGAGGCGCTGCGTCTCGGCGAGGGCCGCAAGGCCGGCAGCGCAGCCTACGGGGTGGCCGGAATAGGTATAGCCATGACCGATGGCGCCAAAGCTGGTTTTGTCGGTCTCGAAGGCGTCGGCCATTTTCTGGCCGATCAGCGTGGCGCCGAGCGGGAAATAGCCCGAGGTAATGGCCTTAGCGATGCACATCATATCCGGCTTTACGCCCCAGAGGCGCGAGCCCGACCAGGCGCCGGTGCGCCCGAAGCCGGTCACCACTTCATCGGCGATGAGCAGGATGTCGTGCTTGTCGCAAATGGCGCGGACCGCCGGCATAAAAGTTTCGTGCGGGACAATGACGCCCCCTGCCCCCAGAACCGGCTCCATGATGAAGGCGGCAATGGTATCGGCGCCCTGGAAGGCGATTTCGTCTTCGATGGCGGCGATGACGAGCTGGGTCAGCTTGGCCGGATCGGTTTCGTTGAAGGGATTGCGATAGGTCCAGGGAGCCGGCGCGTGGAAGAAGCCCGGCATCAGGGGCTCGTAGTTGCGGCGGAAATTGGCATTGCCATTGGCCGAGGCGCCGCCGAAATGGGTGCCGTGATAGCCCTTTTTCAGCGCCAGGAATTTGGTGCGGTCGGCCTGGCCACGGATCTTCCAATATTGCCGGGCAAGACGCAGCGCGGTTTCAACCGAATCCGACCCCCCCGAGGTGAAGAACGCGCGCACCATG
The DNA here is from genome assembly GCF_024707125.1 of Devosia sp. Classification (GTDB taxonomy): domain Bacteria; phylum Pseudomonadota; class Alphaproteobacteria; order Rhizobiales; family Devosiaceae; genus Devosia. Next base: position 306,133 of record NZ_JANQAH010000003.1, read on the forward strand.
CCTTCGGGAGCGAAGAACTGGCTCAGTTCATAGGCCAGTTCGATGGAGGGCGCGGTGGAGGTGCCGCGAAAACCCGAATAGTAGGGCAAGGCGTCGAGCTGACTGGCAATCGCTGCTTTGATTGGGGCCGAGCTATAGCCGAGATTGACGTTCCAGAGCCCGCCAACCGCATCGAGCAGTTCCCGCCCGTGAATATCGGTGACGCGCGTACCCGTGCCACCGGTGATGATCTTGGGCGGGTTGGCATGCATATCGGCCGGATGGGCCATGGGATGCCAGATCGCGCGTGCGTTCTGCTCGATCAGGAAATTGTCGTCGCGCATGAAAATGCCCTCATTTGATTGCGAGGCCGAAATAGGCCAGCGCCTCGCCATAGGATTGGGATGGATTGGTGACGTCGAAATGCACGGTCTTCATGCCGACGCGGCGCGCGCCATCGACATTGCGCATCTGATCGTCGACGAAAACGCAGGCTTCGGCCGGCAGGCCGAGCGCGTCGGTGACAAAGCCATAGGCGCGCGGATCGGGTTTGAGGATGCCGGTATAGGTGGCATCAACCACCAGCTCGAAATGTTTGAGGAGCGGCAACTTGCTACGGAAATCGGCGCCGTAGAACAGGTCCAGCTCATTGGAGAGAATGGCGAGGCGATAGCCGGCCGCGTGTACCGCCTTGATGGCGCGGCGGGCTTCGGGGCGGATCACCGCATCGGGATCGGCACCACGGGCGCGGATAACGAAGGTCTGCATGTCCTTCCAATCCTCGCCGACCAGCTGGCCGACCTCATGGGTGCGGCGGTGCCAATAGTCGCGCTCGGAAATCTCGTCGCGCTGCATGCTCTGCCAGAGCGGATCGGAACTGGTATCGAACGGCCCGCGCCAGGCGAGCGTGCCAGGAGAAAGACCGAGGCTCGTTTCGGTCAGATCATGGGTTTCAAACAGCGTCTTGGAAATGACGCCGCCGAAATCGAGAACAAGAGCCTTGGTGCCGAACGCGCTCATGCTGCGACCTCATTGGGCTGGCCGGCGGGGACGATCCCTTCGGCAATCCAGCGGTCGAGAATTTCGAGCGCCTTTTCGACAAAGAGCGGGCTGTTGATATGGGCGTCGATGACGTGGAGGCTGGCCGGTCCCACGATGGATGCTTTCATTTCATCGACAAAGGCGGCGAGCGCCTCTGGATCGTGGAAAGGCTCGCCTTCCTGATCCCATTGTTCAATGCCGGCCGAGGGCAGGATGACCGCCACGGGAGCCTTGGCCATGGACAGTTTCGCCCCGATCTTGCGGGCGACGGCGCGCCGCACCTCGGCATCGGCGGTGACCATGCCGATGAGGCGATTGTGGGCATAATAGGTGCGATCCCTAAGATGGGCCGGAGGCGGCTGCCAGGCGGGCATGTCGATCATGTCGATGGCGCCGGGGGCGACGATCTGCGGAATGCCGGCGAGCCCGGCATTTTCGAGCCGATCAGGCCCGGAATTGACCACCGAGCCATTGTGAAAATTGGCCAGTTCCTGAAGGGAAAAATCCATGACGGCGGCAAAGCCGTTCTGGGCGGCGATGGCTTCGAGCGCCCGCCCGCCCATGCCCGTGGTGTGAAAGACCACCAGCTCATAGCCGCGCTTTTCGAGCGCTGGCTTGAGATCGACCATGTAGTTGAGGCAGGCTTTTCCCAGCGAACTCATGCCGATGACGGGCCGCGTGCGCACGGGCGCGACGACGGCGCGGGCTGCGCCCACCACGGCACCAGCGGCCTGCGAGAGCACGGCCTTGCACACGCTGTTGAGCCCATAAAGCCCGCCTGCCCAGAGGATCATCATCAGGTCGGTCGCAATGCGGTCGGGCGGTAGCAGGTGGGAATAGGCAATAGTCGAAACCACGAATTTGGGCACACCCAGCGGCAGAGCCAGAGCGACGTCGAGCGCCAGATCAGTGCCCATGGTGCCGCCAAGGGCAATAAAGCCGTCGATGCGGCCTTCGGCATGCAGGTTTTTTGTGAGCTTGGCCGCCCCTTCGGCCATCAGCGTCATGGCTGAAAGTTCATCGCCTCCGGCTGTTGCGGCGGCAATGGAGGTGTCGGCGGCGGCAAGCACGGCGTGCTTGTCGAAATCAGGGCGATAGGGCGGATCGCCCAAAATGCTCACATCCATGGCGATGGGCTCGCCACCGGCTTCTTTTATGCAATCGGCGATAAAGCGCAGTTCTTCGGCCTTGGTATCACCCGTACCGATGACGAGAATTCTGGGACGGCTCATCGTGTCCTGTCTTTGGTGTTGGTGGCGCGGCCATTGAGGCGGGCCGAAATTTTGCCGGCGGCGAGCATGACGGCGCGGCCATGGCGTTCGGCCGTATCGCCGCTGGCGCGGACCGCCGGGGAGGCGACGGCCAGAGCGCCAATCGGCAGACCCTCGCCATCGAGAATGGCGGCGCCGACGCTGAACACGCCCTGCGCCCGGCCCTGATCGCTGATCGAATAGCCACGCTGGCGGATTTCGCCGAGATGCTGGCGCAGAATATCGGGCTCGGTCAGCGTAAAGGGCGTGTGCCGCTCCAGCGAGCGCGTCAAATAGGTCTCCACATAATCGGGCCGGGCCGCTGCGAGATAGGCAAGGCCCGAGGCCGTAGCATGGAGCGGAAAGCGGTCGCCGACCGACACCGAGACGCGGTTGGCCTGCGGCGATTCCTCAACATAGGTAGAGGTGAGATAATCGGTGTCGAATTCGGAAAGATGCGCGGTTTCGCCCGTTTCTTCGGCGAGGGCCACGACGAAGGACCGCGCGCTTTCAAGGAATGGAAAATGCGCCTCGCGGATTCGGGCAAAGCGCACCAGAGCCGGTCCCAGGCGATAGAGCCGTGTCGTCTCGTTCTGCTCGATCATGCCGTGGCTGGCGAGCGAGAGCAGCAGGCGGCGGGTGGTCGCCTTGTCAAAGCCGGTGAGGCGCGCCAGTTCGGTCAGCCCCAATTGCGGGCGATGCACATCGAAGGCTTCCAGCAGGGTGACGGCTTTGCCAACTGTACTCATTTGCGGTCCTTCAAAACGTGCCATGCAAGCCGCGAGACTGCACCCAAAACCGGGAATTTGGCACGCTTGATTATTTAACGTGTGAAATATATTGACACCCCATGAGGAAGTTTGCAAGGCTCATGTTGAAATTGAGGTTCAACTAATGAACCCACGCCGAAGCAGTTTTCACGGAGGACGACATGCTCGATCAGGCAGGTATCGACAGGCTCGCCAGCGTGCCCATTGCGCCGCAACAGCACCTGATCAACGGCGTCCGCGTGAGCGCGGAACAGCGTCTCGACGTGGTCAGCCCGATCAATGGCAAGGTCATCACGTCAATTGCCGATGCCAGCGCCGGGGATGTGGATCGGGCCGTCGCCGCGGCGCGGGCGGCCTATGACAAGGGCACATGGTCGCGCTCGGCGCCGGCCTTTCGCAAGAAGGTGCTGCACCGGCTGGCCGATCTCATTGAAGAGCATGCGCTGGAACTGGCCGTGCTCGGCGTGCGCGACAATGGCACCGAGATCAGCATGGCCTACAAAGCCGAACCACTCTCGGCAGCGGGCAGCTTCCGCTACTATGCCGAAGCCATCGACAAGATTTACGACCAGATCGCCCCGACAGCGCCTGATGTGCTGGCGCTGATCCATCGCGAGCCATTGGGCGTTGTGGGCGCCATCGTGCCCTGGAATTTTCCGCTGATGATCGGAGCCTGGAAGATCGCTCCGGCGCTGGCTTCGGGTAATTGCGTGGTGCTCAAACCCGCCGAGATCGCCTCGCTGAGCCTGTTGCGGCTGGGCGAACTGGCGCTGGAAGCAGGTGTGCCACCGGGCGTTTTCAATGTGGTCACCGGGCGCGGCGCCAGTGCCGGCAAGGCGCTGGGCCTCCATATGGATGTCGATGCGCTCGCCTTTACCGGCTCGGGTCCGGTGGGCCGGAAACTGCTGGAATATTCGGCCCAATCGAACATCAAGCGGGTGTTTCTCGAGCTGGGCGGCAAGTCGCCCAATGTGGTCTTTGACGATGTCGCCGACATCGACGAGGCGGTGAAGGTGAGCGCGGCGGGGATTTTCCGCAATTCGGGTCAGGTTTGTGTCGCCGGCTCGCGCCTCATCGTGCAGGAGGGCATTTATGATGCCTTCATGGAAAGGCTCGTGGCAGCGACAGGCAAGATGAAGGTCGGCAATCCGCTTGATCTTGCAAGCGACATCGGGGCTGTCGCCAGCGCCGAACAATTGCAAAAGGACCTCGGCTTTGTCGAAACCGCCCGGGCCGAAGGCGGCACGGTGCTTACGGGCGGCGCGCGGGTGAATGTCGAAAGCGGCGGCTTCTATATGGCGCCAACCATTGTCGCCGATGTTACGCCCGAAATGGCTCTCTCCCGCGAAGAAGTCTTTGGCCCCGTATTGGCCGTGACCCGATTCAAGACGGCGGAAGAAGCGGTGCGCATTGCCAATTCCACCGTCTATGGCCTGGCCTCGGCGGTCTGGACCTCAAGCCTGACGACGGCGCACACCATGGTTCGCGCCATCAATGCCGGCATTGTGCACGTCAACACCTATGGCGGCTCCGACATGACCGTACCGCTGGGCGGGTTTAAGCAATCCGGCTTCGGGCGCGACAAGTCCTTGCATGCCCTCGACAAATATACCGACCTCAAGACCGCCTGGATCGATCTCAAATGAGCATTGCCGCTTCCAACACGACCAGCATTGACGCCCTGATCGACATCGAGCAGCAGCGCTTTGCCGATGACCATCCTCGCTCGCGAGCGCTGTGGGAGGAAGGCAAGGAACACTTTCTCTATGGCGGTCCCTCGCACTGGATGCGGCGCTGGGCCGGCGGTTTTCCGGTTTATGTCGAGAGTGCCCGCGGGGCGCGTCTCACCGATGTCGATGGCAAGGCCTATGTCGATTTCTGCCTCGGCGATACCGGCGGCATGTGCGGCCATGCGCCCGAGGCGGTCACCGCTGCGGCTGTGGCTCAGCTACAGCGCGGCACCACGACCATGCTGCCGACCGAGGATAGTCTCTGGGTCGGCAAGGAACTCGCACACCGCTTTGGCCTGCCCTATTGGACCCTGACCACTTCGGCCACCGACGCCAATCGCGGCGCCATCCGCTTTGCCCGCATGGTCACCGGCCGCGACAAGGTGCTGGTCTTTTCCGGCTGCTATCATGGCGGGGTCGAAGAGGCCCATGTCGAGATCCGCGACGGCAAGGTGGGCCTGCGCAACATGATCCATCCCAATGGTGTCGATCATGCAAAAGTCTCGAAAGTGGTCGAATTCAACGATGCCGAGGGGTTGAAGGCGGCGCTGGCGGACCGCGACGTCGCGGTCGTGCTGATGGAACCGCTGATGACCAATTTCGGCATGATCCCGGTCGCCGAGGGTTTTCATGATCTCGTGCGGGAAGAGACGCGCAAAACTGGCACGTTGCTCATTATCGACGAGACCCACACCATATCGAGCGGCCCCGGCGGCTATACGCGCAGCTATGGCCTTGAGCCTGACTTCTTCGTTGCCGGCAAGGCCATTGCCGGCGGCATTCCGGCCGGCATATTCGGGGTTTCGCAGGAAACCGCCGAGCGCATCTGGCAGGCCGTGCCCTATGTCAATCCGCGCCAGCGCCAATCGGCGCATCTGGGCATTGGCGGCACGCTGGCCGGCAATGCGCTGACCATTGCCACCTTGCGGGCCGTGCTCGAGTCCATTCTCACCGAGGGCAATTTCGAGGTGATGATCGCCAATGCGCAGCGCCTGGCCGAAGGCGCGCGCGGCATTATCGCCAAATACAACCTGCCCTGGCATGTCACCCAGATCGGCGCGCGGGCCGAAATCATGTTCACGCCCACGCCACCACGCAATGGCGCCGATGTCATCGCCACGCGACGCGGCGATCTCGAAACGCTGCTGCATGCCTTTTACATGAACGAGGGCATTTTGGTGACCCCGTTCCACACCATGTTCCTGATGTGTCCGGCAACAACAGCGGAAGATGTCGACCACCACACGCACGTGTTCGAGAAATTCGTGCAGCACGTTACTGCTGCGGGCGTGCTGTGATGGCTTTTTCGCTGGCGGGCAAGGTGGCTCTGGTCACAGGCGGCGGACGCGGCATTGGCGCGGCCATCGCCACGCGCTTTGCCGAGGCCGGCGCGAAAGTGATTGTCGCGAACCGGACGGTGGAACATGCCGAGAACCTGGCGGATGCGCTAAGCGCGCGCGGGCTCGACGTGGCCCCCCTGCCCCTGCCCGGCACCAGTCGCGGGGAACTGACCCGGCTTGTCGATGGCATCGCCGAACAGTATGGGCGGCTCGACATTCTGGTCCACAATGCCGGCGGCTGCCCCTGGGCCAGCCTTGAAGAGCTTGACGAAGAAAAACTCGATGCCGCGCTCGACATCAATCTCAAGGCGACGTTCTGGCTGGTGCAAGCCGCCGTTCCGCACATGAAGCGGCAGAAGCATGGGCGCATTCTTGTGACGTCGTCGGTTTCGGCGCGCGTGGCCATGGGCGGTGGCGCGCATTATTCGGCCGCCAAGGCCGGCGTAAATGCCTTTATCAGGGGTGCAGCACTGGAGCTGGCACGCACCGGGATTACCGTCAATGGCGTCGAGCCCGGTTTCATCGCGAAGCCCGGCCGAGGCAAAATGGGAACGCCGGAGATGATGGCCAAGCTCGGGGCGGCCATCCCCATGGGGCATATGGGTGAGCCCGACGACATCGCCTATGCCATGTTGTTCCTCGCCAGTGATGAGGCCAAATACATGACGGGCCAGACCATTGTGGTCGATGGCGGCTCGACCCTTCCCGAAACCGGTTTTGCCGTGGAAGCGCTCTTTGGAGACCAGCAATGAGTGGTCGTTTGCATGGCAAGACCGCCATGATCGTCGGCGCTGCCACCGGCATGGGCCGCGCCACCGCCGAACGCTTTGCGGCCGAAGGCGCCGGTCTCGTGTTGTTCGGGCTTGGGGGCGCAATGCTCGACGAGGTTGCGCGCGCCACCAATGGACGAGCCATGCATGGGGACGTCACAGCGCGAGCCGAAGTCGAAGCGGCTATGGCGGCCTGCACGGACAGGCTCGACATCGTGGTCAATGCCGCCGGCATCATTCTCACTGATGACCCCGAAACAGTAACTGATGAAGGCTGGGAACGCACCTTTGCCGTTAACACGACCGGCGCCATGAATGTGTGTCGCGCGGCGTTGCCACAGCTCCGGCAGCGGGGTGGCGCAATCGTCAATATCGCTTCGGTTGCGGCCTTCAATAGCGGCCCCGGCATGGCGAGCTATGCCGCGAGCAAGGCAGCGCTGGTTGCCTATACCCGTTCCATCGCCAATGCCTATGGGGCCGATTGCGTGCGGGCCAATGTACTGGCGCCCGGCTGGGTGAGAACGCCGATGAGCGAAATGGAAATGGACGAACTGGCGCGCCGCAATGGTACGAGCCGCGAGGAAGAATTCGAACTGGTACGCCAGCGCATCGGCCTCAAGCGCATCGCCGACGCTTCCGAAATCGCCGCCTGCTGCCTGTTTCTGGCCAGCGATGAGGCTTCGTTCGTCACGGGGGCCGTCCTGCTCGCCGATGGCGGCGGGCGCGCTCCGGTGAGCAATCGGGCGGTGTAGGACTTGACCCCAGAGATCAGGCGCTATTGTCTGATCCCATCCAACGGCTGTGGGAGGCGGAGTTGGAACTGTTGCACAATCAGAGCCTTGTCCGGCAGAACTGGACCGCGACGCCCTATGAGCAATGGGCGGACGATCTCCATTCGATCTGCGGCCATTTCAACCCGGTGACCGTTGCCCGTGGCGACAAGGTTTTCGGGGCCGCGCGCGGCATCGATGTGGGCGGCATGAGCTTTGCCCATGTCTCCAACAATCTCGACCGCGTGCATCGCTCGATGGAAGACATCCGACGCGACAGCAATGAACACCTATTCCTCATTGTCCAGATCGAGGGGTGGTGCGGTGTGGAGCATTTTGGGCGACAGAACCGGCTGGAAGTCGGCGATTGCATTCTGGTGGATTCCACCAAGCCCACAACCTTCCATTTCGAGGGGCAGTTTTCCAACCACCTCTCCATGCACCTGCCCCGCCAGGGGATGTATTCCGATGTGCGGATCGACTTCGATATCGCGCGAAAGCTCAGCTCTGGCGACCCCATGGCGATCATGCTGTGCGCCCTGATCGCCAAGATCATGTCCGCGCCCGCCTCCAGCGCCGGCTCGCCGCATTTGCGCGAACTGATCTTCAATGCCACACGCCAAGCCTTCATTTCCGAAGGCGAGCCGGAGCCGGTAGGCGTCAATGACGGCGCGACCAAGCGGCTCGAAATCGTCGATGTACTGATCGACCGGCACCTGACCGAAAGCGATCTCGGCGCAAAATGGCTGGCGACACAGGTGGGCGTGTCGATCAGGACGCTGCAGGAGGATTTTCAGGGGCTCGGGGTGACCTGCACCACCGTCATCCGCGACAAGCGACTTCGCCTTGCACGGGAAAAGATCGAGCAGATCCGTAGCGGCCAATCCAACCTGACCATTGCCGAGGTGGCCTATTCCACCGGCTTTAACGACATCTCCTATTTCAACCGCAGTTTTAAGGAGATGTTTGAATGCGCCCCGCGGGACCTGCTGCGCTGAGGCGCTACCGCGCTTTTGTCCAAATCGCGCCGCGCCCGTTTCCAAGACGGGGCCAATTCACCGTCCCATAGTGCTCCCAAAAATCGGGGGAGAAACCGGACATGAATTCTTACAATCTCTTCATTGGCGGTCGGTCTGTGCCGACAGCCGAGCATGCCGAGGTCAAAAACCCGTCGACGGGAGCAGTCGTCGGCCTGATGCCGCTGGCGAGCAAGAAGCAGCTTGATGAGGCCGTTGCCGCCGCGCGTGAAGCCTTCAAGAGCTGGAGCAAGACCGATGACGCGGAGCGGCAGCGTGCCTGCCACGCCATTGCCGATCTGATCCAGGCCAATTCCGAAGACATCGCGCAGCTTCTTACCCGCGAACAGGGCAAACCGCTCAACGGCCTGGGCTCGCGCTTTGAAATGGGCGGCGCCTATGCCTGGACGCGCGCCACCGCCGATCTCGTCCTGCCCGTTGAAGTCTTGCAGGACAGCGAGGAAGGAAGGGTGGAGCTGCACCGCAAGCCTATTGGTGTGGTCGGCTCGATCACGCCGTGGAACTGGCCGGTGATGATCGCCTGCTGGCACATCATCCCGGCGGTGCGGGCGGGCAATACCGTTGTCATAAAACCATCGCCTTTAACGCCGCTTTCCACCATCCGGCTGGTCGAACTGATCAGCCAGGCCTTGCCGCCCGGCGTCGTCAATGTGGTCACCGGCGAGAACAGTATTGGGGCGGCGCTCTCGGCCCATCCAGATATCGCCAAGATGACCTTTACCGGCTCGACCGAGACCGGCAAGAAGATCATGTCTTCGGCCGTTGCGACGCTGAAACGCCTGACGCTTGAGCTGGGCGGCAATGATGCCGGTATCGTGCTGCCCGATGCCGATCCCAAGGCGATTGCCGAGGGGCTGTTCTGGGGCGCCTTCATCAATAATGGCCAGACCTGCGCGGCCCTGAAACGCCTTTATGTCCATGACAGCATCTATGACTCGGTCTGCGAGGCGCTGGTTGATTTTGCCCGCACCGTGCCGGTGGGCGATGGGCAGGATGAAGCCAATCTGCTGGGCCCCGTGCAGAACGAAATGCAGTTCAACAAGGTGCGCGACATGGTGGAGGACGCCAGGGCCAAGGGCGGGCGCGTTCTTCTCGGTGGCACGCCGAGCAATGGGCCGGGCTATTTCTATCCTATTACGCTCGTTGCCGATGTCGATCATGGCGTGTGGCTCGTGGACGACGAGCAGTTTGGTCCGGTGCTGCCGATCATCCGCTATAGCGATATTGACGAGGTCGTTGCTCGCGCCAATGCCAATCCGGCGGGGCTCGGCGGCTCGATCTGGTCGGCGGATGCGGCCAAGGCCAAGCGCTATGCCACCCAGCTTGAATGTGGCTCGGTCTGGATCAACAAGCACGGCGCCATCCAGCCCAACGCGCCCTTTGGCGGGGTCAAGCAATCCGGCTTCGGGGTGGAATTCGGTGCCGATGGCCTGAAGGAATTCACCATTCCCCAGACGGTGCTGAGCTGACCATGGCGCAGTTTGACTATATCATCGTCGGTGGCGGATCGGCCGGCTGCGTGCTGGCCAATAGGCTTTCGGAAAACCCGGCGCATAGCGTCCTGCTGATTGAATCGGGCAAGCGCGACAGCGATCCTTGGATTCACATTCCGGCGACATTCTTCAAGGTTATCGGCAAGGGTGAAGCCATTCACCCCTATGCCTCGGAATCCGAACCGGGCCTCAATGGCAGGCCCAGCATCGTGCCGCAGGGCAATGTGCTGGGCGGCGGCAGTTCGGTGAATGCGATGATCTATATTCGCGGTCATCGCAACGACTATGACCATTGGGCCGAACTGGGCTGCAAGGGCTGGTCCTATGATGATGTGCTGCCTGCGTTCAAATCGCTGGAGAATAACGAAACTCTCGACGGCCCCTTCCACGGGCGCAAAGGCAGCCTCTTCGTCTCAAATCCGCGCCACCGCCATCCGCTGAGCCAGGCATTTGTTACCGCCGCCACCGAAACGGGCATTCCCGCCAATGCCGATTTCAACGGCGAAAGCCAGACCGGCGCCGGCTTTTATCAAAGCACCACGCATAATGGACGTCGCTGGAGTTCGGCCCAGGCTTTTCTGCGCGAGGCGGAACAGCGGAAAAACCTGACCATTCTTACCGAAACAAAGGTGCAGCGCATTATCATCGCCGACAAGCGCGCCGTGGCGGTCGAATTGCAGGATGGCACAAGGTACGAAGCGCGGCGCGAAATTGCCCTGACCGCGGGCGCTATAGCCACGCCGCGCATTCTGCAGCTTTCGGGCATCGGCAATGGGGCGGAACTCTCGGCCCTCGGCATTGCTGTGGCGGCCGATCTGCCCGGCGTGGGTGAGAACTATCAGGATCATATGGAAGTGCCCGTACAGGGCGAGACACGCGATCCAGTCTCTATCCTTGGCCATGATAAGGGCATTACCGCTGCCCTGCACATGCTCAACTACCTGGTGCGCCGCCAGGGTCTTCTCACCTCCAACGTCGTGGAATGCGGCGGCTTCGTCGATACATCGGGCACCGGCCAGCCGGATGTGCAGTTTCACGTCCTGCCGACGCTGATCGGCTTTGTCGATCGCGAGCCCGAGCCCGGCCACGGCCTCTCGATCAATCCCTGCTTCCTGCGCCCGCGCTCGCGCGGCACGATCAAGCTGCGTTCGGCCGACCCGCATGAAAAGCCGCTGTTCAATGCCAATGCGCTCTCGGACCCGGCGGATGTCGAAACGCTGGTGCGCGGGGTAAACCTCAGCATTCGCATTCTCGAAGCGCCGGCCCTCAAGAACATTCTGAAACGTCGCGTGCTGCCCAAGCCGGGCGTCGAAAGCGATCCGCAGGCACTGCGCGACTATATCAGGCAAACGGCCAAAACCGTGTTCCATCCCTCGGGAACCGCCCGCATGGGCGCCAGGGAGGACCGCATGGCCGTGGTGGGACCGGACCTCAAGGTTCATGGCATCGAGGGCCTGCGCGTCTGCGACGCCTCGGTCATGCCCACCCTGGTTTCGGGCAATACCAATGCGCCGGTGATGATGATCGCGGCGCGGGCCGCCGCCTTCATGACCGGCAAGGCCATCGCGCGCTGACCACGGAGGGAAACAATCTTGGCCGAAATCCTGCTCGAGCGTGGCACCGGCCGGGATTTCGGTCGGGTTGCCCAAAACCTCTTCGGCAATGTTCGCCTCGATTTTCTGGGCGGCAATGAGGATGATAGTGACCTGACCTCAGTGCGCTTGGGCGAGTGCCGGTTATCCCGGCTCTCGGCCGGCGCGCATCTGGTTTTTGGAGAGGATGTGGTGCGCCATTCCTATGACCCGGATGCGGTCAAGCTGATCATTCAGTCGCGCGGCCTCTCCGAAATCGTGCAGGGCGGAAAGAAGGCTCGCATCAGCCGCGATGCTGCGATCATCTATGATCCGACGCGGCCCTATATGCTCGCCAATCCCGAACCGGTGGAATTGCTGCTGCTGCAAATCCCCCGCGCCGCCCTGCCCGCCGAAACTGTCGCGGGCCTCGACCAACCGCGCACCGCCGGCCCGAGCCAGCTCGGGCTGCAAGCCGTGCTGCTTTCCCTGATGCGCTCGACCTTTGACGAGGTCGAGCGGCTCGATGCTGTCGCCCGCGCCAGCATAGGCCAGACCATGACTGGCCTCGTGCGCACAATGCTTGAGGCCGATCCCATGACCGAGGAGAATGACACGACGGGCCTCGATCTGCTGCGCCGCCGCGTCGAAGCCTATTTCCGGGCTAATCTGGAGCGCAGCGATCTCTCCATTGCGGACGTCGCCCGCCGCATGGGCTGCACGCCGCGCTATGTGTTTCGCGCCTTTGCTGCCGAGGCCACGACGCCTTCGGACTATCTCTGGAACCTGCGGCTCGAAGCGGCGCATCAGCGCCTGCTCTCGGGCCAATATGCCGGCCAATCCATTTCGGAAATTGCCTTCGGCGTCGGCTTTTCCTCCAGCGCGCATTTTTCCCGCGCCTTTCGCAGCCGCTACGATATGGCCCCCCGCGACCTCCGCCGTCAGGCGGAAGGTCGCTGAAGGTTTTGGCATTAGCGCATCGCTTCGGCGATGCGCAGCGTATCGGTGAACTGCTCGAAACGCCTGAGCAGGCCACCGCTGGCGCCCCAGACATGGACGACGCGGGCATTGAAGGTCTTGCCGGTGCCCTTGTGCTTGGCCGTATAGGTGCCGATAGCCACGGCATCGTCGCCGGCATCAAGCAGGCGTTCGAGCGTGAAGGTGTAGCCATCGAATTGCTGGCCAAGCACCTCGAAGACATTCTTGAAGATTTCGTCCTTGCCGACATAGGTGCCAGCGCAGGGGAAACCGTCCATTTCCGTCCAGCGGCAATCGGGCGCTATATCGGCCAGCATGCCGTCGAGGTCATGACGCAGATTGGCGTCGTAATGGGCTCTGACGAGTTCGTAGGTGCTGCGCATCACTGAAAATCCTTAGACCGGGTCCTGGCCCGGCAGGTAGAAGGTGGTTGAAGCCTTGCGGATAAAGGCGCCGGCCGGGCTGTTCTGAATGCGGCCATCCCCGGTAATGCCCAGGAACTTGCCGGTCGAACGCATGTCCTTAAAATTGTAGAAGAAGGTCGAAGCCACCGCTATCTTGAACTCGCGGAAGGTGAAGACATATTGGTCTTCGTCGAACTTGTAGGTCGTGGTCAGATCGACATCGCCATGGCCGCGCTGCACACCCACAAGGCACTGCCAGCAATAGCGCTGCGAGGAGAGGTAGGTGTGCTCGTAGACATGGTTGGGGCTATAGGTGAAATGCGCGCGTAGACCGATGAGGTCGCGCGTTTCGGCGGGCACTGGCCCAGTCGGAGGCACCGAAATATCGCCGACGATGCCGGCGCGAAACACCTGCGCCACCTGCGGTTCGCCCACCGACACGTCCTTGTCGCGCACGACGGAATAGATCGAAAGCGCGCGGCGGGAGACGGTGTTGATGACAATGGTTTCCGCCTCGGTGGGGCGGGAGGCGAAGATGATCTCGACAAAGTAGGTGCTTGGAGCGACCTCAACGACCTCGCATGCGTCCTCGGCACTCGCGCCGCCATCCGACCAGATCACCTTGCCCTTGGCAAAGCCGAGAGTGAGCACGCGCCCATCCTCGAAGGTCACTGTGTGGCTGGCGCCAGCCAGCGCGTCGCTTGCCGGCAACCGATTGGTGTCGATGCCATAGGCGAACTGATCGTAGGTTTTCCAATCCTTGGGGTTTTCGACCGCCATAAAAGTCTCCTCCAGTTTCTCTATTGAACGAAGGCGAGCGTGGGCAGATCGACGGTGCCTGCACCGCCATCCACAGTCACCACCGCGCCATTGACCATTGCCGCCTCGCCCGAGGCGAGGAAGCACACCACATTGGACACATCCTCGGCATCGGCCGGGCGGCCGAGCGGCACGTCCTTGGTCACGAGGGCATAGGCCTCTTCGATGCTGGCAAGGCCGCGCATCTTGGCGAGAGCAGCCATCTGGTCGTCGGCCATGGCCGTGGTGACCCAGCCGGGGCAGACCGTATTGGTGCGTACGCCAAAGCGGCCATAATCGCGGGCGAGAGACTTTGCGAGGCCGATACAGCCATGCTTCATGGTGACGTAGCCGGCAGCATCGGGCCCGGCGAAAAGTCCGGCAATCGAGGCCAGAACGACGATATTGCCCTTGCGCTCGATAAGAGCGGGCAAGGATTCTCGCGCGCTGACAAAAGCAGTGTTGAGGTTGAGCTGAACCGCCAAGGCCCAGGTTTCGTCGCTCATGGAAATGGTTGGGCCCACGCCATGGCCGCCGGCATTGGCGATGAGAGTATCGAGCCCGCCGAACTGTTCGACAACACCCGATACCGCCGCCTTCATGCTGGCGCCATCGGAGGCATCGGCGACGAAGACTGCGGCGCCGATTTCATCGGCCACGGCTTGCAGGGGTTCGCGGCGGCGGCCGACCAGGGCGACATTGCCACCCTCGCTCCTGATCCGCCGCGCCACGGCGGCGCCGATGCCCGTGCCCCCGCCCGTTATCAACGCCGTCTTACCTGCGAAACGCATGAGACCCTCCCTGGTTATGCAAAAGGTGGCCGCAAACGGCTCGCCTGTCTCGCCTGGGAGCGAATTGAAACTTGACTGAAAGCGAACTCACCCCGCCTTCGCGCCAGCTTTTGGCAATGCTCCCTATCCCTGCCGAATTTTTTCTTCTACATTGGTGGAATATAGAGCACGATTCAGGATTTGACCATGACCACCGCCCCGCAAGCGACACGCAGCGCTCCCTTCGGGGGGCCCGCCGACCTGATCCTGCGCGGCGGTCCGGTCATCACGCTCGATGCTGCCAATACCGTGGTGGAAGCCCTGGCGATCCGGAGTGGCGAGATCATTGCGGTCGGCAGTGCGGCGGATATTTCGGCGCTCAAGGGGCCGATGACGCAGGTGATCGAGCTCGACGGGCGGGCCGTCCTACCGGGGATCAACGATGCGCATCTGCATGGCAGCTGGCTGGGCGCGCGCTGGCCGAGCCTGTTCTTCGGCGGCGGCGATAGCGGGCATGATGGCCGCCTGCTGAATAACGCCGACGAGCGCCGCGCCGCCCTGCGAAAAACCTGGGCGCTGCTCGCCGCCCACGGCATTACCAGCTATACCGAGCCGGGCATCGGGCCGGGTGAGGACCAGGGTGAAACCGGCTGTTTTGGCACCGCCATGCTCGACACCTATGTCGAACTGGCCGGCACGGAAGCGCAGACGGCGCGGGTGACCATGCTGCGGCTTTTCGGTTTCCTCGATGGCGCCAGTACTTTTGCCGATATGCGCGCGGGTCTGGCCGTCCCCGCCCCGAGCACCGACCCGCGCTGGCTTGCCATTCCCGGCGTAAAAATTTTCGCCGATGGCATTCCGCCCATGCACAGCGCCTGGACCCGCACGGCCTATCCCAAGGGCGGCTATGGCGGGCTGATGACCGGCACGGGCGACGAAGCCGAGCGCCTCGCTGAATTCACCGCCATGGTGGAACTGGCCCATGGCATGGATTTGCAGATTGGCGTCCACGCAACGGGCGACAGGACCATTGAGGAATTTGTTGGCATCATCGAAAAGCTTGGCGGCGCGGGCGAACGGCGGCACTATCTGATCCATGTCGATCTGGTCTCGGGCGAGCAATTGCGCCGCATGACCGCAGCCGGCATTGGCCTGGCGTTGCAACCGCTGATTGCCGACCACACTGCCGATTGGCTCGCCGGGGCGGTGAGCGCCGAAGCGGCCGCATCAGCCTGGCCGATCCATCTGATGCTCGAAGACGGTCTGCGCGCCGTGTTGAGTTCGGATGCGCCGATTGCGAGCTTTGACTGGCGCCGCATCATTGCCTCGGCCGCAGGCCTGCTCGAACAGCGCGGCGTGGCTGTGGATCCCGCACAACTCACCCGCCTCTTGCGCATGTATACGAGCATTCCGGCCGAACAGGATGGTGCGGAAGGCTGGAAGGGTACGCTGGAACCGGGAAAGGTCGGCGATCTCTGCGTGCTGAGCGCCGATCCCTATTCTGTCGGCGCGGCCAATTTGCCGGAGATCGATGTCGATCTAACGATTGTGGGTGGGATTGTGGTCTTCGACCGTTCACACGCGACGGCCGAAAGCATTATTGCCTGAAAAAGCGCGGGGCCTTTGGGGCCCCGCTTTCTGTCAGATTGCTTCGGCGAGCAGCACGCGTGGGCTGCCGGGCAGAGCCACGGTTTCGAGCGGACGCCAGCCGGCTTCCACCAGCCAGGAGCGAACCTCGGCCTCGGGGAACACCACGGTGCCATCAATCACCAGATATTCGGCGGCATGGAGCGCATCGATTGGGCGCTGTTCAGCATTGTCATCGAGGTAGAAATCGAGCACGGCAAGACGCGCGCCTGGTACTGCCGCAGCACGCGCATGGCGGAAGATGGCGCGGTTCTGTTCCACGGTGAAGCGATGGACGACGTGGTTGACGAAAACCAGGTCGAAGTCACCTTTCGGTTCCGCCGTTTCGGTGGCCGCGCCGATCAGCTCGACACGGTCGATCAGACCGGCATCCGTCACCGCCTGACGCACGGATTCGATGAAATCGGGCGCATAGACGAAGGTGGTGCGCAGGTTGGGATTGGCTTCCATGGCCCGCATGGCGAAATTGGGCGCGAGGCCGCCAAGATCGAGCGCTTTCCGATAGGCGGAAAAGTCCAGCGCGCCGACAAACATGTCGGCATGGAGCTTGTTATAGGTCATGACGCCGGCCATGAAGGTCGCCCAACGCGCCTCGGTCATGCCCAGATCACCCGGCTGGTCGGTATCGACCGTTTTGGGAAATTGCAGCCAGTGCGGATAGCTGATCTCAGCCAGGAAAGTCAGAAAGGGCGCGAGATCGAGCTGGCCTTTCCCGCCGGTGAGATAGGCGGCGGCACTAGGCGTCAGTGAATAAGAGCCGTCGCGGCGGGTCAGCAGGCCAAGGCCGGCCATGGCATCGGCCAGGATGCGCGCCATGCGCTCGCTGACGCCGGTGGTTTTGGCGAGATCAGTAACCTTGCGTTCGCCTTCGGCAAGGGCGGCGAAAAGGCCGATGCGGCTGGCAGCGAACAATTGCTGTGCGCCCATATAGCCGGTGGCAATATCGAGAATACGGCTGGGATCGGCAGTGGCCGGGGTGGAAACAGACATAGGAGCCCCTCTCTGGCTAGGCAGTCTTGAAGAAAAAATTCGGGCGGAAAAAGGCCTTCAGAGGAAGGCCAGGGCCTCGCGGCGGAACGCCTCGGAGGCGAGCGCGCCCATGTGGTCGCCGGGCACGCGCAGGGTGCGCGATCTGGGAATAAAAGGTTCGAGCGTATCGACGGCACCGGCCATGGGATCTTCGGTGCCGGCAAGGAAAAGCACGTTTTTGGCGGGTGCTTCCCGCTGGGGATCAAAAGCCTCGGCGGCAAGGCCTTCGGCAAGATTGAGCAGCGAATGCGGATCAGGCGCGCGTGCGACCATGCCAGCGACAAAGCCCGTCAGCGGATCGGTTGGGGCAATGCCCTCATCCACGAAGCGGCGAGCCGCTGGGAAATCGAGGGCAGCAAAGGGTTCATTGGGAGCAAGACCGCCGAGCACGAGTTTTCCCACGAGATCGCCGCTCTGCGCGGCCAGCGACCAGGCGAGGCGAGCGCCCAGCGAATAGCCGATGACATCAACGGGACCGCCGGCTTCCGCCAGAATATCGGCCAGGGCGGCGACGATGCGGGAGGGACGCGCTGCCTCGGCATTTTCGACCCGAGCACTGGCGCCATGGCCGGGCAGATCGACCACGATCACATCGCGTCCGGCAACCAGCAGCGGCTCGACCCAGGCGGCTGCAGGCCAGTCGGCCGCGCCATTCGACATGAAGCCATGGAGGAGCAAAACCGGCGCATGCTTTGGCGCGGGGCTGCGAAAGTGCTGGACGGCCAGAAAATTTGCTTGTGCGGTCAAGGTCGGTCTCTTCTCAAAAATGCTAGGTCGGACTGATGACGCGCCGGATGATGTCATCGACATAGGCGCCATAGACGGCGATGTGCTGCCCGTCGGGATGCATCAGGTTGACGACGTTGGCGCCGATGACCACGGAGCGGATTTCGAGCGCATAGCGGGTCAGATCGGCCTGGCTCAGGGCAGGCAGATCGCCGCGCGCGTCGCGCAGCATGCGCGTGATCAGCTCGCCCCAATTGGCAAAGAACTGGCGGTAGAGTTCGGCAAGTTCGCCATTGGACGCGGCATGTTCCCACAGCACCAGCAGCACGCGGCCGGCATTGATCTCGCGCTCTTCCGAGGGCAGCCAGGTGTCGATGGCTTCACGCAGATACGCGACCGGATCGCGGTCGGGGGGCGGCGCTTCTTCATCGAGCAATTGCCTGGGATCGATCTCGGCCAGAACACTCTGGAAGGTTGCGGCGATGATGCTTTCCTTGCCCGGAAAATAGTGCTTGAGCGCGCCATTGGCGAAGCCCGCCTCGGTGGCGAGGCTGCGCATGGTGGCCGCCTCAAAACCGCCTTGCAGGATGAGACGCTTGGCGACCTCGATGATGTCGCGGCGGCGTTGGTCGTGATCGATGATTTTTGGCATGAAGTTCTTTCGAGGCTCGGTTGGCGCTCACTGCCCCGCGGGAAGGACGCGGTCGGCCTCCCGCAGCGCCAGCCAGGCGGCGCGACGCCGGGCCTGCGCCTGAGGATTGGCGACGGGCGAAGCGAGAAGCAGCCGGGCGCTATAGGGGTGGGCCGGCGCGCGCGTCACCTGTTCCCCTTCCCCGAACTCGACAATCTCGCCCCGCTGCATGACGGCGACGCGATGGCAGATGCGGCGCACGACCCCAAGATCGTGCGAAACAAACAGATACGACACGCCGATGTCGCGCTGCAACTCGATGAACAGATCGATCACCGCCGCCTGGGTGGTCAGGTCAAGCGCGCTGACCGGTTCGTCGCAGACGATGAGTTTTGGCCGCCGCACCAGGGCGCGCGCAATGGCGAGACGCTGGCGCTGGCCGCCCGAAAATTCGCTGGGGTAGCGGTCGATGGCGCTGGCCGGCAGACGCACGCGCTCGATCATTTCGGCAACTGCCGAACGCGCCATGCGCCGGGATTGTCCGGCAGCTTCAAGCGGCTCGGAAAGGATGTCGCCGACATTCATCATCGGATCGAGAGAACCATAGGGGTCCTGAAAGACGACCTGAATGCTGCTGGCAAGGCGCCGCCGAGCTGCGCCGCGGGCGTGGGTGATGTCCTCGCCCTCGAAGAAGATGCGCCCGTGCCGCACCGGAGCGAGGCCCAGAATGGCTTTGCCGAGGGTCGATTTGCCCGAACCGCTTTCGCCGACGACGCCGACGCATTCGCCGACACCGACGTCGAGCGACACCTCATGCAGCACACGGAAGCTGCGCTTTGGGTCACCGTACTCGACCACGAGATTTTCGACGGAGAGGATGGGGTTGGCCATGATCCAGAACTCCTAGGCAGTCGCAGCCGTCTGCGCGGCATGGACTGCGTCCAGTTCGCGGCGGCCCTTGGTGTCATCGAGCGAAGCGGCGATCAGTTCGCGTGTGTAGTTCTGCTCGGGGGCAGCGAAAACAGTCTCCACCGCGCTTGCCTCGACGATTGCCCCATCGCGCATAACGATCACGCGGTCGCAAATGTCAGCAACGACGCCGAAATTATGAGTTACCAGCACCAGGGCCATACCGAGTTCGGCCTGCAATTCGCGCAGGAGTTCCAGCACCTCGGCCTGCACGGTCACATCAAGTGCCGTGGTCGGCTCGTCGGCGACCAGCACCGAGGGACGCCCGGCGATCGCTCCGGCTATCAGCACGCGCTGCGCCATGCCGCCGGAAATCTGGTGCGGATAGGATTTCATCACCCGGTCGATGTCCACAATGCCGACGCGGTTCAGCACGGCGCGAGCAATTGCATCGGCTTCGGCGCGCGACTTTTTGTGAACGGTGCGCAGCGGCTGGGTGAGCTGGAAACCGATGGTATAGGAGGGGTCGAGATTGGACATCGGCTCCTGCGGAATATAGCCGATCTCGGTGCCCAGCATGCCGGCCCGCTCGCGCGGCGACATGGTGTGCACGGCCTGCCCGCCGATCCACATGCCGTCTACGCTGCTCGAACCGCCCGTCGGCAGCAGGTCGAGGATCGAGAACACGGTCTGCGATTTGCCCGAGCCGGATTCCCCGACAATGCCCAGAACCTCGCCCGGCGCGATGTCGAAGGAAATGCCGTGGACGACCTCGACGGCACCATCACCGGCGGCGTAGCGCACGCGCAGATTGTCGACGCGCACGGCGGCAGCTTCCGGGGCATAGGCAAAGCTACCGGTGACCACGTCTGCGGGAGCGGCATTAGTGACCTGGCCGCTACTACGAGCGCTTGGAGCATCGGTTCTGATGCGTACGACATCGGCCAAGGTTGAGCCAGCAACCGCGAGGGCGGCAATGGTGATGCCGAGCACTGCCGAAGGCCAGAGCAGTAACAATGGGGTCGACAGCATATGCCGGAAACCCTCGTTCATCATGGCACCCCAGGCGGGCACACTGGCCGCGCCAATGCCGAGGAATTGCAAGCCGGCCTGAATGCCCATGGCAATGCCTGTGGCAAGTGCCGTCTGGATGATGATGGGCGCGCCTATGCCGGGCAGGATATGCCGCAGGATGATGCGCGGATGGGTGAGCCCAGCGACGCGGGCGGCGTCGATAAACGGCTCATTGCGAATGGCAAGGGTCGTCGAGCGCGCAATACGGAAATAGCCGGGCGCAAGGAAGGCGCCCACTGTCGCCATGATCAGCACGAAGTTCGAGCGCGTTCCGGCGGCGACGACGAGCAGGATGATCATGCCGGGCACGGCCTGCAGGGCATCGCTTACCCAGGAGGAGAGGCGGTCGAAAAACCCGCCAAAATAGCCCGCGGCAATGCCGGCCGGTGCGCCGATAATGAGGGCCGTGATGATGGTCACGAGAGCCCCGAGCAGGGTCGTGCGGGCGCCCCAGATGAGGCGGCTCAACATGTCGCGACCAGTGGCATCGCCCCCCAGCCAATGCTCCGCGCTGGGCGGCACCTTGGCGCTAGCAAGATCGACAAAATTGGGATCGTGCGGGGCAAGCCAGGGCGCAAAGACTGCGATGGCAATGACCGCGATGACGACCGAAAGCGAGACGACGCCGGCCGGTGCGCTGAGGAAACGCGAGAGAATGGAACGCCGGCGCGGCGCGCTGGGAGCAAGATCGGACATGACGGAAAGGGAACTCATCGCACGCGCACCTTGGGATTGATCCAACCCAGGGCGATGTCGAGCAGGAAATTGACGATGACGACGAAGATGACCGACACAACGGTAATGCCAAGCAGGATGGGAATATCGCCATTCTGCGAGGAGGCATTGGTCAATTGACCGATGCCGGGAAGGCTGAAAATGGCTTCGACCACGATGGCACCGCTCAAAAGGCCCACGAACATGACGGCGAGCACGGTCAAAGCCGCAGGCGAGGCATTGCGCAGGATGTGAAGGGTCACCCGACCGCGCGACAGCCCACGGCTGCGCAGGGTGCGGACAAAATCCTGCTTGTTGACGGCGATCACCTCATTGCGGAGCTGCTCGGCGACCACGACTATGGCGCCCAGCGCCAGCGAAAAGGCCGGCAGGGTGATCGAGCGCAGCCAGCCGCCAAGCGACTGGGCCGGCGGCACATAGCCGACCGCAGGAAACCATTTGAGCTGGATGGCGAACCAGACAACCAGCACCAGACTGATCCAGAAGCCTGGCAGCGCGAAGAGCACGACCGACACGGTCTTGATGATGCGATCGAAAAGGCTGTTGGGACGCAGGCCGGCGATAAGGCCGAAGGCGGTGCCGACCACAGCGGTGATCAGGGTGGCAAAGGTGACCACAGACAGCGTCACCGGTAGCTTTATGGCGATCTGCTTGTTGACCGACTGGAAATTGCGCCAGGAGACGCCGAAGTCACCCACAAGGGCGCCACGGAACCAATCCCAGAATTGCACCATGAGCGGACGGTCGAGCCCGATCTTTGCGGCCAGCGCCGCGCGCTGGGCCGGCGTTGCCGTTGTTCCCAAAAGACCCGCCGTGGGGTCGCTGATCGCGGCACGGGCGAGGAAAAACGTTCCGATGGACACGGCGAGCAGCAGGACAATACCGGCAACAAGCCGCTTCACGATGAAGCCGATCACGACGTTTCCTCCAAAGGCAGTTCAGGGGTGGCGGCCGGGCCGAAGTCCGGCCGCCGGCTTCGTCACTGCGTCGGTTGGATCGAACGCAGGGTCGGGAACATCATGCCTATGACCGGGGTCACGGCAATTTCGGGGACCGAGTAGTAGGTGTTGTCGGCCTGATACCAGACGGACCACCAGGCCAATTCGGTGAGCTTCTGATTGGCGGCGGCAATCTTGGCGACCTGTTCGTCGCCGACCGCAGCGAGGGCGTCATCGACCAGAGCCTTGAGCTCGGGAACGTCAGCGAATTGCGGGGCAGGATTGTACCACTGCTGGGTAGAGACCTGCCGGGCCAGGGTCGCAACCGGATCATTGTCCATGGCGATAAGGGCGACGAACATGGGATAGTTCGGGGCGTTGACCTGATAATCCATCATCTGCATGTCGTCCCAAGTGACGCGGATACCCAGTTCGCCAAAAGTCTGGTCGACCACTGGCTGCCAGAGCGCGAAAATGGGCGACATGGGCATGCTCACGTCAAAGCCATCGGCATAGCCGGCTTCGGCGAGCAGTTCCTTGGCCTTGTCGAGATTGAAGGCGTAGAGGGCGTTGAGCGCGGGATCATTGCCGCTCTGCCCGGCCGGAAACACCTGATTGGTAACCTGACCAGCGCCGGCGCCGAGCGAATTGAGGATGGCAGCGCCATCGAAGGCATAGTTGAGCGCCTGGCGCACGCGGACATCGCCGAGTGGGGCCAGCGTCGTCCCCATGTGATCGACAATTTGCAGCCCTACCCAGGCCGAAACGCCCGAGGTGATGTTCCAACCCATCTGCTTGGCCTGCTCGAGGTTGAGCGGATCGGCAAAATTGACATTGATCTGGCCCGACAACATGGCGTTGTGACGCGCGGTCTGGTCAATGATCGGGAAGATGGCGATATTCTGGAAGGGATAGGTGGCGCTATCCCAGTGTTCGGCAACCTTGGTGAAGTGATATTCCGAGCCGGCAACGCTCATGCCCTCATCGAGGAGATAGGGCCCGGAACCGACCGGCGCCGTCACCAGCGTGCCGGCCTCGATGGTTGCGGGCGAAGCCATGTAGCTGCGACCCAGACCCATGAGATAGAGCATGGTGTCGTCGCGCTCGCTGAGGGCGATCTCGATGGTATCGGCATCGACAGCGGTGATGCTGGTGACGTTGAGATAGGCTTCGCCAGACCGGGCACCAGCCTTGAGATGATTGAGATTGGCCACTGCCGCGTCGGCGTCGAAAGCCACGCCATCGCTAAAGGTGACGCCAGTACGCAGATCCATGGTCAGTGTGAGAAGATCGTCCGAATAGGTCCAGGCAGTTGCCAGCACCGGGATCGGCTTGCCGGCGGCATCGAGCGCCACCAGCGGATCATAGACCGCCGACAGATAGGGCCCGTCGAAACCGATATCGGCCAGGCTCGGGTCCCAGGAGGTAATGTCGAGGAAATTGCCGATGTTGAGATCGGTCGGCGCATCCTGCGCTACAACCCAGGAGCCGGTGCCCAGCGTGGCGACTACAAAGGAAAGGGCGGCTAGTGCCCTGAATTGGTTCATCGTTCTCTCCCTTTTGCTGCCAGAGGCCCCTCGCCTCCCAGCATGCCGAACCACGGTTCGATTGGGTCTATCCGTGGTTTATTCTACATACGTTGACAAGAAGCACAAGGCGGCTTCCCCCAGCGATTTTGCTACCAAACGCCATCCGAACGGACGTGCTGATCGAGCCAGAGATCGGCCAGAGCGGGCCTGATCCGGTCCCCAGCGCGGTTCAGCAGCGCGATGGCGCCGAGATTGTCTTCGAGCTGTTCCAGGCGCGATGCGCCGAACAGCACATTGGTGACGTTTGGATTGGCGAGGCAGAAGGCGAGCGCCAATTGCACGGGGCTGGCTTCAAACTCGTCGGCTATGTCCTTGAGCTTTGGCGCGGCCGCATAAATGCGCTCGCGAATGGCGCCGACATCGGCCCCGATCTTGCGAGCGGGCACGCCGCGCCCGGCGAGAATACCGCCTTCGAGGCAATCGGAAGCCTGCAGGCCCAAAGTGCCATCGGCAAAGAGCGCACCATATTCCGCCCCCTCGGCCATGGAGCGGCGCACGACGCTATATTTCAACTGCGCAAAGCTTGGGCCCACGAGGCCGGCCTTGTCGGCAAAATCCAGCGCCTGCCGCGTATGTACAAAATGCCAATTGTTGATGCCCCAGCCGTCAACGAGCCCAGCGGCGATCAATTCATTGACCCCCGCCACCACCGGCTCCATGTCGGGCGTGCCGAAATAGTCGCCGACCACCAGCGTGTCGAAACGGTCAAGACCCGCCCGTTCGAGGCTGGTCTCGATCTGCTGGCGGAAATTGAGTTTCGGATATTCCCAGAGCCAGAGCTTGCCGCAGACCTGAAAATCCCGCCGCGCGACGCCGGCGGCGCGAATTGCCGCGCCGAAGAGAATGTCGGTGCGCGAGTGCTCCTCGTGCGGCCCCATATTATAATAGGCCACATCGAAGAAGGCGGCCCCGACTTCGACTGCCCTCTGCACCATGGTCACGGCATCGTCGGGGCTCATCCGATTCCAGGTGTTCCACGATCCCAGCGCAAAGGCCGGAACCAGCGGTCCGTTCTTTCCGAGCCGGCGCTTGGGCACATCGATTCCTGGCATGCAATCCCCCCTTTTTTCCGTGTTACCGGATAGTGGACTTATTTTCTACACACGTATAATAAACATGTTAAGGGTCATTTGGCGACCCCAAAAATCAACGAGGGGGAAGAGGACATGTCAGTCCCAAGAAACATCGTCGTCACCGGGGCGGCGCAGGGCCTGGGCAAGGGCATTGCCGAAGCTTTTGCCGCGCTTGGAGACAAGGTTGTGGTCATTGATCGCGACGGCGAGGGAGCCTCGCGGACGGCCGCCGCGCTTGGTGGCGAGGCCGTGTCGCTCGACATTTCCGATGCCGCCGCAGTGGAAGGTGCCGTGGCCGGGATCGTGGCGCGACATGGCAGAATCGACGTCCTCGTCAACAATGCCGGTGTGGTCGGCGGCGGCGGCACGGTTGTCGATCTCGATATTGCTCTCTTGGACCTCACCTATCAGGTCAATGTGCGCGGCACCTGGTTGATGAGCCAGGCCGTAGGCAAGCGCATGATCGCTGCGGGCAAAGGCACGATCGTTAATGTCTCATCCATTGGCGGTCGCCAGCCGACGCCGGGCATGGGACATTATGAATGCACCAAGGCCGCCGTCGATGCGATCACCCGCTCGACAGCCATCGAAATGGCATCCCATGGCATTCGCGCCAATGCAGTTGCGCCCGGCCCGGTGATCACGCCGCTGACCGCGGGCTTTGCCGCACATCCCGAAGCGCGCGCCGCCTGGGAAAAGCGTATTCCGCTCGCCACCATTGCCGAGGTCGAACAGATCGCACCGGCCGTGGTGTTTCTGGCGAGCGACGCCGCGTCGCACATTACCGGCGTCAGCCTCGCCATCGATGGCGGGCAATTGCTGGCCTGATCGTTTCTGGAGGAGAGAAGATGATCCCGACCTCGACCCGCGCCGCCGTGCTGACCGGGCATGGCAAGCCGCTTGAATTGACCACCCTGCCCCTGCCGGAAAAGCTCGATCCCGGCGCGGCCCTGGTGCGCATCGTCTGCGCCACGCTATGCGGCACCGATATAGAAATCTGGGAAGGCAAGATGAGCTTTCCGCGCATGCTGCCCATGGTGCTCGGCCATGAAATGGTGGGCGAAATTATCGCCCTGGGGGGCACACCCATGATGCTCTCGGCACCGAACTCAAGCTCGGCGACCGCATCGGCTGGTCGGAATCGACCTGCGGGGAATGCTATGGCTGCGTCATCCTGCGCGAGCCGGTCGCCTGCGAAAAGCGCGGCTATGGCTTCCTGCAGCGCTCCGACACTTTTCCCTTTTCCACCGCCGGCCTTGCTGAATTCAGCTATGTCGCACCCGGCTCGGCCAAATTGCGCATCCCCGACAATGTGAAGGACACCTGGGCCTCCATGGCCGGCTGCGCCGCCAAAACCGTGCTGCGCGCCGTGGACCGGGCAGGCGGCATCAAGGTCGGCTCCAAGGTCGTCATCCAGGGTTCCGGCGCGCTCGGCATTTTTGCGACTGCCGCAGCAAAACTCTCGGGCGCCGCCGAGGTCATCACCGTTGGCTCACCTGCCCCACGCCTCGATATGGCCAAGCGTTTCGGTGCGGATCATGTGGTCGATATAGCCATGGGTTCGGAGGCCGTGGTCGCAAAAGTGCTCGAACTGACCGGCGGCCGGGGGGCTGACTATGTCTTCGATTTTGCCGGAGCCAAATCGGTCGGCAAGGAGGCGGTCGGCATGGCCGCCCAGCGCGGCAAGGTGGTGGTGGTCGGCTCGACCGCCCGCGACGACTATCCCCTGCCTTTGGGCATGCTGATGGGCAAGGAGCTGACCGTGCTCGGCTCGCTCAATGGCGATATTGCCGACTACGCCCGTGCCATAGAGTTCTTCAAGGCCTTCGCCGGTGCCATGCCCTGGGACGAGCTTTTTGCCGCTCCCGTCGGTCTCTCGGAAGCCTCCGCCTGCGTCGATGCCATGTGCAAGCACCACATGATCAAAGCCGTCATCGATCCCCGCCTCGCCTGAATTTTGGGAATTTTAACATGAACGCAATCGTCCCCCACCAGGCGCTTGGCGATACCGGCCTCAGCCTGCCGCTCCTCTCCATGGGCTCCTGGCACATTTATGACCGCATGGATTTCGGCCTCGCCGTCCGCATGATCCGGCAGGCCGTCGATGCCGGCATCAACATGTTCGACGTCGGCGTCTATGGCACACCCGACACCCAGCCGCCGCCTCTGACCGATATTCTGTTCTCGGCCATCGTCCGCGCTGCCGGAATGCAACGGCATGACTATCTGTTGTCGGAAAAACTCTGGCTCGAAGGCTTTGACCCCGACAAGGGTTTCAGGCCGCAGCTCGAAAATGCCCTCTTCCGCGTCGGCGCCGACCATGCCGACATGGCGGTCCTGGGCGACCTGCGACGCGACGATCTGGAATTGCGCGATCTCGTTCTCTCGCTCGCCGAACTCAAAAAGGCCGGCCTTATCCGGACCTGGGGCGTCAACAACTGGTCGGCGACCAATATCGCCGCGCTCATCGATATCGCCCGCGCCGAGGGCGTCGATGCCCCGGTCATGGCGCAGCTCAAATATTCGGTTTCGCGCCGCTCGATTCCCGATGGTTCGCCCTTCGCCAAACTGTTCGCCCAGGGTTTCAAGATGCAGGCCTCCGACGTGATGGAGGGCGGCGTGCTGGTCAAACCGACGCCGCTCGAACGCGAAGTGGGACGCGACCCAGGCAATATCCGCGAGAAAATCGTGGCATCGGTTCCGACCCTCGCAAAAATTGCCGCCGATTTCGGGGCCACCCCGGCGCAGCTCTGCGTCGCCTTTACCCTCACCCACAAGCACAACGTCAACACGCTCTTCGGTGCGACAAAACTCACCCAGCTCGAACAAGCCATCGCGGCCATTGGACTGGTTGAGCGGATTGGCGCCGAAACCATTCGCTCCGCCGTGGAGCCGCTCTGGGCGGACCGCGATGTCGTCAATCCCGAAGGCCCCTGATCCGAGGATCCCTCATGAGCACCCCCAGCTCGCGTCCTGTTCCCTATGCCCGCGAAATGCTCGCAACCCTGGCGCAGATCGCCCCACAGGATGCCCCCGAAATGACTGCCGAGGGCCTTGTGGCCGAACGCGCGGCCATGGACCAATGGTTCCCGTCCTTCGAGGCGGCCATCGGCGACCATCCCATCGACTTCGCTGAATATGCCGTGCCCGGCCCTCAGGGCGCACCCGACGTCATTGTCTCGGTACTCTCGCCCCGCGGCCTCAAGGAACGGATCGCTGCTGGCGCCGCCCCCGTTGGGGCTATGTACAATATCCATGGCGGCGGGATGATGGTGGGCAATCGCCGCATGGACGTGCCGCGGCTTGTCGATCTCGTCCTCGAATTCGGCATTGTTGCTGCCACAGTCGAGTATCGGCTGGCCCCTGAACATCCCGATCCCGCGCCCGTCGAAGACTGCCACACGGGTCTCGTCTGGATGTCGGCTTCGGCCGAAATGCTGGGGATCGATCCCAAGCGCATCGTCATCATGGGCGGCAGCGCCGGCGGCGGCCTCTCCGCGGGCGTTTCGCTCATCGCCCGCGACCGCGGCACAGTGAAACTCGCCGGACAGATGCTGCTCTGCCCGATGATCGACGACACCAACACGACGCCTTCGAGCCATCACTATCTCCGGGGCAATACGTGGACCCGGCAACGCAATCTCCTCGGCTGGCAATCACTTTTGGGCGACCGTGTCGGCACCGATGCCGTCTCCATCTATGCCGCCCCCTACCGGGCCACAGACCTCACCAATCTGCCTCCCGCCTTCATCGAGGCAGGCAGCGCCGAAATGTTCCGGGACGAAAATGTCGAATATGCCAACCGCATCTGGGCATCAGGCGGCACGGCCGAACTCCATATCTGGTCAGGTGGTTTCCACGGCTTTGATTTCTTCGCCCCCGAGACAGAGCTGGCGCGCGCCGCACTAGATGCACGGCGATCCTGGCTCAAACGGATTTGGGCCCAACAGGCTTGAGTAGAAGCGCGAATGGGCGAGCGCATAGCTCGCTCATTCGTGCAGCGCCCCGCCAATTCCATGCCTGCGCATCTAGTTGGCTGATATCGCGGCCTGGGCCGGCTTCGTCTACCTTGCCCAGAGTGTCTGGTGCTATTGCCGGACATCGACGACCGCCAGCGGCTGTTTCACGGCTTTATGGGGCGCATGCCGTCTGCCGATGCCACTGCCTCTGGCGGGTGATGGCAATTCCGGCACAGGTCGAAACTGGCGCAAGACTGCTCGTCTCCGTCTCCGACTCCGGAGCCGATAGGCCGGAGAGCGGAACGACACAAGCTGTAGGATACCGAAGATTCTTCGGAATCTAAACTATTGAAAACGCTTTGTTTCAGGAAAATGGCGGAGAGGAAGGGATTCGAACCCTCGAGGCCCTTCCGGACCTGCACCCTTAGCAGGGGTGTGCCTTCGACCACTCGGCCACCTCTCCAACGCGGTCGGGTCTAGCGGGAGGGGCCTTTTATGGCAAGAGGTTTTTGGGTGGGGGGCGAGATTGTCGGGCAAATCGGGGTCCGGACGGTTGTGGCTGGCCCCGTGCCGATTTGTTTGGCCTTGGCGCGGAGGCGCGGATAGGTTTCTCGGCGGCGATCAGAGACGAATCGCGGCTCAAAGCGGCTGAGGCGGACATGACGATTTGTGGCAGAGCGATGAGCCTGGTGCAGTGGACCATGGCGTGTTGGCTGGGCATTGCGGGCCTTGCGCTGGCGCAGACCGAGGCGCCGCTATATCCGTTTCCGGCTTCCCCGATTGAAGGCGTCTGGCGGGCGCAGCTTTTGTCCGAGGTTACGATCCAGGTCTGTGAACTGGGCTATTGCGGCTTTCTCACCACGATCGTGGTGCCCTCGGAAGGGCTGAGCGCCGAGGAAGCCGAGGCCGCAGCGGCCATGTCGCCGGAACAGTTTTTTGACTATCGTAACGAGGACCCCGCGCTGCGCAATCGGCCGATGCAGGACCTTCATTTGCTCACTCTGCGGCCGGGGAGCAAGCCGACGATCTTCGACGGGGAAATCTACAACCCGCAGGACGGCAAAACCTATTCGGGCTATGTGGAACTGACCGGGCCGGACACGATGCGGCTCAATGGCTGCGTGCTCTACAATGTCATCTGCCGCGGCGAAGACTGGGTGCGCGTGCCTCAGGCGGAGCTTGATGCGCGCCTGGCGGAAGAGCAAGCGACTCAACAATAGCGCGGAATACGCCCCCGAGGATAAGTCGGGGGCGCCTTGATTTAGCGGGCGCGCTGGTTGAACAGAACCTTCTGCGCTTCCTTGTCGTCGGCGAGGCTTTTGGCCTGCACGTCCTTACCCCAGTTCAGACCAGCAGCGACGGCAGGACGGGCCGCGAGCCGTTCGAGCCAGGCGTGGACGTGGGGGAATTCGTCCCTGTGGATGCCATAACGGTCCCAGGCCTGGGCCCAGCCGATAGCAGCAATGTCGGCGACCGAGTACTCACCGGCGATGTATTCCCTGCCGGCCAGCTGCTTGTTGAGAACGCCGAAGAGCCGGTGCGTTTCGTCATTGTAGCGCTTGATGGCGTAGGGAATCTTTTCGGGCGCATAGACCGAGAAGTGATTGTTCTGGCCGAGCATGGGGCCAAAGCCGCCAACCTGCCAGAAAAGCCATTCATCGACCTTGACCTGTTCGCGCGGGTCGGTCGGGTAGAGCTTGCCGAATTTCAGGCCGAGATACTTCAGAATAGCGCCGGATTCAAAGATCGAGATCGGCTCGCCGCCCGGACCTTCGGGATCGACGATGGCGGGGATCTTGTTGTTGGGCGAAATGGCCAGGAATTCAGGGGTGAACTGGTCGCCCTTGCCGATATCGATGCGATGGTAATTCCACGGCACGCCAAGCTCTTCGAGCATGATGTGTACCTTTTGCCCGTTGGGCGTGGGGAGGGAATAGGCTTCGATCGGCTTGGTCTGGGTGGTCATGAGCACCGTCCTCGTTTGGATGAAACAGGTATATCGGTGTTTTACGATGAAGAACAAGGCCGGGCGCGGAGGGCATCGGTCGTTTGGGGTTTGGGGTTCGGGGCTTGAGTGTGGGGGGTGGGTTGGGGGGTGGGGGCTTAGGGGACTAGGGGGAGACGGTGGATGTCGGAGGAGGTTGGTTAGAACGATTGTGTTGGCCTGGTTCCGGCCTTCGTTCTCTCGGGTGTCATTCTCACAAAAGCGGGCATCTCATGCCACTAGACAGAGATTCCCGCTTTCGCGGGAATGACGCTGTGGGTGGACGAAGGAGACATGGGCAGACTGGAACGGGCCGTCACCATGAAAGCGTACCCTGGGTTGATAAGCGCAATTGATGAAAAGGCCCCCTGAACCATTGGAGTACCTAGTTTAGTCGCTTAGGGAGAAGCGGGGGTAAGTTGCCTGACCAACAGGACGGCCACCGAGGTTTCGATCCCCCGTGGGGGTGCTTTGGGCTCCAATGGAGTGCCACCCGCCGGCTGTCATCCCGGCGAAGGCCGGGATCCATCTTGATATCTCAGGATGGGGTGACAACCGGGCGTGGGTGAAAGGTCCTACTCCCGCATCAGCCGCATTTGCGGCTGGCCGTTGCCACGGAGGGCGGGTGAGAGGCCGTGGATGTCGACCGTGGCGGTAACGCGCTGGCGATGGGCGGCGAACATGAAGGTCGGGGTGACGTTGACCGGTTCGTCGAACTGGATGGTCACCTTGTGGTGCTGCATGTCGGTGGACAATTGGAGGCCAATAAGAAGGCCGCGGAAAGGCTGTTCGAGATAGAAGCCTTTGACGCGCATGCCGACCTGGAAGGGCACGGCGACACGATCGGGCAAGGCCGCGCGGGCTGTGTTCCAATCGCGAAAACCGTGGGTGCGAGCGACCTCTTCGAGGGCGGCGCCATGGGTGATCGGTTGGCCGGTTTTGGCGCGCTCTTCGCGCAGGTTTTTGGCCTCGGATTTGAGGGTCTGGGCCGAAGGGGTGTCGAGAGAAAAAGACATGAAAGGTCATCTCCTGGAAGGAGGCGACTGGTCCATGGGTGCCCGCTTTGCCATGATGCGCCTCGGAGAGAACCGAAGTGTCACGTTTATGCAGCTGAGCTTCACCATGGACAGATGTCCGCGAGCGGCAGGCGCCAGCAACCGGACGCGTAAATGCGCCTCGTGGGCCGCGAAGTCAAGATCAGCCGATCAATCGGGGTGATGGCGGCGATCAGACAATTGTGTTGGGCTGCCAGCGCCGGGCGGTCTAGGAACATGTGTCTGCCTTGGGTGACCTTCCGATGACCGAAATTCTGCTGCTTCTTGCCGGCCTTCTTGGCGGCGCCGTCAATTCTCTGGCCGGTGGCGGCTCGTTCATCGTGTTCCCGGCTCTGCTCTTTGCCGGCGTGCCGCCTGTGCTTGCCAATGCGTCGAATACCTATGCGGCCCTGCCCGGCTATGTCAGCGGCGCGGCGGGCTATTGGAAATCGGTCGCGCCATACAAGGATCGGCTGGTCGTCTATGGGCTGATCGCGGCCGTGTTCGGCTATATCGGGGCGGAGCTGCTGCTGGTGGTTTCGGACGAGCAGTTTTCCAAAGTCGTGCCCTGGCTGATGGCCTTTGCGGTGCTGTCCTTCATTTTCGGCAATCGGATCAATGCGACGTTGCGGGCGCGGGGTGGCGGGCGCAGCGGAATGAAGCTGCTGGGAACAGTGCTTATCCTTTCGCTGCTGGCGGCGGTATCGGTCTATGGCGGGTTCTTCAATGCCGGGCTCGGCATTCTGCTGCTGGCGTTCCTTGCCATGGCGGGGATGAGCGACATGCATGCGATGAACGGGTTGAAACTGTTCATCTCCTCGACCATCGCGCTCGTGGCCGTGGCGCGGTTTGTCCTCAACGGCACGATTGACTGGTACCATGGCTCGATTGCGCTGGTGGGGGTGACAACCGGCGGCTATGTCGCGGCGCGGTTGGCGCGGTATATCCCAACGCAGTGGATCAGGATCGGCGTGATCGTCTATGGGATCGCTATGACGCTCTATTTCTTCTGGACGGCTTACGGCGCCCAGGGCTGAGCGCCGGACGGCGATCTTCGCCTCCGGGGATAATGGATGGACGGAACCTCGGAGCGGCTGGCGCTTCGTGGATAGTGAAATAAGAAGCGTCGCCGCTCCGAGGTGCCAATTTTTCGGACAGCCCGGAATCGCGCCCTTTGATCGCTCGTCGCAGGGGACGCCGGACCCGAACGCGCGGATGGAGACGATCCACCACGGTTGGCCCTCCCCGCTACTGTCGTCTGCAGACCGTCCGTGCGGAGTTGTGGGGGAGATTATGGGGGAAATTTCGCGGGCGGGGATAAGTTGGATAGATTTGCTGCCTCCACCTGCCACAGCGTCATCCCCGCGAAAGCGGGGATCTCTGTTTCCGGGTGGGAGATTCCCGCTTTCGCGGGAATGACGTGGTGATTGAGGGGGCGAGATGGATTGCCGGGACAAGCCCGGCAATGACGACGGCAGTGGGAGGTTGTGCGGACCGAAGCCCCCCCTCACCGACTCCGCTTCGCGGAGCCACCTCTCCCCGAGAGGGAGAGGAATAAGAGGTGACCACCGACAGAGTCACGGACGCCGACCTGTTCTTCTCCCTCTCGGGGAGAAGGTGGCGCGAAGCTCACCGAATTCGCAAATGCGAATTCGGTGAGGATGAGGGGGACAGCGACCCTAAATGAGTACGAGAACTTCAAAGCCCGAAACCTTCAACGCCTCTGCCAGCGCCCTGCCCTCGGCTCTCCACTCTTCACCCGGCAACACGCTCGCCAGAGGGTCTTCGCGATTGAACGTGGCCTGAAACACGTCGTCCCAGGCGACGAGGCGGGCCAGCAAGGCCGGTGGCATGTCGAGGTCGCTGGGATCGAGATTGTCGCCCGTTTCGTCCCAAAGGGGCCAGCATTCCCATTCGGGCGCGAGGCGGAGGCGCATCAGTTGGATTTTCGGATCCAGACGGCTGCGTCGTGGAAGGGGGCGCCACCGAAGGGCGGCGCGGGTTGGGCCGTGGTGAGCATGTTGATGCCCTGACCGCCGCGATGGGCCTTGTTGCGATGGAGGCCCTCGGCGATGAGCGTGCCGGTTGGGAGGCCATCGAAGAGGCGCGCTGTAAGCTGCACTGCGCCGCGATGGTTGCCGACCGTGACAGGCTCGCCATCGGCGATTTGCTGCGCTGATGCATCCGCGGGATGAATGAAGACGGAGGGTTCGCCTTCGCGCTTCAGGCTGCCGGGGGTCTGGTTGAACGAGGAGTTCAGGAACGCGCGGGCGGGACTGGTGGCGAGCTTGAAGGGGTGCTCGGCATCGGTCTTTTCGGTGACGTCCCAATGGTCGGCGAAGCGCGGCATGATCGAAGGGTCGCAAACCCAGCGATAGCCCTTTTTCCTGGCCACCGCGTCCCAATCAGGCTCGAAGCGGAAGCGGCCGTCGGGCCAGCCGAAGCCCTTGGCGAAGCGGGCGACGTCGTCGGGGCGCTCCTTGTCGATGAAGCCGGTTTTTTGGACTTCTTCGATGGTGGGGAGGCCCGAGCGTGCAAAGGTTTCGGCGACGACTTCGCGGTCGGTGGTGGCGAAAGTGGGGTCGTCGCTGCCGAGGCGCTGGGCCAGGGCGTTGATGACTTCGTGATTGGAGCGGGCTTCGCCGGGCGCTTCGACGACGGCGGGGCCGAAGAGAATGCGAGTGTGGCCGCCACGGGTGTAATAATCGTTGTGTTCGAGGAACATGGTGGCGGGCAGGACGATGTCCGCCAGTTCGGCCGTTTCGGTCATGAACTGCTCGTGGACGACGAGGAAGAGATCGTCGCGGAGGAAACCCTGGCGCACCAGTGTCTGGTCGGGGGCGACGCAGGCGGGATTGGTGTTTTGCACGATCATGGCGTGGACCGGGGCGCCGTTTTGCAGGGCGGCGGCATTGCCGGTGAGGATCGGGCCGACTTCGGACATGTCGAGGAGGCGCGGCGTGCCCTTTTGCAGGTGCGTGCCTTCGAGGCGCGACTTGTCGAGGCCCCAGGTGCCGGAATTGGAATGGAAGGCGCCGCCGCCGCGATGCTGCCAGGCACCCGTCATGGCGGGGATGGAAAGCGCCGCGTGCATGGCCGTGGCGCCATTGGTCTGGCGGGAGAAGCCGTAGCCGAGGCGGAAGAAGGTTTTTGGCGTTTTGCCGACGAGGTGGGCGAAGGCTTCGATTTCGGCAACGGATAGGCCGGTGATTTCGGACGCCCATTCGGGCGTGCGCGTCTGCAAATGCGCTTCGAAATCGGGCGAGAAGTCCGTGTATTTTTCCATGTAGGCGCGGTCGGCGAGGCCATCGCGCAGGAGAACGTGCATGGTCGCTGTCGCCAGGGCGCCATCGGTGCCGGGACGGAGGACGAGGCCCATGTCGGCCTGGTCCATGGTGGCCGTACGGTAGATGTCGACGACCACGATTTTCGCGCCGCGGGTTTTGCGGGCCTTCATGGCGTGGGTCATGACGTTGACCTGGGTGTGCACCGCATTGGTGCCCCAGATGACGACGCAATCGCTCTCGGCCATCTGTTCGGGGTTGACGCCGCCCAAGAGGCCGGTGCCGGCGATGTAGCCCGGCCAGGCTAGGCCGGTGCAGATGGTGTCGTATTGGTGGGAATAGCCACGGACGGCGCGTAGGCGCTCGATGCCGTCGCGATGGACGTGGCCCATGGTGCCGGCATAGAAATAGGGCCAGATGGCTTCCGGGCCGTGCTGTTCCTCAATGGCAAGGAAGCGGGTGGCGATTTCGTCGAGGGCTTCGTCCCAGGAAATGCGCTGCCACTGCCCTGCCCCCTTGGGGCCGACACGGCGCATGGGATGGGTCAGGCGCTCGGGATGGTGGATGCGCTCGGCGTAGCGGGCGACCTTTTCGCAGATGACGCCGGCCGTATAGGGATCGTCCTTGGCGCCGCGGACGCGGCCCACCTTGCCATCGGGGAGAATGTCCACATCGAGCGCACAGACCGATGGGCAGTCGTGCGGGCAGACGGAGCGGATGGTGTGGCGGGGCGTGGGGGCGTTCATGAGCGGAAATTAAAGGAGCCCGCCGCCCGCGACAATCGCATTGTGCTTATGAGTGGAATAAGGGGCGCTGATGCGCCCCTTTTCGTTACAGCGTTGCGAAGGCCTTGGTGGCCGTTTCGGCATTGCGCATGGCGCGTGTGGCGGCGTGCTTGGCGAGCTGGGAGGCGCCACCGTGGAACTGGGAGAAGGTGATGCGACCCGATGTGCCGGTGATGGTGATGCCGCGCCAGTTGGGATTGACGGAGCGGACATCGGCCCAATCGAGGGTCGTCTCAGTGCCACGAGCGGTACGCTGGGTCACCTGGCGGTTGTCCCAGCGGGTATTGGTGAAAAGCCCGGCCATGCCGATGCCGATGGAGCCGGCAGCGAGGAGAAGCACGGCGAGATAGGTGGCGACGAGCTGGGTGGTGTCCGCCGCTTCGCCCATGAAGATCACGGCAAAGAGCAGCACGGCGGCCAGGGCGGCCGAGCCGTAGCAGGCGAAATATTCGACGAGCGACGGGCGCAGCTCGGACCAGCCGCCTTCGACCGTGATGCCCTCTTCAGGCTGGACGAGGCGCAGGGCGAGGAATGCCGCATAGCCAAAGGCCACCACGCCGGCGGCGCGAGAGAGCGGCAGATGGGCCGTCATGGGCAAATATTTGAGGGCAATGAGAAGGGTAATCACGAAAAGCGGCAAAGCCACTTCCTGCCAACGCAAGGGCACGCTTGTATCTCCGTAAGGTGCAAGCCGGTGACGCAATTTCGGCGAGTGAATATCGTGAAGAGTACAGAGCCAACGTGATTTGACTATTCACATTTCCGCCATGAGCCCCGTGGCGGCGTCGCGGGGCGCGTGATGTTGCGAAAGCGCAACCTTGTCCTTTGAGTCAAATGCCTCAAATAGTGATTCAAGCGCTTGGCATCGAGATTCCGCTGGCGAAGGCAACATATTGAAATAGCGCCACTATTTTGACGCGAACTGCGTCTCGGCTGCCCGGGTGTGCTGGCCAGCCAATATTTGCGACGGACGTTGTGCGCGAGCCATCGTAGTGGGGCTAGCTACCACATGCCTCTCATCTTGGCGGCGATATCGACCACGGCCGGCTGGGCCGGGCGAATATCGTCACGGATCGGTGTTACCGGTGGCCAGAGAATGTCTTCAAAAAATGCCGTCATCGACCTCGGAATGAATCGCGTGCGCTGCGCATAGAGGTGGCGATCACCGCTTCTGGTCTGCTGGGTGACATAGAAGCGCTGCGGCACCATCAGATGCAGCTCGTCCTTGGCGCGGGTCATCGCTACATAGAGGAGACGCCGCTCCTCTTCGAGTTCGTGGGTGGAGCCCGTGCCCAGGTCGGAGGGTATGCAACCGTCCACGACGTTGAGGACATGCACGGACTTCCATTCCTGCCCCTTGGCCGAATGGATGGTGGATAAAATGAGATAGTCTTCGTCGCGAAGAGGTACGCCCGGCTGATCACTGGTGGCATCCGGGGGATCGAGTGTCAGTTCCGTAAGGAACCGCTCTCGGCTGGCATAGCCGGCGGCGATCTGTTCGAGCTGGACGATATCGGCAACGCGAACTGCTGCGTCCTCATGAGCCATTTCAAGCAGAGGTTCGTACCATTGCCTGACATAGGCAAGCTCGAGCGGCCAGGTGGTTTCCCTGGCCGAGAGGCGGCCAACCAGCGTGACAAGGTCGGTCCAATGTGATCCGGACTTGGCTGGAACTGGAATTTCGGAAAAGGCCCAGACCGGGTCGGCGCTGGCGCCTAAAGAGTCGAGAGCGCGACCCGCCGTGCCCGGCCCGACACCCGGCATCAGTTGCAGCACACGAAACCCCGCGACGCGATCGCGCGGATTTTCCACCCAGCGCAGAATGGCCAGCAGATCCTTGATATGCGCTGCATCCAGGAATTTCAGGCCCCCGAACTTCACGAATGGAATGTTCCTGCGCGTCAGCTCGATCTCAAGCGGCCCCGAATGGCTCGATGTGCGGAACAGCACAGCCTGCTGTTTCAGCGGCGTGCCGGCTTCCCGCGCCTCAAGAATGGACTTGGCTACATAGCCGACCTGGTCGGCCTCATCCTTGACGGTGACGAGGAGTGGCTTTGCATCGGAAACCCGTTCGGACCACAGGTTCTTGGTGAAGCGTTCCGAAGCCTGTTCGATCACGGCATTGGCAGCGGCAAGGATCGGCTGGGTGGAGCGATAGTTTCGATCAAGCGTGACAATATCGGCGGCCGGCGTGAAGGCGCCCGGAAAGTCGAGGATATTGCGCACGGTAGCGGCGCGGAAGGAATAGATCGACTGGGCATCATCGCCCACAACCGTCATCCCTCGCCCATCCGGCCGCATGGCAAGCAGGATCGCTGCCTGCAGCCGATTGGTGTCCTGATACTCGTCAACGAGGATATGGTCAAACAGATCTGACACCTGCCGGGCGATCGCGGGCTCGGCCATCATGCCGGCCCAATAGAGCAGCAGGTCGTCGTAATCGAGCACATTCTGCTGCTGCTTGGCCTCGACATAGGCGCCGAACAAAGTGCGCAATTCCTTCGACCACATGGCGCACCATGGAAATACCGTCTTCAGCACCTCGTCGAGATCGGCCTGCGCGTTGACCACGCGTGAATAGATCGCAAGGCAGGTGCCCTTGGTGGGAAAGCGCGTTGCCGCTTCACTGAATTTCAGCTCGTGGCGAACCAGATTCATCAGGTCAGCCGAGTCTTCGCGGTCATGGATCGTGAAAGCAGGGTCGAGACCGATCTGGTGGGCATGCTCGCGCAAGAGCCTCGCGCCGATACCGTGGAAGGTGCCGGACCAGGTCAGCGCATCGGACACTGCCCCAGAACTGATACCGAGAATTTTGCCGGCAATCCTCTCGACCCGTCGCGCCATTTCGCTGGCGGCGCGGCGCGAGAAGGTCAGGAGCAGTATGCGCAGGGGATCGGCGCCATTGGCGATGAGATGGGCAACGCGATGGGCAAGCGTATTGGTTTTGCCCGAACCGGCACCGGCGATGACGAGAAGCGGCTTTGGTGTCGGTTCACCGACACCGTGCACGACGGCCGCACGCTGATTGGTGTTGAGCGCATCGAGATAGGTTGTGTCGGCAGGCACGAATCGTTCCCCGGTATTTGGCTCCTAAGGGAAGTCATTCTCCTTTTGTTCGCAAGCACTCCGCGGGCGTCGCCCCATCACAATCGCGGCCTGTGTGCCGAGTAGCAGGTCCTAGCTGGTGAGGTCGTCCGGTCTCGCACGGCAACGGTATCGATCGTCACTCGTTCTTCCCGGCAAATAGGAGGACCGTCATGAATACTGCCAACCTTCAAATCGAGGGCCTGCTCATGGCCATTGCCGGATTGAACCGGCTGCTGGTCGCCAAGGGGATCGCCAGCGTCGAGGAGATCGACAAGTCCCTCGCCCGGTCAGAACAGGGTGTTCTCGGCGATGACCGCGTGGTTGAAGATCTCTCGCCGGCCAATCGCGACGCTATCGCCTTCCCCATTCGGCTGTTGCGGCTGGCCAATAATATGGGCGACGGGGCCGGCACGGCGTCTTTTGCAGAATTGGCCCGCATGGTTGGGGAGACCAAGGGCAAGGACAACGATCAGCTATAGGCCGCTGCGGCGGGACCTACCGACCGGCTCTCAACAAGTCCGCAGCTTTCTCGGCGATCATGATGACGGGGCTGGCGGTATTGCCGGAGACGATGTGGGGCATGATGGAGGCGTCGATGATGCGTAGGCCCTCGCAGCCATTGAGGCGCAGGTCGGGGGTGACCACGGCTTCGGCGTCGACGCCCATGCGGCAGGTGCCGACGGGGTGGAAGATGGTGGTGGCAATGTCGCCGATGCTGTGGAGCAAGTCGGCTTCGCTGTCGACCTTTGGTCCGGGCAGGATTTCCTCCGGGCGATAACGCTGGAGCGCCTTGGCGGTCATGATGCGGCGGGCCTGTTGCACCGAGCGAACGGCGACCTGGCGGTCGTGATCGGCCGAGAGATAGTTCGGGCGGATGTCTGGCTGAATCTGTGGGTCCGTGCTCGTGATGTGCACGCTGCCAGTGCTGTGCGGACGCAGGTTGCAGACCGAGACCGTGATGGCTGGAAAGTCATGCAGCGGTTCGCCCAGGCGGTTCGTTGAGAGCGGTTGGACGTGATATTCGAGATCGGGCGTTTCGAGCGACGCGTCGGACTTGGTGAACATGCCGAACTGGCTCGGTGCCATAGACATGGGACCGCTGCGCATCAGGGCGTATTGGAGGCCGATCTGCGCTTTGCCCAGGGGGCTATGGAAGAGCGTATTGAGCGTGCGGGCGCCGGTGACGCGATAGACGGTGCGGATCTGCAGATGGTCTTGCAGGTTTTCGCCGACGCCGTTCATGGCGTGTTGCACAGGAATGCCGTGGGCCTGCAGGATGTCCGGGCGGCCGATGCCGGAAAGCTCAAGGAGCTTTGGGGAATTGATGGCGCCGGCGGCGAGGAGGACTTCGCGCCCTGCCCTTGCCTCGCGGATCTGCCCGCCGTGGCGGAACCGGACGCCAACGATGCGGCGGCCTTCGAGGATCAGCGATTGAGTTTCGGCCTTGGTGATGAGGCGGAGATTGGGGCGCTTCAAGGCCGGGCGCAGAAAGCCGCGCGCAGTGTTCCAGCGGCGGCCGCCCACCTGGTTGACCTCGAAGAGGCCGGAGCCTTCATTGTTGCCGTCGTTGAAATCGGCGCGCGGCAGGATGCCGAATTCCTCGGCCCCCTTTTGCACGGCTTCGAGAATGTCCCAGCGGAGGCGCTGGCGCGACACTTTCCATTCGCCGCCGGAGCCATGGAGGTCGCTTTCGCCGCCGTGATGGTCTTCGGACTTGCGGAAATAGGGCAAGACATCGTCCCAGCCCCAGCCGACATTGCCGGCCTGGCGCCAGCGGTCATAGTCGGCCGCCTGGCCACGCATGTAGATCATGCCATTGACCGAGGTGCAGCCGCCTAAAACCTTGCCGCGGGGATAGACCAGCGAGCGGCCATTGAGGCCGGGCTCGGAGGCGGTTTTCATCATCCAGTCCGTGCGGGGATTGCCGATGCAATAGAGGTAG
The DNA here is from genome assembly GCF_024707125.1 of Devosia sp. Lineage (GTDB taxonomy): Bacteria > Pseudomonadota > Alphaproteobacteria > Rhizobiales > Devosiaceae > Devosia. Next base: position 347,260 of record NZ_JANQAH010000003.1, read on the forward strand.
CCCACGGGGATATTGACCCAGTGGTAGTTGTCGCTGCCGCCGGCTTCCAGAAGGAGCACGCGGTTGCGCGGATCTTCCGTCAGGCGGTTGGCGAGCACGCAGCCCGCCGTGCCCGCGCCGACGATGATGTAGTCATATTGGCCGTCAATCTGCATGCGGGGGCTCCGCAGCCGCGAGGGCGCGCCAGGCAATCTGGCTGGCTGCATTGAGCGCAGTCCACGCCTCGTAGCGCCTGTTGTAGTGGCGGCGCATTTGGGGCTGCGGCTGATAGGTTTTTACCGGCCGGGTCATTTCGGCGGCGGCGGCGATTTCGTCGGGATAGATGCCGACGCCGATGGCGGCCACCATGGCGGCGCCGAGGGCGCCGGTTTCGCGGGCTTCGGCCACAGTGACAGGAACGCCGAGGCCATCGGCGAACATTTGCGGCCAATGGGGCGAGCGCGCGCCGCCGCCCGAGAGCACGGCCTGCGACAGGCCGACCCCGGCATCGGCGAGGACACCGATATGGCGGCGGTGTTCGAACATGACCCCCTCGAAAAGCGCGCGCAGCATATGGCCCTCGCCATGCCAACCGGCAAGGCCGAAAAAGCCGCCGCGATAGTGCGCGCCAAGCCGGCCGCCATAGATGAAGGGCTGGAACAGCGGGTCATCGGGCGAAGGCGTCGTCTCGCCGACGAGCGCGTTGACGACGCCAAAGGGGTCGTCGTGATGGTGGCCGCGCTCGATGAGGGTGCGGACATACCATTCGAGATTGGCGGCCGAAGTGGCGCTGTTTTCCATATTGGCGTAGCGCGAGGTACCATATGCGGCGACCATGAAGACGCGGTCGTCTTGCACCGGGGTTTCGGAAAAGACCTGGTTGATTGACCAGCTGCCGGCGACGACCGAGGCGGAGCCAGGAAGAGCGGCGCCCGAGCCCATGGCGGAGGCGACGACGTCGAAGAGACCGGCGACAACAGGCGTTCCGGCGGCGAGGCCGGTCGCGGCGGCGGCTTCAGCAGTCACCGCGCCGACGATGGCGCTGGGCTGGTGCAGCGCGGGGAGCAGATGGCGGGCGTCTTCGAGGCCGTAGAGACGGAGAAGTTCGTCGTCATATTCGGCCTCGGGCAGACGCAGGAGACCGGCGCCGGACATGTCGGAAATGTCGGTGGCGAGGGTGCCAGTCAGGTGCCACGTCAGAACATCCTTGGCATAGAGCAAGGTACCGGCCTGAGCGTAGATTTCGGGGCGGTTCTGCTTGAGCCAGGCGAGAAGCATCGGGGTTTGCGAGGGCCAGGGGCGCTGCAGGCAAATGGCGTGGAGCGCGGCGCCGACGGCCTCGTCTGTGGCTGCGGCAAGCGCGGCGGCGCGGCTATCGAGGGACTGGATGCCCAGAAGCGGCTGGTTGGCGCGGTCGAGGAGATAGAGGCCATTGCCATGGCCGGCCGTGCCGATGGCGACGATCTCGGTGGGGTCGATCCCAGCGGTTTCGATGCAACGGGCGATGGCGATCTGGGCATTGGCCCAGAGTTCGCCGACGGAGCGTTCGACCATGCCAGCGGCGGGCTTGTGGGTAGCGCCGTCGAGCCCATGGGCGGCGATCTGGCGGCCGGCGAGATCGAAGAGCACCGCCTTGATGACGGTATTTCCGGCGTCGAGGCCGAGGAGGTAGCGTTGCGGATTAGCCATTGTACACGTCCCAGGCTTGCTCGCCGCTGGCGCCCTGATGAATGATCGCCATCAGGGCGGATACGACCGCGCGCGGATTGGCATGCTGATAGATATTGCGCCCATAGACCATGCCCTTGGCGCCCTGCCCCATCAAGCGGGCTGATTTGACGAGCACGGCCTTGAGGTCTTCTTTGCCTCCGCCGCGCACCAGAACCGGCACGCGGGCGGCTTCGACTACGCGATGAAAGTCGTCGGGATTGTCGGTGGGGTCGGCCTTGATGATATCGGCGCCCATTTCGGCGGCGAGACGCACCAGCGTGACGATCTTTTCGGCATCGCCATCGACCTGATAGCCGCCCCTGATGTCATTGGGGAGCATGACCAGCGGCTCGATCATCAGCGGCATGCCGTATTTGAGGCAATCGGCCCGCACGCGACTGATATTGGCGACGCATTGGCGGAAAAGCTCGGGCTCGTCGGGCAGCATGAAAAGATTGACCACCACGCAGGCGGCATCCATTTCCAGCGCGCCGATGATGGGCTCGTCGTGGTTCTGCAGCATGGACCACATGACCTTGTGGCGCTGGGCATTATAGGGATTGCCCATGTCGATGCGCATGACGAGGGCCGGCTTGTCCTTGCCCGGGCGGGACTGCAGCAGGTCGGCCTGGCCATAGGCCATCTGGATGGCGTCGGGCTTCGCATTAACGAGGGCATCGACGACGCCGGCCATGTCTTCGAGGCCGGATAGGAAGCTTGGTTCGTTGCAGACGCCGTGGTCGATGGCGACGTCGAGGCAGCCGCCATTGGCGAAGAGTCGGTTCATTCGGGCCTTGCTGCTCACGCGCATGGCTGGTTCCTTTCGTCGGTCCGCAGCGCCAGCATTTCTGCGGTGACGCCGTGATAGGTTGCGAGTTCGTTGGTGAGCCGGGCGATCTGCGCGGCGGCTTCGGTGGCGCTCCAGCCGAGTTCGGCGGCGGCGACGGCGGCGATGGCGGCGATGCGGCCGGACGAGATGGCGCCGGTGATGGCGAGTGGCAGGCGGCGGAGCACAAGATCGGCGAGATCGGCGACGTGTTCGTACCGGGTTAGGAAGACGATCTCGGCTGAGGTCAACGTTGTGCCGGGGTCGAGAGGTTCGTCGTCGGTGCGGGCCCGGCAGAAGGCGAGGACGTCTTCGGCGCGGGAGCCGTAGAGATCGACGAGGCGGGTTGCGCGATCTGTGGTGATGCCGTGGCGCGAGGTCAGGCGCTGGACGAGATTTTTCGCGTCCTTGGGGAAGTTTTCGCCGCCGCCGATGGGAAGGGCCAGCGTGTCCGCGAGGCGCTGCTGGCCGAGGGCTTCCAGAACCGCGTCGGCGGTCTGTTCGGCGAAGGCACGGAACGTGGTCCACTTGCCGCCGACCATGCAGAACTGCGGCACGTCGCCGTCAATGCGGTGCACGAAGTGGCCGCGCGAGATGCGGCCGGTGAATTGCTGGTCGCTGCGCGGCAGCGGGCGTATACCGCTGAAGCTGAAGACGACCTGCTCGGAGGTGATGGTCAGCGCAGGGAAAACGCCGCGCAGAGCGCCGATGATGTAGTCGCGCTCTTCATCCGAGCAGGCGACGCGCTCAGCGCTGTCGACGCGGATATCGGTGGCACCGGCAAGCACGCGGCCGAGATAGGGAAAGACGATGCAGACGCGGCCATCGTCGTTCTCGAAGAAGATCATGTGGCCGCCCAGCGCTTCGAAGAGTGCGGGATTGTCGAGGACAATATGCGAGCCCTTAGTGCCGGAGACGAAGTTTTCGTGGTTCTTATCGACAGCGCCAAGAGCGACGAGGGACTTGTCGAGCCAGGCGCCGGTGGCGTTGACCATGGCGCGGGCGGAGACGGGAAAGCGGCGGTTGGTCAGCTTGTCGAGAAGGACATAGCCGCCGTTTTCGGGGACTAGTTCAGCATAATTGAGCGCGAGGCTTTCCGGCGCGAGGCGCTTGGTGTCGAGCACGAGTTCGAGGGCCAGGCGCTCTGGATAACTGATCCAGGCGTCATAATAGGTGGCGGAATAGGTGAGGCGCGGCGTGAGCTTGGGCCAGGTCTTGAATGTTTCGGAAGCGGTGCGGAAACTATGCGGCGGCAGGACGCGGCGGTTGCGCGTGGTCCAATCATAGAGCCAGAGGCCGATCTTGATCGGCACGGCGCCTCGCGGAGCCGGCCGGCCGGAAAAGCCGAGGAAACTCGCCGCGCCGTTGAGAAGGCCGGAAAAGAGCGAGGTGATGGGCACAGTGGTCGGCAATGGCCGCACCATGTGGGGAGCGTTGGCGAGCAGGGCATCGCGCTCGCGGAGGGATTCGCGGACGAGAGAAAATTCGCCGTTTTCGAGATAGCGCAGGCCGCCATGGATCATGCGCGAAGGGGCGGCGCTGCAGCCGGATGCAAAGTCGTTGCGCTCGACGAGGAGCACACGGAGTCCCTGCAGGGCCAGCTCGCGAAAAACGCCGATGCCGTTGATACCGCCACCAACGACGATGACGTCGAAGGCGCCGTCGGCACCGATCTGTTCGAAACTGTCGCGTCGTTGTTGAGACAATAGAGTACCCCTCGCTGTCTTGCGACAGCGTTGAAAAGTTCGGTTCTGCGGGTTCGATCAGGCGGCGAGCTGGACGAGTTGCCTAGTGACGGCCTCGCTGATGGTGGTGATTTCGTCCGGGCTCAGGTCAATTTCGGCGGCCCCGGCATTTTCGCGGGCCTGGCTGACATTTCGCGCGCCGCAAAGGGCAAAGGTGATGCCCGGCTGCCTTATGGTCCAGGCGATGACGACTTGCGACGGCGTGGCGCCATGAGCCGCAGCGATAGGGGCGATATCGGCCATTAGCCGGCCGACCTTCTCGCGATTGCCGAGGGAAAAATGCGGGTCGGTGCGGCGCTGGTCGTCGCCCGAAAACTCGCGATCGGCACCGACCTTGCCGGTGAGAAGACCGCGCGAGAGCGAGGAATAGCTGAGGACCGAAACGTTGTTCTCGCGACAGAGCGGGAGCAGCGTACTCTCGATGCCGCGGCGGGCCATGGAATATTCCTCCTGGATCGCATCGAGCGCGTCTGTGGCGATATAGGCCTTGAGGTCGGCTTCCGAGACGTTGCTGGCACCGATGGAGCCGATCTTGCCCTGCTGCTTGAGCTCGACAAGGGCGTCCATGGTTTCGGCGATTGGGGTCGTCGGGTCCTGCCAATGGGTGATGTAGTGATCGATGTGATCGGTGCCGAGACGGCGGAGGCTCTGCTCGACCTCGTAAAAAATGGCGTCGCGGCCGAGATAGCGGTGCACGGGCTTGCCGTCATAATCGAAGAAATGATGGCCCTTGGTGGTGTGCCAGACGAGGCCGCATTTGGTGGCGAGCACGACCTTGTCGCGGCGGCCCTTGATGGCGCGGCCGACCAGCTCTTCGGCAAGACCCTGGCCATAGGCGGGGGCGGTGTCGATCAGGGTTATGCCGGCATCGATGGAGGCCTGGATGGCGGCGATGGATTCGGATTCTTCCGTGCCGCCCCACATCCAGCCGCCAATGGCCCAGGTACCGAGGCCGATGGCCGAAGCTCTTATGCCGGAGGCGCCGATCTGGCGGGCATTCGCATCAGGCGACATTCTGCTTACTTTCCATCTTGTCGAGCACGCCGGCCGCGGTTTCTTCGTCGAGCACGAGCGAATTGAGATAGTGACCGCGGAGGGCCGCGCGGATCGGCAGCACCTTTTCAGCGCCGGCCGCGACGCCGATGACTTTCGGGCATCCGGCGAGATCGGCAGGCGACAGGGCCACGAGGCGTGAATTGAGGGCGTAGTCGGCGACTTCGCCGTTCTCGCCGATGAGATGGGCTAGGAATTCGGCGACGACGCCGCTCTTGGTCAGGCGCTCACGATCAGCGGTGGAGTCGGGATGAAGGTCGTAGTAGCTCGAACCCGGCGTCTGGATGGAGCCGATGCCGACGAGGGCAATGGCGGCCTTGCGGGCGAGGTGGAAGGCTTCCTTGACCGAGCCCAGTTCCATCAGCATGTCGCGCTGCTCGATGCTTTCGGCAAAGAGCGGGGCGTGGACGAGATGGGTGCTGCCACCCAGCCGTTCAGCCAGGCGCGAGGCGAGGTGGTTGACGTCGGTATAGTATTTGCCCTGCACGCCGCCGGTGAGCGGCACGACGGTGATATCGAAGGTCCGTTCGGGATCGAGATTGTCGACCACGGCGCTGACCGCCTTGCCGCCGGTGATGGCGATGACGTCGCCATCGCGCAGCGATTCCAGCAATTGATTGGCGGCGGCACGGCCGACCTGCTTGAGCGTCGTATCGAGATTACCCGAGACCGTGGGCGTGACCACAGCATTGGCGAGGCCGGCAGCCTGGACCAGCAGGCGTTCGATTTCGACGAGCCGCTGGAACGGGGATCTCGATCTCGATCCGGACCATGCCTTGCTTGCGCCCCTGGGCGATCAACCGGTTGACCTTGGAGGTCGACAGGTTCAGCGCCTCGGCAATGTCGGACTGCTTATGACCCTCGAGGAAGTGCATCACGAGCACGGTGTAGATCTGGCGCGTTGCTTCGAAGTCGCTGTTTTCGGTCATCTCGTCACCCAGTCGCCTGAACATGGATCACCTGCGCCGCTTGCTGAGATAGTGGTCGATGGTCACGGCAGCCAGCAGGATCGATCCTCGAATAATGTCCTGCCAGTAGACCGATACGTCGAGCAAGGCGAGCGAGCTCGAAACTACTGAAAGGAGGATCGTTCCAAGGATGGCGCCGAAAATGGTGCCCGAACCACCCGAGAGGCTCGCCCCGCCGATCACCGCAGCGGCGATGACATTGAGTTCCATGCCGACGCCGAAGGTGGGCTGGGCCGAACCGAAGCGGGCCATATAGATGACCCCGGCAAAGCCGCAGAGGGCCGAGCAGAGCGTCGTTGTGAGGAAGATCACCTTCTTGGTGCGGATGCCGGAATAGGCGGCCGCCTTCTCGTTGCTGCCGGTGTAAAAAACCTTCCGGAACATGGTGGTGCGGCGCAGCATGAAGTCGAAGGCAAGGACAACAACCACGAAGATCACGATGACGACGGGAATGACGCCGATCGAACCCTGGCCGATGAACTTGAACTCGGGTGGTAGCGTGAAGAGGCCGAGCGGGCGTCCACCGGTGCCAAGCAGGCAAGCGCCACGGGCGATCACCATGGCGGCGAGCGACACGATGAAATGGTGCAAACCGACCTTGGTGACGAAGAAGCCCATCAGCGCGCCGATAGCCGTGCAGGCCAAAATGGCGATCAACGAGGCAGTCCAGGGGTCGACGCCGTTGAGGAACAGCAGGCCCGCAATGACCATGGCCAACGCTGTGACCGAGCCGACAGAGAGGTCAATGCCGCCGGAAATCAGCAGGATGGTCATGCCGACCACCACGATGCCCTCTACCGCGAAGGCCATGGCCATGGCCCGCATGTTTTCCCAGGTCAGGAAATAGGGCGAGGCAAACGACATGGCGGCGAAAAGCGCCAGAATGATCAGGATCAGTCCGATTTCGCGCATGCCGGCGAGGCGTTTCCAGCCGGACCCGGTACTGCCCGGCGCCTTGCCCGCCTGTGCTTCGACAATCTGAGTGGTCATGGTCTTGCTCCCCCGGCCCGCGCCTGTTCGGCGTCTATTGAGGCCAGATACATAATGTTCTGTTCGGTCATGGCGTCGCCCGAGACCACGCCATTGATGCGGCCTTCGCGCACCACGAGGACGCGATCGCAGACGCCGATCAATTCGGGCAGTTCGGACGAGATGACCACGATGCCGACCCCGGCATTGGCGAGGTCACGCAGGATGCGGTGAATTTCGAGCTTGGCGCCGACATCGACGCCGCGCGTCGGCTCATCAAGGAAGATCACTTTCGGATTGACCGAGAGCATCTTGGCGATGGCCACCTTCTGCTGATTGCCGCCGGACAGGGCGGATACCGGCTGGCCGACATGGCCGCATTTGAGATTGAGGCGCCGGCCGAGATCGCTGGCCTGAAGGTTTTCGCGGCGCTGATCGATGATGCCGCCCTTGCTGACAAGGCCAAGGCGCAGGGCCGAGACATTGGCGGCAATGGACATATCGAGGAAAAGGCCATCGCCCTTGCGGTCTTCAGAGAGATAGACCAGCCCTTCCCTGATGCTCTGCTGGTAGCGCTTTGCGGTGAGCGTCTCACCTTGCAAGCGCACTGTGCCGGTGGCGGTTTCGTCGATGCGGCAGATGCCTTTGACGATTTCGCTGCGGCAGGCGCCGATCAGGCCGCCGAGACCGAGAATTTCGCCGCGGCGGAGGGTGAAACTCACTTCGGAAAAGAGGCCGGGGCTCGACAGATTTTCGACTTCGAGAATGGCGGGCGCGGCAGTGCTGTCACCCTGGAATTTTGCGGGGTAGCGGTTGTCGACCACGCGGCCGACCATGGCATTGACGATGTCGGTGGGCGTTGTTTCGGCTACGTTATGGGTGACCACATATTGCCCGTCGCGGAACACCGAGACCCGGTCGCAATGACCAAAGATTTCGGCCATGCGGTGGGAGATATAGATGATGGCGATGCCCTGCTCTGCCAAGCGATGCATGATGGCGGAGAGGACTGTGGCTTCCTTTTCGGTCAGGGCCGCCGTGGGTTCGTCGAGGATCAGCACACGGCAATCGAGCGTCAGTGCCTTGGCGATCTCCACCAGTTGCTGCTGGGAAATCGACAGGCTGCGCACGAGCGACGAGGGGTCGATGTCGCCAAGACCGGACAGGATGTCGGCGGCGCGGCGATGGAGCCCGGCATAGTCGACCAGAAGCGATCGGCTCGCATTGGTCGCAGCCATAAAGATGTTTTCGGCGACGGTAATGTCAGGACAGAGCGCGATTTCCTGATGCACGAGGCCGATGCCGAGGCGCTGGGCCGCGGCGGGCGAGGATATGCGCACAGGGCGGCCATCGAGGCTGATCTCACCGCTATCAGGCTGCAGAATGCCATCGATGATGTTCATCAGTGTCGACTTGCCGGCGCCGTTCTCGCCGGCCAGCGCATGGATTTCTCCGCGCCGCAGCTCGAACTGCACATCGCGCAGGGCCTGGATTGCACCAAAGGCCTTGCTGAGATGGCTCACCTGGAGAATGACATCGGACATGGTCGTCACTCGCGTTGCACCTGGTGCCCGCGCCGAACCGAGATGGTCCGGCGCAAGCAGTTCGTCGGGGGATCAGTTGGGATCGCGGCCTTCCATGTAGACGCCGAGGTCGAAGGAGTCGGCGTTTTCCTTGGTGATCACGGCGAAGCCGTTGTCGACGAAGGGGATCTGCATGGGGTTGTAGCCGGAGACCTTGTAGTCGTTGAACGGGTCGAACATGTCCGAATGGGCCGCCATGAAGGTGGCAACGAAGCCCATGAAACCCTGGATGCCCTGGTTGGGATTGAGGGCCATGTGAATGTTGCCGGCCTTGATGTGTTCGAGCGTCGTCGGAGTGACGTCGGCATGCATGATGAGCACGTCGGCCTTGGCTTCGAGAACCGCGGCGACGGCGCCTTCTGCGGAGCCCGCTTCGGGGATCCACATGGCGTCGAGTTCGGGATTGGCCTGGAGGATGGAAGCGGTGGCGCGGTAGGCCGCGTTGCTATCCTGGTTGGTGGCCTGGCGGCCGACCAGTTCCATGTTCGGATAGTTCTCTTCCATGTAGGAAATGAGGGCGGTCACGCGCAGGTCGTGATTGCTCTGGCCGGGGTTTTCGAGCACGGCATATTGGCCGGCATCGCCCACCTGCTTGACGATTTCGTCGGCGGCGAACTTGGCTTCGGCGACATTGTCCGAGGTGACATAGGCGGTGCGGTTTGAATTGGGCGAGTCAGCCGCAAAGGTCGCAACTTCGACGCCGCCATCAATGGCACGGTTGATCGGCTCGATGAACGGATCCGACTGCATGGGATGCAGCAGAATGCCCGCCGGCTTCTTGATCAGGTCCTGCTCGAAGGAAGCGATCTGCTTGGCGATGTCATAATCGGGCGTGCCGGAAAACACCGTTTCGCAGCCCATGGCCTCGGCGGCCTGCTTAAAACCCTGGTAGACCGGCACCCAATAGGGGTGGGCCGAAACCATCACGTTCATGACGTAGGTTTCGCCCGGTTCACACTGGAAACCAGCCTGGGCATAGCCCGTCCCTGCCCCGCCAAGGCTCACGCCGACCAACAAAGCCGCGCTCAGCGCGCTCTTGTTCATACGCATTCGATCTCCTCCTCAGGATCATCGCCGACCTCCCGTCAGCAATTTTTCCCATGCGTTGATATTTGTTCCAACACCCTATCGATAGCGGAGGCTTTCGGCCGCCGTCAAGCGCTTTGCACTATTTTTCTTTATGTGAAATTTATTTCACGCAAGGGCATGCGAACGCGGCGAGAGGAGTGGTGGGCAACGGCGAGCTTGGGCACTTTTGGCCGCCGACTGCGCGCGCTGGTTCAGGGCGCGAAAATCGCTCGGTCGCGGGCGACGAGTTCGGCCAGGAATTCCGAGACGATGGCGACACGGCGGGAACCGCGCAGGTCTTCGTGCCAGACTGTCCAATAGGAGCGCTTGAGGGTGTGTTGCGGCAGGACGGCTACGAGGTCGGGGGCACGGTGGGCCATGAAGGTGTGGAGGATGCCGATGCCGGCACCGGAGCGCACCGCTTCAGTCTGGCCCATGGCCGAGGAGACGGCAATGGTGGTGCGCCATTCCTTGTGGAATTCGGCGGTGTAGTCGAGCGAGGCGGAAAAGAGCAGGTCTTCGACATAGCCGACAAGGCGGTGCTGTTTCAGGTCGTCGAGGGTTTGGGGGTGACCGTGCTTTTCCAGATAGGCGGCGCTCGCGTAAAGGCCGAGGGCGTAGTCGGTGAGTTTTCGGGCAATCAGGCGCCCTTCCCTCGGGCGTTCCATGGTCACGGCGATATCGGCCTCGCGGCGGGAGAGCGAGAAGGCGCGGGGTACGGGGACGAGTTCCACGCGCAGACTGGGATGGCGCTCGGACAGTTCGTGGAGGCGGGGGGCGAGGAAGGCGACGCCAAAACCATCGGGGGCACCGATACGCACCGTGCCTTCGGCGGCGCTATCCGCGCCAGTGAGGCCGCGCGCGGCGAGGCCCGCGCTCTCCATGGCCTCGGCATGGACCAGGAATTTCTCGCCATAGGGGGTCAGCTCGGCGCCCTGCGTATGGCGGCGAAGGAGGATGCTACCGAGGTCGGTCTCAAGGGCCGTGAGGCGCCGGGCGACTGTCGCGTGATTGAGGCCGAGGGCTTTTGAGGCGGCCAGAATCTGGCCGTGGCGGACGACGGAGAGAAAGATGCGCACGTCGTCCCAGTTCATTGACTACACTTTCTGCACAACGGATGCGACTTTTCTGGCGTTGATGTGCGTTGATCATATTGCGAAAGCTGCCGCCAACCAAGGAGGTATGCATGCGCAGGATTGGTCATTTCATCGACGGCGTCGAAACAGAGGGCAAAGCCGCAGGTTTCCAGGATGTTTTCAACCCGGCGACCGGCGAAGTGCAGGCACAAGTGGCGCTGGCGAGTGCTGCAGACCTTGAGGCCGCGGTGGCCTCGGCGGCAGCGGCGCAGCCGAAATGGGCAGCGACCAATCCGCAGCGCCGGGCGCGGGTGTTTTTCAACTTTGTCGGCCTGATCAACAAGCACATGGACGAGCTTGCCGCGCTGCTCTCGAGTGAGCACGGCAAGACCGTGGACGACGCCAAGGGCGATATTCTGCGCGGGCTGGAAGTGGCCGAGTTCGTGGCCGGGGCGCCGCATCTGCTCAAGGGCGAGTTCACCGATGGCGCTGGGCCGGGGATCGACATGTATTCGATGCGCCAGCCGGTGGGTATTGGCGCGGGGATTACCCCGTTCAACTTTCCGGCGATGATTCCGCTGTGGATGCTGTCGCCGGCCATCGCCGCGGGCAATGCCTTTATCCTGAAGCCGTCGGAGCGCGATCCATCGGTGCCGGTGCGGCTGGCACAATTGGCCGTGGAGGCGGGGCTACCCAAGGGCATTCTCAATGTGGTCCACGGGGGCAAGGAGGTCGTTGACGGCATTCTCGCCCATGAGAAAATCGAGGCGATCAGCTTTGTCGGGTCGACCCCGATTGCCCGCTATGTCTACGGCACGGCAGCCGCGCAGGGCAAGCGCGTGCAGGCCTTTGGCGGGGCCAAGAACCATATGGTCATCATGCCTGATGCCGATATGGAAAAGGCGGCCGATGCGCTGATCGGCGCCGGCTATGGTTCGGCCGGCGAGCGCTGCATGGCGATTTCGGTGGCGGTGCCGGTGGGCGCGGAAACGGCTGATCGGATCGTTGCGGCGCTAAAGCCCCGCGTCGAAAAGCTCAAGGTGGGGCCGGCGAGCGACAAGGCTTCGGAAATGGGGCCGGTGATCACCAAGGCGAGCCAGGAGCGCATAAGAAGCCTGATTTCGAGCGGGGTGGACCAGGGCGCCGAGCTGGTGCTCGATGGGCGCGACTTTTCCCTGCAGGGCTATGAGAATGGCTATTTCGTCGGACCGACGCTGTTCGATCGCGTGACGCCGGACATGGACATCTACAAGGAAGAGATTTTTGGCCCGGTGCTGAGCGTGGTGCGCAGCAATACCTATGAGCAGGCCCTGCAACTGGTGATGGACAATCCCTATGGCAATGGGACGGCCATCTTTACCCGCGATGGCGATGCTGCGCGGGATTTTGCGGCGCGGGTCAATGTGGGCATGGTGGGCGTCAATGTGCCGGTACCGGTACCCCTCGCCTATCACAGCTTTGGCGGCTGGAAGGCCAGCGCCTTCGGCGATCTCAACCAGCATGGCATGGATTCGATCAAGTTCTGGACGCGGACCAAGACCGTCACGGCGCGTTGGCCGAGCGGCATCAAGGACGGCGCGGAATTCCAGATGCCCACCATGGCCTAAATCGGCCACTCGCATTGCATTTGCGACAGGCGGGCAATTGTGTAGCCTCCGAAGATACCGTTGTGATGGTATCTTTTGGGCCTTTCGCGGGACGCCAGCGAGGACACTCGCTGGCGGAAAACCCAAGAGAAGGAGGGAGAAGCTATGCGGTACATCTATTCGACGCTGGGCAAGCTGAGTTCAGAACAGCTGGGAATGATCCTCCCGCACGAGCACGTCTTTGTCGATCTCAGGACGCCGGATAAGCCCGGCTACGGTCAGGCCGACACCGCCAGCGTGCTGGCCCTTATGGTGCCGCAAATCGAAGCGATCCAGGCGCTGGGCGTCACGGCTCTGGTCGAATGCTCGACGGGCGGGGTTGGGCGGCGAGCCGATCTGGACCTGGCCGTGAGCCTTGCCACCAACTTTCCCATCGTCGTGCCGACGGGAAACTATCGCGAGCCCTGGATACCGGCCTGGGTGTACAGCGCTGACGAGGATGAGCTGTTCAATTGGATGCTCGCCGAACTCACGACCGAAATTGAGCAGACCGGCTTTCGGGCCGGTTGGATCAAGCTGAGCGCTGGCGACGATGGCATAACGCCTCTGGAAGCCCGCATTCTTCGCTCCGCAACGCGGGCGGCCGTAGAAACCGACGCATTGATCGGAAGCCACACCATTCGGGGTTCGGTGGTCATGGACCAGCTCGATATCGTCGAGGCGCAAGGCGGCTCGCCCGAGCGCTTCCTTTCTATCCATACCCAGGCCGAGCCCGACTTTGCGCTGCATCGCGCTATCGCCGCCCGAGGTGCCTGGATTGAATACGACAATGTCGGCGCGGTTCCCGTCGCGGAGAGCGCCGATCTTATCCTGCGCGCGCTGGATGCCGGCCTGGGTGAACAGCTGCTGATAAGCCACGACCGCGGCTGGTATGACCCCGCCCTACCCAATGGCGGTGTGCCCAAACCCTATACCGTGGTCAGCACCGAGCTGATCCCGCTGCTGAGGGCGCGGGGTGTGCCGGAAGACACCATCCTTCAACTGTTCCACCGCAATCCGTTCAAGGCCTTTTCACGTCACTGATCTACTGCATCGAGCGTGAGAGCATTGAGCCCAGGCGCAAGGTCTCAGTGATGAACAGGTCAAGGTCTTCGTCGCGGGTGCGGTGGTTGCAGATGGCGGCGCGCAGGCAGTGGCGTCCGTCGATGACCGTGTCGGACACGGCTGCAACTCCTGTTTCCTGAAGACGGACCATGATCTCGGTATTCAGCGCCCTGAGCTGCGCCTCGGCCCATCCGGCTGGAGCATGGCGGAAGCAGACAATGTTGAGCTCGGGCTCCACCATGAGTTCGAGGGGCGGGTTGTCGCGGACAAGACCGGCGAGGCGACGGGCCTGGGCCATGTTCTGGTCGATGAGCCGCCCGAATTTTGCGATGCCGTGCTCCTTGATGGCCATCCACACCTTCAGCGCGGCGAAACCGCGGCTCGTCTGAAGGCCGTATTCGTGCAGAAACTCGCCCGAAGCCAATCCCCGCGCCGTGCCCTTGAGATACTCGGGCGACACGGCGAAGGTCTGGCGGTGCAGGGCGCGGTCACGAAATAGCGCACACCCGACCTCGAACGGCGCGTGCAGCCATTTGTGCGGATCGAGCGCTATGGAATCGGCCCGCTCGATGCCTTCGACAAGCCCGGCATATTCATGCGAGATCGCCACCAGCGCACCGATGCAGCCATCGACGTGGAACCACAGCCCTTCCTCGGCCGCCAGATCGGCGAGCGCGCGGAGATCGTCGACCGCGCCCGTGTTGACGGTGCCCGCGGTGCCGATAATGCAGGCCGGATTGAGGCCGGCACCCCGATCCTCGCGGATCGCCCTCTTCAGGGCTGGCACGTTGATGTGGAAGCCCCTATCGGTTTCGATGCGACGAAGCGCCTTGTTGCCGAGGCCAAGCGTTTCGACCGCCTTGCGGTGACACGAATGCACCTGGTCGGAAGCGTAGAAGCGCAGCGGCCGCGGCAGTGCGGCGACCCCCTCCTCCCGCAGGTCGATGCCCGCCGCGGCATTGCGGGCAACGGTCAGGCCGAGCAGATTGGCCATCGAACCGCCGCTGGTCAGCGTGCCGCTGCCCGTCTCGGGCAGGCCAACCATATCGCGCAGCCAGCCGATCACCTGCTGGTCGAGAAGCGCGGCGGCGTGGCTGCCACCACCGAGATTGGAACCCTGCACGGCGGCCAGCAAATCACCCAATGCGCCGGTAAAATTGCCCGCGCCCATATACCACGACCAGAAGCGGGGGTGGATATTGCCCATCGGATAGGCGAGCACGTTGCGCCGGAACTCGGCATAGACGTCTTCGAGCGACGTCGAACCCTCGGGCGCCGACCCGGCAAAGGCCGCCTCGACTTCCTCCGGCATGGGTTGCCAGACCGGCCGGTCGCGAACGCCGCTGACATGGTCGACGGCATCGTCGACCATGCGGTGAGCCAGGTCCGCAACGGCAGACCAATCCTGGGGATCCAGCGTTTCGGTGGTGCTCGCGGTCGAAGGCTCGGCCGCGCGTGTTGCATATCCGGGCATGGCGTCCTCCGTCAGGCCGCGACGAGCTGGAAGCCGGGGGTGGAGAGCGACAGGGCCATTTCTTCCTCGTCCATGTCGGCGGGAATGGTCTCGAACATCGGGGTCGACAGATACCGCTCGCCGGTGTCGGGCAACATGCACAGGATGACGGACCCGACGGGCGCGCTCTCGGCCACTTGCCGGGCGACGCCAAAACTTGCGCCGCCGGAAATGCCGGCAAAGATGCCTTCCTTCTGCGCGAGCGCCTTGGCCCACTCGATCGCTTTGGGCCCGGTAATGGGCAGCACCTGGTCGCAATACCGGCCGTCGATCGCCTCCTGGAGCACGTCCGGAATGAAGTCCGGCGTCCAGCCCTGGATCGGGTGCGGCTCGAACGCGGGGTGGCTCGCTGCGGGCGCACCACCGGGGCCACGCTGCTGCACATGGCCGCTACCGACGAGTTGCGCATTGGCCGGTTCGGCAAGCGCGATTTTTGTTTCCGGTCGCTCGCGGCGCAATACGCGCGACACGCCTGCAACGGTGCCGCCAGTACCGTAGCCCGTCACGAACCAGTCCAGGCGCGAGCCGGCAAAGTCGTTGATGATCTCGCGGCCAGTCGTCGCCTCATGAATTGCCGCATTGGCTTTGGTCTCGAACTGACGGGCCAGGAACCAGCCGTTCTTTTCGGCAAGCTCGACCGCCTTGAGATACATGCCAAAACCTTTCTGCGCACGAGGCGTCAGGACGACCTTCGCGCCCAGCATGCGAATCAGTTTTCGGCGCTCGACCGAGAAGCTGTCGGCCATGGTGACGACCAGCGGGTACCCCTTCTGGGCGCAGACCATGGCGAGACCGATGCCGGTATTGCCGCTGGTCGCCTCTACAATCGTCTGGCCGGGCCGCAATGTGCCGTTGCGCTCGGCCTCCTCAATTATGGCGATGGCGAGCCGGTCCTTGACCGAGGAGGCAGGATTGAAGAATTCGGCCTTGACGTAGATCGTCCGGCCTTCGACGCCAAGATTGTTGATACGGATCACCGGCGTATCGCCCACGGTGTCCACGACGCTGTCGAATAGACGGCCTCGGCCGGCAGTGGTCCTTATCGGTTGTGCAGTGGTCATGTCGTGCTTCCTTCAATGCGGCAGGCCGCGCGCAGCGCGGTCTCCTATTAGATTTCGCCAGAACGAAGCCGATGCTAAGGTGAGCCCGCAGGAAATGCCGTGGGAAGCGGCATTGGAGTGCGCATGGAATCGCATGGTTCCAAAGCTGACGGGACGGCAACGGGCACGCAGCTGCGGCTTTTCGGGCCGCTGACGCTTCTGCGCGATGGTGCCGTTGTGCCATTGCCTCCCTCGCGCAAGGTGCGCCTCCTGATCGCCTACCTTTCGCTCTCCGCCCACCCGCTATCGCGCGAGCGCCTTTGCGAGCTCTTCTGGGATGTGCCGAACGACCCGCGGAGCGAATTGCGGTGGTGCCTGAGCAAGCTGCGGGGGCTGCTGGACGAGCCCGGGCGGCTCCGCGTGCTTACCGATCAGGGCCGGGTCGCTCTCGACCTCGAAGGATATGAGGTCGACGCGCTGCGGGTTCTCGCAGCGGCCGAGACGAGTATGGGGGCGATTTCTAGCGACGACCTGCAAGCTTTGTTGGCTCTCTTTGGTGGCGACTTTCTGGATGGGATCGCGGCAGAGGGTAGTCCGGACCTGCAGCACTGGCTCGCTGGGCGGCGCAGCGAGTTCCGCTCGTTGAGGACCACGATCATCGCCGAGATCGGGCGACGCTCCCTGCCCGGCACGCCGGAAGGCCTCGTGGCCGCGCGGGACTGGCTGGAAAATGCCCCGCACGATGTCAGCGCCCACCAACGCTTCCTCGTGGAGCTGCTCCACCGGCAGATGATCGAGGAGGGCAATCGCCACATTGACGCGGCAGCGCGCACCTTTGCGGCGGAGAATGTGGATTTTGCCCCGGTTCGAGCCGCATGGGCGGCCATGCGGGGGAACGCAGCGCCAGCCTTCGCGGCAGTCGTGGAAGCCGGACCGCACGGCCCATCGTCGGGCCTGGCGCAACAGGCGCCGACGCGACGAGCCTCGGTCGCCGTCATGCCTTTTACCGAAGGCCGCCGCGGCCAGACCGGTCGTGGCGAGCTGGGCAACGCATTGACGCATGATATCATCAGCCAACTCGCCCGATTGCGCAGCCTGTTCGTGATTGCCCGGGGCTCGGTGTTCGCCATTGCGCAAGAGGAACTCGGCCTGCGCGAAATCGGCGCGCGGCTAGCCGTCGACTATGTGGCGACCGGGCACCTGGAACGCCATGGCGACACGCTGTCGGTGGCCGTGGAGGTCGCTGAAGCGGCGACCTCACATATTCTCTGGACCGATACGCTGGAGGCGGCCGCCATTGCCCGCATGCCGTTGCTCGACGATGTCTGCGACGGGATCGTTTCCTCCATCGCCGCGGAGATCGAGAACGCGGAGCGCAACCGCGCGATGCTGAAGCCGGCTGACTCGCTCGACGCCTGGGAATGCTATCATCGCGGCCTCTGGCATATGTACAATTTCACGGCGGAGGAGAACGCTCGGGCGGCAGACTTTTTCCAGCAGTCGATCCGCCTCGACCCGACCTTCTCACGATCCTGGGCCGGCCTTTCGTTCACGCACTGGCAGAGCGCCTTTCAGCGCTGGGAGGATCGCGACGTCGAGACCCGGCATGCGCTGGAGGCGGCAGGACGCAGCCTTTTGGGGGACAGCCAGAACCCCGCCGCCCATTGGGCCATGGGCCGCGCCCTGTGGCTCTCCGGCGATGCCGACGAGGCGACGCGGGCTTTGCAGGAATCGATACATCTCAGCCCCAATTTCGCGCTGGGGCACTACGCCATGGCATTTGTCCAATCGCAGTCGGGTGACCCTGAAATGGCCATCGCCGCATCCGACCATTCGCGTCTGCTCAGTCCATGCGACCCGCTGCTCTTCGGGATGCTCGGCTCCCGCGCGCTGGCTCTAGTGCGGCTCGGCCGGTACGAGGAAGCATCGGACTGGAGCCTCAAGGCCGCGGCCCGCCCCAATGCGCATGTGCATATCCTCGCCATCGCTGCCCATTGTCTGGCGCTGGCCGGGCGGCTGGAAGACGCGCGTGCACATGCTGCGCGGATCCGGCAACAGAGCCCCGGATATGACGTCGAGCATTTTCTCGACACCTTCCGCTTCGATGGCGACGCGCAGGCCGCCTACAGGAGTGCCGCCAGAATGATCGGCCTCGCATCCTGAACGAGCACCACTGCGAGGGCCACTCCGGCTTGCTTAGCGCGTAACGCTGGCCGGGGCGGCAGCGACGGCTGCCAGAGCGGCCTCCTCCGCGTCGATTTCGGCCTTGGGTTCCTGACGCAACGAATTTGCCAGGGGCAGTTCTTCGACGATGAAGGTCAGGGCGAAAGCAACGAAGGCGGCGGCAGCGGCGGCAAAGAAGATCGGGTGCAATGAGGACGCGAAGGCTTCGAGCACCGGGCCACGCAGATTTTCGGGAAGGCTCGCCGCCATTGTCGGCGACACACCGTGGGCGGCCTGACCTTCTGGAAGGAGGCTGCCGAGGCGCGACGCGAGGCCCGAGGAGAAGATCGCGCCAAACACCGAAATGCCGATGGAGCCGCCGATCTGCCGGAACAAGGTCGTGCCCGCCGTGGCGACGCCGACCAGATTGCGCGGCACGGCATTCTGCGTGGCGGTGACGCTGACGCTATTGACCGGGCCGATGCCGACGCCGACGAGGAACATATAGATCGCGATCTGCCAGGACGGCGTATCGAGTTGCATGAAGGCGAGCAGCAGGAGACCGATGGTCAGCACGAAGGTCGAGAGGCGCGGCAGGATGCGGTACTTGCCCATGCGCGTCATGGCAAAGCCCGAGAGCATGGAAGCGCCGATCATGCCGATCATCATGGGGACGAGCTGCATGGCGGAATCAGTGGGCGAAACGCCCTTGGCGAGCTGCAGATACATCGGGATGAAGGTGATCGACCCGAACATGGCGATGCCAACCAGGAAGCCGATAGAATTGAACACGGCAAAGGTGTTGTTGCGGAACAGGGTCAGCGGCAGCACGGGCTCGGCGGCGCGGCTTTCGACATAGAGGAAGGCGCCGAGTGCCGCGATGGCGAGAACGGCGAGGCCGATGATCTCCACGGACATCCAGGCCCAGGTGTTGCCGCCGAGCGAGGTGGCCAGCACGATCGAGGTGAGGCTAGCCGAGAGCAACACGAAGCCGAGATAGTCGATGCTGTGGGCGACACGTTCGGCACGCGGCTTCAGCACGAAGGTGATGACAGCGAGCGCGACGAGGCCGACGGGCAGGTTGATGAGGAAAATCCACTGCCAGGAAAAGTGCTCGACGATGACGCCGCCGAGAAGCGGGCCGGCAATGGTGGACACACCAAACACGGCGCTGAAAATGCCCTGAATCTTGCCGCGCTGGCGCGGCGGAATGACGTCGGCCACCACGGTCATGGCGACGACCATGAGACCGCCACCGCCAAGCCCCTGCACGGCGCGCGCGACGATGAGCATGGTCATGGAATTGGCCATGGCCGACAGGATGGAGCCGCAGACAAAGATGATGATGGCAGCCTGCAGCACGATCTTGCGGCCGAAAAGATCGCCCAGCTTCCCATAAATGGGCGCGACGACGGTAGAACTGAGGAGATAGGCGATGACCACCCAGGTCAGGTGGTCGAGGCCGCCGAGCTGGCCGACAATGGTGGGAAGGGCTGCAGAAACGATGGTTTGGCCAAGGGAGGCCAGGAGAAGCGTGACGGCGACGGCACCGATGATCAGCTTGACGGACTGATCCTGCGGCGCTTCGGCCGGTTGAATGGGTTGTGACATTGGGGCAATCCTCAAAATAGAGAGGACCGGCGCCCGGCGTCGGCCCTTGCGAAATGAATTCTGAAGGCATAAATGTGCTGGACGCAATTACATGTCAATAGCATGTAATTGCCTGAAGCATGCAAAACTGCGGGGGCTGCCATGCCACTGAGCGACAAGAGCGAGATGAATGCCGTGATTTTGCGAGCCGGACTCGACCCCGACACGGCCGAGGCCATGCTGGAAATCGACATGCTGATGCAGAAATGGCGCCGGCGGGCGCAGAAGCGCGAGCTGGGCACAAGGGCTCTGGCGCATCTCAAGATCGCGCTCGATCTGGCGCAGTTCGACGTGCTCATTGCCATCGAGGGCCCGACGGAGCCCGGCGAAAGCAAGGGCGAGACCATGGTCGCCACCGTCGCCGAGCGGCTCAATATCGACCCTTCCCGGGCCAGCCGAGTGGTGGGCGACCTGGTGGACCAGGGCTATGCCCGCCGTGCCGTGAGCCAGGCGGATGCGCGGCGCACCATTCTCGAACTGACCGAGCGTGGCCGGGCGGTGATCGAGGCCGTGCGCGCCTACAAATTCCTGATCATGGGCGATTTTCTCTCCGAATGGAGCGCAGCGGACCTGGCTGCCTTCGTACCGCTGCTCAAGCGTTTTGGCACCTGGATGGACGGCATCGATCCGGCCTCGGAAAAGCACGCAGCCGAAATCGCGGCGCTGGCCGAGGGGATCGCGCGGGCGGGAACGCAGACGGAGCCGGCCTGAGGAACTAGGTTGTCAGGACCAGCTAGTGCGTCTGCACGTTGTATTCGGCCACGGCCTCGCCGGAAACCGGGTCGGTGACGCCGAGATCGCCGCCAAGATCCTCGAGCATGGATCGCATGCCGTCGAGCGACTTGATCATCGCGGGGCGCGCCTTGACGATGCTGTCAAAGGCATCCCACTCGCCGACGATGCAGAAGGCGCGGTCCCCGGTCTTGATGAGACTGAAGCGGCGCATGCCGGCGGCCTTGAACTCTTCTCCGACCGATTGCAGCAAGGCGTCATGATGGGCAATCAGGGCGTCTTCGGAACCGGGTTTTACCCGGACACGCACGATATTATAGGCCGTCATCGAGGGCCTCCCATGTTGGCCGCCCAAGCCCACGGGACCTGACGCGGAGTTTTCATTCTACTCCTCTGAAAGGGCCTATCACAGCGGATTTCAGGCTATCGAAATCGATTTCGATGGACGGATTGCGGCGCTGGCGTTAGGTCTTGCCGCTCTCTGGGAGGGGACTATGACTGCGAGACCACGCCTGCCGGTGACGGCACTGCTCGGAACGAACATGTTCTTTTCGGGCGTCACCTATGCCGCCACCATGCCCTATGCCTCGCTGGTGGGCGTCGACACGCTGGGCATGTCGCCGGGCTGGTTTGCCTCGGTGATGAGCGTGGGCGCGGTGCTGGGCACTTTTGTCTCGCTGGGGCTGGGCTATATTTCGGACAAGCTGCCCGACCGGCGTTTGCTGGTGCTGATCACGGCTCTTGCGGGCGTTATCGGCCATGGGATGATCTATCTCTGGCCGACGCAGTTGAGCTTCATGCTGGCCATGGCCGTGGTGATGCCTTTGGCCGGCGCCTGCTACGGGCAGTGCTTTGCCTATGTCCGCGTCTACTATGTGCGGCACATGCCGGCGCGGGCCGATTTCATGGTGACGGCATTGCGCACCGTGTTCACGCTGGCCTGGATCATCGTGCCGCCCGTTGCCGGTTGGGTGGCGGCAAAGTTCAGCATTTTCAACGTCTTCCTGATGTCGTCGCTGAGCTATGCCGTAATGGGCGGTATTTTTGCGCTGCTGATTTCGGACAAGGCGACGGCCGTGCAGATGCCGACGCCGGTGCGAGCGGAAGGTGCGTCACTGCTCTCGACTTTCGCCCTGCCCCTCGGCACGCTGGCGGGATTACTGGGCCTCATCGTGATGACAGCCGCGATGCGCATCCTCACCTTTACGGTGTCGCTGTTCATCGTCACCGATCTTGGCGGGACTGTTACCGATGTGGGCTTTTATGCCGGGATCACCGCGGCCGTCGAAGCGCCTTGCATGCTGCTGCTGGCCTATCTCACGACCAAATTGAGCAAGGAAACGCTGCTGGCTGCGGCGGGGATCGTCATGGCTATCTTCATCGGGCTCGCCAGTATTTTAACAAGCATGACAGCACTTTACTGGTTGCTCATTCTCAACGGGCTCGGTACGGCGGCGCTGATGAGCGTCAACATCCCCTATCTGCAGGATGCCATCAAAGGACGGGTGGGGCTTTCCACCTCGCTCATGGATGTCGTGGCGATTGCCGCCAACCTTTTGGGTGCGACGGCCTTTGGCTTGCTGACATCGGGCGGGAACTATCGCTTTGCGCTGATGGTGGCGGCAGGGGTTTCCGTTGCCGGCGCCGCGATCATGGCATTTGGGAATATGTCGCGCTTGGGCGAACTGCGGCAGGTCGAGCAGGCCGGATAGCGTTTTTGACCAGAGTGTAGATCCCCGCCCGAAGGCGGGGATAGATTTTTGCGCTGTCAGTCGTGAGCGCGCGGCTTCTTGTGATCCTTGGACTTGGGCTTGGGTGCACCCTCACCGGCCGCCTTGGACCATTTTGGCTTACCCTTGTTCTTGTCGAAGGGCTTGCCTTCCTTTGGTTTGAAGGACTTAGCAGGGCGAACAGACACGTCTGCCGAGACGGTAAAATCATCCGGGCGGAGATTTCCGGAGCCATAGCGCTGCTTGCGATCGGCGCGTTCCGGGCGGGGCGCGCTGGGATCATAGGCAACCGGCGGGCCGGGCGGACGGCGCTTGGACTGCGGCTTTTGCTCGGTCGGACTGTCGATGGCGGAGATGTAGACGCCCTTTTCGCCGGTGCCGTTCTTGCCGACGCTCTTGAGGAAACTATCCACCTTATCCGCGGCGACTTCGAAGATGGTTTCGGTGTCGAAAATGCGGATGGAACCGATGGCGCCCTTGGTGACGCCGCCGGCCTTGCAGATCATGGGCAAAAGCCAGCGTGGCTCGGCTCTTTGCTTGCGGCCGACCGTGACCTTGAACCAGGTGCCGCCGGCAAAGGCTTCGCGGGTGCGCGGTTCGCGCTTGTCGAAATCGGTGACGAGCGTTGCCGAGATATCCTCGGGGATCGGACGGGCGGTGAGCTGCAGGCGGAGGTAGGCCGCAGCCAGGGCTTCCGGTTCCCATTTGGCTAGCAGACTGTCCACACTTGGACGCTCATCATCGGTGATTACGTCACTCAAAAGCGAATTGGTGAGAATCGACTCGCGGTAGCGCGCGTCGATGGCCTCGGCGGTCGGCGGCGCGATGTTTTCGGCTTCGATTTTCGCGGTGCGCAGGATCGACTGGGCGACACGACGGCGATGGGTCGGGGAGATGACGACGCAGGTGCCCTTGCGACCGGCGCGACCGGTACGGCCGGAACGGTGGAGAAGGGTCTCGGCATTCATCGGCAGTTCGGCATGGATGACGAGGTCGAGATTGGGCAGATCGATGCCGCGGGCGGCGACGTCGGTGGCGACGCAGATGCGGGCGCGGCCATCGCGCATGGCCTGGAGGGCATTGGTGCGCTCGGCCTGGCTGAGTTCGCCCGAGAGGGTGACGACGTCGAAGCCGCGGTTTTGGAGGCGGGCAGAGAGATGCTTTACCGCTTCGCGGGTCGAGGCGAAAACAATGGTATTGGTGCTTTCGTACCAGAGGAGCGTATTGATGACGGCGTTTTCACGCTCGTCGGCCGGCACGGTCATCAACTTGTATTCGATGTCGGCGTGCTGCTCGCCCGAAGAGGTGGCGGTGATGCGCAGGGCATTGCGCTGGAAGGTCTCGGCGAGCTTCGCGATGGGCTTGGCAACGGTTGCCGAGAACAGCAGGGTGCGGCGTTCCTCGGGGGCGGTTTCGAGGATGAATTCGAGATCTTCGCGGAAGCCGAGATCGAGCATTTCGTCGGCTTCGTCGAGGACGACGGCGCGGAGCGAGGACATGTCGAGGGCGCCGCGGGTGATGTGATCGCGGAGGCGACCTGGGGTGCCGACGACGATGTGGGCGCCGTGCTGGAGGGCGCGGCGCTCGGTGCGCGCGTCCATGCCGCCGACGCAGGAGACGATGCGGGCGCCCATCTGGGCATAGAGCCATTCGAGTTCGCGCTGCACCTGCATGGCGAGTTCGCGGGTCGGGGCGATGACGAGGGCCAGCGGCACTTCGGCGCGGGGGAGAATTTCAGCGCCGCCGAGAATGGTTGGCGCGATGGCCATGCCGAAGGCGACGGTCTTGCCCGAGCCGGTCTGGGCGGAGACCAGCAGATCGCGGCCGTCGGCTTCGTCTTCGATGACGGCGGACTGAACCGGGGTGAGGTTTTCATAGCCCTTGGCTGCGAGGGTCGCGGCGATCGGGGCAAAGATGTTTTCAGGCAGGGACATAAAGGGGCTTTCGTAAAGCGGAATAGCCCCGGTGAGCGCGATGTCCATTCCCAAGAGGCGGGGCATCTTCGCTGGCAGAAGGGCTTTTGTGGCGCCGGGTTCCCCACCATTTCGGGGAGCGTCGTCGGTCTTGTCTGTGCATTCTAGCACAAACAAGCAAAAAGGCCGCCCGGCTGGGCGGCCTGATTTTGGTGCTGTCTATCGTCCGGGCCCTTCCCGCGCAATGCTCGGGACTGCATGAGGGGCAAGGCCCCTAAGCATGGCTCGGCCGTAGCAGCGCGATCGGGCTAAGCCCGAGGCTGACTATTCCTTCGGCTGCTTGCGCAGCTCGGAGACCGGCTTGCCCTTGAAACCCCAGTTTTCAAGCGGCACTTCGTCGATGACGACGAAAGTGCTCTCGGGTTTCTTGTTGAGCACGCGGACCATAATCTCCGTAATGCCCGCGATCACTTCGGCCTTTTGTTCGGCAGTGACACCGTCGTCGAGGATGCGGACATTGACGTAGGGCATGTTAGCCGACCAGTTCTTCGTCGCTGAAGAAGTACTTGATTTCCTGGGCTGCGGTTTCGGGAGCATCCGAACCGTGGACCGAGTTTTCGCCGACGGAGAGGGCGAATTCCTTGCGGATGGTGCCGTCAGCAGCGTTGGCCGGGTTGGTGGCGCCCATGATTTCGCGGTTCTTGAGGATTGCGCCTTCGCCTTCGAGGACCTGGACGACAACCGGGGAAGCGATCATCTGCTCGACGAGTTCGCCGAAGAAGGGGCGTTCCTTGTGAACAGCGTAAAAGCCTTCGGCCTGTGCGCGGGTCATGTGGATCTTCTTGAGGGCGATCGGACGCAGACCGGCTTCTTCGAACTTGGTCAGGATCTTGCCGATGAGGTTACGACGGACGGCATCGGGCTTGATGATGGAGAAGGTGCGTTCAATCGCCATGGCGAGAAAATCCTGATTGGGTTTGGAAAGGTGGCGCCTTTTAGCGGGAGAGTTTGACGGAGGCAAGACGGGGTGTTTTCTCGGGTTTATTCTCTCGGCTTCTACCACCATGTGGTGGAGGAGGCGAAGCGGGTGGTGGCGGCTGGGTTTGGCCATACTGACACGATCAGACGTTACGGTTGGGGATGGTGCTTCCATCAACAGGAGAACTGCCATGACCCAATCGATCACGCGCCTCAATCCTGAAACCCTGCCCAATGCGGGGCAAGCGGGGTATTCGCAGATTTCGATTGTCGAGCCGGGGCGGCTGGCTTTCGTTTCGGGGCAAGTGCCCTGGCGGCGAGATGGGGGTGCGGTGCCGGGGACGCTGGCCGAGCAGATGGTGATCGTGACGGAGAACCTGTCGGCGGCCCTCACCGCGCTGAAAGCAACGACAGAGGACATCGCGCAGATGCGGATTTATGCCGTGGAACTCGGCCCCGAAAGCATGGGGATCGGGATGGCGGCGATCGGGAAGTTTCTCAACGGCGCACAGCCGAGTTTGACGGGGATCGGCGTCGCTGCGCTGGCGGCGCCGGGGCTGCTGATCGAGGTTGAGATGGTGGTGCGGGTGCCGGATGGGGTTTGAGGTCCCGACGTAACTCCACTGCGTCACCCTCGGGCTTGACCCGAGGGGGTTGTATTCTCTCGCGGCATTCAAGTGCAGTGTCCTCGGGTCAAGCCCGAGGATGACGGTCGGTGGGGGTGCGGGTGCGGCCTAACCGACTAATCGCGCTCGACATCCGTCGAGCCCGTGCCAACAACGCGGCCATCGGCGGCGGTTACGGTGACGTCGATGCGGGTGATCGCTTCGTCTTCGGTGTCGATGGCGTATTTTACGTCATGCTCGACGATCTGCATGGTGCAGACTTCGGCCGTGGAGCTGACGGGGAAATTCACCGTGAGGGTGCCATCGACGAGGTCACCGAGTTCGGCGCGGCCAATAGCGTCGCAGGCGCCGCCGTCTAGTTCGAAGTCGATCAGAATTTGGTAGGGGTTGATGCGGGTGGCGTCGAGGTCGTCGAGCGGTTGCCCATTGTCCTGTGCCAGCGCAGGAGCGGCGAGACCGATAGTGGCGATGAGGGCAAAAGCGAGGCGGGCGTCAAACATGTGGGCGTCCTTTTGGCTCGATGACTGATGCAGAAATGTCTGCTTCTGACATTGGATGCGTAAAATCGGGCGACAGATTGACCTTATACCGTGGATCCGAAAATCCCTCCTTTTGCGCGAGGCGCCTTATCGGCTAGTGGCATCGATCAAAGCGATGATCTCAACAAGTTCCGCTTGTCGGGAAATGCCAAGCTTTCCGAATACTTTTGCCAGATGTGTCCGTGCTGTCTCGTAGCCTATGGATAGATTTCGGGCTGTTTCAGGCAGCCCGAGACCAGTGCCAACCACAGAGGCAACCCTCGCCTCTGCGACGGTCAATCCAAAGGCCTGCTGGAGAGCATCGACACTCTTTGGCGCCTGGGATTGCCGAGTGCTTTTGACGTTCCGTATGAGTCCAACCACGACGAAGCCGCTGAAAGCGCTCATGAAATTACGCGGCATCGTCATCAGTTCGAGCACATGGACCGGACGGCCGGCCTCGTAGGTGACGACGGCACTGGGCTCACGCTGCGCCGCGGAGGACGCAGAAGTTGTGGCTTCTCGAACCGCCGTCTGCAGGCGCCTGTCTACGGCCGGATCCACCGCATGGAGCCTATTGCCCTTGAAACGGTAGTAAGGCGCCAAGGCATCAATGGCCCTTTGGCTCAAAACTGATATCTGTCCCGATGTATCGAATCCCACCATCGGGATGTGCGCGCGATCCAGTATTGCCGTAAGGGCCGAATTTTCGGGCGCGCGAAATGCATAAGCCATGCGCACGACGCGCGAGAGGTTGGCTCGCAGCTTGGTAAGCGCCTGCCCTTCCGCAGACTCGAAAGCCTCCTGCGCACCTCCCCGAAAGAGGCAAAAAGACCATCCCTCCCCCGGACGGAAAATGTCGTGGCAACGAGCCACTCCATATCGAACGTGCAGAAAAACTCCTGATAGTAGGGTTCGCTCGACCGCTCCTGCGGTGTCGTCAATTGCTGTTCGTAGAAAATGAACTTGCCGGATTTGGCAGGCGACCATGTGCGCCTCGCTCGTATGTCATTGACATACCAGCCACCCGAGACAAACTCCGAAAAAGCGGCGGATGCGTTCCCTGACGTAGGAATGCCCATTGGAATGACCAGCTTGGATTCGGGAACCATTGCTGCAGCGGTGGCACCAAAGCCAGCCGCGATGCTGGAAAGACCTTTCTCCCAGCTTTCCATGCCCACGGCGGCGTCGAAAAGCGCATCCAGACCGCGCTCGACAAGCCCATGCCGTACGCTCCTGTTCAAGAATCCCCCCGGCGCAATAACACCAGAATTAAAGAAACAGAAATGTATATATAAACAAGGTTATACTGCGACATAGGGGAAACCACTACATCGCAGTATTATTGTAGACGCAGCCGATCAGCCATAAATCGACTGTGCGACGCAATCCTTGTTAACATTGGTTCCCTTCACCCATTTGCCGTCCATCGTCTTGGTGGGGCACGTCAGGCCTTGCGGCGATTCGGCCGCGATGGCGGGTGTCAGGCTGATGGCGGCAGCGAGCAGGACTGCAGCGGACAGAGTCAGCAGTTTGGTCATTCAAATCCCCAAGTTTAGATCGGCCACGGAGCGTTGTCCGAGGTGGGCCGCAAGAGCGAAGGAAGGCTCCATCCTCTCGTCCCGTCACATTGCCTAAGGAGAAAGCACCGAGCGCACGTCACCCAATTGGGTGATTGGCAAGGGGCGCGATGGGGGCTTGGAGTTGCTTTGATGGGCTATTGGCTTTATCCAGCAGCCAACACTTTGTCGCCGCCCCCTGCCCTTTGCGGGACGCCATTGTCGGCGCACTTTTCCTTGCGAATGATTTTCCCGCCATGTTGACCATTTCCAATCTCACCTATCGCATCGAAGGCCGCGAGCTGTTCGAAGAGGCCTCCGTGGTCATTCCGACGGGTTCGAAGACCGGCTTTGTCGGCAAGAACGGCACGGGCAAGACGACGCTGTTTCACCTGATCCAGGGCCATATCCACCTCGATTCAGGAACGATCGAGCTGAACAAGAAGGCACGCATTGGCGGCGTGGCGCAGGAAGCGCCGGCCGGCGAGGAAAGCGTGCTCGATGTGGTGTTGGCCGCCGACAAGGAGCGCACCGCGCTGCTTGCTGAAGCCGAGACCGCGACGGACGCGCATCGGATTGCCGAGGTTTACACGCGGCTGGCCGATATCGATGCCTATTCGGCTGAGGCGCGGGCTTCGTCGATCCTGAAGGGTCTGGGGTTTGAGCAGGATCGGCAGAATGGGCCGACGCGCGAACTCTCGGGTGGTTGGCGCATGCGCGTGGCGCTGGCGGCGGTGCTGTTTTCGCAGCCCGACCTGCTGCTGCTCGACGAACCGACCAACTATCTCGATCTTGAAGGCACGCTGTGGCTGGAAAAGTATCTCGCCACCTATCCCTATACCGTCTTCATGATCAGCCACGACCGTGACCTGCTCAATAAGTCGGTCAATTCGATCGTGCATCTCGAGCATCGGAAACTGACCTTCTACAAGGGCAATTACGACACGTTCGAAAATACGCGCCGCATGCAGATGGAGCTGCACAACAAGAGCCGCGACAAGGCGCTTGATCAGGTGGCGCACCTGCAGAAGTTTGTCGATCGCTTCAAGGCCAAGGCGACCAAGGCCAAGCAGGCGCAATCGCGCATGAAGATGATCGAAAAGCTGCGGCCACCGGCGGCGCTGTTCGATGAATTCTCGGCACCATTCACCTTCCAGCAGCCCAAGGCGGAAGCCGCCACGCCGATGCTGACGCTGGACGGGGTTTCGGCCGGCTATGGCGACAAGACCATTCTGCGCAATATCAATATGCGGATCGACCCCGATGACCGGATTGCGCTGATTGGCGTCAACGGCAACGGCAAGTCGACTTTCGCAAAGCTCCTGGCCGGCGACATCCAGCCGATGGGCGGGCAATTGCGAAAAGGCAAGAAGCTGGAGATTGCGCACTTTGCGCAGCACCAGATGGACAAGCTCAAGCCCGAATGGACGCCATTCGAGCATGTGGTCGACATGATGCCGACCGACAGCGAAGCCAAGCGTCGCAGCCGGTTGAGCCAGATGGGGCTGACCAAATCGCGCATGGACACCAAGGCGAAGAACCTTTCGGGTGGCGAGCGCGCGCGCCTTCTTATGGGTCTCATCACCTTTGGCGGGCCGGGGATGATGATCCTCGACGAGCCGACCAACCACCTCGATATCGATAGCCGCGATGCGCTGGTGCATGCGCTCAACGAATATGAGGGCGCGGTGCTGATCATCAGCCACGATCGCCATCTGATCGAGGCGACCTGCGACACGCTGTGGATCGCCGAAGGCGGCACGATCAAGGAACTGGACGAGGATCTCGACAGCTACCAGCGCAGCATTACCTCCACCAAGGAAGGCAAGAACGGCGGCGGTGGCAGCACCGGCGCGCGCAAGCTTTCCAAGCAAGAGGCCGCGGCGCGTCGAGCCGAACTGGCGCCCCTCAAGAACTCCATTAAGGATGCGGAAACCAAGATTTCCCGTTTGAAGGTGGAAATCGAGAAGATCGAGGCGCAACTGGCCGACCCCAAGGTCTACAACGGGCCCGCCGACAAGCTCATCGCACTCGGCAAGGACAAGGCGCGGTTTGGCGCCGACCTCGAAACTACCGAAGAAACATGGCTGGCGCTGAGCGCCGAGCTGGAGGAAGCGGAGCGCGCATGAACAGGCTCGCCGCCAGGGACGTCATCTATACGCTCGGCATGGAACGCCACCCTGAAGGGGGCTGGTATGCCGAGACGTTTGTCGACATCGACAGCGAGACCGGGCGGGCGCATTCCACCGCGATCTACTATCTGCTCGAAGCGGGCGAGCTGTCGCACTGGCACCGGGTCGATGCGGTCGAGGTGTGGCACTATTACGCCGGGGCGCCGATAGAATTGAACCTGTCGGAGGGGATTTCGGTCGATCGCAAGGTGCTGGGATCAGATCTTGCGGCGGGGCAGAGGCCGCAGGTGGTGGTGCCGCGCGACGTCTGGCAATCGGCGAAATCGCTGGGAGATTGGACGCTGGTCGGCTGCACCGTGGCGCCGGGTTTCCAGTTCTCCGGCTTTGAAATGGCCGCCAAAGACTGGGCGCCGGGGCGTTAAGGACTTCGGCGCTGCCGCGTTGACAGTGACGCGGCATTGGCATCTTGTGACTGGTATCAGTGAGCCGAAAGGCAGTTCATGCGTCGCTTGTTCGTTCCGATCCTGCTGGCCCTTGCCGCCCTGCTGACGGGTGGAGCCCAGGCACAGGATATGGCGGGCTTTTCCAAGCAGCAGCGCGCCGAAATCATCCGTTTCGCCGCCAATAACAGCCTGTTTGTGCTCTACCACGAGATGGCGCACCTGTTGGTGGACCAGCTCCGGCTGCCCGTGCTCGGGCGCGAGGAAGATGCGGCCGACAACATGGCCACATGGACGCTGCTCAACAAGCGCTCGCCGGAATCGGACAAGGCGCTGGCGGATGCCGCCGAGGGCTGGCTTCTTACGGGCGTTGCCTATGGCAGCGGCAAGTATGAAGAGGATTTTGCGGCCGCGCATAGCCTCGACAAGCAGCGGGCCTATCAGATCGTGTGCCTGATGGTGGGGAGCGACGATACGGCGTTCCGGCCCATTGCCAATCAATATGCCATCGGCCGGGACCGGCAGGATTCCTGCTATTGGGAATATGAGCTGGTGGACCGGAGCCTCAAGGGCGTGCTTGAAGAGCACACGGCCGGTGCCGGGAACGCCAAGGTCAACGTGACCTATCACGACGCCGGCGGGCGGCTGAAATTTGCCGCCGATGCCTTCCGTTCGAGCGGGGTTTTCGACGAGGTCGCCGAAGAGGTGCGCGAGAAATATCACCTGCGCCGGCCGGTGAAATTCAATGCGCGGCGCTGCGGCGAGGCGAATGCCTATTATGATCCGGACACGATCGAAATCATCTTCTGCTACGAGCTGATGAAGGATTTCATGGAGCTCTATGCGGCGGAGCTGCCCGATACTGTCGACCCTGCCCCGAGGCCTTCGGGCGCCGGCAAGGACAAGGGCGGCTCGAACTAAGACCTATCGCCATTCAGCTGATGCTGATCTGCAAATGGCAGTTTTCTGCGCTTCCGGTGCTCACGTACCCAAACGTACGCTCCGCTCCGGTTCTTAAAAACCGCCATTTTCGCCTCAGCCTGAGCTGTCGATCGGTCCTACCATTTTGTCGCGTTCTTAACCGGAAGCGTGTTATCCGCCTTGCCGGTCCGGAAGCGGACCGAAGCGTCAAACCCCTTTCGGAGTTCTCTCCCATGATTTCGCTGCGCAAGACGGCGGCCGTTTCCGTGTGCCTTGCTCTCCTCGCCGCGCCGGCAATGGCGCAGGACGAGGACCAGGTGCTTGCCGAGTCCATGGACTTTGCCATGCATGACGCGCTCTACACCATGTATCACGAGGTCGGCCACATGCTGGTGGGCGAGCTTGAACTGCCGGTGCTGGGCAAGGAAGAGGACGCGGCGGACGCGCTGGCGACGATCTGGCTGCTGACCGACGAGACCGATGACGATAGCTGGAACGCGCTGATCGACGCTGCCGATGGCTGGTATTTCAACGCGGTGCAATCGACCGGCTCGGGCGTCGAAGACTTCTCCTATTATGACGACCATAGCCTCGATATCCAGCGCGCCTATGCCATGGTCTGCATGATGGTGGGCGCGGAGCCCGACGTGTTCGGCGAGACGGCGGACAATTACGAGATCGACGCGGAGCAGCAGGAGGCCTGCGCCTACACCTATGAGCAGGCGGTGACGTCATGGGATGCCCTGCTCGAACCGCATCTGGTCGATGGGGAACAGGGCGCAGAAATCGAGATCGTCTATGAGGACGCGGGCGACTACGAGGTCTTTGCCGAGGAGATGAAGGCCCGCGGCATTCTCGAACACGCGGCCAAGCTGGTGATGGACTGGTATGTGCTACCCGAAACCGTGACGTTCCGGGCGACGCAGTGTGGCGAGGCCAATGCCTATTTCTATCCGGCCGAGCGCGAGATCACCTATTGCTACGAGCTGGCCGAGCACATGTTCTATCTCCACCTCTATGACATCGTGGGCTGGAGCGACACGGCGGAGTAGTCGGGATCAGCTAAATCCGACGTAGCGGCCGGGCTTGTGGTTCAAAGCGACGATGAAATTGAGGACCAGCGCGCCGAGGATGGAATAGAGCACCCTGTCGAGCGGCAGGATGAAGAAGGCAGCGAACAGAATGGCGGCGTCAACGGCGAGCTGGAAATAGCCGGCGCGAAGGCCGAAATTTTCCTGGAGGTAAAGCGCCAGGATATTGATGCCGCCAACGCTCGCCTTGTGACGGAAGAGCGAGAGAATACCCAGGCCAATGAGACCGCCACCGACCAGCGAGGCAAAGAGCGGGTGGATATCGCTGATGCCGATCCAGCCGGGGATCTGGCTCGAAAAATAGGATACGAGCCCGACGCAGATCATGGTTTTTACCGCGAAGGGCCAGCCCATGCGCAGGAATGCCAGGGCGTAGAACGGCAGGTTGATGCAAAAGAACAGCCAGCCGAAGGGAATGCCGGTGGCGTATTGGAGGAGCAGCGCGAGGCCCGCGGTGCTGCCGGTCGCGAGTTGTACTTCCGAATAGAAAGCGATGCCGAGCGAGACCAGCATGGTGCCGATGAGCATGGCAAAGAGGTCTTCGGGCAAGGTGTGCCGGCTTGGCGCCGCAAGGTCGGAGGTCATGCCTTTTTCATCCAGCGGCCATCGGATTCCTGCTGCCAATAGGTGACCTCATTGCCATCGCGCAGGGCTCGCCAGGCCTGGCGGGCTTCGGTTACGGCATCGGGATCGTGGCCGGAAAACATGTAGACGATGCGCTTGTAGCCGTCGGCGGACTTGGGCACGGCGCGATCGACGAAGAAGCGGACCACGGCGCCGTTGGGATTGTCGGTTTCGGTTGTAAGAAGGATCGGCTGGTGCGGATCACTGGGTTCGCCGGCTAGGCCGTGGGGCAGGAAAGAATCGTCGCGAAACGTCCAGAGGAGCGAATCGAGGACTTCGGCGCGTTCACGCGATCCGGATTCGACGACAGCGCGCCAGCCCCGCTCCAGCGTCTTTTCGAGAAGCTGCGGCAGGACCGATTCCAGGGGACGGACTTCGAGGTGGTAGAAGAGGACTTCGGCCATGGCGGCACATTATCCGGGCGCCGCGAGGAGCGCCAGCGCGGCAAGCGGGCAACAGGCCTGCACGAACTGAGATGTGCACAATCCGCGCAATTGTATCGAAGCAGGGTTTGGCCCATTGTCCGAGAAAACGCGGCCAAATGTGCGCCGCAAAAGGATTCTAGCGTAACGGCATGAGACGCCTGACTACCTATCTGGCACGGCTTTTCGCCACGGATGCGTTGATCCTCACCGCGATCCTGTGTGTGCTGTTGTGGCTGGTGAACTGCCTGAGGCAGTTCGAACTCATCTCCGTAAAGGGTCAGGGATTCGGCACGCTGGCCATCCAGGCGCTCTATACGATGCCGCCATTGGCCATGGCCTTTTTCTATATCTGCGTCGGTATCGGCATGATCCGGGCGCTGAGCGCGCTGCAACTGAGCCGTGAGCTGCACATCATCCACGCCACCGGATCGACGAGCGGCATCTGGCGCGGTGCGGCCACGGTGATCATGGGCGGGATCGTCGTCGTCATGCTGCTTTCGCACTGGCTCGAACCCTGGGCCAATCGCAAATACACGGAACTGGCGGCGAGCGTGGCGGCGGACCTTGTGAGTTCGACCCTGCGGCCCGGGCGGTTCACCCAGGTGACGCCGGGGGTTATCCTTCTTATCGGCGGGCGCGAGGCAGGTGGGGAGATCACCGACTTCTTTGCCGATGACCGCCGCCTGCCCGATTCCCGCCGGACGTATATCGCCGAGAGTGCGCGGGTTTCGAGCGACGGAGAAAACTACGTGCTCGAGCTGCGCGATGGCATGCTGCAATATGTGCAGGATGACGGGCGCTACTCGGAAGTGCGCTTCAGCCGCTACGATCTCAGTGTCGCCAGCATTTCGCAGGCCATTGCCGGCGGCGACTCGATGGCTGAGCGGAACAGTGTCGACCTCATCAGCGAGGCGATAAGTACCGGGTTCCTGTCGCAGGAGGCAGGCAATCGGCTGCTCGACCGCTCGGCCGAGGCGCTGCGGGTGATCGCCATCGGGCTCTTTACTCTCGCCATCGGGGCCTTTCCAAGCGGTGCGCGCGCCAGAGTACCTATGCCCATTGAGGCCATGGTGCTGCTGGTTGCCTTCGCAGAGCGCGGCATTGGCACCTATAGTCCGCTCGGCATTGGCACTGGATCGGTCGTGCTCATCATCTTTTCGGGGTTGGTATTGGCCTGGCGGCTTTGGCCGCGGCGACCGGTTGCGCTGGTGAGCGCATGACCAGAATCGATTGGCTGGTGCTGAAGCGCCTCGCGAGCCGCATCGGGATGACGGTCTTCATCTTCTACGGCCTCATTGCACTGGTCGAATCTCTCGACACCTGGCGTTTTAACGTCGTTTCTGAACGGGACGGCCTGCCGATGGCCATCGTGATGGTGGCGATGAGCGCGGTGCGCTGGACCATCAAGACGCTGCCGGTGACGGTGCTGATGGGGGCGATTCTGGGGCTTGCGGACCTCAAGGCGCGGCATGAGCTGACGGTGATCAAGGCCAGCGGCATTTCCATCTGGCGGGCCGTGCGCGCTCCCACCGCGGTCCTGCTGCTGGTCAGTTTCGTCATTTCCATCGGGGCGGAGACGGTCAGCACGCAGATCAATCGCGGGCTCTACCCTACCCCGCCGGGCCTGGCCGCACTGCTGACGCCGCCGGGTGAAATCTGGCTCGAACAGGAGGGCGAAGGGGTCAAATACGTCATTATGGCGCGCTCCATGGCGCCAGGTGGCGCCGAGCTCAACGATGTGACGCTCTTCCACATGGCAAGGACCGACATACCCCGGATCGAGGCCGCGCAGGCGCTGCTCGAAAACGGCGTGTGGCGTATGCCGGTGGCCACGGCGCGAACGCCGGAAAAGCCGCCCTATACGATCTACAACTATGAAGTGCCCACCGCTTCCACCGCGGCCGAGATCAGCCTGAAACTGGCCTCCGTCGAGGACATGACCTTCTTCGACATTGTCGACCTGTTGAGCAAGGGCGTGGCCGACCCGCTGGTCAAATCGGCGGCGACGATGCGGCTCTACAAACTTCTCTCGCTTCCACTTGTGCTTAGCGGTTCGCTGTTCATTGCCTTTGCGTTTACCGCAGGTTATCGAAGGGGCACTAGTCTAGGTCCCGCGGTCCTCTATGGCATCGTGCTCGGATTTGTCGTGTTCGTGATTACCGAGATGGCCGACCGCGCGGGGTCGACTGGCGTTCTCGATCCAACTTTCGCGGCAGTCGGACCGGCATTGGTAGCCATTGTGATTGGTGTAACAGTGCTACTGCACAAGGAAGACGGACGGACGTGACGCGAAGCCAGGGACATCGAAAGGGCTTTTTGCGCGCATTGCTCGTTGGTGCGTCTCTGTGCCTTTTTGCCTTGCCTGCTGGGGCGCAGGGTCTTGTTCCCGCTGACTTCTTCAATGCCCCGATCGATCCGGCCTCCCCTACCGGGGTCGAGGCTAACGTGCTGACCTTTGACGCCAGGACCAATACGATCCAGGCTTCGGGCGGTGTGGTGCTGAAATCAAGCGGCTACATCGTGACCGGCGAAACGCTGACCTACGACCGCAATGCAAATTCGGTGAAGATGAGCGGCGCCGTGACGGTGACGGACCCATCGGGCAACGTGATGGAGACGACCGATCTCGACATCACCGGCGGGCTGAAACAGGCCTTCTTCAATGCCCTGACGATCACGGCCTATGACGGATCGCGGATCACCGCCGATAGCGCCGACTACGATTCCGTGCTGCAGAGCATCTACAACAATGCGAGCTATGCGCCCTGCGGCGAGTGCGTTGACAACAAGGGCCGCCGTATCGGCTGGTCGGTCAATGCCAGCCGGATCGTGCACAATTCGGAAGATAACTCCGTCACGCTCGAAAATTCGACGCTTTACCTGCTCGGCGTTCCGGTCGCCTGGGTGCCCTATCTGTGGCTGCCGGACCTGAGCGAATCCGCGCTGTCGCGGGCGCCGCGTCCGACTTTGAGCTATGGCGAGAAGACCGGCGTAGGTGTCGGCGTGTCGGTCAATGTCTATGGCAATAGGTGGACCGATGTCTGGCTGAGCCCGAAGTTTTTCTCTCGGCAGGGTTTTCTGCTGGGTGCCGAATGGGTGCAGCGGTTCGAGAATGGTTCGTTCCAGGTCAAGGCTTCTGGCCTCAACCAGTGGGATCCTTCAGCGTTTTCGGAAGCTCCCGGCGTTGGCAACCGTGACTGGCGCGGGGCGATCCAGACTTCGGGCTCGTTCACCCCGATCGAGACCTGGGAGGTCGGCTGGTCCTATACGGCCTTTACCGACGCAGCCTATCTCGGCGACTATGAGCTGACGACGGCAAAATCCTCGACCAATCAGGTCTATGCGACCCATGTCAGCGAGCAGACCTATTTCGACATTCGCCTGCAGCAGTTCAATCAGCTCGGCAATGTGACCCAGGCGAGCCAGGACGCGCAGGGCGCCAACCTGCCGGTGACCCGCTTCGAGCATATCATTGACCTCGAAGACGATATGGGCCGGCTGGCCTTTGAGGGGCATCTGCGCAATGTGGTGCGCAATGCGGACAGCAAGACATCAGTCAATGGCGTGAACTACGTCTATGGCTATCAGGGCACCAAGACGCATGCGACCCTGCAGGCGAGCTGGCAGAAGCAGATCATTGGTGGCGGCGGTTTCGTCTTCACGCCCTATGTCGGCGCACGCGCGGACTTTTCCTATTATGACGGCAAGAGCGTGCTGCTGCCGGGCGAAGCGAGCCTCTTGAGCGCCACGCCGATTGCCGCGATCGATGTGCGCTATCCGCTGATATCGAGCAATGGCGCGGATGTGCATATCATCGAGCCGATTGCGCAGCTGGTTTATCGTGGCTCGAACACGACCATGCTCGGCATAACCAATGACGATGCGCAGAGCTTCGTTTTCGATGACACGAACCTTTTCAGCTACAACCGCTTCTCCGGCTATGACAGGCAGGAGACTGGGCTGCGCGCCAATATCGGCGGGCGCTACCAGGCCAATTTCGACAATGGCAGCTATCTCGAACTGATCGGCGGGCAATCGTTCCAGCTGGCCGGGGCCAATGCCTTCTCGACCGTGGACCACGCCAATACCGGCGCGGGCGGTGGTTTGGGCAATGACGCATCCTATACGGTGCTGGGCGCCTATGGTTCGTTCACGCCGGGCCTGACCTTTGGCGCCAAGACACAGCTCGATACATCGGCCTGGAAACTGGCGCGGTTTGGGGCTGGCGCGAGCTACAGCGCCGACGGCTATGGAGCAACGCTCGACTATCGCTTTATCGGGGCCAATCCGAGCCTGGGGCAATTGCTCGACCAGCACGAGATCGTCGGTGGCCTGACCATTCCGGTGGCGGACTACTGGAGCCTCAAGGGTAGCGCAGCATGGGACCTCAGCGCCAATAGCTGGCTGCAGGTTGGCGGCGGCTTGGTCTATGACGACGGCTACCTGACCCTTGGCGCCAATGCGCAGCGGAACGGGCCCACCCATACTTCGCCAAATTCGACCAGTGTGCTCGCCACTTTTGCCATCAAGGCGCCGGCGGGGTTGAACCTTGGCTATAGCGGTGCGGTGCCGGCCCCGAACTTCTGATCGGCCGCATTCGGATTTTGGCCGTATTGTTTGGGCAATTGACAGCACATGTTTCGAGCCGCATTGATGCGGCAAACTTTACAATGCGGACCTGACGATGACCTTTGCATTTATGCGGCGCGCCACCAGCGCCATGATCCTCGGCCTCGTGCTGGCGACGGCATCGGCCCTGCCCAGCTTCGCGGCAACCATTGTAACGGTGAACGGCACCGCCATCAGCGACGTGCAGGTCGACCAGCGGCTGCGCCTGTTCAACATGGAAGGCAACAAGACCGGCCGCAAGGGCGCGACCGATCAGCTCATCACCGAAGCCATCCAGATGACCGAAGCCAAGCGGCTTGGCATCAATGTTTCCAATGCGCAGGTCGATGAAGCGCTGCTGCAGATTGCGCGCAATCTCAAGGTGAGCCAGGACCGGCTGATCGAAATGCTTGGTCAGGGTGGCGTGAGCGCGGACACGCTCAAGGATCGCCTGCGCGCTGCCATCGCCTGGAACGCCATTGCCGAGCAGGCTGTGGTTCCCAATGTGCAGATTTCCGATCTCGAACTCGACCAGCAGGCGGCCGCGCGTCTCGCCGACTACCAGGGTTTTGACTACATCCTCAAAGAGATCGTCTTTGTGGGTGCCGGCGCCAGCGGGCGCACGGCGCAGGCCAACAAGTATCGTTCGAGCTTTGCCGGCTGCGACAGCGCCGTGCAGCTCTCTCTCGCCTATACCGACGCCGCCGCGGTCGATATTGGCCGCCGCCATGCCACCCAGCTGCCCGAGGCCATGGCCAAGGAACTAGCCGGGATGAATGTCGGCGGGATTACCAAGCCGCGCGTGGTCGAAGCTGGCGTTTCCATGCTTGCCATTTGCGAAAAGACCCAGGCGCAGGATCTCACCTTCATGAAGGATGAAGTGCGCGCCGAAGTTGGTAGCGGCAATATGGAAAAGGAAGCCGCGGCCTATCTCGATAACCTGCGCAAGAACGCCAAGATCATCTACAACTAAGACAACGAGCCGGGCGATACCATCCGCCCGGCGTCATTCCCGCGAAAGCGGGAATCCCTGTTTCAGCGCCCAAACAGAGATCCCCGCTTTCGCGGGGATGACACCGAGGGTGAAATGACTCTCGGTGGAAATGGGCGCAAATGAAGCCGCTGGCGATCAGCATGGGCGAACCTGCGGGGATCGGCCCGGATATTCTTCTCTCACTTTTTGCGCAGCGACAGGCGCTTGGGTTGCCGGCATTCGTCGTGTTCGGGCATGCGGGGTTTCTGGCTGAGCGAGCCAGGCGGCTGGGGCTCGATATCGAGGTTTTAGCGACATCGCCTGCCGATGCCGGCGAGGTGTTTTCGCGGGCGCTGCCAGTGGTCGATATTGCGGGGGTGGTGCCGGACCAGCCGGGGCAAGCGTATCCAGGGTCAGCGCGGGTGGTGATTGCGGCAATCGAAGAGGCCGTGGCAAGCGTCCGGGCGGGAGAATGCCGGGCGCTGGTGACGGCGCCGATCCACAAGGGCGCGCTCTATCACGTGGGGTTTGCGCATCCGGGGCATACGGAGTTTTTGGCGGCGCTTTGTGTCGAGAACGGGAAAGAGCCGCTGCCGGTGATGATGCTGGCGCATGAAGAGTTGCGGACGGTGCCGCTGACTATCCATGTGCCGATCAAGGATGTTCCGGAACTTATCTCGGAAGAACTGATTGTCGAGACGCTGCGGGTTATGGCGCGGGACCTTAAGAGCCGGTTCGGAATTGCGGCACCGCGGATTGCCGTGGCGGGGCTCAATCCGCATGCGGGCGAAGGCGGAGCCATCGGGCGAGAAGAGATCGAGATCATCATTCCGGCGCTGGAGAAGGCACGGGCGGAGGGGATTGCCGCTATCGGCCCCCTGCCCGGCGATACGCTGTTTTTCCCGCGCCACTGGCGGCAGTATGATGCGGTATTGGCCATGTATCACGATCAGGCGCTGATCCCGATCAAGACGGTGGCGTTTGACGCTGGGGTAAATGTGACACTGGGGCTACCGATCGTGCGGACATCGCCCGATCATGGGACGGCGTTTGACCTGGCAGGCACCGGAAAAGCCTCGACATCGAGCTTTTTGGCGGCCATAGCCATGGCAGACAAGATGACGACCGAGCCTTCATGAGCCAGATCGATACGCTTCCGCCGCTGCGCGAGGTTATTGCCACGCATGGGCTGCAGGCGAAGAAAGAGCTGGGGCAGAATTTTCTGCTCGACCTGAACCTTACAGCGCGCATTGCGCGCGTCGGCGGTTCGCTCGAAGGCGTGCGCGTGATCGAGGTGGGTCCGGGACCCGGCGGGCTGACGCGGGCCCTGCTCGCGGAAGGCGCGCGGGAAGTGATCGCCATCGAGCGCGATGCGCGGGCTCTGCCGGCGCTGGCGCAAATCGCCGATGCCTATCCGGGACGCCTCACGGTGATATCGGGCGACGCGATGGAAATGGACTATCGGCAGCTTGCCGATGGCCCGACGCGGATCATCGCCAACCTGCCCTACAATATCGGCACGCCGCTGCTTACGGGCTGGCTGACGCAGGAACCTTGGCCGCCGTTTTTCGAGAGTATGACGCTGATGTTTCAGCGCGAGGTGGCAGAGCGGATCTGCGCCAGGCCCGGCGAAGACCCCTATGGGCGGCTGGGCGTATTGGCCGGATGGCGCAGCGACGCGCGGATTGCCTTCAATGTCGGGCGACAGGCTTTTGTGCCGCCGCCCAATGTGACGTCGGCCGTGGTGCATCTGGTGCCAAAACCGGTGGAAGCAGGCTTGTCGGTCAAGCATGTCGAGCAAGTGACCAAGGCGGCCTTTGGGCAGCGGCGCAAGATGGTGCGGCAATCGCTGAAGTCGCTGGGTGTGCCGGTGGAAGGGCTGCTGGCGGCAGCGGAGCTCAAGGGCGACGAACGGGCCGAGGATCTTCCCATTGAGGCCTTTTTGGCCATGGCGCGGGCGCTGCCGGGGTTGAGGTAGGCGCCGCAATCATTCCAGTCACTGCGTCATTCCCGCGAAAGCGGGAATCTGATTGCGCAGAAACAGAGATTCCCGCTTTCGCGGGAATGACGCGGTGGGTGGGGAGATCTGTCAGGCCGGACCGATCTGGTTCTGCAGGTCGCGCACGAAGTTATCGAGATTGATCTGGCGCTTGCGGTCGAGACGGGCAGAAGCGAGGATGGCGCGGACGCGGGCGACCGAGAGTTCAAGGTCTTCGTTGACGAGGACGTAGTCGTATTCGTCGTAGTGGTCCATCTCGTTGCGCGCGTTCCTGAGGCGCTTTTCGATGGTGCCGACGCTGTCCTGGGCGCGGCGTTCGAGGCGGGCGCGCAGTTCCTTGATCGAGGGCGGCAGGATGAAGACCGTGACCATGTCGGCACGGCATTTTTCATAAAGCTGCAGGGTGCCCTGGTAGTCGATGTCGAAGAGGATGTCGTTGCCCGAGGACAGCTGTTCTTCGACGAGGGCACGCGGGGTGCCGTAGAAATTGCCATGGACCTCGGCGGATTCGAGGAGGCCACCATCCCTACGCATCTGCTCGAAGGTCGGCACGTCGATGAAGTGATAGTGCTTGCCGTCGACTTCGTCGGTGCGGCGGCCGCGCGTGGTCACCGAGACCGACAGCTTGATATTGGGATCGGCACCGAAGAGCGCGCGCGAAATGGAGGATTTGCCGGCGCCTGAGGGAGAGGCGAGGACGAGCATGACGCCGCGGCGCTGAAAATCCATCTTTGAGGCACTCTATTCGATGTTCTGGACTTGCTCGCGTAGTTGATCGATCACCGCCTTGAGGTCAAGACCGATGGCAGTGAGTTCCACGGCGTTCGATTTGGAGCAGAGCGTATTGGCTTCGCGGTTGAATTCCTGGGCGAGGAAATCGAGGCGTCGGCCGACAGCACCGGAGCCGGAGAGAAGCGCGCGGGCGCCGGCAATGTGGGCGCGGAGCCTATCGATCTCTTCCTGGATGTCGGCCTTGGTGGCCAGCACCAGAGCTTCCTGGGCAAGGCGCTCGGGCGAAATGTCGGCTTCCTGGCGCAGGGACTGAACCTGCTGGGCGAGGCGTGCGGAAATGGCTTCACGCGAACGGCCGGGATGGGCATCGGCGCGCTCGACGAGTTCGGCGATGGCATCGAGCTGGCGGGAGAGGATTTCGGCGATGCGAGCGCCCTCCTCCCGTCGCGATTGCTGCAGCGCGGCGATGGCCTGACGGACAGCGGCCATCAGGATGGGCTCAAGACCCTCCTCGTCGATGTCGCTGCCTTCCTCGACCACGAGCACGCCCGGCAGAGCCAGGATGCCGTCAAGGCTGGGGCGACGGGCATCGACGCGGTCGAGAGCGCCGCGATGGCGGCGAGGATGGTTTCAAGCGCTGCGGGATTGACCGAAACGGCGCCGGTAGCGCCCTGGCGGTCGAGCGACACGGTGGCATTGACCGAGCCGCGGGAGAGGGCCTGGCTCAGCGCCTGACGGATCGGGATATCGAAGGCGTCGAGGCCGGAGGCGAGGCGCGTGCGAATATCGAGGCCACGACCATTGACCGATTTCAGTTCGACGCGGAGACGCGCCGGGCCGAACATGGCGTCGGCCCGGGCATAGCCGGTCATGCTGGCGAGGCGGGAGGTCACTGGCTGGAGCCTTCCGTGCCATTGGCTTCTTCGGCTTCGAGCGCCTGGCGCGCAGCTTCGGCATCGGTTGCCGCCTGTTCGGCCGCTTCGCGCTCGATCTCGCGATAGCGGGCGACGTTCTGCTGATGCTCGGCATAGGTCTCGGCGAAGACGTGGCCATCGCGCGGCGAGGCGCCCTTGGCGACGAAGTAGAGGTAGTTGTGGCTGTCGGGATTGGCGACGGCGCGCAGCGACT
Source organism: Devosia sp. (assembly GCF_024707125.1). Lineage (GTDB taxonomy): Bacteria > Pseudomonadota > Alphaproteobacteria > Rhizobiales > Devosiaceae > Devosia. The sequence continues at coordinate 390,422 of NZ_JANQAH010000003.1, forward strand.
CAATGCCGGGATTGGCGATGGGCGTCGGGGGCAGACCGTCGATCTGATAGGTGTTGTAGGCGGTCTTTTCCTCGATCTCCGAACGGCGGAGGCCACGCTCGAGCGTCGATTGGCCCAATGTGATGCCGTAGATGATCGTCGGGTCGGACTGAAGGCGCATGCCTTCCTTAAGGCGGTTGACGAAGACGGCGGCGACCTGCGGACGCTCTTCGGCAACGCCAGTTTCGCGCTCGACGACGGAGGCGAGGATCAGGAGCTCGGCGGGGCTAGCCAGTGGCAGATCGGCCTGGCGGCCTTCCCAGGTTTCGGCAAGCGCCGTGGTCATGGCGGCCTGCATGCGGTCGATGACCGACTGGCGGGTATCGCCCGGCAGATAGTCGTAGCTACCCGGCAGGATGGAGCCTTCGGGCGGCAGGTTGTCGATGGTGCCGGTCAGGCGATCATCGGCATTGACGCGCTGCACGACCTGCCAGGAGGTCCAGCCTTCGGGAATGGTGACGGCGTAGCGGATCGGCGTGCCGGTGGTCAGCTCGCGCAGAATTTCGGACATGCTGGCATGGGCGGGGATGGTGAAATCGCCTGCCTTGACCGTGGTGTTTTCTTCGACGCGCGCGCCGAACTGCCGGAAGATCAGCGAATTGGTGATAAAACCCTGCTCTTCGAGACGGCTCGCCGTGGTGCTCAGCGTATTGCCGCTTTCGACGCGGAAGACGCGCTCTTCGGTGGATGGACCATCGCTATAGTATTGCTGCGCCACAAAGAGGAAGCCGCCGCCGACCACGACGAGGCCGATGACGAGCAGGGTAAGCAGGGCGTTGAGCACATCGACAAGGCCATTGGACGAGCGGCGGCGGCGTTTACGGCGGTCGTTCATCTAAGGAATCACCTCATGGCCAGTCAGCGGGTATGCCGATCTTGTTGTTATAAAGCGGCAGGGCGGCGGCATTGTTTGCAATGGATTTGAATAAAAACAAGGGGCACGTCGCTTGGTCGAGCGACGTGCCCCTCTTGCAAAGCAAAAAAGTCAGGCGACCTTGCGCATGACCAGCGTGGCATTGGTACCGCCAAAGCCGAAGCTATTGGACAGAGCCACGTTGATTTCCTTCTTAAGTGCCACCTTGGGCACCAGATTGATCGGCGTCTCGATGGAAGGATTGTCGAGGTTGAGCGTCGGCGGAGCGATGCCATCGCGCATGGCGAGAAGGCAGAAAATCGCTTCGACGGAACCAGCGGCACCGAGGAGGTGACCAATGGCCGACTTGGTCGAGCTCATCACGCGGCCTTCGGCAGCAGCGCCGAGAACGCGGGAAACCGCACCCAGTTCGATTTCGTCGCCAAGCGGCGTCGAAGTCCCGTGGGCGTTGATGTAGTCGATATCGGAGGGCGAAATGCCCGCACGCTTGACCGCCGCGCTCATGGCACGGAAGCCACCATCGCCATCGGGCGCGGGTGCGGTGATGTGATAGGCATCGCCCGAAAGGCCATAACCGATCACTTCGCCATAAATCTTGGCGCCGCGTGCCTTGGCGCGCTCATAGTCTTCGAGCACGACAATGCCGGCGCCTTCGCCCATGACGAAGCCATCACGGTCCTTGTCGTAAGGACGGGAAGCGGCGGTCGGGTTGTCGTTGAAACCGGTCGAGAGCGCACGCGCTGCGGCAAAGCCGGCCAGCGAGATGCGGTTGACGCAGCTTTCCGCACCACCCGCAACCATCACATCGGCATCGCCCAGTGCGATCAGGCGGGCCGCATCGCCAATGGCGTGCGCACCGGTCGAGCAGGCGGTGACGACGGAGTGGTTCGGCCCCTTGAGACCGAAACGGATGGAAACGTGGCCGGAGGCCAGGTTGATCAGACGACCCGGGATAAAGAAGGGGCTGATACGGCGCGGGCCTTTTTCATGGAGGGTAATGGAGGCATCATAGATGCCACCAATCCCGCCGATACCCGAGCCGATCAGAACGCCGGTGCGTTCCTGCTCTTCCTGCGTCTTGGGTTCGACCCCGGCATCCTGGATGGCCTGGGTGGCAGCGGCCATGGCGTAGACGATGAAATCGTCGACCTTGCGCTGTTCCTTGGATTCCATCCACTCGTCGGGATTGTACTTACCATCGGCATAATCACCCAGCGGAATGCGATGGGCGATCTGGCAGGCAATATCGTCGACCTGGAATTCGTCGATACGCTTGGCTCCACTCTTGCCTGCAAGAATGTTGGCCCAAGTGGCTTCCACTCCGCAACCAAGGGGCGTGACAAGCCCCATTCCGGTGACGACGACTCGGCGAAGTTCCATGTCTACTGCCCGTCCAGCTTAGCTGGTGGCCTTGGTCAGGAAGGAGACAGCGTCTCCGAAGGTCTGGATCGACTCGGCAGCATCGTCGGGGATTTCGACCGAAAATTCTTCCTCGAAAGCCATAACCAGCTCGACCTGATCGAGCGAGTCAGCGCCCAGATCGTCGATGAAGCTGGCCTTTTCAACGACCTTCTCGGCGTCCACATTGAGGTGTTCCACAACGATCTTGCGGACCCGATCAGCGACATCGCTCATATTTGACTTCCCTTTTTAGAAATCGAAGTTTCGTTTCGCTTCTTATTGGCGCGAAGCCAATTCATCAAGCTCGGTTTTGACTTGCACAGAGGCAATGTAAGCGGCCTTTTCGGCGCTCGCAAGGCGGACCGGCAAGGGTTAACGGGGCGCGAGTAGCATGTTTCCCTGAGGTTTGCCAGCAGCGAGAGGCGTGGTTTCCAAGGGTTTAAGGCTTTATTAACGGGGTACGGAGCGCAAGCCCATCACCGCGTCATTCCCGCGAAAGCGGGAATCCCTTGCCTGTCGAAGAGATTCCCGCTTTCGCGGGAATGACGCCGGACGGAAAGGGATGCCCCCAGAGCGGGGAAGCAAGCCCTGCCTCAGATCATCGCCATGCCGCCGTTGACGTTCAGCGTGTGGCCCGTGACGTAGGCAGCGGCATCGCTCGAGAGGAAGACGGCGCAGGCGGCGACTTCCTGGGGGTGCCGAGGCGATTGGCGGGAATGGTCGAGAGGATGGACTCGCGCTGCTTATCGTTGAGTTCATCGGTCATGGCCGAGGCAATAAAGCCCGGGGCGATGGAATTGACCGTAATGTTGCGGCTCGCCACTTCATAGGCCAGCGCCTTGTTCATGCCGATCAGGCCGGCCTTGGACGCGGCGTAGTTGCCCTGGCCGGGGTTACCCATGACGCCAACAACGGAAGAGATGCCGATGATCCGGCCCCAGCGCTGCTTCATCATGCCACGCAGCACGGCGCGGTTGAGGTGGAAGGCGGCGGTGAGGTTGACCGCGATGACTTCGTCCCACTCTTCATTCTTCATGCGCATGAAGAGATTGTCGCGGGTCATGCCGGCATTGTTGATGAGGATATCCACACCGCCCATGACGGCTTCGGCGTCGGGCACGAGGGTGTCGACATCGTCCATCTTGGAGAGGTTGCACGGCAGGATCGGGCATTCCTTGCCGATCTGCTGGGCAGTTTCTTCGAGAGCGCCGACGCGGGTGCCCGAGAGGGCAACGGTGGCGCCGGCTGCGGCCAGGGCCTTGGCGATCTCGCGGCCAATGCCGCCGCTGGCGCCGGTGACCAAGGCGCGCTTACCGGTCAAATCGAACATGTTTTCTCTCCCTTTGGAGATGACTTTATTGTTTTGTTTCAGGCCGTGACAGAGGCGACGAAGGCGTCGATGTCTGCGGGACCACCGACGGCCTGGGTGGCGAGATCGGGAGCAATGCGCTTGGCAAGGCCGGTGAGGACGCGGCCGGTGCCGAGTTCGACGAGTTCGGTGACACCGCCCTGCCCTGCGAGCCAAGTGACGCTTTCGGTCCAGCGGACGACGCCGGTGACCTGCTCAACGAGGCGCTGGCGGATTTCGGCGGGATCGGTGATCGGGGCGGCCAGCACGTTGGCGACGAGCGGCACGACGGGCGCGTTCATCTGCACTTCGGCGAGCGCAGCGGCCATGGCTTCAGCGGCGGGCTGCATTAGCGAGCAGTGGAACGGCGCGCTCACGGGTAGCAGCAGGGCGCGCTTGGAGCCCTTGGCCTTGGCGATTTCGACGGCGCGTTCGATGGCGGCGAGAGCACCGGAGATGACGACCTGGCCGGGCGCATTGTCATTCGCAACCTGGCAGACTTCGCCTTGCGCGGCTTCTTCAGCAACAGCGCGGGCGGTGTCGAGGTCGAGACCGAGGAGCGCAGCCATGGCGCCGTGACCGACAGGCACGGCCTTCTGCATGGCCTGGCCGCGGGTGCGGAGGAGACGGGCCGTATCGGAAAGAGAGAAGGTGCCAGCGGCGCAAAGGGCGGAATATTCGCCCAGCGAGTGGCCAGCGACGAACTTTGCGTGCTGGGAAAGGCTGACGCCGCGGCTTTCGACGACGCGGAGCACGGCAATGCTCGAGGCCATCAGGGCGGGCTGGGCGTTCTCGGTGAGACGCAGAACGTCTTCCGGGCCTTCGAACATGGTCTGGGAAAGCTTTTCGCCCAGCGCGTCATCGACTTCGTCGAAGACAGCGCGCGCTTCGGGGAAGGCATCGGCCAGTTCCTTGCCCATGCCGACGGCCTGACTGCCCTGGCCGGGGAAGGTGAAAGCTCTGCTGGTCATGACGACGTCTCCGAGGTTGCGGACATTGCGAGGCGTTTGCCGAGTGTAGATAGAGGAGTCAAGCAATCTGCCTGATGATTCTGGGAAAGACTCCCGCGGCAGTGCGATTTTTTGGAGGCAAGGCGGCCCAAATGCCCAGCTTCTAGGCGTGGCGCTTGCGTTGAGGCCCCTTCTCCTCTATAGCCGCCGCAGCAATTCGTTTGGCCGGGGGCTGAACGGAGGGTTTTTCCTTTTGGAGAAACAGGACTGATACTAGGTCCGGCCTCCCGTGTTCCCGCTCTTTGCAAGACTGCTTTGACGCCTTTCCGGCTTCGAAGGGGCTCCGCGCCAGCGATATGCGTATGACAACTGAAAGGAAGGCGCACTCAATGGCCCTTTACGAACACATCTTCCTGGCTCGCCAGGACGTTTCGCAGCAGCAGGTTGAAGAACTGACCGCTGCGCTGACCGAAGTGCTGTCCCAGGGCGGCGGCAAGGTCACCAAGAACGAATACTGGGGCCTCAAGGGTCTCTCCTACCGCATCCGCAAGAACCGCAAGGCTCACTACACCCTGCTGAACATCGAAGCATCGGCTCCGGCCGTTGCCGAAATGGAACGCCAGATGCGCATCAATGAAGACATCCTGCGCTTCATGACCGTGCGTGTCGACGAGCTGGAAGAAGGCCCGTCCGCGATGATGCAGAAGCGCGATCGCGATGACCGTGATGGTGGTGGCCGTGGCGAACGTGGTGCCCCCTCGGGCGACCGTCGTCCCCGCCGCTTCTAAGATAAGGAACGCATAGCCATGGCTATTAAAGACCTCACCACTTCCCAGGCCCGTCGTCCGTTCCAGCGCCGTCGCAAGACCTGCCCGTTCTCGGGCGAAGGCGCACCGAAGATCGACTACAAGGACGTCCGCCTGCTCTCGCGCTACGTTTCCGAGCGCGGCAAGATCGTCCCGAGCCGCATCACGGCCGTTTCGGCCAAGAAGCAGCGCGAACTGGCCCGTGCGATCAAGCGTGCTCGCTTCATCGGCATCATGCCCTACGCTGTGAAGTAAGCTTCGGCTTCACTTCCAAAGAAATACCCGCTGGGGTCGCGGATGGTCCGCGGCTCCTAACCGTTCGAAAGAACGGGACAGCCAAAGGAATAAAGACATGAAAGTCATTCTGCTCGAGCGTATCGGTCGCACCGGCACCATCGGCGACGAAGTCAATGTGAAGGACGGCTTTGCCCGTAACTTCCTCCTGCCCCAGGGCAAGGCTCTTCGCGCCACCGAAGCCAACCGCAAGCGTTTCGAAAACGAACGCGCTCACATCGAACAGCGCAACGAAGAGCGTCGTAACGCCGCTGCCGGTATCGCCGAAGGCCTCAATGGCCGCACCGTGGTGATCATCCGTCAGGCTGGCGAAACCGGCCAGCTCTATGGTTCGGTCGCTGCCCGCGACGTCGTGGAAGCCCTGGCCAACGATGGTTACATTGTCCAGCGCAACCAGGTCGACCTTGCAGACCCGATCAAGTCGGTCGGTGTCCACACCGTGCCGCTGATCCTGCATGCCGAAGTCGCCGTGACCATCACCGTCAACGTCGCCCGTTCGGCTGACGAAGCGACCCGCCAGGCTCAGGGTGAAGACGTCACCGTCCACACCTTCGAAGCTGATGACGACGGCGATTTCGCCGCCGGCCAGAAGGACGCTGCTGCGGACGACCGTTTCGAAGAATAGTCTCTTCGGACTGCCAAGATGCCAGAAAGGCCGGACAGATTGTCCGGCCTTTCTTTTGCGCCATGCTGCCCGGCACAACATGTCGGGGATGGCTCTTATGCGTGTGTTCCTTGCATTGATGCTGGCTCTGGCCGCGCTCGCCCTGCCCGCGACGGCGCAGGAGGCGGGCAAGACCAAGGCGCCGCAGCTGCCGCGCACCTATATCGAGAGCATCGACAGGAGCAGCAGCGAGGCGGTGCTGCGCGGTTTTGTCGAGGCCTATGCTGCCGAAGACTACTACCGGGCCTGGATATTGCTGAGCCCGGAGGCAAAGACGGCCTTCTCCAACAAGCTCTTCGAGTTCAACGAGGCTCAGCTCTTCCCCGGCATGGAAGCCGGCACCGGCGCCTTGGGGCGACAGACCACCGATGAAATTGGTCTCGACATCCTCAAGGAGGTCAACCTCGAAGGCGCGCTCCTCTTCGATCGCACCATGGTGCACGCCAAGGCCGAAGGGCTGCTGCCGTTCGATCTCGAGCCCGGCGCCTTTTCGAGCGCGACATTCGAGCATGACGATCAGGCCAGATACATGGTCGAGGCTAAGGGTGAACCGGCGGTCGTGATCATTTCGACGATAAAACTCAGCGACGGAAGCTGGCGCGTCGAACGGGTGGTCTGGGCGACTGCGGACCCCGAGGCCCGTCCCTGGGGCTTCAAATAGACCTTCCAGACCGACTCATGATCGCCATGCTGATGCCTTCGTGCCGTGCAACACACGATGGTCACTATCCCCGTTGTTCACAGAGTTCACACCTCGAAAAGAATCTTAACCCCTTGGGGGATAGGCCGGTGGGACTCCGACCACTCCCCCGTGGTTAGAAAGGTTAACACCCCCCGAGGATCACGATGGCTGAGATCGCACGGCTTCACCCGGCCGAAGACAAGTCGTTTCGCGTCGCCCCCCACAATGTGGAGGCCGAACAAGCCCTTTTGGGCGCTATCCTGATCAACAACGAAGCCTTTTACCGGGTCTCGGATTTCCTTGAGCCGGAACACTTTTATGAGCCCGTGCACCGGGACATTTATGAGATCACCAGCAAGGTGATCCGCGCCGGCAAATCGGCTGATCCCACGACAATCAAGACCCACCTGCCCGACCAGCTGCTGCCTGAAATGACCATGGCGCAGTATCTGGCGCGTCTGGCGGCGGAGGCAACCACCGTTATCAATGCCGGCGACTATGGGCAGGCCATCTATGACCTCGCCATTCGCCGCAGCCTGATTCTCGTGGGCGAGGAGATGGTTTCGGTTGCCTATGAGTCGGAGGTCGAAATGACCCCGAACCGGCAGATCGAAAAGGTGGAAGGCGAGCTGTTCCAGCTTGCCGAAAAGGGTCGCTACGATGGCGGCTTCCTCAGCTTTGGTACCGCGCTCAGCGCCTCCATCCGCATGGCGGGCGAGGCATTTCAGCGTGACGGCGGCCTTTCGGGCGTGGCGACGGATCTGCATGATCTCGATCGGCAGATGGGCGGCTTGCAGCGCTCGGACTTGATCGTGCTCGCCGGTCGTCCCGCCATGGGCAAGACCTCGCTCGTGACCAATATCGCCTACAATGTCGCCAAGAACTGGCGCGGCGAGGTGACGCCGGACGGGCACAACAAGACGGTCAATGGCGGTGTCGTCGGCTTCTTCAGCCTCGAAATGAGTTCGGAACAGCTGGCGACCCGTATTCTCGCCGAGCAGGCGGAAGTCTCGTCTTCCGACATTCGCCGCGGGCGTATTCACGACAGCCAGTTTTCCAAGCTCGTCGATGTATCGAACATGATGAGCAAGGTGCCGCTCTATATCGACGATACGGGTGGTCTCAGTGTGGCGCAGCTTGCTGCGCGTGCCCGGCGCCTGAAGCGGCAGAAGGGGCTCGACCTGCTCATTGTCGACTACCTGCAACTGCTGTCGGGTTCGTCGAAGGCTTCGAGCCAGAATCGCGTGCAGGAACTGACCGAAATCACCACGACGCTGAAGGCGCTGGCCAAGGAGCTGGAAGTTCCGGTGATTGCGCTGTCCCAGCTCTCCCGTCAGGTGGAAGCGCGCGACGACAAGCATCCCCAGCTAGCGGATTTGCGCGAATCGGGTTCTATCGAGCAGGACGCTGACGTGGTGCTTTTCGTTTATCGCGAAGAGTACTATCTCAAGAACAAGGAACCCAAAGAGGGCACGCCAGAACACATCACCTGGCAAGGGGAAATGGAGCAGGTGCACGGCAAGGCGGAAGTCATCATTGCCAAGCAGCGCCATGGCCCTACCGGAACGGTGCAGCTGAGCTTTGAGGCCCAGTTCACACGCTTCGGTAACCTCGCTAGGGCAGATTATCTGCCCGAACGCATGGAATAGGTATGAAGCTGACCTCGGGCCTCGGGAGCCAACTGACTGTCGATCTCGGGGCACTCGCCCGAAACTGGAACGCCCTCGACAAGGTGAGCCAGGGCGCGCTGACGGCTGCGGTCGTCAAGGCGGACGCCTATGGCACCGGCATCGAAATGGCGGCGACGGCGCTTTATGCGGCCGGCGCGCGGTTCTTCTTCGTGGCGACGCCCGACGAAGGCATTGCCGTGCGGACGGCCCTGCCCAGCGCCCATATTTTCGTGCTCAACGGGCTTTATCCGGGCGCGGCCAATCTCTACATCCGGCAGAACCTGATGCCGGTAATCTCCTCGATGGACATGCTCGAGGAGTGGCTCAACAAATGTGTCGAGCGCAACGAGGCCTATCCCAGCGCTTTCCATTTCGACACCGGCATGAACCGGCTCGGTTTCAGGCTCAATGAGGCTGTCACCGTGCGCGAGCGCATTGCGCGGCTGAGCTATGCGCCGCAGATGGTGATGAGCCACCTCGCCTGCGCCGATATTCCGAGCCACGAAAAGAACCGCACGCAGCTGGCGCTGTTCGGTTCGGTGCTGAACCAGTTTCCGGGCATTCCCGCGTCGCTCGCCAATTCGGCCGGCTTGATGACCGGACGCGACTATCACTTCCAGATGGTGCGGCCGGGCATTGCGCTTTATGGCGGTCGGGCCGTTGTCGGACGCAAGAACCCGATGGCGACGGTGGTGACGCTGCATGCGCCGGTGCTGCAGGTGCGCGAAGCACGGACCGGCGAGACGGTGGGCTATGGCGCCTCCCATTCCCTCTCGCGCGACAGCCGCCTGGCGGTGATCGGGCACGGCTATGCCGATGGCTTCCTGCGCTCGCTCTCCGGGAGCAATGCGCGGCCGGGCGCAAAAGTGTTTGTGCGCGGAAAGCTCTGCCCGGTGGTGGGCAAGATTTCCATGGACCAGTCCATTGTCGACATCACCGAACTCGGACCCAACCTGCCCAAGCCGGGCGAAGGCGTCGAGATTTTTGGGCCCAATGTCGGCCTTGACGAACAGGCCGATGTCGCCGGCACGATCGGCTACGAGCTGCTCACCGCGCTCAAGGGCCGGTACACGCGCAACTATGTCGGCAATGGCTATCTGCCGGAATAGTTTGTTCTCTGTTCGTTCTTGAACGGATGGGACAAAGCTGCTAGCGTCCCACCAACAAGGAATCGACCGGATTTGGCGCCGACACCAAGCACATATGTGATCCTGCTGCGCGCCATCGGGCCGGTGACGCACAAGCTCATGACCATGGCGCAGTGGCGCGAGGCTTCGGAGGCGGCTGGCTTCGTGGCGCCGGAGACGCTGGTCAATACCGGCAATATGATTGCCGGGTTCGATGGGACTGAGGCTGCGGTCGTGACGACAACGGTTGGCGTGCTGCGCAGCTTTGGGCTGGGGGACAATGTTGTGCCCGTGGTGCGCAAGCCGGCGCTGCTACAAAAGTTGATGAAGGCCGATCCGATTGCCGAGGCGGCGGCGGAACGGCCGAACCAGACCGGGGTCTATTTCTTTGCCAGCAAGAAGCCGGATTTCGACTGGCTGAAGCGCCATGACGGGCCAGAGACGGTGCATGTTGTGCATGACCATCTGATCGTCGATTTTACCCAGGATGTGGCGCAGTCGGGAAAACTCATCCGGCTGATCGACAAGAATTGCGGGACGAACACGGCCCGAAACTGGAATAGCGTGCGGCGCATCGCCGACCGGTGCGCAGCGCGAGAGAACGCATAGTGGCCAAGAACAAATCCAACTTCGTCTGCCAATCCTGCGGCGCGGTGAGCACGCGTTGGCAGGGGCGATGCGACGCCTGCGGCGAATGGAACACCATTGTCGAGGAACTGGTCGATAGCGGCATCGGCGCGGGGCCGAAGGCGGCGAAGTCTGGCGGTCGCCCGGCCAATCTGCTGCCACTGTCGGGGGAGACGGAGAGCGCGGCGCGGGTCGTGACGGGTATCGCGGAACTCGATCGCGTGACCGGCGGGGGCTTTGTGAAGGGCTCGGCGCTATTGGTGGGTGGCGATCCCGGCATCGGCAAATCAACGCTGCTGCTGCAATCGGCGGCGGCGCTGGCCAACAGAGGCAAGCGCGTCATCTATGTGTCGGGTGAAGAGGCCGTGGCGCAGGTGCGGCTGCGCGCGCAGCGACTGGGGCTCGGCGAGGCCGATGTGCTCTTGGCGGCGGAGACCAATGTCGAGATTATTTTGGCCACTTTGGAGAATGGACCGCCGCCGGATCTCGTCATCATCGATTCCATCCAGACGCTTTGGACCGACCGGGTGGAAAGCGCGCCGGGAACGGTGACGCAGGTGCGCACTTCAGCGCAGGCGCTGACGCGGTTGGCGAAGAAGTCAGGCGCGGCCGTGGTGCTGGTGGGGCACGTCACGAAAGACGGGCAGATCGCGGGGCCGCGTGTGGTGGAGCACATGGTCGACGCAGTGCTCTATTTCGAGGGCGATGCGAGCCACACGTTCCGCATTCTGCGCGGCGTGAAGAACCGCTATGGGGCGACCGACGAAATCGGCGTCTTTGCCATGACCGAGCGTGGGCTGGAGCAGGTGGCGAATCCTTCGGCGCTGTTCCTTGATCAGCGCGACCAGGACGCGGCGGGTTCGGCGGTGTTTGCCGGCATGGAAGGGACGCGGCCGATCCTCATTGAAATCCAGGCACTGGTGGCCCCCTCCCCGCTTGGCACGCCGCGGCGCGCGGTCGTGGGCTGGGATTCCCAGCGGCTTTCCATGGTGCTGGCCGTGCTGGAGACACGCTGTGGCGTCAGGATCGGTGCCAATGACATCTATCTCAATGTCGCGGGCGGGCTGAAGATCAACGAGCCGGCGGCAGACCTTGCCGTGGCGGCGGCACTGATTTCGTCGCTGACGGGATCGCCGTTGCCCAAGGAGGCGGTCTATTTCGGCGAAATCTCACTGGCGGGCGGGGTGCGGCCGGTGTCGCATGCCGGGCTGCGGCTGCGTGAGGCGCAGAAGCTGGGCTTCCAGTCGGTGGTGACCGGGCGCGTCAATAACGTGGATAAGACCAACGGCTTCGAGGTCACGGAGTTTTCGCAATTGTCGGAAATGGTTGGGCGAATTGCGGCCAATGGCAAGAAGCCAGTGGCCGAGCCGGAAGGCTGGTAAGTTAAGAATCTCTGAAAGTTCGTGGTCCTCTGGCCCTCGTGGCCTTGGCAGGGGCGCGCAAAGTCGCTAATGGTCGCGGCAACAGGCCGACGGCAAGTGGAGCTAGCGAAGACATATGCTGACAGCGTTTGACGTTGGTGTGGGTGTCCTGGTGTTGATCTCGGCAATTCTGGCTACGGCCAGGGGCCTGACACGCGAGGTCCTTTCACTGGCGACCTGGGCCGGTTCGGCCGCGATCGCCATCTACATGTACCTCTACCACCCTGATATCGCGCAGCAGTATATCGCTGAGGAAATCGTGGCCAATATTGCCACCGTTGTCGTCAGCTTCATCGTTTCGCTGATTGTGCTGCACCTGCTCACCATGCGCATCGCCGATTTCGTGGTGGATAGCCGCATCGGGCCGATCGACCGTACGCTGGGTTTCATCTTCGGCGTGCTGCGCGGCATTCTGATCGCCATCGTCATCACCATTTTCGGCGTCTGGCTGCTCGGCACCAACCTGCCGGAATGGGCGAGCAATTCGCAGTCGCTGCCCTATCTCGACAATATGGGCAAAACCCTGATCTCCATGCTGCCCGAAGGGCTCGAGCAGCAAGTCAACGACATTCTGCAGGGCGGCGGTGCTGACTTGACTTCGGATCCCGAAGTTCCCGCAACGCCGCAGGAAACCGTGCCGGTCGACCCGACCGTCGATGGCACCGTCGACCCGACCGAAGCGCCGATCGAAGGCGAAACGCAGACCTGATCCGGGACGGGCGCCAAGCGCCCGCCTCAAGCCTGACGCCCAATTCTGTCATTGGTCGCCGGCCACAAAATGCGCTATTGGCGTGAACCAAGAGACCGGCTCGGCCGGCGCTGATCGCTTTGGCGATTGGCGAGCAGAACGATATGGAGAAGTTCGGTGACCCACCCGAGCGACGACGATTTCGATCTTGAAGGCGACACGCTGCATGAAGAGTGCGGCGTGTTTGGCATTTTGGGGCATAGCGATGCTTCGACGCTGACGGCGCTGGGCCTGCACGCCCTGCAGCATCGCGGCCAGGAAGCAGCGGGGATCGTCAGCTTCGACGGGCGCCAGTTCTACCAGGAAAAGCGCATGGGCCTGGTGGGCGACCACTATACCGACCCTGCCCTCCTCGCCAAATTGCCCGGCACCATGTCAATCGGCCACACGCGCTACTCGACCACGGGCGAAGTGGCGCTGCGCAATGTGCAGCCGCTCTTCGCCGAGCTCGAAGCCGGCGGCATTGCCATTGCCCACAACGGCAATTTCACCAATGGTTTGACGCTACGCAAACAGATCATTGCAACTGGTGCTATTTGCCAGTCCACATCCGATACCGAAGTGGTTCTGCACCTGATCGCCCGTTCCCGTCATTCTTCCACCACTGACCGTTTCATCGATGCCATCAGGCAGATGGAAGGCGGATATGCCATGCTGGCTCTGACGCGCACGAAACTCATCGCGGCGCGCGACCCGGTGGGTATCCGCCCGCTGGTGATGGGTGAGCTCGATGGCAAGCCGATCTTCTGTTCGGAAACCTGTGCGCTCGATATCATTGGCGCGAAGTACATTCGCGACGTCGAAAACGGCGAAGTCATCATCTGCGAAATTCAGCCCGACGGCTCGATCTCGATCGAAGAGCGCAAGCCGGCTCGGAAGACGCCGGAACGGCCGTGCCTCTTCGAATACGTCTATTTTGCCCGCCCCGACTCGATGGTTTCGGGCCGCAGCGTCTACAAGGCGCGCAAGCATGCCGGCATGAACCTTGCCAAGGAAGCGCCGGTTGAGGCTGATGTGGTGGTGCCGGTTCCCGATGGCGGCACGCCGGCAGCGATCGGTTATGCGCAGCAGAGCGGCATTCCGTTCGAGCTCGGTATCATCCGCAACCACTATGTGGGCCGCACTTTCATTGAGCCGACCCAGCAGATCCGTGCCTTTGGTGTGCGCCTGAAGCATTCGGCCAACCGGGCCGAGATTGCCGGCAAGCGCGTGGTGCTGATCGACGATTCCATCGTGCGCGGCACAACGTCGGTAAAAATCGTGCAGATGATCCGCGATGCCGGGGCGACGGAAGTGCATATCCGCGTCGCGAGCCCGATGATCTATCATTCGGATTACTACGGCATCGACACGCCCGATCCGGACAAGCTGCTGGCCAACCAGTATCACGACCTTGAATCCATGTGCCGGTTCATCGGGGCGGACTCGTTGGCCTTCCTCAGCATCGATGGCCTCTATGAGGCCGTGGGCGGCGAGAAGCGCAACAATGCGGCGCCGCAGTTCACCGATCATTATTTCACGGGCGACTACCCTACCCTTCTCACCGACCTCAATGGTCGCTCCAACAACGATCCCAAGCAGATTTCGCTGCTCAAGGAAGCGGGTTAATGACTGACAATACCGAACTGACCGGCAAGGTCGTGCTGGTCACCGGCGCGTCGCGTGGCATCGGCTATGCGGCGGCTGTCGAGGCAGCACGCCGTGGTGCCCATGTGATCGCCGTGGCGCGTACCGTGGGCGGCCTTGAGGAACTCGACGACGCCATTCAGGAAGTAGGCGGCTCTTCGACGCTGGTGCCCTTCGACCTGCGGGATGGCGATGCCATCGACCGCCTGGGCGCGGCGATTTTCGAGCGCTGGGGACATCTCGATGGCCTCGTGGCCAATGCGGGCTTGCTCGGTACGCTGAGCCCGGTGCCGCATTTGAAGCCCGACGAGTTCGACAAGGTTTTTGCGATCAACGTCACGGCCAATTATCGGCTGCTGCGCTCGCTCGACCTGCTGCTGCGCCAATCGGCGGCTGGGCGTGCGGTTTTCGTTTCGTCCAGTTCGGCCCGTTCGGCTCGTCCTTTCTGGGGCCTTTATGCCGCCAGCAAGGCCGCGCTCGATGCGATGGTCAAATCCTATGCCGGCGAGATGAACACCACCAATGTGAAGACCAATGTCTTCTATCCCGGTGCCGTGCGTACGGCGATGCGCGCCAAGGCCATGCCGGGCGAAGACCCGCAGACCCTGCCCCAGCCGTCTGACATTGCGCCGAAGCTGGTTGATCTGTTGAGCCCCAGCGTGACCGAGAATGGTCGGCTCTACGACATTACCAAGGATGCGTTCGAGGATATCTGAGGCACCAGCCTCAACGATAAAGAAAAAGGCCCCGGATCGCTCCGGGGCCTTTTTTTGTTGTTACGCGCCTTCGCTGGGCTGGAGCGGAGAGACCAGCACCTTGTCGATGCGGCGACCGTCGAGGTCCACGACCTCGAAATGCCAGCCATCGCGCTCAAAGCTCTCGCCGGTAGCCGGCAGGCGGTTGAGCACGGAGAGGATATAGCCGGCCACGGTCTCGTAGCGTGCATCCTTGGGCACAGAGATTTTAAAGCGCTCGGAGAAATCGTCGACCGGCATCCAGCCGGCGACCAGCCACGAGCCATCCTGGCGCTGCACGATGGCCGGATCGTCGCCCGGCTCCTCGTTGTAGACGCCGGTGATGACTTCAAGCACATCGCCAAAGGTGACGATGCCTTCGAAATGGCCGTACTCGTCGACGACCAGCACCATTTTCACGGTCGACTGGCGGATGGCCTCCACCACGTCGAGAGCATCGGCATGTTCCATGACGACCGGGAGCGGCTTGACCAGCTTTCGCAGGTCCGGCTGCTGGCCGGTGGCAAGGGCGGGCAGCAGATCGCCGAGGATCAGGACGCCGAGGATGGAATCGGCATTGCCTTCCTGCACCAGCACCTGGGAGTGCGAGGTGCCGAGGATGATCTTGAGATTGTCCTCAAAGCTGTCCTCGACATCGATGGAAACCACGTCGAGGCGCGGGGTCATGAGGCCGCGCGCCGAGCGGTCGGCGAGGCGCATGACACCCGAGATCATCGAGTGTTCTTCGGTTTCGAAGACACCCGCCGAGGTAGCCTCGGCGATGATGGTGCGGACTTCTTCTTCCGTCACCTGCTCTTCGCTCTGGCCGCTCTGGCCGAGGAGGCGCAGCACCAGCTTGCCCGAAACGTCGAGCAGCCAAACGATGGGCGAGCCGACCAGCGCGATGATGGCCATGGGCTGGGCCACATAGGAGGCCACCATTTCAGGATTGCGCAGGGCGATCTGCTTGGGCACCAGTTCGCCGAGGATGAGCGAGCCGTAGGTGATGAGGACCACGACGAGGCCCACGCCACCCACATCGGCGATATTGGCGGGCACGCCAACTTCGGCGAGCCAGACGCTCAGGCGCGAGCCGAGCGTGGCGCCGGAAAAGGCGCCCGAAAGGATACCCACAAGGGTAATACCGATCTGTACGGAGGAGAGAAACTTGCCCGGGTCATCGGCCAGTCTCATGGCCGTGGCTGCGCCTTTGTTTCCTTGGTCGGCCATGACCTTGAGGCGAGCGGAGCGGGACGAAACAACGGCCAGTTCGGACATTGCCAAGGCGCCGTTCACGAGAATCAGAACGACGACGATGATGATTTCTGTAAGCAACAAAGTGCAAAGTTGACACGCCGCTACCAATGGCGGGGTGCTACGACGCGCGCACTATAGGGCAAGGCCGGCCGATGTGAATAGGCCAATGGGCTGAATTGGCGGGGACGATATTTGTCCCCAGCCCCTTGTCATTCGCGACTGAATGAAATTGCCCGGACAAGCCGGGCAATGACGAATTCATGGACATGAAGCCTGGAAGCGACGTGCGCCTTATTTCTTCTTGTCGGCGTAAGGGTTGTTTCCGCCGCGCAGCCAGAGGCGGATCGGCGTGCCGGGCATGTCAAAGCTCTCGCGCAACCCGTTGATCAGGTAGCGCTGATAGGACATGGGCACGACTTCGGGGCGCGAAGCGAAGACGATGAAGCTCGGCGGACGGGT
Organism: Devosia sp.; assembly: GCF_024707125.1. Taxonomy (GTDB): domain Bacteria; phylum Pseudomonadota; class Alphaproteobacteria; order Rhizobiales; family Devosiaceae; genus Devosia. The sequence goes on from NZ_JANQAH010000003.1 coordinate 407,149, forward strand.
CTTGGCCTGTGTCATGTAGCGCATCTTGAGGCGGCGGCCGGAGACAGCCGGAGGCGGATGGCTCTCGGTCATGGCGGCGAGCCAGCGATTGAGGCGCGACGTCGACACGTGGGAATTCCAGGTGCGCTCGATCTCGAAGATCGCCTGCATCAGCTTGTCTATATTGCGACCGGTGAGGCCCGACAGGGTGACCAGCGGAATGCCGCGCAGCTGCGGCAAAAGGCGTTCGCACTCTTCGCGCAGTTCGGCGAGCTTGGCGTTCTTGTCTTCGATCAGGTCCCACTTGTTGAGAGCGATGACCATGGCGCGGCCTTCGCGCTCGACGAGATCGGCCAGGGCCAGATCCTGCTTTTCGAACGGAATGGTGGCATCGAGCAGCAGCACGACGACTTCGGCATACTGGATCGAGCGCAGGCTATCGCCAACGGCCAGCTTTTCGAGCTTTTCGTTAACGCGCGAGCGGCGGCGGATGCCGGCGGTATCGACGAGATTGATGACGCGGCCCTCCCATTCCCATGGAACGAGAATGGAATCACGGGTGATGCCCGCTTCGGGGCCGACGAGCACGCGGTCTTCGCCGACCATGCGATTGACCAGCGTCGACTTGCCGGCATTGGGACGGCCGACGATGGCCACGTTGAGATAGCGGCGCGGGTTCCAACGCAGCGTCGCCTCGTCGCCCTCGCCTTCGAGCATGTCGGGCGTGATATCGACGTCGACTTCGGGCAGTTCATCGAGATCGCCTGAAGCTTTTGCGCCGGAGGCGGCCTCGGCCGCCTTCTTCTCTTCGGCCACATCGATTGCGGCGGAGACGATGGAATAGAGCTCGGAAAGACCGAGACCGTGTTCGGCCGACAACGCGATGGGTTCGCCGAAGCCGAGCTTGAAGGCTTCCACGAGGCCATGCTCGGCCGATTTGCTTTCGGCCTTGTTGCCGACGAGGTGGACGTCCTTGCCGGCCTTGCGCAGAACCTGCGCAAAGCGCTGGTCGAGCGGCACGACGCCGGCGCGGGCGTCGATCATGAACAGGATGACATCGGCTTCGCGGATCGCCATTTCGGTCTGCTGGCGCATGCGGTCTTCGAGGGAGCCGTCCTTGACGTCCTCATAGCCGGCAGTATCGAGAATACGGAAGGTGAGGTCGGCGATATGACCCTCGGCCTCGCGACGGTCGCGGGTCACGCCAGGCGTATCGTCGACGAGCGCAATCTTGCGGCCGACGAGGCGGTTGAAAAGGGTCGACTTGCCGACATTGGGGCGACCGACAATGGCTACTGTGACCGTCATGGTCGCTCCCTAGCTGGTTTGTATTTCTTACTGAGCCGCAGGCGCGGGCGCAGCCTCGTCGCCATCAACGATGGTCTCGATGGCGTCGGCGGCGACTTCGGCGTCAGAGGTGGTCTCTTCGGCGATGAGCCCGGCCGAGGTCATCTGGGCGATGTAATAGGCAACGCGATTGCGGATGCCTTCCTGGGCCAGCGGATCGTTGAGCACGGCTTCGAAGGTAGCCTTCGCGGCCGTGGCATCGCCAGCCTTGAACTGGGCGAGACCGATAAGTTCGCGGGCAACGCGGCGCATCGGATTGTCATCGGTGGCGATGGTGGCGATGCGGGCTTCGACATCGGCCAGGGTGCCCGTATCGACGAGGAGCGTTGCCGCCTGCAGCAGGGCCAGTTCGCGCAGGCGTACGTTGGACTGGGCATTGGCGAGCGCGTCATAGGCTGCGACCGCACCGGCGGTGTCACCCGACTTGGCGAGCAACGAGGCCTTGGCGAATTCGGCAAGCACCGGATAGCCGCCCGAACCATTGGCGGCGAGCGCATCGAGCTCGGCCTGGGCGGCCGCGAGGTCGTCCTTGTCCGCGCTGGCGAGGGCTGCATAGAGCTCCTCGGACGAACGGGCCGACTGGCTGCTGGTGTACCAGGACCAGCCTTCGTTGACCGCGACGACGGCCACAATGGCCACGGCCGCACCGATGACGAAAGGCGCAATACGGCGCCAAAGCGCCCGCATGCGATCGGAGCGGAGCTCCTCGTCAACTTCACGGAAAATATTGTCCTCGGCCATGGCGGTCTCTGGGTCTCAAGCAAATCCGGGGCACGTTTATCACGCTGCCCCCGGAATGCAAATTGCACGGCGCAAAACCAAGGTTATTAACCGCTGCCATGGCATTAATGTCTGTATGTGCCGCAGACGGGCTAAATTGCGGCCGTGGCAGAGACCCTCAAATGAGTGCCAGGCGCGACCAGACCATCGACATGTTTCGCGGGATCGCCATCCTGCTCGTCGTGCTGTTCCATTTTACCGCCCGCCTGCCCGCCTATGCGCTCAATATCACCGAGGGCGCGCCCTGGCCGGTTTTCTTCGGCTGGGTCGGGGTCTATTTCTTTTTCATCATCTCGGGCTACTGCATCTTCATGACGCTGGAGCGCTCGGCGACGGTCGGCGTTTTTCTCGCCCGGCGCATTTCGCGGATCTACCCGGCCTTTGTCGCTGCGGTGCTGCTCCTCTTCGTCTTCGGACTTGTCGCCTATATCCCGTCGGTGCCCGAGGCGAAATTCCATGTCATCCCGCCCAACCTGCTCGATGTGGTGATGAACCTCTTTTTCGTCGGCGAAATCGGGGAATGGGTCGATGGCTCATTCTGGTCGATTGCCGTCGAGGTGAAATTCTATCTTCTCGTCGCCCTGCTCGCCGGCGTCTTTCACGATCGGACGCGGTTTACGCAGGTCTTCGCCTGGCTCGCGCTGATCATGGCACCGATCTGGGCGGTTTCGACGTTGTTTTCCAACTTCGGCAGCGGGCCGATCACGCCGCAATCCATGCTGAAATTCCTCGCCATTGCGCCCTATCTCAGCTTTTTCGCCGTGGGCATTCTAGGGCGGCAGTTCGAAGCCGGTACACCGGGCGCGGGCAGGCTGCTGGCTGCCAATGTCGTTGTTTCAACTGCGGTGGTCTGGATCGAGGCCTATTCGTTCGAACTGCATGATGGTTGGCTAACCGCGACCGTCTCAGCGCTGGTCTATCTCGCGCTGGTGGGACTCTTCGTACGCTTCGTAAAGGGCAAGTCCTTTCCGACCGTCCCCGGCGTCTCGCTGGGTGTGGCCCAGGTTGGGCTCCTGAGCTTTTCCTGGTATCTGATCCACGAGAACGTGGGGATCAGCATGCTGACACTACTCGATCTCTACATGCCGGCGCATGTGGCCTTGTTGGTCACGGTGATTGCGACCTTCCTGCTGGCGATCGCCTTCGCTGCGCTCTTCGAATGGCGGTTCCGCAAGCCGGTGGAGCGCGTGTCGCTGGTACTGCTGGACTGGATAGGCCAGCGCGTCAGCTGGCTGGCACCCCTGCGATCGGCACCGATGTCGCCGCAAGCGGCGGAATAGCTAGAAGCCTAGCGGCCAGCGGGCCAGATGCTCAAGGCGGCCCGTGCCGACGACGCTATGGATCAGCCAGAAGGCGTCGACCCAGAGCCGAACGGGCCTTGCGACACTCCGCGTTCGTACCCGTCCATCGCTATAGAACAGGGTGATATGCGGATTGAACGAGGATGGCGACTTGATGCCGTAGCGACGCATTTCGCGCCGCAGCACTTCATAGAGTTCTAAGGCGCCGCGCGACGAAGAGGAGCAACAGAGCACCGTCGGAAAGTTTCGTCGCTTGTTTTTATCCCAGGTCTGCAACACATCGAAAATGATCTCGAAACGAGCTCGGCGAATTGCGGCACCGATCTCGAGAGCGTCCTCCAACAGCTCCGGTGCCATGGGTTCGCCCTCGGAAATTCCGTTCAGCGACACATGAAACTGGCTCGCAGGGGTAGCGCGCGTCGCCCGAGCTTCGCGCGCCCAAGTCCGTGCGTCCCTCTCCAATTCCTGAGCCACTCGCGGAGGTGGAACGAGTCCAAAATAGGATCGGTGTTGAGAGAACCCCGAGAGCAATGTCGGCTTTGCATTACCGAACAGGTCCGGCTCAAATTCCCCTTCCCACTCCATGGCACACCTCAATTGTTCCCTTTTTGTTCTCCTTCAAAACTAGCGCCATGATGTGGCGCGAGTCAATGAGATTTAGGATCGGTAGGTGGCCGGTGGATAAGCGAGGCTCCTTAGAGCCTCACTCCCACTCGATCGTGCCGGGCGGCTTGGACGTCACGTCGTAGACCACGCGGTTGATGCCGCGGACTTCGTTGATGATGCGGGTGGCGGTCTTGCCGAGGAAGTTCATGTCGAACTGGTAGAAATCGGCAGTCATGCCATCGACCGAGGTCACGGCGCGGAGGGCGCAGACGAATTCGTAGGTGCGGCCATCGCCCATGACGCCGACGGTCTGGACCGGCAAGAGCACGGCAAAGGCCTGCCAGATCTTGTCGTATTGGCCGGACTTGCGGATTTCATCGAGATAGATCGCATCGGCCTGACGCAGAATGTCGAGCTTCTCGGGCGTGATGCCGCCGGGGCAACGGATGGCAAGGCCCGGACCCGGGAAGGGGTGGCGGCCGATGAAGCTATCCGGGATGCCGAGTTCTCGGCCGAGAACGCGGACTTCGTCCTTGAACAGTTCACGCAGGGGCTCGACGAGCTGCATGTTCATGCGCTCGGGGAGGCCGCCGACATTGTGGTGGCTCTTGATGGTGACCGAGGGGCCGCCGGTAAACGAGACGGATTCGATGACGTCGGGATAGAGTGTGCCCTGGGCAAGGAACTGCGCGCCGCCGAGCTTCTTGGCTTCTTCCTCGAAAACTTCGATGAAGAGACGGCCGATGATCTTGCGCTTGGTTTCGGGGTCCGACTGACCTTCGAGTTCGCCGAGGAACTGCTTGGAGGCATCAACATGGACCAGCGGGATATTGAACTGGTCGCGGAACATGGTGACGACCTGTTCGCTCTCATTGAGGCGCATCAGGCCGTGATCGACATAGATGCAGGTGAGCTGGTCGCCGATGGCTTCGTGGATCAAGACGGCCGCAACCGAGGAGTCGACGCCACCGGAAAGGCCGCAGATGACCTTGCCGCTGCCAACCTGGGCGCGGATCTTTTCGATCATCTTCTGGCGATAGGCGGACATGGTCCAGTTGGACTGGATGCCGCAGATCTGGTGCACGAAATTGGCGTAGAGCTTGGCGCCATCTGGCGTGTGCACGACTTCCGGGTGGAACTGCACGGCCCAGATGCGGCGGGCTTCGTTGGCGATCATGGCGAAGGGCGCGTTGGGCGAGGTGCCGACGACTTCAAAACCTTCGGGGATCGAGACGACGCGGTCGCCATGGCTCATCCAGACCTGGTGGTCGGAGCCGGTGGTCCAGACGCCATCGTAAAGAGCGCTCGGCTTTTCGACGTGGACATCGGCGCGGCCGAATTCGCGGTGATGGCCGGCCTCGACCTTACCGCCGAGCGACATGCAGAGGGCCTGCTGGCCGTAGCAGATGCCGAGGATCGGGACATTGGCTGCAAAGACCGCCGGATCGATGGTCGGCGCGTTCTCATCGAGCGTCGAGGCGGGACCGCCCGAGAGAACGATCCCCTTGGGGTTCAGGGCCGCAACGGCTGCGGCCGCGGACTGGAAGGGATGGATTTCGCAGTAGACGCCGGTTTCGCGAATGCGTCGCGCAATGAGCTGCGTGACCTGCGAGCCGAAGTCGACAATGAGGATGGTGTCTTGGGCGGGGGCGGTGTCTGCTTGCGTCATGGCGAGGCTTTAGAGCAGAGCAAAAGATTCCGCAAGCACCCGCGCTGCAAGGCTGGACTGACGCTGCAGCACGCGGCACAAGCTCGCTCCGCGGGATCGACCGGCGCGATGAGGCGTTAGGGCGAGGAGACCCGATCTGGAACGTGCTTGATGACCAATGACAACCGATTGCTGGGTGCAGACTTTTTGCGGGCCACGGCGTGCCTTGGCGTGCTGCTGCATCACCTTGCCTTTCGCATGGACATGAATGCCGTGCCTGATGCCGCCGAGCCGGTGGTGCGGTTCCTCGTCTATGGCAGCTTTGGCGTGACGGTGTTTTTCGTGCTCAGCGGTTTTCTGCTGGCACGGCCGTTCTGGCTGGCGCTCGATGCGGGCAAGCCGATGCCGTCGCTTCGGACTTTTACGCTGCGGCGCCTGGCTCGGATCGTGCCGGGGTTTTGGTTGGCGCTGGTGGTCAGCCTGTTGCTCGACCTGTGGCTGGGCGGCAAGGTGCTCGATGGCGAGCGGATCATCCGGTTTGTGGCCGGCCTGTTCCTCGTCAGCGACTGGCATTGGGTGACGCTGTTTCCGGTCGATAATAATGGGCCGCTGTGGTCGATCGGCTTTGAGGTGACGGCCTATATGCTGCTGCCGCTGGGTATGGCGGCCGTGTTTGCGCTCAAGGCCCGAAGCTGGCCGGCGCGACTGGCCTGGCTCGGGGTGATCGGCGTGGCGCTTATCGTGCATGTTCTCGTGGTGCAGTATGCGCCTATCGACGAGGTCGAGCGCGGCTGGAACCATGGGCTGGTCGGCGGTGCCAAGGCATGGATGCCGCGGTTCAATCCCATCGGGTTCTTTGCCATTTTCGCCGTCGGCTCGCTGGCAGCCGGGGTTCAGGTTCTCATTCAGAGCCGGCGCGGGATCGGCATGGATATCATTGGCGGACTTGCCGTCCTGGCGACCGCGCTGATCATGGCGCTCAATATCGGCGGGCTGACGGAAGGCTTTGGCTGGCTTGGCATTCCTTATGCCTTCCCCGTCATGCCGCTGGCGGTCGGGATTGCGCTCGCCACCCTGCCCTCGTCTATCTATGTCGGGCGGCTGCTCGACAATGGCCTGGTGCGCTTTATCGCGCGCATCTCGTTCGGCATTTATGTCTGGCACTTCGTGATTATGTGGCTGCTCGAAAAGCTGGTGCGCGGCTCATTCCGCACCTCGGGCCCCAATGGCTGGGCGACATGGCTGCAGACGAGCACCGCGGTGTTGGTGATCACCGCGGTCGTGGCGACGCTGAGCTTTTATCTGCTCGAACAGCCCGTGGTGCGCTGGGCGCGAAAGTTCGAGCGGGCCGGCAGGCGCGAGGACGAACCTGCCGGTGCCAAGGCGGTCAGTTGAGGATGCCAATCGACAGATTGAGCAAGCTCGCGAAGCTGACCCAGGCCAGGTAGGGCAGGAAAAGCGAGGCAGCGAGGCGGTCGCGGTTCCAGTTGACGAGAATGAAACCGAGGATGGCGAGCCACATCACGACGATGATGGCAAAGGCCGGCCAGATCATCTGGCCGATGAACCACACCGGCGACCAGGCCCAGTTGAGCGCCATCTGGCCGTACCAGAGCTTTGACGACGTGCTGGCAGGATTGTCGATGAAACTGCGCCAGCCGGCAATGGCGATCAGCACGTAAAGGGCGAACCAGACCGGTCCAAAAATCCAGTTGGGTGGGTTGAAGGACGGCTTGTTGAGGGCCTCGTACCAGGCGCCGGGGACAGACTGGGTGCCGATAAGGGCACCGACGCCGATGACGACGAGAAGGAAGGTCGCGAGGACCAGCCATGAGCGGGGTGTCTGGTAGTCGGTGGTGGCTGCGGACATTTTTGGGCCCTTTGTTCTTGAACGACTGTTCCTTGAACGAAGGGCGAGGCGCCGTGGTTCACTCGACCACCGCGTCATTCCCGCGAAAGCGGGAATCTCGTGGCGCGGAAACAGGGATTCCCGCTTTCGCGGGAATGACACCGTGGATTGGGTGCTACGCCTTGCGGATCAGGTGGCAGTAGAAACCATCCGTCCCCGTACGATGCGGCGTGAGAAGGATACCGCCGCCGGCAGTTGCCAAACCGGCGGGCATGTCGGTGACCAATGTGCTGCGCCAGGCTTTGCCAATATCCACGCTCGACAGGTCCGGATGCGCGGCCAGCAGGGAAGCAACCTGGTCGTCGTTTTCTTCGGGCAGGATCGAGCAGGTGATGTAGACCAGTGTGCCGCCGGGTTTCAGGTAACGCAGGGCTTCTTCAAGAATGGCGGACTGGTCTGCCTGGCGTTGAGCGAGGAGTTCCGGGGTCAGCTTCCACTTGGTGTCGGGGCGGCGGCGCCAGGTGCCGGTGCCGGTGCAGGGCGCGTCGACGACCACGCGGTCCATCTTGCCCACGAGATCGTCGAGAGCGCCGGGCTGGGGGGCGCGAACCTGGGCGTTGCGCACGCCGTTGCGCTTCAGGCGATCGTAGATCGGCGCAAGGCGATTGCGGTCGCTGTCATAGGCGAAAATCTGGCCCTTGTTGCCCATGGCCGAGGCGAGCGCGAGGGTCTTGCCCCCTGCCCCGGCGCAGAGATCGAGCACCTGTTCGCCGGGCTGGGCGCCGGCAAGGGCAGCGACCATCTGGCTGCCCTGGTCCTGCACTTCGAACCAGCCCTTTTGATAGCCTTCGTCCGTCGTGACATTGGGCGTGCGCGCGTCGCGCGGGCCGGCGGGCATGGTGAAACCCATGAGGGCGTACGCGGTCGGCTCGGGGGAGAAGCGGGACAGCGATTTGGCCACCTTTTCGGGCGTCGCCTTGAGGGCATTGACGCGCAGGTCCAGCGAGGGGCGGCCGGCCATGGCCTGGCCTTCGGGGGCGAGGTTATCGCCAAAAGCGCGCTTTAGCGATGGAAGCAGCCATTCGGGCATGTCGGCCTGGGTGGCTTCGTCCGCGCTGTCGAGGCTGGCTGTGGCGCCGGCGATCTCTTCGGCGTTCAGGGTTTCGGGGGCGTGGCTGTCTTCGGCGAAGGTGGCGTTGAGGGCTTCCGGTGCTTCGTTCCAGTCGCGCAGCACGGCGGCGAGGACCAGGGCGCGGGGCGTGTCGGCGCCCATGGCAAAGGCATAGGACGAGCGGCGGCGTAGCGCGTCGTAGACGAGATTGCCGATGGCGGCACGGTCCCCGGCACCGGCAAAGCGATTGTTGAGACCCCAGGCCTTCAGCGCTTCGGAAACCGGCCGCTTGCGATTTTCGACATCGGAAAGAACTTCAATGGCGGCGGCGATACGGCCGGGAAGGCGCATGGGTTCAGGCCTCGGGGAAAGAGCAGATATTGACGCGATTGCCGGCGATATCGACAAAGTCGAACCAGCTCATGGCGCCATTCTGGTTGATGGGGGTGACCTCGCGACCGTCTTCGGTCAGCGCGTCGTGCAGCGCTTCTATGTCAGGCGCGAAGAAGTTGAAAGCAACATAGTGCTGCTCCGGCATCTGCTCGACAGGAATGAGCGTGAGCGCGCTCGAACGCGGCCCCTCGCCCGCGATGCGCAGGCCGATATGGCCGGCCGAGCGGAAGATCTCGGCCATGCCGAACATGCGCTCATACCATGCCGCGGCCGAGACGGTGTCTACGGCCGGAACGAAAATGGTGTCGATGCGGGAGATCAGCGGCATGGCTCAGCTCATCAAGATGCGTCCGATGAGCCATAGCCAGAAGAGGCACAGGACAGCAAGGCCAAGCGTATAGGCGACGAAGCGCTGCCCGACATTGTTGGTGGTGACGTGAATGGCGGCGTGGACGTAGCGCAGCGCCACAAAGACCAAGGCCAGGATAGTTTCCACCCAGCCCACAGCGCCAAGGTGCAGGGTCAGCAGCGCGCCGACAAAGAAGAGCACGGGGAGCTGGAACTGATTGTCGAGGCTATTGGAAAGGAGACGGGCCTTGAGCGGATAGGCGGTGCGCTCAACGGCTATGTCGGCCATCGAGATTTCGCCGCGCATGACGCGCGGTACGCGTTCGCTGCCAAGCCAGAAAAGCAGACCCAAAGTCAGCACGACCTGAGCCGCCATGGCGAGCATCAGCAATTTCTCGACGAAGGGCACTGCGTTCATTCTCCGCCGGAGAGTCGATTTCTGGAACTAAGCGGTTACGGCGGAAAGGATTTTCCGCGGCAGCAAAACTGTCACATCAAGAAGCCTGATGCGCTAGTCGACGGTATCGTCCGCGGAGCGCCAAACCGTTTCGGCCGTGGTTTCGGGCTCCTGCACGATGACCTCGGCGTTTTGATCGCTGGAGTTTCGGGCATCGTCGATGGCCGACTCGATGGCGGCTTCGCGGGTTTTGAACGGGGCTGAAACGCTGCCGCGATTGGTATGCTGCCAGCAGCCATCACGCAGATAGACGATGAAATGACTTTCGCTCATGGGGCTCCTCCGTTTTCTGACAACGAAGGAGGGTGACGGCGCGTTGCATCTGCCCGCGCCGTCAATGCGTTCTAGCGGCCGCTGCGATAGTTCGGAGCTTCGCGGGTGATCGTCACGTCGTGGACGTGGCTTTCATTGAGCGCGGCGCCCGAGATTTTCACGAAGGTGGCGTTCTCGCGGAACTCTTTCAGCGTATGGGCGCCGGTATAGCCCATGGAGGCGCGGAGGCCGCCGGCGAGCTGATGGAGCACAGCACCGGCAGCACCCTTATAGGGCACCTGGCCTTCGATGCCTTCGGGCACCAGCTTCATCTGGTCGCGCACATCCTGCTGGAAGTAGCGATCGGCCGAACCAGCGCCCATGGCGCCGACCGAGCCCATGCCGCGATAGGACTTATAGGAGCGGCCCTGGTAGAGGTAGACTTCGCCGGGGCTTTCATCGGTACCGGCCAAGAGCGAGCCGACCATGACGCAGGACGCGCCGCCGGCGAGGGCTTTCGCCATATCGCCCGAGAACTTGATGCCGCCATCGGCGATGACCGGGACGCCGGCCTTGTGGCCTTCTTCGGCGCAGGACATGACGGCTGCAAGCTGGGGCACGCCGACACCGGCGACGATGCGCGTGGTGCAGATCGAGCCCGGGCCAATGCCGACCTTGACGGCATCGGCGCCGGCGTCGATCAGCGCCTTGGTGGCTTCCGCGGTCGCGACATTGCCGGCAACGATGCGGGTGGAATTGCTCTCGCGCTTGACCCGCTCGACGGCCTCGGCGACGCGGACGGAGTGGCCATGGGCGGTGTCGATGACGAGGAGGTCGACGCCGGCATCGATGAGGGCCAACGAGCGCTCGAAGCCGCCATCACCGACGGTGGAGGCAGCGGCGACGCGGAGGCGACCCTGTGCGTCCTTGACGGCGTTGGGGTGGAGCTGGGCCTTTTCGATGTCCTTGACGGTGATCAGGCCGATGCAGCGATAGTCCTCGTCGACCACCAGCAGCTTTTCGATGCGGTGACGGTGGAGGAGGATTTTTGCCTCTTCCTTGGAGACGCCCTCGCGAACCGTGATCAGGTTCTGATGCGTCATCAGCTCAGAAATCGGCTGGGCCGGATTGGAAGCGAAACGCACGTCGCGATTGGTGAGAATGCCGACGAGCTTGCCGATGGCACGGCCGCCAGCACCGCCATTCTGCACGACCGGAATGCCGGAAATGCGGCTCTTCTGCATGAGCGCGAGTGCATCGGCGAGGGTGGCGTCGGGGCCGATGGTGATGGGGTTGACCACCATGCCGCTCTCAAAGCTTTTGACCATGCGGACCTGCTCGGCCTGCTCGGTGGCGGTGAGGTTCTTGTGAATGACGCCGAGGCCGCCGGCCTGGGCCATGGCTATGGCCATATTGGCTTCTGTGACCGTGTCCATGGCCGAGGAAATGATCGGCAGGTTGAGCGCTATGTCCTTGGTGACATAGGTCGAAATGTCGGTTTCAGTGGGCAGGACATCGGAGCGCGCGGGCTGGAGCAGCACGTCGTCGAACGTCAGAGCCGCATCGCCGGTAATCGTGGTAATAATCTTCGCCAAGGCCAGACCCTTCCTGCCTTCTGAACATTGTCAGATCTATTGGAATATGAACCTGCGGGTGTACTCGCGGGTTCAGGTTGGCGAGGGTCAATAGCATCGGCGCCCCGGCTTGCATAGGGGCGATACCGGGGGCAGCAATGCGCCGAGCCCCCTAGCTCAACGAGCCCGGCGGTGCTATCAGAAAAAGGTTTGGCGCACTGACTCCTTGCGGATGCCACTTCGGAGCAGGCGCAAACCTGTCCGGCGCCGGAGAATTCTGGCCGCTTTTGCCCAATATTCATTGGCCAAGCCTAAATCTTGGGCCCATAGTAATCGGGCTGCATCCCTCCTTGCACGATTCCCGGTTCTATACTCGTGATCCGCGTTACCCCGCTCATTCTTGCGGTCGCCCTGTTCATGGAACAGATGGACTCGACCGTCATTGCCACATCCTTGCCCGCCATCGCCGCCGATATCGGTAGCGATCCGATCGCGCTGAAACTGGCGCTGACGGCCTATTTCGTGGCGCTCGCCATTTTCATTCCGCTCAGCGGCTGGATGGCCGACCGGTTCGGCGCCAAGAACATTTTTCGGCTCGCGATCTTCGTCTTCATGCTGGGCTCGCTTGCCTGTTCCTTCGCCTTCTCGCTCGAAACCTTCGTGCTCTCGCGCTTCTTCCAGGGCATTGGCTCGTCGATGATGACGCCGGTGGGGCGCCTGCTGCTGGTGCGTTCGACACCGCGCAACGAACTGGTTTCAGCCATGGCCTGGCTGACCGTGCCGGCGCTGGTGGCGCCGGTGACGGGCCCGCTGATCGGCGGGTTCCTCACCACATATCTGAGCTGGCACTGGATCTTCTGGATCAACATTCCGATCGGGATCATCGGCATCATCCTCTCGGGAATCTACCTGAAGGTGCCTGATGAGCGGACGCCTCGGCCGGTCGATCTCATCGGCTTCGTCATCGCCTCGGTTGCCTTTTCGGGCACCGTCTTCGGCCTTTCGGTGATCAGCCTCCCTGCCCTGCCGATCATCTATGGCTACCTGACCATCGCCGTGGGCGTGACCGCGGGCATTCTCTATTTCCTCCATGCGCGGCGGACGACCTACCCGCTGCTCGATCCAAAGCTGTTCAGACATAAGCTGTTCCGCTCCTCGATCACCGGCGGCTCACTGTTCCGCATCGGCGTTGGCGCCATGCCGTTTCTGCTGCCGCTGATGTTGCAGCTTGGCTTTGGGCTCAATCCGTTCCAGTCGGGCGCCATCACCTTCATTTCGGCCATCGGCGCCATCATGAGCAAGTTCGTGGCAGAGCGCGTTTTTGCACGCTTCGGCTTTCCGCGCGTGCTCGCCTTCGCCTCGATTTTCGGCGGCGTGTTGATTGCGGCGCAGGGCCTGTTTACCGCCGAAACATCTGCCCCGGTGATGATGGCCGTGCTGCTGGCGGGCGGCGTCTTGCGTTCGGTGTTTTTCACCGGCTCCAATGCCTTGGGCTACGCGGACATTTCGGACGAGGAAGCGAGCCAGGCCACGGCAATCGTCGCGGTGTGCCAGCAACTTTCGGTGGCGTTTGGCGTCGCCGTAGCCGGCGCCATCCTCGAAATCACCAGCCACTATACCGGTGGCCACCTGTCATTGCTCAATTTCCAGATCGCCTTCTTTGCCGTAGGCGGCCTTAGTGCCGTGGCGAGCCTTGTTTATCTCGCCCTCCCCAAGAATGCCGGCGCGGACGTTTCAGGTCATCGCGCTTACAAGGAGTAGCGGCCCGGCCAAAACCGGACCGAAAAGCCAGTGTCTCGAACTACGCCCCTTATTCTGGCCACAGCCCTGTTCATGGAAAACATGGACTCGACTGTTATTGCCACCTCGCTCGCCGCCATTGCCGAGGATATCGGCACAGACCCGATTTCGCTAAAACTGGCGCTGACGGCCTATCTCGTGGCGCTCGCCATCTTCATTCCGATTTCGAGTTGGATGGCCGATCGGTTCGGTGCGCGTCGCGTGTTCCGCGTCGCCATGCTGGTCTTCATGATCGGTTCGATTTGTTGTGCGTTCTCGAGCTCGCTGGCCCAGTTCGTCGGCGCGCGTTTCATCCAGGGCATGGGCGGCGCCATGATGGGGCCGGTGGCTCGCCTTGTGCTGGTGCGCGCCACGCCGCGCCATCAGCTGGTGGATGCCATGGCCTGGCTGACCATTCCGGCGCTGATCGGGCCCATCGTTGGCCCGCCATTCGGTGGTTTCCTCACCACCTATTTTTCCTGGCACTGGATTTTCTGGATCAACATTCCGATCGGCGTTCTGGGCATCGTGCTCGTCGGCTTTGCCCTGCCCAATGAGCACCGCAACAAGCCGCGCAATATCGACGGGCCGGGTTTTGTCATGGCCGGCCTGGCCTTTGCCCTGTTCGCCTTCGGCTGTTCGGTGGTGAGCCTGCCCGCCCTGCCCCCGCTCTACGGCGCCATCGCGGCCGTCGCGGGCATGGGCATCGGCTGTTTCTACGTGCGCCATGCGCTGCGGACCGAATTTCCGCTGCTCGATCTGCGACTGCTCGCCGTGCGCAATTTCCGCATCGCCATTGTCGCGGGCACCTTCTTCCGCCTCGGCCAGGGCGCCACGCCCTTCCTCTTTCCGCTAATGCTGCAGCTGACCTTCGGCCTCTCGCCCTTTGAGAGCGGCATGGTGACCTTTGTGGGCGCCATCGGCGCTCTAGTGGCAAAATTCGTCGCCAACTGGATGTTTGCCCATTGGGGGTTCAAATATCCGCTGGTGTGGTCGACAGCTATTTCGGCCGCCGGCATCGTGGCCATGGGGCTCTACACGCCCGAAACGCCGATGCCGCTGATCCTCGCTATCCTGACTTTTACCGGCTTCTGGCAATCGACCTTCTGGACCGGTTCGAACGCCTTCACCTTTGCCGATATCGAAGACAAGGACGCCGGCCAGGCCAACGTGATCAGCCAGGTCTGGGGCCAGCTGATGTTCGCCATGGGCGTGGCGCTGGGCGGCGGCACGCTGGAACTGGTGCATCGCCTGCGCGGCGGCGGCGAACTGGCGCTGGTCGATTTCCACATCGCCTTCTATGTGGTGGCGGCCGTGGGGCTCGTAGCAACGGTACTGTTCATGACGCTGCCGAAGAATGCCGGGCATCAATTGCTCGGCAAACCGCACGCACATTGAACGATCAGGAGACGGCGACGCGGGCCTGCTTGGCCCGCTCCGGTCCGCTGGCCTCCCACCAATCCGCGAGGCCCTCGATGAGCGGCAGTACCTGCGCACCGGCGGGCGTGAGATCGTATTCCACGCGCAGGGGGTAGCCGGGAAAAGCCGTGCGCATAACCAGCCCAACCGCTTCGAGCTTGCGCAATTCCATCGCCAGGATGCGGTGTGACACCGTGGGATTGTCGCGCCTGAGATCGCTGAACCGCTTTGTCCCGTCCTTGAGATAGTAGAGCAGCAGGCCGGGCCAACGTCCGGATAGCGCGCGCATCACATCCTCGATGGGGCAGTTGGAAACCAGCGTCTGCATGGGGCTCTCGTGGTTACAAAATTGTCCGTAATTTACTTAGGGGCGGAGGTGGGTAGGTTCCAGCCCGCTGGCCAGCATCATTTGACACTTCTTGAAAGATGACCAATGGAACCGATCCTTGTCTACGGCCACCCGGCCGGGAGCTCCATGGGGCTCATTGCCGCCTTCGAATGGCTGGGCCAACCCTATCGGCTCTGCCGCGTCGACATGCTCGGCGAGATGCGCGAACCGGGCTATGCGCAGATCAATGCCCGCCACGAAACGCCCGCCCTGATCACGCCCGCAGGTCGACCAATCACCGAGACCATGGCCATAGCCGCCTGGCTTGCCGCCCGCGATACTGACCACCGCATCAGCTATTCGCCCGACAGCGCCGATACCGATCGCATGTGGCAATTGCTGGGTTTCATCAACACCGGCTTCACCGGCGCCTTCAGCCCGCTCTGGGCCGCGCTCGAAATGGAACCACCGAACCCGGTCTTGCAGGAGAACCTGCGCATCTGGGGGCGCGAGGGCGTCATCGAGCGCCACGACAAGCTCGAAGCGATAACAGGCGATGGCCCCTATCTCGTAGGCGAAAGCCCCACGCTTGCCGATGCCGTGCTGATCGGCGTCGCCCGCTGGCTCGATTTTCATGAGGTGGCCGATGCTCAACGCTGGCCAAAACTCGCTGCCGTGCGGCGCCGCCTCGAAGCCGATCCCGCCGTCATCTTTGCGCTCGCCATCGAGAACGGCGAGACACCGGTGGGATCAGGTTCGTTCAAGGGGCATGTGGCACTCGCCGATGTGATCGAGCGCTACGGCCGGGCAGCTGCCTGACCCCAAGGGGCCGCGGTCAATCCGCGGCCTCTCCGTGATATCAGGTGACGACGCCCAGGATCGTGTTCACGCCCATCGCGATCGTGCTCAAAATACTTTTGACTGTGTCTCCGGTTTCCCAGACATCGCAGATGCCCTTCAGCCTCCCCCAAGCCGTCTTCAATTTGCCCTTGTCGGGATTTTGGGCGCGGAGGATCGTCACCAGGCTTTGCAGTTCCTTCTGCAGCTCCTCATTGCGGTGATCCCTGACGAAGTTGCCCAGTTCCTTGAGCGCCTCGTTGAACTGACCATTGAGGAAATTGAGCTGATCTACAGAAATACCCTGATGCTGGGAAAAATGAACAGAATAGTCGTAGACATGATGGACCGATCTATCCAAAACATTGACGGAATGATCTTCGATCTTTTTGTTGTCGATGTTGACGGTATAGTTGAAGGCGTTGCCCGATGAGGTGAGGGCCGCGAAAATCAGGTCGCGCACCTGGATCATGAATTCTTGATCGCGCGACCAGAAGAGGGTCATGCCGCCGCTGTTGCTGAGCAGCTCAATGCCGTATTCCTTGCCTTCTGTTCGAGGCCGAACGAAGCCGCGAAAGAAGACGATGACGCCCGCAATCATCGCCGCGAGGCCCAAAAGTGGCTCGATCTCCGCGTTGAAACCGAAAACGGCGAGGAAGATTCCAATCGCCATGAAGGTGACGACCCGCTGAAAATAGGGCCATCCCTTCTGAAAGGTATGCGATTTCCGTTCCACCATGCGTGCCGACGAAATGTTCTTCGTCGGATATATCTGGTTGTTGAGCGTTATCGCGTCGTTGGTGATTTTCACTTACGCCTCCCGCATCAGCGAAGACATAGATCACCAGACAAAACATTAAACTTGAGCCCTTTGCAATATTGAGAGCCCGGCGTGGCGCTATTCGCTTTCGGACTCGACCTCTGCCCTGCCCTTAAACCCCTTGGCCACAAGATAGGCCTCGGCCGACTCGCTGCGGCTCGACGGCGGCTTTATGTGCATCGTGGTCTTGAAATGGCGTTTCAGCATGTGCAGCAGCTCATGCTCTGTGCCGCCCTGGAAAACCTTGGCGACGAAAGACCCGCCGGGATTGAGCACCTGGATGGCGAAATCGGCGGCGATCTCGATAAGATGCACGATGCGCAGGTGGTCCGTGGGCCGATGACCGGTCGTCGGCCAGGCCATGTCACTCATGACGACGTCGGCCTTGTGGCCACCCATGGCCGCAAACAGCTGATCAGGCGCGTCTTCCTCGGTGAAATCCTTGCGGAGCAGGACAACGCCGGGGATCGGGTCCATTTCAAGATAGTCGATGCCGACAACAAGCGGGTGTTCCGCCGTCGAGCCCACCGCGTTGGCAGCAACCTGCGACCAACCGCCGGGCGCAGCGCCGAGGTCGACGACACGCATTCCCTTCTTGAAGAGCTTTTGCTTCTCGTCGATTTCCTTGATCTTGAAGGCCGCGCGCGAGCGATAGCCTTCCGAACGGGCGCGGGCCACATAGGGATCGTTGAGCTGGCGCTGCAGCCACTTGGTGGACGAGGTCGTCCGCCCCTTGGCCGTCTTGAGCCGGATTTTGAGGTCCCTGTCGGACTTGCGGCCGCCTGTGCCGAGTGCCTTATCCACCATTTGCGTTTCTCCGCTTGGGGCGGCTCGGCCGCTTGTGAACCTTATCTGCATCCATCAAGGAAATCAGGATGCCTTCGCGCAGGCCGCGATCGGCCACGCGCACGCGCTCGGTCGGCCACTCACGCCGAATGGCTTCAAAAATGGCGCAGCCGGGCAGCACGAGATCTGCGCGATCCCGACCAATGCAGGGATGCGTCACGCGCCGGTCGAAGGGCATGTTGAGAAGGACGCGCATGATGTCGTCGACTTCCTGGCTCTTGAGCCAGAGCCCATCCACCTTCTGCCGCTCATAGCGTTCGAGGCCGAGATGCAGCCCCGCAAGGGTCGTGACCGTGCCCGAGGTCCCGATCAGGTGCACGGGATGCGCGGCGATCATCTGGCGCAGCTTTTCGCGGCCGCGGAACTGTTTCAGATGATCGGAAACGAAACCAACCATGGCTTCGAACACTTCGGGCGTGACATTGACCCCACCAAAGCGCTCGGCAATGGAGACGACGCCGACCGGCAGCGACTGCCAGGACCGGATCGAGGCCGACATACGCCCCTGCGAGCGCGGCCGGCCACCGCGGAAATCGAGCCAGGCGAGTTCGGAGGAACCGCCGCCAATGTCGAACATCAGCGCGCCCTGGGCCGTATCGTCGATAAGATCGGCGCAGCCGGTCACAGCCAGTTCGGCCTCGGTGCGCCGGTCGACGATTTCAAGCTCAAGCCCAAGCTCTTCCTTCACCCTACCGAGAAATTCCGGGCCATTTTCGGCAGCGCGACAAGCTTCGGTGGCGATGAGGCGCATACGGGTCGGCTGGTGGTCACGCAGCTTGTTGCGGCACTGCTTCAGCGCTTCCATGGTGCGTTCCATGGCCGCGTCGCCAAGGCGACCCGTCACCGAAACGCCCTCACCGAGACGCACAATGCGCGTAAACCCGTCGAGCACACGAAAACCGTGCTCGTGCGGACGCGCAATAAGAAGGCGGCAATTATTGGTCCCGAGGTCGAGCGCCGCATAGAGAGGGCCGCGCGCGCGCGCGAGGCGCATGACTTGTCCGCGGCTCCGCCACAGGTGGCGCAGCCGAGCCCCTTGCCTTCCGATCCTGAGCGGAAGGCGTGCGGAGCGCCGTGCCGGTCCGGGCGACCGACAAGGCAGCGGACCGATTCGGATCGGTCACCTGATTCTCCTGACGCGGCGCGGTCGCTGGCCGGTATTTCCGGCCGCGCCCAAGGCGCAGCTTTGGTGTTGCATTGTTGAAAAAGACGGTACTTCAACGCTGAGCCAAGCGCAATGCACACATTGGTTGGGCAAACTTGCACCATCCCCGCTTGCAATCCTCGTCCGCTTTGTCTAATGAGACCCCGCGCCGCCACGGAAGCACCGCTTCTGAGGATCACGGCCCAGCCAGCAGGCTCTGCTGGGGAATAGTTCAATGGTAGAACAGCGGACTCTGACTCCGTCGATCTTGGTTCAGAATCCAGGTTCCCCAGCCAATCTCTCAGAAAA
>NZ_JANQAH010000007.1 GCF_024707125.1 Devosia sp.
ATCGACCTGACCGATATCGAGCCGCAGCTCGATCTCTATGACCGTGACTGGCCGATCTGGACCTATGCGGAAATCACCCCGCCTGCCAAGTTCGTGCATGACTTCGACGGGCGGCGCGGTTCGGCGGTGAACTCGCTGGTTTCGGGCGACTGCATCATCTCGGGCGGGCATTTGCAGCGCACGCTGCTCTCGACCGGCTCGCGGGTGCATTCCTATTCGGTGCTCGAAGAGGCGGTGGTTCTGCCCTATTGCGATGTCGGGCGGAATGCGCGCCTCAAGAAGGTCGTCATCGATCGCGGCGTCAGCATCCCCGAGGGGCTGGTGGTGGGCGAGGATCCCGAATTCGACGCCAAGTGGTTCCGGCGCAGCGATGACGGGGTGACGCTGATCACCCAGGCGATGGTCAACAAGTATCTGGCGGGCCGATGATCGAAGTTCTTTCGGTTGCGTCCGAAGTCTATCCGCTGATCAAGACCGGGGGGCTCGCCGATGTGGCGGGCGCCCTGCCGGGCTGCATTGGCCGGGCGCGGCGTCACCATGCGGACGCTGGTGCCGGGCTATCCGGCGGTGCTGGGCAAGCTCAGCGGCGGGCGCGTGGTACGCGAACTGGATGACCTGTTCGGCGTGCCGGCCAAGCTGATCGCGGCGCGGGTGGAGGGGCTCGACGTCATCGTCATCGATGCGCCGGCACTCTATGACCGGCCGGGCAACCCCTATGTGAGCCCCGACGGCTGGGACTGGCCGGACAACTGGAAGCGCTTCGCGGCGCTGGGCTGGGTGGCGGCCGAACTGGCTCATGGGCTGGTCGACGGTTACCGCCCCAACCTGCTGCATTGCCATGACTGGCAGGCTGGGCTGGCGCCGGCCTATATCAAGTTCGGACCGACCGATGACGTGAAGACGGTGATGACCATCCACAACATCGCCTTCAAGGGATCGTTTGGGCCGGAAATCTTCTGGCAGTTGCGGCTGCCGCCGCATGCTTTCGAAATGGGCGGCGTCGAATTCTATGGCGGGGTTTCCTATCTCAAATCGGGCATGGAATGCGCCGACTACGTGACCACGGTCAGCCCCAATTATGCCGACGAAATCCGCACGCCTGAATTCGGCATGGGGCTGGAAGGACTGTTGAACGGGCGGGCCGAGACGGTGGTGGGCATCTTGAACGGCATCGACGTGGATGCCTGGAACCCGGCGACGGACCGGGCGCTGGTGCAGACCTATTCGGCCAATACGATCCATGCGCGGCAGGTCAACAAGCGGGCGGTGGTGGAGGAATTTGCGATTGGATGGCGCCGATGGACCGCTGTTCTGCTGTGATCAGCCGGCTGACCGACCAGAAGGGCATGGATCTGCTGCTGCAGACCGTGGACGGGCTGGTCGATGCGGGCGCGCAGGCTGGCCGTGCTGGGCTCGGGTGAGGCGGCACTGGAAGACGGGTTCCGCACCATGTGGGCAGCGCCATCCCGGCAAGGTGAGCATCGTTACCGGCTATAATGAACAGCTCAGCCATCTGGTGCAGGGCGGATGCGACGCCATTCTCATCCCTCGCGGTTCGAGCCCTGCGGGCTGACCCAGCTTTATGGGCTGCGCTATGGCTGCGTGCCGGTGGTGAGCCGCATTGGCGGGCTCGACGACACGGTGATCGACGCCAATCCGGCCGCCGCATTGCAGGCTGAGGTTGCGACGGGTGTGGTGTTTGCGCCGCCGAGCGAAGACGCCCATGCGCTCAAGGCGATCCGCGGCGCACGCTCGAACTCTACCACGACGAAAAAAGCTGGAAGAAAATCCAGCGGCGGGGAATGAAATCGGACGTGAGCTGGGAATCCAGCGCCGCCCGCTATGCCCAGCTCTACGCATCGCTGATTGGGCTGAAAGCCAATGACGACCCAGATCATTAAAACGACGCCCTATGCCGACCAGAAGCCGGGTACTTCGGGCCTTCGGAAGCGGGGTGCCGGTTTTCTGCCAGCCCAACTATGTCGAGAACTTTATTCAGTCGATCTTCGATAGCCTGGAAGGGCTCGACGGTCAAGACGCTGGTGATCGGCGGGGACGGTCGGTTCTTCAACGACGTTGCGATCCAGAAGGCGATCCGCATTGCCGCAGCCAATGGTTTCGGCAAGGTGCTGGTCGGGCAGGGTGGCCTGCTTTCGACGCCGGCCGCCAGTAATATCATTCGGCATTACAAGGCCTTCGGCGGACTTGTTCTGTCCGCGAGTCACAATCCGGGCGGGCCGGAAGGCGATTTCGGCATCAAGTACAATGTCGGCAATGGCGGGCCGGCGCCGGAGAAGATTACCGACGCGGTTTTTGCCCGCACGAAGGTGATCGACAGTTTTAAGACGCTCGATACGCCCGATGTGGATCTGAGCAAGATCGGTACGCAACAGGTAGGCGACATGGTGGTCGAGGTGATCGACCCCGTGAAGGACTATGCAGCGCTGATGCAGACGCTGTTCGATTTTGAAGCCATTCGCGGGCTGTTCAAGTCGGGCTTCACCATGACCTTCGACTCCATGCACGCGATCACCGGGCCCTATGCCAAGGCGATCCTTGAGGGGCTGCTTGGTGCTCCGGTGGGGACGGTCAAGAACGGCGTGCCGTCGCCGACGTTCAACCATGGCCATCCCGATCCGAACCTCGTCTACTGCAAGGATATGTATGACCTGCTGATGACCGAGGCGGGGCCGGATTTCGGCGCGGCTTCGGATGGTGACGGGGATCGTAACCTGATCATCGGCAAGAACCGCTTTGTGACGCCGTCGGATTCGCTGGCGCTCTTGGCGGCCAATGCGCATCTGGCGCCGGGCTACAAGGCCGGGATTGCGGGGATCGCACGCTCCATGCCGACGAGCGCTGCCGCCGACCGCGTGGCGGAGAAGCTCGGTATCGAGATGCACGAGACGCCGACGGGCTGGAAGTTCTTCGGCAATCTGCTCGACGCCGGCCGCGTGACGATTTGTGGCGAGGAAAGCGCCGGCACGGGCTCGAACCATGTGCGCGAGAAGGACGGGCTCTGGGCCGTGCTGCTCTGGCTCAATATCCTGGCCGTGCGCAAGGAAAGCGTCGACACCATCGTGCGAGAGCACTGGGCGACCTATGGGCGCAATTACTATACGCGCCATGACTATGAGGAAGTCGACAGCGCCATCGCCAATGCGCTGGTCGATGATCTGCGCGGACGGCTTTCGACGCTGCCGGGGCAGGTGCTCAGCGGGCTCGAAGTCGCCTATGCGGATGATTTTACCTATCACGATCCGGTGGATGGCTCGACGAGCGCAAAGCAGGGCATTCGCATCGGGTTCAAGGACGGTTCGCGAATTGTCCTTCGGCTCTCAGGAACTGGCACGGTAGGCGCGACGTTGCGGGTCTACCTCGAACAGTATGAGCCCCCCAATGGAAACCACGATCTCGATGTCCAGCGCGCCCTCGAGCCTCTTATCGGGATCACCGAAGACCTCGCAGGCGTCAAAGCGCGGACAGGGCGCACCGAGCCCAGCGTCATCACTTGAGCGCACAAAAGTGACGGGCCCACATCTCGTTCCCGGCGCCGGGAGCATAGAAAAACTCGGCGCCACGATCACGCCCGAGGGCGTCAACTTTGCCGTTTATTCCGAGGCGGCAACGGCAATCTGGGTCTCGCTCTATGATGAGCAGGACCAGGAAATCGAGCGTTTTGAGCTCGATGTGCATGCCGAGAATATCCGTGCCGGTTTGATCGCCGGCATCGGGGCTGGTGCGCGCTATGGTTTGCGGGCCGATGGGCGCTATGACCCAGACCAAGGCTATTTCTTCGATCCAAACAAGCTGCTGGTCGACCCCTATGCGCGGCGGCTTGATCGGGTCTTCGTGCGCTCGCCGCGCCTGCGCCTGCCGCGTGAAGAGGCGGTGGATACGGCGCCGCTGATCCCCAAGGCCATTGTGGTCGGGGAGGGCAATGAAAACATCCTGCCGCGCAAGAAGGCACCGAGCCTTTTCTACGAACTCAATGTGCGCGGCTTTTCCATGCGCCATCCGAGTGTGCAGGGGCCGCTGCGCGGGACCATTGCCGGGCTGACCACCAAGTGGGTGATCGACCATTTCAAGCATATGGGCGTCGATACGATCCAGCTCATGCCGACGGCGGCGTGGATCGACGAGGGGCATCTGCCGGCACTCGGGCTGACCAATGCCTGGGGTTATAATCCGGTGGCCTATTTCGCCGTGGACCCGCGGCTGGCGCCGCGCGGGCCGCAGGAATTGCGGGTGATGACCGATCTCTATCGCAAGAACGGCATCTCGGTGATCCTCGACGTGGTCTACAACCACACCGGCGAAAGCGATGCCAATGGCCCCATGCTGAGCATGATGGGGCTCGATGCGCATACCTATTATCGCTTTGTGGAAGTCGACGGAAAGCAGCACCTCGTCAATGACACCGGCACTGGCAATACGCTGCGCTGCGATCATCCGGCCGTTCAGCGGCTGGTGATCGAGAGCCTGCGCTATTGGGTCGAGGAAATGGGCGTATCCGGTTTCCGTTTCGATCTGGCGACCGTCCTGGGTCGCGAGCCGGGGTTCAATCCTGAAGCGGAAATGCTGAGGAAGATCAAGGCCGATCCGGTCTTGAGCAAAGCTATCCTTGTGGCCGAGCCTTGGGATCCGGGTCCGGGCGGCTATGCGCTTGGCAAATTCGGCAAGGAATTCCAGGAGCACAACGACACGTTCCGCGATGAAGTGCGGGCCTTCTGGAAGGGCGAACCGGCCAAGATCGGAGCGCTGGCAGGGAAGGTTTCCGGGTCATCGGAAATCTTCAACATGGATGGGCGCAAGCCGAGCAATGGCGTCAACATGTTGGCCGTGCATGATGGTTTCACCCTGCGCGATCTCGTCAGCTATCACGACAAGCACAACGAGGCGAACGGCGAGAACAATCGCGACGGGCACAATAATAACCAGTCCTGGAATTGCGGCGTCGAGGGCGAAACGGACGATCCGGCCATCAACAAGGCGCGCAAGCGCGATGTGCGGGCCGTGTTGGCGACGCTGTTCCTGTCGCGCGGTACGCCGCTGATCCAGCAGGGCGACGAGATGTATCGGACGCAGCAGGGCAACAATAATGCCTATGCGCAGGACAACGAGATAACCTGGCTCGACTGGGAAGGCGCTGACGGCGCGCTGGTTGATTTCGTGGCCGCCATAAACACCTTCCGCAAGGCGCATCCGGCCGTGAGCCACGATCATTTCCTTACCGGGCAAGATCGCCACGGGGTGCGCGATGTCGTCTGGCTGCATCCGGATGGACGCGAGATGACCGAGGGCGATTGGAACGATGGCGGGGCGTCGGTGCTCGGGATGTATCTCAAGCACAAGGCCGACGAAGTACTGATCTGGTTCAATCGCCGGATCGACCCTGTTTCCGCCAAGCTGCCGGAAGGGGACTGGGTGGTGGGTATCGATTCCGACCCGGATACATCAGTCACCATTGCAGATGGTCGGGTTCAGGTCGGCGCGCGCACCGTGCTCGCCCTTGTGAGGCCGACTGCGCAATGATTGTCGCCCAGCTCAGCGATATCCATGCGAATGGGTCGGGCGAAAGGCTCGACCGGCTCGACAAGGTGCTGGGCTGGCTTCGTCCAATGCGGCCTGACGCCGTCATCGTCAGCGGCGATCTGGCGGAAGAGGCGCATGACCGCAGCTATCGGGCGGTGAAGGATCGGCTCGAAAGCCTCGACTGCCCTTATTTCGTCGTGCCCGGCAATGTCGATGACCACAGTGACATGCGGCAGGCCTTTGGCGACCGGTTTGGCTGGACGAGCAATCGGCCGCTCAATATCGTCGGGACGGTTGGAGGGCTACGGCTGATTGGGCTCGACGTGACCGTAGAAGGTGCGCATCACGGCGACGCCGGGCCGCTGCTCGACTGGCTCGCGGCGGAACTGGCTGCTTCCGATTTGCCGACGCTGATTTTTCAGCACCAGCATCCGTTCCCGAGCGGCGTTGACGGTAAGGATCGCAATATCTGCCGCAATGGTGACGGGCTTGCGGCGGTGATCGAGGCGGCGGGAAACAAGGTCGTGGCGCTGACCTGCGGCCATGTGCATCGGCCCCTGTTTACGCGTTTTGCCGGGCGCCACGCGACAATGGCGCCATCGGTGACCAAGGCGAACCGCTTGCGGCTCGATGGGCGGGAGAGCGAGATCGTCGATCCGCCGGGCTTGCTGCTGCACCATTTTGCCGATGGCAATCTGGTGAGCCATGTGGTGATGGTCGACTGAAGGGGCGAAGGCCCGGCTCTGGGCCGGGCATTCTTGTTCTTATTCCTTGAGGAAATCGGCCACGGCCTTGTTGAAGCCGGTCGCGTCCTGCAGGTGCGCGAAGTGGCTGGTGTTTTCGAGAAGCACCAGTTCGGAGCCGGGGATCTGCTCGGCGATCTTGCGGGTGTGGTCTTCGCTGATGGCTTCCTCGTGGTCGCCGGCGAGGACGAGGATCGGCGTGGTAATCTTGGCCAGTTCCTCGGCGGTCCAATTGGGCTGGGTGGCCCAGAGCTGGCCGATCTTTTCGAGATAAGCATCGTAGCCATCTGGCGTGGGTGAGAGGCGCGCATATTCGCCGCGGGCGCGGTCGAGATATTTCAGGAATGTCGGGTTCTCGAGAACGGTTGACTGCACGCCATCGGTGGTCACGTTGGCGGCATAGGCGACGACCTTGGTCAGGCGCTCGGGATGGCGCAGGGCGAGGTCGATGCCGATGATGCCGCCATCGCTCCAGCCGACCACGGCGGTCTTTTCGATTTCGAGTTTGTCGAGCAGGGCGATAAAATCGTCGGCGAAGAGCTGGTAGCTAAAAGGCTGGTCGTCTGCCGATGATTTGCCGTGGCCGCGAGTGTCGGCGACGATGACGCGATTGGAGCGCAGCCAGGCATTGACCTGATTGCCCCAGGTCTCGGTATTGCCGGCGCCGCCATGGATCAGCAGGATCGGATCGCCCGATTTGCCGTAGATTTCATAGTAAATCTCGGCGCCGTTTGAGGTGACCGTGCCGGTCTCGGCGGGAGCCGAGGAGGGTGAGAGCGCATAGGGCAGGGTCTCGTAGCGCTCGGCGGCGAGGGCGGGCGAGAAGGCCAGCGTGGCGGCAACGAGGCCGGTGATGGCGGTGGCAAAGATCTTCATGTGGTCAGTCCCCAAGGCCTGTCTTTCAGGATGACCAAGGATAGGTGGCGGTCGCTTTTCTCGGCAAGGAACACCATTGCCGGCGAATTCAGCGCCGGAAACTTTTATGACAAGAATGTCTATTGGGTTAGTAGATTTATTGAAGTGACCGTTCAGGCCGGGTCGACGGGCACCATGCCATGGCGGTGATAGAAGCGCTGGGCGGCGAGGTTTGATGCTTCAACCTTGAGGTCAACATGCGGTGCGCCGCGGCGGCGGAATTCTGCGAAGGCGGCATGGAGGAGATAGGCGCCTAGGCCGCGGTCGCGCCATTGCGGCGCGACGACGAGGTCTTTCACGAAACTGCTGGTCCAGCACTGGAGGAGGCCGATGGGCTGCTCGCCAGAGGTGGCGACGATGAGCAGGGCGGGGTCGAACTCTTCGTCCTCGACCAGCGGCCACCACCAGCTATCGAAGTCGCCGACCGCACCGCCGCCGGTCGCATAGGCGGCGCGGAGGAGGGCATGGAGTTCGACAGGGCGCGTCTGGTGGAGCGGCGTGATGGATACACCATCCGGGAGCGCCGGCAGTGTCACCGGCGCATCCAGCAGTTTCCGCAGGCGGAGGTGGTCAGCCAAGACTATTCCGCGGCTACGGCCTGGAAGCCGCCGTGCTTCTCGATGAAGCCGATGATCTCATCGAGGCTTTCGCGACGCAAAAGGTCGGTGAAGACATAGGGCCGGCCTTCGCGCACCTTTTGGGTGTCGCTTTCCATGACTTCGAGGCTGGCGCCGACATAGGGGGCGAGGTCGGTGTGGGTAATGACCAGCAGATCCGAGCGCGAAATGGCGGGGCCGCCCTTGCGGGGGATCTTTTCGCCCTGGGCCACCGAGATCACGTAGATGGTGAGATCGGCGAGGTCGGGGGAGAAGGTCGCCGCGAGGTTGTCGCCGCCGCTTTCAATGAGGACGATGTCGAGATCGGGGAACTTGCGGTTGAGATCGTCGATGGCGGCGAGGTTGAGCGAGGCGTCTTCGCGAATGGCGGTGTGCGGGCAGCCGCCGGTCTCGACGCCGACGATGCGGTCTTCGGAAATGGCCTGGACGCGGGCGAGGATCAGGGCGTCCTCGCGCGTGTAGATGTCATTGGTGACCACGGCCATGGAATAGCGGTCGCGCATGGCCTTGAGCAGCATTTCACACAGGGTCGTCTTGCCCGACCCGACGGGCCCGCCAATGCCGATGCGCAGCGGTCCATTGAGGCTTTTGGTCATGGCAAGTTTCCTTGATCAGAGAAAGCGGAAGACGACGAGGGTGAGGAAACCCAGGCCCAGGGCGAGGCAGAGGGGAGAATAGACCCGGGCGTCATTAAGACGGAAATTCGGTTCTGGCGTCAGGCCTTTCCACCAGGTGGTGTAGCCGGCAATGCCGCGGGCGAGGAACACGGCGGCCAGCGCGACGCCGCCAAGATCAAGCAGAATGCCGCCGCTGTCGTGGTCGGCCAGCGCCAGGGCATAGATGCCGGCGGCAATGGTCGCCACCGAAACGGCGAAGGAGGCGAGGCGCGGGGGCATACGCTCGATGTCCTTGAAACCCACTACGGTCTGGGCGAGCAGCTTTTCATTGCGGATCGGCCAGGTGCGCCCGATCGACCAGAGAAAGTGCGCCAGCGAGACGGCGAAGAGGGCGATGAACATCATGGACGCGATGAACATGTTCATGAACGAAAGATCCTTGTGGGCAGCGTTTCGTGCTGCATCTGGGCGATATCGGCGCCATAGGCGACGCTGCCGATTTCGTCCAGTGTGGCATGCTGGCACAGAGCGGCCAGTTTGCCGATTTCGGGTTCGAGAGAAGCCATGATGGCGAGACCGTCGGTCTGGCCGATGGGCACGAGACGCACCGCGACGGATACCTGGCTGTGGACCGTGGCGGTGAGGAAAGCGACGAGCGTGTCGAGAAGGCCGATGCCGTGAGCGCCGGCCAGCGCGCCGACTGCAATCGGATAGGGGCAGGGGCGAGGCAGGTCGAGCGGCGGATCCACCGGCCAGGCGGCGCCGGCCGTTGCAAAGGCGTTACCGGTCATGGTGGTTTCGGCGTGACGTTCTTTTGCCGGCGTTAGCGCACGGCAGAGGTCGGCCAGCTCCTGCAGCTTTTCGGGCGCGCGGGGCGATTTTTGTGCGTGAGCGAGGATGATGGCGTCTGTGCGCATGCTGCCGTGGAGCAGCACGCCTGATATCCAGTCCTCGGCCGTTTTCCGGTCGTGCACGAGGCGGCTGACGATGGCGGTTTCCAGGCCGGCGGACCAAGCGAAGGCGCCCACCGGAAAGGCGGGGGAAAGCCAGGTCAGCAGCTTTTGCAGGTCAGAGGTCACTTGCGGGCGAGGAGGGCGTGGGCCGGTTCGGCGTGATTGTGGCTGTGATAGGCGCCGTGTTCGGCAAAGAAGGGCTCGGTCACATCGGTGACTTTGGCGCCGAGGCCTTCGAGCATGGTCTTCAAAACGTGGTCGCGCTTGATGAGGATGCGGTTGGCGTCGAGCTGGGCTGGCGTGTGGCGATTGCCGATGTGCCAGGCGAGGCGCAGGAGGTGCGCGGCGTCGGTGGTCGTGACGGCGTAGAGGATTTCTTTGGCCGCGATGATTTCGAAGAGGCGGCCGTCTTCCAGCTCCAGTGCGCCTTGGTGGTCGAGCGTCACGGTATTGGGGAAGTCGACAAGGACTTCAGTGCCATTCTTGCCCGTGAGCAGCTTGCGGCGCAGGCGCCGTTCGTCATGGGCAAGGGTGATGCTGTCTATGGCGGCGCCACGGCCGTGATGGGCAGGCAAATGGGCGACGGCACGAAGCATGGTCGAGGTCAGTCCTTGAATCACTGGGTGACGTAGAAGAAGCGTCCGATCAGGAAGAACTGGTAGACGATATGCACCCCGACCACAAACAAATGCACGCGCCTATCCGTCGACCGCCAGGCGATGATGCATAGGACGATGCCGATCGGCACCTGCATGAAATAGGAAGCGTCGAAGCGCGAAAAATGCGCGCCGCCCTTGATGAACGTATCGAGCGTATCCAGCACGAAGGTTGTGCCGAGCAGGCCGAAGAACCAATGCCGGCGCTTGAGGAAGAAATCCCCATAGCCCTTGTATTCGGAAATGTTGTCCGGGCAGAGCAGTGCCGCCATCATGAACAGGGTGACGGCGTAGAAGATGATGAAGATGACGATGCCGAAATTCCAGGTGGCGAGCCGGAACAGGGCCAGTTCCCACCACCAGAAGAGGACGAGTTCGAGCAGGATCGAACCCATCCAGAGAAGATGCAGCACCGAGCGATCACGCCGGTCCGGGTGCTGCACCATGTTGGCAAAGGTCATGAGCAGGCGAGTAATGCCCAACCCGACCACCGTTCCCATGACGATGCGGATATGCGGGAATATTTCGGCAGTCGTGTATGGTTCCATGGCAGCCTAGGGCGCGTTGCCGGCCGCGAGGCAGGTGGCGAGTGGGGCCGCGTCTTCTTCGGAGCGCAGGTCGCGCAACGTGGCTTCGTCGCCGCTATCCCACCACTCATAGGGGCCCGACACGTAGCGGGCGCCCGAGCCGGAAATGGTTGTGACGAAGATGTGCGTTTCGCCTTCCACGGGCACGATAGCGAGGAAGTTCGGGGCCGCATTGACATATTGTACGCGGAAGCCCTCGCCATTGTCGCACTGGTAGATGACGGTGCGGCGCTCGATGTCGCTGGTTGCGTCGAGGGTCAGCGACAGCGTGGCAGTGACGGTTGGCAGTGCCGGCGGCGTTGTTGGCGCTTCAGCGGGCGCGGTTGCGTCCTGCGCCGACGCCGCGCCGGCGGCGAGCAAGAGAATACCGCCCGCGATGAGGCTCCTCAAATCGATCATGGCTTTTCCTCGATTTCGTTGGAAACAGTGCGAAGCACCCAGGAGTCTGTCTCCACAATCATGGTGATTGATTGTTCTGGCAAGGTGTCAGCGTGATGAAATCTAGAAGTCCCCGAGGGTTGCGGGGATGATTTTCTTGCCATCGATATCGACGAAGCCATATTCGCGGGCGAGGCCGGCGGTGACATGGACCTTGCCGGACTTTTCGAGACGGTTCGGATCGGCCCAGAGCGCCGAAATGGCGAGGCCGACGAATTGCGGCGATTCCGAATTGGACATGTCGAAGTATTCGGCATTGCGCATGACTGCCTCGGTGCGGACGAGGCCGGGATAGAGTGAGACCGCGGTCACGCCATGGGGCCGCAGTTCATGCGCGAAGTCGGATGACATCTTGTCAGTGCCGGCCTTGGCGATGCCATAGATGGCGTTGCCGTGGTGTTTCTGGGCGGCCCAGAACGAGATGTTGACGATCAGGCCCGTTTTTCGGGCGATCATGTTGGGGGCGGCGGCGCGGCTCGCGACAAAGCTGGTGCGCAGGGCAACGCCGACCATCGCATCCCAGCGCCAGACGGGTTGCTCCCAGAATGGCCTTTCCCAGGTGTAGTCATCGCCTTCGACCATGCTCTCGTAGCCGGGCCAGGCGTTGTTGACGAGGATGTCGATCTTGCCTGATTGGCTGAGCGCCGAGGCGACGGCGGCTTCGGTCTGCCGATCGTCAGCATGGTCGCAAACCTGGATGATCAGTTCGCCCGGCAGGTCCTTTGCTTCCGCCCGTAGGCCATCGAGCGAGCCTTCAAGCTGAGGATGTACGGACGCCTGGGCATCGGTCACCGTGCGGCCGGTGACGTGGACCGTCATGCCCTTCGCGAGAAAGGCCAGAGCGATGCCGCGGCCAATACCGCGGCTGGCGCCGGTAACCAGCGCGACCGTCTTGGTGTTCATGATGACCTCCTCCGAGTCGGTTTGAACATATCATGAACACTGATATCGCGAAATGTGTTGGTCAGCCTCGCTGAAGGAGAAAGATCGCACCGGGAATGGGTTTTTCCCGTTCGAGCCGGATTTGGTTTGGTACTTCGGCAAGGACCGCTAGACCGTTGGCGGCCGCCAGGTCGCGGACATAGCCTGAGCTATGGGCGAAGCGGCCACTGGAACGGATTGCTATGCCTTCCCCCTCGCTCAGTTCGATCGAGAAAGCGAGCATTCCTCCGGCGGCGAGGCGTTGCGCGAGAGCGGTGAAGAGAACGCGAATTTCGCCGACATAGATGAAGACATCGGCGGCGACGGCGAGGTCGTATGGCCCTGAGAAGTTGGGGGCTTCGGCCAAGAGCGTAGCGGCGTCGCCCGTCTGCAAATGGCGATAGATGTCGCGCTCCTGCGCCTTGGCGATCATTTTGGGCGAGATGTCGATCCCGTCGATCGGACGCATGCCTTCGGGCAGCGCCGCGGCCATGAGACCGGTGCCGCAGCCGACGTCGAGCGTTGTGCCTTTGGTCAGGCCGTGCTCCGCGAGAATCGCGGCAATAGCCTGCGGTACGCGGTATTCGAGTTTGCCCGTCAGGTGAGCATCGAAAGTATCGGCGTAGGAATCGAAGAGTTCAGCGACATAGCCGGATTCGGGGACGCCCGTTGTTGCTAGCGCCGAGGCCATATGCCCTGAATAGCGATCATCGGGCTGCAGTTTTACGGCGCGGGAGAAGCTCTTCAGCGCCGCGGCGGGCTGGCCGAGATCGAGCTGCGCCTGACCGAGCTCGCGAAAAATCCCGGCATCGTTGGGGTGCAGGGCGCGGCCTTTGTCGAGGATTGTCGCGGCATCTGCCGGGCGTTGTAGGGCAAGCAGCGCCTGGGAGAGGGCAATGTACAGATCGGCGGAGCGCGGTTTCAAACGGAGTGCGCGCTCAAAGCTTACGGCGGCGATGTCCGAGGCGCCGGTGCGCATGGCGATGACGCCCATGAACTGATGGGCCTCGGGAAGATCGGGCGCGACATTGACCAGTTCGGCACTGATCCGGGCCGCATCGGCGATCTTGCCCTGCTGCTCGAGCTGCCGGCCCTCGGCTAGAAGCTCGTTGGCGCGCAGGGCCAGGATGGGATCGGTGGGTAGACCTCGAGAGATTGTGCCGGTCGGCTTTTTCATCAGAACAGGAAATATCGTTGCGCCATAGGCAGCACCGTAACCGGTTCGCAGGTGAGAAGTACACCGTCGGCGCGCACTTCGTAGGTTTCGGGGTGCACTTCGATGTTGGGCGTGGCCGAATTCAGCTTCATGGCCGATTTGCCGATGCCGCCGCGGGTGTTGGAGACGGGAAGCAGTTGTTTGTCGACGCCGAGGCGGTTGCGCAGGCCCGCGTCGTGCGCGGCCTGGGAGATGAAGGTGACCGAGGAGCGGCTGACCAGCTTGCCATAGGCGCCGAACATGGGGCGGTAATGCATGGGCTGGGGCGTCGGGATCGAGGCGTTGGGGTCGCCCATGGGGGCCGCAGCGATGGAGCCGCCGATGAGGACCATTTCGGGCTTTACGCCGAAAAAGGCGGGATTCCAGAGGACGAGGTCGGCGCGCTTGCCGACTTCCACCGAGCCGATGTGCTGACTCATGCCGTGGGCGATGGCGGGATTGATCGTGTATTTGGCGATGTAGCGGCGGACGCGGAAATTGTCGTTGTCGCCGGTTTCTTCAGCGAGTTTGCCGCGCTGGCGCTTCATCTTGTCGGCGGTCTGCCAGGTGCGGATCAGCACTTCGCCGACGCGGCCCATGGCCTGGCTGTCGGAGGAAATGACCGAGAGGGCGCCCATGTCGTGAAGGATGTCTTCGGCCGCGATGGTTTCCTTGCGGATGCGGCTTTCGGCGAAGGCGACGTCTTCGGGGATCGACTGGTCGAGGTGGTGGCAGACCATGAGCATGTCGAGATGCTCGGCAATCGTATTGACCGTGTAGGGGCGGGTCGGATTGGTCGAGGAGGGAATGACATTGGGCAGGCCCGCGACTTTTAAGATGTCGGGCGCGTGGCCGCCGCCGGCG
The DNA here is from genome assembly GCF_024707125.1 of Devosia sp. Lineage (GTDB taxonomy): Bacteria > Pseudomonadota > Alphaproteobacteria > Rhizobiales > Devosiaceae > Devosia. The sequence continues at coordinate 14,042 of NZ_JANQAH010000007.1, forward strand.
CCTTCGGTGTGGAAGGCGTGGATGGTGCGGCCCTTGAAGGCGCCGACCGTGTCTTCGACGAAGCCGGACTCGTTGAGCGTGTCGGTGTGGATCATTACCTGCACGTCGTAGGCGTCGGCGACGGAGAGGCAGTTGTCGATTGTCGCCGGGGTCGTGCCCCAGTCCTCGTGCAGTTTCAGCGCCGAGGCGCCTGCGAGGATCATTTCTTCGAGCGGCGCGGGGAGGGCGGCATTGCCCTTGCCGGCGAGGGCGAGGTTCATCGGGAAAGCGTCAAAGCTTTCGATCATGCGCTCGATATGCCAGGCGCCAGTGCAGGTGGTGGCGAGGGTGCCATGGGCGGGGCCGGAGCCGCCGCCGAGCATGGTGGTCATCCCCGACATCAGGGCTTCTTCGATCTGCTGGGGGCAGATGAAGTGGATATGGGCATCCATCCCGCCGGCAGTGAGGATTTTTCCCTCACCGGCAATGGCTTCGGTGGAAGGGCCGATGATGATGTCGACGCCTGATTGGGTGTCGGGGTTGCCGGCCTTGCCGATGCCGACGATGCGGCCATTCTTGAGGCCGATATCGGCTTTGAAGATGCCGGTGTAGTCGACCACTAAAGCATTGGTAATGACCGTGTCGACCGCGCCCTCGGCACGCGTGCGCTGGGATTGTCCCATGCCGTCGCGGATCACCTTTCCGCCGCCGAATTTCACTTCCTCGCCATAGGTGGTGAAGTCCTTCTCCACCTCGATGAAGAGTTCGGTATCGGCCAGACGCACCTTGTCGCCGGTGGTGGGGCCGTACATGTCGGCATAGGTGGCGCGGGAAATGCGGGCGGGCATGGCGAAACTCCGGAAATCAGGAGAGGCGTTGAATGGATGCGGCAAACGCGAAAAGCGCCCGGCCCGGAAGGGCCGCGCGTGCGGTCGCGTTGCGATGAGAGGTTTTGGGAGCGGTTAGTTGAGCTTGACCGGATTGAGCGACTGATAGACCGCCACCGAGCGATCGATGACCGCATCGAGGAATTTCTCGCCCTGGGCCATCTGCTGGTCGGCGCGCATGGTGCCGGCGATCAGCGACATTGCCAATGCCTGAATGGCGTAGGCGTGCTTGCTCTTGCCGGCCTGATGATACTCGTTGCCGCGCTGCTCGAAGACTTTCAGCAGGTCGTTGTAGGTCTGCGTGGTGATGACCGACTTGGCCTTGGACCAGTTCGGCTGCTGCAGGCTCGTGGCCAGATCGTGGGCGAGATGGCCGATCAACGCCAGAGCCTCGCCGTCCTCCGCGCCAGTCTTCTGCACGTCGGCCAGGACTGCGGCGAAGCGCTGCTTGAATTCGGCGTTGCGGACTTCTGTGGTCGGGGCTTCGGCAGTCATGATCATCCAGGCAAAGGCAGTTCTCTGTGGCGGGGGTTAAACCACCATTTTGCTGCGATTGCCATGGCGTGAGCCAAGATTTGCCGAAGCGTGCCCGCATGGTCACAGCGATCCCATGACCTTCTGGCGGAAGCCGTAAATCTTGCGATCGCCACCGATGGGGATGAGACGCACTTCACGGCTCTGGCCTGGTTCGAAGCGCACGGCTGTGCCGGCGGCAATGTCGAGACGCATGCCGCGGGTCTTCTCGCGGTCAAAGCTCAGGCCGGCATTGGTCTCGTAGAAGTGGTAGTGGGAGCCGATCTGGATCGGCCGGTCTCCCGTATTGGCGACTTCGATGGTGAGCTGTTCGAGCCCGGCATTGAGTTCGATGGTGCCGGTGGCGGGAATGACTTGGCCCGGGATCATGATTGCCTCACGCGCCGAAGGCGAGCCAGAGGCCGCCGAGGGCGGTCGCGGCGCCAGCGATGCGGGACAGTGCCTTGCCGCCGAAGCGGCCGAGAGCGAGGCCAAGGCCGATGCCGACCGCGTGGAGAACGGCGGTCGCGAGGATGAAGCCGATGGCAAACTGCCAGGCGCCGGCTTCGCCGAGTTCACCGCCATGGGCGTGGCCATGGAAGAGGGCGAAGAAGCCAACCATGGCGGCGACAGCTGATGTCGGGATGGGCAGGGCTAGTGCGATAGCGATGCCGATGAAGATCACCGAGGCGAGAATGACCGGTTCCACGAAGGGCAGGGGGACGCCGGCAATGGCCGCGGCAAAGCCGACGGCCATGGTGCCGACAAAGGCGGCCGGGACGATCCAGACGGCGCGGCCACCCTGCATGGCGGCCCAGAGGCCGACGGCGACCATGGCGAGGATATGGTCGAGGCCGAAGAGCGGATGGCTGAAACCTGCGGCGAAGGAGCCGTGCTCGGCGGGATCGAGATGGGCGAAGGCGGGCAGGGTGGCGGCGGCGGTGATGGCGAGAGCCAGGGAAATGCGCTTGAGCATGGTGTTGCCTCTTAGCGGATGGGTTGGTGAACGGTGACGAGCTTGGTGCCGTCGGGGAATGTGGCTTCGACCTGTACGTCGTGGATCATCTCGGCGATGCCCTCCATGACCTGGGCGCGGGTGATGACGTGGGCCCCGGCTTCCATGAGCTCGGAGACGGCGCGACCATCGCGGGCGCCTTCAACGACGAAGTCGGTGATCAGGGCGATGGCTTCGGGATGGTTGAGCTTGACGCCGCGCTCGAGGCGCTTGCGCGCCACAATGGCGGCCATGGCGATGAGAAGCTTGTCTTTTTCGCGGGGGGTAAGGTTCATCGGCCGTTTCCTAGAGATGCCACAGGCGCGGCAAAGAGCCGGCGCCGGTCAGTTCGATGAGAGTTGGAACCAGAAGTTTTCGCAAGGCAAGGCCGGTTCGCGCCATGGCCCGGATGACCAGCCGCTCGCCGTTGGCGCTGGCAGCGACAAGGCCATCGGCGGGGTGAAGGGCCCGGACGCGGTCCAGCAAGAGTGCCGCCATATCTGGATTTGCCGCCACATGGAGCACGGAGGCGAAGGCGCGGCAGCCGCGTAGCAGCGACAGGCCATCACGCTCGCTGCCATCACCCGTGAGACGGGTCGCTTCGGCGTGGATCAGGCGGTTTTCGCGATAGATGCGCCAGGTGTCTGAGAATTGGGCATCGCGCGCTTCCTCGCCCATGGCGTCGCGACCGAGGAGAACGGCTTCGATGGCCGTCAGCGTAGCGCCTGCTTCGAGATGAATGGTCAGACGCCGGTCGAGCTTGCTCGCTTCGAAGAGGATGGTTTCCTGCGGCAACCAATCGAGGTGGGCACCAGCGCCGACGGTGATGTCGGCTTCGACATGCGCCGTGTCGCCCGTTGAACGATAGCTGCGCTCGCAGGCCTGGGTGGTGATAACAAGCCGCCCGCCCGGGGCAATGTCGGCGCCCCAGCGCAAATGGTCGCCGCCGGTAATGCCGCCGGCAGTATTGATAAATACGGCCTCAAGCGCAGAAGAGTGCGTACGCGGCAGACGGATCTTGCCGCACCCCTCCTGAAAAAGCGTGTCGAGACAAGTCTTTCCGTCACGCTGCTTGGTACCGATGCGCGCAATGCCCCGCGCCCGCTGCAGAACGGGCGGGAGCGAAAACGCCTCCGGGTTGGGCATCGTGGCGAAATTCATTGCAACGATCCTGCGATCATCTCGTTATTGAAGCGAGCAAACGCTCTTTCATAAAGAATTTTCAAGAGGTTATTCAAATGACCATCAAATCTGCTTTGTCTGTTGCTGCGCTTACTATCGCTCTCACTGGTGCTGCTTTTGCGCAGGGTATGACCATCAACGGCGTTGCCGTTTCCGAAGCCGACCAGCCAGCCGTCCAGGAGCGCTGCGATGGCTTGGCCAATGCCGAAGCCACGGAGTCGCTGACGGAATCGAGCGATTCCAGCGAAGACAGCACCGCCGGTGGCACTGATGCGGCAGTTGTGGACGCTCCTGCTGTCAACGAAGCCCAGGCCGCGACTGCGACGATCGATCTCGACACGATCGACCTGCAGGCCTGCATTGATGGCGGCTTCGTCAAACAATAATCGGTCGCTTTCAGCGGCTAGCAAGGGCATCTGGCTTCGGTCAGATGCCCTTTTTCATACCATCAGGTGTTTGCGCACGTCCGGCCGGTCGAGATCGCTCGCCGGGCCCTGGTGCATGATTTCGCCGCGGTCCATGACATAGATGTCGTCGGCAATTTCGCGGCAGAAATCGAGGAATTGTTCGACCAAGAGGATGGTCATGCCCTTTTCGTCGCGCAGGAATTGCAGGGCGCGGCCGATATCCTTGATGATCGAGGGCTGGATGCCTTCGGTAGGCTCGTCGAGGACCAGCACCTTGGGTCGGGTGACCAGAGCGCGGCCGATTGCAAGCTGCTGCTGTTGGCCACCCGAGAGGTCGCCGCCCCGCCGCCTAAGCATGGATTTCAGGACAGGGAACAGCTCGAAGATGTATTCGGGAATGTTACGTTCGCCGCGGGGGAGGCCGGCATAGCCGGTTTCGAGGTTTTCCTTGACCGTGAGCAGTGGGAAGATTTCGCGGCCCTGCGGCACGTAGCCGATACCCATGCGCGCGCGTTTATACGGTGGCGCTTTTTTGAGCACTTCGCTGCCGAAAGTTATGGCACCGGACGAGATGTGGTTGATGCCTGTGATGGCGCGGAGGGTCGACGATTTGCCGACGCCGTTACGGCCGAGCACAGCGGTGATCTTGCCAGGCTGGCAGTCGATGGAGACGCCCTTGAGCGCCTGTGCGGCGCCGTAGTGGAGGTCGATGGTTGAGATCGAGAGGGCTGCGGTCATCGTCCAAGATACCTTTCGATCACGACGGGATTGGCGCTGACCTGATCGAGAGAACCCTCGGCCAGTACTGCGCCTTCGGCCAGGCACACGACGCGCGAACCCAGCTCGCGCACGAAGCTCATGTCGTGCTCGACCACTACGACCGATCGGGTTTTTGCGATTTCGCGCAGCAGTTTCGCGGTCTCCTCGGTTTCGCTGTCGGTCATGCCGGCGACGGGTTCGTCGACGAGCAGGAGCTTAGGATCTTGTGCAAGCAGCATGCCAATTTCGAGCCACTGTTTCTGGCCGTGGCTGAGATTGGCGGCGTATTCGTCCTTGCGGTGGAGGAGCCTCACGGTTTCGAGGATTTCGGTGATGCGGGCCACGTCTTCCTCGCTGGGCGTGTAGAAGAGCGCAGCAAAGATGCCGCGCGGCTTCTTAAGCGCCATTTCGAGATTGTCCCAGATCGTGTGACTCTCGAAGACGGTAGGCTTCTGGAACTTGCGGCCGATGCCGAGATTGGCGATGGCGGCTTCGTCGAGCTTGGTGAGGTCGGTGCGGCCATCGAACATGACGTCGCCGTCATCGGGGCGGGTCTTACCCGTGATGATATCCATCATCGTGGTCTTTCCCGCGCCATTGGGGCCGATGATAGCAAGCATTTCGGTGGGGCGGACGATGATGGACAGATTGTTGATGGCCTTGAAGCCGTCAAAGGCAACCGAGACGCCGTTGAGGTAGAGCATCGTGTCCTGAGCTTTGCTCATTGGCTTTACTCCGCCGGCCGGGGTTGGACATTGTCGAAGGTTGAAGGGTCTTCGCCGCGCTCGATGTCAGCGGATTGGGCAGGGGTCGGCGCCGCCGGTTCCTCGGCCTTCTTGCGGCTGGCGCCAAAGAGTTGCTTCCAGAGCCCGACAATGCCTTTGGGCAGAAACAGGGTGACGAAGATGAAGAGGGCGCCGAGCGCGAAGAGCCAGAATTCGGGCAGGGCGCTGGTGAACCAGGATTTACCGAGATTGACGACGATGGCGCCGATAATCGGGCCGACCAGCGTGCCGCGCCCACCGACGGCGGTCCAGATGACCACTTCGATGGAATTGCCGGGCTCGAATTCGCCGGGATTGATGATGCCGACCTGCGGCACGTAGAGCGCGCCGGCAATGCCGGCCATGATGGCTGAGACGGTGAAGGCGAAGAGTTTCACGTATTCAACGCGGTAGCCAATGAAGCGGGTGCGGCTTTCGGCGTCGCGAACGGCAACCATGACCTTGCCGAGTTTGGAATTGACGATCATCGAGCAGATGAGGACCGACAGAGCCAGGGCGATTGCGGTCGCGGCGAAGAGGATGACGCGGGTGCTTTGGGCCTGAACCGGGGCGCCAAGGATGTCCTTGAAGTCGGTGAGGCCGTTATTGCCGCCAAAGCCCATGTCGTTGCGGAAGAAGGCAAGCAGCAGGGCGAAGGTCATCGCCTGGGTGATGATGGAGAGATAAACGCCGGTCACGCGGCTTCGGAAGGCGAAGAAGCCGAAGATGAAGGCGAGGAGGCCGGGCACCAGTACAACCATGGCCATGGCGAACCAGAAATTGTCGAAGCCGTACCAGTACCAGGGCAGCTCCTTCCAATTGAGGAAGACCATGAAGTCGGGCAGCGTCGGATTGCCATAGACGCCGCGGGTGCCGATCTGGCGCATGAGATACATGCCCATGGCATAGCCGCCGAGCGCGAAGAAGGCGCTGTGGCCGAGCGAGAGAATGCCGCAATAGCCCCAGACGAGATCCAGTGCGAGCGCCAGGATGGCGTAGCTGAGATACTTACCGAGCAGGGAGACGAGGTAGGTCGGGACGTGGCCGAACTGGCCGGGCGGAATAAGCAGATTGGCCATCGGCACGAGTACGGCAACGGCGAGGAAGATGCCGATGACCCAGACGGCCTTTTTGTCGAGCGCGCGGAACAGGGCTTGGGTCAGCATGGGCAATATCCAGTCAGATTGAGAAACCCTCTCATCCGGCGCTGCGCGCCACCTTCTCCCCGAGAGGGAGAAGAATAAGAGGGGAGCACCATTCCTCTCCCACTTGGGGAGAGGGTGGATCGGGCGAAGCCCGAGACGGGTGAGGGGGCTTTCAAACTCATTGTTCGATCGCCCGTCCCTTGAGGGCGAAGAGGCCCCGCGGACGCCGCTGGATGAACAGGATGATCAGCACCAGGATCAGAATCTTGCCGAGCACCGCGCCGGCATAGGGCTCGAGGAATTTGTTGGCGACGCCGAGCGTCAGTGCGCCGACAAAGGTGCCCCAGAGATTGCCCACGCCGCCGAAGACCACGACCATGAAACTGTCGATGATGTAGTTTTGGCCGAGGTTGGGAGAGATGTTGTCGATCTGTGTGAGTGCGACGCCGGCGAGGCCGGCAATGCCCGAGCCGAGGCCGAAGGTCATGGCATCGACGAATGGGGTGCGGATGCCCATGGCAGAGGCCATGCGGCGGTTCTGGGTGACTGCACGCATTTGCAGGCCGAGCGGCGTGCGGTTGAGGACCAGCAGGAGCGCGAAGAAGACGATCAGCGCGAAGATGACGATCCAGAAGCGGTTGTAGGTGATGGCGAGGCCGAAGAATTCGGTCGAGCCAGACATCCAGGTGGGGGCGATGACCATCTGGTTGGTTGGGCCGAAGATCGAGCGCACGGTCTGCTGCAGGATCAGCGACAGACCCCAGGTAGCGAGCAGGGTTTCGAGCGGACGGCCATAGAGCCAGCGGATGATGCCGCGCTCGATGCCAACGCCGATGGCGCCGGTGACAAGGAAGGCGACGGGCAGGGCGATGAGCAGGGAATAATCGAGCAGGCCCGGGAAATTCTGGCGGATGACGAGCTGGACGAGGAAGGTCGTATAGGCGCCGAGCATGACCATTTCGCCGTGGGCCATGTTGATGACGCCCATGACGCCGAAGGTGATGGCAAGGCCAATGGCGGCGAGGAGGAGCACCGAGCCGAGCGAGACGCCGAACCAGACGTTTTGCAGTGCACCCCAGACTGCGCGGCCCTGTTCGAGACCAGCAATGGCGGCCTCGATGGTCGGCTTTACCTCGTCGGGCGCATTGGAGAGGGCGCCGGTGAGGATGGTGATGGCATTGCGGCCGGCGCCAGCCACGACCTGTGGCACGGCGGCGTTCTTGTCTTCGATGCTGGCGTCTTCGCTCGTCAGGATCGTTACGGCGCGAGCAGCCTGCATGGCCGAGCGGACATTGGCGTCGGTTTCGGCAGCGATAGCTTCGTCGAGCAGTGGCAGATTGGCGGCGTCGGGCTTAGCGAGAAAGCCCTGGGCGGCCGACAGGCGCGTCGAGGGATTGTCGCTCATCAGCGTCATGCCGGAAAGGGCAGCGGAAATATCGCGCCTCAGGCCGTTGTTGACGCGGATGCGGGAGAGGTCGGCTTCGGCACCGAGATCGACGGCCTCGCCGGTCAAGGGATCGGTGATGGCCGAGCCGGTCTGGATGATAACACGGCCGGAGGTTTCATCGAGATAGAGATTGCCGTCGGCGAGGGCGGTGAGAACCGGGACCACGCTGTTGTCACCGGTGGAGGAGAGCTCGACAACGATCTGCGTGAGTTCCTTGAGGCTCGCTTCACCCATGGCGGCGATCTGGGCCGGAATGTCCACGGCATCCTGCGCGCGGGCAATTTGCGTGGGGAGCAGAAGCGACAGGGTGAGCAGGGCCAGGCGGAGAAGTTGAGTCAGCATCGCTTGGAAAGTCCTTGTCGCTGCGAGAGAAAGAGGCAGGGGCGGAGGCCGCCCCTGCCGGGAGCTAAGCGCTGGGCTTACTGTGCTGCGACAGCGCCGCCGCAGGACTTGGTTTCGGTGTTGTAGTTGCCGCAGTTGACCGGGGCGGTCCAATCGGCTTCCAGCATCTTGGATTCGGGCAGGAAGTCGGACCATGCGTCGCCGGGGACGAGGTCTTCGGTTTCCCAGACCACGAAGAACTGGCCGTCATCCTGGATTTCGCCAATCAGCACGGGCTTGGTGATGTGGTGGTTGGGGAGCATCTTGGCGACGCCGCCGGTCAGGTTCGGGGTTTCGAGGCCGACGATCGAGTCGATGACAGCATCGGCTTCGGTCGAACCGGCAGCTTCCACGGCCTTTACCCAGAGGTTGAAGCCGATCACGTGGGCTTCCATCGGGTCATTGGTGACGCGGGTGTCGGAGCCGATGAATTTCTGCCAATCAGCAATGAAGGCTTCGTTTTCGGGGGTGTCGACCGACATGAAGTAGTTCCATGCGGCGAGGTGGCCCACCAGCGGGGTGGTGTCGAAGCCGGAGAGTTCTTCTTCGCCGACCGAGAAGGCGACGACCGGGATGTCTTCGGCCTTGATGCCCTGGTTGCCCAGCTCACGGTAGAACGGCACGTTGGCGTCGCCGTTGATGGTCGAGACCACGGCGGTCTTCTTGCCTTCCGAACCGAAGGCCTTGATGTCGGAGACGATGGTCTGCCAATCGGAATGACCGAAGGGCGTGTAGTTGATCATGATGTCTTCTTTGGCGACGCCCTTATCGAGCAGGTACTGCTCGAGGATCTTGTTGGTCGTCTGCGGATAGACATAGTCGGTGCCTGCGAGCACCCAGCGTTCCACGCCTTCTTCATCGGCGAGGTAATCGACGGCCGGGATGGCCTGCTGGTTCGGCGAAGCGCCGGTGTAGAACACGTTGCGCTGGGATTCTTCGCCTTCGTACTGGACAGGGTAGAAGAGCAGCGAGTTCAGTTCTTCAAAGACCGGGAGAACGGACTTGCGGCAGACCGAGGTCCAGCACCCGAAAACCGCGTCAACGCCGTCGACTTCGATCAGCTGCCGAGCGAGTTCGGCGGCCAGCGGCCAGTCCGAAGCAATATCGACCACGACGGGTTCGAGCTTCTTGCCCAGAACGCCGCCCTTGGCGTTTTGCTGTTCGATCAGGAACAGCATGGTGTCCTTGAGGGTGGTTTCCGAAATCGCCATTGTGCCCGAAAGCGAGTGGAGGATACCAACCTTGATGGTGTCTTCCTGTGCCATGGTCGGAACAACCATGGGCAGGGAAATGCTGCCGGCGAGTGCCGCGGCGAGCAGGGCGCTTTTTGCGCGGGTGAAGTTCATAAGTTCGTCCCTCTAACTTTGTTGACCCCAGGAGACAGCCAAGGGAGGCGCCTCGATGGGGGCACCTGAGACGATTTTTTAACGCTGCCCTATACGTCGATTGACGTAACTGCCTGACAGACAGATTCCGCCTAGTGCCGGAAGGGCCTGAAAAACCGCGTGATTTTGCCAAAAACCGTGCTAAGACAGGCGTGGCGAATTTTTGGGCAGCGCGGCGAATTGGTTAAGGCTTGAGCGAATAATGGCGCGGCAACGGATCATTCCCATCAGGCGCGAATACAATCGCTGGGTCGCCAATCAGACGCTTGAGGACTATGCGCTGCGTTTTACCGCCAAGTCGGCGCGGCGTTTTTCAAACGATCGAATCTCGCAGACGGCCATTGGCGCGATCTCGTTTTTGGCGCTGGAGGCCATTGGCGGTAGCATTACGTTGTCATATGGGACAACCAATGCGCTGATTGCGATAGTCGTCGCGTCAATCGCCATCCTGCTTGTTGGCATCCCCATCTCGCGCTATGCGACGCGGCATGGCGTGGACGTCGACCTGCTCACCCGCGGGGCGAGCTTTGGCTATATCGGCTCGACGATCACCTCGCTGATCTACGCGAGTTTTACCTTCATCCTCTTCGCCATTGAAGCCTCGATCATGTCGAGCGCGCTGCAATTGGCTTTCGGCATTCCGCTCTGGATAGGGCACATCATTTCGGCGCTGATCGTCATTCCGCTGGTGACGCATGGCATCAGGATGATTTCGAGCTTTCAGGTGCTGACGCAGCCGATCTGGCTCGTGCTGAATATTCTTCCCTTTTTCTTCATCGCCTTTCTGGATTGGGAAAAGTTCGACCTTTGGCGGGCCTTTGCTGGGCTGGGGCAGCCGGAAGGGGCGGCGGGCAGCATTGCGCCTTTTGACATCGCCAAGTTTGGGGCGGCCTCGGCGGTGATCCTGGCGCTGATGACGCAGATCGGTGAGCAGGTCGATTTTTTGCGATTTTTGCCGGCGGAGGGTGCGCCGAAGTGGCGGCACAAGGTCGGGATTTTTCTGGCTGGGGCAGGGTGGGTTGTCGTTGGTGCGCCCAAGCTGATCGCGGGGTCGTTCCTGGCTTTTCTTGCGCTGTCGGCGGGCGTTTCGCCCGAGCATGCGTCAGAGCCCGGTTACATGTATGCCGTAGCCTTTGGCTACATGATCCCCAATGAGTTCATTGCCCTGATGCTGATGGCCGTCTTCGTGGTGGTCAGCCAGCTCAAGATCAATGTGATGAACGCCTATGCCGGGTCGCTGGCCTGGTCGAACTTCTTCTCGCGGCTGACCCATAGCCATCCGGGTCGGGTTGTCTGGTTGCTCTTCAATGTCGCCATTGCGCTGCTTCTTATGGAGCTGGGCATCTATCGGCTGCTGGAAGAGACGCTCGGCATCTTTTCCATCATTGCCATGGCTTGGCTCTGCTCGATTTCGGCCGATCTTTTCGTCAACAAGCCGCTGGGCCTGTCGCCGCCCGGTATCGAGTTCAAGCGCGCGCATCTCTATGACATCAATCCCGTCGGTGTCGGGTCGATGCTGCTGTCGGCGGTGATCGCGCTGGCGGCGCATTTTGGTGCTTTTGGCGAGATGGCTGCGGCGCTGGCGCCTTATATCGCACTGGTGGTTTGTTTCATCGCATCGCCGGCCATCGCCTGGGCCACCAAGGGGAAATATTACCTCGCCCGCAAACCGCGGAAAGCATGGGCGAACAAGACCTCGCTGACTTGTTCGATCTGCGAACACCCCTTCGAGCCCGAGGACATGGCTTGGTGCCCCGCCTATGCGGCGCCGATCTGTTCGCTCTGCTGTTCGCTCGATGCGCGTTGCCATGACATGTGCAAGCCGCACGCGCATTTCCGGGCGCAGACGCATGCGGTGGCTTCGAGCGTGCTGCCGCAATGGGCGATCGAGAAATTGCAAACCCGGCTTGGGCGCTACGGCATGTCCATGGGCATTGCGACGGCGATCCTCGGCGGCATCCTTGGGCTGATCTATTATTTCGCCAGCCAATCGGCGCCGCATACGGCCGATGTGGTGGGCGGCACACTACTCGTGGTGTTCTTCGTCTTCGCGGTGGCCGCGGGGATCATGACGTGGTTCCTCGTGCTGGCGCATGACAGCCGGCTGGTTGCCGAAGAGGAGAGCACGCGACAAAACACGCTGCTGCTCAAGGAAATCGACGCCCACGGCAAGACCGATGCCGAGTTGCAGCGCGCCAAGGAAAAGGCCGAGGCGGCCAATCAGGCCAAGTCGCGCTACGTCGTCGGCCTCAGCCACGAATTGCGCACGCCGCTCAACGCGGTGATGGGCTATGCGCAGATATTGGAGCGCGATCCCGAAGTGCCGGAGAACAGGCGTGGCTCAGTGCAAGTCATCCGCCGCAGTGCCGAGCATCTGTCGGGGCTGATCGATGGCCTGCTCGATATTTCCAAGATCGAGGCGGGGCGGCTGCACGTCTATTCGAACGAGATCAATATCCAGGATTTTCTGGATCAGATCGTCGACATGTTCCGGCTGCAGGCGGGAGCCAAGGGGCTGGAATTTCGCCATACGCGCGCCAAGGCCCTGCCGATCTATGTGCGGACCGACGAAAAGCGGCTGCGGCAAATATTGGTCAATCTGCTCTCGAACGCCATCAAGTTCACCAGCTCGGGCCATGTCAGCTTCGAGGTCACCTATCGCATGCAGGTGGCGACGTTCACGGTCTCGGACAGCGGCAGCGGTATTTCACCTGGCGATCTCGACCATATCTTCGAGCCCTTCGTGCGTGGTGAAGCCGAGCATAATCGCTTTACGCCGGGCCTTGGCCTTGGGCTAACCATCACAAAACTGCTGACGGAAACGCTGGGTGGCGAAATCACCGTGTCGAGCACGGTTGGCGTCGGTACCCGCTTTCAGGCGCGGTTGATGCTGGCGAAGGTCGAGCGCCTGAGCCAAGGCCGGGCCGATCTGCGCCGCATCGTCGGTTATGCCGGGCCGGCGCGGGTGCTCATGGTGGTCGACGACAATCAGGACCATCGCGAATTGATGCGCGAAATGCTCTCGCCTTTGGGCTTTGTCGTGCTGACGGCGGCCGATGGTCTTGCGTGCCTCGATCTTGTCGCTACCACGCGGCCTGATATGTTTTTCGTCGATATCCGCATGCCGGGCATGAGCGGATGGGATCTCGTCTCGGCCCTGCGCGAACGGGGTATTGCCGAGCCCATCGTCATGCTCTCGGCCAATATCGGCGATGGGGCAGGGCCGGCCAGTCGCGATGCCGGACACAATGACGCGCTGGCAAAGCCCTTCGACCTCGCGCAATTGCTCGACAAGATCGGGGCGCAACTGGCGCTGGACTGGACCTATTTCGAGGCTCAGACGCCCAAGCTAAAGAGGACGAAAAAGCTGCGTTCGCCTGGGGTTGAGCACTTGCGTGACTTGGCCAATCTGGGGCAAATCGGCCATATCAGAGGGATAGAAGCGAAATTGACCGAACTGGCCGTCGATCCCAATAACGAGCCCTTGGTGACCGCCTTGCGCGGGCACATGGAGAGCTTCGATTTCGACGGCTATGCGGAACTGCTCGAACGGGTCAGCCATGAGCCGGATTGAGAAGGACCAAGACATTGTCCTGCTTGTCGATGACTCGCCGGAGTCCCTGGGCTTCCTGACGACCGCGCTTGAAGAAGCGGGTGTGACCGTGCTGGTGGCGCGCAGCGGCGAGGCGGCGCTCAATATCGTGCAGCGCGTCGTGCCCGATGTGGTGCTGATGGATGCGGTCATGCCCGGGCTCGATGGTTTTGAAACCTGCCGTCGTTTGAAAGCCATGGCGCCGCTGACCCACGTGCCTGTCATCTTCATGACCGGGCTGACCGAAACCGAGCACATCGTCCATGCGCTCGAAAGCGGCGGCGTGGACTATCTCTCAAAGCCCATCAATGTCGACGAATTGCGCGCCCGTATCCGGGTGCACCTCGCCAATGCCCGCCGCGCCCAGAGCGCGCGGATTGCGCTCGATGCGGCCGGCCGGCATCTGGTGGCCTTTGGCGCCGATGCTGCAGTGCTCTGGTCGACGCCGCAGGCAAACAAGCTGCTTGAACGCTCCGGCATGGATTCGGACCATCAAGCCGATATGTCCGGCGGTTTCTCTCGTTGGCGCCTCGATCATGGCGATGCGGCACCGGGCAGTGGGTTCGATCTCAACCTGCCGGGCGCGCCGGGACTGCAATTTGCCTTCCTCGGTGTCGTTGGCGGCGATGAATATCTCTTCCGCCTCACCGGTGCGCAGGAAGAGGGGCAGGAGGACAATCTCCGCCAGCACTTTGGGTTGACGCAGCGTGAGAGCGAAGTGCTGCTCTGGATCGCGCGGGGAAAATCCAACCGCGATATCGGCGATATTCTCGGCCTCAGCCCGCGGACGGTGAACAAGCACCTCGAACAGGTCTATGCCAAGCTCGGTGTTGAAAACCGCGCCTCGGCCGCCATCAAGGTCATTCAGGCCATGCAGGCAAGCTTCGAGCTTTAGGGCTTTCCCCTAGTTTGGGTCTGCAAACGCGTTTAGTGCGCATGAAACGCATATTCTAAGCCTCCTCAATTGCCCAAAGTGGCGCCCTCGGGTTCTCTCGCTCGTGTCGAAACCGACATGTTTTCAAGGGAGTAACGAGTATGAAGACTGTGATCGCACTTTCCGTCGTGGCTGCCATGGCGATGACTTCGGGCGCTCATGCCGGCGGCTTCTTCGCCAAGCGCACCAACAATGTTCTCAGCAATATCACCGGCCTCGTCGCGACGGTGGGCGATGTCGCCGAAGTGGGCAATGTCAATGTCCTCAACGGCAATACCGTCGCCGTGGGCAATAACAGCAGCATTCTCTCGGGCATTCTGAGCGGCAACAACACTGCCAATGGCAATTCCATTCTCAATGGCGTGCTGAACGGCAACGGCATCCTGGGCATCGGCGGCCAGAACCAGACCAAGAAGCACGGCTGGTAGCTCCTGCGGCGGGGTGTTACCTCCAACCCGCCACGGACGCCAGACCCGCGCCGGAGCCCCCCGGCGCGGGTTTTTATTACTGCGAAGGCACAAGGGATCAGGAGGCGGGGGCCATCTGCCGCCAAAGCGTGAGGGAATGCCGCTCCCCTTCGTCAGGTGTCAGGCGAACCTCTTCAAGCCGGATTTCCTTGCCTTCGAGGCCGGTTGCTTCGCGAAAACTCGGTTCCACCAGACAGAGGCGCGTGCCGACCACCGTGTGAATGGTCTTGGTGATGATCGCGCACCAGTCGCGACCATTCTCCACGAAGGGGATGGTGATCTTGAGGCTCACCACGCCGGCCGGTCGAGCCAGCAATTCGCAGAAGCGGGCATGAACCGGAGCAAAGGCTGGATTTTTCTGCGGGTCGATCACCCAGCCGAAGCGATCGAGCGGGCCGGATGAAAGTTTCAGTGGCCGGCTGCAGGCGATGATCGTGTGGCTGGCATCCATCAGCAGCAGGTTCTGGTGCGACTCTTCCACGAAATAGCGCAGGGCTACCAGCGGATCGGCCTCGGGGCCCCAGATCAGGCGGCGGATGGCTTCGATATTGTGCGGGCGGGGGGCGTCTCGCCCACTTTCCCAGCGGCTGACCTGGCTCTGCGTGACGCCGAGGCTTTTGGCGACGGCGTCCTGTTGCAGGCGGGCGCGGATGCGCCAATTGCGCAGGGCGGTGCAAAGTTCACTCGGTTTTGGCATGGCCAGCTCCTTTTGAGTGGAGCCAAAATCCCGGAGTGATGCCGAAGATCATAGTTAATAGAATACTTACGCGAGCAACTTCCAGCATTAAGGCTTAATCTCAACGCTGCCGGGCAGGTAAATGTACTGACCCTCTACGTGAAATATTGGTTACTGAACTATGAGCATTCTCATCCGGTAGCTCCGCCGGAGATTGAGATGCGACGGTTTTCTTGCATTGCGGTATGGGTGGTCAGTGTTTCGGCGGTCCTCGGGGAGGATGCTTTTGCGCTCAAGAGCACTGTCGAGACGGGCTGGACCAGCAATGTCACGGAAAGTGTCGATGCGCCGTCCGACCTGTTTGTCGAACACAAGCATGAGCTGTCGCTGTCGCATTCCATGGGTGCCTTGTCGCTGCGCGGCACTCTGCTGTTCGAGCAGACGCGCTTTGCCACCATCGCCGTGGAGGATGACATGTCGGCGGCGGCCGGCGTTGAGGCCGCATTGGAACTCGACAAGGGCATGGTGCTGCGCGCCGGCTATGCCCTGACGCGCGACTGGATCGGGGAAGGTTTGCCGCTCAATGGCGCGATGATCGGCGTTGCAAACGGGAAAGTAACCCACGAAACCATGATGGAACTGGCGGTCATAGGAACCGACCAGCAAGTCAACGTGACGGTGAACGCAAGCTGGCGTTATCCAGGGGATGCCATCATTTCCGGCCTGCCGATCACGTTGCCGCCTGTTCGGCTCGACCCTGAAGTGGGCGTTGTCGCCGTAGGGGTGAACTGGGAGAAGGCTGTAACGGGCACCATGGCTGTGCTCGGCCGGCTCAAGGGCGATTTTTCCAACGTTCCGGAGCCTGACCAGCTCGACTATGGCCGCCTGCCGGGAACTGCTGGAACCGCCGCTGGCGGCGTTCGCGCCAAGGCGGGCAATCTTTTCGTCGAGTTCCTGGCTGGGGCGACAATGGTCTGGCCGCTGATCGATCCGGGCCTGCGCGAGATTTTGCCTTATCTGGCGATGCAGTCGGAACTCGCCCTGGGTGATAGGTGGACTGTCGCCCTGCGGGCCGAAAAGAGCGTGGATTTGGACGATCCGCTCGATCCCGTTGCCAGCAGCATCAGCGAGGTCGAGCTTTCGGCGCGGTATCGCATGACCGATGCCCTTTCGGTCTCGGCGGCGGTCAGCCGCAGCGACGAGATGGGGATTTTCGATGCAAGCCAGACCCGGCGGGTTCAGACGGCCAGCCTGCGCCTCGACTATGCCATCGCGGATCAGGCGAGCCTGTCGCTGGCTGCCTTGCGAAAATGGGTGGAGGAGGGCGGCGACAATTATGACGTCGACCGCTTCACCCTGGCGATCTCTACGCAATTTTAGCGCGGTCGCCGATGTGAACGGCTTTCGGGGAACTGATGTGGGAAATGGGTCGTTGTGCAGGCGAACCACAGTTCTGCTGTGGCGAGCCACGCGGCGGTCCCGGCAGGGATTCAGCCCGATAAGTCGGCGGTGGCAGGAAGGCTGACGCTCCTTTGCTGTAGCCCCGATGGGGCGCGGAACTTCGGTTCCGCGCCTTTTTTGTTGACGTATAGACCGGTTAATTTTTGTCTATATTTATGTATTGATCCATTGTTTACCAGTTGACTTAGTTGTCGCTTCGAAATGCAACTCAAGTTGGTCTTCGCTCGTCACTTCTATGCGGCAATTGGTCGCGAAGATGGAGATGAGTTATGAAAAGAACAGTTCTTTCGTTTCTGCCTCTGGTCTTTATCGCGAGTGTTTCGGCGCCCGCTCAGGCGCAGAACTTGCTTGGAATCATTGGCGGAAGTGGCGAAGAGGCGCTGATCACGCTCGGTTCGGGGGATGCCTCGAACTCGGGTCTGGTCAATGTCGGTCTCGGTGGCGAGAACCAGTTGCTCGATGCGCAAATCGGGGGCGGCTCTGATATCGCCAACGCCACGGTCGGTAGCGGTGGCGGCAGTCTGCTTGATGCCGATGTCGGGCTGCTCAACGGCGCTGTCGGCGTTGGTGCTACCGTGGGCGGCAGCAGTCTCGCCAATATTGGCGTGTCGATCGGCGGGGGCGGCGCTCCGGACAATGGCGGCAATCCCGGCAATGGCGGTGGAAACGGTGGCGGCGTCGGCAACGGCGGCGTTCCGGTTTTCTCGGCATCCAACGGCGGGGGGCGCCAGTCTGTGTTGGCACCAGCCCTGGTGATGTTCAGCGCCTGATCCAGGGCACGCAGATCGGCGGTTCGTGGCAGCGCGCCAGCAATGTCGAGATCCGTCGTGTCGATATGTGCCCGGAGATGCAAACCTGGCTTGCCGCCGCGCTGACCAACTCCGGCCTCGGCAATTCGCTACGTTCGGCGATCAACAGCGATAGCCTGCTGAGCGCTTCGATCGACCGGTCTTCCTACAATTCAAACCGGGTCTTTGCCGTCCAACAGCGTGGCAACCAGTTGACTGTGTTCGTTTACTAGGGCTAGCCTGCGCCAGCTTTAAGCAAGTTTGGACCCAATATCTCAGCATGTCGCCTACAAATTAGGCGACATGCAAAAATGACCTATTTGTAATCAGTTTTTGCTTGCGCCCCCGAAAATGCTGCGCTTGTCTTGCTCTCGCAATTTCATTTGGGGACGTCATTCATGCTCAATCGCAGGCATTTCACTGCCGCCATCCTGCTGGGTTCGTTGGCCTTTGCCGCGCCGGCCATGGCGCAGACCGATATCAAGCTCACGCTCGACTGGCGCTTCGAAGGTCCTGCGGCTGGTTTCCTGCTGGCCCAGGACAAGGGCTATTTCGCCGAAGAGGGGCTCAACGTCACGATCGACACCGGCAATGGCTCGGTGGAGGCGATCCCGCGTGTTGCGACCGGCGCCTACCAGTTCGGTTTTGGTGACATCAATTCGCTGATCAAGTTCCTCGACGAAGACAATACCCAGCCGGTCAAGGCCATCATGATGGTCTATGACAAGTCGGTGTTTTCGGTCATCGGTCGCAAGTCTCTGGGGGTCACTGACGATCCGAAGTCGCTTGAAGGCAAGAAGCTCGGCGCGCCGCCACCGGATGGCGCCTTCGCCCAGTGGCCCGCCTTCGTGGAAGTCGCCGGGATCGACACCTCGGCAATCACGCTTGAATCCATCGGTTTCCCGGTGCGTGAGCCCATGCTGGCCTCTGGCGATGTCGATGGTGTCTTCGGCTTTGCCTTCTCGGTGATCCTCAATCTCAAGGCCAATGGCGTGCCGGACGACGATATCGCCACCATTCTCTTCGCCGACCACGGGCTGAACCTTTATGGCAATGCCATCATGGTCAACGAGGCCTTTGCCGACGAAAACCCGGAGGCGGTGAAGGGGTTTCTCCGCGCCTTGGCCAAGGGTTTTGCTGATGCCGTCAGCGATCCGGCCGCAGGTGCTGCCGCCGTTCTCGCTCGCAATGAGACGCTCAATATCGACACCGAGACCGAGCGCCTGACCATGGCCAATGAGATGAATATCAAGACGCCCTATGTCGTCGAAAACGGCTTTGGCGGCATCGACGAGGCGCGCCTCGCTGCCTCCATAGAAACGCTGAAGATCTCGATGGGCCTCAAGGGCAATGTTACGGCCGCCGACGTCTTCGACGCACAGTACCTGGCCCCGGCCGCAGAGCGCATGCTGCCCTAGTACACAATCGCCATTCTCCCCCAAGGGGAGAAGGCCGAATTCCCGGGCGATTAAGGGACGCCCGGGTACTTCCGCTCCGGGCCGTTCTTTCGAGGGAACGGGGATGGCTCGGGGCGGACCCTCTTATTCTTCGAGGTGCGACATGGCTTCGCCGCTGGTCTCCATTGAAAATGTCGACATGCGCTACGGCGGGCCGACCGGCACGCTGGCGGTGAGCGGGCTCAATCTGAAAATCAATCGCGGTGAATTTGTTGCCGTGGTTGGTCCTTCGGGTTGCGGCAAGTCCACGCTGATGAAGCTGACGACGGGGCTGCATATTCCGCAGACAGGCGCTGTCATCGTTGCCAATCAACAGGTCACCAAGCCCGTTTCCATTGTCGGCATGGCGTTCCAGAACCCAACCATGCTGCCGTGGCGCACGACGCTCGAAAACATTCTCCTGCCGCTCGAAATCGTCGAGAGGCATCGGCATCGGTTGCGAAGCCATAAGGCTGAATATGTGGCCAAGGCCGAGAAGCTGCTGGAGACAGTTGGGCTGAAAGGTTTTGGCGAGAAGTTCCCGTGGCAGCTTTCCGGAGGCATGCAGCAGCGCGCCAATCTTTGTCGCGCGCTGATCCATGAACCCGAATTGCTGATGCTCGACGAGCCTTTTGGTGCGCTCGACGCCTTTACCCGCGAAGAACTCTGGTGCGTCATCCGCGACCTCCATGCCAGCCAGGATGTCACTATCGTTCTTGTCACCCACGATCTACGCGAAAGCGTGTTCCTGGCAGACAAGGTCGTGGTGATGTCGGCGCGGCCGGGCAGGGTGATTTCCGAACACGTCGTGCCGTTCGAACGGCCGCGACAGCTCGAATTGCTCTACGAGCCGGCTTTCAACGAAATGGTGCAGAAGCTGCACGGGGAAATCGCCACCGCGAGGGCTGCCGCATGACGACGCTCGATACGACAACGCCGGTTGCCGTGCCGCCAAAGCCGGCCTTCAAGGTCGATTGGGTGCGGCTGGCGCCGTTCCTCTACACCGTCGGCCTCTTTGTCATTTGGGAGATCGGTGTCCGCATTTCCGGTCTACCGCATACTATCCTGCCGACGCCGACGCGGGTGTTTGAGGCGATCATTCAATACTGGTCGCCCATCTGGAAGAACTCGCTCCAGACGCTCTACACCACCGTGCTCGGCTTCATGATTGCCGTGGTGGCAGGTCTTGGTATCGGTCTCTTCATCGGCTGGTCCAGGACCATCTATGCCGGTCTCTATCCGATCATGGTCGGCTTCAATGCCATCCCGAAAGTGGCGCTGGTTCCCATTCTCGTCATCTGGTTCGGCATCGGCACTGTGCCCGCCGTACTGACGGCATTCCTGATTTCCTTCTTCCCCATCGTCGTGAACGTCGCGACAGGCCTCGCGACCATCGAACCCGAAACCGAGGACGTGCTCCGCGCCCTTGGGGCCAAGAAGATGGACATCATGCTCAAGGTCGGTATTCCGCGCTCGATGCCCTACTTTTTCGGCTCACTGAAGGTAGCGATCACGCTGGCCTTCGTCGGCTCGGTGGTCAGCGAAACGGTGGCTTCCAATTCCGGCCTCGGCAATATGATGGCCTCGGCCCAGTCCAACTTCAACGTGCCGCTGGTCTTTGCCGGTCTGCTGATGCTCGCCGTTGAAGGCATCGCCATGTATGCTCTGATGGCCTGGGTCGAAAAGCGCATGACCGGCTGGGCGCATCGTTCAACAATGGCCAACTAAGAGTGTCACAAAAGTGCAATCCTGGTGTGGCCAATGGTGCCGCATCCGGAGGGCTCTCAAGTGAACGACTTCGACCAAAACGCGCGCTTCGAACAATTCGAGGCGGAACTGAACCGCATTCGCGAAGAGATTACCGACAGTTTTGACGAAGAGCTCGAGCTGCAGTTCGAGGACGATCAGCTCGAGGCGCTTGCCGAAGAAGGCGAGCGGGCAGGGCGCAAGTCGATCGACCGCAATGTCTATTTTCGCGAGCTATTCCGCCTGCAGCACGAGCTGGTGCGGCTGCAGGACTGGATTGTTCATAACAAACTGAAGGTTGCGGTTATTTTCGAAGGCCGCGATTCCGCCGGCAAGGGCGGGGCGATCAAGCGCATCACCCAGCGGCTCAATCCGCGCGTCTGCCGCGTCGTTGCGCTGCCCGCGCCGTCCGACCGCGAAAAGACCCAGTGGTATTTTCAGCGCTATGTGCCCCATCTCCCGGCGGCCGGCGAAATGGTACTGTTCGACCGCTCCTGGTACAATCGTGCCGGTGTCGAGCGCGTCATGGGTTTCTGCTCGCCGGACGAGCTGGAAGAGTTCTTCCGCACCGTGCCGGAATTCGAAAAGATGCTCATCCGCTCGGGCATCATCCTCATCAAATTCTGGTTCTCCATCACCAATGAAGAGCAGGAATTCCGCTTCCGCATGCGCATTCAGGACCCGCTGAAGCAGTGGAAGCTCTCGCCCATGGACATGGAATCCCGCCGCCACTGGGAAGACTACACCAAGGCCAAGGAAGACATGCTGGCGCGAACCCACACCACGGATTCGCCCTGGTGGGTGGTGCAGGCCGATGACAAAAAGCGCGCGCGCCTCAATTGCATCGCGCATCTCCTCGAAGCCATTCCCTATGACGAAGTGCCCAAGCCGGACATTGTTCTGCCCGAGCGCATCCGTCACCCCGATTACCACCGCGGGCCTGTGCCGCAGGAGATGTATGTGAAGGCGATCTACTAAGCGCCCCTCAAGGCTTGCCTGCGCCGCGTCATGAGCCGACAATGGCGGCGCAGCAAGTCGGAGTTTGGCCTTGGCCGATACCAGTAACGTCGTGGGCGGCGGCCCCAAGAAAGTTCTCTATACCCTGTCCACCATCGGTAAGATGGGCGTGGGCAAGGCCGCCAAGGCGCTGACGGCGAAAAATACCTGCAAGGCCTGTGCCTATGGCATGGGCGGCCAACATGGCGGCATGACCAATGAACTCGATGAGTTTCCCTCGGTCTGCAACAAGTCGGTGCAGGCGCAATCGACCGATATTCAGCCACCCATTCCAGAGCCGATTTTCGAGCACACAATTGCCGAACTTTCCGAACTCTCGGGGAGAGAAATGGAGCGACTTGGGCGCCTTGGCACGCCGCTTTTTCGGCGCGCCGGCTCGGATCGTTTCGAGCCGCTCGATTGGGACTCCGCGCTCGATCATGCAGCGCATCGGCTCGCTGAAACCGATCCCAAGCGGACATTTTTTTATTCCTCGGGACGCTCGTCCAACGAGGCGGGGTTCCTATTCCAGCTTTTGGCGCGGGCCTATGGCACCAACAACGTCAACAACTGCTCCTACTATTGCCACCAGGCGACAAGCGAGGGCTTGGCCACCACGATCGGCAAGGGCACGGCTACTGTCGAACTCGAAGACCTGACCGGGGCTGACCTGATCTTCGTCATCGGCGCCAATCCTTCGTCGAACCACCCGCGCTTCATTCACATGCTGAAAAACTGCCGCGAGCGGGGCGGACAGGTGATCGTCATCAATCCGGCCAAGGAGCCGGGGCTGGTCAAATTCGCCGTGCCGAAATCGCCTCTCTCAATGCTCAAGGGCGGCAGCGATATCGCATCTGACTATCTGCAGCCGCGGATCGGCTCGGATATTGCGCTGTTCAAGGGGCTCGCCAAAGCCGTGCTGGAGCAGGGGACCGAGGACCGCGCCTTCATCGCTGCCTATGGCGCCGATTTCGATGCCTTCCGTAACGACATTGATACGCTTGGCTGGGATGAAGTCACCGAGGCCTGCGGCCTGTCGCGCGAGGAGATTTCGCGCGTTGCCGCCGCCTATGGCCGCTCGCAGCATGCGGTCTTTGCCTGGGGCATGGGCATGACGCACCACGTCCATGGCACAACCAATGTCGAAGCCATCGCCAATCTGGCGCTCATCCGCGGCATGATTGGCAAGCGGTTCTCCGGCCTCCTACCGCTGCGTGGCCATTCCAACGTGCAGGGCATCGGCACCATCGGGGTCAAACCGGTGCTGGCGCGCGATGTTCTTAAGCGCATGGAAGACGTGTTTGGCGTCAGTTTCCCCGAAGAAAAAGGCCTCGACACCATGGCCTGCCTCAAGCGGGCCGAGGCCGGAGAAGTCGATGCCGCCGTCATCATGGGCGGCAATCTCTGGGCCGCGACGCCGGACACAGCCTTTTCCAGCCGCGCCATGGGCGCCATCGGCTTCAAGCTTTTCCTGACGACGACGCTGAACCAGGGTCATGTGCATGGCCTCGGCGATGGCGAAGTGCTCATTCTTCCCGTCACGGCGCGTGACGAGGAATGGGAGCCGACGACCCAGGAATCGATGTTCAACTTCGTGCGGCTTTCCGATGGCGGCATCGACCGCATCAGCACCGTGCGACCCGAAAGCTGGATCCTCGGCCAGATCGGCAAGCGTGTCCTGCCGGATTCTCCGATCGATTTCGACGCCTTTTCCGGCCACGCAAAACTGCGCGACGCCATCGCTGCCATTGTGCCGGGGATGGAGGAACTGGCCGATATCGACGTCGCCAAGCGCGAATTCCATATCCGCAACCGGGTGCTGCATGTACCCGAATTCGGCACGCTGGACGGCAAGGCGCATTTCGTCGTCACGCCAATTCCCAAGCTCGAAAAAGGCAAGCTGATGCTTGCCTCGGTGCGCAGCGAGGGGCAGTTCAATTCCATCATCTACGAAGAAACCGACAGCTATCGCGGCAAGGCGGGGCGCTATTCGGTCTTCCTGAGCATGGCAGATATGGCTGAGCGCGGGCTGGCCGAAGGGCAAAAAGTACGCGTGCGTTCTTCCGTGGGTGAAATGGAGGGGATCGCGACCAGCTTCGACCTCCCGCCCGGCTCCGTGCTCGCCTATTACCCCGAGGCCAATGTGCTGATCGGCACCGAAGTCGACCCGCGCAGCAAGACGCCGGCGTTCAAATCGGTGCCCGTGGAAGTGGCTGCGGCATAGTTCCTCTGGGCGACGGCTTTGCCCCCGTTGCCCGAACCTCCCGCATGGCCTACATAGGCGCCAACTCCCGAAAACCCCTTGAAGAGGTCTTCGCCCATGGCGCGCCAGTTTATTTATCACATGCACGGAATGTCGAAGGCCTATGCTGGCGGCAAGAAGGTGCTGGATAATATCCATCTCTCCTTCTACCCCGATGCCAAGATCGGCATTCTCGGCCCGAACGGCTCGGGCAAGTCGACGTTGCTGAAAATCATGGCCGGCATCGATACCGAATTCACCGGCGAAGCCTGGGCTGCCGATGGCGCCAAGGTCGGCTACCTTGCTCAAGAACCCCAGCTCGATCCGGCGCTGAACGTGCTGGGCAACGTCATGACCGGCGTCAAGGAAAAGAAGGACATCGTCGACCGCTACAACGAGTTGATGATGGAATATTCCGACGAGACCGCCGACGAGGCGTCCAAGCTCCAGGACATCATCGACAGCCAGAACCTGTGGGATCTGGAATCGCAGGTGGAAGTCGCTATGGAAGCGCTCGGCTGCCCTCCGGGCGATGCCGACGTCAACAATCTCTCGGGCGGTGAAAAGCGCCGCGTCGCGCTTTGCGCGCTGCTGCTGAGCAAGCCCGACCTGCTGCTGCTCGACGAACCGACCAACCATCTCGACGCCGAAACCACGGCTTGGCTCGAACGGCACCTGCGCGAATTCGAAGGCGCGGTGCTGATCATCACCCACGACCGCTACTTCCTCGACAATGTCACGGGCTGGATTCTCGAGCTCGATCGCGGCCGCGGCGTGCCCTATGAAGGCAATTATTCCGCCTACCTTGATGCCAAGGCCAAGCGCTTTGCGCAGGAAAAGAGCGAAGACGCAGCGCGCGCCAAGGTGCTGGAACGCGAACGCGAATGGATGGGCCAGAGCCCGCAGGCGCGCCAGTCCAAGTCCAAGGCCCGTCTCAAGGCCTATGACGAACTGGTCAAGATCAACGACGCCCGTACCCAGTCGCACACGGCGCAGATCATCATTCCGCCTGGTGAACGCCTCGGCCACAACGTCATCGACGTCGAAGGCCTCTCAAAGTCGTTCGGCGATCGCCTCCTGATCGACAATCTCTCGTTCAAGCTGCCCCCGGGCGGTATCGTGGGCATTATCGGCCCGAACGGCGCGGGCAAGACCACGCTCTTCAAGATGCTGACCGGCCAGGAACAGCCCGATGGCGGCTCGATCACGGTCGCTGAAAGCGTGCACCTCGGCTATGTCGACCAGAGCCGCGATGCCCTCAACCCGAACAAGACCGTGTGGGAAGAAATTTCCGGCGGCGACGAAGTGCTGCTTCTGGGCAAGCGCGAAATGAATTCGCGCGCTTATACCTCCACCTTCAACTTCAAGGGTGGCGATCAGCAGCAGAAGGTCGGCAATCTCTCGGGCGGCCAGCGCAACCGCGTGCACCTCGCCAAGATGCTGAAGAGCGGCGCCAACGTCCTGCTCCTCGACGAACCGACCAACGACCTCGACACCGAAACCCTCGCTGCGCTCGAAGAAGCGCTGGAGGAATTCGCCGGCTGCGCCGTGATCATCAGCCACGATCGTATGTTCCTCGATCGCCTGGCGACCCACATGCTGGCCTTCGAAGGCGACAGCCATGTCGAATGGTTCGAAGGCAACTTCCAGGACTACGAGGCCGACAAGGTCCGTCGTCTTGGCGCCGATGCCGTCAATCCGAAGCGCGCAACGTATAAGCCGCTGACCCGATAACTACAGTGGGAGCGGGCCGTTCTGTGTGTGCGCATGCAGAGCGGTTTCGCTCCCTTCCTTATCCCTTGTCGCCGTCAAGGCGTTGACTATCGGCGCTGTGCTGCAAAAGGCCTGTTTGTAGTCCCGATGGTCGTGGGGTGCTCTTGCCGGCTGCGCGACCAGCCATTGATCGGCCAATTCCGTTGCACGTTCGGCGACGCTGTCGCTGACACTCGCCCGCAATGGCACGAGCGCGCTGATCGCCTTCTCGCAACCCACCATCGCAGATAGTGTCAGCCACTTGAGGCCCTCCGACAGTTCCGCTTCGGACTGCGCCTTGTTGAGCAGATGCATGCCGTAGGACAATTGAGCGCCGGCGTGGTGGTGTTCGGCGGCGCGCTTTAGAAAGCCGATGCCTTTGTCGAAATCGGCGGCAAACCCGAACTCGCCGAAAATGTGTGCCGAGGCCGTAAGCATCAGTGCCCGGGGTTCATTTTGCTCCACGGCCTGCGCCAGATAGTGCTTCCCGCGCTCCAGGTCCAAAGACACGCCAAGGCCGTTCAGGTACCGTATTCCCAAGGCCAGCTGGGCATAGTCGTCGCCGCCTTCGGCCGCGAGCGTCGTCCACTTCAACCCGGCCTTGATGTCCTGGGCTACGCCGCGCCCGCTGTAATAGTCGGTGGCGACGTCGAATTGTCCGGTTGGATTACCTGCCTCCGCGGACCGCAGCGACCATCTGAAATGCTCCGCATAGTCCGGCGCTCTGCCTTCGCCCCAATAGTACATATGGGCAATTTTGCTTTGCGCGTCGCTATTTCCCGCTTCAGCCAGGGGGAGGAGCAAGTCGAAGGCCAGATCATAGTCGTGACTGTTAAGGGCTGAAATCCCGGCTTCGTAGTTCGACAAATCCTGGGCCGTCGAATGCACGGTTTGGACGAACAGCAATGCAGACAGGACAGCCAACACAATACGCATGGCGCATGCTCTTGCCCTTGAACGACTGTGTCATCAGCTTGTCAAATCGGCTGGGACTCATCAAGTGCTGGCGTTCCCAACCGCGCCGCCTTGAGCCTGTCTGCGGGGCGGCTATTCTCGCCTAGAAAGCAATTCTATCTGGTGCAGCACCAGGAGCGGGATTTTGCTCTCTTGTGGCGACATTTGGGCCGCTGCGCTTCGATTTCTCTACCTATCCCGTATAGATTTCTCTCCATATTTCATTGGAGGATTGCCATGCGTCTCGCATCGTTTGCCGCCGCCGCTGCTTTTGTCGTTGCGGTTCCCGTTTTTGCCTTTGCGGCAGATGTTACGCCGCTCGTGACGGCCGAATGGCTCAAGGCGCATGCCGGTGACGAGAACATCGCCATCATCGATATCCGCGACAAGGTCGACGAGACCGATCTCGGCGATCTGCCCTTTATCGCCAATGCCGCGGTAGCTCCCTATGCCAGCGCCGGCTGGCGCACCGAGGTCGATGGCGTGCCGGGCCAGATCCCGCCGACCGAGCAGATCGCAGCGCTGATCAGCAGCCTTGGCGTCGATGCTGATGACCACGTGGTCATCGTGCCGTGGGGCACGGATTCCTCTGAATTCGGTGGTGCGACCCGCGTCTACTGGACCTTCAAGTATCTTGGCCATGACGCCGTTTCGATCCTCGATGGCGGCTGGCGCCAGTATGACGCCGTTGGCGGTGAGCGCGTTGCCGAAGCGGCCGTTCCGGCTGCGGCCGAATTCCCGGTCAATGTCCGCCCCGAACTGCGCGCGACGACGCCCGACGTCGAAGCGGCACTCGCTGCCGGCACCAAGCTCGTCGACGGCCGTCCGGAAGAGCAGTTCCTCGGCCAGTCCAAGAGCCCGGTCGTTCGTATCGAAGGCACCATTCCTGGCGCCGTGAACATTCCGCACTCGAAGTTCTACAGCGCCGAATATGCCAGTTTCGCGCTGCCCGAAACCGTCGCCGCGCTCGCACAGGGTGCGGGTCTGGCCGAAGGCGAAAAGAACATCGTCTTCTGCAATACCGGCCATTGGGCTTCGATCGCCTGGTTCGCCCTGCATGAAGTTGGCGGCAACAAGAACACCGCCATGTATGACGGCTCGATGGCTGAATGGGCTGCCGATCCGGCCCGCCCGATCCAGTAAGATCGCGGCTCTTCATCACTGATCTGGATTGGATGTTGCGCCGCAAGGCTGCAGCATCCAAACCTTTTAGAACATCTGCATTTTGAGAATCATGAGCGATATTTCCGCACCCGCGCCAAAATTCCTGCCGCCCGCCGTGGCGGATAGGGCGCCGCTTCTTGTAGCCGCCGCCATGTTGCTGGCTGGCTTTGCTTTCATCACCTGGCAGGTCGACCTGCGCCAGGGCACGCTGTTTCTAATCGGCGGTGGTCTGGGCGTGGCGCTTTACCACGGCTCGTTCGGCTTTACGGGCGGCTGGAAGCGCATGGTGGTCGAAAAGCGCGGCCGCGGCATGCGGGCGCAGATGCTGACGATCGGCGTTGCGGCGCTCGCCATGATCCCGCTGGTGGCCGCCGGCAACATTGGCGGTCAGGCCATGGTTGGCGCCATGGCGCCGGTCGGCGTGTCGGTGCTGCTGGGCGCCGCCATCTTTGGCCTCGGCATGCAATTGGGCGGTGGCTGCGGTTCGGGTACGCTGTTCACCGTCGGCGGTGGTTCCGCGCGCATGCTGGTCACGCTGGTGTTTTTTATCGTCGGTGCGGTGATCGGCACGGCGCATCTGCCGTTCTGGCTGTTGCAGCCCGCTTTGCCGGCCATCAGCCTCGGTGCCGAGCTTGGCGTCGGCTTTGCCATCGCGGCAACCATTGCTGGTCTCGCTATCGTGGCGCTGATCACGGCGGTGATCGAAAAGCGCGTGCACGGCAATATCGAGCCTGAACCGGCTCCGGCGCGGCAGGGCTGGACCTGGATTCTCTATGGTCCCTGGCCGCTGGTCGGGGCAGGGCTGGTGCTTGCCCTTCTCAACATCGCGACGCTGCTGCTCGCGGGCCATCCCTGGTCGATCACCTATGGCTTTGGTCTCTGGGGCGCCAAGATCGCTTCGGCGGTCGGCATTCCGGTCGCGAGCTGGGAGTTCTGGACCTGGCCGGCCCAGGCCCAGGCGCTGAATTCCAGCGTGCTGGCCGATACGGTCTCGGTGATGGATTTCGGTCTCGTGCTCGGCGCGGCTTTGGCCGCAGCAATTGCGGGCAAGTTCGCGCCCAAGGCCGCGCTACCGCTCGGCTCGCTGCTGGCGGCCGTCGTCGGTGGCCTGCTCATGGGTTATGGCGCGCGCCTGTCCTTCGGCTGCAATATCGGGGCGCTGTTCTCTGGCATTGCCACGGGGAGCCTGCATGGTTGGCTCTGGTTTGCCGCTGCCTTTGTCGGCTCTTTCGTGGGCGTCTGGCTACGTCCCTTCTTCGGTCTTGATGGGTTCGCCAAGAAATGAGCGCTCGCAACACTCTTCTCTTCGGCGCCGCACTCGCCGTCACCACTGCCGCCATCGCCTATGACCATGTGACCAACCCCGTGCCGCCGCGCCCGACGGCTCAGACTGCTGCTGCGTCTGGCTCGGCACCTTGCGCCGCCGGGGCTGCGCCTTGCGCTGCCGGTGCCGTTGCTCCCTGTGCCGCAGGAGCGCCTGTCGCACCATGTGCCGCCGGTGCGCCGGCCAAGGCGGCTCCGCCACCGCCGCCTGCCAAGCCGCCGGCGCAAAAGGCACCGCCACCACCACCGCCGGCACAGCGTCCGGCGGAAGCTGCTCCCGCAAAGGCTGGGCCGCCGGCGCCACCACTTTCCAAACCTGCCGGGCAAGAAGCGCCTGATCTGGCGGTGGAAGGCGTCTGATGACCACAGCCCGCGAGCACGCTCTCAGCGAAATCGTCTTTTGCGAGACCGTGCTCGCCAAGGGCGGTCTCAACGTCCTCAGCGACACATTTCGCGGTGTGTCCGATATCGAGGCCTGGGAGCACTACCCGGCCGGCGATGTTTTCGACCCGGCCAGCAATGCGCAGTGGTTTTACCACTGCCATCCGGCCAGCGAAGGCTCAGCCGAGCATGGCCATTTTCATTGCTTCCTGCGGCCCGATGGCCCCGAAGGCGCCATCCACCATCTGATCGCCATTGGCGTCGATGCGAACGGCCGCTTGCTGCGGCTCTTCACGGTCAATCAGTGGGTGGTGGGGGACGACTGGGCCGATGCGGACAGGACGATAGACCTGATCACGCGCTTTGATATGCAGATGCCGTCGCCGTCCTATCTGGTTAATCGCTGGCTTACCGCTATCTTTGTGGCTTACGAAAGCGAGATCGCTGACTTGATCCGGGCTCGTGATGCGCTGCTTGCCGCCCATGTTCCGCCTGACGGAATAGCGGTGCGGGAGGATAGGGCGCTCGAAGTCACGTCGGAATTCGTTGTCGCGTTGCGCCCGGGGTCTTGAGCCCTAAAGTGCCTGCCAGTTAGTTTCGCGACGGCCAGATGAGTCGGCCTTCGATTGCGCACAGGAGCCGTTCTTGGCCAAGTTTACCGGTAGCCGGGCCTTTGTCGTCGAGGACGAAACGCTGGTTCTCTTCGGTCTCGAAGATGTCCTTACCGATCTCGGCTGCGAAGTGGTGGCACAGGCGATGCGCCTCGATCAGGCTGTCGCCATGGCAGAAACCCTGGGGCCGGTTGATGTTGCCATTCTCGACGTCAATATCGGTGGCACAACGGTATTTCCGGTGGCGCAGATATTGAAAGAGCGCGGCGTGCCGCTGATTTTTGCGACTGGCTATGGCCGCGCCGGGCTGCCACCCGAGTGGCAGAGCCATGCCGTCATCGTCAAACCCTATTCGCTGCAGGATATCGAGCGTGCGCTGACCCCGCTGCTTGCCGGCCGCCCCGACGAATAGGCCGCTTTCCCAAGAAGTCGGCCTTTACCATCGTCGTCAAAGCGCAATAATACACATTGGGTTTGCTGCGATTTCTGCCATAAGCTTGGTTTCCAGGGCCCAAGGGTCTTTGGTTATCTGGCGTTCTGGGGGAATGCATGAAGATTATGATCACGGGGGCGATGCTGGCAGCCAGCCTTGCCCTCGCGGCTCCGGCATTGGCCGTATCGGGCCAGTGCTCGTTGACGGGTTACGATGAGTTTGGATGCGATGTGGAGACCGATGGCGGCGGACTGACCTTTGCCTTGCCCGACGGCCAGACTTTCGCTTTCGCCCTTGTCGAAGAAAATGAAGGACTCGGCTACCTCATTGCTGCCGACGCCAAGCCCGGTCAGCTCCCTGAGGAACTGGGCGCATTCGCCCCACTTCCGGAAGAGCCCGGCTGCTGGCAGGCGGAGCGGGACGACACGAAGTTCTGCGCCCTGGTGTTCGAATGAAACCGGCGCGCGCCACTTTCGCCGCATTACTGGCCATGCTGGTGATGTCGTCGGCAACGATGGCAAAGGAAGCGCGTTGTTTCACCACTGACGATGGCGAATATTCGTGCGATTTCCAGCGGCTTGACGAGGCTGGCAGCTTCCGCATTTCGGCGGCAGGCAAACCGACCTTCGAACTCTGGATCGAGGCAGACGGGCAGGGCTTCGTTAGCGCCACCTATGAAAAAGGCGGCCGCTCGGTGCCCCTGCCGGGAACCTATTTCAGGGCCAAGAAAGACCAGGCCTGCTGGAAGAGCGACGCGACTGAAACGGAAATCTGCGCGTGGTAATGGACGAATTCACGATTGATATCGACGGCGCCACGCTGACGGGTGTCGAAATGGGTGACGGCCTGCCGGTCGTTTTCCTCCATGCCGGTGTTTGCGACAACCGCATGTGGCACGACCAGATGCGGCTTGCTGCCGACAATGGCTGGCACGCCATTGCCTACGACCGACGGGGTTATGGCGATGCCGAGAGCCCCGACGAGCCCTTCAGCCATCTCGAAGATCTCGAAGCGATTCTTGACGCCTTCGACATTCACGCGGCGATCTTTGTCGGCTGCTCGATGGGTGGTGGGCTGGCGATCGATTTTGCCTTGAGCCATCCTGGCCGCGTCATCGGCCTCGTGCTGATTGGCACCTCCGTCACCGGGGCGCCCTGGAGCGCTACGGCCGAGGAAAGCGCTATCGAAATGGCCGAGGAAGATGCCTGGGAGCGCGGCGATCTCGACCTGCTCAACAAGGTGCAGGCCCACGAATGGCTCGATGGTCCGCGCGCTCAGAGCGGCCGCGTCGGCGGTTCGGTGCGCGAGCTCTTTCTCGATATGAATGCCAAGGCTCTCGCGAAGCCCGAACTCACGCAGGAAGAGCCGCGGCCTGATGCCTGGAGCCGTGTAGACGCAGTGACGTCGCCGACCATGCTGATCGTGGGCGACGAGGACTTTTCTGCGCTCATCGACCGGCACGAGCATCTGTCCGAGACCATGCCCAATTCCTTCGCTGCCGTACTCGAAGGCGTGGCCCATATCCCCAGCATCGAACGGCCCGATCTCATCAATCGGATGCTCGAGGAATTCCTCGATGCGCTGGCGGGTGAGGATCTGGAACCGGACGACGACGAATAGAAGGTCAGGTGCGACACTGATTCCGGTTTT
Source organism: Devosia sp. (assembly GCF_024707125.1). Classification (GTDB taxonomy): domain Bacteria; phylum Pseudomonadota; class Alphaproteobacteria; order Rhizobiales; family Devosiaceae; genus Devosia. The sequence continues at coordinate 46,491 of NZ_JANQAH010000007.1, forward strand.
CGTCCCAAGCTATTGAAAACAAAGATCGGCCGGAGCGAGTGTCGCTCCGGCCGATTGCTTTTACACCGCGATGATGCCGTCGAGGTGCTTGTCGATACTGAGGGTCGGCAGGTTGGTCAGGTCCTTGTCGAGCTCCGCGACAATCGTCTTCTTCACATGGTCGGAGAGCACCTTGCGCAGATTGCCCAGGGCGAGTGGGGCAGCGGCGATGACCAGCCGGTCGAAGGCGCCGTCCTGGGCCTTGCGGTCGAGGGCCGCTGCCACCGTGCGAACGAATTCGGCTTCCCGGTGCTGCGCGGGATCGGTTTTGGGCTCCATCGCGGAGCGTGCGGAGCCGGCGGAAGAAAAGCCGCGGCCGGGGCGATCAGAGTTGATGTCCTTGCTCTGGAGCGGCTCGATGGCCCAATCCAGCCCCTTGACGCTGGCTAGCCCCTTTCCAGGGCCAGTATTTTCCAGCACTCGGGCCTGCGTGCCATCGGCGATCAAGATCCAGGTGACGGTCTTTTTCATTCGCTGCTCCTGCAAGTTGGTCTGGCTGGAACCGAGTGTTGTGCGGCTCCCTGAGGCCAAACGTCCAACACTCTGAAAGGTTGGCCTTTTCGATCAGCAATGCAAGACAAAGCGATCACAAACTCTGATTGGCCCGCAAACGCCGGGGCTGTTAGTGCTGGCCTCGCGCCCCGGTGGCGCGGAGTCCGTCCATGACCTTGCCCGAACAGGCGCCCGACGCGGTCGCGCCTGCACCGTCCTCGCTGCCAGCCGATCCCAGCCAAACCCGTAACGGCGTTGTTGCCGCGCTCGGTGCCTATCTGCTCTGGGGCTTTTTGCCGATCCTGTTCCACCTGCTCGAATCCGCCGGGTCGGTGTTGATCGTGGCGGAACGGACGCTGTTCTCGTTGGTTCTGCTCATCGGCATCCTGGCGTTCGGAGCCGGGTTCCGGGAAGCCAAGGCGTTGCTGACCAACTGGAAGACGTTCCGCGTCGTGGCACTCTCGACGGCGCTGCTGGTCGTCAACTGGCTGATCTATGTCTGGGCCGTGGAATCGGGGCAGGTGCTTGAGGCGAGCTTCGGCTATTTTATCAATCCGCTGGTCAATGTCGCCATAGGCATGATCCTGCTCGGCGAGCGCCAGAACCGGCTGCAGACGATTGCCATCGCCATTGCCGTCGTTGCCATTGCCATTCAGGCCGTCGGCCTCGGCAGCATTCCCTATGTGGCGCTGAGCCTTGCCTTCTCCTTCGGGTTTTACGGCTTCTTCCGCAAGACGGCGCCATCGGGCCCGGCCACCGGCCTCTTTGCCGAAACAGTCATCGCCGCACCCTTCGCCCTGGCCTATGTGGCTTTCGACCTCGCCACGCGCGGCCTTGGCCCGCATGCCGATCCGCAGACCATGCTCCTGCTCGTCCTGACCGGGCCGGCCACGGCTGTGCCGCTACTGCTCTTTGCCTATGCCGTCCGCCGCCTGCGGCTCACCACGATAGGCATGTTCCAATATCTGGCCCCGTCCATTCAGTTTCTCGTCGCCGTCTTCCTCTTTGGCGAAGAGCTCAATGGCATGCGCCTTTTCAGCTTCGTGCTGATCTGGCTGTCGCTGATGGTTTTTTCCTACGACAGTTTCAGGCAACGCAGCCTGGCGCGAGCCTAGTCGCCCAGGCGTTCCAGCGCCGCTTTCGCCATCTCGATGCCCGGCAGTTCGGTACCAAGCGTGAGATAGTGCTCATAGAGCGGTCGCGCCTTGGCGGCCCGGCCTGCCTCGTCGTGAAGCTGAGCCAAAAGCAGCACCGCCTCGGGCAGGGGCGGCGTTGCTTCTGTCAGGGCAAGGATGGCGTCGCCGGCCTCGGCGTAGCGCCCGAGCTTTTGCAGCACCTGCGCTCGCCCAATGGCTTCATCCGGGGTCGGGACGGTCAGGTCCGTCAGCTTGCCATAGATCTCGGCCGCGCCTTCGAAATCCTCACGTTCGAGCCGCACGGCGATCAGCGCGCGCAGGGCCTCGCTGTCGTCCGGGGCATAATCGGCCCAATCGCGCACCAGCGCTTCGGCGGCTTCGAGATCACCTTCAGCACGGTGCATTTCGCCCAGGGCCTGTAAGGCGGCGCCATAGCCAGGATCAATCGCCAAAGCCTCGCGAAACGCTGCGCGTGCGTCCTCTACCTCTCCTGCTTCAAGAGCCAGCGTGCCAAGATGCACAAGCGGCGCAGGCGAGAGCGGATCGGCTTCCGCCGCCGCGCGGGCCAGCTGCCTCGCGCCATCGAGATCACCTTCGGCGGCCGCAAGGTCGGCCTGAAGACGGATGATCACTGCCGCCTTGTCGCCGTCGCTGGGCAATTGGCCGAGTGTTGTCCTCGCATCCTCGTTCTGCCCAAGCGCAAGGGCTGCCCGGACGAGGCCGATACGCGCCTCAATGAAGGCTGGGTCGTCCACGAGTGCCGCGAGATAATGGGTCTTGGCGTCCTCGCCATGGCCCTGCGACAGGGCGATGTCGCCGAGCAGAACATGGGCCCAGCGCGCATCGGGCCCGCCGGCTGTGGCAATGCGTCTGGCTCGGGCGATGGCGCCCTCTGGATCGGTGACGGCGCGCGCGGCGGCGCCGATCAGCGGATCCAACACGTCGTAAATTCCCGCGGCTGCCTCGCGAAAATAGACCGGAACCGGCGTCGTACCCAAAGGCGGCAGGTCGATGATCTCGATACTGCGCCCGACCACGCGTAGCCGCAGCCGCTGCCCCTCCGGGGCGCAGTCGCTAGTCTGGCAGATGATCTCACCCGCGATGCGCGTCTCCTGGCTGCCGAAGAACTGACGCAATTGCTTGACGATGGCGTCGACCGAAAGGCCGCTGCCGGGCAGGGAGAATTCGACGAGCTGGCTATCGGGCACGGCGACAAAACTCTGCCTTGCGATGGCGGCCGTCTGCGAAAAATCCTGCAACCCGTCCCAGACGCGATTGGCAGCAACGGCCGAAGTGAGCCCGCGATCAGCCAATGCCTCCGGCACGCCGATTGGTTCGATGACGATCGGATTGCGCACGATCTGCGCGCCCATCGTGGGAATGAGCAGGATCATGGCGATGAAGAAGCCGATATTGACGATCATGGTGCGCAGCGTCGAAAGGCTGGCATCGAGTTTTGTCAGGCCAAGACCTCCGGATTCCTCGCTCATGGCTTGGTTTCCTCCGCCTTGCCGGCCTCGGCAGCCGTGGCATCCAGCCCATCGAGAATGTCGAGGAAGCCGGTGGCGAGATTGCCATATTGTGTGCCGGAGGTGTCGAGTTCGAGGACGCGTTCAAGGTCGGCCCGCGCGAGGTCATTCTGGCTGGAAATCGCATAGGCCGCGCCGCGCCCAAAACGCGCTGACGGGTCATAGGGTCTTAGCGCTATCGCCCGACCAAACCGTTCGATCGCCTCGGGTACCCGGTCGAGTTCCTGCAATATGCTTGCCGACTGATAGAGCAGGTCGAAGTCATCGGGCGTAATCGCCAGCGCCCGGTCATAGGCCTCAAGCGCCTCGGCCTGCAGCCCGAGGAAGCCCAGCGCCGCGCCATGCAGGGCCTGGGAATTGGCATCCATGGGCTGATAGCGCGCCGCGGCTCCCATCAGCGCCTCGGCACCGGCCAGGTCGCCGCGGCCGGCATGGGCGATGAAGAGCGGTTCGACGGCAAGAGCATAGGCCGGGTCGATTTCCAGCGACCGCTTGAACCACTCCAATGCTTCGTCGCCCTTGCCCCGAGCCTCTTCGATCTGGCCCATCCGGGCAAAATAGTGCGGGCTGGCCGGATCGAGCGCCGCTGCCTGCTGCAAAAGGGCGATTGCGCCATCCGCATCGCCACGCACATTGCGCAGCTCGGCCTGGCCTTCGACCACCGAAGGATTGTCCGGATAGGCGGCCGATAGCGCGTCATATGCACTTTGCGAGGCATCGAGTTCACCGGCCTGCCGCAGCGCTCGGGCCAGGTTGATCCGGGCGATGAGAAATTCCGGATCGAGCGCGAGCGCCGCGCGATACTCGCTGATGGCGCGGTTGTAGTCCGCGGCATTGGTGTGGACATTGCCGATTAGGTTGTGCGCCCATTTGGCATCGCTGTGCCGCTGGCGCACCAGCCGCCGCGCCAGCGCCGTGGCACGCACCGGCTGCGCATCGGCGATGGCGGCCACGGCCACGAAGGGGTCGAGCACCGAAAGCACCTGCACCGCGGCATTGGTAAAATAGCCGCGCTGGTCCACCCCTTCCATGGGCGGCAGGTCGATCACCTCATTGGTGCCCTTGAGCACACGCAGGCGCAATTGCATCTCGCCGGGCGTGCAGGCCTCGGTCTTGCAGACGATCTCGCCGCCGATACGGGTCTGGTGCAGGTTGAAGAATTGCCGCGTCTGCCGGACGATGGAATCGAGCGAGAGGCCGACGTCGGGCAGGGCGAACTGAATGCGCTGGCTATCGGGAATGGCGCTGACGCTGGCCTTGGAGGTCCGCGCCTGCGTTTGCGCATCGCGCAGGCCGTCCCACAACCGGCTCGCGGCTACCTCCGGCGTGATGCCCTGTTCGATCAGCGCCTTGGGCACCGCGATAGGCTCGATCACCACCTGATCATAAAGAAACTGCCCGATCATCACCGCGATGAAGAGCGCTGCCGCCAGCACAAAAACCACGTTGAGGATGATGTTTCGGAGCAGCGTCGCGCCGGTATCGAGAGAGGGCAGGGCGAGCCGGCGTTTTGGCGGTGGTGCCGGTTCGGCCGCCGGCGTTGCCGGGGCGGCGGTTTTTCGCGTGCCGCTCGTAGCGGTCTTTCGGCGAGCCGGCCGCGCGGCAGGCTTGGCGGGGGCACGCGCCATGTGCAACGAACTCCGGCGGAACGCTACAGTCCGTCAAATTCATATTGCCTAAATTGCAGGGTGAACAGGGGCTTGCGCGCGGGTCTTGCGGATCACGCTGGCGATTTCTTCAAAGGTCCGGCCGAGCGGGGTGGCCTCGCGCCAAACGAGCGCCAGGTGACGCCCAGCGCGGGGATCATCCAACTGATGCACCGCAATGCGCGGATCGCTCGCTTCCTTGCGGAGCGCAATCTGCGGTAGCAGCGTCACGCCCTGCCCATTGGCGACGAACTCCACGATGGTGGAGAGTGACGTCGCCGCAAAAGTGCGCGTCGAACGTTCCCCCTCCAGCCGGCAGGCGGAAATGGTCTGATCGCGAAAGCAGTGCCCCTCGTCGAGCAGCAGGATGCGTTCCGGTTCGAGCGCTGCCAGCGACACCGGCTCGGCGGTCAATTCGCTGCTCGGCGTCGCCAGCACGAATGGGTCCTCGAAGAGCGGCGACACGACCAGCTTGGGACCACCTGCCGGCGGCTCGGATGCGATAAGCGCAATATCGAGGCTCCCGTCGGCAAGGCTCTCCAGCATGGCCTCGGTCCGGCTTTCGCTGATGGTGAACTTCAGCGCCGGCAAGTGCTGTGTCAGCGCCGGAAAAATCTCGGGCAGCAGATAGGGCGCAACGGTTGGGATCAGCCCGAAGCGGATGGGCCGATTGGGCTTGCCGACACTGCGCATGGCAAAATTGTCCAGCGCCTCGGACGCCGCCACGGCGGGCCGTGCCAGCTCGACAAAGTCCCGTCCGAATGGGGTCAGCCGCACGCCCGTTTTCAGCCGGTCAAAAATCGTCGAACCGCAAAGCGTCTCCAGCGCCAGGATTTGCTGAGACAAGGCCGGCTGCGAAACGGCGCATTCATCCGCCGCTTGTCCGAAATGGCCGGTCCGCGCGACGGCAAGCGCGTAGCGCATCTGTCTGAGGGTGATTGTCACGATAATTTCTTCCTATCGGTGGAGAAAGAATTATCGATTGGCCCAATGGTTGTCACCTGAATATAACGCGCCTCAGCAGCAAAGGAGCCCCTATATGACCGATACGACGAATTCTCCCCACGGCGAGGCCCCCGCCGGCAAGTGCCCGGTGGATCATGGCGCCGCAAAGGTGCGCGCCAACAGCGACTGGTGGCCCAATCAGCTGCGAACGGACCTGCTGAACCAGCACTCGTCCAAGTCGAGATCCGCTCGATTCCGGCTTCAGCTATCGCGAAGCGTTCAAGAAGCTCGACTATGCGGCGCTCAAGAACGACCTGCGCAAGCTCATGACCGACTCGCAGGACTGGTGGCCGGCAGATTTTGGCCACTATGGTCCGCAGTTCGTCCGCATGGCCTGGCACAGCGCCGGCACCTATCGCCTGAGCGATGGCCGCGGCGGCGGTGGCCGTGGTCAGCAGCGTTTTGCCCCGCTCAACAGCTGGCCTGACAACGTCAATATCGACAAGTCGCGTCGCCTGCTGTGGCCGATCAAGCAGAAGTACGGCCAGAGCATTTCCTGGGCCGATCTGATGATCCTCGCCGGTAATGTCGCGCTCGAAACCATGGGCTTCCGCACCTTCGGGTTTGCCGGTGGTCGCGAAGACACCTGGGAACCGGATGAAGACGTCAACTGGGGCACCGAAACCGAGTGGCTGCAGCACCGTCCGCTCGACAAGTTCGACCGCGGTCTCGGCGCCACCGAAATGGGCCTGATCTACGTCAATCCGGAAGGTCCGGGCGCCAATGGCGATCCGCTTTCGGCCGCAAAATTCATCCGCGAAACGTTCAAGCGCATGGCGATGAATGACGAAGAGACCGTTGCCCTGATCGGCGGCGGCCACACCTTCGGCAAGACCCATGGCGCTTCGGCTGAATCCTACAAGGGCGTCAATCCTGAAGCGGCTGATCTCGCCGAGCAGGGCTTTGGCTGGACCAGCTCCTATGGCACGGGCCACGGCGCTGACACTATCGGCAGCGGCCTCGAAGTCACCTGGACCCAGACTCCGGCCCAGTGGAGCAATTTCTTCTTCGAGAACCTCTTCAAGTTCGAATGGGTGCAGACCCGCAGCCCGGCTGGCGCCATCCAGTGGGAAGCCAAGGACGCTGATGCTGTCATTCCGGATGCTCACGATCCGGCCAAGAAGCACCGTCCGACCATGCTGACCACGGACCTGTCGCTGCGTTTCGACCCGATCTACGAAAAGATCTCGCGCCGCTTCCTCGAAGACCCGCAGGCCTTTGCAGAGGCTTTTGCTCGCGCCTGGTTCAAGCTGACCCACCGCGATCTGGGCCCGCGTACGCGCTACATCGGCCCGGAAGTGCCGAAGGAAGAGCTGATCTGGCAGGACCCGATCCCGGCCGCCACTGGCGTTCTCGTCGACGCCGCTGACATCAGCGACCTCAAGCAGAAGGTTTTGGCCTCGGGCCTGTCGGTTTCCGATCTCGTCGGCACCGCCTGGGCTTCCGCCTCGACTTTCCGCGGTGGCGACAAGCGCGGTGGCGCCAACGGTGCCCGCATTCGCCTTGCTCCGCAGAAGGATTGGGCGGTCAACCAGCCGCTCGAACTGGCACGCATTCTCGAAGCCCTCGAAACCATCCGCACCGAGTTCAACCAGAACGCTCGTGGCGGCAAGCAGATCTCGCTCGCCGACCTGATCGTTCTGGCCGGCAATGCCGGTATCGAACAGGCCGCTCGCGTTGCAGGACACGATGTGACCGTGCCCTTCACGCCCGGCCGCACCGACGCGTCTGCCGAGCAGACTGATGCTGCGAGCTTCGACTACCTCGAGCCGCCCGCCGATGGCTTCCGCAACTACGAGAACCCGGCTCTGGCGGCTCCCGCCGAAGTCGTGCTGCTCGACCGCGCACAGCTCCTTACGCTCACGGCGCCCGAACTGACCGTGCTTGTGGGTGGCCTCCGTGCCATCAACATCAATGTCGGCGGCACCGAGCATGGCGTCTTCACCAAGCGTCCGGGCGTTCTGACGAACGACTTCTTCGTCAACCTCCTCGACATGAGCACGCAGTGGAAGGCGACTTCCGATGCCAAGACGCTCTACGAAGGCACCGATCGCAAGAGCGGTGAAGTCAAGTGGACCGCAACGCGCGTTGACCTGGCTTTCGGTTCCAACTCGGTGCTCCGCGCCCTGGCCGAAGTGTATGCCAGCGGCGATGCTCAGACCAAGTTCGTCACCGACTTTGTGGCCGCCTGGACCAAGGTCATGAACGCGGACCGCTTCGATCTGCTCTAATTCGTACTAGCGAGAACAAATTGGGCCTCGGGGGAAATCTCCGGGGCCCTTTTTCTTGGCCCCTGTGAATCCAGCAATTTGAATCAATTGCCTTTCGCTGCCTTCAGTACTCCCAAGCGACTCTGCGAGCACCCTGACTCCATCTATGCGGCATCCCGCCCGGAGAAGGTTATGAGTGAATTTGAAGAAGGCCGCCGAGCATTTGCGAGCTTTCGTGTGCTGAATGGCGAAGATAGCCATTCGGAGCGGGATCAACTGTTCCGCAACATGGCCAAGCTCTTCAGCTTTGTCTCCGACCGGTGCGACGATGAGCAAGTTGTGCAGTACGACGAGGCGCTTTGTCTCCTCGCCGAATTGGTCGAAGTCGAAGCCCGCGCCCATGTCGCGAAAATCCTGGCGCCGCTACAGCGTGCTCCCGGCACGGTGGTGGTCAAGCTCGCCAATGACGACATCGAAGTCGCCCGGCCGTTGTTGGAATTTTCCAACGTGCTCAGCGATGACGATCTGATCGACATCATCGAAAAACAGTCCGAAGCGCATCGTGCCGCCATTGCCGGTCGCGCCGCGGTTACCGAACGCGTCAGCGAGGCCGTCGTCGAACACGGCGACGCCACCTCGGTCATCAAGCTGGTTCGCAATGCCAATGCCGAGATCGGCCGCACCGCGCTTGAAAAGCTCGTCGAACGGGCCAGCCACGACGCCGCCATTGCCGAAGATCTTCGCAATCGCGCCGAGATCGACTGGAAATCGTTGCGCGGCGAAATCGACTCGGTGGCCGACAAAGTCCTCGAAACGCTCGGCGAGGTCGATGGCCGCTTCGATCCGATTACGGCCGGCAAGGTCAATGCCGTTGTCTACAAGCGCATCCGCAACCGTGCTGGCTTCAATGCGCAGGAGTGGAAGGTCGCCTATAATCAAGTGCGCGCACTGACCGACCGCAAGCAACTTGATGATCGTGCTCTGGCCCGCTTTGCCCGCTTCGGCTATGGCCACCACGCCGCCGCCGCCATCGCAGTCATGCTGCGCGTCGCTCCGGAAATCGTGGTGAAGTGGCTCGCCAGCCAGGACTATGCCGCCGTTACCGTTGCCCTGCGCGCCGCGGGTCTCCAGTCCGACCTTTTCGGGGCCATTGCCCCCACCTTGCCCTGGCGCGATCTGCCCACCGATGATCATCAAACCATGATGGTCAGCCGCTTCGAGGCGCTGGATGAGGAAGAGGCCCGGAACATCTTCGAGTTGTGGCGCGCCCATTCCTTCCGGCGCAAAAACCCGGCAGCGGCGACGGCTCATATCCAAGAGCCACAGGCAATGACGGCCTAGCCTCAATCGCCGCGGCCCTTGCCGCGGCGTTTTCGTCTGCCTTCACTCCGCTATCAATCTCCACGACGCGTCGGAGATGAAAAAACACTAGACCTCGCTTTGCAGCTAGATATAAAGATATCTTTATATCTTGTGCGCGAGGCAGAGTGTGTCTGAACTGGTCGGTGTATTGAAGGCAGCGGGGGAGAGCACGCGCTTGCGGCTTCTGGCGCTGCTCGCCGATGGCGATCATTCCGTCAAGGATCTTACCGAGATCCTCGACCAGAGCCAACCCCGCGTCTCCCGCCACCTCAAGCTTCTGGCCGATGCCGGCCTTATCCAGCGCCACGCCGAAGGCGCCTGGGCCTATTATGGTCTCGCCCCGCACGGCCATGGCGCGGAACTGGCCCGCTGGCTCGTCGCCCGCATCGATCACAACAATCCCGAGCGCCAGCGCGACCGCGACCGGCAGGCCGCCGCGCTCGCCGCGCAGCAGGCTTTGGCGACAGCCTATTTCGCCAAGGTTGCCGAAAGCTGGGATCTGCTCAAAACCCTGCATGTGCCCGAGGAGGCCGTCGAAGCGGCACTGCTCGAAGCCCTCAGGGATCGTGTCGTCGACCTCCTCGTCGATCTCGGCACCGGCACCGGCCGCATGCTCGAACTTCTGGCGCCCGTCTACAAGCGCGCCATCGGCGTCGATTCGAGCCGCGAAATGCTCGCCGTCGCGCGCTCGCGCCTTGCTGCTGCCGGGCTCAACCAGGCCCAGGTGCGTCTTGGCGACATTGCTGCCCTCGATTCCGCCATCGGCCTTGCCGATGTGGTGGTGATCCATCAAGTGCTGCACTATTTCGACGATCCCGGCCGAATGCTGGGGCAGGCGCGACGCCTGCTCAAAAGCGGCGGCGAAATCCTGATCGTGGATTTTGCCCCGCATGCCCTCGAATTCCTGCGCAGCGAACATGCCCATCGCCGGCTTGGCCTGTCGCAGGAGCAGATGACCGGCTGGGCGGAAGCGGCGGGATTGCACGTGCAGTCCATGCGCGAATTCCCCAGCAAGAACATGGATGGCGGGCTGACGGTATGCCTCTGGCGCCTCAGCGACCGCGCAAAGACGGAATAGACCAATGATCGACGACGACCTCCGAGCCAGTCGCCTGACCGCCGACAAGCGCCCCGAGTTGCAGATTTCCTTCGAATTCTTCCCGCCCAAGACCGATGCGATGGAAGAAAAATTCTGGGAATCGATCGGCAAACTCGCCCCGCTAAAGCCCCGCTTTGTCTCCGTGACCTATGGGGCAGGGGGCTCCACCCGCGAACGTACCCTGCGCATGGTGCGTCACATCACCTCCGACACCGGTGTGCCGGCGGCTGCGCACCTCACTTGCGTCGGCGCCACTCGCGATGAAATCGACGAGGTTGTCCGCGGCTTTGCCGAAGTTGGCGTGAAAAGCATCGTCGCCTTGCGTGGCGATCCGCCGGAAGGCATCGGCAAGCCCTTCTCGCCGCACCCGCAGGGCTACCAGAACGCCGCCGACCTCGTGGCCGGCATTCGCAAGCTCGGCGACTTCGACATTTCTGTCGCCGCCTATCCCGAAAAGCACCCGCAAAGCGGGAGCTGGGCCGAGGATATCGACAACCTCAAGCGCAAGATCGACGCCGGCGCCAATCGCGCCATCACGCAGATGTTCTTCCGCAATTCGGACTATCTGCGTTTCGTCGATCGTGCCCGCAAGGCCGGCGTCAAGGCGCCCATCGTGCCCGGCATCCAGCCGATCCACTCGTTCAAGCAGATTTCCGGTTTCGCGGCCCGTTGTGGCGCATCGATTCCCGATTGGCTGGCCGAGCGTTTCGAGGGCCTCGAGAATGACCCGGATACGCATGCCCTGGTCGCCGCGGCGGTCGCCGCCGAACAGGTGACGGAGCTCCTCGATGAGGGTGTCACCGAGTTCCACTTCTACACGCTCAACCGCTCCAATCTGGTGCTGGCACTGGCACGTTTGCTGGGTCGCCGGCCTGACTAAACCGGCGTTCAGCTTTCATTCAGCTTGTTGGCGGCAAAAGAATGTGAACTGGTGGTTCATAAAATGGCCACCAAGTTCGCCTTGAAGGGCGGATCACTCGCGACGCAAAGCGGAGCCGACTAGACCTATGAAGATGGATCGCCGCCTGACCAATGGCCTCGCCTGGGCCGGGGCGCTGCTCGTCATTGGCATTCCTGTTGCCGATTATCTCACCGGTACCTTTGCTGGTTCCGATACGCCCAGCGTTGCGGTTGTCGACGCGGCACCCGTTGCTGCGGAGGTCGCTGCCGTCGTGCCGCCGGCCGTGACCAAGCCCGTGGTGGCCGACACACCGAAGACCGCTCCGACGCCTGCTGCCAAGCCGCAGGTAGTTGCCAGCGCTTCAGACCCAGTTTCCGGTTTCCTGCAGTCCGGTAAGCCGCTGCCGAGCTATATTACAGGCGCGGATGCTCCTGCGACCGCGGCCCCTGCCAAGCCCGTCACCACGCCAACCGCCGAACAGCCCGCGCAGGCCGTAACGACGTCGCCTGCCACCACAATTCCGGCCCCCGCCGAGCAGGTTGCCGCCCTGCCGGCCAAGGCCGCACCGATGCCGATGCCGCTTTCCATGCGGCCGCAGCCCGTTTCGGTTCCGCTGGCCTCGAACCAGCCTCTGATCATCGATCAGCCGACAGCTGCGCCGATCATGCCGACGCAACAGCAGCCGGCCGATTTCGTCAGCGCCGAAGATCTCGAAGATTGGGAATCAGGCCCTCTCAACGAATTCCTCGCCCGTCGCGGCCAGCAGAGCAGCGCCACTTACCGGGTGCAGCAGAATGTGCCGGCCTATGACAGCAACGGCTTCTGGCTCGACGAGGGCCCGCAAAACGATCGTCCCATCCGGCGCTATAGCGAGGACGATGTCTATTACACGCCATTCTGATCGGCAAAGAGCGAGCGGCTCCCATGCACGAGAGGGCATGGACCGCGGCGCAATGCACAGATAATCTGCGCGTCCTATCATTTGGGCTGACTCGACCGGCGTGAGGGCCAAGCAGATGTTGTGCTGCGTACGCAAGGCGGAAGAAAATCGCGATGTCTGGCAGAAGCTTTCGAGCTTCCTCGGCTCGTTTTCGCGCCGCACGGGCGTAGCGGGCCACATTGCCAATATCCTTGATCCCGACACCTGGCTGCCCGGTGGGCGCGAGGCTGCGTTCACGCTCGCCCTGATCGCCCTTTCGGCCAAGATGGCCATGGCCGATGGCGCCGTGACCGCCTCCGAAGTGCGCGCCTTCAACGCCACCGTGGAAATCACCAAGGGCCAGGAGCCTCAGGTCGAGCGCCTGTTCAATCTCGCCAAGCAAGACGTCGCCGGCTACGAAGCCTATGCCCGCAAGGTCGCGCGTTTCTTTGCCGATACGCCCGAGACGCTGGAACATGTGCTCGATGGCCTGTTCTTCATTGCCACGGCCGATGGGCTCGTGCACGAAGCCGAGCTCGACTACCTGCGCTCCGTAAGCACGATTTTCGGCTTCGACGAAGTGCGCTTCGAGCAGATCGCCTCGCAGCACGTCATGCTCGAAGAGGGCGTCGACCCATACGTGGTTCTCGGCCTGTCGCATGAAGCGCCGCCGGAAGAAGTCCGCCGCGTCTATCGCCTGCTCGTTGCCGAGCATCACCCCGATCGCCTGATCGCCAAGGGCGTGCCCGAAGAGCTGATCGACGTTGCCACCGCCCGCATGGCCGCGATCAACCTTGCCTATCAGGCCATTACCAAGCCGCGCCCGCAGCCGCTCCTCACCTGATCTTCGCGCTTGACGCGGGGCAGGGTGCGCCCCTACATCGGCGCGCCAGTTGACCGGGTGACCGCTGGCAGTGGGGTAACCTGCTGCCGGAGGAAAGTCCGGGCTCCTTCGAAACACGGTGACGGCTAACGGCCGCCGGGGGCGACCCCAGGGAAAGTGCCACAGAAAGCAAACCGCCTCGGCCTGCCGAGGTAAGGGTGAAAAGGGTGCGGTAAGAGCGCACCGGGTGCCTGGCAACAGGGACCGCACGGTAAACCCCACCGGGAGCAAGACCAAATAGGGATGACGCGGGGTTTCGGCCCCAGCCTGTTTTGAGGCCAGATCATCCGGGTTGGTTGCACGAGCGTCCTGGCAACAGGCGCCTCAGATGAATGGTCACCACGTCGCGCCTCGGCGCGGCCCTACAGAACCCGGCTTATAGGTCAACTGGCGCTGACCTCCTTCCTGTCATCATATCGCCACAAAAAAGCCCGCGACACGCCACAGTCGTGACTTTGGGTTAATCTACATTGCCGGTACATTGCGGTAAGTTCATGATTTTATTGTCTGATTTTAGCCACACGCAATGTTGCTGCAATGCTGGGATAGCTAATCTCCGTTCGTCAACACACACGGAGACATCAAGTGAAGAAGATCATCGCTCTCGTCGTCGCCTCGGTTATGGTTGCCGGCGTTGCTACCCCGTCCTTCGCCCAGACCTCGGGCGACAATTGCGTTTTCAAGGACAAGACCCTCTGCAAGACCGAGTCGCTGGTCCCAACCGTCTAAACGCTTCGGCCTTAGGGCCTGAACACTGAGACCCTCGAGCCTTCGCTTGAGTGTCTGGCACATCCGGCGACGGCCCTGAGAGTAGCCAGCCAGAGCTACGCGATCAGAGCCGCCGCGGGTCAATTTTGCTCTTTGCGGTAACGCTTGAGCAAGACGAGGGCTCTAGAAGCCTCGTCGTTTCCAAAAAAAGGCCATCCCCTATGAAAGCCCTTCTTGCAGGCGTTGTCGCTGCATTCCTCATTTCGGCCACTGCGGCCCCGACCTTTGCAGCATCCACGACCGACGTGAACGACTGCGTATTCAAGGACAGCTCGCTCTGTGCGACGGAATCGCTGTCGCCGACAACGAACCAAGACACGCCTACTCCCCCGGCTGTCGTCTGATCGATCGTAGTGCGCATCAGCGCCAATGTTTGAGCCCCTGGACCTCCCGGCCCGGGGCTTTTCCTTTTCTGGCATAGGTGATGCGCGGCGCCCCGCACTTGCGCGCTCCCCCTCATGGCTTTAAGGCGAACCCTTCGCTTTTTTCCGCCGTAGACCGGCGGCACACGCTGTAGGAGTTTGAGCGCGATGCCTCTGGCCACACCATACTATCTGATCGACGAAACTGCCCTCGATCGGAACCTCAAACTTATCGACCAGCTCCGGGAACAATCAGGCGCCAAGTGCCTGCTGGCCCTGAAGTGTTTTGCTACCTGGTCCGCTTTCGCCCAGATGGCCCCCCACATGGATGGCACGACCTCCTCGTCGCTCAACGAGGTAAAACTCGGCCGCGAAAAGTTCGGCGGCGAGACCCATGCCTATTCCGTCGCCTGGTCCGATGGCGAGATCGACGAAGCCATCGCCAATGCCGACAAGATCATTTTCAATTCGGTTGGCCAGCTCGAGCGCTTTGCCGAAAGGGCAGGGCATCTGCCCGTAGGCCTCCGCGTCAATCCAGGCGTCAGCCACTCCCATTTCGATCTTGCTGATCCCGCACGCCCCTTCAGCCGCCTCGGCGAATGGAATCTCGATCGCGTTGAATCCGTGATGGATCGCGTCTCGGGCTTCATGCTGCACTGCAATTGCGAGAACGACTCGCTCGAAGCCTTTTCGGCTTTGCTCGACCAGTTCGAAACCAAGCTCGGCTATCTGCTTGAGCGTCTCGATTGGGTCAGCCTTGGTGGCGGCATTCATTTCACCAAGCCCGGCTATCCCATTGAAGGCCTTGCTGTGCGCCTCAAGGCGTTCGCCCAGCGCTTCGGCGTGCAGGTCTATCTCGAACCCGGCGACACGGCCGTTACCGACACGACCACGCTGGAAGTCAGCGTTCTCGACATCGTCGAAAACGGCAAACCTGTCGCCATCGTCGACAGCGCCGTCGAAGCGCATATGCTCGATCTGCTGATCTACCGGCAGAGCGCCGCTGTTGCGCCCGACGCTGGCCCACACCGTTACTTCATCGCCGGCAAGTCTTGTCTCGCGGGCGATGTGTTCGGGGAATTCGACTTTCCGGAGCCTTTGAGCGTTGGAAGTCGCATATCGCTGCTCAATGCGGGCGGCTACACGATGGTGAAGAAGAACTGGTTCAACGGCGTCAACATGCCAGGTATCGCCATCCGTCGGAAAAACGGTGAAATCGAGCTCGTGCGCGAGTTCGACTATGCCGATTACGTCTCCAGCCTCTCCTGATCCCGGCTGGGCAATGTCCACCACCAAGAAGGTGTTTCGTGCCAATTGAAAAAGAACATTCTGATCATCGGTGCCGGAGGTGTCGCGCAGGTCGCAGCTGCTAAGGCTGCCATGCACAATGATGTCCTGGGTGACATCAACATCGCCTCCCGCACCGTCGAAAAATGCGAATCCATCATTGCCGGCATCCTTGAGCGCAAGGTGCTGAAGCGCCCTGGGCTGATCGCCGCCCATCGGCTCGACGCCATGGATGTCGAAGCCACCAAGGCTCTGATCCGGCGCACCAAAAGCCAGATCGTGCTCAATGCCGGTTCGGCTTTCCTCAACATGTCGGTTCTGCGCGCCTGCATCGAGACGGGCGCGGCCTATATCGACACGGCTATCCACGAAGACCCGTCAAAAATCTGCGAAACGCCGCCCTGGTACGGCAATTACGAGTGGAAGCACCGCGAGGAGTGCGAGCGTAAAGGGATCACCGCCGTTCTGGGTGCAGGTTTCGACCCCGGCGTCGTCAATGCCTACGCGGCCTTGGCCTCGCAGCACTATTTCGACCGGATCGATTCCATCGACATCATCGATGTGAACGCCGGCAGCCATGGCCGCTATTTCGCGACCAATTTTGATCCCGAGATCAATTTTCGTGAGTTTACCGGCACGGTCTGGAGCTGGCAGAACAGCCAGTGGACATCAAACGAGATGTTCGAGGTCAGCCGCACGGACGATCTGCCCGTTGTCGGTTCGCACAAGACCTATCTCACCGGCCACGATGAGGTGCACTCGCTTTCGGCCAATCTCGGTGTGCCCGACATCCGCTTCTGGATGGGTTTTGGCGAGCACTACATCAACGTCTTCACGGTCCTGAAAAACCTAGGCCTGCTCTCCGAAAAGCCGGTTCTCACCGCCGAAGGCCAGGAGATCGTGCCGCTCAAGGTCGTGAAAGCCGTTCTCCCGGATCCCGCTTCGCTCGCCCCCGACTATGTGGGAAAAACCTTCATCGGCAATCTGATCAAGGGCAAGCGCAACGGCGCCGACGCCGAGATGTTGATCTACAACATCTGCGATCATGAAGAGACCTTTGCCGAGACGGGCAGCCAGGCCATTTCCTATACGGCCGGCGTTCCTGCTGTTGCGGCGGCCATGCTGATCGCCAAAGGCGAGTGGGATTGCCACCACATGGCCAATATCGAGGAGCTGCCGCCCGTGCCGTTCCTGGGTCTGCTCGAAACCATGGGGCTGCCGACTCGCCTGCGCGACGCCAAGGGCGATCGCAGCTTTGCTGGCGAAAAACTGCCCCAGCAGAAGAAAGCCCGGTTGGGCGCTTCCTGAGTAACTCTCTGAAATGGCCCGGTTTTGCCGGGCCATTTTTCCTTTGCCGCGGGCGCTGGCGGCCAATGGGAAACAGAATCTTAAGCGTCCCCATGCAATTGTCGGGAATGGTCTGCATGGTCGTTTTACTGCGGCCTGAAGTGGAGTTTTGGTCAGTATGGGCAAGCGGCACCTGCCCGAATCCCCGGTGATGAATGCGCCTCACATCCCCGTCCTTCTGGACGAGGTTGTGGCTGCATTTGCGCCGCTTGCTGGCCGGCGCGTCGTTGATGGCACTTTTGGCGCAGGCGGCTATTCGCGCGCCTTGCTCGAAGCCGGCGCCGAAGTCATTGCCATCGACCGCGATCCCAATGTGAAGCCGCATGCCGACAAACTGGCGGCCGATTTTCCGGGTCGATTCCAGTTCGTCCCCGGCACGTTTTCCGAGCTCGATGTGCTCGCGACGCCCCACGCGCCCATTCATGGTGTCGTGCTCGATATCGGCGTCAGCTCCATGCAGCTCGATGAGAGTGAGCGCGGCTTTTCCTTCATGCGCGAAGGGCCGCTCGACATGCGCATGAGCCAGTCGGGCGAAAGCGCTGCCGATCTCGTCAACAATCTCGAACAGGAAGAGCTGGCAAACCTGCTCTTTGCCTTCGGCGAAGAGCGCAAGTCGCGCCGCATCGCTCAGTTCATCGTTGCTGCCCGCGAAACTGCCCCGATAGCGACGACGCTCGAACTTGCTCGCATCATCGAAAAGGCCATCGGCCGCAAGCCGGGTGACGCGCATCCCGCCACGCGCTCCTTCCAGGCCCTGCGCATTGCCGTCAATGGTGAGTTCGATCAGCTCGTCGAAGGTCTCTTTGCCGCGGAGCGCTTGCTGGGCGAGGGCGGTATTCTCGCTGTCGTCAGCTTCCATTCGCTGGAAGATCGCATCGTCAAACGCTTCTTCGACCCCGACAAGGGCGGCCCCGCCCAGTCGCGCCACCTGCCGCAGGTCAAACTCGATCCGCGTCGCTGGGATCCCGTCGCCAAGGCGATCAAGCCCGGTGCTGCCGAGCTCGACCGCAATCCGCGCTCTCGCTCGTCGGTCCTGCGCAGCGCCGTCCGTACCGGCGTCGATGCCCGCGCGGTATCGCATGATCAGCTCGGCGTGCCCGTCGTCAGGGGGGCTGCATGATCCGGCGCCTCAATATTTTCCTGATCTGCACCAGTATCGTCATGCTGGTCGGCGTCTATATGCTGAAATTCTCCATCGAAGGCACCGCCGCCGAGCGCACTGCACTGCAGATCCATATTTCCGAGCAGGAAGACGATCTGACCACGCTCAAGGCCGATTGGGCGGTGCTCAACCAGCCCGGCTATGTCGAGCCCATCGTGCGCCGCCACGAGGCCGAACTCGGTGTCAGCCAGGTGCAGCAGAAACAGTTCGGTTCGTTTGCCGATCTGCCCATGCGCCCAGCCAAGCCCGACACAGCCGCTATGGATGCGCTGTTCCTCGCCATCGATGCGGGTGTCGATCCGATTGACGCAATTCTCGAATTGGAGGGGATCGAATGACCATCACCGCAGACGGTCTTGCCCCCACCATTTCGCTCGACGGCGTGCGCAAGGCGCGCGGCAATCTCACCCAGGCCCGCATCCGCTGGATGATCCTGGCGCTGGTTCTCGGCTTTGCTGCCGTTGGCGGGCGCCTTGTCCAGCTCGGCATGGCCGAAACCGACACCACCATCGAAGGCCAGACGCGCGACGCCATCACCGCGACTCGTCCGCCGATCCTTGATCGCAACGGCCTCGAAATGGCCGTCGATATTCGCGTGCCTTCGCTTTATGCCGAGCCGCGTCGCATCATCGATATCGAAGAAGCGGTGACAAAACTCCGCACAGTGCTGCCTGATCTCGACGAGGCCTGGCTGCGCAACCGCCTGACCGGCGACAAGGGCTTTGTCTGGCTCAGGCGCGAGCTGACCCCGGCGATCGAAGAGCAGGTCATGCGCCTCGGCATTCCAGGCATCGACTTCATCACCGAATCCAAGCGCTTCTATCCGGCCATGAACGAGGCCTCGCACGTCCTCGGCTCGACCAATGTCGACAACCAGGGCATTGCCGGCATCGAACGCCACATGGACACCGAATCCATCGCGCTGCTGCAGGAACTGGGCCTGGCGCGTGGCAATGCGCTGACTCCGGTTGAACTCAGCATCGACATGCGTGTGCAGCACGTGCTGCACGACCAGCTTACCGATGCCATGACCCGCTATCAGGCCATCGCCGCCGCCGGCGCGATGATGGATATCTATACCGGCGAAATCGTCGCCCTGGCGTCATTGCCGGATTTCAATCCGAACGACCCTGCCTCCGCGCTGGTCAAAGACACGTTCAACCGCGTCACCTCGGGCATTTTCGAGCCGGGCTCGATCTTCAAGACGGTCACGCTGGCCGGTGCGCTCGATAGCGGAATGGTCGGGATTACCGACGAGTTCGACGCCCGCTATGGCGTTCGTTTCGGCCGCTACACCATTGACGATTTCCACGGCAAGCACCGCATCCTGAGCCTGCCCGAGGTCTACAAATACTCGTCCAATATCGGCACGATCCGCATCATGCAGGCGATGGGCAAGGACAATTATCGCGCCTTCCTGAGCCGCATGAAGTTCGATGAGCGCGTGCAGTTCGAACTGCCTGAAATGCGTGTCCCCAGCGTTCCCAAGGAACTCTCCGAAGTCGGCGCCGCTACGGCCTCCTTCGGGCACGGTCTTTCGGTTTCACCGCTCCATATGCTCACGGCCTATGCCGCCTTCGTCAACGGCGGCAATTACATCGCGCCGACCCTCTACAAGCGCAGCGTGGCTGACGCCGAACCCCTCTATGAGCGGGTCATCCAGCCCCAGACCAGCGCCTACATGCGCTACCTCATGCGCCTCAACGCCATCTCGACTGGCGGCTCCGGTTCGCAGATGAACAAGGCCGCGCAGGGCTATCGCGTTGGCGGCAAGACCGGTACGGCCGAAAAGGTCGTCGACGGCCGCTATTCGTCCAACAAGGTCACCAACTTTTTTGCCTCGGCTTTCCCCCTCGATAACCCGCGCTATGCGCTTGTTATCATGGTGGACGAGCCGAAGGCGGAGAACCCACAGTCCGGCACCACCGCCGGCTGGAACGCCGGGACGCTGACCGGCCGGGTTGTGCAGCGTGTGGCACCCATGCTTGGTATTGCCCCGGATTTCCAGGGATTGCTTGATCAGCAGATCGTTCCGCCAGAAGTCAGGCGGATCTTTCCAGAAGGATATTGATTCGTGTCTCTTAGCGTTTCGCAACTGCTCGAAGGTTCTGGCGCCCGCCCCAAGAAGGGGTTGGGCACGGTCTTTGGCCTCAACTCGGACAGCCGTCGCATCGAGCCGGGAGATATCTTCTTCGCTCTGCCGGGCCAGAAGGTCCACGGCAATGAGTTCATCGAAGACGCCGTGCATCGCGGCGCCCTCGCTATCGTGACCGATACGGCCCCCGTGGGCGATCCCGGCGTGCCGGTGATCGTGGTCAAGGACGTGCGCGCCTCCTATGCCCGCGCTGCTTCGCGCGTGTTCGAACCGCAGCCGGAAATCTCGGTTGCCGTCACCGGCACCAATGGCAAGACCTCCGTCGCCTCCTTCGTGCGCCAGATCTGGGATCATGCCGGAGTGCCCGGCGCCAGCGTCGGCACCCTTGGCGTGCAGACCGCCACCCGCACCATCGAAGGTGCACTGACGACGCCTGACTCGCGTACGCTGCACCAGGCTCTCCGCGCCCTCCGCGCCCAGGGTGTCGACCACGTCGCCGTCGAAGCCTCCAGCCATGGCCTCGACCAGCGCCGGCTCGATGGCATTCACTTCGAAGCCGTTGCCTTCACCAATCTCAGCCGCGACCATCTCGACTACCACAAGGACATGGACGAGTACCGCAACGCCAAGTTGCGCCTCTTCTCCGATCTCCTGGTCGATGGTGGTGCCGCCATCGTCAATGTCGACGATCCCGAATACGAACCCTTCATGTTCGCCGCGCTCTCGGCCAACGCGACCCTGCTCACCGTCGGCCGGGAAGGGGCCTATATCGAGATCATCTCGATCAAGCCCGAGGCCTATGGCCAGCGCGTGCAGATCCGCCATATCGGCGAGCTGGTGGACTTCCACCTGCACATTCCCGGCGAATTCCAGGTCTCGAACGCCCTGATCGCAGCGGCTCTCGCCATGTCTTCCGGCGTCGACAAGAACGATGCCTTTGCCGCTCTCCCCAAGCTTGTTGGCGCCGTCGGCCGCCTCGAACTCGTCGGCGAGTACAAGGGCGCTGCAATCTTCATCGACTATTCGCACAAGCCCGAAGCCCTGCGCACCGCGCTCAGCACGCTGCGTCCCTACGTCAAGGGCAAGCTCCGCGTTGTCTTCGGCTGCGGCGGCGACCGCGACAAGGGCAAGCGCCCGCAAATGGGCGCAATTGCCAGCGAACTTGCCGATGACGTCATCGTGACGGACGACAATCCGCGCACCGAAGACGCCGCTGCCATTCGCGCCCAGATCCTGGCCGAGGCAAAAGGGGCCGGGGAAATTGCCGATCGCAAGAAGGCTATCGAGTCGGCCATCAAGTCCCTGCAAAAGGGCGACGTCCTGCTCGTCGCCGGCAAGGGTCACGAAACCTACCAGATCATCGGCACCACCAAGCACCACTTCTCCGACCACGAAGTGGTCGCTGAAGCGATCAAGGGCTAACGAGACGTCCCGGCGCGCTCGACCCTTCTTCACCCTCCCCCTTGCGGGGAGGGGCGGGGAGGGGGTATGGCGCGCCCTGAACGATAGGGTGGTGAGCACCCCCTCCCATCCTCCCCCGTCAAGGGGGAGGTGTCACATCGAGTTCGACGCGGTGCCAACGCGGAAGACGCCATGACCCAACCTCTCTACACAATCGACGCCGTCCTCGAAGCCACCGGCGGCCGCGCCGAGGGCATTGAAGCCGACGCCATCCGCTCCATTTCCATCGATTCCCGCGAAATCGGCCCCGATGCGCTTTTCGTCGCCATCAAGGGCGATCGCTTCGATGGCCACGATTTCGTCGATACCGCTCTCGCCAATGGCGCCGCAGCCGCCCTCGTCAGCCGCGGCACCGGGGCAGGGCGCATTACTGTCCCGGACGCGCTGGGCGGTCTCGTCGACCTCGCCCGCGCCGCCCGCGCCCGCAGCCGGGCCCTGATCGTCGGTGTCACCGGAAGCGTCGGCAAGACCACCACCAAGGAAGCCCTCCGCATCGTCTTCGAGGCAGCGGGCGAAACCCACGCTTCCATCAAGAGTTTCAACAACCACTGGGGCGTGCCGCTGATGCTAGCCCGCATGCCCGAAACGGCCCAGTTCGGCGTCTTCGAAATGGGCATGAACGCCCCCGACGAAATCCGCCCCCTCAGCCAGTTGGTGCGCCCCCACATCGCCGTCATCACCACCGTCGCTGCCGCACATCTCGAAAAGCTCGGGAGCCTCGAAGCCATTGCTCGCGCCAAGGCCGAGATTTTCGATGGTCTGGAACCCGGGGGCACCGCTGTCATCAATGCCGACCATCCCCAGATCGGCATCCTCCTCGAAGCCGCCCAGGCGGCTGGCGTCGGGCGCGTCGTCACCTTTGGCTTTGCCCGCGGCACCGATTGGCAGATTGTCGACGCCGAGACGGCAGGCGAGCATAGCTTTGCCACAGTGCTCAATGGCGAGGGTCGCTATGCCCTCACCATTGGCGTTGCCGGCCGGCATATGCTGAGCAATGCCACCGCCGCGCTTGCTGTCGCGAGCCTTGCCGGTATCGCTCCAGAAACGGCCCTCCGCGCGCTCGCTGGCTTCGGTCCGCAGCCAGGGCGCGGCCAACGCATCCACCTGGGGCCAAAAGAAAAACCGCTTCTCCTCATCGACGAAAGCTACAACGCCAATACCGCCTCGATGACGGCCGCCCTCGACGTCTTCGGTTCCGTCTTCGCGCCCAATGGCCAGAAGGTTGTCGTACTCGGCGACATGCTCGAATTGGGCGAAGCCGGTCCTGCCCTCCATGCGGGGCTGGCCGACACCGTGCGGGCGAGCGGTGCGGACAAGGTTTATCTCGTTGGCCCCAATATGGCGCGCCTCGCCGAAGCGCTGCCCGCAGCCCTCTTTTCCCGGCATTTCACAGGCATAGAACAAGGCCTGCCGGAACTACTTGCGGCGCTTGCCTATGGTGATGCAGTTATGGTCAAAGGATCGAACGGCATTGGGCTCTCCCGCCTTGTTGCCGCCATCAAAGACAAGTTTGAACAGCGTTAAGGACCAATCGACCTTCAGCTCAGGCTGAGACGAAAATGGCGGTTTTCGAGAACCGGAGCGGAGCGTACGTTTAAGTACGTGAGCACCGGAAGCGCAGAGAAGACTTCCATTTGCAGGCCAGCATCAGCTGAAGGTCGATTGGTCCTGCCGCCCAAGCAGGACTTTAAGAGAGCATGCTCTATTTTCTCGGCCAGTTGGGTGACTCCCTCGCCGCGTTCAACGTCTTCCGCTACATCACCTTCCGTACCGCGGGAGCCGTGATTACGGCGCTGTTCTTCGTCTTCATGTTCGGCCCCGGCATGATCGCGCTTCTGCGCCTCAAGCAGGGCAGGGGCCAGCCGATCCGCGAAGACGGTCCGCAGACCCACCTTCTCACCAAGAAGGGCACGCCTACCATGGGCGGTCTGATGATCCTGTCGGGCGCGGTTTTTTCGATCCTGCTCTGGTCGAACCTGAGCAATGGCTATGTCTGGGTGGTGCTTTTCGTCACCATCGGTTTTGGCGCCATCGGCTTTTACGACGACTACCTCAAGGTCAAGCGTATGAGCCACAAGGGGTTCGGCTCGAAACAGCGCCTGCTCCTCGAAGCTGCGATCGGCTGCATCGCCGCCTTCGCCATTTCCCAGCTCGCTGCCGGCTCCTACGGTACCTCGCTGCTCTTCCCCTTCGTGAAAGATCTGGCCGTAAACCTCGGCTATTTCTACATCCTCTTCGGCGGCTTCGTCGTCGTTGCGGCCGGTAACTCGGTCAATCTCACCGACGGTCTCGATGGCCTAGCCATCGTCCCGGTCATGGTCGCCGCCGCCTGCTTCGGCTTCATCGCCTATCTCGTCGGCAGCGTGAACTATGCTGACTACCTGCTGCTCAACAACGTGCCCGGCACCGCCGAACTCGCCGTCGTCTGCGGCGCACTAATCGGCGCCGGCCTCGGCTTCCTCTGGTTCAACGCCCCTCCGGCTCAGATCTTCATGGGCGACACCGGCTCCCTGGCCCTTGGCGGCGCGCTCGGCACTATCGCCGTTGCCACCAAGCACGAAATCGTCCTCGCCATCATCGGCGGCCTCTTCGTGCTCGAAACCGTCTCGGTGATCGTTCAGGTGACGTCGTTCCGCCTGACCGGCAAGCGCGTCTTCCGAATGGCGCCCATCCACCACCATTTCGAGCACCTCGGCTGGACCGAAAGTCAGGTGGTCATACGGTTCTGGATTATTTCGTTCGTCTTGGCGCTGATCGGGCTGTCGAGCCTCAAGCTGCGCTAGGCGAACCGCAAGCTATCCAAACCCACGGTGTCATCCCCGCGAAAGCGGGGATCTCTGTTTCCGGCCACAAAACCGGGATTCCCGCTTGCGCGGGAATGACACCGAGATGGCCATTCTGACTCGCAAAACGCGAAATCCCTTACCAAATCGGTAACCACCACTCGGTACAATCCAATACAGTTTGTATCGAGTAGCCGGCCCAGCCACATGATGTTCTCCCGCGCCGAAAAAACGCCCCTCGCCGAATGGTGGTGGTCGATTGACCGCGAATTGCTTTCGGGCCTGATCCTGCTCCTCATTTGCGGCATGGTCCTCAGCCTCGCCGCCAGCCCGCCGGTCGCCGAGCGCATCGGTCTCAACGAATGGCACTTCGTCATTCGCCACGCCATGTTCTGCGCGCTCGCCGTGCCTGTCATGCTGGCCACCTCGCTCCTCAGCCATCGACAAGCCCGTTTCGCAGCCCTCGGCACCCTCATCGTCATGACGATCCTCCTATGGGCCACGCTCCGCTTCGGCACCGAAGTGAAGGGCGCCCGCCGCTGGATGTCCTTTGCCGGCCAATCCGTGCAGCCATCGGAATTCGTAAAACCCGCCTTTGCCGTCATCGGCGCCTGGCTCTTTTCCGAATACATGATCCACCGCAACGTGCCCGGCCGTCTCATCGCCACGGCGCTCATGCTCGTCATCGTCGCGGGCCTGCTGCTCCAGCCGGACATCGGCCAGACCGCACTGATCCTCGCCACCTGGGCCGTGCTGCTGTTCCTCTCCGGCATTTCTTGGTGGATCATCATTGGCCTCGCCGGTGCTGCCGGTGGCCTGCTCGTCGGTGCCTATGCCTTCTTCCCGCACTTCGCGCGCCGTATCGATACCTTTCTCAACCCCGAAGGCGGCGGCAATACCTATCAGATCGACCGCGCCCTGCAGTCGCTCGCCGAGGGCGGCTGGTTCGGTCGCGGCCCCGGCGAGTCCATGGCCAAGAAGCTCATCCCCGACGCGCATGCCGACTATGTCTTCTCCGCCGCTGCCGGCGAATACGGCATTCTCTTCTGCATGGCGCTTGTCGGCCTCATCGCCTTCATCGTGCTCCGTGCCATGATGGGTGCGCAGCGCCAGCAAAGCCTTTTTGCCCGCCTTGCCGCCTCCACAATCGCCATCCAGTTTGCCATGCAGTCGGGCATCAACCTCGCGGTGAATCTCAACCTGATTCCCCCAAGGGCATGACGCTGCCATTCGTGTCCTATGGTGGCACGTCCATGCTTGCCGTCGCCTTCGGCATGGGGTTGATGCTGGCCATGACAAGAACAAAGCCCGAGGAGCGCATGACTACCGGCATCCCATCCTACCGCAGCGCCGTGGTCGCTCCCGCCGAATGAAGACTTTTGTACTCATGGCCGGCGGTACCGGCGGCCATCTCTTTCCCGCCATGGCGCTTGCGCAGGAACTGATCCGGCGCGGCCATGCTGTCGAGCTGATGACCGACCATCGCGTCGAAGGCTACGGCCAGGATTTCCCGGCCCGTCGCATCCACATGGTCCCCTCGGCCACGCCGAGCCTCACCAATCCCTTCAAGTTCGCCGGTGCCAGTTTTACGATTGCCAAGGGCGTCGCCAAATCCTTCGGCATCCTGCGTGCGCTGCGGCCGGACGCAGTCATCGGCTTCGGCGGCTATCCGACCTTCCCGCCCTTTATTGCGGCCAGCCTCCTCAGCGTGCCGGGCATTCTCCACGAGCAGAACGCCGTCATGGGCCGCGCCAACCGCGCCCTCAGCCGTTTTGCCGACGTGCTCGCCCTGAGCTTTGCCAAAACCCGCTTTGCCGATGATCAGGGCCTTGAAAAAGTGCTCACCGGCAATCCCGTCCGCGACCGCGTTCGTGCCATCGCCGCCAGCCCCTTTCCCGAGCTTTCCGCAACCAGCCCGATCAACCTTGTCGTCTTCGGCGGCAGCCAGGGCGCACGCGCCATTTCGGACATCGTGCCCGAAGCGATCTCGCTCCTGCCCGATACCCTGCGCTCGCGCCTTCGCATCGTGCAGCAGGTGCGTCAGGAAGATCTCGACCGCGTCACCAAAACCTATCGCCAGTCGCGCACCAGCGTCGAACTTGCACCCTTCTTCACCGATCTGCCCGAGCGCATTGCGCAAAGCCATCTGGTCATCGGCCGCTCCGGCGCGTCGACTATTGCCGAGCTGACCGTCATCGGTCGCCCCTCGATCCTCATTCCGCTGCCCGGCGCGCTCGATGCCGACCAGAAGAACAATGCTCTTGTGGTTGAAGCGGGCGGCGGCGGCTGGGTGATGGAACAGGCCGCGCTTTCGCCGCAATCGCTTGCCACTCGCCTCGAAGCACTGTTTACCGACCCCACAAGCCTCGCCAAGGCAGCCAAGGCCGCGCAAGCCCTTGGTCAGCCCCGCGCCGTTGAAAAGCTCGCCGACCTCGCTGAAAGCCTGGCCGGCCAGGGCACAAACACACTGGAATCCGCCTCATGAAAATGCCCCGCAATATCGGCCCGGTCCACTTCATCGGCATCGGCGGCATCGGCATGAGCGGCATTGCCGAAATCCTGCACAACCAGGGCTATACGGTCCAGGGCTCCGACGCCTCGCTCAATCCCAATGTCCAGCGCCTGCGCGATATGGGCATCAAGGTCGAAATCGGCCAGAGCGGCGATAACCTCGGCAAAGCCGAAGTCGTCGTCGTCTCCTCGGCGATCAAGAAAGACAATCCCGAACTGGTCGCTGCCCGCGCCCGCGCGCTGCCAATCGTGCGCCGTGCCGAAATGCTCGCCGAGATCATGCGCTTCAAGACCGCCATCGCGATCGGCGGCACCCACGGCAAGACCACGACGACGACCCTTGTCGCCACGCTCCTCGACGCCGGCAATCTCGACCCCACCGTCATCAATGGCGGCATCATCAATGCCTACGGCACCAATGCGCGCCTCGGGGCAGGGGAATGGATGGTCGTGGAAGCCGACGAGTCCGACGGCACCTTCATCAAGCTGCCCGCCGACGTCGCTGTGGTGACCAATATCGACCCCGAACACCTCGACCACTACGGCGACTTCGAAGGCGTGAAAAAGGCCTTCCACCAGTTCGTCGAAAACGTGCCCTTCTACGGCTTCGCCGTCATGTGCCTCGATCACCCCGAGGTGCAGTCGCTCGTCGGCGAAATCCGTGATCGCCGCGTCATCACCTATGGCCGCAACCCGCAGGCCGACGTGCGCCTCCTCGATATCGAGAACCGCGACGGCGTGCAGCATTTCTCCGTCGAAATCCGCGACCGCATCCGCCAGACGCAGCTCCGCATCGACGGCCTCGAACTGCCCATGCCCGGCATCCACAACGCTCTCAACGCCACTGCCGCCATCGCCGTGGCCGATCAGCTCCACGTTCCCGCCGAAGCCATCCGCAAGGGTCTGAAGGGTTTCACGGGCGTCAAGCGCCGTTTCACCAAGACCGGCGAAGTCGGCGGCGTCACCGTCATCGACGACTACGGCCACCACCCGGTCGAAATCGCCGCCGTGCTCAAGGCCGCGCGCCAATCCGCCCGCCGCGATGTCGTCGCCGTGGTCCAGCCGCACCGTTTCTCCCGCGTGCACGATCTCTTCGATGATTTCGCCGCCTGCTTCAACGATGCCGACACCGTCATCGTCGCCCCGATCTACGCCGCCGGCGAACAGCCGCTGCCGGGCGTCACCCACGAAGAACTGGTCAACCGCATCCGCGCCCGAGGCCATCGCGACGCCCGCGTGCTGAACAAGCCCGAAGACCTTGCCGCCCTGATCGCCTCGCGCGTCGCAGATGGCGACTACGTCGTCTGCCTCGGCGCCGGCAACATCACCCAATGGGCCGCCGCCTTGCCAGGTGAACTTGGCGCACTCATCGGCGAGGAAACGAAATGACCAAGCACGTCGCCGTCCTCATGGGTGGATGGAACAATGAGCGCCCCGTTTCCCTCCGCACCGGCGCCGGCTGCGCCGCCGCCCTGCGCAAGGCCGGCTACCAGGTAACCGAAGTCGATGTCGGCCGCGATGTCGTCCAGGTCCTTGCGGCCCTGAAACCCGATGTCGCCTTCAACGCTCTCCATGGCCCCTTCGGCGAAGGCGGCTATATCCAGGGCGTGCTCGAACTTCTCGAAATCCCCTATACCCATTCGGGCGTGCTGGCCTCGGCCCTCGCCATGAACAAGCATCAGGCGAAAATCCTCTTCAAGGCAGCCGGCATCCCGGTCACCGATCACGTCATCGTATCACGCGCCGAAGCCGCCCGCGCCCATGCCATGGCGCCGCCCTACGTGATCAAGCCCATCGCCGACGGCTCCAGCTTCGGCGTCTTCATCGTCAAGGCCGAAACCAGCCACCCGCCGCAGGAACTGCTGCGCGAAGACTGGACCTCGGGCGAAGAGATGATGGTGGAACGCTTCATTCCCGGCCGCGAACTCACCTGCGCCGTCATGGGTGACGTGGCCCTTGGCGTGACCGAAATCGTCACCGACCGCACCTTCTTCAACTACGAAGCCAAGTACAGCGAAGGTGGCGCCGTCCACGTTCTGCCTGCTCAGTTGAAACCGAAAATTTACGACAAAGTGCAACAATTCAGTCTAGCCGCTCATGCGGCACTCGGCTGTCGCGGACTGACGCGGTGCGATTTCCGCTACAATGATGCGGCAGGCGAGGATGGTGAACTGGTACTCCTCGAAATCAACACCCAGCCGGGTATGACCGAGGTGTCTCTGGCGCCCGAACAGGCTGCTCATGCGGGCCACTCCTATTCGGAGCTATGTGCCTGGCTGGTGGAGGATGCGAGTTGCAACAGGTAAAGAGCGAGGCATTTTTCGCCGGGGCCCGTCCCGTCGATCCCCGCACACTACCTGTCCCCGCACGCCGCTCCCCCCTGCAGCGCGTCAATAACCGTTTCAATCGCGCCTTCGTCCTTCATGGCGCCGCCATTCGTCGCTCCTTCCTGGTTGCCGGCCTGCTGGCTGGCGCGACGGCGGTCTATGCTGCCCATGAGCCCATCGGCACCGGCATCGGCGCGCTCTCGACCCTGGCCCAGGGCGGTTTTACCGAAGCTGGCCTCTCGGTTGGCGAGATTTCCATTTCCGGCCAGACCCTGACCTCCGAACAGGCGATTTTCGACGCCCTCGGCATTCAGCCCGATACGTCAACGCTGGCCTTTGACGTCGAGGCGGCGCGCGAGCGCATCTCCGAGCTTCCGGCCATCGACACCGTAACCGTCCGCAAGACCTATCCGGCTGATGTCTCGGTAGCCGTAACCGAACACGTGCCCGTCGCGCGCTGGCGGGTCGACGGCATCACCTTCGTGATCGATTCCACCGGTGCACAGATCGGCGAAGATAGCGGCGCCTATGGCGATCTGCCGCTCGTCATCGGCGATGGCGCTGCCGACGATGCCCTTGTCATGATCCGCGCCCTCGGCCACGTCCCGCAATTGCAGGACGGTCTCGTCGCCCTGTCCCGCATCGCCGACCGGCGCTGGGACATGATCTACGAGACCGGCCTCCGCATCCAGCTTCCCGAGCAGGGCGTCGCCCAGGCGCTCGTAAAACTCGCCGCTTACCAATCCGAATATCAACTGCTCCAGCGCGACCTCGACGTCATCGACCTGCGTGTCGATAGCGTCGTTGCCGTTCGGCCGACCAAACGCGAAGACCCCAAAAAATCATGATGACCGATGCGATGACATCTCGGTTGCGGCCCGTTCAGCTCGGCAAGGCTACCCTTGTCGCGGTGCTCGATATTGGCTCGACCAAGATTTGCTGTGTCATCGCCCGCCTCGTGCCCCGTGCCGAAGGCAAATCCCTGCGCGGCCGCTCGCACCAGGCTGAAGTGATCGGCTTTGGTTACGGGCCGTCCTCGGGCGTCAAAAGCGGTGTCGTCACCGACATCGAAAAGGCCGAACAGGCCATCCGCAATGTCGTCGGCATGGCCGAGCGCGCTGCCGGTCTCACACTTGAATCGGTCCTGGTCAACGTCACCGCCGGCCGCCTCGGCTCGGAGACCTTCTCCGCCGCCGTCTCGCTCGATGGCCAGGAAGTCGAGAAGACCGACATCGTCCGTGTGCTGAAAGCCGTCAATTCGCGCTCCGTCCGCCCCGAGCGCTCCATTATCCACGCGCTACCGATCGGTTACGCCTTGGATGGCCAGAAGGGCATCCGCGATCCCAAGGGCATGGTCGGCGAAAAGCTCGGCGTCGATGTCGCCGTGATCTCCGCCGAAACCCTCGCCATGCGCAATCTCGAGCTGGTGCTGCACCGCTGCCACCTGCAGATCGAAGCGCTTGTCGCCACGCCCTATGCCTCGGGCCTCGCCAGCCTCGTTGACGACGAAGCCCAGCTTGGCGTTGCCTGTCTCGATTTCGGCGGTGCCACCACCACCGTTTCCGTCTTCAACGACGGCCATCTCGTCTATGCCGATGCAATCGCCATTGGCGGCCATCATCTGACCCTCGACATCGCCCGCCAGCTTTCGGTGAGCGTGTCCGATGCCGAGCGCCTGAAGACCCTTTATGGCTCCGTGCTGCCCGGCCAGGCCGACGAGCGCGACATGATCGCCATTCAGCCGGTCGGCGCCGCGCTCGACGAAGCGCCGGGGCAGGTGGCTCGTTCGGTCCTCACCCGCATCATGCGCCCGCGCATCGAGGAAATTCTCACCGCCATCCGCGATCGCATGCAGGCCACCGGCATGATGGATATCTGCGGCCGCCGCTTCGTCCTCACTGGCGGGGGCAGCGAGCTCACGGGCCTGCCGGAAGTCGCCCGCCGCACTCTGGCGCGAAACGTCCGCAACGGCCGCCCCATGGGCATTGCCGGCCTGCCTGAAATCGCCAAGAGCGCCGCCTTCTCGACTGTCGCCGGCATGCTGGTCTATCCCCAGGTCTGCGCGCAGGAATATGTGGAGCCGCGCAACTCCCGTCGCCTCATCGGCACCGACGGTTACCTCGCCCGCGTCGGCAACTGGCTGCGTCACAGCTTTTAATCGGCCTCGGCGGCACCTAGATTGCTGCCATGAGCAAACACATCTTCAAGGATCGGGCCGCCCACGTGCCCGATTTCTGCCGCCCGACCGTGGACGTCATCGCCCAGTTCAGCGGCAAGTGGTCCATATTTGTCATGGGAAACCTGAATGGAGGTCCCCGCCGGTTTTCCGAGCTGGAAGAGTCGATCCCGGGCATATCCCAGCGCATGCTCACCCTGACCTTGCGTACACTTGAGCGCGATGGCCTCGTTTCCAGGGAAGTCACGCCGTCGATTCCGCCGCGGGTGGATTACGAACTCACCGCGCGCGGCCGCAGCGCATTGGCGCCGCTTACGGCGCTCCATCTCTGGGCGGAGGAACACAGTGACGGGATCGAGGCGTCACGTCGCGCCTTCGACGATCGGAACGTGTAACTGGCGTACATTTTTGTTCGTTCCGAACAAAAATCTCCCGATCTTGAGAGGTCCATGGGGCAGGGACCATTTCCGGTCTGGTTATTTCACCAGTCAGGAATTCACTATGACCACCAAGCCCCGCATCGGCATTGTCATCAGCACGACGCGTGCTGCCCGCTTTGCCGACAAGCCGACCCATTGGCTCAAAGCCATTGCCGAGGCGCGCGACGACATCGAGGTCGAAATTGTCGACCTGCGCGATTATCCCATGCCGTTTTTCGAAGAAGCGATGTCTCCGGGCTATGCTCCGGTCAATCACCCCGTGGCGCAGGCTTGGGCCAAGACCATGGCCGGGCTCGACGGCTACATCTTCATCACGGCCGAATACAATCACTCGATCTCCGGCGTCCTGAAGAACGCCCTCGACCACGCCTATCCTGAATATTCCAAGAAGCCCGCGGCCTTCCTCGGCTATGGCGGCGTCGGCGGCGCCCGCGCCGTTCAGCAGCTCCGCCTGATCCTCGCCGAGTTACAGGTCGCCACTCTCAAATTCGCCGTCCACATCAACGCCAACGAAATGCTGCCGCTGATGAAGGACGAAAAGGATTTTGGCGATTTCCCCTACCTCGCCGATGCCGCCAAGCTCATGCTCGATGACCTCGCCTGGTGGGCTGGCGCATTGAAGACCGCTCGGGCGGCCTGATCTTCTCTACACCTCCCACGGTGTCATTCCCGCGAAAGCGGGAATCCCTGTTTCCAAAACGGAGATCCCCGCTTTCGCGGGGATGACACGGTGGAAATAGAGGGCCTGTCGTGGCCTCACCAGTCCGCCTTTACTCCGAGCTTCTCCTCCAACACCCTGCGTGTCGCCGCCTCGAACGCCTCCGGCCATTCGACGCCCAGCCGCTCGGCCATTGCCCTTGCTCGCGGCATAAACACCCGTGCCACCGCCAGATGGGCGTCCATCACCGCATCTGCCGTGGCGTTCGGAAAGGGCAGGTCGCTCATGATTTTGATCTGCTCGGCCGGCAAGAGCTTGGACATGTGCAGGATGCCGCCGGTATCGGGGTCGCTGACATCCTGCATGAAAAGGTCGACGAGCAGCCCACGAAGCAGCCCGTTGCCCATCACGGCCGTCAGATACTCACCACGCCCCATCGCTACCGGCGTCAGCCCAAGGATACGGATGAATTCGTTGATCTGGCAACGCAGGGCATGCGGATTGGGCGTTTTGAGGGGCAGGGTGGCCGGCAGGCCATCATAAATGCCGTCCCGGTCGATCAGCGGCGCGACGGTGTTCTTTGCCCGCTGTCCGATATGGCCCGGCTCGACCATATAGAGATCGCAGCGCAGCCAGTCCTCAGTCACCGCATTGATCAGAAATCCGCCGCGCTCCAGCTCGTTCCAGTAGACCACAGGCGCAAGTGCGCTCAGAGCCTTGTGCCAGCGATCCGCAACACCGCGCTGGTCGTCCTTGCCGACAACAGCCAACAGGTCGACGTCGCTCCATTCGTCGTCCGACCCACGCCCAAAACTGCCGGAAAGAAAGAGGCCGCGTACAGCCTCGTCATCTGCAAGCGCGGTTTTTGCCGCGGCGATAATGTCTTGCTGGTTCATGCTGTCCTCCCAAGGGGAGCCTAGCCACGAGCCAGCCCATTGGCCAGTTCCGCCTCAACTACCGGCATAGGCCTTCTGGAGGTCCGCCAGGATCAGCTTCTTCATGCCCATCATCGCCTGCATGGCGCGTGCCGCGCCGGCCTTGTCGGGGCCGAATACGGTGTCGCGGAACTGCTTTGGCACCACCTGCCAGGAGAAGCCGAACTTGTCCTTGCACCAGCCGCACATGCTTTCTTCGCCGCCATTGTCGACGAAGGTGTTCCAGTAATGGTCCACCTCCTCCTGACCGTCACACTCGATCATTATGCTGACCGCCTCGGTGAAGGGGAATCGCGGGCCGCCGTTGAGCAGGAAGATCTGCTGGCCCGCCAGCTCGATCACTGCCGTGAAGGCTGCAGAATCAGGGGAATTGCGTACGAGCTCGATCACCTTCGAGATCCTTGAAAGTGGTCGTGTAGAACTTGATCGCCTCGTCGATACGGTCATCGAACCACAGGCAGGGCGTCAGCTTGGTCATCACATTCTCCTCTCTTAATAAATAACCAAAAGGCTATATGCATATTTGGTTATGAAATAAAACCCCGGCTGTCAAGCGGGTTTGCGGGTGCTCTCGCGGTTAATAGGGCATGAACGGGTAACCATGTTGTCTCGCAATTTGCGTAGAAGTTAACGCGGTTGGGACAATTGTTAGGCTCTGGTTAACGAATTGGCGGGTAAATCTTTACCTAACCACGCCACCTATGGGGCCAAGCCATAAATGACCATCAATCTCACGATCCCCGATATCCAGGAACTCAAGCCCCGCATTACCGTCTTTGGTGCCGGTGGCGCCGGGGGTAACGCCGTCAACAACATGATCGAGTCCGGTCTTAGCGGCGTCGATTTCGTGGTGGCGAATACGGACGCCCAGGCCCTGGCCCTCTCGAAGGCCCAGCGCATCATTCAGCTCGGTGTCGGCGTCACCGAAGGCCTCGGCGCAGGTTCGCACCCCGAAGTGGGTCGCGCAGCAGCCGAAGAAAGCTGGGATGAGATCAACGACCATCTCTCCGGCTCGCACATGGTCTTCATCACCGCCGGCATGGGTGGTGGCACCGGTACCGGTTCTGCTCCGGTTATTGCCCGCGCCGCTCGCGAGCAGGGCATTCTGACGGTTGGCGTGGTCACCAAGCCGTTCAATTTCGAAGGCAATCGCCGCATGCGTCTGGCCGAAGACGGCATCGACGAGCTGCACCGCCATGTCGATACGCTCATCGTCATCCCGAACCAGAACCTCTTCCGCGTCGCCAACGAGAAGACCACCTTTGCCGACGCTTTCGCGATGGCCGACCAGGTGCTGTTCTCCGGCGTCGCCTGTATCACTGACCTGATGGTCAAAGAGGGCCTGATCAACCTCGACTTCGCCGACGTCCGCGCCGTCATGCGCGGCATGGGCAAGGCGATGATGGGTACCGGTGAAGCTTCCGGTGAAGATCGTGCTCGTCACGCCGCCGAAGCCGCCATTGCCAATCCGCTCCTCGACGATGTTTCGATGCAGGGTGCCCGTGGCCTCCTCATCTCCATCACCGGCGGTCCCGACCTCACCCTCTACGAAGTCGATGAAGCTGCGAGCCGCATCCGTGAGGAAGTCGACTCCGACGCCAACATCATCCTCGGCGCTACCTACGATCCGGACCTCACCGGCACCATCCGCGTGTCCGTCGTTGCCACCGGCACTGACGCCACCATGGTCCAGGCTCTCGAGCCGGCAAAGCCGCATGCTTCGCGCACCCCGCTCGCCGTTCGCCGCCACGTGCCGGTCGAAACGACCCGCGCCGCTGCTCCGGCACCAGAGCCGACTGCCGAACTGATCGAAGACATCGGTTTCGAAGTCGAATCAGCCGTTGCCCAGGCCTTCGCTGCCGAACGTCCCGCTGCCGCTCCCCAGCAGCAGTACATGGAAGATGACGGCATCGTCGTTGAGCCCTACGTACCCGCCGCTGAAATGCATGCGGAGCCGGAAGAGGCTCCCATGGTTGAAGAAAAGCCGGTTCCAAGCGTCTATGTGCCCTCGCATGCAGCCCGCCCCGATGGCTATCGCCGCATGCCGCGCACCGAGGAGCTTCCGGTTGTTGCACGGCAGTCACAGCAGGCGCAGGATCGTCATGCCGAAGAGCCGCGCAATGCCCGCGCTCTCTTCAAGCGCCTTGCCTCCAATGTGGGTCTGAACCTGGGTCAGCCGCAGTCCGAACCGCGTCGCGAACCGGCCTCCAGCATGGCCGATGACGCTGCTGCCCGCAGTGCAATTGAAGCAGGCGGCGCAAGGACTTCCCGCGTTCCGCCGGCCGCCGAAGGCGCCCGTGGCAACCTCGACAATCAGGGACGCAGCCAGCCGGCCGCTCCCCAGAAGGACAGCCTCGAAATTCCGGCTTTCCTCCGCAAGCACGGTTAAAGTCTCTTAAAGAGAACTCTGTAAACGTTACTCGGCGCGGCTTCCGCGCCGAGTTTTTTTTGGCTAACAGTTGCGCGAGCGTGAGACCCTTGGGGGTGGAGTAAGTAAAGTATGAAAAAAATGTCCACACGCCAGCGCACGCTTTCCGGCGAAGTCACTTTCTCTGGATACGGCGTGCACTCTGCTGCGCCTGTTAATCTCACGATCAGCCCGGCTCCGGCCGATAGTGGCTTCCTCATTCGCCGGGATCTGGGCGAGGGCCGTATTACCCAGCCCGTTTCCGTGCATTTCTCGCGCGTCAGCCGCACGACCCTGTGCACCACGCTCGACCTCGGTGACAGCGTCAGCGTCGCGACTGTCGAGCACGTCACCTCCGCGCTGTCCGGCATGGGCGTCGATAACGCGCTCATCACCGTCGACGGCCCGGAATGCCCCATTCTCGATGGCAGCGCGCATCCTTTTGCCGCCGCCATCATGGAGATCGGCCTCGAATCCCAGCCGGCTCCGCGCAAATTCCTGAAGATCATTCGCGCCGTTACCGTGCGCAACAATGACGCTTTCGCCGCGCTTGAGCCCTATAATGGCCGCGCGCTCGACCTCGAGATCGACTTCGACTCCAAGGTCATCGGCCGCCAGCGCATGATCTTCGACTGGACGCCGCGCCGTTATCTCGACGACGTTTCCCGTGCCCGCACCTTCGGCTTTGCCCGCGACGCCAAGGCGCTGCGCCAGGCCGGCTATGCGCTCGGCTCCAGCCTCGATAATTCGATCACGGTCGATGAAGACCGCGTGCTCAATCCGAACGGCCTGCGCTACGAAGACGAATTCGTGCGCCACAAGCTGCTCGACGCCATTGGCGATCTGTCGCTTGGTGGCCTGCCCATCTGGGGCCGCTTCCGGTCCTATAAGGGCGGACATGCGCTCAATGCCCATGTCCTGGCCGGACTCTTTGCCAGCGAAGCCAATTATGAGATAGTCAACGCCGAGGATCTGCCGCTGGAAGTCGAGGCTTTCGACGACCACCCGGAAGGTTTGGGCGTTCGCCACTATCTTCGGTCTGTGCGCTGACTGGCCTTGCCGGCGGCCACGCCACAGTTTTGATCCAATTGCTAATTACGCCGCAATCGCTTGTGGAAGTTTGAGAACGGGGCACTTCGTGACTGTTAAAGTTGTAAGCCAGATGGCGAACCGGGTAGCCCGTTTTGCCGCCATGGGTTTGTTCGCTACCCTTCTCACCGCTTGCGCCGGCATGAATCTGTTCGGGCCCCCCAAGCTCAAGGAAGAGCCGATCGTTCCGGCCGCCGCCCTTTACCAGGGTGCGCTGGACGATATGGATCGCCAGTATTACCAGACCGCCATCAAGAAGCTCGAGCAGCTCGATCGCCAGCATCCGCGTGATGCGCTGACCGAGAAGAGCAAGCTGATGCAGGTCTATGCCCACTATCGCATCGGCAAGTTCAACGAAGCGATCCTGGCCGCCGACCGCTTCATGGCGCTCTATCCGAACGGCAAGGACGTTCCGTATGTCCTCTGGCTCAAGGGCACGTCCTATTACGGTCAGATCAAGGACATCACCAGGGATCAGCAGCTGTCGCGCGATGCGATCGACACCTATAACCTGCTGATTTCGAACTATCCGAACTCCGAATACGCCAAGGACGCCAAGGAAAAGCTCCTCGTCGCCTATGACCAGCTCGCGGGCAAGGAAATGTCCGTCGGCCGCTACTATCTCGGCAATGGCGAATACACCGCCGCCATCAACCGCTTCCGCGAAGTCGTGGAGAAGTGGCAGACCTCGACGCATATCGAAGAAGCCCTCTACCGCCTGACCGAAGGCTACCTGCTGCTTGGCCTCACCAACGAAGCCATGTCCGCCGCCGCCGTCCTCGGCCACAACTACCCGTCCAGCGACTGGTACAAGCGCGCCTTCGAACTTCTGGGCAAGCAGGGCCTTGCCCCCCAGCTCAACTCCGGCAGCTGGCTAGCCGCCCACAAGAGCTGAGTTTTCAGCACTGGAATTTTGAAAGGGCCCCCGGGGCCCTTTTTGTTTTGGCTGCCCACCTGCGGTGAGGGGCCTCTGAGTTTCTCGTCGGCAAAAACCTAACCTTGATCGTCACCACCGGGCTTGTCCCGGTGGTCCATGCTGAGGCGAGGTGGATTGCCGGGACAAGCCGGCCAATGACGAAGGGAGGGTATCTGCCAGCGACGCGGGGCGCTAAGCTCCGTTTATGGCCCCAAAGCTCACCATCCCCGCGCAACTAGCTGGCATCCCGTACAACGCCGCCATCCATCCCGGCGTCGCGCATCCTGCCGATCTGTCGACTGGCGCCAATTGCCAGGTTTTCGCCTACGCGCTCCTCGCCCATTTCGGCATTGCCTTTCCACCCCTGCGGTCGAGCGAACTCTGGGCCGACACAGAGCATTCACGGGTGGTCACCGAGTTCCAACCTCTGGATCTTCTCCTCTTCGGCAAAACCTCCGACGCCTTCGGCGCCCATGTGGCTGTTCATGTCGGCGAGGATAGGGCGATACACCTGTCCCGCGCCGTCGGTTTGCCCGTCGACTGGGCTATCGAAGACTTCGCAGCCTACGAAAATTACCGCGTGCTGATCGGCGCCAAGCGTCCGTACGTCCGGGTTTGACATCCGCGACCCCAAGCCCCATTTCCCGGGAAACGGAGCGCCAGACCAATGCCCCCATCCCCCTTCGACGCCCAAGCCGCCCGCCACTATGCCGAAGGCCCGCCGCGCCAGGTGCCCGGATTCACCAGCCTCCATCGCATGATGAACCTGCTCCTCGCCGAAACGGTGCCCGATGATGCGCACGTTCTCGTCCTCGGCGCCGGGGGCGGTCTCGAACTGAAGGCCATGGCCGATTTTCGCCCCGGCTGGCGTTTCTCCGGCGTCGACCCTTCGGCCGACATGCTCCAACTCGCCCGCCAGATCACCGCCGAGCACGCCACGCGCATCGACCTCACCGAAGGCTATATCGACGCCGCTCCTGAAGGCCCCTTCGCCGCGGCCACCAGCCTTCTCACCTTCCATTTCATCCCACGCGATCAGCGCCTTGAAACGCTTCGTCAAATCCGTCGCCGCCTGAAACCCGGCGCGCCCTTCATCCTCGCCCATATCAGCTTCCCGCAGACCGAACCCGAGCGCTCGACCTGGATCGCCCGCCACGTCGCCTATGGCCAGGCCGACGATGTCGATCCCACAGTCGCCGCCAAAGCCCGCGAAGCCATCGGCACCCGCCTGACGATTCTGGCGCCCGAAGAGGAAGAAGCCATGCTCAGCGAAGCCGGTTTTTCCAACATCAGCCTCTTCTACGCCGCCTTCAGTTTTCGCGGCTGGGTGGCCTACGCGGAGTAGGCGTGCCCGACCGCTACCCAACCCGCGGTGTCATTCCCGCGAAAGCGGGAATCTCCGCTCAACCGCAATACCCCCTTCATCGTCATTGCCGGGCTTGTCCCGGCAATCCATCTCTTCACTCGCAACAACCCTAGTTGCCATTTTGTTCTTTTTCTCTATCATGCCTTCCCATTCGCATTGCTGTGCGAAAGTTAATCGCCGCTGACGCCGGGCCGGCCCTCAAATGCTATGAGGAAGGCCCGACAGGCCTTGGATAGATCCGCATGCTGAACGCGCTTTCGGTTCGCAACATTGTCCTTATCGACCAGCTCGACCTGGCTCTCGATACGGGCATGACCGTCCTCACCGGCGAGACCGGTGCCGGCAAATCCATTCTGCTCGATGCGCTCACCCTGGCCCTTGGCGGCCGCGGCGACGCTTCGCTCGTCCGGCAGGGCCAGGAGAGCGGGCAGGTGGTTGCCATGGTGCAGCTTCCGTCCGCCCACCCAGCCCGCGCGCATCTGCGCGACAATGCCATTGCCGACGACGAAGAAGTCATTCTCCGCCGCGTGCAGTTCGCTGATGGCCGCACCCGCGCCTTCATCAACGATCAGCCGGTTTCCGCCGCCCTTCTGCAAAAGATCGGCAGCCAGATCATCGAAATCCACGGCCAGCACGACGACCGGGCTCTCGTCGATGTCGCCACTCATCGCGCTGCCCTCGATGCCTTTGGCGAACTCGCTGTGCCTGCCGTCGCCGTACGCGAAGCCTGGGCCGACCTCGTCGAAATCCAGCAGTCCGTACGCGAGCAGCAGACCCGCGTCGCCGAAGCCCTCGCGGCCGAAGACTATGCCCGCCACACGGTCGAAGAGCTCGAAAAGCTGAAGCCTGTCGTAGGCGAAGAAGCTGAACTCGCCGAGCGCCGCCAGCAATTGCAGCAGGCCGAAAAGTCCGCTTCGGACCTCATCGAGATCGATGAAATTCTCAACGGTCCCAGCGCGCCATCTCCGGCGCTGTCCGGCCTTATGCGCCGTCTCCTGCGCAAGATCGATGGCGGCGCCGAACTCTTCCAGCCCATCGTCGACGCGCTCGATGCGTCGTTGGTGACGCTGGACCGCGCTGGGGAAGCGCTCGAGGACCTGCAGCGCCAGATGGCCTATGACCCGGCCGAGTTGGAAGGCGTCGAGGAACGCCTCTTCTCGCTGCGCGCGGCCGCCCGCAAGCATCAGGCAACTTGTGACGAACTGCCCGCGATTCTGGGAAAATATCAGGGCGACCTCGATACCCTGCAGAGCGGGGAAAGCCGCCTCAAGGCGCTGGAGGCCGATGAAGCCCGCGCACGCTCTTGCTATCGCGAAGTCGCCGAAACCCTCTCCTCGGGCCGCGCCAAAGCCGCCAAGGCACTAAGCAAGGCCGTCGAGGAGGAACTGCCGGACCTGAAACTCGGCGCCGCCAAATTCATTGTCGATCACCAGATCGAGACCGACCGCGTCGCTGCCGCCGGTTTTGACCAGATCGCCTTCCACGTCCAGACCAATCCGGGCACGGCCGCCGGCCCCTTGCTCAAGGTTGCTTCGGGCGGCGAATTGAGCCGCTTCCTCCTGGCCCTGAAGGTTGTCCTTGCCGATCGCGGCTCTGCGCCGGTCCTGATTTTTGACGAAATCGACACTGGCGTCGGTGGTGCCGTGGCCGACGCCATCGGCCGCCGTCTCGCGCGCCTCGCCAAGACTGTGCAGGTGCTCACCGTCACCCACGCCCCACAGGTGGCGGCCCGTGCCAACCGGCATCTGCTCATCGAAAAGCAGATGGTGGAGGAGGGGGCCTTCATGCGCACCCATGTCCGCCCATTGGAACCCGATTCCCGGCAGGAAGAAGTCGCCCGCATGCTGGCTGGTGCCGAAATCACGTCGGAAGCCCGTGCTGCTGCCAAGAAATTGCTCGCCGCGGTGAAATAACCCACCTCGGCGCCGAGGCGTCCACGCCACCATGTCATTCCCGCGAAAGCGGGAATCTATGTTTTGCGCCACGGAATTCCCGCTTTCGCGCGAATGACACCGTGGCTAAATATCTTTGTCCCGCCTGTGCCGAGTGAGCTATGTCCGACCTGTCCCAAAAGCCCGCCGCCGATCTCACCGAAGACGAAGCCCGGCTTGAGCTCGAACGGCTCGCCACCGCCATTGCCGCGGCCGACATCGCCTACCACCAGAACGACGCGCCTGAGATCACCGACGCGGCCTATGACGCATTGGTCATCCGCAATGCCGAGCTCGAAGAAGTCTTTCCCGAGTTGGTGCGCCCCGACAGTCCCACCGGCCGCGTCGGCGCCGCGCCTGCCGAAGGCTTTGCCAAGGTGCGCCACGCCGTGCCCATGCTCAGCCTCGCAAAGGCCTATACCGACGAAGACGTGGTCGACTTCATCGAGCGCGGCCGCCGCTTCTTCAAGCAGGATGAAGGCCTCGAGATCGCTTTCACCGCCGAGCCCAAGATCGATGGCCTTTCGGCCTCGCTCCTCTACGAAGACGGCGTCTTCGTCCGCGGCGCCACCCGCGGCGATGGCTCGGTAGGCGAAGACATCACCGCCAATCTTCGCACCATCGCCGATATCCCGCACAAGCTCAAAGGCTCCGGCTGGCCCAAGAGCATCGAGGTCCGCGGCGAGGTCTACATGACCTATGCCGAATTCCAGGCTCTCAAGGAGCGTTCGGCTGCGGTCGGCGGCCAGAACTACGTCAATCCGCGCAACACCGCCGCCGGCTCCCTTCGGCAAAAAGACCC
Organism: Devosia sp.; assembly: GCF_024707125.1. GTDB lineage: Bacteria > Pseudomonadota > Alphaproteobacteria > Rhizobiales > Devosiaceae > Devosia. The sequence goes on from NZ_JANQAH010000007.1 coordinate 88,535, forward strand.
CAGCGTCACCGCCAGCCGAAATCTCAAATTCTTCGCCTATGCCTGGGGCGCGACGTCCGAAGACCCGGCGCCGACCCAATATGACGTCGTGCAGAAATTCGCCGAATGGGGCTTTGCCATCAGCCCGCTGATGGCGCGCGCCAAGTCGGTCGAGGAACTGATCGCCCAGTATCACAAGATCGAAGAGCTGCGCTCCTCGCTCGGCTATGACATCGATGGCGTCGTCTACAAGGTCGACCAGCTCGAACTCCAGCGCCGCTGGGGTTTTGTCACTGGCGAACCCCGTTGGGCCGTCGCCCACAAATTCCCCGCCGAACAGGCCATGACCGTTGTCCGCGACATCGAAATTCAGGTCGGACGCACCGGCACGCTGGCCCCGGTCGCGCGCCTCGACCCCGTCGGCGTTGGTGGCGTCACCGTCGTCAACGTTACGCTCCACAACGAAGACTATATCGCCGGGCGGGACAGCAATGGCCTGCCGATCCGCGAGGGCAAGGATATCCGCATCGGGGATACGGTGATCATCCAGCGGGCAGGGGATGTCATCCCCCAGATCGTCGACGTCATCCTCGACAAGCGCCCGGCCGAGGCGCAGCCCTATGTGATGCGCGATACCTGCCCGGTCTGCGGCTCGCCCGCCGTGCGCGAAATCAACGAAAAGACCGGCAAGGAAGATTCCCGCCGCCGCTGCACCGGCGAAATGATCTGCCCCGCCCAGGCCGTCGAAGGCCTGCGCCACTTCGTTTCCCGCGGCGCCCTCGATATCGAAGGCCTTGGCGCGGAAAACATCGACACCTTCTTCAATGCCGGCCTCATCCGCACCGCCGCCGACATTTTCACCCTCAGGGACCGTCGCCCCGAGGTGCAAAAGGCCCTGGCCGAACGCCGCGAGGAACAGGCAAAAGCCCGCGAAGCCGCCTCCGGCAAGACACGCAAAAACGTCCGCGGCGTCGAAGACCGCAACTATGAAGGCCTCGACAAGCTGTTCGCCGCGATAGACGCGCGCCGCAATCCAGAGCTGGACCGCTTCATCTTCGCCCTCGGCATCCGCCATATCGGGGAAACCACGGCCTCCGTTCTCGCCCGCACTTTTGGCTCGATTCAAAAGCTCGAAGAAGCCGGCAAGGAAATGGTCGCCGCCGAAGACCCCATGGCCGTCTTCCCCTCTACCGACGGCATCGGCGGCACGGTGGTGGAAGCGCTCGTCAGCTTCTTCGGCAATCAGCGCAATGTCGACGCGCTCGACGCGCTGCTGAAACAAGTGACGCCGAAGGACTATGTCGTCACCATTTCCGCCGATAGCCAAATTGCTGGCAAGACGGTGGTTTTCACCGGTACGCTCGAAAAAATGTCACGATCCGAAGCCAAGGCTATGGCCGAACGGCTTGGCGCCAAGGTCGCCGGCTCGGTTTCGGCCAAGACCGACATTCTGGTCGCCGGCCCCGGCGCCGGCTCGAAACTGAAGACGGCGCAGGAGCATGGCGTCGAAGTCATCACCGAAGACGAGTGGTTCGCACGCGTCGGCAGATAGTTTTCGAGGGAGAGGGTCGCATGAGGTTTTTTGGGGTCGCTGCGTGTTTTGCACTCGCCTTGAGTGCTGGTGCGGCACAAGCCGGCGAGGCGGGTGACCAGCTCGCCCAAAGTCTCTACGACGGCACGCTCGCCGATCTCGCCGCTCGCTCGACAGCCGCGTGTGAAGCGGGCGAGGGCGATGCCTGCTTTGCGCTGGGCCTTGATGGCTTTATCACGGCCTACGAAACCTTCGCCCAGGGCCTTTATCGCCACGGCGCAGTCACCCCAAATTCCCCCGCCTTGGGCATGCTCCTCGGCATGGGCCTCGATACGCCCTCGGGGCCGACCAATCCCAACCCTGAACCGCTGACCTACGAGCAGTTCCGCGATCTCCTCGATACATTCTCCAAGAGCCTCGACACCGCCGCCGCCCACATGAAGCAGGCCGGCGTCGGCACGCCCTTCGTCGTCCATATCGACCCGCTAAAAGTCCGCATCGACCTCGATGGCAATGGCGAGGCAAGCGCGGCCGAAACCCTCGGGGCGCTGCTCGGCGATGCCGGTGACCTCATCGACATCCCGGCGCCCGATGCGCCACCGTCGGGCAAGAGCAAGTCCAAGGAGCCCGAGCCCCCAAGCACGATCATCGGCTTCGACAATGCCGACGCGATCTGGTTTGCCGGCTACGCCAACATCAGCGCCACGCCGGTCGAAATCACGCTGGCGCATGATTTTTCCGACTTCTTCAACGCCTATTTCCACCGCATCTTCCCCAAGGCGGGCCTGCTCATGCAGGATTTTTCGCGCGGCGAAGGCACCTTGATGATGGATGCCGATAGCGACGCTTTCATCGCCGATATCATCGCGGCCATCCACACGGCCGATTTCCCGGTGGTCGACCGCGCCCGCCTCGCCGCGGTGCCCGCGCGCCTTCACGCCATCACTGCTCTCAGCCGCCAGAACTGGGAAATGATCATGGCCGAAACCGACGATGACAGAGAACTGCTGCCGTCGCCGACCCAGACCTCCCTGGTGCCCGATCAGGCCATCACCGAGGATGTGGTGAAAGCGTGGTCCGCCACGCTCGACCAGCTCGATCTCATCGTCGATGGCAAGCTGCTGATCCCGCATTGGCGCTTCAGCAAAGGTTTTAACCTCAAGACATACTTCGAGACGGCTACCGAAACCGACCTCGTCATGCTCTTTACTGGCCACGACGCCTTGCCCTATCTCAGCGATGGCCCGGTCGCCGATGCCGAGGCTTTTGCCGAGCTCAACCGTGTCATGGGCGAAGAGTGGCCCATGTTTGCCCTGTGGTTCAATTGATGCTGCGCACCATCACCATCCTCGGCCTTTCCCTCGCCGTCCTGCCGGCCCTGGCCGCGCCCATTCCCGTCTTCGACGAGCCCAAGGCGCTGCTCGAAGCCATCTATGGCCAGATCGAAAGCTACGAAGCGGCCTACACCAACGGCACCTTCGACCCCGACGCCAGTTTCGACGACGTGGAATCCTTCGCCACCCATCTCGGCGCGCTGCTGCAGGAAGCGGACGAAAAGGTTCACGCTACCGGCAGCGAAATGGGCGCCCTCGATTTCTCGCCTTTCATCAATGGGCAGGATTCGGGCGGCCAGACCTATGTCATCCACGATCCAAAGGTGAAGGGTGATCGCGCGGTTACCGATGTGGAGATCCTGCAGTCCGGCGATCCGCTCTATACGATCACCTTCCATATGGTCGACGAAGGCGCCGACCGCGGCTGGAAGATCGACGAAATCCTGCTGCCCAATGGCGATTCCGAGGGCACCTGGCCTCTGTCCGAATATCTGGCCGATCCGCTTCTCCCCTAGACCGGCGCGCAAAGCGTCCGGCTGCCCGTCATAAATCAACGCGGCTTCCGCACGGGATGCCCGGCCTTTAGTGATCGCTTCCGTTCAGTGCGGGAGGGTCCAGTGCGTCCTGGTTTTGCTTTGTGTCTGCTTCTCGCTCTGGCTGGTCCGGCGAGCGCCCAGACCGATCCGTTCGCGGGCAATCCGCGGGCCACGCTTCGCGTCAGCATCGAGCTGTCCGGCAGCGCCCGCGAAAATTTCCCCAATGGCGTCGAATGGGCCGCCATTGCTGCCGTGCGCCGACTCGATCTCTCCTATGAGCTGGTCGATGTCGCCAACGATGGCCTCCCCATCGTTGGCGGCGTGCCGGCAGGGCAGTGCCGCCGGCCATGCAGGATCTTGAAAAGAAACTTGCCGATTGCGGGGAAAGCCAGGTCTGCCTTGCCGGGGTGATGATGGCCTTCGCCCAGAGCGGGCAGGGCGGAGAAAACCCCTTTGCCGCGATGACCGGCATGCAGCCGGGTCGCTATCGTAATTTCGCCGGCGATCGCACCGGCACGTGCGCCGAGGGCACGGTCACGGTGCAGGATGTGCTTCAGGGCGTCACCATACCGCCGCCCAATCCTGCCGTGGCCTATCGCTTCTCCCGCGATGGCGCGCTCGACCTGCCGCAGACCGATTCTGCCGTCACCGACACGCTTTGCGCCGCGGAAGTGTCGGTCGATACCGCAACCAATGAAGTCAGCCTGCGCCTGTCGCTGCAGGGCCTGCCCGTCCCGGTCACCCTCGGACCCGGCGCCTTCACCGATGAGAGCAGCACCGCTTTTGCCGAGGGCGAGGGGCCGCTCGAATTGCTCAGTCAGGCAACGACCGGCGGCAAGGTGCTGACCGGCTCCACCGGTATTGAGTACGGCTCCGCCTCGCACAATTCCGGCCAGGTTTCCGCTGATCTTTCGGGCAAGATTTCGTGGAGTCTGGACTACGAATAGGCCGTGGACAGGAAGGGGGACATGAAGCAGTATCCGGCCGCTTTGCCGGATAGGGAGTTTTCCGATGCGCCGTTTTGCCTTCGTTCTTGCCGCCATGGCGGTCCTTGGTGCACCAGCCTCCTTCGCCCAGCCTTTCGAGACCCCGCAGGAGCTGCTTGAGGCGTTCTACGAGCCCTATTTCTCCGGCGATTTCCCCGAATTCGAAGCCGACTACCGCTCCGAGGCGCTCAATGCGCTTTATGAGGCCGATGCCGAAAACACGCCCGAAGGCGAAATCGGCGCGCTCGATTTCGATCCCTATGTCGACGGCCAGGATTATGATCTTGCCGAATTCGTCATCGGCGAGCCGGTGGAGAGCGACGGCGCGGCCACGGTGGAAGTGACCTTCACCAACTTTGGTGAACCGCGCCACATCACCTATGAGCTGGTCTACGAAAACGGCGGCTGGCTCATCGATGACCTCGTGGGTGAAAACCCCGATTTCACCTATCGCCTGAGCGAGATTTTTGCCGAGGCCGCGACGCGCTGGCAGTAAGGGGCTGCGTTTGCTGCCCTAGCCCTTGAACCGCCGCCAATTCCATCCACGGCGTCATTCCCGCGAAAGCGGGAATCCCTGTTCAAGGGCCCTGAAACAGAGATCCCCGCTTTCGCGGGGATGACACGGTGAAAACCATAAGTACGTGCGTGCGAGGATGCGCCCCCCTTCCTATCCAAGAATTAATCCAGTAGCCGCAATTCGGCCCTGCCGTGCGGCAATCGTGCCTGCAATCTTGCAATGAGGGCACGATGAAATCAGCGATTCTCGCTCTGGTCCTGCTGGCCATGCCGCTGGCCCCGGCTCTGGCCGCAGAGACCTATTCCGATCCCAAGGCGTTGGTGCAAGCCATCTACGACGGCTACCGGCCCGGCGCGCCACATGGCGATCCCACGGTGCACTATTCAGCCCGGCTCAAGGGCATTGCCCAGCTGGCCGAGGAAAACACCCACTTCACCAAGACTGCGGGCTCCGAGCTGGACCCGGTCGCCGACCCGACCTTCAATCCCTTCCTGCCCGATGCCAGTGTACTGCTGTTCGATCTCAGCGTGGGCGAGCCTGCGCGCCTCGATGGCCGCGCCGTGGTGACAGTCACCTACCACAATTTCGACCAGCCCCGATTGCTGGCCATTTCGCTGGTTGAGGAAGAGGGCGCCTGGAAGGTCGATGATGTTGCTTCGATGGGCAGTGATGTCCCATGGCTGTTGAGCTGGGCGCTGGCGGCCGATCCCTACGCGATGTGACCAGCCACCGAACGTCATCCTCGGGCTCGACCCGAGGACACTTCACTTTGCGATGCAGAGGTAAGTGTAACGCCCTCGGGTCAAGCCCGAGGGTGACGATTTGCGGAATGGGGAGGACGGGCCTAAATCGCCGTCGTCGCAGCTTCCAGCCAAGCCTTCACATCGCCCGACACCTTCGGCCCAATCTCCGAACGCACCTTGGCGTGGAAATCGTTCAACCACCCACGCTCCGCCTCCGTAAGAAGCCCCCCGTCGATCAACCTGACATCAATCGGCGCCAGCGTCAGCGTTTCAAACTCGAAATAGCCCGGAAAACCCTCAGCCTCCCGGACCACCACCAGGTTCTCGATGCGGATGCCATATTCGCCGGCCTTGTAGAAACCCGGCTCGTTGGAAATCACATTGCCCAGTTCGAGCGGCAGCGGATAGCGCGGCGCAATGCCGATCGGGCCCTCATGCACGCCAAGATAGGCGCCCACGCCATGACCCGTACCATGGTTGTAGGTGATGCCATCGGCCCAGAGGAATTGCCGGGCCAGCACGTCGATCTGTGCGCCGCTGGTGCCCTTGGGGAAGCGCGCCATGGAAATGGCGATCATGCCTTTGAGCACACGCGTATAGCGATCCTTCTGCTCGGCCGTCGCCTCGCCCGTCGCCAGCGTCCGGGTAATGTCGGTCGTCCCTGACAGATATTGCGCGCCACTGTCGACCAGCATGATTTCGCCGGCATTGAGCCGCCGATCGGTCTTGGTCGAAACGCGATAGTGGACGATGGCCCCGTTCGGCCCGGCGCCCGAAATCGTATCGAAGCTGGCATCGACGCAGCTTTCTTCCTCGCGCCGGAAGGCTTCGAGCGCCGTGACAATGCCGATCTCGGTCAGTTCACCCTTGGGCGCTTCACCATCGAACCAGCTCAGGAATTTTGCCAGCGCCACGCCATCGAGCCGATGCGCCTCGCGCATGCCCGCCAGTTCCGCCTCGTTCTTGCGCGATTTGGGCAGCAGCACCGGATCGCGCTTTTCGATCAGCTTTGCGCCCGCGCCGGTCAGCGTCTCGGCAATGGCAATCGGCGCGCTGGCTGGATCGACCAGCACCGACTTGCCGTTCTTGCCCAGCTTTTCGAGCGCTTTGGTCAGCTTCTTGGCCGCTTCGATCTTGGCGATGCCATCGAGCGCGGTTTCCAGTTCTGGCGTCACCTTCGCCGGATCAAGGAACAGCGTCGGCTTGCCCTTTTGCGGCACCACGGCAAAGCCGAGCACGAAAGGCGTGTTCGGCACGTCGCGGCCGCGAATATTGAACAGCCAGCAGATGGATTCGGGCAGGGTGAACACCACTGCATCGGCACCGTCCTCACCCAGCGTCTGCTGCAGCTGCGCGATCTTGTCTTCGGCGGTCTGGCCGGCGCGATTGTGGCCGAGAATTTCGATGGCACCCGCCGGCGGCGCCGGGCGATCGCTCCAGACGCTGTCGATGAGATTGTCATGCGCAACGACCTTGGCATGGCCCTTGAGCTTGTCCGTCAGGTCGCGCACTTCGCCTGGCGTATGAAGCCAAGGATCATAGGCAACGACCGTGTCCTTCTTCACATAGGGTTTTGGGTCGATGGCAAGGCTCGCCACCTCATGCACATCCACCAGCTTGGTGTCCGTCTGCGCGGGCGCCTGCAGCGTATAGCGGCTGTCGATGAAGAGGTGCGCTTCCTTGAGGCCCACCAGCGCCAGCCCGGCCGATCCGGTAAAGCCGGTCACATAGGCCAAGCGCGCTTCACTCGCCGGCACGGATTCGCCGCGATGCGCGTCGGCGCGGGGCACGAGGAAATAGTCGACACCGGCTGCCTTCATCGCCTTACGCAGCGCAGCAAGGCGCGGAGCCACCTGGGCGGGGTCGGACTTTTCCTCAAAGCTCTGGAATTTTGCGGGAGGGAAGGGGGCGTTGGTCATCAGTATCATCCCGGTGCCGGACTGCGTGGCCGTCATGGCTGGCTTGTGGTTCCTGCGCTGGTGAAAGCGCCGGGAGAACCTATCTTATTGTTCGGAACCAGGAGACGAAAAATGAGCAAAGAGAGTAATTTCTTCCAGCGCGCCCTCAACGCTCTGGTCGAGGGCCGTGCCCGTCAGGCGGAACGTTATGTCGCTCAATATGAGCGCGATCACATGCCGTCTGAATCGAAAGTGAACAAGCGTTAACCGCGCCCTGCGCAATTGGCATGGCAGGTCTGTCGCTAGGCCTCTAACGCAAGCCTGACGAATTAGCTAAAAGACAACCAGACGCTAGGCAACAGACCCAGCGTCGCATGGAGTAAGAGATGACTGAGAGCAAGAACGGTTTCCGCAACGCACTGGGTGGTCTGATTGACGCTCGTGGTCGCGAAGCGTCTCGCCAGGTCAGCTACCGCATGCAGCACCAGCTGATCGGCGCCGTAACCAAGCGCCCGTAAACGGCAGCTAGTTACCTGATGACGATCTTTCGATCCCCGAAGCCTGCTTCGGGGATTTTGCTTTTTGCGGACCGCAAACCCATAACGAAAGGGGCGCCTGCGCGCCCCTCGATGCTACCAGTCTGCTAACGAACTCAGCGCTTTTCCAGCACCAGCGTTGTCCAGTCCTTGCGCTTGAGGTGGTCCACCAGACGGAACCCGGCAAGCTCATAGGCAGCGATGACGCCATCGGCCTGCGTATTGAGAATCCCCGATAGAATCGCCGTGCCGCCCGATTGCGCAATTCTGCCCATGCCCGGCGCCAGTTCGGTCAGCGGGCCGGCAAGGATATTGGCGACGATCAGGTCATAGGGCGCACGCGCCGCGATCTCGGGATGATCGAGCCCCGTCGCTTCGATGGAGTCGATGTTCTCACTAACGCCATTTTCCTCAGCGTTTTCAATGGTCGTCGTCACCGCGATCGGGTCGATATCGGTCGCAAGGATCTTCCCACCCAACCGCTTGGCGACAGCAATCGCCAGCACACCCGTACCAGTCCCGATATCTACAACGGCCTTCGGCGTCGTCTTGGCCAGCAGCATTTCGATGGCTTCGAGACAGCCCGTGGTCGTCTCATGATGCCCCGTGCCAAATGCCTGAGCCGCATCGATTTTCATCGGCGTCAGACCCTCGGGGATTGGGCCAGTCTCGTGGCTGCCATAGACATAAAAGCCGCCCGCGATCACCGGCGCCAGACCCTCGAGCGACTTGGCGACCCAGTTGATCTCCATGTCGACTTCTTCGACCGAGAAATCCACAGCGCCACCAAGCACTTGGCTCGCCAGTTCATTGAAGGCGTCGATGTTCGGCGGGCTGTCGCAGGTGGCTTCAAACACCCATTCGCCGGTTTCCTCGATCTCATGCGCCGAGGCGGTCAGGGCCAGGTCGTCGCGCTCCATGACGGCATCGACCAGGGCATAGGCCTGTTCCTTGGTGAGGGTCGCGGAAAGCTGGTCGACGGACATGACAGGTAATCCCAGGTTATTTTCCGCCCTAGTTGGGGCAGGTAGCGCGACGAGTCAATGCCACGCCATATCACATTGATTTATCAAGGAAATGGCTCAGGCGCGCTGGCGCGTCTGGGGCGAAAAGCCCTCGGTGACGATGCAGTTGCGGCCCGCGCCCTTGGCCATATAGAGCCGCTGGTCGGCCAGCGAGAAGATGTCGTCCCAGTCCTGTGCCGAGCCCGCCGACCGCATGGCGACACCAAAGCTGGCCGTGACCTTCAGGCCGAGCTTGCCCTGCACCGCCGTCTCGCCCAGCAAAAGCCGCATGCGTTCCAGGAGGTTATAGGCCGTGATGTGATCGGCGCGGCGGAGGATCAGCACGAACTCCTCACCACCAATGCGCGCCAGAGTATCGCCAGTCCGCAGCGCGCCCTCGATCAGCCGCGCCACGCCCGACAGCACCTCGTCGCCGACCGCATGGCCGTGGGTATCGTTGACCACTTTGAAATGGTCGATGTCGAACAGCACGACAGCCAGGGATTCCCCGATCCGATCTGCCCGGCGGAACATGGCGCCGACGCGGCTCAGGAGCGCGCGGCGGTTGAGCAGGCCCGTTAGCGTGTCGGTCTCGGCGAGCCGGCGCAGACGACGATTGAGGCGGCGCTGCTCTTCTTCGAGAACGCGCTTCTCGGTCAGGTTCTGGCGCAAAACATCGAGGCCGGTGAAGATGTTACCGACTTCACGGGCCATGCCCTTGAGCGGCTCCGGCTCGCTATGATCGCCGCTGGCGAGGGCCAGCACATCATCGTGCAGACGCATCAGCGGCGAGAACAGCGTGCGCCGGAACACCACTGCGACAATTACCAGCACCGCCAGGGTGGCGGCAGTCAACAGCGCCGCGCTGATCAATGCCTTCAGCGAAATCTCGGCATTGCGGTTCATGGCCGCAACGGAATGCGTAACCACGGCCGTCCGGAGCAGTTCTGAACTGCGCATACCGGGAACGTAGTCGGCCGTCAGCACGGCAGGGGAGAGCGAATTGTGAGCCGTATGGTTTTCGGCCGCATCGAGCGCCAGAATCAGCGCGCCATCAAAGAAGTCGCGCTGCACCGCCTCGACCAGGCCGGCGATTTCGGGATCGGGCAGGAGTTTGTCGGCCAGGCTGACGCTGGTGGACCAAAGACTGCGGATAATGCCATCGGTCGCCTGCATGCGCTGCAGATAGACCGGGTCCCGTTCCGGCGGAGCGACCAGTGCCATGACGACGAAGGAACCCAGCCGCCCTTCCTGATCGCGCAGCGTGCTGGCGCTATTGGCGAGCATCAGTTCGCCGGCAAGGCTCGGGGTCTCGACCATGATGTGGCCGCTCACCAGATCGCGCAGCGTGGTCGCGGCGTCGGCCGCGGTAAACATGGCCAGAATGCCCCGCGCAATCTCGCGCGGGTTGCGCTCGGCAAAGGTCGTGTTCGCGGCGAAGTCTACCTTCTGGCGACCATTGGCGAGGTCGGAATGTAGTCGCGCATGCGCGGCGCCGCATTCTTCATCGCCGAGAGTGCCCTTGAATACAGCCTCCATGCGGCTCACGGCGGCATCGGTTTCAGCGCGCTTGGCTGCCAATTCCGCACGGCGGGCCGCAGCCTCTTCGTCGGTTGCGCCCATGGCCGAGTTGGCCGGCCCGCGTTCGGCCGAAATGGCGTTCACCGCTTCGAGCAGGACGCTGAAGCGCTCGAGTTCAAGGGCGCCATGGCTGTGGCGCCGATAGTCGTTCAGATTGTTGAGGACCGCAGTGCCGCCGAGCAGCAGGCAGCCAATTGCGGCCGCTGCGATACCCATCCATTGCAGGTGCTGAATTTTGAACACGACGAACCCCACGCATTCCGTCCATGAATGCACGAGTGCTTCTGATAAGGCGTGAACGCGATTGGTTAATTCAATCCGACACTTGGCCCAAATCCGTCGCCGCTAGCCCTTCTGCACGAAGCTTTCCAAAACCTTCTTTGTGCCGGCCTTTTCAAAGTCGATGGTCAACTTGTTTCCCTCGACGCTGATGACATCGCCATAGCCGAATTTCAGGTGGAAGACGCGCTCGCCCACCTTGTAGCCGCTCGACTGGCCGCCAAGGTCAACGGAGCGCGCCACCAGTTCACCGTCGATGGTGAGGGGACCGCCACCCTTGCGATTGGCTTGATTGGCGCGAGCCCGCTGCCAGCCGGGGGTTTCGTAGACGCTCTCGAACGGATCAGCCTTGTTGAAGCGGCTGGCGGCACCGCCGCCATAACCGTAGCCGCCATAGGCCGAGCCACGGTCGGTCACGACCACCGCGTCCGGCGGAAGCTCATCGACAAAGCGCGAGGTCAGAGCCGACTGCCACAGGCCATGGATGCGTCGGTTTTGCGCCGACGAAATGCGGACGCGTTTCCGGCCGCGGGTGATCCCCACATAGGCAAGCCGCCGCTCTTCCTCGAGCCCGGCGCGACCGCTTTCGTCCATCGATCGCTGGCTCGGGAAAGAACCTTCTTCCCACCCAGTCAGGAAAACCGTGTTGAATTCCAGCCCCTTGGCCGAATGGAGCGTCATGATTGTGACGGCGTCGCTGGCCTCGGCGCTGTCCCGGTCCATCACCAGCGATATGTGTTCGAGAAAACCACCAAGCGTCTCGAACTCTTCCATCGAGCGGCTGAGCTCCTTGAGGTTTTCCTTGCGCCCCTGGGATTCGGCGGATTTGTCGGCCGACAGCATGTCCATATAGCCGCTCTCTTCGAGAATTTGCTCGACGAGTTGATAGGGCGGCAGGCTCTCCGCGCGATAGGCCCAGTTGTGGAATTGGTCGACAAGGCCGCGCAGCGTCGTGCGCTGCTTGGGTTTTAGCTCTTCCGTGTCGATCAGCATGCTCGTTGCCGACAGCAGGGGCACGCGCTGATGGCGCGCTGTTTCCATCAGCGTCTTCACCGTGGAATCGCCGAGGCCGCGCTTCGGCACATTGATGATGCGCTCGAAGGCTAGGTCGTCCGCCGGCTGCGCCACGAGCCGCAGATAGGCCAGCGCATCGCGGATTTCCTTGCGCTCATAAAAGCGCGGGCCACCGACGACGCGATAATTCAGCCCCAGAGTAATGAAGCGCTCTTCCAGTTCGCGCATCTGATACGAGGCGCGCACCAGAATGGCCATCGAGTTCAGGGGTTCGCCAAGGCGCTGATATTGCTCGATCTCTTCGCCGACCGTGCGCGCCTCTTCCTCGGAGTCATAGACCTGCGTGAAGGAGATCGGCTCGCCGGCCTCGGCGATGTCGGTATGCAGGGTTTTGCCGAGACGGCTCTCGTTGTTGGCGATCAGCGTCGATGCGGCCTTGAGGATATTAGCCGTCGAACGGTAATTGCGTTCGAGCTTGATGACCTTTGCGCCCGGGAAATCGGTCTCGAAGCGGAGGATGTTGTCCACCTCGGCGCCGCGCCAACCATAGATCGACTGGTCATCGTCGCCAACCACGCAGATATTGGCTTCCGAGGCAGGTTTCCCCTGCGCCAGCAAACGCAGCCAGAGATACTGGGCGGTATTGCTGTCCTGATATTCGTCGACCAGCATATATTTGAATTTGCGGTGATATTCCGCGAGCACTTCCGGGTTCTCCCGGAACAGCCGGATGCACTCCAGCAACAGGTCGCCAAAGTCGACCGCGTTGAGTGTCTTCAGACGCGCCTGGTAATCCGCGTAGAGGTTCGGAACCCTGCCATTGGCGAAGTGGCCGCTTTCGGATGCCGGTACGTCCTTGGGTAACCAGCCCCGGTTCTTCCAGGCATCGAGCAGATTGGCAAACTGCCGCGCCGGCCAACGCTTCTCGTCGATGTTTTCGACCTCGAGGAGCTGCTTGATCAGCCTGATCTGGTCGTCCGTGTCGAGAATAGTGAATTGCGGCTTGAGATCGACCAACTCGGCATGGGTGCGCAGAATGCGCGCGGAAACCGAGTGAAACGTCCCCATCCACGGCAGACCTTCGAAGTTCGGCACGAATTCGTGGACGCGCTTCTTCATCTCGTTGGCGGCCTTGTTGGTAAAGGTCACCGCCAGGATCTGGCTGCCCCAGGCCATGCGCTGGTTGAGGATATGCGCAATACGCGTCGTCAGCACCCGCGTCTTGCCCGTGCCCGCTCCGGCGAGCACCAGCAGCGGCCCTTCGGTCGTCAACACGGCATCGCGCTGCTCGGCATTCAGGCCGTGCAAGTAATCCGGCACCTGCCGGTTGAGCTGGCTCGTGATCGGGCCGCCTTGGGGGCGGGGCAGGGGGTGGGTTTCACCGGGCATTGAGGGCCTTTCCATCGCGGCGGGCCGGGGCGGGGCGCTCTGCGCGGGATTGACGAATCTTATTTTGTTCTCGTTCGCAATATAGGGTTCCGGCGCCGCGATGTATAGGACGCGCTGCCGTCACCGATCTGTCATGTGACTGTCACTGAGGAGTCTTGGCACGCCTCTATGCGAGGGCCCATTCATAGGGGGACCTCACATGAATACGCCACGTTTGCTGGGTGCACTGACCGCTGCCCTTCTGGCCTCGACTGTTTCGGCCAATGCTGCCCAATACTTCAACCGTGTTTCCAGTTTCCCGGTTGCGCTCAACGCGCCCGAAGCCGAAGGCACCTCTTCGGAAATCATCACTGCCACAGACGACGGCCTGACGCTGATCTATTCCGATAGCCCCAATGGCGGCATCGGTTTCGTCGACATCACCGACGCTGCGGCCCCCAAGGCAGGCGGCTACATGGATATGGGCGGCGAGCCCACTTCCGTCACCGTTATCGGCGGCAAGGCCTATGTGGCCGTCAACACCACCGAAGACCTCATCGCTCCCTCGGGCAAGCTGGTTGTCGTCGACATCGCCGGCAAGTCGGTTGATGGTGAATTCGATCTCGGCGGCCAGCCTGACTCGATCGCCCACAACAAGGACAACACCATCCTTGCCATCGCCATCGAGAACCAGCGCGATGAAGAGGTCAACGATGGCGCCATTCCGCAGGAGCCGACCGGCTACCTGACCATCGTGACGCTGACCGACGGTGCTGTCACCGAAGCCGGCATCAGACAAGTCGACCTGACCGGTATCAGCGCCATCGCTCCGGAAGACGCCGAAGCCGAGTTCGTCTCGTTCAACGACAATGACGAAGTCGCCGTTACCCTCCAGGAAAACAACTACATCGCGATCGTCGATGCCAAGACCGGCACTGTCACCGGCGGCTTCGAAGCAGGCGAAACCGGCGTTGCCGGCGTCGACACCAAGAACGATGGCAAGATCGATTTCTCGGGCGAGAACAAGGTCGTTCCGCGTGAGCCCGACGCCGTCAAGTGGCTCGACAACGATCGTCTCGTCGTTGCCAATGAAGGCGACTGGAACGGTGGTTCGCGCGGCTTCACCATCTTCAATCGCGATGGTTCGGTTGGCTTCGACTCGGGCAATGCGCTCGATGTGAACGCCGCCCAGCTCGGTCACTATCCCGACTTCCGTAACAAGAAGGGCGTCGAGCCGGAAGGCCTCGAAGTCGCGACTTTTGGCGACACCCAGTACATCTTCATCGCCGAAGAACGCGCCTCGCTGATCGCCGTCTACAAGGACACTGGCGCCGAGCCGGAATTCGTCCAGTCGATCCCCTCGGGCATCTCGCCGGAAGGCCTCGTTGCCATTCCCGAGCGTAACCTTCTCGCCACCGCCAACGAAGTCGACCTTCGTGCTGACGGCCTCGCCGGTTCGCATGTCATGGTCTACGAACTCTCCGAGGGCGAAGCCGCTTATCCGCAGCTCGTCTCCGAGCTGGGCGAAGACGGTCACCCGATCGGCTGGGCTGCCATTTCCGGCGCCGTTGCCGATGCTGAAAAGCCCGGCATTCTCTATGCCGTCAGCGACAGCGTCCTCTATGGCGCCCCGGCAATCTTCGAAATCGACGCGACCGCTCACCCGGCTCGCATCGTCAAGAAGACCGTCGTCACGCGCAAGGGTGAAACCGCACAGAAGCTCGATCTCGAAGGCATTACCCTCGATGGCGAAGGCGGTTTCTGGCTCGCTAATGAAGGCGACAGCGACAAGCTCGTGCCGCACGCGCTGATCCATGTTGATGCCGAAGGCGCGATCCTCGCCGAAGTCGGTTTCCCGGTTGATCTCCTCGCTGGCCAGAAGCGCTTTGGCGCCGAAGGCGTCGCCGCTATCGGTTCGGGCGACGAACTGACCCTCTGGGTCGCCATGCAGCGCGAATGGGGCGATGACGAGAAGGGCTTTGTGAAGCTCCTCTCCTACAAGCCGTCGACCAAGGAATGGGCTGCCGTCCGTTACCCGCTCGAAGCCGCGCCGGAAGGTGGCTGGGTTGGTCTCAGCGAAATCACCGTTCATGGTGACTACGCCTATATCGTCGAACGCGACAATCAGATCGCCGACAAGGCCGGCCTCAAGGCCATCTACCGCGTGCCGGTTGCCGAACTCGTCGGTGCCGAACTCGGCGGCGAGCTGCCAGTCGTGACCAAGGAACTGGTCCGCGACCTGATCCCGGACCTTGCTTCCAACAATGGCTACGTTGTCGACAAGGTCGAAAGTTTTGCCGTGGACAGCACCGGCAAGGGCTATGTCATCACCGACAATGACGGCGTTGATGACTCCTCGGGCGAGACCTTCTTCTGGTCCATCGACCTCGAATAAGACGCCTCAACACGAATAATGAGCGGCCGGACGAAAGTCCGGCCGTTATCATTTGAACCGATTGGATTCTCATGTCGGAATCTTGCGCAGGATTCGTGTCCGGCGCACTTGCACGGGGGCAGCAAGTCCCTACACTCGCGCCGGAATCTGACAGGCAGTTCGAGAAGCCGTGCTCAATCGGATCTACATCATCGTCGGTATTATCGCGATCCTGGCCCTCGCCGGTGCCTTCATCGCGCCGCGCTTCATCCAATGGGGCGACTACCGCGATCGCATGGAGCTGTTGGCCGAAGGCGTCTTCGGCACCGAAGTCACCATTCGCGGCGATATCGATTTTGCCCTGCTGCCCGCGCCACGTTTGGCCTTCTCCGATGTCGTGATCGGTCCTGCCGAAAGACCCGCCGCCACGGTTGGCGCCGTTGAAGCGCAGTTCGCGCTGATGGATTTCCTGCGCGACCAGTACAATCTTTCGGCTCTCATCCTCAAATCGCCCGTTATCGCCTTCGAACTCGACGAAAACGGCCTTCTCACGAGCGGCGTCGATCTCTCGGGGGCCGGCGGGGGCGTAGCACTCGATCAGGCCCGCATCGAGAACGGTCGCCTGACGCTGGCCGATCGCCGCTCGGGCTCGACCTACGAACTCTCCGCGATCAATGGCGACCTGCGGCTTGGCAGTTTTGCCGGGCCGTTCCAGTTCCAGGGCAGCGCAACCCGCGACGGCACGGCTTACAGTTTGCGGCTCAATAGCGGCGTGGTGGACGACGTCGGCTCAGCTCGCGTTTCTGCCTTCATCGCCGAGGTCGGCGGCCGTGGCTCGCTGACCCTCGATGGCGCCCTTGTCACGGGGCAGGCGCCCAAATTCGACGGCACGATGATCCTGAAGCAGGCGCCGCCGCCCGCAGAGCGGGCCGAGCAGATCCGCGGCAATCTGGTGCTCGAGAGCAAGGTCACGGCCTCGACCGACCGCATCGTGCTCAATGGCTACACATTGCTGCCCGACGAGAACCGGGCCGGCATGCGCCTGACCGGGGCGGCCAGTATTCAACTCGGTGCGCGCACCTCCTTCGAGGCGGTGGTGTCAGGCGGTGTCTTCACCCTGCCGCCGCGCGATGCCGAGGAAGACGCGAGCCTGATGCCCTATGAACTGGTGCGCCTGCTGGGCGAATTGCCCGCGCCGCCGCTGCCGCCCATTCCGGGTGAAATCGGCATCGACCTCGCCGAAATCGGGCTGCGCGGTGCTGCGCTACGAAACGTTCGCGTGGATGCCAGCACCAATGGCGACATCTGGACGATTTCCCGCGCCGAAGCCGAATTGCCCGGCAGCACCAAGGTCAACCTCTCCGGCGCCCTGCGCAACGATAGCGGCGTCGCCGGTTTCAATGGCGACGTCACCGTCGCCACCACGCGCCTCGATGCCCTGAGCCAGCTCTGGCGCAAGACGAGCGAAAACAGCCCGCTGTTCAACGTTCCCGCCGAGCTCTCGGGCCAGGTCATGCTGGCCGGCGATGCGCTTGGCTTCTCCCATGGCCGCCTCGTGCTCAATGACAAGGTCCATGTGCTCGAATTGCGCTTGGGCTTTGGCGAAGAGCCGCGCCTCGATCTCGTCGGCCGCTTCGATGATCTCGCCCCCGGCGACAGCGCCATTCTCGCGGCCATGTTCCCTGATCCGAACAGCGACCGCACTTTTGGCACCAGTTTTCCCGAAGGCAGCTTTTCCTTCAACAGCCAGACGATCCGCATTCTGGGCCTCGAAGCGCAGGACCTCATAGCCGAGGGCAGCTGGTCCGGCTCCGGCCTGCGCTTTTCCAAGCTCGTCAGCAGCGATTGGGGCGGCATCGGCATCAATGCGTCAGGCGACCTTTCGGGAACGCTGGCAAAGCCCGCGCTCACCGGCTCTGGCCATGTCGATGTCGGCGCCGCCAATGCCCCGGCGCTCGGCGCGGTCTACGGCTTCCTTGGCGTCCCCGCCAATTGGCGCCCGGTGCTGGACCGGTCCGTGCCGGCTTCGCTCGATTTTTCTCTCCTCGGTGGCGACAGTCCCGGATCGCAGCGCTTTACACTCAACGGCACCGCGGGCATCGCGCATCTCGACCTCGCCATCGACATGGCAGGCGGCCTCAGCGGCGTCGGAGAAGGCCGGGTCCAGATTATCGGTTCACTCGAATCCGCCAATGGCGGCGATCTCGTCCGCCAGCTGGACGCGTCGGACACGCCGCTGTTCTCGGGCAATGAATCCGCCTTTCTTAGCCTTTTTGCCGAAGGCGACGCAGCGGCCGGCTTCGATGCGCGCCTCTCCATCGGCCAGGGCAACGAGCTTCTGGCCTTTGGTGGCGAACTGTCGGTGCTCGAAAGTGGCGAACTGGCAGGCACCGGCACTCTCGATATCGCACTCGATGACGGGTCCGGCCTTGCCGCATTGGCCGGTGGTTCAGGCATCGGCCTTGGCTCGCTGGAGGCCAGCGCCGGCGTCGAATTTTACGGGCTCCAGTCCATCGCTATCACCGGCATCGCCGGCAGGTCTTCCGGCACCGCCTTTTCCGGCGACATTGCCGTGGATCAGGTGGCGCAGCGCCCGAGTGTCCAGGGGGCGCTGCATTTCGACCGTCTGCCTGGCCAGGGCCTGGCTGGCGCCTTGCTCTCGCCGGCAGCCCTTGTTCCCGGTGACGGAGTGTGGCCGGAAGGTCCTCTCGCCACCAGCAGCACGACCCGAACTACTCGCGGCACAATCGAGGTCACGGCCGGCGAGATCGCAATAGGTGCGTCCACGCTCACGGATGTAGCCTTTGATCTCACTTGGGACCAGCAATCCCTCGCCATTTCCAATCTCAAGGGTTCGATAGGCGGGGGAGTCTCAATGCTACGCTCAGCCATTGCTGCGCCGGTCCACTGACCGATCGGACGATTGCCGGTCGCGTGTCGCTCGACAATGTGCAGGTTTCCGCCCTCGTGACCGCCGAGGCAGCCGCTGGCCTTTCGGCCCGCCTTACCGGCAGCGGCAGCTTTGAGGGCACGGGTGCATCCCTTGCCGAGGTCATTTCGAGCCTGGCGGGCGAAGGCAATTTCTCGCTTGCCGATCTGTCGCTCGATCGACTCAATCCGGGCGTTTATCCCGCTCTGGCCGGGCTCCAGGACGTTCTCAACATCGACGCAGAGGCCCTCGATATTCTCATCGACCAGTCGCTGGGGCAGGGACCTTTCACGGCATCCAAGGCGAATGGCGCCTTTGCCATAGCCGGCGGCACCTTGCGCCTGGCCAATCTGATCATCGAGGGCAGCGGTGCCCGGCTGGCCGGTGGCATTGATTTCGCCCTTTCCTCGCTGGGGCTCAATGGCAGCTTTGTGCTGACGCCCTTCAGCTATGTCGATCCATCGGGCCTCATCGAAAACGACGCGGCGCGGATCGTCGCGCGGCTCAGTGGCACGTTCCTGGCGCCGGTTGTCGAACTGGACACCACCGAACTTATCGCGGCCATCCAGGTTCGCGCCAATGAACTCGAGGTCGACAGGCTCGAAGCCCTGCGCATCGAAGATGAAGAACGCCAACGTGCTGCTGCTGCCGAGCGCAACCGGCTGATCGAGGAGCAGCGCCGGAAGGCCGCTGAGGAAGCTGCCGCTCGCGCCGCTGCCGAAGAGGCTGCCCGTCAGGCGCTGGAGCAACAGCAGGGCACCGGCACGACCCCGCCGGTCGAGACACCGGAAACGCAGGCACCCACGACACCGACCGTGCCGCTTAACCTGGGCTTTCAGCCCGGCGTGAACAACTCGCCCACGGGTCCGGTCAATCTGCTTTTTCGATAGGTCCAGCCGCCTGCGCCCGATACCAAGCGAGGATCGAGAGGCGAATGGCGGAAGAGAGGTTGGCCGCTTCCCGCGTCTCATCGATCTCGCGCACCAGCCCCGCAAGGCTCAGCGCACGCGCTGAAGCGATCTCTTCGAGCGCAAGCCAGAATTCGGGCTCAAGGGCTACGGAGGTGCGGTGGCCGGCGATCGAAAAGGACCGCTTCTGCATCACGCGGCCCGGAAATCAGGGCTTCTTGCGGAAGGCGTCGAGGCTGACGACTTTTTCGCCGCTCTGTTCGCCATCAGCAGCAGTTTCGCCCTTTTCGGTGCGTTCTGCCTTGGCGTCGGCCGCTTCTTCTTCCGAGCCATCTTCGCGCGGAGCGGTGGCCGGGTCGAACTGCAGGCCGAACTGCACGGAGGGGTCGAAAAAGCCCTTGATGGCGGCAAAGGGGATCACCAGCGTTTCGGGTATGCCGTCAAAGCTGAGGCCGACTTCGAAGCCGGTCTCGTTGACCTTGAGGTCCCAATACTGGTTTTGCAGCACGATGGTCATTTCCTTGTCGTACTGCGTCAGCAGTTTCTCGCTCAGGCGCACGCCGGGCGCGCGGGTGGCGAAGGAAATGAAGAAGTGATGTTCGCCGGGAAGACCAGTGCGGGACACTTCGGCCAAAACCTTGCGCACGACGCCGCGCAGGGCTTCCTGGGCGAGAATGTCGTAACGCAGATGATCTTCGGCCATTTTAGTTCCTTGGTCGTCGCTTTGCCCGGCAGAATCCCGAACGGCCCATATCAGCCTTACGTTCCCGAACTTTTCAAGGACTAAGGCACAAGTGTCGGGCGGAATAGAGGAAAAGTGCAGGCTTCTGTTGCCAGGTGCCTGCGAACCCCGCCTGTCGCCCGGCTAGGAGCGGAGGACTTGAATTCCCAGTGCTAGCACCGCTTAAGCGGCGAGAGCGACCGGAGCCTTATGGTTGTCATTAGCAACTATAAGTTTTGGACCGATAACGGTGGTACCTCACCGAGCAAAAGCACACTCTTTACGCCCTCGTCGATCCTATTTCGTCCCCATTGGCTCCCCCTGAAGGGGAGATGGTGGAGACGCCGGGTACCGCCCCCGGGTCCGATGGGTTTATTACAATGACAGTTTATCGCCATAGCCCCGAAGGGCAGGTTCTATATAGGTGAGGGTGGGCCCAGATGCAAACATCAAGCGGAATTAATTCCGCTTGATGCCCTCCCAGCCCGAGCATCCGGATTAACCCCGAATATACGCCACAGGTGTCATCTGCCAGAGCGTGACACCGGCTATGGCGGATGGATTCGGCGTGGGGACTGGCAGGCAATTTACGAGCGGCAGGCTCAGGCGCCGCAGGCGTTCGTGGCTTGGCAGCAGGTCACTGGCCCCGCTTCTGTTCGGCATCCTGGTCGTCGTTGCCACCGTTGGCGTCAAGGAAACCGGGCTGTCGACCTTCCTGCTCGATTCACCGGCCACCGTCGTCAGTAGCGTTTCGCCTCGCAATTTCGACCTCTGCTCCGGTCCGGTACGCCACACCTGCGTCGTTGATGGCGACACGTTTTGGCTCGATGGCGCCAAAATCCGCGTTGCCGATATCAACACCCCCGAAGTAAGCCAGCCCCAGTGCTCCGCCGAGGCTACCCTGGGCCGCAAGGCCTCACTTCGCCTCGCCGAACTCCTCAGCGGCGCATCGCTCGACCTGCGCGCTGCGGACCGCGACGAAGACCAATATGGCCGCAAGCTGCGGATCGTCGAGCGCGATGGGCGGTCTGTCGGACAAATGCTCGTCTCGGAAGGGCTCGCACATGAATGGCGGGGCCGCCGGGAAAGCTGGTGCTAGGCCTCAGCGGTTCCAGTTCATCCGCATATAGACATAGCCATCCTCAAGCTCTTCAAGCATTTGGCCAAGGCGCTTGAGCTTGGTCGCGTCCTGTTTGGCATTGTTGATCCACATCAGGTAGTCGTTGCGCTGATAGGGCGGGCGCGCATCATACTGTTCGCGAAGACCACGCTCTTCGAGCGCGGCCTTCACGAATTCGGGCATGTCCTCGCGCTTGCGCAAGGGACGCAGGACCGGGCTCACGGCAAGACGGCCTGGGCTTCGATTTCGATAAGGAAATCGGGATTGGCGAGGCCCGCAACGCGTATGCCCGTCACCGTCGGCGGATTGGGCCGATTGCCCCAGACCGCCATCCAGGCGCCGAATGCAGCGCGCAAATCGATATCCTGCTGCATGATGATCGTGGTCTTCACGAGATTTTCAACCGTCGCGCCGGCTGCCTCCAGCACCTTCTGCATATTGGCCAGCGCCTGTTCGGTCTGCTTTACGACGTCGCCCTTGTGAACGACCTCGCCCTTTTCATTGACGCTGTTTTGCCCGCCAATGAGCAGGATGCGTGCATTTGCCGGCAGGATGATGCCCTGAGAAAAGACGGGGCTCTGATACATTCCCTGCGGGTTCACATATTCGATGGCCATGAGTTTCTCCTCGCTACTGGTGATGCCGCAGTTCTAAGCGAACCGGCTGCCGACACCTGTCAGCAGGTCTGTCGGTATTCTATTACCGCATGTGTTGGCCTGTTGACGGAATCGAGCCTAGCGGCAATTTGTCGGCGAATCGAATAGAGTGTGGCCATGCAGCCCTATCTTCAGCTTCTCTCCGATATTCTCGAAAACGGCGCCGACAAGTCGGACCGCACCGGCACCGGCACGCGCAGCCTTTTTGGCTATCAGATGCGCTTCGATCTTTCGAAGGGCTTCCCGCTGATGACGACGAAGAAGGTGCATCGCAAGTCGATCATCTATGAACTGCTCTGGTTCATCCGCGGCGAGACCAATGTCCACTGGCTGCAGGAGCACGGGGTAAAGATCTGGGACGAATGGGCCGACGAAAACGGCGACCTCGGCCCAGTCTACGGCTCGCAGTGGCGCTCATGGCCCGCGCCCGATGGCCGCCACATCGACCAGCTTGCGGCGGTGGTGGAATCCATCCGCAACAAGCCCGACTCCCGCCGCCATATCGTCACCGCCTGGAACCCGGCTGAGGTCGACGACATGGCCCTGCCGCCGTGCCATTGCCTTTTCCAGTTCTACGTCGCCAACGGCAAGCTCAGCTGCCAACTCTATCAGCGTTCCGCGGACACCTTCCTCGGCGTGCCTTTCAACATCGCCTCCTATGCGCTCCTCACCCACATGGTGGCGCAGGTAGCAGGGCTGCAGGTCGGCGATTTCGTGCACTCGTTCGGTGATGTGCACCTCTACAACAATCATTTCGAGCAGGCTCGCCTGCAATTGACCCGCGAGCCGCGCCCGTTGCCGCGTCTCATCATGAATCCCGAGCGAAAGCGGCTCGAAGATTTCGTCTTCGAAGACTTTTCCTTCGAAGGCTACGACCCGCACCCGCATATCAAGGCCGAAGTCTCGGTATGAGCCGGACCCTTGCCGATCTCACTGCCCTCGCAGCAGAAGTCTCGGACATGTACGAGCGCGAGACCGGCGTGTTGCGAAATGACGACTGGTATGCGCTCAAAATGCAGGAAGAGCTGGGCGAGCTGATCGCCGAGCACCTGCGCCTCTCCGGCCGCGGCCGCCGCAAGAATTTTTCCGATGCCGAGATTGTCAAGGCGCGGGACGACGAGGCGGCTGATCTGCTCGCCTTCCTGCTGCTCTATGCCCGGCAAAACGGCATCGACCTTGAAGCGGCGCTCGATCGGAAATGGTTCTCCTATCTTCGCGCCGACAAAGAGAACGGCTAGAAATAGCGACATTGAGGGATAGG
Source organism: Devosia sp. (assembly GCF_024707125.1). Classification (GTDB taxonomy): domain Bacteria; phylum Pseudomonadota; class Alphaproteobacteria; order Rhizobiales; family Devosiaceae; genus Devosia. The sequence continues at coordinate 111,810 of NZ_JANQAH010000007.1, forward strand.
GGAGTAAGGCCATGCGGGCTTTCGCAACGGCGACCATCGCACTGATGCTTGCAGCGCCGGCAATCGGCAACGACACGATGGCGCAGTTGGGGACGGGTGGCCTGGTCTTTGTCACCAATGACCAGATCAAGATGGCCTCGGAAGACCTCTATATTTCGCCCACCGAAGTGCGGGTGACCTACGAGTTCGAGAACACGTCCGAGGAAGACCAGCACATTCTGGTAGCCTTCCCCATGCCCGACATTCAGGGCAGCGGCGACTTCATGATCGACGTCCCGATCCAGAACGCGAACTACGGCAGCGCTGAGCCGATCGATGACCCCGACAATCTTTTCGGCTTCGCCACAACCTTCAATGGCGTGCCGGTCGAGGCCGAGCTGCACCAATATGTCTTCAACAACAATATCGACTACACCAAGCTCCTGAAAAACCTCGGAGTGCCGCTTGAGCCCTTCGGTGAGGCGACGTCCGACGCACTGGCCAAGCTCGATGCCGACGACATCCAGAACCTGACCCGGCTGGGACTCGTCTTTTCGTACGAATTCGACGGCGGCAACGGTACGGAGGTCGATGTCGTCCCGATCTGGACCCTGCGCTCCACCTATAGCTGGGAAGCGACCTTCAAGCCGGGCGTCTCTGACGTGGTGCACACCTATCGCCCCAGCGTCGGCGGGACGGTCGCCACGACCTTCATTCCCAAGGAAGGCGACGACTACGCGCAGGAGCGCTACGACGAATACGTGAAGAAGTATTGTGTCCAGGACAATCTGGTTTCGGCCGTGCGCAAGCAGGGTATCACCCAGGACGGCTGGACGAACTATCCCTATTACGAAAACTGGATTTCCTACATCTGGTCGACCGGCAATAACTGGTCCGGCTCCATCGGCAAGTTCACCCTGACCGTCGACAAGGGTAGCACCGACAATTTCGTCTCCTTCTGTGGCGAGGACGTCAAGAAGATCGGCCCGACGACCTTCCAGATGACGGCGACCGACTGGTGGCCGCCCTATGATCGCGAGCTCGAAATCCTCCTGCTCAAGAAGGTCGAAGCCGAATAACCGGCAGAAAGGGCAGGGGATGACCCCACGCATTTCGCTCATCGCCGCGGTAGGGGCAAACAGTGTCATCGGCAAGGACGGTGACATGCCTTGGCGCATCCCGTCCGATTTCGCCTGGTTCAAGCGCACGACGATGGGCAAGCCCATGATCATGGGCCGCAAGCAGTTCGAGACGTTTCCAAAGCCGCTTGCCGGCCGTCCACACATCGTCGTTACTCGCCAGCAGGACTATGCTGCCGAAGGCGTCGATGTCGTCCACGATCTCGATGCCGCCTATGTGCTCGCCTCCCGCCTTGCCGTCGAGGCTGGCGCCGATGAAATCATGGTTATCGGCGGGGGCGACATTTACGCACAGGCCATGATGAAGGCCGACCGGCTCTATATCAGCCATGTGGAGCTATCTCCCGATGGAGACGTCCGTTTTCCTTCTATCGACCCGGAAATCTGGGCGGTTGTCGACACGCCGGAGGTAACGCCCTCGGAAAAGGATGCTGCGCCCTATCGCATCAAAATCTACGAAAGGCGCAAACACCCTACGCATTGATCGCGTCGGCGCCTTGCCTATATAAGTTTGCAACCAAAAATACGCAGGAACCGAAAGGAACGAGATGCCTTGGGAGAATAATGGAGGCGGAGGCGGCCGCAATAACGGCGGCCCCTGGGGCCAGGCACCCGGTGGAGGTGGCGGCGGCCCGCGCCGTCCCGGTGGAAATACTCCCAATCTCGAAGACATCCTCAATCGAGGACGCGACCAGTTTCGCGGTGGTGTCCCCGGCGGCCGCTGGGCCATTGTCGGCGGCGTGATTGCGCTTCTGGCATTTTGGGGCGTCAATTCCGTCTACACCATCAATCCGCAGGAAGTCGGCGTCGAGCTTCGCTTCGGCCAGCCCAAGCCGGAACTGTCCGGCCCGGGCCTGCACTTCCTGTTCTGGCCGGTCGAAACCGTCGAGCGCGCCACCACCACGGTCAATCAGACCCAGATCGGCGTTGCCAATGCCAGCGGTGGCTCGCGTGCTGCGGCCCGCGATGGCCTGATGCTGTCGGGCGACCAGAATATCGTCAACGTCCAGTTCTCGGTCTTCTGGGCGATCAACGACCCGGTTTCCTATCTCTTCAATGTCCGCGATCCCGAATCCATGGTTCGCTACGCCGCTGAAAGCGCCATGCGCGAAGTGGTCGGCCGCCGCCCGGCGCAGGACATCTATAGCGACGACCGTTCCGGTATTGCCGCCGACGTGCAGCGCATTACGCTCGCAACGCTCGAAAGCTACGGCCTTGGTGTCTCGGTCAATCAGATCCTGATCGAAAATGCCGGTCCGCCGTCCGAGGTCTACGACGCCTTCAACGAAGTGCAGCGTGCCCGTCAGGACGAAACCCGTCTTCAGGAAGAAGCGCGCTCTTATGCCAATACGCTTCTCGGCGATGCCCGCGGTCGTGCCGCGGCGCTGCGCGAAGACGCTGCGGCCTATACGAACCGCGTCGTTCAGGAAGCAACCGGTGAAGCCGAGCGCTTCAATGCCGTTTACGCCGAATACGTGAACTCGCCGGAAGTCACCCGCAAGCGCCTGTTCCTTGAAACCATGGAAGAGGTTCTGGGCGGCTCCGAAAAGGTGCTGATCGAAAACGGTGCCGCTGGCTCCGGTGTCGTACCCTATCTGCCGCTGCCTGAGCTGCGCTCGGGCTCAACGACATCGACGGGGAACTGATCATGACGAACCGCCTCTTTATCATCGGCGCCGTCATCGTTGCGGCCCTCTACGTCCTCTTCTCCTCGCTCTATGTCGTAGACGAGCGCGAACAGGCCATCGTCACGCGCTTTGGTGACATCACCGATGTGCGCACCGAACCGGGCATTTACTTCAAGATCCCGACCGATATCGTGGACAGCGTGCAGATCATCGAAGATCGGCTCCTGCGCTATGACATCGCCAATATGCGCGTGCAGGTTTCGGGCAACGCCTTCTATCAGGTCGACGCTTTCCTCACCTACCGCATCTCCGATGCGCGTCTCTTCCGCGAACGCGCAACCGGCCAGCTCTCGGTGGCCGAAGCTCGTATCGGGGCCAGCCTCGATGCGGCGCTGCGTGAAGTTTATGGTCTGCGTGAGTTCAGCGCGGCGCTTTCTGACCAGCGCGCCCAGATGATGCGCGAAACGGCCGAACTGATCCGTCCGGAAATGGCAAACCTCGGTATCGACGTCATCGACGTGCGTATCCTGCGCACCGACCTTGACGAAGACGTCTCGGCCACGACTTTCGAGCGTATGCGCGCCGAACGTCTTGCCGAAGCCGCTCTCCTCCGCGCCCGCGGTGAAGAACAGGCCCAGAGCCTGCGCGCTATCGCCGATCGTCAGGCCGTCGAAATCGTGGCTGCCGCTACCCGCGACGCGGAAATCATCCGTGGTACCGGTGACGCCGAGCGTAACCGCATCTTCGCGGCCGCCTATGGCCAGGATGCTGAATTCTTCGAGTTCTACCGCTCGATGGAATCCTACCGTTCGGCTCTCGCCAATACCGGCACCACCATGGTCCTCTCGCCCGATAGCGCGTTCTTCCGCTACTTCGGTTCGAACGGCGAACTGCCGGCAGCAAGCACGACCTTCGCCACGCCCATCGCCCCGACCGCTGCTCCGATCACCGAAACGAGCGACGAGCCGGCCCTCGATGGTCTTGGGATCGAAGAAACCGTGGCGCCTCCGGCCGTGACCCTGCAGGACGGTTCGGAACTCACCCCGACCGTCGGCACGGAAGCTCCGGCTCCGGTGACCGGCCAGTAAGGCAGTCGACAAGAACAGAAAGCCCGGCATTCGTGCCGGGCTTTTTTGTTTTGAGATGGGCGCGTGGGGGCCCCTCGCACGTCTAGTGCCCTTTCTGGTTTGAAGGACCGAACTTGCCTTTTCTGCGCCATTCAACGTCGGGGTCATGGGGCCGAACGCCTATGGTGCATTGGCTCCGGTACGTCCTGCCGAGGTCACAAACGATCTCAATTTCGCAAGCCGCTTGGGATGATGCGACAATGGAGAATGTGATGGTCCCATCCGCGAGCCACGCCTCTGGCATCGCCTGTGCGTTCATCATTCGAAGAACTGCGCCCCGATAGTATCTTGCCGCGACGACTGCGCTGCTATTGTCAGGAACGCCAATTTCGTTCCCCAGCTTTAGCTGCAGTTGATGTTTGCCGCGACGTTCAAGATAAGCAACGTACTGACCTAACGCCCAGTAGCCATTGAGATCATTGTATCGACTGACAAATGTTCCAAGGATGTCGTGGCAAATACCTTTGAATTGCTTTCTTCTGGGCATCTGGAATCTAGATCTTTCGTCGCCTGTAGGAGCGTGCTGGGGTAGTTGCGGCGAGGGCGCTGAATCGAGTGTGAGTTACAAATCTATCCCACTTATCCCCGCCCACATCGTCCCATGCCAATATGCCCTCGTTCCCGCCGACAACACGCGGCACCGACGAAGTGCCGGGCGGGAAGTCGGGTCGCTCGGGGTCGCCTGGGCGAGTGCGTGGATGCTGACCACCGGTCAAGCGGCAGAGAGCCCCCGTTGCATCCCAGCGATGCTCCCGACGGCGATCTGGACCGCAAAACCCCAAAAGGGGACCGCTCGATGCATGCGCAAAAAATCCCGGACGTGCGAAGCGGCTTTCGCCTCTTCTTTCATCCAAATTTCGAGGCGAAAGCCGCTTCCACCGTGCGCCCGAAGGGCGTCGCGACCGTGCAACCGCGACGCCAAAGGGCCGGGCGGCGTTTCATGCTGGGCCGGTGTGATCTGCCTCGATTTCCGATTATTTCCACGCGGTGGTTCAAGAGCTGGCCCCGATGCGGCCCCTAGCGAACGAATTCCTCGTCCGCATAACCCTGCAGATAAAGGAGCGCCGTCAGGTCGCCATGGTCTATCCTATAGCCCGCGGCAGCCGCCACAGCCGGCTTGGCATGCAGAGCGACACCGAAGCCGGCGATCCCGATCATGTCGAGGTCATTGGCGCCATCGCCCACAGCCAGCGTCTGGCTCAGATCGAGACCGCGTTCGCTTGCCAGCGTTTCCAGACGAATGCGCTTGGTGTTCTTGTCGACGATCGGCTTCTGCACCGTGCCGGTCAGTTGGTCGCCATCAAACTGAAGCACATTGGCGATGGCCTCGTCGAAGCCGATCCGCTTGCCGAAATAGTCGGCAAAAAACGTGAAACCGCCCGAGACCAGCGAGGTGAAAGCACCATAGGCTTTCATGGTGTGAACCAGTGCGCGACCACCGGGCGTCAGCGTGATCGCTTCGCGGCGAATTTCTTCGATGGTGGCCCGTCCGAGCCCCTTGAGCAGGGCGACGCGCGTGTCGAGCGCCTGGCCGAAATCCAGTTCGCCACGCATGGCGCGTTCGGTAATTTCGGCGACCTGGGCCTTGAGCCCGAGCGCAGCCGCCAGTTCGTCGATGCATTCCTGCTCGATCATGGTGGAATCCATGTCGGCAATGAGCAACTGTTTGCGACGGCCTTCCGTGGGCACGACATTGGCGTCAACGCGCTTGCTGCCGATGATCTCGCGGGCAATCGCCAGTGCGTCGGGCGCCTTGGGCTCGAGAATATCGCAGGCAACCTGATGGGTCAGCCAGTTGAGTTCTCCGCCGGTTTGTTGCACCACTGCGGCCGCAAGCGAGACGTCGAGGTCGGAATCGGCGGGATTGGCGATGAGGCTGAGGACCGGCATGGCGAAAATGACTTTCGGGAGACAAGGGTGACGCGCCAGAGAAGCGCCGTCCTGATAGCGGGTCCGACTGCCAGCGGCAAGTCGAGCATGGCGCTTGCGCGCGCCCGGGCCAATGGCGGGATCATCATCAATACCGACGCCATGCAGGTTTACGACACGCTGCGCATTGTCACGGCGCGTCCTTCCATCGAGGAAGAAGCCCTTGCCGAGCACCGCCTTTACGGTGCCATTCCGGCATCGCAGCGGTTTTCGACCGGCCAATGGCTCGAAGCCGTGCGAACGATTCTGTCGAAAATCGATCCTGAGCGAGAAGTGATTTTCGTTGGCGGAACAGGGCTTTATTTCGAAGCCCTGACAAACGGATTCGCCGATGTCCCGGAAATCTCCCAGGAGCTGACCCTGCAGGTTCAGCGCGAGATCGAGGACCTGGACGAAGCGGGCCGTATGGCGCTGCTTATCAACGAGGATCCCGAAACCGCACGCCGCCTAAAAGTTGCCGATCCGCAGCGCGTCACCCGCGCGCTCGCCGTCAAGCGCGCTACCGGCAAGCCTCTTTCCGCCTTTCAGGACAATCCGCAGTCGGGCCTGCTTGGTGACTGGAAGATCGAACGCTTCGTCCTCTCTCCCGATCGCGATGTGCTCCGTGCCCGCATCGCCCTGCGCTTTGAGGCGATGTTCGCCACTGGCGCCGTGGAGGAGGTCGGGGCCCTGCGGGCGCAAAATCTCGATCCATCCCTGCCGGTGATGAAGGCCATCGGCGTACGCGAAATCTCTGACTGGCTCGACGGCGTGCAGACGCGAGACGAAGCGATCACCCTGGCCATTATCGCCACGCACCAATATGCCAAGCGCCAGCGCACCTGGTTCCGCAACCGCATGGGTGATTGGCCCCGGCTCGGGCTGGAAGGCAAGCCGATCGAGGCCTGACGTCAGGCTGGCCGGCGCATCTTGTCGAGAAGCCCGATCCGTTCCCGCAGCACGAAGCGCGTCACCAGTACCACGGCCACGAAAGCGAGCCCGGCGGCGAGGCCAATCCAGATGCCGATACCCTTCCAATCGGCGATGAAGCCGAGGACATAGGCAACGGGCAGCCCGACCATCCAATAGCCGACAATGGCCAGCACCATCGGCACCTTGGTGTCGCTGAGGCCACGCAACGAATGGGCCGCAACGACCTGAGCGCCATCGACGAGCTGGAAGACGCCGGCAACGATCAGGAAGGACGCGGCCAGGGTCAGCGAATTGGCATTGGCCTCAAGGTGAGGATCAAGGAACACCGTCACGATGTGTGGGCCGAGGGTCAGGAAAGAGATGCAGGAGAGCGTCATGAACGCCGTCCCCATGGCAAAGGAGGTCCATCCAGCCTTGCGGATGCCTTCGGCATCGCCCCGGCCATAGGCCATGCCGACGCGCACTGTTGCGGCGACACCAAGCCCCAGTGGCACCATGAAGGCGATGGAGGCGCATTGGAGGGCAATGGCATGGGCCGCCACCTCGTCAGTACCGAGGCGCCCCATGAGCAGCGCGGCGGCCGTGAACATGCCGACCTCGGCAACGACGGTCAGCCCGATCGGCGTGCCGATGCGGAAGATTTCACGGAAACGCGGCCAGTCGGGCTTCCAGAAGCGCACGAGCACATGGAAGCGCTTCAGCTTCGGATGGCGCACCACATAGAGCACCATGGCGATGAGCATGAACACATTGGTCAGCGTTGTCGCGATGGCCGCGCCGCGCAGTTCAAGCCGGGGAAAGCCGAAATGGCCGAAGATCAGCACATAAGCTGCCGCCGCGTTGAACAACACGCCGAGCACGGTGATCACCAGAATGGCGCGGGTAGCGTCATAGGCCGAAAGCAGCGAACGAAAGGCAATTATCCCGAAGGCCGGGAACAGCGACCAGGCAGCGATCTGGATGAACTGATAGGCCATTTCCGTGGCCTGGGGATCCTGTCCAAGCGCGTGAAAGATCGGCCTGATCTGGAGGACCAGCGGAACCAGTAGTGCGGCCATGACGATGGCCGCCCAGCATCCCTGCCGCACGACGCGGCGCACGGCCTTGATATCCCGCGACCCTCGTGCCTGTGCGACGAGAGGAGCGACGGCACCAACGAGTCCAACGCCGCCGACGAGGAAAGGCATCATGAAGGTCGACGCCAATGTGCCGGCTGCCAGGTAGGTCGAACCGAGCCAGCCGAGCAGAATCACGTCAGTCGTATGCAACATGTTTTGGGCGAGCTGGGCGATGACGAGCGGCCAGGCGAGCGCGAATGTCGCCCGGAACTCCGTGGCCCAGCTCGATGAATCGCTGATGCTTGCACCCGTCGTCGACGACGGCGGCGCGACTGTTTCAGTCATTTTCGTTTCCCCACACACCGCCATGCTCTAGTCGAAAGGCGTCTGGCTTGGAAGATGGGGACGGAAATGGTGGATTGGATGCGGCGTGTTCTGGTTGGCGTTGCGGGCTTGCTTGGGGCAGTCGGCGTCGCTACGGCCGCGATGGCTTCGCATGGTGAAGATGTCCGAAATCTTGCAGCCATCTCCGCCATGGCGCTGGCTCATGCTCCGGTTCTGCTGATCGTCGGATTGATTGGACGGAGCAGGCCGCTGGCCATCGCCGGCCTCGTGCTGGGCGCCGGCTGCGCCATTTTCGTGGCCGATCTTGCCATGCGGCACTGGGTCGGCACCTCGCTGTTTCCCGGCGCAGCGCCCATCGGCGGGGGCGGCATGATCCTCGGATGGCTCGGCGTGGCCGTCGCAGGAATGTTCCGGGGTTTACTTAACGAATGATTCAACATTTCTTGAGCGACGGCTGGAACTAAAATTCCGACCGAACATTAATCGTCCGATCAGTCCTGGAGGATCTCATGCATAAGTTCCTGATTATCGTTGCCGCTACCCTGTCGCTGGCAGCCTGTACGTCAACTCAGCAGGGCGCGACGGTTGGTGCGCTTGGTGGTGCCGTTGTCGGTGCCAGCGCAACCGGTGGCAGCCTTCTAGGAACCGTTGTTGGTGCCGGTGTGGGCACCGTTGTTGGCGCGGCCGCTGGCGACGTCCTTGGTCGCGTCGAAGGCAGCAACAACCGCTGCGTCTATCAGCGTCGCGATGGCAGCCAGTATATCGACACCTGCCCGCGGGGCTAAAGTTTCGCTGAGGCGGTAGTCGTCCCAACCGCCATCATGCTGCGAAGACACCCGGCCGGCGCCCCCACCGACCGGGTGTTCTACGTCCAACTGCCGATATTGCCTTGATAATTTCACGGCGGATCGCAATAATCCCGAAATACGTGCCACTCGACTTGCGCTACCTGAACGACCGGTATTTCCGGAATCTAGGCTACCTCCTGATCTGGTGCATCGTAAGTTCGGATCCCTCTTTGGGGGCCGAATAAACCCTCCCACCGCATGCTGCGGTATTACAGACCACGAGGTTCAACATGGCTGCCATTACCGGTACCGTGAAATTCTTCAACACGACCAAGGGCTACGGCTTTATCTCGCCTGACAATGGCGAGAAGGATGCGTTCGTGCACATTTCTGCCGTCCAGCGTTCGGGCCTGCAGGGCCTCTATGAAGGCGACAAGGTCAGCTTCGAACTGCAGACCGGCCGTGATGGCAAGGTCTCGGCGACCGATCTGACCCTGCTGAGCTAATCGCTTTCAGCACCGGAATTTTGAGGGGCCCTTCGGGGCCCCTCTGTCTTTTGACGGGGAATCGGTCTCAACTCGCTTGAGGAAGGTTCGAATACGACCATGCTGCGACGTCTGTTCAAGGATTGGCAAGCCACGGAAGCTCCGACGACTGGTGTGATCCGCCAAGTGGGTGCGCTGCCTTACGCGGTCGTGGATGGGCGCATGGCCTTCCTGCTCGTCACGTCCCGGCGCAGTGGTCGGTGGATTTTTCCGAAGGGCGCGATCGAGCCCGATCTGACGCCTTGGGATAGTGCTGCCCTTGAAGCCTACGAGGAAGCCGGCGTTCTTGGAGAGGTGGAGCAAGTGCCTATCGGAAGCTACCGCGCCGCGGCCGGTTCCGGCGCCAGGCTTATCGATATTGACCTCTACCCGCTGCGCGTTACCCAGCAACTCGATAGTTGGAAGGAAAAAGGGCAACGCCTGCGCCACTGGGTGACGGTGCGCGAGTCCCGCCGGCTTCTGGTGCATCGCGATCTCGCCGACCTTGTGGCCGGCTTTCACGACGCCCGCGCCGAAAGGCGCCGCGCCTAAAGCGCGAACCGGCTCACGATGAAAAATACCAAGGCCGCCAATATGGCAGAGCAGGGCAGGGTGACCATCCAGGCTCCCATGATGCCATAGACGCTCCGGCGCCGGATCAGGCGGCGGTGATCGGCCTCACGCGCATTCGCAAAGGCCATTTCCGGCGTGGCGTTCAGTTCGCGCGGATCGACGAAGCGCGCGTAGATGGGCACTGACTTGCGCATCATTTCCTGACGCGAGCGATATTCGCGCAGGAAGCCGATGCCGAAGACCGCGCCGATGGCGATATGGGTGGTGGATACTGGCATGCCCAGGGCCGAGGCGACCAGCACGGTCAGGCCGGTCGAGAGAGCTGCGCAGAAGGCGCGGATTTCGTTGAGCTTGGTGATCTGCTCGCCGACGGTGCGGATCAGCCGTGGGCCGAATAGGGCCAGACCCACTGAAATGCCGAATGCACCGATAGACAGAACCCAGAATGGCAGGTCTGTCCCCACCTCTGCCGTGCCGTGGGACAAAGTCGAGACGATGGCGGCGAGGGGGCCGATGGCGTTGGCGACATCGTTGGCGCCATGGGAAAACGATAGCAAACCCGCAGACAGGATCAGCGGTAACCGGAACAGTGTTGCGACGTGCTTTTTCCGGTTCTCCAGCTCAACCGAGCGACGCCGCACCCCCGAGAACGCTATCGCCCAGCCGATCACAGCAGCCAGCAATCCGATGGTGAGGGTAGTGAAGAGGCTGGGTGTCCACACCCGCTGCAGACCCTTGTCGGCCAGGTACATGGCAAACGTTCCGGCCATTACGGCGACAAAGACGGGCACCCAGGTCCTGGCGGCACGCAGTTTGTCCATTCGTCTGGTGATGGCTACCTGCGTCAGGAACAGTAGCAGCGCCGCTATCGCACCGCCGGCTATGGGCGAGACGACCCAGCCAAAGGCGATGATGAAGATATCGGGCCACGACACGGCGCTGACGCCAGCTGCCGCGATGCCGGCGCCGGTTACGCCGCCGATGATGGAATGCGTGGTGGAAACGGGGGCGCCGATGAATGTGGACAAGTGCACCCACATGGCCGCTGCCAGCAGCGCTGAAATCATCACCAGCACGAAGCTGGCCGGGGCGATGTTCAATCCCACCAGAAGATCCGATGCGACCGTTTCGACGACGTCCCCACCGGCGAGCAATGCCCCCGCAGCTTCGCAGATGGCAGCGATGAGCAGGGCCGCAGGCATGGTCAGGGCGCGTGCGCCGACTGCAGGGCCCATATTGTTGGCCACGTCATTGGCGCCGATGTTGAGCGCCATATAGCCCGCGACGATAGCGCCGATGACAACGACGACGGCCGCCGGTGTCTGCCCAACCGAGGCAGAGGCCCACATGGCGACAAGAGCGAGAAACAGAATCGCCAGACCCGGTGCCGCAGTGCGCTGAACCAGTGCCTGGCTGGCCGTGTTCATGCCAGAGATGTGCTGCAGCTCCTTGTCGAGCGGATTTCTGTTCATGTCTTCGGGCTGATCGATTTGAAAGAGGAGGGGACTATGGCGAAGCTTCCGATGCAAAGCGAGCCTTGACAGCTTTGTCGCAATGCTCCTATCAATGCGCGACTAATTTTAGGAGAGGTCCCGTGCGGGCACTCATTCTCGTAGTAGGTAGGCGCATCGGCAACGTGGGGTAAAACCCCGCGCGATAGCTGGTGCGCCGAAAACAGGTCCCGAATGGGGCCTTTTTTATTGCCTTTTTTCCGCCGAGGCGGTTTGAAGGCGTCAAGGACGTAACGCCCGGTACGGCGGGCACGAGGAGTAGGAAGCGCAAATGGCCGAGAAAATGACCGGCGCGGAAATGGTGATCCAGGCGCTAGCGGATCAGGGTGTTGAACATATCTTCGGTTATCCGGGTGGTGCTGCCCTGCCGATTTATGACGCGATGTTCCAGCAGGACGTCGTTCAGCACATTCTGGTTCGCCACGAACAGGGCGCAACCCACATGGCCGAAGGCTATGCGCGTTCGACCGGCAAACCGGGCGTGGTGCTGGTTACCTCGGGTCCGGGCGCAACCAATGCGGTGACCGGCCTGACCGACGCGCTGCTCGACTCCATCCCGCTGATCTGCATCACCGCCCAGGTCCCGACGACGCTGATCGGCTCGGATGCTTTCCAGGAATGCGACACGGTCGGCATCACACGCTCCTGCACCAAGCACAATTACCTCGTGAAGTCGGTTCACGACCTGCCGCGCGTTCTGCATGAAGCCTTCCTGATCGCGACGACGGGCCGTCCGGGCCCGGTGGTCATCGACATCCCCAAGGATGTGCAGTTTGCCGTTGGCGAATATTACCGGCCGGAGATCGAGAGCCTTCGTCACCAGTCCTATCGTCCGCAGGTCGATGGCGACCTCAAGGCTATCGAAGCGGCCGTGGACCTTATGCTCAAGGCCGAGCGCCCGGTGTTCTATACCGGTGGCGGCGTGATCAATTCGGGCCCTGAGGCTTCTGAGAACCTGCGCGAGCTTGCCGAGCTGACTGGTTTCCCGGTTACTTCGACCTTGATGGGTCTGGGTGCCTTCCCGGCGTCCAACCCGCAGTGGCTGGGCATGCTTGGCATGCACGGCACCTACGAGGCGAACCTCGCCATGCATGACTGCGACGTCATGATCAATATTGGCGCGCGCTTCGACGACCGCATCACTGGCCGCATCGATGCGTTCTCGCCCAATAGCCGCAAGATTCACGTCGATATCGATCCGTCCTCGATCAACAAGGTCGTGCAGGTTCACGTCCCGATCGTGGGCGATTGCAATCGCGTGCTCGAGGAAATGATCCGCATCTGGCGCAGCAAGACCAACCAGCCGCGCACCGAGGCGATCGCTCCGTGGTGGAGCCAGATCGACAAATGGCGCGCCGTTGGTTCGCTCAACTTCAAGAACTCCGACACGGTGATCAAGCCGCAGTGGGCCATTCAGCGTCTCTATGAGGCGACGAAGAACCAGTCCAAGGAAGTGTACATCACCACCGAAGTCGGCCAGCACCAGATGTGGGCTGCCCAGCACTTCCACTTCGACAAGCCGAACCACTGGATGACCTCCGGCGGCCTCGGCACCATGGGCTATGGCCTCCCGGCCGCCGTGGGCGTGCAGGTGGCGCATCCGGATGCGCTGGTGATCGACATTGCCGGCGAAGCCTCGGTGCAGATGACCATGCAGGAGATGTCGACGGCGGTGCAGTATCGCCTGCCGATCAAGATCTTCATTCTCAACAACGAGCGCATGGGCATGGTTCGCCAGTGGCAGGATCTGCTGCATGGTTCGCGCTATGCGCATTCCTATTCGGAATCGCTGCCTGACTTCGTCAAGCTCGCCGAAGCCTATGGTGGCAAGGGCATCCGCTGCGAGAGCCCGGCTGAGCTCGACGCCGCCATTGCCGAAATGCTGGACTATGACGGCCCGGTGCTTTTCGACGTGATCGTCGAAAAGGACGAAAACTGCCTGCCGATGATCCCGTCGGGCAAGCCGCATAACGAAATCATCCTGCCCGATACCGCCAATCTCGGGTCCATCATCGACGAGAAGGGACGGCAGCTGGTCTGACGGCCAGTTGCGGAGGATTTTTAGATGAACGCACATCTCCAGCCCACGGGCTCCGCCTATTTCCTGACCCAGGAAACCCAGCAGACCGAGCGCCATACGCTCTCCGTGCTCGTCGACAACGAGCCTGGAATCCTGGCCCGCGTTGTGGGCCTGTTCTCGGCCCGCGGCTACAATATCGAGAGCCTCACTGTCAGCGAGACCGAACACGGACGGCGACTTAGTCGCATCACGGTTGTCGTCATCGCCACGCCCAAGACACTGGTGCAGATCAAGCTGCAGCTCGAGCGCCTGGTGCCGGTGCATCGTGTGCACGACCTGACCGCCGAGGGCAATTATGTCGAGCGCGAGCTGGCTTTGATCAAGGTTCAGGGTACGGGTGAGCACCGTGCTGAGACGCTGCGCCTTGCCGAAGCCTTCCGCGCGCATATCATTGATGCGACGGTGGAAAGCTTTGTTTTCGAAGTCACCGGCAAGCCCGACAAGATCGACAGCTTCATCGCGCTGATGACGCCGCTTGGTCTTGTGGAAGTGGTTCGCACCGGCCTTGCCGCCATTGGCCGCGGCCCAGTGGGGATGTGACGGGTTTCCCGTCACAACCTTCATAAGTCTTATCACAAGGTTCGATTGGGCGGCGCGGACGATCCGGTATAGGAAGGGCCAAGTTCCTACCGAGTCCGCGCCATGACCCTGCTTTCAGTCAATCTCAATGCCGTCGCCCAATTGCGCAATCGGCGTGATCTTCCCTGGCCGAGCGTCACCGGCATAGCGCGCGTGGTGATGGATGCGGGCGCAAGTGGTATCACGGTGCATCCGCGGCCGGACGAGCGGCACATTCGACGTTCCGACGTTTATGATCTCAGTGCGCTGCTCCGGGAAGAGTATCCGGAAGCCGAGTTCAACATTGAAGGCTATCCGAGCGACGATTTCCTTGAACTAATCGAGGACGTCAATCCGCACCAGGTCACCCTTGTGCCCGATGATCCCGCGCAAGCCACGTCGGACCATGGCTGGGACTTTGTCGGCAAGGGCAATTTTCTGACCTCGGTGGTGCAGCGCCTGAAGCGCCCTAACCGCCGTATTTCGCTGTTTTGCGATCCGGATGCCCGGCTGGAGGGCGTGACTGCCGCAAAGGCCACCGGCGCCGACCGCGTCGAACTGTTCACCGGGCCCTACGGCGCGTGCTATGCCGACCCCATGCGGGCCCAGGCCGAATTGACGGCGCTGGCCGAGACGGCAGCTGCAGCACTTTCGATCGGTCTCGAAGTCAATGCGGGCCACGATCTGACCCTCGAAAACCTGCCGGCATTTCAGCTCGCCGTGCCTGGCGTGGCGGAAGCCTCAATCGGGCATGGAATCACTGCCGACGCATTGCTGCTTGGTTTTGCTGAAGCCACGCGGCGCTACATCGCCGTACTCGCTGAAAAATAGCTGCTGGCTGTTCTTATTTGACGAACGCTGAGTTGGCTCCGAAGAGACAAGTCTGCTGTCCTTTCCTGCAAAAGCCACGAAATCGCCGATAAACCTTAGATTTCCTATACTTACACCGATGTAACTGGGGCACGCTGATGTCGCCGGAACACAATCGGGTGCCCTCTTGAGCAAAACTGGGGCAGGCACATATATCGCCTCAGTTACGTTTTGTTACCAAGGAGGGCACCCAAATGTCCAAGCTCAAGATCGGCGTCATCATCTCGTCCACCCGTCCCACCCGCTTCGGCGAACTGCCGGCCAAGTGGATTGTCGACAAGGCCAACGAGCGCCCTGAAATTGCTGCCGAGATCGTCGACCTGCGCGATTTCCAGCTCCCGTTCTTTGACGAAATGGCTTCCAACGCCTGGATGCCGTCGCAGAACGCTGAAGCTGTTCGCTGGCAGAACAAGATCTCCGAATTCGACGGCTTCATCTTCGTCGTTGCCGAATACAACCGTGCCATCACCGGCGCCCTGAAGAACGCTCTCGACCAGGCCTATGTGAACTGGAACAAGAAGGCCTTCGGCGCTGTCGGCTACGGCACTGTCGGCGCTGCCCGCGCCATCGAAAACCTCCGCACCATCGGTATCGAGCTGCAGATGGCCTCGACCCGTTCGGCCGTCCACATTGCCGGCGCCGATTTCATGGCCGTTCACCCCGGCTTCGGTGGCACCAAGGCCATCAGCGAAATCGAAGGTTCGATCGGCAACTCGGCCAAGGACATGCTCGACCAGCTCATCTGGTGGGGCGAGGCTGCCAAGGCCGCTCGTGAAGACGATGCTGCTGCCGCCAAGGCTGCCGAATAGTTACGAGGACCTCCAGGTCTCGTTTGCAGCAGGGGTCGTTCCGCAAGGGACGGCCCCTGTCTCCTTTTTGATTCCGTTACGCTTATGGTGTTGTTTGTGTAAGGTGCCGGGTGTATAGCGGCGCCCGCCCTTAAACAGAGAGCCCCAAAGCTCATGACGCAAGCGGAAACCACCGGCCATCAGGCTGGTATCGCAGCGGCCGATCAGGCCGGCCATGCGAAAAGCAATCTGCCTATCCTGACCCTTGGTGCTATCGGCGTCGTCTACGGGGACATTGGTACCAGCCCGATTTATGCCTTCCGGCAGGCCATGTATGTGCGGCCCGGGGCGGCTTCCTCTGATATCGAGGTATTGGGCCTTCTCTCGCTGATCGTCTGGGCGCTGACGCTGACGGTTGCCGTGAAGTACGTGTTCTTCGTGACCCGCGCAGACAACAATGGCGAAGGCGGCACGCTCTCGCTTATGGCCCTGGCGCGTAAGACTTTTACCAATCCACCGGTCTGGATCACCGCCCTCGGCGTGCTCGGCGCGGCGCTGTTTTTCGGCGACGCCATCATCACTCCAGCCGTTTCAGTTCTCTCGGCCGTTGAAGGCATTGAGCTCGTCCAGCCGGGCATGACCCGCTGGGTTGTGCCAATAACGCTTGTTCTGATTCTGGGCCTTTTCGCGGTGCAGAGAGTCGGCACAGCGAAGGTGTCCATCGTCTTCGGGCCGGTGACCGCGATCTGGTTTTTGACGCTGGGGATCGCCGGCATTTCCAACATCGTTCAGCACCCGGAGATTCTCTGGGCGGTCAATCCGCTCCTGGGCGTTGAATTTCTCGTCACGCATTTCGGCATCGCCTTCGTGGTCATCGGCGCCATTTTTCTCGCCGTAACTGGCGCGGAAGCGCTTTACGTCGATCTCGGGCACTTTGGGCGCAAGCCGATCGTCCTGGCCTGGTTCGGCCTGGTTTTCCCGTGTTTGCTGCTCAATTATTTCGGGCAGGGCGCCTATGTGATCAGCCATGGCGTCGACAATGTCGCGAGCCCGTTCTTCGAGATGGTGCCCGAATGGGGCCTGTTGCCTTTCGTGATTCTCGCGACGATGGCGACCATCATCGCCAGCCAGGCGGTGATCACCGGCACCTATAGTCTCGCTCAGCAGGCGATCGCTCTCAACATGCTGCCGCGCATGGTGGTGCACCATACTTCGGCGACGCAGAGCGGCCAGATCTACATGCCGCAGATCAATTCCATGCTGATGATAGGCGTGCTGGTCCTGGTCGCCGCCTTCGGGAGTTCTTCTGCACTTTCAAATGCTTACGGTATTGCCGTGTCGGGCGTGATGATCGTGACACTGCTGTTGCTGGTTGTCGTCATGTGGCGCAACTGGAAGTGGCACCCGCTTGCCGTGGTGTTCTTCGGCGTCGTCTATCTCTGCATCGATGGCGGGTTCTTCGCGGCCAATGCGTCCAAGCTGTTCCAGGGCGGCTGGGTGCCGGCAGCGGTGGCGCTGTTCGTGGCGCTGATCATGTGGAGCTGGATGGCCGGACGTCGGCGCCTGTCGGAAAAGACCCGGCGCGACGAAGTTCCGCTGGAATTCCTCGTCAACAATCTGGCGAAGAAAAAGCCGACCACTGTACCGGGCACGGCCATTTTCCTGACCAGCGACATCGAGGGCGCGCCGACGGCACTCCTCCATTCTCTCAAGCATTACAAGGTCTTGCACGAGCAGAACGTCATCCTGACGGTGCGCACTTCGGCCTCGCCGCGCGTGCCTGACGATGAGAAGGTGACGATTGACGCCTATAACGAGCTGTTCTTCCGCGTCGTCGTGACGTTCGGCTATATGGAAACGCCGAACATTCCGACGGCTTTGGCGCTGGCGCGCAAGCTGGGATGGAAGTTCGATATCATGTCGACGTCGTTCTTCCTGTCGCGGCGTTCGCTCAAGCTCGGCAAGAAGAGCGGGCCGCTGCGCTTCTGGCAGGATCGGTTGTTCATCCGTCTCGCCCGCAATGCGAGCGATGCGACGGAGTACTTCCACATTCCCACCGGACGTGTGGTGGAAATCGGCACTCAGGTGGTGATCTAAGCGTGTAGCGACACGCTTGGGTTAGCAGACTGTTGCCCGCGAATGCCGCGCCTGGCCGAATAGGTTAGCGCGGCATGTCCGGGCAGACGGTTGGGACGGTCGCGGGAGAAAAGCGCTGTTCGACCACGTCGCTCCCCAGTTTCAGCGACAGGATAAGTTCGTCAGCCGTGAGGGACGAAATATCGGCATTGATGGTCATGCCGTCTTCTTCCCACGAGATCGCGGTGTCGGAAACCTGCTGCCACTTGGAGAGGCGATAAGTCTCCCAGCAGCTGTCGCTGACGAGGGTGCCATCGGCCAGGAAGATCTGCATGGTGCCGGGGCTGGCGGATTCGCCCTGCTGCACCCAGACCTTGTTGAGCAGCGGATTGTCGCTGTCGCCTTCGTCCGCAATTGCGGGCTCTTCAGCGACGGCCGGTAGGCAGGCTGCGGTGCCAACTCCCCAGACGCTGAGAAGCGCGATGATGGCGGCCTTGGTATCCATGTCTTGTCCCTCGATTGACGCTGAGGTGGGTATCGGCAGCGTCAAGCTCAAGGGTGTATTCGCCTTGCGGCGAAATTTCGATTGGGCGGTGAAATTGTTGGGGCGAGCGCATGTTGCGCTCGCCCCAGGTGTTTACGATGCCTGCAGGCCGAGTACGCGGTCGTGCTCGGAGACGCGGCGGGTCTGGACGGGCCAGAGGGAATAGTCCTTGTTGCCGAGATGGCGCTGGGCGTGGACCGGCCAATTGGGATCGTTCAGGGCGCCGCGGGCGAGCGCGATGAAATCGGCATCGCCATTGGCGATGATTTCATTGGCCGAGTCGACGTCGCCGAGAAGGCCAACGGCGATAGTGGGAATGTCGGCGCCTTTCTTGAGGGCACTGGCGAAGGGCACCTGATAGGCCGCCGAAGAGGTGATCCGGCCCTGGGCGAAGCCGCCGCTCGAGGCGTGCATGGCGTCGACGCCGTGTGCCTTGAGCTCGCGGGCGAGGACTACGCTATCCTCGACCGTCCAGCCGCCCTCGGCATTGTCGCTGACGGAGATGCGGACGATGAGCGGCTTCTGGCTCGGCCAGACCGCGCGGACGGCGTCGGTCACCTCGAGAAGCAAGCGCATGCGGTTTTCTCTGGAGCCGCCATATTCGTCGGTGCGGTGATTGGCGAGCGGCGAGAGGAACTGATTGAGCAGGTAGCCGTGGGCGGCGTGGATTTCCACGGTGTCGAAACCGGCCTTGTCGGCGCGCTTGGTGGCGTCGACAAAACCGTCGATGACGCGCTGGATGCCGGCTTTGTCGAGGGCGATTGGAACCTGGAAGGTTGGGTCGGCGGGATTGTTGGATTCGGCCGATGGAGCGACGGGCTGCCAGTGCTCATAACCGGCGGCCTTGCGCTGCTCTTCGGTCACGAGGTCTTCAGGCTTGCGCCAGGAAACCGGGGTAGAAGCCTTGCGGCCGGCATGGGCGAGCTGAATGCCGACAGCAGCACCCTGGCTGTGGAGGAAATCGACGATGCGGGCGAGGGGAGCGATCTGCTCGTCCTTCCACAGGCCGAGATCGCCGTAGGAAATCCGGCCTTCGGGAACCACGCCGGTTGCTTCGAGAATGACGAGACCGAAACCGCCAATGCCGAAGCGCGCGAGATGGGCAAAGTGCCAATCGTTGGCAAAACCGTCGATGGCCGAATACTGGCACATGGGCGCAACGACTGTCCGATTGCGCAAGGTGAGATCACGCAGGGCGATGGGGGAGAATAGATCGGTCATGAAAGTCTCTCGTTAGGCGCGGCCTAGGCCAGCGGTGGCCGGCCGGAACCGGCCAACGAGCGCATAGATGCATATGCGTCACTCCATCGGCAAGTGCCGATGGATGGATTTGTCGTGAAGCAATGCAGCAATGCGGAGGCGTGGGGGCTGGTGGATGGTTGCTCTAGCGCTTGCTCCTCCGTTAGGTTCCCGACGACTGCACCGGGAGGAAACCGTGTCGATTACCCGTTCTCGTTTTGCCGAACTGCTTGGCTTTGCGCCGCCCGAAATTGGGCTGATTTCCAGCCGGGAGGAGCATGTCGAAGACTATGTGGTCGAGCATTTGCGGCTGCGGATCGGGGAAGAGGATGTGCGCGGCATCCTGACCAAGCCTCGTGGGGCGACTGGACGTCTGCCAGCGATCCTCTACGGGCATTCGCATGGCGGTGGTTACGCGATTGGCGCGCGGGAACTGCTCGATGGGCGGGAATATCTGGTGGGGCCACTAGGACCGGTTTTTGCGCGGGCGGGCTATGTGACGCTCTGCATCGATATGCCGATCTTTGGCGAGCGGGCGACCGTCAGCGAGGATTTTGCGGCCAAGGCACTGCTCTGGCATGGCAAATCGCTATTCGGGCAGATGCTGTCGGATCATGCGGCGGCGCTGACCTATCTTGAGAGTCGTGATGATGTCGATCCCGCGCGGATCGGGGCGTTCGGGCTCTCGATGGGCTGCGTGCTGAGCTATTGGCTGGCGGCGCTGGATGACCGGATTTCAGCCGTCGCGCATCTTTGTTGCTTTGCCGATTTCAGGACGATGATCCAATTGGGCGCGCATGACGGGCACGGGATTTATCTTACCGTGCCGGGGCTGCTGCGCGAGGCCGATGGTGGGACGATTGCGGCGCTGATTGCGCCAAGGCCGCAATTAATTTGCGTCGGTGAGGCGGATCATTTGAGCCCGCCATTGGCCGTGGAGCGGGCCTGGGCGGAACTGGCGCCAGCCTATGCCGGGGCGCCGGGGAAGCTGGAGAAGGTCAGCGAGCCGGGGATTGGGCATCAGGAGACGCCACGGATGCGGGAGGCAGTGTTGGCGTTTTTTGGGAAGTGGTTGGGGTAGGGTCACCGAGCCCCGCAGCAGGTGCCGCCTGGTATGACCGGCGTTTGAGCCAGGCGCGGCGTCATTCCCGCGAAAGCGGGAATCTTACGTTCAAAAGATCCGAAGCCGAGATTCCCGCTTTCGCGGGAATGACGTCGTGGGGGAAATGATGTCGTGGGTTTCCGCAATGGTGGCAAAGCCGACTGGATTCACAACCCGTCGCTCTCTCCCGGCACCAGTTCCATCGGCCAGACCCTCTGCACAGTCCCGAGCGGGTACGCGTCTGCATAGGCCGGCATGCTGGCAAGCAGTGCTTCACCCAGTGCGATGCCGAGGTCTCTAAGGGAGAGGCGGAAGCAGGTCAGGCGGGGGGACATGAAACGGGAGACCGGGTTTTCGCGGAAGCCGATAATGGCGAGGTCGCGGCCGGCTTGGAGGCCAGCTTCGGCCAGTTGGCGATAGAGCCCGAGGGCCAGCAATTCGTAGTTGAGTATGATCGCCGTGGGGCGGTTTTCCATTGTCAGGATGTCGTGGCCCAATTGGTAGCCGCCGAGCTCGGACGAGGGGACACGCATCACGAGCGATGGATCGTAGGGCAGGCCGTGGCGTTTTAGCGCCGCCTTGTAGCCATCGAGGAAGACGAAGCCGAGATTGATGTCGTTGCTGGGTACGGCGGCGGCGATGCGACTGTGGCCGGCTGAGACGAGGCGGTCGATGCCGCGGCGGGCGACGCCGTCGAAATCGAGGTCGATCCAGGGATAGTCGCCCGGTGTCTGGGAGCGACCGAGGGCGATGAAGGGGATGCGGGCCTTGGTGAGAAGGTCGATACGCGGGTCTTTGCGATGTGTGGCGGAAATGATGAGACCATCGACCAGTCGTCGTCCGATCATGCGCTGGAGATAGGCGGTCGGGTTTTCGTCGGTTGGGCAGGGTAGGGCCACGAGATCGAGGTGGTGGCGGGTGAGCACCGACTGCACGCCGTCAAAGACGCCCATGAAGAAGGTATCGCTATTGCCGTTTATGTCGGCGCCCAGTTCGATCATGAAACCGATGGCGTTGGTGCTGCCCTGGCGGAGACTGCGGCCAGCCTGATTGGGGACATAGCCCATGGTGGTCGCGGCTTCGAGTACGCGCTGGCGGGTTTCGTCGCTGACATCGGCGCGGCCATTGAGGGCGCGGGAAACCGTGCCGATGGAGATATTCAACTCCTGCGCCAGGCGCCTGATGCCCTTCATTTTTCCCCCGGCACTATGTGCACCTTCGCCTTGAGTGTGTCGCCGAAACGCGCAGCGATCACAAGGCCTTCCGTGGTCGCCCTGGTGGCGATTTCACTTTTCCAAACGCGAACCAAAAACGTTTACGGAGGTGTCTTGACACGGATTTCGTCTCAATTGTAGCGTCGTAAACGTTTACGGCAATAGGGCTGCCAAGCTGCGTAGAAGCAGCGCACGTCCTTTGCGGGAGGATTTCCAGCGTGCAGTTTAAGGCCGTTCTTGCGGGTTGCGGAGCCATGTCCAAAGGCTGGCTCAATGCCCTTACCGAGCATCCCTTGCTCAAGGGCAGGGTGAAGGTCGTCGGCCTTGTCGACCTTGACCCCAAGGTGGCCGAGGGGCGTGCGGCGGAGTTCGCGCTGACTGACGTCGTGATCGGTAGCGATCTCGATACCGTTCTTGCCCAGACCAAGCCGGACTTGCTGTTCGATGTTGTGGTGCCCAGCGCGCGGCCGGCTTTGGTGGCGACGGGGTTGGCCCATGGCTGTCATGTTCTTACCGAAAAGCCGATGGCGCCGACGCTGGAGAGCGCGCGCGCCATGGTGGAGCAGGCCAAAGCGGCAGGGCGCATTCACGCAGTGGTGCAGAACCGGCGTTATGTGCCGGGCGTGCGGCGCATCCGGCAGCTGATCGAAAGCGGGGCGCTGGGGCAGCTGACATCAATCAATTGCGATTTCTTCGTTGGCGCGCATTTCGGCGGGTTTCGCGAAGAGATGGAAAACGTGCTGCTGCTCGACATGGCGATCCATACGCTGGATGCGGCGCGGTTCATGGCCGGCACTGCGCCCAAGGCGGTCTATTGCCTCGAGGTCAATCCGCCGGGCTCCTGGTACGCCCATGGCGCGGCCGCCAATGCGATCTTCGAGTTCGAGGACGATATCGTCTTCAACTATCGCGGTAGCTGGAGCGCCGAGGGCGCCAATACGAGCTGGGAGGCTTCCTGGCGGATCGTGGGCACCAAGGGCACGCTGCTCTGGGATGGCTATGACAGGTTTGAGGCCCATCAGGTGGCGGGCACGGAAGGCTTTTTCCGGCCGCTGGAGCCGCTTGATATTCCCGACATGCCGGACGCATCCAAGACCGAGGGGCATGCCAGCGTCATTGCTGACTTCCTCGACGCCATCGAGAGCGGCGCGCGGCCGGAGACGGTGGGCAGCGACAACATAAAAAGCCTCGCCATGGTCTTTGCCGCCATCGAGAGCGCCAAGCTCAAGCAACGTGTTTCCATTTCTGTCTAGGATTTTTGTTCAGTGACTAATCCCGCCAAATCCATTCGCATCGGCACCATGATCCAATCCACCGAGGGCAAGGCGCCGGAGAATATCGCCAAGATAGCTGATCTCGGTTTTGAGAGCTTTGAGCCGTTCTTCTGGCAGACGACCAACGGGCAGGATCTGGCGGAACTCGGGAAGCGCTGCCGCGATGCGATCGGGGATCGTGACATCACGATTTCGACCATCGGCATGTTCGGCAATCCGCTGGAGACGCAGGAAAAGGACCTGCTTACCCTCGAGGGCTGGAAGCAGTGCATAGACAATGCGCACCATTTTGGCGCGACCTGCGTGGCGGGTTTTACCGGGCGCATTCGTAACCAGGTGCTTACCGACAGCCTGCCGCGCTACAAGGAAGTGTGGAGCGAGCTGGCCAAGCGCGCGGCGGACAAAGGCATAAAAATCGCCTTTGAAAACTGCGCCATGGACGGCAATTGGCAGAGGGGCGACTGGAACATTGCGCACAACCCCGATGCCTGGGAGCTGATGTTCAACGAGACGCCGGATGACAATATCGGGCTCGAATGGGAGCCGTGCCATCAGATGGTCTATCTGATCGAGCCGATCCCGCAGATCCGCAAATGGGCGCACAAGTTCTTCCATGTGCACGGCAAGGACGCGACCATTCGCTGGGACGTCATTCGCGAGCATGGCGTGTTCGGAAAGGTGCCCTTCGTGTTCATGCGCACACCGGGCTTTGGCGACACCAATTGGACCGATGTAATCTCGGAGCTGCGGCTCGCCGGATACCAGGGCTCGATCGATATCGAGGGCTGGCATGACCCGGTCTATCGCGGCGATCTCGAGATCACCGGGCAGGTGCATGCGCTCAATTATCTCAAGGCGAGCCGGGGCGGGGATTTCATTTCCGCATAAGTCATACTTAACTTGACGTGATAAAAGAAAAGGTTTTCTCTGAATGAGAAAACGGTTTCTCGTGGAGGTTGTCGTGAGTGCTGGGGGAGGTCGGGTCCGCATTTATGGCGTGGCAAACCGCGTCGGCGTGAGCGTCGCGACGACCTTCAAGGCACTCAACGAATCTTGCGGCGGTAACGCTGCGGTTACGGAACGTCGCGGAGGTCTAGTCATCGCCGCCGACTAAGCGCTGCTTTGGGGCAGGAGGGCCCTGTGCAGCATTTTTGCGGCGATTGTGCCGCTCAGGGGAGGAGAACCTGATGAAACTGAACGCATTTGGACTGCTGGCTGCTGTCAGCCTTGGCGCGATGAGCCTGGCGACGCCCGCCTTTGCGCAGGTGACGCTGAAAATCTGGTCGATCGACGGGGTGGACCGCGTTGGTATCGCCGATACGTTCTCCAAGGAATTCGACGAGGCGAACGAGGATATCGTCGTCGAATACCGCGCCATTCCGTTCGACGATCTAGTCAACGAAACGCTGCGCGCCTTCGCGACGGGCAATGCGCCTGACATCGTGTCGTTCGACAATCCGGACTTCGCGCTGTTCTCGTCGCGTGGGGCGATGCTCGACATTACCGATCGGATCGCCAATTCGACCGAGATCAAGGCCGAGAACTATTTCCAGGGGCCGCTGAACTCGGTTTCGTGGGACGGCAAGTATTTTGGCATTCCCAAGTACACCGACACTATCGGCGTTTTCTACAACAAGGACCTGTTCGCCAAGGCCGGCATCACCGAGCCGCCGACGACCTGGGCGCAGCTGGTTGAATACGCCGAAAAGCTGACCGATCCGGCCAACAACGTCTATGGCGCGACCTTCTCGGCGCGTGCGGGCGAAGAGGGGACGTTCCAGTTCCTGCCGATCATCCAGATGTCCGGCGGCGGCTATGACAATGTGGCGACCGATGGCGCGGCCGAAGTGCTCGATCTGTGGAAGAAGATGGTCGACAACGGCTGGGCTTCCAAGGACGTCTTGAGCCTTGGCCAGTGGGACTCCACCGGCACGTTCAATTCGGGCAATGCCGCAATGGCGATTTCAGGCCCGTGGGAAGTCAACCGCATGGTCGAAGATGCCAAGTTCGACTGGGGCGTGGCGCTGCTGCCGACGATCACTGAGGGCGGCGAACGCTCCTCGGCTCTGGGCGGGTTCGACTGGGGCATCATGTCGACTACCAAGCATCCGGACGAGGCCTTCCGCGCGCTCGAATATTTTGCCGCCCAGGACCACCGGATCTTTGAAGAATTCGGCTCCATTCCGGCGCGCAGCGACATCGAATTGCCGGTCACCGGCATTGCGACAAAGGACGCCGCGCTCAAGGTGTTCAAGGAGCAGCTCCAGTATGCCCAGCCGCGTGGTCCGCATCCGGAATGGCAAAAGATCTCCAAGGCCATCTATGACGCCATGCAGCAGGCACTGACCGGCCAGATGCCGTCCAAGGATGCACTGGCACAGGCCCAGACCACCATCAACGGCATTCTCGGGAAGTGAGGCTGCGCTTCTGACGTGGGGTTGCGCTCGTCGCACCCCCACCCTCATTCCCTCCCCACAAGGGGGAGGGAGGCGCACTCTGCGACGCCACAGTGCCATCGTTTCCCTCCCCCTTGTGGGGAGGGAGCAAGGGTGGGAGTGGCCACGAGAACCGGCCTGTAGCTGGAGGTCTTATGCGACGATTTTTGGCTTCCCTGCGCGATGGCGTGGGTTTCGATATTCTGCTTGTTGGCGCGGCGATGGTTTTTCTCGTCGCCATGGCTGGTTTGCCGTTGATCTACAATGTGCTGATGAGCTTCCAGCAGGTGGACATGTTCACCCTTGGCTCGTTGATCAGGCCGTGGGCGGGTTTCCAGAACTACATCGATGTGGTGCGCGAGCCAGCATTCTGGCTGGTGACGAAAAATACCTTCATCTTCGTCTTCTTCTCGATGGGCGGCCAGTTCATCATCGGCTTTGCGCTGGCGCTGTTCTTTGCGCAGAATTTTCCGGGCGCCTCGACCATTCGCGGCCTGTTCCTCGTTTCATGGGTGATGCCGGGCCTGGTGGTCGGCGCGATCTGGAGTTGGATCCTGGCCGGCGATTTCGGCGTGCTCAACACGATCCTCAAGGGGCTCGGGATCATCCAGTCGAACGTGTTCTGGAAGTCCGATCCGGCCTTTTCGATTTGGGCCGTGGTTATTGCCAATATCTGGCTGGGGCTCGCCTTCAACATGCTGCTGCTTTCGGTGGGGCTCGCTGCCATTCCGCGCGATCTCTATGAGGCCGCGGAGCTCGACGGGGCCAATGCCTTCCAGCGCTTCTGGACGATCACGCTGCCGATGATGCGCTCGACGATCGGCGCGGTGCTGTCGCTCGGGCTAATCGGCACCTTGCAGCAGTTCGACCTTTTCCCTGCAATCACCGAGGGCGGCCCGGCCAATACCTCGACGGTTGCCCAATACTGGTCCTGGCAGATGAGTTTCCAGCTTTACGATTTCGCCAAGGGCGCCACGATTTCGGTGATGATGCTGGTGCTCGTGCTGATCGCGTCGATCATCTATGTGCGCTCCACCCGCCATGAGGTGCGCGGATGACCCGGCCCTATATTCCCTGGCTGCTCGTCGTCGTCGCCCTGGCGCTGGCCGCGGTCTATCTCTTCCCGCTCTACTGGATGTATGTCACGAGCTTCAAATCGGGCTCGGAGATCTTTGCCAATCCGCCCACATTCTGGCCGCGCGAGATCGACCTGTCGATCTATCCCAGTGTGTGGACGCGACGGACCATGCATGTGTTCCTCTGGAACTCCACGCTGATCGCGGCGGGCGTGACGGCCATCACCGTGATCTTTGGCACGGGCTGCGCCTATGTGCTGGCACGCTACCGGAACGTCTGGGTCGATATCGGCCTCTTCTCGGTGCTGATGCTGCAGGTTCTGCCAGCCTCTGTGATGGTGACGCCGCTGTTTGTCGCCTTCAACCAGTTCGGGTTGCTGAACTATCCGCGTACGGCGGTGGTGCTGGCGGCGGCGGCCAAGGCCATGCCGTTCTTCGTGGTGCTGGTGCGCGCCACCTTCATGACCGTGCCGCGTGAACTCGAAGAGGCGGCGCTGGTCGACGGCAATTCGCGTGTCGGCGCGTTCTTCTCCATCGTCCTGCCGCTGGCGCGGAACGGCATTCTGGTCTGCGCCATCCTCACCTTCATGAGCTCGTTCGGCGAGTACATCTATTCCAAGTCGATCATCCAGGACCCGTCCTTGCAGCCAGCCAGCGTTGGTCTCTCGGGCTTCCTTGGCCCAAACTCGACCGACTGGAACGCCATCATGGCATATTCGGCGATCTATGTGACGCCGATCCTTGCTGTCTTCGTCCTGCTGCAGCGCCGTATCGTCTCCGGCCTCACCTCGGGAGCACTCAAATGACTGCCCAGATCGAACTCAAAAATATCGACAAGCACTATGGCGCTTTCCATGCGCTGAAGAATGTCAGCCTCTCGATCGCGAAGGGGAGCTTTGTGGCGCTGGTCGGGCCTTCGGGCTGCGGCAAGTCCACGCTGCTGCGCTCGATTGCCGGGCTCGAAACCATCACCTCGGGCGACCTGCATATCGCCGGCAAGGAGATGACCGGCGTGCCGCCGAGGCATCGCGACATCGCCATGGTGTTTCAGTCCTACGCGCTCTACCCGCATATGACGGTGGAGGAGAACCTGACCTATTCGCTGCGCCTCCATGGCGTGGGGAAGGCGGAAGCCAAGGCCAAGGCGGCCGAGGTGGCGGCAACGACCGGGCTATCGGCGCTGCTGTCGCGTTATCCGCGGCAGCTTTCGGGCGGGCAGCGGCAGCGTGTGGCCATGGGCCGGGCGATTATCCGTAATCCTAAGGCGTTTTTGTTCGACGAGCCGCTGTCTAATCTCGACGCGGCGCTGCGCGTGCAGATGCGCAAGGAAATCCGGGCGCTGCATGATCGGCTGGGGGCGACCTCGGTCTACGTGACCCATGACCAGATCGAAGCGATGACCATGGCCGATTGGGTGGTGGTGATGCGCGACGGGATTATCGAACAACAGGGGCGACCGCTTGATCTCTACGATCAGCCGGTCAATCGGTTCGTTGCCGGGTTTATCGGTTCGCCGGCGATGAATTTCGTCGATGGTGTCATTTCCGAAGATGGCCGGGGTGTTGTCGTGGGGGCGGGGGATCGCATTCCGCTGGCGCGGCAGGCCGAGCCAAATCGTAAGGTGGTCGCGGGCGTGCGCCCTGAAAATCTGCGCGTGGCGGAGGGGGCGGCGAGCTTCCATTTCGAGGTCGGCAATGTGGAGTCGACCGGCTCGGCGACCTATCTGACGTCCAAGGACGGTGCCTTGCAATTGGTGCAGACGGAGCGTCTCGGTTTCTCGGTGGGCGACCGGGTGGGCCTCGATATCGACCCGGCGCTGGTGCACCTGTTTGATCCGCAGAGCGGGGCGAGGATTTAGCTTCAATCTATTCAACTCCCACCGCGTGTCACCCCGGCCTGCGCCGGGGTGACACGCGGGAGTGGGGGAGAGCTCAACTACGAAACTCTACAGCCTTGAAAGAGAAAAGGTTTTCTCATGTTTCGCTACGCTCCCGTTCCCTTTCCCGATGTGCGGCTGGAAGGAAAATTCTGGCATGAACGGCTGGAAACCGTGCTCGATCGGACGGTGCCCAGCCAGCACAAGAAGCTGGGTGAATATGGCATTCTCGACTCGCTGAAACTGCCGAATCCGCCGCCGCCGCTGCGCTTTCCGCGCCACAATAACGGGTTCACCGTGCAGGTGTTCTGGGACAGCGATGTCGGCAAATGGATCGAAGCGGCGAGCTATGCGCTGGCGCATCGGCGTGATGCCGATATCGAGGCCAAGATCGAAGCGGCGGTGGATGATCTTGAGAAGGCGCAGGCGCCGGATGGCTATCTCAATTGCTGGTATCTCGGGCGGGAGCCGGAGAACCGCTGGACCAACCTCCGCGACAATCACGAGATGTATAATGCCGGGCATCTGCTGGAAGGTGCGGTGGCCTATTTTCAGGTAACCGGTCGGCGACGCTTTCTCGATGTGATGGAGCGCTATCTCGACCACATCTACGCGACCTTTGGCACCGAGGCCGGCAAGCGCCGGGGCTATGACGGGCACGAGGAAATCGAGCTGGCGCTGATGAAGCTCTACTACCTCACAGGGGAGCAGAAGCATCTCGACTTTGCCACCTACATGATCAACGAGCGTGGGCGCACGAACCCGCACTATTTTGATATCGAGCGCGAGGCTCGCGAAGGTGGCGACAGCAAGCAGCGCTATGTCTTTGGGAACTACGAGTATTCGCAGAGTCACAAGCCGGTGCGCGAGCAGGAGAAGGTGGTCGGCCACGCCGTGCGCGCCATGTATCTCTATACGGCCATGGCAGACCTGGCGGCGGAGCTGAACGATCCGGCGCTGAAGCGGGCGTGCGAAGTGCTGTGGGATGATGTGATGGAAACCAAGATGTATGTGACGGCGGGCCTGGGCCCCTCGGCACATAATGAGGGATTTACGCATGACTTCGATCTGCCCAACCAGACGGCTTATGCCGAGACCTGCGCCTCGGTGGCGCTGATCTTTTGGGCGCAGCGGATGCTGCATCTCGATCTCGATGGGAAGTACGGTGATATTCTCGAGCTCGCCATGTTCAACGGCGCGCTTTCGGGGCTGAGCCGGGATGGCGAGCATTATTTCTATGCCAATCCGCTGGAGAGCGATGGTACGCCGACGCGGTGGGACTGGCATACCTGCCCGTGCTGCACGATGAACGTGTCGCGGCTGGTGGCCTCGGTGGGTGGGTACTTTATCTCGACGTCGAATGACGGGGTGGCCTTCCACCTTTATGGCGGGATTGGCTCCACGGTGGAGATCGGCGGCCAGAAGGTCGCGCTCAAGGAAGTGTCGAACTATCCATGGTCGGGCGACATCAGGATTTCGGTCGATCCGGAAACGTCGGCGGCGTTCGATGTGAAGCTTCGTATTCCGGGCTGGTGCCATGGGGCGACCATCGCGGTGAATGGGCAGAAGGTCGAGGCAAAGGCTGAGAATGGTTATGTCACCATTCACCGCACTTGGGCCAAGGGCGACACAATTGCTTTGGATCTGCCGATGCCGGCGGAGCGGCTTTATTCGCATCCGGGCGTGATCATGAATGCCGGGCGCGTGGCGCTGAAGCGTGGGCCGCTGGTCTACTGTGTCGAGGAGGTCGACAATCCCGGTGGGCGCGTGCAGCGGTTGAAAATCAAGCGCGATGCGGCACTGGAGGCGAAGACCGAGGCGGGTCTGTTCGATGGCGTTGTGACGCTCAAGGCGGCAGCGACGGCGATCGACGAGGGGGAATGGTCGGGGCTCTATCGGACCAAGCCGCCGGCCGAGCGCGAGGCGAACCTGACGGCTATTCCATACTATCTCTGGGCCAATCGCGGGCAGGGAAGCATGGTGGTCTGGATTCCAGAGGTGGTGTGAACCTCGGGGGACTCGTAGCGCTGATCGCCTCAGTATTTCCGCTCCATCGTCATTGCCGGGCTTGTCCCGGCAATCCATGCAACAGAGACCTAGTGTCTTGCGGACGCCATGGACCACCGGGACAAGCCCGGTGGTGACGACAACGGGTGAGTTGGGGGAAAGCACGGGCCGGCTTGGGCTCAGCCCCGATAGTGCACGACCATCAGCGCTTTTGCCGGCGCGGTGGAGTCATTGACGATTTCGTGGGGCAGGTCGGCGCGGTAGCGGGCGGTTTCGCCCTTGGCCAGTTTCTGGCTACTGCCGCCGCTGATGACAGTGAGACCGTCGGTCCAGGCGGTTAGATGTTCGGTGGTGCCGGCCGAATGGGGCGAGCTCGCGAGGCTCTTGCCGGCGGCGATTTCGACTTCATACCATTCCACCTGACTCGCGAGGTTCGGCGGGCTCAGGATGCGCAGGGTCCAGTCGCCTTTGGGCGAGCGGATTTCCGGGGTGTGGGCGAGGCTCACCACTTCTATGGTTTCGGCCTGCTTTTGGCTGATGCCGCCGCCGACCAGTTCCGAGAGATCGAGTTTGAGCGCCTGGGTGAGGCCCCAGAGCACGGCGAAGGTCGGGTTGGCCTCTCCGCGTTCGATCTGGGACAGCATGGATTTTGAAACTCCCGAGCGGGCAGCCAGTTGTTCCAGTGTCAGGTGGCGGGCCTTTCGCTCGGCCTGAATGATGGGCCCTAGCTGCGGCGCGGACTCGGTACTCATAGAAATTCCATTGTAACGGATACTGAAATCCAATATATTGGAAATTGCATTATAGCGGAGGATGCGGCGGTGGATAGCGGATTTCTTGATCATGTGACCTCGGTTCTAGCCGAGATCGAAGCGGCGGGCCTGCGCAAGACGGAGCGCGAGATTTCCGGGCCGCAGGGCGGGCGGATCGCGGTCGGTGGGCGCGAGATGCTGAACCTTTGCGCCAACAATTATCTTGGGCTGGCGAACCATCCGGACATTCGTCGCGCGGCGGCAGAGGCGCTGGACAGCCATGGGTTTGGCATGGCTTCGGTGCGCTTCATCTGCGGCACGCAGGACCTGCATCGGGAGCTGGAGCGGCGGATCGCGAAGTATCTCGGCAAGGATGACGCTATTCTCTTTGCCGCCTGTTTCGACGCCAATGGCGCGTTGTTCGAGACGCTGCTGGGGCCGGAGGATGCGGTCATCTCCGACTCGCTTAACCATGCTTCGATCATCGATGGGGTGCGGCTGAGCAAGGCGAAGCGCTATCGCTATGACACCTCGGACATAGACGCGCTGGAAATCCAGCTCAAGCAGGCGGCAGCCGATGGTTGCCGGTTCAAGCTCATCATTACCGATGGCGTGTTTTCGATGGATGGGCATGTCGCCAAGCTCAGGGAAATCTGCGCGCTGGCCGAGCGCTTTGGTGCGCTGGTGGCGGTGGATGATTGTCATGCCACGGGGCATCTCGGCGAAAAGGGCAGGGGTACGCCGGCGCTGACGGGCGCTGGAAACGGTGTCGATATCGTTACGGGTACGCTGGGCAAGACGCTGGGCGGCTCGATGGGCGGGTTCATCGCGGCGGCGCAGCCGATCATTGATCTGCTGCGCCAGCGGGCACGGCCTTACCTCTTTTCCAACAGTCTGGCGCCGGCGGTGGCGGCGGGGTCGCTGAAGGCGATCGATATCGCGGAAGAGGCTGATGATCTGCGAGCGAAACTCGCCGGGCACGCGGCAAAATTCCGCAAGGGGCTGAGCGAGGCGGGCTTTTCGCTGATCGATGGGCAGACACCGATCATTCCGGTGATGCTGGGTGACGCGGTTTTGGCGCAGCGCATGGCGAAGGAGCTGGATGCTCGCGGCGTCTATGTCGCTGGCTTCTTCTATCCGGTGGTGCCGCAGGGCAAGGCGCGCATTCGTACGCAAATGTCGGCGGCGCTGACCGATGACGATGTGGATTTTGCAATTGCGGCATTCAGCGATGCTGGCCGCGCGCTAGGGGTGATTTGATGAAAGCGCTGGTCAAGGCAAAGCCGGAACGCGGCATCTGGATGGAAGATCGGCCGGTGCCCGAAATCGGGCCGGATGATGTGCTGATCAAGGTCAAGAAGACCGGTATCTGCGGCACCGACGTGCATATCTACAATTGGGACGAATGGGCGAGCCGCACAGTGCCCGTGTCCATGATCACCGGGCATGAATATGCCGGGGAGATTGTTGCCGTGGGCGGCAATGTGCGCGGGCTCAAGATCGGGCAGCGTGTTTCCGGCGAGGGCCATGTGGTTGGCGGCAATAGTCGCGCAGCGCGGGGCGGGAAGTATCATCTCGATCCCGACACCAAGGGGATTGGTGTCAATCTGCCGGGGGCTTTTGCCGAGTTCGTGCGTATTCCTGCATTCAACGTCGTGCCGCTGCCGGACAGTGTCGACGATGAAATCGGGGCTATTCTCGATCCGCTGGGCAATGCGGTGCATACGGCGCTGTCGTTCGACATTGTCGGCGAGGACGTTCTCATTACCGGCGCTGGTCCGATCGGGATCATGGCAGGTGCGGTCGCGCGGCATGTCGGGGCGCGGCATGTGGTGATTACCGATATCAGCCCGCAGCGGCTGGAACTGGCGGCCAAGGTCGCCGATGTGGTGCCGGTCAATGTGGCGCAGGAAGATCTGCGCGAAGTCATGAACCGGCTCGGTATGCGCGAGGGTTTTGACGTTGGGCTCGAAATGAGCGGGGCGCCGGCGGCGCTCGATCAGATGATCGACCACATGGTGATGGGCGGGAAGATTGCGCTGCTCGGTATTCCGGCGCGGCCG
This sequence comes from Devosia sp., assembly GCF_024707125.1. Classification (GTDB taxonomy): domain Bacteria; phylum Pseudomonadota; class Alphaproteobacteria; order Rhizobiales; family Devosiaceae; genus Devosia. The sequence continues at coordinate 145,277 of NZ_JANQAH010000007.1, forward strand.
TTCCCGTTTGACCTTGGCAAGATCGTTTTCCGCATGATTACCCTCAAGGGTATCTATGGGCGCGAAATGTTCGAGACCTGGCACAAGATGCTGGCCATGCTGGAAAGCGGGCTGGATGTGCGCCGGGTGATAACCGGGCGCCGTCCTGCGGGCGACTATGCGGCGGCGTTCGAAGAGGCTGCGTCCGGGACGGGCGGCAAGATCGTGCTCGATTGGGAGAAGATCGGCTCGTAGGGGAAGTGTCTTCTTCTGAGTTTGCCAGTACCCCCACCCTCGTTCCCTCCCCACAAGGGGGAGGGACGGCTGGCTGATAGCTCCCGGCTCTGAAGCCCGCTTTAGTGCCGGGCGCTGGCCGGCAAGAGGCCATTTATCGGTTGTTCACCAAATCAGCCCAGACTCAATATTGCGCTGGGTATTGCGTATGCGCTCCAATATTGATCGATAGGTGCGCCCGTGAACTTTCCAGTTGTTATGAGCCTATTGTCCGCGACTACTCTTGCCATCTTTCTGGGCGTGCCCTTGGGCAGAGTATTTATGCGGCGCCGTCGACGCTGGTAGCGCCACTCCACTTTACGCAGATCGATCCTGGCCGACTTGCTGCCGGCCGCGGGCTACTCCCCGCCGCACCAAAATCCGCTCCAAATCCAAAAATCCCCCTTGCGCGGAACCGTACCGTACGGTACGCCTGCGGACGGAAATTGCCGAAAGCGTTCGGCTATGGCTGTGCGGGGAACGACCAGTGCCTTTGCCCATCAAGATCAGCGAAGAGACCTTCACGCCTCGCCAGCAGGCGGTGCTGACGGCTGCGCTCGATCTGTTGGTCGAGAATGGCGATGGGTTGACCATGACTGCCGTGGCGCGTCGTGCTTCGTGCTCCAAGGAAACACTCTACAAGTGGTTCGGCGATCGCGATGGTCTCCTTACCGCGACCGTGCAGTGGCAGGCGGCCAAGGTGCGCATGCCGCATGTGGATCGCAGCCATCTCAGCGCGAAGGTGCTGCGCGAAAGCCTCGAGCAGTTTGCGCGCGATCTTCTCACCACCATCATCGGTGAAGTCTCGATCACGCTTAACCGTACCGCCATTACCCATGCTGCCCAGGAAAAGGACAGCCTTGGGAACATCGTGCTCGAAAACGGGCCGATGGCGATCCGACGGCGTTTGAAGCCGATTCTGGAAGCGGCGCGCGATGCGCGGCTGCTGCGCTTCAATTCGAGCGAAGACGCCTATCGTATCTTTTTCGGCCTTGTTGTCCGCGATGTGCAGATCCGTCTGCTGCTCGGCGACAAGAGCCTGACCCAATCCAATGTCGAAGCCAATATCGAAGTCGATGTTAAGGCCGCGACGGATCAATTCCTGGCCCTCCACGGGGCCAAGGCCAATACCTAAAATTCGCTACTGAGGGGAGATTCCCATGCGCGTCTATTACGATCGTGATGCCGATATCAACATCATCAAGTCCCGCAAGGTTGCCATCATCGGCTACGGCTCGCAGGGCCACGCGCATGTGCTGAACCTGCGCGATTCCGGTGTCGCCAACGTGGCCGTTGGTCTCCGTCCGGGCTCGCCGTCGGCCAAGAAGGCCGAGAGCGAAGGCCTGAAGGTCATGTCGGTTGCCGAGGCTTCCGCCTGGGCCGACGTCATCATGCTGCTGACGCCCGACGAACTGCAGGCCGATATCTACAAGAAGGACATCGAGCCGAACATTCGTGACGGCGCCGCGCTGGCGTTTGCCCACGGCCTCAACGTGCACTTCAACCTGATCGAACCCAAGTCGACCGTCGACGTGATCATGATCGCGCCGAAGGGCCCGGGCCACACCGTTCGCGGCGAATACCAGAAGGGTGGCGGCGTGCCGTGCCTGATCGCTGTGCACCACGACGCTTCGGGCAATGCCCATGACATCGCTCTTGCTTACGCATCGGGCGTTGGCGGTGGCCGTTCGGGCGTCATCGAAACCAACTTCCGTGAAGAGTGCGAAACCGACCTCTTCGGCGAACAGGCCGTGCTCTGCGGCGGTCTCGTCGAACTGATCCGCGCTGGCTTCGAAACGCTGGTGGAAGCCGGCTACGCTCCGGAAATGGCCTATTTCGAGTGCTTGCACGAAGTGAAGCTGATCGTCGACCTGATCTACCAGGGCGGCATCGCCAACATGAACTACTCGATCTCGAACACGGCCGAGTGGGGTGAATATGTCACCGGTCCGCGCATCATCACCTCGGAAACCAAGGCCGAGATGAAGCGCGTGCTGCACGACATTCAGTCGGGCAAGTTCACCTCCGAGTGGATGCAGGAAATCAAGGCCGGCGGTTCGCGCTTCAAGGCTACCCGTCGCCTGGCCGACGAGCACCAGATCGAAGCCGTTGGCCACAAGCTGCGCGACATGATGCCCTGGATCAAGGCCGGCGCGCTGGTCGACAAGGCGAAGAACTAATCGCCATAATTGGTATCTAGAGACGGGGGCTTCGGCCCCCGTTTTCTTTTCCACGCAGAGCAGGTCTTCATGAGCATCAGCGTCCTTCCCATCAATGGCGTCGATATCCGTTTCGTGCCGGGAGCTTGGCCAATGCCGGATGACCTGCGCGCGTCGGTGTCGGGGCGATGGGCGGCGATGCTGGAAGCCAATCCGCATATCTGGGATGGCCGGATTTTGGGCGTGTCGCCGCCGATCATGGGCGATGACGGCATCTTGCGCTCCGAAGCGCGGGAGGATGCGTTTTCGGCCTTTCTGACCTGGCGCGAGGCTGGATTTCCGGAGATGGGGATTCGCAATCTCTTCGGCTCGGCGCTCGTTGTGTCAGCCGACGGTTTTCTTGTTCTCGGTGTGATGGGCGAGGACACCGCCAATGCTGGGCGAATCTATCCGCCGGGTGGTTCGCTGGAGCCGCGGGACGTGTTGGAAGATAGGCGGGTCGATGTCGCCCGTTCGACGGAAATCGAGCTCGAAGAAGAAACGGGGCTTAAGGTCGCCGATGCGCGCCTTGGCAATTTGATTGCCGTGCTCGATGGTCCGCGCGTTTCGATTGGTAGGGCTTTTCACTTCGCCGCTTCGGCGGAGGAGCTGTTGACCGAGATTCGGGGCAATCTTGACAGGCAGGAGCACCGCGAGCTCGCCGATGTTGTGGCGATCCGACGCGCTTCCGATGCGGCGGGCAGGGGACAGGTGATGGCCTATACGGCGGAGCTGCTAGACGTTTGGCAGGACGGCAAGATTTCGCTTTAGAACACCGTCGCCAATGCAGTAGAACCAAGCCGATCCGTTGGAGGGGTGACGCATGGTTTTGCCGGATTTTCCGCTAGAGGGTGGTTGCCAGTGCGGCAGCGCGCGGTATCGCCTCAAGGCTTCGCCGCTTTCGGTCTACAATTGCCATTGCAAGGACTGCCAGCGCTTTTCGGGCGCAGGATGGTCGATGTCGATGATCGTGAAAAACGACGATTTCGAGCTGCTGCAGGGCGAAATCGCCCGCTATGACCGCAAGGCCGAGAGCGGCAATGTCATCCGCATGAATTTTTGCGCCCATTGCCACGGCTGGTTGTGGAACGACCCGCCAGCCGGAACCATCAAGGTGGTGCGCGCTGGTACGTTGGACGACATCGATTGGGCTGCGCCAGTGGGAAATATCTGGACAGACAGCAAGGCGGCTTGGGCGCATATTGACCCCGCGCAGGTCAATTTTCCAAAGGGCGCCGCTGACCGCACGCCGCTTTTCGACGCCTGGACCCGTTCGCATCAGGATTGAGTGACATGACCACCGAAGACGACATCGCCCTGGTGAAGCGCCAGGAGCTGGAACTGGTTCTGCCGGCGCTGGATGAGGCTGTGGCCTTTGAAATCGGTTCGGCCATTCGCACCCGTGCTCTCGAGGAAGGGCTTTCCCTCGTGGTCGATATTCGCACCTGGGATCGGCAGCTGTTCTTTTCGGCAACGCCGGGGACGAGTGCGGACAATGCCGAATGGGTGCGCCGCAAGATCAATTCGGTGCGCCGCTTTCAGCGGGCGAGTTATCGACTGGTACTGGAGCGGGGCGAGGTGCCGTTCTCGCCGCAATCGGGTGCCGATGTGGCGGATTATGTGATCGCCGGCGGCGGTTTTCCGCTGCGCGTTCCGGGCGCGGGGATCATTGGCTCGCTGACGATTTCCGGGTTGCCCGGCCGGAAGGATCATGGCGTGGCCGTGGATGCGCTTTGCGATCATCTTGGGCGCAGCCGCGCAGACTACGCACTGTCTGAGGCCTGAAACATGAAGCTCGATTATCTGCTGCTCGACGTGTTTACGCGCGAGCGCCTGCAGGGCAACCAGCTCGCCGTGGTGCTCAAGGCGGACGGCCTTCTGGACAACGAGATGCAGGCCATTGCACGCGAGTTCAACCTTAGCGAGACGGTGTTTCTGACCAAGCCGCAAAGCGAGCGTAATTCGGCTGGGGTGCGTATCTTCACGCCGCATCAGGAGCTGCCCTTTGCAGGTCACCCGACTGTTGGCGCGGCTGTGGTGTTGGGATTGCAGAACGATCGCAGCGCTGTGCGCATGGAAGAAAAGATTGGTCTTGTGACCGCGCTTTTCGAAAAGGCCGACAAGCATTCGGGCGAAGCACGCTTTGCGCTGCCGCGCCTGCCGACCAAGGTGGCTGACCTGACCGACAAGCTGGGTCTTGCCCAGGCGCTGGGCATCGAGGTTGAAGAGATCGGATGCGATGTGTATGCCCCCGCGGTCTATACGGCCGGGGTGACGTTTCATCTCATTCCGGTTCGCGATGCTGGTGTATTGAAGCGTGCGAAGCCGAACATGGCTATGTTCGAGGATATCTTCTTCCACGATCACAACTCGGCTTATGTCTTCACGCTGACGCCGGAAGAGGCGGAAAACGATATTGCCGCCCGCATGTTCGGCATGGGCGTGGGCGAAGATCCCGGTACGGGCTCGGCCGCTGCCGCGCTGATTGGGCTGCTTTCGGACAAGGCCGACTTCGGCACCGGGCAGGCTGATTTTTCGCTGCGGCAGGGCAAGGAAATGGGGCGGCTTTGCCGAATCTCCCTGCAACTGCGTCGTGAGGGCGACGTGCTGACGCATGGCGCGATCGGCGGGCATGCGGTGATTGTTGGCGAGGGTGTGCTGGACCTGGGCTAGGGATCAGCTTTGGTCGGGTATGACTTCGTTGACCAAAGCGCCGCAGACGTCGATAAAATCATATCAATCCTGCGTTGCGGGCTTGCACGGAGCGGCGAATTCGATCATGCTGCTGTCAAATTAGAGAGTTTTCTCCATGCAGCGCCGCCGCGCCAAAGCCATAGCAATCGCACAGACTCAGGAGCGCAACCGCGCCTTGATGATTGCTGCTGGTTTGCTGCTGCTTCCGGCCGCGCTTCTTCTCCTTCTTATCAGCCCCTGATCACCGGCAGCTCGGATTAACGAGCGGGTCGTCAGGGGATATCGCCATAAACCGAACATCGAAATATGTCCGGTCCAGCGAGCCATTGCCTCGGGGCCGATAGGAAAGTGCCTGAAATGACCTCTACCGCTTCCAACAGCAACAAAGAACGCGTCTTCATTTTCGACACCACGCTGCGTGACGGCGAGCAATCGCCCGGCGCGACGATGACGCTGGAAGAAAAACTGCAGGTTGCCGACGCGCTCGATGAGATGGGCGTCGACATCATCGAAGCCGGTTTCCCCATTGCTTCCAATGGTGACTTCGAGGCCGTTGTCGCTGTCGCCAAGCAGGTGAAGAACGCGACTGTCGCCGGTCTGGCCCGCGCGATCACCGCCGATATCGACCGGGCAGGCGAGGCCGTTCGCCACGCTCGCAAGGGGCGTATCCATACGTTCGTTTCGACTTCGCCGATCCATCTGGCCCACCAGATGAAGAAGACCGAGGACGAGGTGATCGAGATCATCGCCCGCACCGTGGCGCAGGCGCGCAATCTGGTTGATGACGTTGAATGGTCGGCGATGGACGCGACCCGCACGCCGCTCGAGTTTTTGAAGCGCTGCGTTGATACCGCCATCAAGGCCGGCGCGACGACGATCAACCTGCCCGATACGGTGGGCTATGCGGTGCCGGAAGAACATTTCCGCATGTTCAAGACCATTATCGAAAGCGTGCCGAACGCCGACAAGGCGATTTTCTCGGTGCACTGCCACGATGACCTGGGCATGGCCGTCGCCAATTCGCTGGCCGGTGTGGCTGGCGGTGCGCGACAGATCGAATGCACGATCAATGGCCTGGGCGAGCGCGCCGGCAATGCGGCACTGGAAGAAGTGGTGATGGCGCTGCGCACCCGCGGCGATGCCATGCCGTTCTTCACCGAGATCGAGACCACGCAGCTCTCGCGCGCCAGCCGAATTGTATCGGCGGCGTCGAATTTCCCGGTGCAGTACAACAAGGCCATCGTGGGCAAGAATGCCTTCGCGCATGAAAGCGGCATCCATCAGGATGGCATGCTGAAGAACGCCGAGACCTATGAAATCATGACCCCGGCCAGCGTCGGCATCAAGGAAACCACCTTGGTGATGGGCAAGCATTCGGGCCGCGCCGCCTTCAAGGACAAGTTGAAGGAATTGGGCTATGAGGTTGGCGACAATGCCTTCCAGGAAGCCTTCCAGCGCTTCAAGGACCTGGCCGACCGCAAGAAGCATGTCTACGACGCCGATATCATCGCGCTGGTGGACGATGAAGTCGGCTCGGTCGGCGACCGGATCAAGCTCGTCGACATGGAAGTCGTCAGCAAGACCGGTGGCGTGCACAAGTGCGCCATGACCCTGTCCGTCGACGGCGTTGAAACTGCCGTCACATATGAGGGCACGGGCTCCGTGGATGCGATCTTTAACGCCATCAAGCAGGCCGTTGGCCAGGACCCACATCTGGTGCTCTACGCCATCGACGGTGTGACCGGCGGTACCGATGCGCAGGCTTCGGCCCATGTGCGTCTCGAAATGAACGGTCGGATTGCCTCGGGCAACGCTGCCGAGCCCGATACGCTGGTGGCTTCGGCCCGCGCCTATCTCAATGCGCTCAACCGCGTCATGATCGAACGTGGCGCATCCGCGCAGGGCGCGCTGGCCGGCTAAACTCGCCGTCCCGCTTGCAAGTTCTCTGCTGCCCGGTTCTTCTGGGCAGCGAGGCCATGTTGGGGGGCGTGTGATGAGCTATGTGCTTGTGAAAGTCAGCGAGCCGGCGGATTGGGCGGATTTTCACGCCATTCGCCGGGTCGAGCTCTTCGAAGCGAGGGGCCGCTTCGGGATTTACAATGACAACCACCCGCACGACTACGCGGACTTTGCTCATCCCTTTCTGCTGAAGCGGAATGGGCAGGCGCTGGGCACTGTGCGGCTTGATCTCTTTGGAGGCGGCCGGGCAGCCGTCCGCCTTGTGGCGATTACTGCTGCGGAGCAGAAGCGTGGGCACGGACGTGTGATGGAAGCGCTGGTGACCGAAGAGGCGCGGGCGTTGGGCGTGCATACGCTGCTCGTCAACGCCGTAGTGGATGCGTTGGGCTTTTACGAGAAGACTGGATGGGAACCGTTCGAATGGGATCCCAGTGAGCTTGAGAACAGTCCGCTGTCTTGCATCCAAATGAGGAAGCTGCTCTAGCCTGTCTCTGACTACCGCGCGAGGGCAGTATGTGGAGCAAAGCGGAATTTCGAGGCGCGGTCCTCGCCCTTGGCGGTGTGCTTGCCGTCATTCTGGTCATCACATCGGTTACGCCTGGCTTGCCCGGCGAACTTCTGTTGCAGACGCTGCGGTTTCATCTCGTGGGGCTAGGGCTGGTGCTCGCCTTCTTCATGGTGCTGTTCGGCGCCAAGTGGCGGGCACTGCTGTTTCTGGGCGTGCTCGGCGTCGCCTTTGCCCATGGCGCCTACTACGTCTGGGAATTCAACAAGCGGCGCGCGGAGCCGGTTGGTGCTCTTCAGGCTGAAATGACCTTCCTCAACTACAATGTGTTGAGTGGCAATCGGACGGCTGGCGAGGCGGTCGACTTCATCGTCGCGACGGCGCCGGATGTGGCGCTGATCATGGAGACGCCGGGCGTCGTCGAATATATCCCGCAGATCGAGGCGGCCTTGCCCTATCGGCTGGGCTGCGAGCGGGTGGCGACCTGCGATATTTCGCTGTTCTCGCGCCACCCCATCGAAAATGGGAAGGTGCTGGAAATTCCGCCATTCCGGCGCTCGCGGCTGGTGGTGGCGCCGATGACGATCGAGGGTGTCGATCTCACCGTGGTCGGTATTCACCTCTCAAAACCCTATTTCGACGAGGCTTCGCTGCAGGAGCTTGGCTATCTGCGCTACACGCTGGCTCAGATCGAGGGGCCGGTTGTGCTCGCGGGGGACTTCAATTCGGCCCTGTGGGCGGCGCCGATCGCCTGGCTGGGGCGGGCGCAGAACCTTGTTCCCGGCCCGACTTATCCCGCGACCTGGCCGGTGGAGCTGGGGCCACTCGGCGTGCCCATCGACAACATCTTTACGCGCGGGGATGCGCGGATTCTCGATGTATCGGCGGGCGCCGACAGCTACGGGTCGAACCATCGCTATCTGCTGGCGCGGATCGGGTTTTACGCCGCTCCCTGAGCCGCTTTGATGGCCTTGGGCAGGGATTCGGCGAGGAGGGCCATATCGGCCTCCGGGCCGACGCTGATGCGGATGTGCTTGTCGAGGCCCGGCGTCCCGGGCTTGCGGATGAAGACACCGAGCAGGGCCAGTTCTTCGAGAATTTTCGTCGCATAGGCGCCATCGCGGCCGCAATCGACAGCGACGAAATTGGTGGCCGAGGGCAGGGCGACGAGACCGTTGTCGCGGGCAATGCCCGCAATGCGCTCCCGGGCAGCTGCGATGTTGGCCTTGGCCTGTTGCAGATAGTCCTGATCGGCGAGCGCGGCCATGGCGGCAGCCTGGGCGAGGCGGTTCACGCCAAAATGGTTCCGCACGCGGTTGAAGGCGCCGATGATCTTTTTTGGGACCCATGGCATAGCCAACGCGGATGCCGGCCAGCCCATAGGCCTTGGAGAAGCTCCTGAGACGCAGGAGATTGCCCTTGCTCGTGTCGATGGCGGGCAGGGCGTCATCGGGCGCCAGTTCCCCATAGGCCTCGTCGAGCATGATGAGGGTTTCTTCGGGCACGGCGGCGATGAATTTCTCGATATCGGCTGCCGGCCAGTAGGAGCCCATGGGGTTGTCCGGATTGGCGACATAGACGATGCGCGGCTTCAGCCGCTGGGCGGCCTCGGCGAGGGCATTGAGGTCCTCGTGCGCGCCCTTGTAGGGCACGAATTCGAGACGGCCGCCGAAGCCGACGACGTGATAGTTGAGCGTGGGATAGGCGCCGAGGGAGGTCTGCAGCACATCGCCCGGGGCCATGAACAGGCGGACGATCAAGCCCATCAGGCCGTCGACGCCTTCGCCTATGGTGACTTCATCGGGCGCGATGCCATGGAAGCGGGCGAGCGCAACGCGGAGGTCGTAATTTTCGGGGTCGGGATATTTCCAGATGCCCTCGGCAGCCTCGCGAATGGCGGCCAGAACCTGGGGGCTGGGGCCGAATCCCGATCTGTTGGCGCCGATTCGAGCCCGAATCTTGACCCCGGTCTTGCGCTCGATGGCCTCCGGGCCGACAAAAGGTACAGTTTCCGGCAGCTTTTCGGCGATTTCCGTGAGTTCGGGCAGAGGCAATTGCAGGCTCCGACATGAGGTCCGGTTCCGTTTTAGCGCATCTGCGTGGCCGTGCCACGGAAGATCGGGACCGCGACGGGGAAGTTCTCAACAGCCAGATTAGGTGTTCAAAACCGGCAGAGGCCCTTGGGCCGGGGCTCTCAGGAGCGCGTTCGGGACCGCTGGCATTTGAACTAAATCGCAACCAAGTCAGCAAGTACCCGACAACTATGCGCGTTCACCCTTGGTCATGCGCCGATTCCAGCGGCGGTCTCAACTCAGCCCGTTTGAAAGGAGCAAAAAGTGAACCCCACCTATTTGCTTGCTCGTGACCATCTGCAGCGCGCTGCAGTTATCCTGCAAGGCGCCGACCAGCAATCTCGCCAACTGCGCCACATCATCGAGCGGACAATCGGCCTGATGGACGATTTCCGGCCCGAAGCGCCGGAACCGCGCGACAACGTCTTTGAACTGAACGCCTATCGTCACCTGCGGTCGTAAAAGCCTGCTCTTCCGGCCGGGCGGGCCGGAATAGAGCACGATCTGTTGCGGCGCTGAAGCGCGCCGCAAGAGGGCGGGGCCAGAAGGATCCCAAAAGTTTATCCACATATTGTGACGCAACGGGGTAGACAGCCGAAAAGTCAGTTGATAGAGAGGCGCCACTTTGGTGCCGGTCTCTAGAGACGGGCGCATAGCTCAGATGGTAGAGCAGCTGACTCTTAATCAGCGGGTCCAAGGTTCGAGCCCTTGTGCGCCCACCAAAGTCTTACTTGTTTGCAAGGATCTACGAGAGGCGACCTTCGGGTCGCCTTTGTCGTTTCTGGTCCCGGGATGGGACGGGGATAGTCGGCGAAACGGGGTAGACAGCCGAAAATTCGGTTGGTAGATAGGCGCCACTTTGGTGCCGGTCTTCAGAGACGGGCGCATAGCTCAGATGGTAGAGCAGCTGACTCTTAATCAGCGGGTCCAAGGTTCGAGCCCTTGTGCGCCCACCAAAGTCTAAATACTACAATGCCTTAAAACAGGGCGCCGCTGACCAAGCGGCGCCTGTTTTGCTTTCAGGCCTTGGTGTCCAAGCCCGATCACTGGACTGCGCCATAAAAAAAGCCCCGCATCTGCGGGGCTTCGTCGTTCAACCTGCGGCGCTTACTGACGACCGGCGGTGTGCTGGCCGCACCAATCATCATTCTTGACCGTCGGCCACACAGCGGCGGGCTTTTCCGAAGCGGAGGAGGGTACCGGCGGGTGAGCGCGGCACACGCCTGCGGCGGCGCTGGCCTTGTCTTCAAAGAAAACACAGGAGGTGCAGGTGTTGGCGGCGGAAGTGGTCATTGGTGCTCCGTAAACTCGACTGTGGCGTTCATGAAATCTAGTGATCTCAACCTGTTAGCGAACATAGATTAGAATGACTCCAGACTGCAAGCGCTTTTCTTAGATTCATTCTAAAGTTTGGAGCGCGGGCGCCTCTGGTGGAAAAAACCGCAACGGGTGGAACTAACCAGCGGGCGGCACGTTGTTGAAGCGTCGATACGAGATGGAAACAGATCAACGTCGACAAAAAAGGCCCTGGCAGCGCAAGCTACCAGGGCTTTTTGTTGCGCTTTGCTGACATGCGCGATCAAAATCGGGCCGAGGGCACAGCTATCCCAATTGTTTACGTAGCAGGCGCTTTCTTCCTTCCATCAGGCATCGTATAGCCGCAGAAGATTTTACTGATTGGAAAGCGCCTTCTTCATGTTCGGCATCGATCCGAGTTTCTTCAGCTCGCTGCTTCAGGTCATCCTCATCGACCTGGTGCTGGCGGGAGACAATGCTGTAGTCATCGGCCTCGCCGCTGCCGGACTTCCCGCGGATTTGCGCCGCAAGGCGATCCTGGTGGGTATCGCTGCGGCGACGGTGCTGCGTATCGGCTTTGCTCTGATCACGACCCAGTTGCTGTCGCTCGGCGGCGGCCTGCTCATCGCCGGCGGCATCCTGCTGCTGTGGGTGTGCTGGAAGATGTATCGCGAGCTGACCGTTTCCGACGAGGAAGAGGACGAAGCAACCGAGGCGCTGGCCGGGCATGATCTCAATGCCGATGGTACCATTGCGGGCAAGGCGCCGCGCAAGACGCTGCGCCAGGCGGTTACCCAGATCATCATCGCCGACGTTTCCATGTCGCTCGACAACGTGCTGGCTGTGGCCGGCGCGGCCCAGCATCACTTTGAAGCGTTGATCTTCGGCCTGGCGCTGTCGGTTGTGATGATGGGTGTTGCGGCGACTTTCATCGCTCGCCTGCTGCACCGCTTCCGCTGGATTGCCTGGATCGGTCTCGTCATCATCCTCTTCGTTGCCATCCGCATGGTGCTCGAGGGTGCGGGGGCGTTCTTCACCATTCCGGAAATTCCGCTGCTTTATACCCCGCACGCACCGGCCGCCGCCGCTGCGGCGCACTAACGATTTGCCGGAAGTGCTGGTGCGCTTCCGGACCGTGCCCCAAATGTGTCTCCCGAAAGCCGAACGCGCTTTCGGGAGATTTTTTAGCTCAGGATACGGGCTTTCTGCGCGGCGAATTCTTCTTCCGTCAGAATGCCAGCTGCCTTCAGCTCCGCCAATTTTTCCAATTGAGCCATCGCGTCGATGGACAGACCGGCTGGCGCGGCTTGCGCCTGATCTCCGGGAGCCGACGAGGCTGGGGTTGCGCCCGCTCTCCTGCCGGCGACGGCGCCGGATACGGCTGTTGCGGTGCCCGCTATGACGGCGGTTCTGGCCACGGTCTTGGCTGTTCGTCCGAGCAATCCCGGACCACTTCTTCTGCCCACCATAGTTCTAATCCTCCATTGGTTAGGATCGACAAGAAACTGGATGTCCAATGGCCGTCGAGCATATGCCGACTGGGCGGAGAAACTAGTGTGCTGATCGCGTAAAAGTGGATGCGATCCCGCTTCAGGAAATGGACCAAAGACGGAGCGAAACCTCCTGGCAATTGCACGAGGCAGTCTTGGTCAAGACTTGAGCTTTCGCTAACCAATCCCTGAAATTGGAGGCATTTGTAGTCAAGCAATAGGGATTTGCTCATTTCGAGCCACTAGCCTTCCTGCTGACGACAATCTGCGGGGATTTTCATGTCCTATATCGCCGGGGAGATGATGGAGCCAATGCGCGCGGCGAATGCTGCTGCGGGCACGCATGGCATTGTGCTCGCGGCGCGGCAAGTTTCGGGCGCCGAATGGGACAGCCTCATTGGCGGGTTCGACGAGGTCTGCCAGGAGCAGATGCATGCCTTTGCCTCCACTCGTTGGCCGGGCGTGGGGCAGGAGCCCGTAGTTTTTCGGCGTGGTGGCGCCATTGTTGGTGGTGCGCTGGTCATGATCCAGCCCTTGCCCCTGCGGTCGGGCAAGATGGCCGTGGTGAAGTGGGCGCCCATGCTGGCCTCGGCGAACACGCCGGATGCCGGGACGCTGCGTGCGGCCATGGTTGAATGCCTCGTCAAGGACTATGCCGAAAAGCGCGGCATGATGCTGTCGGTGCTGCTGCATGCCTCGCCTAGCGAGATCAACAAGGGTTATCTGGCCCTGCGTGAACGCGGCTTCAAGCGTGGTTCGACACTGCTTTTCCCCAATCGCTACCTGGTGAACCTGCGTCTTTCCGACGACGAATTGCGCAAGAGCTTTCATCAGACCTGGCGCCGCCAGCTCAACAAGGCGGAAAAATCGGGGCTGGAATTCGAGCGGGTCGAGGCGGGCGAAATCGACGCCTTCAAGACGCTTTATGCCTCGATGACCGAACGCAAGCAGTTTCCCGACCATTCGGCCTATGAAACGCTCGATGCGCTGATGGCGCTGGATGAACCTTTGCGGCCCGAACTGTTCTTCGTGCGGCACGAGGGCGAAACGGTTGCGGGGGCTCTGGTCTTCAAGGCCGGCGAGCGCGCCGTCTATCTCTATGGCGCGACCAATGACAAGGCTCTGCCGCTGCGGGCGGGCTATTTCCTCCACTGGCACGCGATCCGCTGGCTGCGCGACCATACGCGTGCGCAGTGGTATGACCTTGGCGGCACCGATGGGTTTCACGGGCTGCACCAATTCAAGACCGGCATGGTCGGCACGGCGGGCGTCATCCGTCCTGTGCCGCCGGTGCTGAACTATGCGACGTCGCCCTGGGCGGGCTTTGTCGGCAATGCGGCCTTTGCGGCTCGCGATGTGATCCAGCATACGCGGCGACGGATCGACTGGCTGATGAGCAGCAAGGCGCGACCGGACCAGGCACCGCATGTCTGGGACGCGTATCTCGAATGAGCCTCGCCCGGAAACTAGCCTCGCAATCGTCCATCATCTTCGCCGCCCGTATTTTCGGGGCCGGCTTCATTTTCGTCGCCCAGGCGCTGATTGCGCGGCTATGGGGCGCGAATCTGCTGGGCGAGTTCTTGCTGGTGGTCGCCAGCGTCAATCTCGTCTCGGTGGTGATGCCGCTCGGCTATCACACGGTCGGGACCTACTTTGCGGCGGAATACCGGGCGCGGGGGAATCGGCAGCAATTGCTGGCGTTCCTGACGCGATCCTATGGATTTGTGGCGCTGACCTTTGCCGGGTTGGTTATCGTCGGACCGATGCTGCTTGAGGCGATCGGACAGGGGCAGGGCGCTGTGGCGCTGCATTTCGTGCCCTTCGCGCTGCTGACGCTGGGTACGGCCGTCGTCTATGTGAACAGCGCGACGCTGGTGGGGCTGAAGCGACCCTTTGCCGGGTTCTTTGCCGATACGCTGCTGCGGCCGATGATCGTGCTGGCCTCGTTCCTTGTGGCGCTGGGCGTGGGCATTCCGGAGGCCGGGTTCACGCAGATGCTCTGGTGCATTGGCGTGGGCTATGTGGTCGTGTCGCTGGTGCAGTTCGGATTTGTGGTGACGAGCCTGCCCAAGATTCCGCTGGGCGAGGACGATATGCCGGTCGAGACTCGGCGCTGGTGGCGCTTTGCGCTGCCTTGGGTGGTCATCAGCCTTGCTACCGATTTTTTCTTCGACATCGATCTGCTGCTGCTGAGCCACCTGCTGGGCCGCGAGGAGCTGGCGATCTTTGGCGTCTGCACGCGCATTTTCTCGCTCGTGTCATTCGGCGTGGCGGCGGTCTATGCCGTGACCATGCCCGACATGTTCGAGAGCGAGGCCAGGGCCGATCGCGAGGAGTTCAACCGCAAGGTGGGTGAGGCCAATGTGGTGGCGAGCGGGGTGGCGCTGCTGCTGTTCTGCGTGGCCCTGATTGGTGCGCCGATTGCGCTGATGCTGTTCGGGCCCGAGTTTACGGCCGGGGCCGTGCCGCTGGCGATCCTGTGCCTGTCGCTGGTCGTGCGCTCGGCCATGGGGCCGGCGTCCATCGTGCTGTCGATCCACGACCGGCCATGGGCCAGCCTGCCGGCCATCGCGCTGGGGATTTTTGCCCTGTTCGTCGGTAACCTACTGCTGGTGCCGGGCTTTGGCCTTGTGGGCGCGTCCCTTGCGGCGATCCTCGCCATTAGCATCTGGTCCGTCGCGCTATGGCTGACGGCGCTGCATACGGCGCATGTGGATGTGTCGATCCTGCAGTGGTTTCGCTCGCGGCGCCGGCTGGCTGCGGCAGAGTAGGGGCGTTCAGGCCCCTACGAGACCCTTGAGGCGATTCTTCAGGCGTCCGAGGCGGCCGATATTGACGCCGCTGTCATAGCCTTCCTCTTCCTTGGTGTAGAACTTTTCGATCAGCAGATAGTCCTGCCCGAAGATGTGCTGCTCGAGGAGAACCGTTTCCTTGTAGCCGTAGCGCTTGAGTAGCATGCGGGCGACCTCGTTGTCCGGTCGGACAAAGGTGAATGCCTTGTGGAAGCGCTTCTTGTCCCAATGCTCATCAAAGGCGCGCATGCCGAACATGCCGAGCTTGGTCTGGCGGTGCGAGGGGAAAACCCAGCTCCAGTAGCGGAACACTGCGCCGCATTCGGGGCCAGAGACCATGGCGCCGCCGGGCACGCCATCGGCGCACATGATCATGATGTGCCAGGGATCGATGGCCAAGAGGTTGTGGAGAAAGGTCTTGTTCAGGCGCCCCATTTCGTGGGCCTTGAAGCGGTCGCTGTAGTGCGGCGAGGTCGCGATCACATCCATGAGCTCGGCATGGATCAGCGGCACATCCTCGGGCTTGGCGGCACGGATGGTCATTTCGGCCATGGCTCTGCTCCCTTGCGCAAATCTGCGCCATTTACTCTAGCGCGAGGCCGTTAATGAGCCGTGGCCTTCCACTTCAGTCGTATCGTCAAGGGCTTGCGGCGGATAGATCGGGTCACTAGAACGTTTCTCGGGAGAGACCAGGGAGGATGACAATGAGCGAAGAGCTCTTGTTCCAGCCAAGTGCGGCCGCGATCGCACATACCCAGACGACGGGCGAGCAATATGCTGCGCAATATGAGCGTTCAGTCACGGATCCGAATGGATTCTGGGCCGAACAGGCCAAGCGCCTCGATTGGGTGACCTTTCCCAAGACCATCAAGAACACGACGTTCGAATATCCGAACGTGTCGATCAAATGGTTCGAGGACGGGGTTCTGAACGTTGCCGCCAATTGCATCGACCGGCATCTGGCCGAGCGTGGCGACGATATCGCGATCATCTGGGAGCCGGATAATCCGGCCGATGAAGCGGAATATATCAGCTATCGCAAGCTGCACGAGAAAGTGTGCCGCTGTGCCAATGTGCTGAAATCGCTGGGCGTCAAGAGGGGCGACCGCGTCACCATCTACCTGCCGATGATTCCGCAGGCTGCCTATGCCATGCTGGCTTGTGCCCGCATCGGTGCGGTGCATTCGGTAGTGTTTGGCGGCTTCTCGCCGGACGCGCTGGCTGGCCGCATCAATGACTGCGATTCCGAAGTCGTCATCACGGCCGACGAGGGGCGTCGCGGCGGCAAGGCCGTGCCGCTCAAGGCCAATGTCGACAAGGCGCTGCAGGATTGCCCCGGCGTGCGCAAGGTGCTCGTCGTACACAATACCGGCGCCGATGTGCCGATGAAGGGTTCGCGCGACGTGTGGTGGCACGAGGCTGCCGCTGGCGTCGAGCCGTTCCACGAGCCCGAGCCGATGAATGCGGAAGATCCGCTGTTCATCCTCTACACCTCCGGTTCGACCGGCAAGCCCAAGGGCGTGCTCCATACCCAGGGCGGCTACCTCACCTATGCGTCCCTCACGCATGAAAAGACTTTCGACTACAAGCGTGGCGAAGTCTTCTGGTGCACGGCCGACGTTGGTTGGGTCACCGGACACAGCTATATCGTCTATGGCCCGCTGGCCAATGGCGCGACGACGCTGATGTTCGAGGGCATTCCCTCCTGGCCCGATGCCAGCCGCTTCTGGCAGGTGGTTGAGCGCCACAAGGTCAATATCTTCCACACCGCACCCACGGCCATTCGTGCACTGATGGGTGCTGGCGCGGATTTCGTAGACAAGTTCGAAATGCCGAGCCTGCGCCTTCTGGGCACGGTGGGCGAGCCGATCAATCCCGAAGCCTGGCTATGGTATTCCAAGCATGTGGGCAAGGATCGTTGCGGCATCGTCGACTGCTGGTGGCAGACGGAAACCGGCGGCCACATGATCGCCCCGTTCCCGGGCGCTTTCCCGGTCAAGCCGGGTTCGGCGACCAAGCCGTTCTTCGGCGTGCAGCCTGTGGTGCTTTCGCCCGAGGGCATCTTGCAGGAGCAGACCAAGGCCGAGGGTGTGCTGGCCATTGCCGATAGCTGGCCGGGCCAGATGCGCTCGATCTTTGGCGATCACCAGCGCTTCATCGATACCTATTTCACCCAGTACAAGGGTTATTATTTCACCGGCGACGGCTGCCGGCGCGATAGCGATGGCTACTACTGGATCACCGGTCGCGTCGACGACGTGCTCAATGTGTCCGGCCACAGGTTGGGTACGGCGGAAGTCGAAAGCGCGCTGGTGGCGCACCCCAAGGTCAGCGAAGCGGCCGTGGTCGGCTATCCGCACGACATCAAGGGGCAGGGCATCTATTGCTATGTGACCCTGATGGCAGGCGAGAGCAGCTCTGACGAATTGCGGGCCGAGCTCAAGAGCTGGGTGCGCAAGGAAATCGGGCCGATCGCTACGCCGGACCTGATCCAGTGGGCGCCGGGCCTGCCCAAGACCCGCTCGGGCAAGATCATGCGCCGCATTCTGCGCAAGGTGGCCGAGAACGACTTTGGGTCTCTCGGTGATACGTCGACGCTGGCCGATCCGGCTGTGGTCGATGATCTGATTGCTAACCGGCAGAATCGTTCGGCTGGCTGAATTCTCTCGGATTTGCCCCTACACACGATGCCCTCGGGTCTGCCCGGGGGCTTTTTCTTTCACCGCGTCATTCCCGCGAGAGCGGGAATCTCCACTTGCGCGCTGCAAACAGAGATTCCCGCTTTCGCGGGAATGACACCGCGGGTGGGGTGGTGGCTCCGATATCTCAGTCATTGTCTCGCCCGCTTTTCGTGGCCACTCTGCGCGACAGATTCGCCTGCCGGAGTCCCGTTTTGCGCCCGATATTCGCCGCTGCTTTCGCCTGCCTTGCCTTCGCCATGCCCGCCCAAGCCGCCACGCTCGAGGAAATGGCGGGGCAGATGATCGTCATCGGCTTTGAAGGCGACAGCGCGGGCGATGCGAGCGTCAAGGCGCTGAGTGATGAGCTGGCGGCCGGCAGACTCGGCGGCGTCATGTATCTCAAGAAGAACGTGGCAAGCCTTGAAGCGGTCGCGGCGATGAATGCGGAATTCCGTGCGGCTTCGCCGGACCTGCCGCCGTTCATCACCATCGATCAGGAAGGCGGCGCGGTCGAGCGACTGACCAAGGATGTCGGCTTTGCCGAAATCCCCAATGCCGCAACGATCGCGGCCCGCGACACGCCGGAAGAGGCCGAGGCGATCTATGCCGACATGGCCAAGGGCATTGCGGCCCAAGGCTTTACGGTCAATTTCGGGCCGGTGGCCGATCTCAACACCAATCCCAATAATCAGGTGATCGCCAAGTTCGGCCGTGCCTTTGGCGCAAATCCGGCGACTGTCATCGATTACGATCGCGCCTTTATCGAGGGGCACCACAAGGCGGGTCTCGCGACCGCGCTGAAGCATTTTCCAGGACACGGCTCATCGACGGCGGATAGCCATGAGGGCTTTGTCGACATCACCAAGACTTGGTCAGAAGACGAACTAAAGCCCTATCAGGAGCTGATTTCCGAGGGCGTCGTTGACATGGTGATGGTCGGCCATCTCTATCATGCGGACTATGCCGACAGCGACGGGGAGACGCCGTCCTCGCTCTCGGCGCGTTGGATCGATGGCGTGCTGCGTACCGATCTCGGCTTTGACGGTGTGGTCATCAGCGACGACCTCGAAATGGGCGCCATTCGCGATCATTTCACGCTCGAAGAGACAGTGGTCGAAGGCGTGAAGGCGGGGATGGACATCCTCCTCTTTTCAAACACTGCCTATCAGCGGCCGACGCTGTCGCGCGAGGTCCTGGATATTCTCGTCAAGCAGGCGGAAGCCGATCCCGCCTTCGCTGCACGCATCGAGCAGAGCTACAACCGTATCGTTGCGCTGAAGCAGCGCCTCGAATAGGCGGCACTCCCAAGTGATTGCTGGGCTTTCCACCTCTTTCTGACGAAGCCGGTTTCCTCCGTCGCGCTCCGAAGATAAAGTGCCGCAGTAACTTGGAGGCCGGGCAATGACGGATGACCGCGAGGTGCGGC
Source organism: Devosia sp. (assembly GCF_024707125.1). Classification (GTDB taxonomy): domain Bacteria; phylum Pseudomonadota; class Alphaproteobacteria; order Rhizobiales; family Devosiaceae; genus Devosia. The sequence goes on from NZ_JANQAH010000007.1 coordinate 164,642, forward strand.
GCGTAAGGGCGTTGTTCCTGTCCGACGTGCATCTGGGCATGAAGCCGACCCGGGTGAAGCAGCTCATCGAGTTTTTGCGCCTGCACGACGCCGAGACCATTTATCTGGTCGGCGACATTCTCGATGGCTGGCGGCTGGCCAAGGCCTGGCACTGGCCCGAGGAATACAACGTCCTCGCGCAAATCCTGCTCGACAAGGCAACGGCCGGGACGCGCGTTGTCTATCTGCCGGGCAATCACGACGAATTCCTGCGCGAATATCTCGGCACCTATTTCGGCGAGATCGAGTTGGTGGATCGCACGATCCACACTTCGGCGACCGGACGGACCTATCTCGTGATCCATGGCGACCAGTTCGACGTGGTGGTGATGAATGCCAAATGGCTCGCGCATGTAGGGGATTGGGCCTACAACTTCGCGCTTCGCGTGAACATCGCCATCAATTGGGTAAGGCGCCGGCTGGGGCTGCAATACTGGTCGCTCAGCGCCTGGGCCAAGCAGAAGGTGAAGAACGCGGTGTCGGTTATCGGGCGCTTCGAAGAGGCGCTGGTGCATGAGGCCAAGGAGTCGGGCGTCCACGGCGTCATCTGCGGCCATATCCACTTTGCCGATATGCACGACCGGCTCGGCATCCACTACATCAATACCGGCGACTGGGTCGAAAGCTGCACTGCCGTCGCCGAGAATCACGATGGCGAGTTCGAACTCATCAAGTGGACCGAGATGGTGGTGGGTGAGCCGCGCCGGGCGAAAATCCGGCGTCCGGTAACGGAATAGGCTGTCGCCGCTCCGTCGCAATATCGTCACAGCAACGCAAATCGGTGGGAGCAGGCTGATCTGGCCTGATCCCAGCTCTGCGGTGCCGCCATGGCCAATACCGTTTCGTTTCCTTCAGCCCGTCGCATCGTCATTGTCACCGATGCCTGGCGCCCACAGATCAATGGCGTCGTCCGCACGCTCGAAAGCGTCGGCAAGGTGCTGCGCGAATGGGGGCATGGCGTCGACTATCTGACGCCCGAGGCCTTCTGGACCGTGCCTGTGCCGACCTATCCCGAAATCAGGCTGTCGCTGGCTTCGCGCCGCGCCGTGTTCCGGCGTCTTGCCCACACGCGCGCGCATCACATTCACATCGCGACCGAAGGCCCGCTTGGACTACTGGCCCGGCAATATTGCATCGAGCGCGGCAAGGGTTTTTCGACGAGCTTTCATACGCGCTTCCCGGAATATGTCTCCGCCCGCCTGCCGGTGCCGCAGGACTGGAGCTATGGCTATCTGCGCTGGTTCCACGAACCAGCCGGCAATACGCTGGTGCCGACGCCCTCGTTGCGTGACGATCTCGCTTCGCGCGATTTCCGACACCTCCGTATCTGGGGGCGCGGCGTGGACATGGAGCGCTTCCTGCCTGGCAAATCGGATGTTTTTGCCCATCTTCCGGGGCCGCATCTGCTCTATGTAGGACGTGTGGCGGCGGAGAAGAATATCGAGGCGTTCCTCGCGCTCGATGTGCCTGGGACGAAGATCGTCGTGGGTGATGGCCCCGATCGTCTGCGGCTCGAAAAGCTGCACCCGGACGTGGTGTTTTGCGGCTACCGGCACGGCGAGGCGCTGGTCGAAGCCTATCAGGGCGCTGATGTCTTTGTCTTCCCCAGCCGCACCGATACCTTTGGTAATGTGATGACCGAGGCGCTGGCTTGTGGCACGCCCGTTGCCGCCTATCCGGTGACTGGCCCGAAGGACATTCTGACGGATGGCAGAGCAGGGGCGCTACACACGGACCTTTCCGTGGCGGTGCGCCGGGCGCTGATGCTCGACCGGCGCGATGCCAGCGCCCACGCGCAGAACTTCACCTGGGCCGCCAGCGCGAGGCAGTTCCTTGATGGCCTCGTGCCCGCGACTGTGCGACTGCCGCAACTGGCCGAGGCGATCTAGTACCCGAAAGTACGCCCGGTCGGATCAACTTTTTACTCCGGCTTTAGAACGTTGCAGTTCGCAGCCATTTGGGCCTTGCATTGTCGCACGCTGCAAGGCACCAAGGGGAGCGGGGCGCTGATTTGCGCCCGGAGTCTTTTCCATGTCTTCCGTTCTGTCGCGCTTCGACACCCCCGAGGCGCGTGCATCGCTTTATCAATTCACGGTCTATCTTCCGGGCGCAGTGGCGTCGGTTTTTCTCGGCATCTGGTTGAGCCTGCATGGCATACCGGCCGATCAGATCGGGCTGATCAATGCGCTGCCCATGCTGGGCCTGCTGCTCCTCAACATGATCATGGGCCGCATCGCCGACCGCGCGGATGACTGGCGCACCGCGATCATCGCCATTTCGCTGGTTTCGGCCGTGGCGCCGTTGGGGCTGTATTTCATTTCGGAATTCTGGGGCATCCTGCTCGTCTGGGCCCTGGTCGCCATGTCCAACGGTCTCGTACCGCCGATCATCGACGCGGCGACCGTGCGCATGACCAAGCGCAACGGCACCGATTTCGGTGCCGTCCGGGCCTGGGCGACAATCGGGTATGTCGTGGGTGCTGCGGGCATCGGCGGACTTCTTACGGTGGTTGGACCGGGCTCGTTTGTGACGCTCTATGTCGCGATGACCGTGCTGCGCGCCGTCATCGGCTTTCTCCTGCCGCGATTCCGGGCGCCTGTGCAGGAGGCGACGCTCGCCAATGTGCAGCAGGGCACGCCGATGCAGCGGGTAAAGCTGCGGGATTCATTGAAGCCGTGGTTCGTGCTGCCTCTCGTTGCCTTTGCCTTGGTCAATGCCAGCAACGCGGTGATGGGCAGCTTCGGCGCCCTGCTCTGGCATCAGCAGGGGATTCCGGACCATTTCCTGGGACCACTGCTGGGCATAGCTGCTGTGGGCGAGGCCGCCCTGATGTTTGCCTGGCGCCGGTTCGGCGGGCGGGTCACTGCGCGCAACATGATCCTTGTCGCGTGCATGGCGGGGCTTTTCCGCTTCACCGTCCTAGCCTTCGCGCCGCCCGTGGAAGCACTGTTTTTCCTGCAATTGCTGCACGCCTTCAGCTTCGGCATGGGCTATTTCGGCGTCGTCCACTTCATCGCCAACTGGACGCATGAATCCAACGCCGCCGAAGCGCAGGGCTTTGCCAATATGCTCAACCAGGGCGCGGCCATGATCATGCTGGTCACGTTTGGCTGGCTCGTCGAGTGGTTCGGTTCATCGGCCTTCTTCGCGTCGACCGTGACCTGTTCCATCGGCATTGCCTGCGTTCTTATCTCGCTGCGGATGCGTCCGCCAAAGGATGCAACGCGGCCCGTCGTATCGTGATTTGAGGAAGGGCAGCGATCTGCTCTTCCCTACTTTTCTTCCTTGGATTGCCTGAATGAGCCAGAGCCCTGCCGGCCGCTTTACGCCCGAAATGCGTACTTCCGCGTTCTACGCCAGCTTCTTCACCGGCAGCGGAGCGGCTGTGATGTTCCTGCCGATCTGGCTCTCCGAAAAGGGCATTACGCCCGAGCAGATCGGCATCATCAACGCCTTGCCGATTTTCGTGATCCTGCTGTTTAACCTCGTGATCGGCCGCGTGGCGGATCGGGCCAAGGATTGGCGGCAGGTCATCGTCATTGGTGCGCTGATCGGCGGCATCGTTCCGATCGGGCTGTTCTTCGTCAACGAGTTCTGGGGCATCCTGCTGTTCTGGACGCTGGCTGCCTTGCCCGGAGGCGCAGTCGGGCCGGTGCTTGATGCGGCCACCATGCGTTTGGCGCGACGCATCGGGTCCGACTACGGCAGGATGCGTGCCTGGGGCACGGTCGGCTATATGCTGTTCAACGGGCTGACGGGCTATCTGGTCGTCTGGTTCGGCGCTGGCGTCTTCGTGCCGCTCTTTGTCGGCATGGCGATCGTCCGTGCGCTGGTGTCGCTGCAATTGCCGGCGTTCCGGGCGCCCGCCGAGCAGAAGACGATCTCGGCGGTGACGGAAGCGCCGGCGGCAAAGCGGCTGCGCGATGTTGCAAAACCATGGTTCATCCTGCCGCTCTTCGGCTTCTGCATGATCTTTGCCACGCATATCGTGCTCAACGCGTTCGGATCGCTGATCTGGAAGGAACAGGGCATTCCCGAAAACATCATCGGCCCGCTGATCGCCTTGGGCTCAGCCTCCGAGGCCGCGATGATGTTTTTGTGGAAGCGCTTCGGCGGGAAGATTTCGGCACGCTCGGTGATGCTGATCTCGGCTGGCGCTGCGGCGCTGCGCTGGTGCGTGATGGGCCTCGAGCCCGGCATCGCCGTCCTGATCGTGCTGCAACTGAGCCATGGCATCACCTTTGCCATCGGCTATATGGGCTGCGTGCATTTCATCGCCAACTGGACCGACGAAAGCATCGCGGCCGAAACGCAGAGCCTGTTTGTGGTCGGGCAGCAATTGCTGACCGTCCTGTCCGTCATTGGCTTTGGCTGGATCGTGCAGGGCTATGGTGCACACGCATTCTTTGCCGCTTCCGCGATGGCGCTGGTCGGCGGGTTCTGCATCTGGCTATCGCTGCAGATGAGGCCGGCGAAGGCGAAGTAGGGGCGGGCTCCGACGCTTGAACTTTACACCGGCTGTCACCCCGGCGAAGGCCGGGGTCCATTTCGAGATCTCAGGATGGGCCCCGGCCTTCGCCGGGGTGACAATAGAGGATGGAGTGCGATAGGTGCGGCGCGAGACGCCTCGCTCAACAACACCGCGAGACCAACACCATCCCACCCGTGTCATTCCCGCGAAGGCGGGAATCCCCGTCCTGCGCCGAAGTCGAGATTCCCGCCTTTGCCGGGAATGACTTCGCGACGGGTGAAGACATCCCAAAACAAAAAGCCCCGGATCGCTCCGGGGCTTTTTCATTTCAGGTTCTGCGCCTTTAGCTCAGGCGGCCGCTGGCGTGGGCGAGGGTCGTGTAGACCTTGCCGCGATCGGAGAGCAGGTATTCGCGGGTTTCGGCAGCGGGGCGCGGGCCGGCGGCGGCGCGCTTCAGAAGCTGTTCGAAATCGCCCATATAGGCCTGGGCGGTGCGAGCGAATTCCGGATCGCGCTGCAGGCGCTTGCGGACTTCGTCATAGGTGCCCTGGCCGGTCAGCGAGTAGATGCGGCGCGAGAAGACGTTGGATTCGCCGGCCTGGTAACGGGCCCAGGCGTCGGCCAGGGCGTTGTCGTCAATGGCGTTGGCGATTTCCTCGGTCAGCGTGGAAAGGCCCTGCGTGGGCTGGCCGGCCTGGCTGGCCGAAGCATTGCGCAGCACGTCACGCAGCCAACCGCCTTCACCGGCTTCGGCTTCCTGACGCTGCGGCGCGGGAGCGGCCTGACGAGCGACCGGGGCAGGCTGGGGCTGCTGGACCGGAGCCGGGGCAGGCTGCTGGGCCTGGACGACCGGACGGGCAGGGGCGCGTGCCGGTTCAGCCGGGCGAACCGTGGCGCGGATCGGATCGACCAGGGTCTGCGCAGCAGGTTCAGGGCGATAGGCTTCCGGCTGCGGTTCCGGCTGACGCGGCGGCTGGTAGGGAGCCGGTTCGGGCTGGCGCGGAGCCGAGACGCGCGGCTGGTTGCCACGGCGATCGGTGAGGTCGTGCGTTGCCGGCTGGCCGCGCACGATGGCGTTGAGTTCGCTGAGGGCTTCGATCTGTTCGGCAACGACGCGGCGCATGGCGGCGGCGCTGGCGCGGGTTTCCTCGGGCAGCTCGTTGACGCCACGGGCGAGTTCAGCGCGGGTGGATTCAAGCTCGTGACCAACTTCGCGGGCCGTTTCGCGCATGGCGCGAGCGGTCTCGGCAAAGCGCTGGGTAGCTTCCTCGATCGCCTGCTGCATTTCGCCGGCGAGACGACGCTGGGCTTCCTGCAGGGCGGCATTGGTGCGGCGGCTTTCGCCATCGGCCGTTTCGCGGAAATCGCCCAGACGGGTGGAGACTTCTTCCGTCGTCTGGTCGAGCGTCTGGCGGAAGGTCGAGGTCGACTGGTCGATGGCCTGGCGCAGCTGGCTGGTATTGGCAGCGATGGTGTTGCGCACCGAGCTGGTGGTGTCGGTGATCGTGTCGGCCAGCGAGCTCGTGGTCGAGGTCAGGACATCGGTCACGCTGCCAGCGGTCGAGGCGAGCAGGTCGCTGACGCGGGTGGCATTGTCTTCGAGGTTGGCATTGACCTGATCGGCCTGGGCGGCGAGGGCGGCACGCACCGAAGACGACGTCTGGCTGAGAGCCGCGGCGGCAGCCTCGGCAGCGCGCTGGACGGCATTGTCGACCTGGGAGGTGCGCTCGTTGAGCGTGGTGGTGAAGCGCTCATTGGTGACATAGAGCGCGTCGTTGACGCTGGTCGTCGCATTGTTGAGCGCTTCGGCGACCGTGTTGCTGGTCGAAGACAGCGCTTCGTCCATGGCACGGCGGGCAGCGATCATGCGGCGCTCGGTATCGTTGACCGTATCGGCGATCGACTGGGCGAACATGCGCATGCGGCCGTCGATATCGTCGGCGCGGGTGGTGAAGCTGGCGGCCAGTGCATCCATGGCGCCACGACGCTCTTCGAGCGAGTCCAGCGCATTGGAGCTGGTCGCTTCGAGGGCGCGCGAGGCCTGGGACATGCTGACGACTTCGACGTCGAGCTTGCCGAGGATTTCGGCGAACTCGCCAACCATGGCGCCGATGGTGTGCTGGAGCGCACCGACGTGACGGCTGACCATCTGGCCGGCTTCTTCGGTCTGGCCCATGGCGTCGCGCATGGTGCCGGCATAGCTGGCGGTCTGCTGGGCAATCGAAGTTTCGAGCGTCGCGAGGTTGGTCGTCGAAGCATCGAGCACGCGCTGCAGCAGCAGGTTGGAGTCGTTGAGCTTGTTGAGCGCAGAGGTGACGTCGGTGAGGATCCGGCTCGAGGAGACGGACATGATTTCCTCGGCGTCACGCGCATTGCCGGCGAGGGCTTCGCGCAGCAGGTTGCCGTGGCTGCGCAGGGCCGACTGCAGCTCGTCCGACTTTTGGTCGACGAGAGCGGCAAACTGCGAGGTGTGGCCTTCCACCGACTGGTTGATCTCGCTGAGGCGCTGTTCGATCGAGTCGACGGTCTGGACCGCCTTGACCGAAACGATCTGGTCGATCGAGCCGGCGGCGATACGGATCTGGTCGAGCGCGGTGCGGACGGCGGAGTCCATGCGATCGGCAGTCGCGGCCACGTCGGAAGAGATCGCGTGGGTGGCGGCGGTGATGCGCGTCGAGATGGTTTCCTCGATCCGGTCGGCGCCGGCTTCGAGATCGGCCATGGACTGGGTGATCGAGGTATTGATGGAGGCGTTGAGCGCGGCAAGGCGTTCGGCGGTGATGTCGGCGCGGGCCGTGATGGCTTCGGGCAGGCTGCCGAGACGCTTGTCGACCAGGTCGACCATGGAATTGCGGGCGGCTTCGACGCCGGTTTCCACGATCTGGGTCGCCTTGCGTACGTTCTCGTCGAAGCTGGCGCTGGCCGCGTCGATGCGCGAGGTGACGCCCGTCTGGGCTTCATCGACACGCGACAGGGCCGAGTTGAGCTTTTCGGTCATCGCCATGCCGATTTCGGCAACCTTGCCAGCGACAGTGGCCGACATATCGCCGAGGCGGCCCGCCATGGTTTCGGAAACCGTGCGCAGCGAGGCGTCGATGGATTCGCGTGCCGCGGCGCTGTGCTGGTCGAGCGTCTGGGCGAGCTCGGCAGTGTGCAGGCCGACGGTTTCGCCCATGGAGCTGGTCTGGGTCGACAGCATATCGGACAGCGCTTCGGTGCGGGCGGCGAGGGCGTTCGACAGCTGGCTGGTGCGGGTGCCGACGGTGGCCGCCAGTTCCTGCGTGCGGGTGTCGAGCGCTTCGGTGAGCTCGCTGGTGCGGCGATCGAAGGAGGCGTTGAGTTCGCTGGTGCGCGTATCGAGGGCACCGGCCATGGCGGCCGTGCGGGCTTCGAGAGCGCCAGTCATGGCCGCGGTGCGGGCATCGAGATCGCCGACAAAGCGACCTGCACGTTCCTCAATGGCGGCAGCGAACTGGGTCTGCTTTTCGTCGAGGGTCGACGCGAGCGTCTGGGTGCGTTCCTCGAGCTGGCCGGAGAGGGCGCCCGTGCGGCTTTCGATCTCGAGCGACAGCGTGTTGGTGCGTTCGGAGAGCGTATCGGCGAGGCGCTGGGTGCGCCCGGCAATGGCCTGGTCGAAGGCCTGGGTGCTGGTCGTGAGCGTCTGGCCCAGTTCCTGCGAGCGAACGCGAATGGCTTCGCTGAGTTCGGTGCTGCGGCCGGCAAGCGTCTGCTCGATGGCTTCGGCGCCCGATGCAATGGCATGGCTGATTTCGCCGACACGGCCTTCGAGGTTGAGGTCGATGGTCTGTGCGTAGGAGTCGAGACGGTTCGCCAGTTCGTGCGAACGGTTGTTCAGCACGTCATCGATGCGACCGGCGCGACTGTCGAGATCGGCGGCAATGGTCTGCGCATAGGTGTCGAGGCGGCTCGACAACTGCTCGGAACGGCTGTCGAGGTCAGCATTGAGCGTCTGGGCATAGGTATCAAGACGACCTGCCAACTGCGACGAGCGGTTGCTGAGAACTTCGTCGATACGGCCGGTGCGGCTGTCGAGATCGACATTGAGCGTTTCGGCATAGGCGTCGAGACGGCTCGCGAGCTGCTCGGAACGGCCGGACAGCACGCTATCGATGCGGCCAGTCTGGTTGTCGAGGGTTTCGGTGAGCGTTTCGGCATAGGTATCGAGGCGCTCGGAGATTTCGCGCGTGCGGTTGGAGAGGCTTTCGGTGATGGCGGCGGCCTTGGCGCCGATCACTTCGTTCATCTCGCGGGTGCGATCGCTGACGATATCGTTGAAGCGGCCGGACTCTTCGTTGAGAGCCATTTCGAGCACATTGGCGCGGGTCGCAAAGCTCGTGCCGTGCTGGTCGAGGCGGGAGAGCAGGCTGTCGCCCTTGTCGCCGATGACATTGTCGAGCGCGGAGAGGCGCTGGTCGAGCAGACCGGTGATTTCGCCCAGGCGCGCATCGAACTGGCCGAGCGAATCCTGGCCGGCGGTCGACACGGTGATGCGGGCGCGCTCGGCGGTGTCGTCGAGGGCGCCATTGATTTCGATAAGGGCCGACTGCAGGCGGCTTTCCAGCGAGTTGAGCTGGATCGAAACGGATTCATCGAGCTGACGCGACAGGGTGCCGAGCATAGCTTCGGCGTCGCGCGCGCGGCCCGACACATCTTCGCCAATGCGGGTGCCGAGATATTCGAGCGCCTTGGTGACGATATCGCCGCGTTCGCCCAGCTGATCGACGATCTTGCTGCCGCTGATGGCGAGCAGATTGGCGAGAGCGTCGGTCTTGTCCTCAATGGACGTCGTCAGCATGACGGTCTGGCTATCGAGCGTATTGCCGATGGAGCCGGCGCGGCTGTCGAGCGCTTCGGTGAGGGTGTCGATGTGACGTTCGATGGCAGCGGTAAAGGCAGCGGTGCGGCTGTCGAAATTGCTGGTGACGCGGGCGGTGCTGTCTTCGACGACGCCGGCCGTACGATCGGCCGTGCTCGTGAGTGCAGCGAGGAAATCGGTGGTGCGATTGTCCATCAGCTGCGCAAAATTCTCCGAACGCTCGGAGAAGGCAGCATTGAGGGCTTCGCCACCGCTTTCGAGGGCGCGCGAAAGATTGCCGCCGCTTTCGGTGATGGTGCCGGCAATGCGCTGGCTGATCATGTCGAGATCGAAGACGAGGCCGGTATGGCTCTCGGTAATCGCCTCGCGCACGCGTTCGGTATTGGTTAGGACGCTTTCGCGCTGGCTGGCCAATTCGGCGATCAGCGCACGCATGCGCGATTCATTATCCGAATAGGTGCGTTCGAGCGCGGTTACCTCGTTGTGGATCATCACTTCGAGTTCGCCGGCGCGGGAGAGGGCGCGTTCGAGGCCATCGCCGAGGGCATTGACCTCGCGACGAACGGCCTGGCCCACCGAGGCGACCTTGTCGGAGGCAGTGACTTCGGGCTCGGCAAGGCGAATGGCGGCCTGGGTGATCGAGGACGCGGCATTGCGCAGGTCCTGCGCGCGGCGGATCAGCGTCGCGACGGCAAAGAAACCAAGGACGGGCAGGGCGATGATCGCCACGATGGCGATGAATTCGATGCTGCCGGCAAACTGGGCGAAATTGGCCATTTCCGGGCCATAGCGCAGCACGGCGGCGGTGCCGGCGACAGCAACCCATAGAATAGAGAGTACAGTCGCCAGCCAGGTCGGGGTCGCGGACGAGCGGTTTTGCAGACCATAAAGCAGACGCGCTGCGGAGGCGCGATCGTCATTGGCGACAGCGCCGGCCTGCTGGGCGATCTTGTCGGCGGCGCGCAGACGTTCGGAACGCGGCTGAGCCGGTTCGGGCTTCTTTTCGACCTTGGGACGGCTAGTGGGATCGAGGCTGAACACCGATTCCTTGAGCGCGTCTTCTACTGCCGAAAACGCCAGTGCTGCCGGATCGTTCTGGGTGTTCTGATTGTTGGCCATACTCTCTACAACTCTCGCGTCCGCACTCTAGCGACAAAGCGGGCTTCTGGAAGAGATTAGTCCCGACCCCTTTAGGGGACCGTGGTCAAATCGGAACAATTCGATGCAAATGCATCGCCGTTCCAGAACCCTCCGCCGCCGCACGCTGGCTCACCGTTCACTATTACATTCAATTTGATGCAATCCGAACAATTTCCTAGCGAAAGGTTAATTTTCGCGTGGAAACGGCGCTCATGAAACCGCAAACAAAGGCAAAGTTGGGGCTTAATTGCCTGTTCATGAGGTCGCACTAGGCTTGTACCCAAGCGAATTGTTCCCTTGCCCATGCGAGCGAACGTGTACGGAGTATTCGTCATGGCCCCCGGCGGCACCGCTATCAAAGCGGAACCCCATTCCGATATCCGAACCCGGACCATGCGGCCGGTCGACCTGGTGCACCTCGCCAAGCAGTGCCTCGGAGACGAAGCACTGGAACTCGAAGTGCTGCGGCTCTTCGATACGACCATCAGGGACTATTACGGCCGGCTGAAAATGGCGGCCAGTTTCGACGACCTGACCCTGGTGCTGCATTCGATCAAGGGCGCGGCCGGCGGCGTTGGCGCCTGGGCGGTTGCAGACCTTGCCAAGGCCATGGAACACGAAATCCGCAGCGGCCGCCCGCTGACGCCGGAACGCATCGACGACCTCGGCCTCGTGGTCGAAGACGTGCGCAATTTCATCGGCCGCATGGTGGCGAACGAGGCGGTTTAGCGGCAGCTGTCTGGATCGATCGGCTTTGACTCCGCAACGCGCGGTTTGACCGCGCGGTTGTCAGATTCTATAGAGCGCCCCATATGAAGTCGGTCCTCGCGGCGCCAATGCGTCGGCGACACAGCATTCAGCAGTTTCCATGTCCCTGTCTTCCGCCGCCGAGGTTACTCCTCGGGCTCATCTTGAACCGTTCCGTACCCGCCGTACCTTTGCGATCATTTCGCACCCGGACGCCGGTAAGACGACGCTGACCGAGCGGTTGCTTTCGGCAGCTGGTGCTATCCAGCAGGCAGGCGCTGTGCGCGGCAAGGCGGGGCAGCGGTCGACGCGGTCGGATTGGATGGAAATGGAGCAGCAGCGCGGCATTTCCATTTCGTCCTCGGTGATGACCTTCGAATTCGACGGGCTCACCATGAACCTGCTCGATACGCCGGGCCACTCGGACTTTTCCGAAGATACTTATCGCACGCTGACCGCCGTGGACGCGGCCATCATGGTGATCGACGCCGCCAAGGGTATCGAAAGCCAGACGCTGAAACTGTTCGAAGTCTGCCGCCTGCGCGATATTCCGATCATCACCTTTATCAACAAGGTGGACCGCGAGGGCCTGGCGCCGCTCGACCTGATCGACGAGATCCAGGGCAAGCTGGCGCTCGACCTGACGCCGGTGCTCTGGCCGATTGGACAGGGCGTCGATTTCAAGGGCTATATTGACCTCCTCGAAAAGCGCGTGGTGACGCCGCAGGGCAAGACGCTGGCCGAGTTTGATGCCATCGATGACCTGCTCGAGGTAGAAAGCCTGGTCGAAGAGCCGGTGTTCATGACGGCGCTCGAAACGCTGGAACTGGCTCGAGCCATGTTGCCGGATTTTGACCTTGGGGTATTCCATGAGGGCCATATGAGCCCGGTGCTGTTTGGTTCAGCGCTCAAGGGCATCGGCGTGGCGGAACTCCTGCGCACGCTGGGCGATTGGGGCCCGGAGCCGCGGCCGCAGCCGGCGCTGCCGGCGCCGATTTCGCCCGACGAAAAGAAGGTCTCGGGCTTCGTGTTCAAGGTGCAGGCGAATATGGACGCCAATCACCGTGACCGCATCGCCTTTGTCCGCCTCTGCTCGGGCACGTTTACCCGCGGCATGCGCTTGAAAAATGTGCGCTCGGGCAAGGACATGGCTGTCGCCAATCCGATGTTCTTCTTTGGCAACAATCGCGAACTGGCCGAAGAGGCTGTCGCGGGCGATATCGTCGGGATTCCGAACCATGGCACCCTGTCGGTAGGCGATACGCTGACCGAAGGCGCGACGATCAATGTCACCGGTATTCCGAACTTCGCGCCGGAAATCATCCGCCGCGTACGCCTGACTGATGCGATGAAGACCAAGCAGATGTCGAAGGCGCTTTCGGATCTCGCAGAGGAAGGCGTCACCCAGGTGTTCCGCCGCATGGTTGGCGCCGACTGGATCGTGGGCGTCGTGGGCCAACTGCAGCTGGAAGTTCTGGCGAGCCGCGTTGCCAAGGAATATGGCGTGCCGATCACCTTTGAGCCCATGGGTTTTGAGGTGGCGCGCTGGGTCGAGAGCGATGATCCGGATGAACTGAAGCGCTTCATCACTGCGCAGAAGACCAATATGGCCGAAGACCGTGCGAATGCGCCGGTTTTCCTGGCGCAGAACGCGTGGTGGGCTGATCGGGCCAAACAGGATTGGCCGAAGATCAAATTTCTTACCACCAAGGAACGGCATTGAGCACGCCCGACCGCATAGAGGAATTTGTCCTCGCTCTGCAAACCGGTTTTGTCGACGGGTCGATCACCAAGCTCAAACTCGGCGGCTATCATGGCGCCGAGGCGGACCTGAAGAGCGTCGAAGCACGCAAGGTCGCGATCAAGGCCGGCGAGCGGCTGAGCTTTGTGTTCCGGTACAAGACGCGCGACATCACCAAAAATCTCGTCATCGACGAAGCCATGAGCTTTGTGCGCGATGGGCTTCTCAATGAATTCCGCAGCGCGCGGCTCGAGACAACGGATTTTGACCTGCAGTTTGAGCGGCAGGGCGACAAGATCAGGCTGAAGAAAACCGAAGTTGCCGGCCGCGAGGCTGTGCAAGGTGGGCATGATCGCGCCAAGAACCGGCCGCTGACATCAGGCGACAAGGTCTGGATGCAGGCTCTCGGCATCTCCGGCGCCGACGGCAAGGTGCTGGCCGCCTCGCAGGATAAGTTTCGACAAATCAACAAGATGGTCGAGATTTTTGCGCCTTTGATTCATGAACTCTCGGCCAAAACGCCGCGCATCGTCGATATGGGCGCCGGCAAGGGTTATCTCGATTTCGCGCTGTTCGACTATCTGAAATCTGAGGGCAAAGAGGCCGAAGTGATCGGCGTCGAGATGCGTCCCAAACTGGTCGAGGACGGCAATAAGCTGGCCGAGAAGAGCGGTTTTGGAACCCTCAGTTTCGTGCCTGCTTCGATCCTCGACTACGACGCCAGCGGTGCCGACGCGGTCATTGCGCTGCATGCCTGCGATACGGCGACGGACGATGCGATCTTCAAGGGCATTTCATCTGGCGCCGAACTGATCGCAGTGGCGCCATGCTGCCACAAACAGGTGCGGCGGCAGATGGAGGCGGGGTCTTCGGACAATCGCCTCGATTTCCTGCTGCGCCATGGCACCTTCATGGAAAAGCAGGCCGAGATGGTCACCGATGGGCTCCGGGCCTTGTTGCTCGAAGCCTCGGGTTATCGCACCAAGGTTTTTGAGTTTGTCTCGGACGCACATACGCCCAAGAACAATCTTATCGTCGCGCAGAAGGGCAAAGCCGGTTCGCGGGAGGCGGCGCTGAAGCGCATTGCCGAAGTGAAGGTCATGTTCGGAATCGAGAAGCATTATCTCGAAGGGTTGCTGGGCCTGAACTAAGGTTTGGGCGGGGTGATCGTCACGAAGGATAGCGGCACGCGGTTCGACGTCTGCTGCGGTCCTTCCCATTCCCAGGGGTCGTAGAAGACGCCGCTGCGGCCGTCGTAGAGCATGAAGTGGTCGTCCATGACGTGGACGACCGCCAGTTCGTTGATGTCGTCCCAGCCAGCCGCGGCGGTGATTTCTCCAAGCTGCCAACCGAGTCCCGCCAGGACGGATTGCAGTTCGCTCCAACTGGTCTGGTGATGCGCTTTGCCCGTCCAGTCGAACAGGGCCGCGATGGCGTCGTAGGATCGCCCCGTCAGCATCTGCAGGGTCACGACGCCGCAACCGTCTTCTCGCGGGCGCTGGGTGATGAAATGCAGGTGCGGCTCGGCTGTGGTCATTCGATCTTCCTCTTTGTACCCATCGTGGCGAGCCATGCTGCCAATCGCAAGCGTCCATGCCCAAGCGCGACTTCCTAACCGGGCAGTGGAGGTCTATATCCCATTGGTACAGCAAGCCAAAAAAGACCTATGACCAAAATCACCTTTGTTACGCCCAGCGGCGAACGCATTGAAACCGAAGCGGAAAACGGTTCCACAGTGATGGAAACGGCCATCATCAACGGTATTCCGGGCATTGTCGCCGAATGCGGCGGCGCCTGCACCTGCGCCACCTGCCACGTCTATGTGGAAGAGGATTGGCGCGAGACCGTCGGTGGTCCGTCGATGATGGAAGAAGACATGCTCGATTTCGCCTTCGATGTGAAGGATTCGAGCCGGTTGTCCTGCCAGATCAAGGTGCGGGATAATCTCGACGGTCTCGTGCTGCACGTTCCGACGCGCCAGGGCTAAGGGCACCGCTTGTAGACGAAGGGCATGCCCCAATGGTCGTCCGTCTCGGGAACTGTGTCGTAGAGATAGAATGTGTCTGGATCGATCCAGATAGCGAAGAAGGTGGGACCGCCGGCTATCGGCTCCCATCGTGCGCCGCCTCGGTCGGGCACCAGTTCCATGGCCGCGTCGGCTTCTACCTCGCGCGGTCCGAGATAAAAAATGTGCGTCTCGCTTGCCGCCTCGATGCGGACGGGCAGGGCGCAGATGGCGTAGTCCGTATCGGGTGTGCCCACTTCCATGGTGGGCATGCTCACCGACCAGGCGCCGACAAAGGGCGCGGATTTGCCGGCTTCGATAGCCGCCGTAGCCTCCGGCTTGGGTAGCGGTGTCAGGGCAAATGCCGTCGTGGTGCTGAGGCCCGTGGCCACAACTAAGAGCCGCAGGAACACCCGCAAAAAATGCTCCGCTGGGGGCAAATTTCGGTCGGCAAATTCTGGCATATTTGGCCTGATGTGGCGGGCGCTTTGCGTCGAACGGCGGGGGTCAGGATTATTTTGCCCGTCTTTGCTTTGCCAGTCTGGTGTCATTCTAAGGTGGCCCTCGCTAGGGAAATATAAAAGCGATTGAATTTCAACGCCTTGCTCCAATCCCCGGCATTGGAATATTTTGCCTCATCGTTGGAATAGGACTGTTATGACTCGCCTCAACACATTCCCGTTGAGTTTCAAGGTCAAGGGCAAGCGCATTATGATCGTCGGCGGCACCGACGAGGCCCTGAACAAGGTCCGGTTGGTCGCAAAGACGACTGCTTCAATAGAGATTTACGCTAGGAAGGTTGAGACCGATTTTTCTGGTTTTGACGTGACCGTTTTCGAGCGCCCGTTGACGGCCGAGGACGTGGCTGGTGTGGCGCTGGTTTTCGTGGCCGATGAGGGGCCGGATGGGCAGCTTGCCATGGCCGAGGCCCGCCGGCTGAACATTCCGCTCAATGTTGTCGACGTTCCCGCCGAATGCGATTTTTACACCCCGTCTATCATCGACCGTGCGCCCCTGACCGTGGCGATTTCGACCGAGGGTGATGCGCCGGTATTGGCGCGGTTGGTGCGTGCGCAGATCGAAGCGCTTCTGGCTCCGGGTCTCGGCAAGATTGCTGGTCTCGCCGGCAGGATGCGGCACAAGGTTGAAAGCCTGATCCACGAGGGTGCTGCCCGTCGACGCTACTATGAGGACCTGGTCACTTCCACTTCCGTCGAGCGGGCTCTGGAAGAGGGGCGCGGCGAGGCCGAGGCGGAAACGCTGCTCGCGAGCCACGTCGAGAATGGCGTGGGGCAGGGCATCGTCTGGCTGATCGGGGCAGGCCCCGGCGCTGCTGATCTCCTTACCTTGCGCGCACAGCGTCTCCTGCAGCAAGCCGATGTCATCGTGCATGACCAGTTGGTCCCGGCCGAAGTCGTGGAAATGGGCCGCCGCGATGCCGAGCAGATTTGCGTCGGCAAGGCCAAGGGCCATCATTCCTTCAGCCAGGCGCAGATCAATACGCTGATCGTGCGGCTGGCGAGCGAAGGCAAGAAGGTGGCGCGGCTGAAGTCGGGAGATCCGATGATCTTTGGGCGCGCCGGCGAAGAAATCGCGGCTCTGCGCAAGGCTGAGATCGAATACCAGATCGTGCCGGGCGTGAGCGCAGCGCTGGCCGCCGCCGCCGATACGGCTACGCCCGTCACCTTGCGAAAAGTGTCGAGTGGGCTTGTGGTCGCGACGGCGCATGGCGCCGATGATGGTGAGTTGGCCCATTGGGCCTCGCTCGCCGAAACCGGCCTGACCCTGGCGCTCTATATGGGCAAATCGATTGCTGCCGAAACGGCGGAACGGCTGGTGGCGCTGGGCGCCGCGGCCGATCTGCCGGTGGGCATTGTTGTGAATGCGGGACGGCCGGAAAGCCGTTCCTATGCGGGTAATTTGGGTGATCTCGCGCGTGGCGCGGTCGAGTTCGATGACGGCCCGGCCGTCATCCTGGTCGGTCGGGCCGTGGCGCATGGCGATTGGGTTGAGGCCGTTGCCAGGAATGCAGAAAGTTTCAAAGTAGCATGAGCAAGGAAATACTCACCGGCAACGAGTTGACCTCGGGCGCCACGGTTTATCTGTCGGCTGGCGGCACCTGGGTCGAGGGCCTGCATTTGGCCCGGCTCTTTGCCAAGGAAGAAGCGGCCGAGCGCGATGGCGCTTTGGCGGCAACCAAGGCGACGGGTCGTGTCATCAGCCTCGAAATCGAGGAAGTCGATGTCGTCGATGGCGCGATCGTGCCCAAGCGGCTTCGCGAACGTATCCGGGCGGCGGGCCCCACCGCGCCCCTAACTCTTCATGGGCAGGCTTACGACCGCCAACATCTGGGTGAGGACGGTCATGTATCGATATGACGAGTTTGACGCCGCGTTTGTCGCGGGTCGCACGGCGCAGTTCGCCGATCAGGTGAAGCGCCGCCTTTCGGGCGAATTGACCGAAGACCAGTTCCGCCCGCTGCGGCTGATGAACGGGCTCTATCTGCAGCTCCACGCCTATATGCTGCGCGTCGCCGTGCCCTATGGCACGCTGTCTTCGCGGCAGATGCGCAAGCTTGCCCATATCGCCCGGGTCTATGACCGCGGCTATGGCCACTTCACGACGCGCCAGAACATCCAGTACAACTGGCCGAAGCTGAAGGATATTCCGGTCATTCTCGACGAGCTGGCCTCGGTCGAAATGCACGCGATCCAGACCTCGGGCAATTGCATCCGCAATGTCACGACCGATCAGTTTGCCGGCGCTGCCGCTGACGAGATCATCGACCCGCGCCCGGTCGCTGAAATCCTGCGTCAGTGGTCGAGCCTGCATCCAGAATTTTCGTACCTGCCGCGGAAATTCAAGATCGCCATTACCGGCGCGCCGCACGACCGTGCCGCCATCCGCTTCCACGACATTGGCCTGCAGGCTGCCGTGAACGGGGCCGGCGAAATCGGCTGGGAAGTTTGGGTTGGTGGTGGCCTCGGCCGTACGCCGATGATCGCCAAGCTGATCAACAGCTTTGTGCCCAATGAGCACCTGCTGGCCTATCTCGAAAGCATCATGCGCGTTTACAACCGCTATGGGCGCCGGGACAACAAGTACAAGGCGCGTATCAAGATACTGGTGCACGAAG
Organism: Devosia sp.; assembly: GCF_024707125.1. Classification (GTDB taxonomy): domain Bacteria; phylum Pseudomonadota; class Alphaproteobacteria; order Rhizobiales; family Devosiaceae; genus Devosia. The sequence continues at coordinate 182,758 of NZ_JANQAH010000007.1, forward strand.
AGGGCCTTGAGACCATCAAGGGCCAGGTCGAGGCCGAATTTGCCGAGGTCCGCGGCGGCGTTCTTACCCTGCCGAGCGAGGAAGTCGACCGCATCAGCGCCTATTTCGCGCTGCCCGATTTTGCCGCGCAGACGCTGACCAAGATCGATGTGGCCTACGAGTCCATCGTCGACCCTGCCTATGGCCGCTGGCTCGACAACAATATCAATGCCCACGCCCAGCCGGGCTATGCCTCGGTGACAGTGTCGCTCAAGCCCGTGGGCGGCGCGCCGGGTGATGCGACGGACAAGCAGATGGAGGTCGTCGCCGACCTCGCTGAAAAATACTCGTATGACGAGCTGCGCGTGACCCATGAGCAGAACCTGGTTCTGCCTCATGTGGCGCTGGCCGATCTCCGCGCTGTCTATGACGCGCTGGTGGCAGCCGATCTAGCCGAGGGCAACAATAACCTCATCACCGACATGATCTGCTGCCCGGGCCTCGATTTCTGCGCTCTGGCCAATGCGCGTTCGATCCCGATCGCGCAGGAGATTTCCAGGAAGTTTGCTGAGCCGGCACGCCAGAAGGAAATCGGCGAGCTCAAGATCAAGATTTCCGGCTGCATCAATGCCTGCGGGCACCACCATGTCGGCCATATCGGCATTCTGGGCGTCGAGAAGAAGGGCGGCGAGCTCTATCAGATCACGCTGGGCGGCGACGCCACCGAGCATGCTTCGGTCGGAAAAATCATCGGGCCGGGCTTTGAGGCCGAGAACGTGCCGGGCGCCATCGAAAAGCTGGTCGATTTCTACATCGCTCAACGCCAGGGTGCCGACGAGACTTTCATTCAAGCCTATCGGCGTCTTGGGGAAGCGCCCTTCAAGGAGGCCCTCTATGGGACTGCCTAAACTCGCTCCCGCCCAGGCGGCGCACGACAAGCTGAAGGCGTTGGGCATTCTGGCGCTTAACGGCATGTTCGACGAAATGGACGCACTTGGCGTCCTTCGCTACGCCGTGTCAGACGTGCTGCCGGGCGATCTCGCCATTGTGTCGTCCTTCGGGGCGGACTCGGCTGTGCTGCTGCATATGGTGGCGCAGGTCGATGCGTCTATGCCGGTCTACTTTCTAGAAACCGGCAAGCATTTTGCCGAGACGCTGGCCTATGTCGAGACGCTGAAGAAGCAGTTTGGCCTACTCAACGTCCACGCCATTCATCCTGACGCCAATGACGTCAAGCGGTTCGACCCCAATGGCGACCTGTGGGAGACCGATCCCGACTCCTGCTGCCACATTCGCAAGACCGAGCCGCTGGAGCCGATCACCGAGCAATATGGCGGCTGGGTCACCGGGCGTAAGCGCTACCAGACCAAGGAACGCGGCGTGCTGCCGCATTTCGAGCTGACGAGCGATGATCGCATCAAGGTCAATCCGCTGGCCTATTTCTCCGACGCCGACGTCGTCGAATATCGCCAGAAGCACAGCTTGCCCGAGCATCCGCTCTATGCCAAAGGCTACAAGTCCATTGGCTGCGCGCCTTGCACCTCGATCGTTGCCGAGGGCGAAGATCCGCGCGCCGGACGGTGGCGCGGCCTCAATAAAAAGGAATGCGGCATCCATTATGACTTCAGTGGAGCGATCGCCAATCCGATGACTGCCGCAGCCCGCCACACCCTCTGGAAAGACGGTGCTTTTATTGCCGATCCCTTCAAGGAATGGGCCGAAGGCACCAATCCCTCCGAAGCGCGCTACGTCCATGTGCCGCTGCCCGAATTCCTCGCCAATCGCTCGGAATTTCTGGCCAATCCGCACCCGCTTGGGCTGCTGGTTTCGCCTGGGGAGAAGATCGAGGACGTGGTCGATGATCTCGCTCGCTTTGCCTCGATCGCCATCAAGTTCCCGGCCTTCTCGGATGGTCGCGGCTATTCGACCGCGCGCCTGCTTGTAGAGCGTTTCAAATATGCCGGTGAAATCAGGGCTGTAGGCGACGTTTTGCAGGATCAGATTCCGCATATGCGCCGCTGCGGCTTCAATGCGCTCGTCGTCACCCACGAGCCGAGCCGTCAAGCGCTGATCGAAAACCGTCTGCCGGAAATGGCCTTGTTCTACCAGCCTGTGGGCGTCACCGAAGTACCGCTTGGTACTCGCCCCTTCCTTCGTCGCGTCTCCTAGGATAAGTGGAGCGCGTTAGTCGCCTTTAATCGGGCAAAGCCGGGGGCGCTGGTGACAGCGGCAGTTCCCATTCATCAAGCGGGGCAATGGGGCCCCGATGGGACCAACTTTTCCGGAGCCGCAGCGGCTCCGGTGTCGAACTGGACTTTGAAAATGAGCACTGAGATCACCACCGACGTTGTCGTCATCGGCGCTGGCCCCTGCGGCCTGTTCGCGGCTTTCGAACTCGGGCTCCTCGACATCAAATGCCACTTCATCGACATTCTGGATCGTCCCGGCGGCCAGTGCGCCGAGCTTTATCCGGAAAAGCCGATCTATGACATTCCGGCTTTCCCCATGGTCACCGGCCAGCAGCTGACCGACAACCTGATGGCGCAGATCGCGCCGTTCTCGCCAGAATTCCATTTCTCGCGCATGGTCAATTCCATCGAGAAGCTCGAAGACGGCTCCTTCAAGCTGCAGACCGATGCCGACGAAACCTTCTTCACCAAGGTCGTGGTGATCGCGGCCGGTGGCGGTTCGTTCCAGCCCAAGCGCCCGCCGGTGCCCGAAATCGAGCAGTTCGAAAACAAGTCGGTCTTCTATGCCGTGCGCAAGATGGAAGATTTCCGCGGCCAGGACGTCGTCATCGTCGGCGGCGGTGACTCGGCGCTCGACTGGACGCTGAACCTGCAGCCGATCGTCCGCACCCTGACGCTGGTGCACCGTCGCGACGCCTTCAAGGCGGCCCCGGCTTCGGTCAACAAGATGAAGGAACTGGTCGCCGACGGTAAGGTCAACTTCCAGCTCGGCCAGATCGCCAAGCTCGATGGCGAAAACGGCCAGATCAACCACGTGCATCTGACGACCGATGCCGGCGATCTCTCGATCCCCGCCACGCGCCTGCTGCCGTTCTTCGGCCTCACCATGAAGCTCGGCCCGGTGGCCGATTGGGGCCTTGAGCTCAATGACAACACCATCGTCGTCGACACCGAAAAGTTCCAGACCTCGGTGCCCGGCATCTTTGCCATCGGCGATATCAACTACTACCCCGGCAAGCTCAAGCTGATCCTCTCGGGCTTCCACGAAGCGGCGCTGATGGCCCAGGCGGCCAAGGCAATCGTTTCGCCGGGCGAACGCGTGGTGTTCCAGTACACCACCAGTTCCACGAAGCTGCAGAAGAAGCTGGGTGTGGCGTAACGCCAGCCCATCCTCCGACCACCGCGTCATCCCCGCGAAAGCGGGGATCTCACTCGGCCCGCATCGAGATTCCCGCTTTCGCGGGAATGACGCCGTGGCAGGAACGAATGTCCTACTTGCCTTGCCGCCTCATAGAAGGCTAAGCACGCCCCGCTGTTGAGGAGCGCCCCATGAAGATCACCGTTACCGACCAGGCAGGCGAAGTGCACGAGCTCGAAGGGCTCGAAGGCTGGCGCGTCATGGAAGTCATTCGCGACTGGGGCCTCAACATCAAGGCCGAATGCGGCGGCGCGCTGAGCTGCGCCACCTGCCATGTCTATGTCGACAACGAATGGCTCGGCGCTGTCGGCGCGCCGAGTGACGAGGAAGAGGACATGCTCGATAGCGTGGGCGACGTAAAGCCGAACTCGCGGCTTTCCTGCCAGATCCTCTGCTCGGATGATCTGGATGGGCTCAAGCTGTCCCTGGCGCCGAGCGCGTCCAAGGATTTTTGAGGTAGCGCCTCAGCCGATGCTTGGCGCATCGCGCTCAGCATCGAGCAGTTTTCGCACCTTTTCCAGCACCGGCAAGGCGGTGAGCAGTTCGTCCGCCGAAACGCCTTCAATGACGAACTGAAAAGCCGGCGCGAGCCGGGCAATGGCATCATCGCGAAAAGCGCGGCCCTCCGGGGTCAGCCTGACCAGCTTTGAGCGGCGGTCCGTCGGGTGCGGCTCGATGGCGACAAAGCCATGCCGGCCGAGCACGGTCAGCGTATGGGTCATGGTGGCTTTGGTCACCTGGAGCGCATTGGCGATCTGCAGCGGCGTGCGGCCATCGCCAAGGCGGGCCAGGTGATTGAGCACGATGAAATGGGACAGATGCAGGCCGAGTGGAATGAGGCGTGTAAACAGCGCGCTCGCCAGTTGCGAAACAATGCCGATCTCGTTGAAGAACCCGAAAACCAGAGTTCCGGCCTGCTCCTTGTCCATGTCCGCTTACCCTGAAAACGCCGTTAGATGATCTTGGCCTCCAGCGGCCAGCGCGGACTGGGGCCAATTGCATCGGCATAGCCCAGCCGTGCCAACATTTGGACGGTCCCGCCCGCAGGTGCAAGCCATTGATGGGCCTCGGCGTAGCAGTCGGCCATTTCGGGAAATTCCTGGAGCGCCTGGCTTAACGGTTGCAGCCCCAAGCCCGCCGCGCTGGCAGCGAGATTGATGCGCACCCAATCGCGACCGGCCGCGATCTGGTCCTGTCGCGTATTGGTGCCGCTCACCAGCCAGACATGCGCCATGGCCGAGGAGGTATTGGCCAGCACGACATCCTTGCCCTGCGCAAAGACCATCGAGTTCGGATCGGCCGCAGTTTCTCTGGTGAAGAGGCCGAAAAGGGCAAGCGTGTCGAAGAGCGGGCCGCCGAAGTCGATGCCGTCGGGGTTGGCTTCAATTTCGGCCTTGCCGAGGCGCATCAGGTCGACGCTTTCCCTGTAGGTTCGCGGGGTGTCGATTTCGATCAGCATGGCGCGTCCAGTCAGGTCGCGGAGCCTTGCGACATGCTCGGCTTCGGCGCTGCTGCCGATGGTCAGCCCATGGCTTCCGGCGGCGTGCAGGGAGGCGAGTGTTTCGGGCGACACCGGCCGGGCGAGGTCATATGGATCTTTCAGCGAGCGCCGGTTGAGCACTTGGGCAAAGAGCGGGTCCGGAGTGACGCTGCCATCGGCAATGAACCGGGCGCGCGCTACCGGCCGCTGGTCCAGCCCCTCAGCGCTATCCCCTTCAGGAAAGAGCGCAAGATCGACCCGGTAGCCGTCCTCTGCAGCTGCAAGGATCATCAGTTCGAGGAAACATCCGAGGCCAATGGTGATCTGGCGGTTGAAAGGATCGGTCTCCGGCAACAGGCGGTTGGTGTCGACATAGAGCGTGATTTCGCCTTCGGTCCCGAGGTCGACAAGCCACGGCTGCCGATTGTGCGGATTGGGCGCGAGAATGGCGAAGGAAAGCGCCCGACGTCGCGGTTCATCGTAAAGCGAGGTGGCCGCCCAAGGAGCGAGCGCCCGGTCCGGGGTTCGCGTCGCGGCAAAGGTGCCGCCGGCCGCGCCCGCCGCCAGCACGATGCCGCCACCGGCCAGGGCAAGAAATTGTCTGCGTCGCATGATATCCCTCATGTAGTTCGATGTCGTACTAGTAGTATGACATCGAACTACATTCAAGAGGCGCGACAGCGTCCGCGCGGAACGCCTTGCCGACAGGATGGAGGGTGATCCTACGTGGTGCGTTCACCCAGCTTGGCGAGTTCGGGAATGAAATCCCGCACCATGGGCTGCGGTAGGGTTTCGTAGGGCAGGGGGCGCACGACGCGCATGGCGGCGATGCCCACACGGACCGTCATAAGCCCGTTGACGACACCTTCGCCGAGGCGGGCGGAAAGTTTTGCCGCAAGTCCCTGGCCGACCAGTTGCTCGACAATACCATCGGTGAGCACGAGACCGCCTGTGACGGCAAGATGGGCCAGAACCGCGCCGGTGAGCCGCCAGAACCCGAAGAAGCCGGGGCGCGCGCCATAAAGGGCCGCGATGGCTCCGGCAAGCCGCACACTCTCGTAGATGACGAAGGCGACATCGACGAGCGCCCGGGGCGATACTGCTGTTACCAGCGCCACCCGTCGCGCCGAGGCAGCCGTCAGCGCCTTTGCGCGGGCATCGAGCGGGGCCATCAGGCTGCGTTCGGTGAGAGTGATGATCTCGTTGCCGTCGAAGAGATGCGGAAGATTGCTTTTCACCACTTCGCGGCTGCGCGCCATGTCCGGGCGATCGGCGTAGATGGCTCCGAGACGCTCGGCGACGTGTCGGGCCAGTTTCTGGTCATCATCGCTACGGGCTCGCGCTGCGTCGGTCTTGAGAGCGTCCAGCACACGCAATCGCCGAAGGGCGAAGATTTCTCGCGCCAAGAGCGCCAGAAGGGCAACGACGAAAGCGCCGAGCACACCAAGGCCGGCCCAGCCGAGCCATTCATAGCGGGCGAAGAGGTCGCGGATCAGGCGGTCGGCGGCGAGCGCCAGGCCGGCCGAAACGAGAATGCCGCCCGCGGTCCAGGCAATGCGGCCAATCCAGCCCATACGCCGTGGCGGCGGACCGACGAGGTCAGGCTCCAGTTCGGGGTCGAACGAGGTTTCGACGATCTCGGCCTCATCAGGGGCAAAGGCGCGCGGAATGCGGACCGGCGTGGTTGTTTCGCTCTGCGTCTGGGTGGGGCGGGCGATGGGACGCTTCATGCCATCCAGTCTCCAATAAGATAGTCGAGCGCGCGGTCGAAGCGGATATGGGGCAGCACTACCTCACCGTTCGCATTGGTCTCGAGCTTTTGCGGCGGGGTGAAGCGCAGGAAATTCAGCGCCACGGGCTGTCCGTTCTCGAACAATGAATCGGGACGTTCGGGTAAGTCACCGGGAAACAAGGCGATTTCGGTTTTGCCGTCATAGGTCGTGCCGTCCAGCTCCTCACCCGCCTGCGGCGTGCCGATCAGCGTCGGCAGCGTCTCGCCCTGCTCGCGGATCGTGCCTTCGCTGGTGGCGCGAATGGCTGCGAGGGCGAGCGACTTGGTCTCGGCCCCGGCAAAACGTGCCCGCTTGCTGGCATTGCCAACGAGGCGGTTGAGAATGGCCTCCAACCGATCGTGGCTCGTGTGGTGCACATGGTCCGCCTTGGTGGCGGCGAACAAGATGCGATCGATGCGCCGACTGAAGGGGCGGAGCAGAGGATTGGCCTCGCCCTGCCGGAAGCAGGCGAGCACGGCGGTGAGTGCCGTCTCCAGATCGGCAACGGCCGCCGGCCCCGTATTCAGCGCTCGCAAAGTGTCCACCAACACAACTTGCCGATCCAGCCGGGCAAAATGATCGCGGAAGAAGGGGCGGATCACCTGGGCCTTGTAGGCCTCGTAGCGGTTTTCCAGCATGGCATAGAGGCTGTTGCCGCGGATTGGCTGGCTCGGGCGCGGCAGCGGCGCGAAGGTGAGGGCTGGCGAGCCTTCGAGGTCGCCGGGGAGCAGGAAGCGGCCGGGCGGTAGAGTGGAAAGCGCGCCATGCTCGCGGCTGCGACGGAGATAGGTCGTGAAGGCCGTAGCAAGGTGCTCGGCACTGAGATCACTGGCGTCCTTGAGAACGTCGGTGCTGTCGAGTTCGGCAAGGAAGGTTGCTGCTTCGTCCGCATGCCCGGGCTGCCGTGCCCGCTCCAGCGCTTCGGCGCTCCACTCGGCAAAACTCTTGCCGAGCAGCGGCAGGTCGAGCAGCCACTCGCCGGGATAGTCGACAATATCGAGATTGAGCGTGGCAGGGCCCGAAAATCCGGCCCACCATTTCGCCGACTGGAATTTCAGCACGATCCGCAGCTGCGAAATCCGCCGCGTGCTTTCGGGCCAAGTCGCGGGTCGCCCGGTCAGCGCCGCCATATGCTGTTCATAGGCGAAGCGCGGGATCGTCGCGTCCGGGTACTCGGCCAATTTCGCGCCGATGAACCGACCCTCGGCCAGCGGCGAAAAGCCGGGCAGGCGGCCTTGCGTGAGCAGGTTGTGGATCAGCGACGTGATAAAGATCGTCTTGCCGGCCCGGCTGAGGCCGGTCACGCCCAGCCGCAGGGTTGGCGTAAGCACCCCGGTGGCGCTGTCGGCAAGATTGGCAAGGGCAATGCCCAGCTCGTCGGTGATGGTGGTGGGCGGTTGCGGCAAAACTTATTTCCCCATGCGTCCCTGCAAGTTAGGGACTGGGGGGCCTTTTGCAAGGGCGGAGGCGGCGCAGACGCACCGCCTCGCAAAGTCTTACGGCTTGCCGATCTCGCAGAGATCGTAGGGCGTCGTCTGGTAAATCTCGTTGATCCAGTTCTGGAACAGGAGATGGGCATGGCTGCGCCAGCGGTTCTCCGGCTCTACTGATGTATCCCCATTGGGGAAGAGATTGACCGGCGGCGTGGTGTCGAGCCCCGCCTTCACGTCGCGCTCATATTCATCGGCCAGCGAGCGGTTGTCATATTCCAGGTGATTGAGGAAATAGACCGACTTGCCCGACTTTTCGCCGAGCATGCAGAGACCGATATCGCTGTCCATCAACACTTCAAGATCGTCGCCGACGCTTGCTCGATCGATGTCGTTGTAGCGCGATACCGGGATCATCGGGCTGTCCGACATGCCCCGCAGGAAGGGCGAGCGCGGGTTGGTGATGCGATGGCGGTAAACGCCAAAGGCCTTCTCGTCCATGCGGTACCGCTTGACGCCATGGAAGTGGTGCAGGGCGGCCTGTGCGCCCCAACAGATGAACATGGTGTGGTGCACATTGGTGCGTGTCCACGCCATGATTTCCAGCATCTCGTTCCAGTAGCGTACGTCCTCGAACGGGATATGCGCAATCGGCGCGCCAGTGACGATAAAGCCGTCGAACTTGCGTTCCTTCACCTCTTCCCAGGTCTGGTAGAAGGTCGTCAGGTACTCTTCCGAGGTGTGCTTGGACTGGTGCTCGGTGATGCGCACGAGCGAGAGATTGATCTGCAGCGGCGTAGCACCGATCAGGCGCGAAAACTGCGTCTCGGTGCGCTCCTTGTTCGGCATCAGGTTGAGAAGGCCGAACTCAAGCGGACGAATATCCTGCCGCGCGGCGCGGCTGGAATCCATGACATTGACGCCCTCGTCTTCGAGGGTTTTGCGGGCAGGCAGATTATCGGGAATGCGAATAGGCATATGAGCCTCTAAAAGGGCAATGAAAAGCGGATTTCGGGCATTGGCGCGTCCCCGTGGGGCACGCGCTAACGCATTCGCTTTTCGATGGCTGCTGCGACCAGATCGACGAATTCGTCGCCGTCGCGCACCATGGCCAGGTCCGAAGCCTCGACCGTGTAGCCAAAATTGTCGGCCAGCGCCTGATAGCGTGGCAGGCGGTTGTGCAGCAGCGCTTCAAAACCCCAAGCGCCGAACTTTGCCGGATCGACGTCGTTGTCTGCGCTGATGTTGTTCATCTGCTTGAACTCGGCCCATTTCTCGACGAGGAAGGCCGGCCGGTAATACATCGGCTTGGGGCTGTGCTTGAAGCGGCGCACCAGTTCGGCTGCGTCCTTGTCGGTGCCGCGAATATAGAGCAGCAGCGTGTTCTCAGCGAGTGTCTTCACCACCGGATCGTTCGGGTCATCGTGGTCGATGACTTCGATCAGCGAACCGCCGGTATCGGCGATGAAATCATTGTAGTCATAGAGCGCCTTGGCGCGCTCCACGAAGTGCGGCACATCGAGCAGGGCAGAAATTTCCGCCACGCGATGCTGCTCCTGCCGTCGCTGATACTCCGCCAGCGGCAGGCCACCCTTCTGCGGATCGCCGGGCGTGCCGAGATAGCTCGAAAGCGGATCGAGATTGTCGAAGGTGATGTTGGACGAGATGTAGATCGAGTCCGAGCGCAGGAGCTGCGCCAGGAATGGCACCTTCATGGCCTCGGCCTTGAAGTTGTCGACGATGTATTCGCCCATGTGCCGCGTGCCGATGCGATAGTCGACCGAATAGTGGAACCAGCGGTTCTTCCGCAGGAGGTTCGACAGCCGCGTCTTGCCCACGCCAGCCATGCCGAAGACCGTGATGGCACGGCGCGGCGCATTGATGAACTGGTCGGGCGTTTCAAACAGCATGTCTGGGACTTTTCTTCGGGCAGGCAGCGCGACAAAACAAAGACTTAGAGACGGTTCGGTGTTTGCCACAAAACGCCGATCCGCTCCAGAGCAATCCCATTAAACGCGGCATCGGCGGAAGTCAGGCGGCATTTTTTGCCATACGCCACGCCCTTTTCTGCCGATCGGCAGGGTAGGGAGCCTGCTTCAGAGTCAAAAACATAAGTTACTTCATATGGTTAACGAGTTGGCATTGCCCTTGCATTGCTTGGGGCAAACAGGCGCTTGCCTCGTCTTTTGGGGAACTGGAGTTTTAAATGGGTATTTTTGGCGCTCTTCAAAGTGCGGTTTCTGGCCTCAAGGCTCAGTCGCATGCCATGGAGAACATCTCGGGCAATATCGCCAATTCGCAGACGATTGGCTACAAGCGTATCGACACCAGCTTTGTTGATATGATCCCCGACGCGCCCGTCAAGCAGCAGATTGCTGGCGCGGTCTCCTCCTATTCGCGCTCGATGAATACGCTGCGCGGCGACATCCAGAATGCTGATACCGAAACCTACATGGCCCTCAACGGCAATGGTTTCTTCGTTACGGAAAAGGCCGACGGTTCGGGCGGCACCTTCTACACCCGCCGCGGTGACTTCGACATCGACCGCAACGGCTACCTCGTCAACGGCGCAGGCTACCGGCTGACGGGCCTCGGCATGAACAATGGCGTTGTGACCGGTTCGGTCGCTGAAGCCGTCAAGATCGACAACTCGTTCCTCCCGGCCAAGCGCTCGACCACCATCAACTACCAGCTCAACCTGCCGCAAAGCCCGAAGACGGCTTCCTACGTGTCGACCACGCCGGGCAGCGAACTGCTGAAGCCCTGGAGCTATTCGGGCGACGTGATGGGGACCCCCATTGCGCCGAAAATCAGCGGCATGTCCCCTCAGCCGACCACCATTCCTGCCTATGGCTACGGTAACATCGTTGATCCCAATGCGCTTGCATCGACGTTGTCGATTCCGGACGGTCACCAGCTGACTATCGACATCCAGGGTACTACGCGCACATACACGTTCGGCCCCGTCGCTCCTCAGGTGCCGACCGCGCCACCTGTGACCATCGCCAGCATGCTTGCAGATATCGAGGGCAGGCTCCAGCTTGCGACGGGCGGGAACGAGCGCGTCGGTATCAAGGACGGCCGTGTGTTTGTCCAGCTGGACGCTGGCAGTACGGACACCCTTACTTTCGGCGGTACAGCGGCTCCCTTGCTTGGTCTGAGCACGGTCCAGTCAGCCATTCTGCCGGCCGCCTACACCTCGGCCAATATGCCGGCCGACCTCATGGGTACCGGTGGTATTCACAACAAGACGCTGGACGTCACCGTCGGTGGTGTGACGCGCAAATATCTGCTCGATGCGACCGGCACGCTGACCGCTGGCTCGGGTGTGGTGAAGGTCGATGCTACCGGCTCGATGAAGGAAATGCTGGACGTCATCCAGGCCGATCTTCGCGCCTATGGCGGCGCCGGCGCGAGCGGTGCTACGGTGAACTGGGACACGACCAACGGTCTTGTCATCGACTTCCCTGGCAACTATCGGTCTGACGTTGCGATAGCCGGCACTGCAGCTACGGCCTTGAACGTCGTGGGCTCGCAGAACGCCGCAACCGGCGCGTTGGCCAAAGTCTCCGCAGCCAATTCCGAACTGTTCGTCAAGGAGTCCATCTCCGGCGGCGGCATCACCGTCTACTCGCAGACCGGCGAGCCGGTGAACGTTCAGATGCGCTGGGCCAAAGTCTCCGACGAAGCTGGTATTGCCACGTGGAGCCTGTTCTACGCGTCGGACTCCGCGCCTGGCGCAACTGACGCCTGGACCAAGATGGCCGACTACACCTTCGATCAGGGTGTGCTCTCAAACATCACTGGTAACGGCTCGGGCGTCACGGTGAGTGGTAAAGAGCGCCTGACCATCACCGATCTGTCTGTCAACGGCCGCAGCTTCGGCTCGATCACCGTTGATCACGGCCTCAAGGGCATGACCCAGTTTGCCGACAATTCCGGCATGGCCACCACCACCCAGCTCAAGCAGGACGGTTATGGCGCCGGCGAGTTCATCTCGGTTGGTATTTCCGACGAAGGCCAGGTGATCGCCTCCTACACCAATGGCGAAACCCGCGCCGTGGCCCAGATCATCACCGCCAGCTTCTCCAACCCCAACGCCCTGAAGCGCGGCGATGGCGGTGCCTACACGGCCACCACCGAATCCGGCGAAGCCATTATCAACCAGTCGGGCGAAGGCATCGTGGGCTCCTCCACCGAAGCCTCCAACACTGACATCTCGGAAGAATTCACCAAGCTGATCGTCACCCAGCAGGCCTACTCGGCCAATACCAAGATCGTGACCGCAGCCGACGAGATGCTTCAGGAAGCTCTCAACATGATCCGCTGAGGCAAGCCAATGCTTTTGGAATGCGGCACATCTTCCTACCGGCCTTTCGGGCTGTCTGGCCGGTTAATGCCCTGCCCGGGCGGGGAGAACCGCAGCATTCCCTTTTTATCCATGGTCCCGGCGCATGCGCCGGGACTCGCCATTTCTCAGATTCGCCGTGTCTTCGGTCTGGCCATTAGCGCCTTGCAGAGGTTCGGCACCAAAGGAGACCCGCTATGGGTTTGACGGTTGCAATCGGGAATGCGCTTTCCGGCCTCAAGGCCAGCCAAACGGCGCTGGAAGTCATTTCCCGCAATATCTCGAATGCCGGTACCCCCGGCTATCACAAGCAGACGCTCAACGTCGTTGAAGTCGGCCGTGGCGACAATTCCTATGTCCGCGCCGGCAATGTCGACCGTGCCTTCGACTCCATCCTGCAGAATTACTACACCAAGCAGGTGCCGGAGACGGCCTATTCGGTGACGCGCGCCACTTTCATGGATCGCATGCAGACCTCGCTCGGCAAGCCGGGCAGTGCTGGTTCCATGGATACCATGCTGGGCAAGCTGCAGAACGCACTCGATGCCCTGGCGACGAGCCCGGACAACTACGCGACCCGCGCCGATGTGGTCACCAAGGCCACCGACATGGCCAATACGCTGAACCAGCTCTCGAAAGAGGTGCAGGCGATGCGGCGCGAGGCCGAGACCCGGATGGCGTCGACGGTCGACCAGGTCAATTCCATGCTCACCTCGCTGCGCGACGTGAACCTGGTGCTGGCCGACTATGGCGTCGACCAGAACACGCGCAATAGCCTGCTCGACCAGCGCGACCGCCTCGTCTCCGGCCTCTCAGAAACGATGGATCTTCGGGTCGACTACAATCCCGACGGCACCGTGCGCCTCGCCACCCGCTCCGGCGCGGCGCTGCTCGACGTAAAGCCCTCGCTGCTCGTCTTCGAACAGGCGGGTTCGCTGACCCCGACCACCGAGTTCAACGTCGACGACAGCAAGAACGGCGTCGGCAAGCTCATCATCGAGACGCCGAACGGCACCCGCATCGATCTCGTCAAGGACGGCGCGATCCGCTCGGGTTCGCTCGGCGCCCTGATCGAACTGCGTGACACGACCCTGCAGGATGCCCAGCGTCAGCTCGATGACGTCGCCGCAGCCCTGGCCCAGGTCTTTTCCTCGGCGCAGGAGCCCGGCACGGCTGTCGCCGGTCCGCCGTCGGGTTTCGACATGGACCTCAGCAAGCTCCAGGATGGCGACGATTTCACCATCAAGTACCGCGGCAATGACGGCGTCGAACGCACCGCGAAGGTCGTTCGCGTCGATGACCCGGCAAAACTCCCGCTGACCAGCCCTGACAGCTTCGGCAATCAGGTCGTGGGCGTTCGTTTCGCCGGCAATGGTGTCGCCGGTAGCGTCGACATGTCCTACATCACCAGCGTACTCAACTCGTCGCTGACCGTCGGCCCGACGTTCTCGGGTACGGGCTCGACGCTGGAAGTGCGCGCCAATGGCAACGGCACGCCGATCAACGCCTCCACCCGCTGGACCGCCACGGACCTGCAGGGCGGACAGATGGGCATGCCGCTCTTCCTCGATGCCGAGGGCAAGCCCTTCACCAACTCGCTGTCGGGCTCTGGGCAGCGTCTCGGCTTTGCCGGCCGCATCACCATCAATCCCGCCGTCGTCGCCGACAATACGCTGTTGGTCAACTACAGCGCGACCACGGCCTCGGGCGACAGCAAGCGCGTCGACTACATCACCGAACAGTTCAACAACATGCGGTTCGGTTCGAACTCGCAGGTCGGGGCCAAGAGTGGCGGTTTCCGCCTGTCGGGCTCGTTGAGCGACATGGTCTCGCAGGTGATGGAATACCAAGGCAGCTCCATCCAGACGGCGCTGTCGGCCAGCGAAACCAATAGCCAGACGCTCGATGCCATCACTTCGCGCATGGAAGAGAGCTATGGCGTCGATATCAACGAGGAAGTGGCCAGGCTGATGGAGTTGCAGAACGCCTATGCCGCCAATGCCCGCGTTGCCTCGGTCGTGCAGGAATTGCTCGACACCCTCATGCAGTCGTTCACGTAAGGGGCTGAGTTCAGATGCTGATCAATAAATCCATGTATCCGGTCAATGCGGGCTACAGCGCCATCTCGACCATGCAGAACCAGCTCGGCAAGCTCCAGACCCAACTTGGGTCTGGAGAAAAGTCGCAGACCCTTGCCGAAATGGGCTTTGACCGCACCGTGTCGCTCGCGACGCGCAACCGTCTGACCAAGCTCGATTCCTTCGCGGCCAATATCGACACGGTCAATCTCCGGCTCAACTTCCTCGACCAGGGCTTTACGTCCCTCGCCAAGCTCAAGTCCGAGACCCGGACGTCGGCGACGCCCACCAGCTATGGCGAGAACAATCTGACCATGGTGAGCCTGCAGAAGGACTCGCAGAACCGCCTGTCGCAGCTGCTCGAAACGCTGAACCTCAGTGTCGCGGGCCGCTATCTCATGGGCGGCAACAAGACCGACAGCGCGCCGGTCGCCACCTATGACCAGATCATGTATGGCGAAGGCACTGCCGACGGCTATCTCCGCGTCGCCGAAGAACGCCGCAAGGCGGATCTGGGCGCCGACTCCGCCGATACGCTCTCCAATGTCGGCCTGCCGCGCTCGAAGGTTCTCGGTCCCTGGGAGAACAAGCTCGTTCTCTCCTCGGCCGAATTCGACCGGTTCGGCTACAAGCTCATGTCGATCTCGGGCAATACGGACACGACACAGACTTCCGGGCCGACCGCTGACCCGTTGGCGCCCACCGTGCAGGTAAGCGCACAGCCGGCACCGGGCGACATCGTCTCGTTCACGATGACGCGTCGCGACGGCAGCACGCAGACCTTCTCTGCCCAGGCCGTGGCCGGTGCGGCCGACGCTGATGCAGTACCGCCGCAGTACACGATTGGCGGTACGCTGGAACAGACGGCCGGCAATCTTGAAGACCTCATGGGCCAGAAGCTCGGGAACCTCGAGAATTTCAAGGTTATCACCCCCTCCGATGCCGACGTGAAGGTGATTGGCTACACCGATGGCATGAATTCGGTTTCGGTCACCTTCGGCAAGCAGCCCGTGGATGGCGAAGTCATCACCATCGGCGTCAAGGACAATCAGGGCGTTACGCGGGACTTCCAGTTCAAGGCGGTCACGGGTCCGGTCAATCCAGCGGCAAATCCGCCGGAATACCTCATCGGCGCCGATCGCAAGGAAACGCTCAAGAACCTCCAGGGTCTCATCGAGACGGAGATGGGAGGGCTCACGGCACCGGTGAAGATGGGTCGGCTGACGGCCGGCGTGGATCCCGGCAACAATCGGATCGTCAACATCGCCGAACAGAGCCCGCCGACCATCTTCGGCTACAAGCTGTCCTCGGCTTCGACGACCAGCAGCAAGATCAATGTCAGTGCGATTGCCGGCAACCCGGCAAGCATGAGCGTTGAATTCATGGACAATCCGCGTGCCGGCGAATCCGTGACCATTAACCTCAAGATGCCGGATGGCACCAGCACGCCGATCGTACTGCAGGCCGTTGATCGCGAACCGGTTACCGGCCAGTTCGTTATCGGCGCCACGCCAGAGGAAACCACGGCCAATTTCGAAGCAGCCCTGAAGCTCAAGCTCGACCAGACCAGCAAGACTGAACTGGTCGCCGCCTCCAGCTACGCTGCAGCCGACGACTTCTTCACCACCGACGGGGTGGCGCGCCGCATCGATCTTTCGGGCGGCAACCCGGAAACCGCGACGGTCTTTGCGGCACCCAATACCCGTGAGACGGTGAAGTGGTACACGGGCGAAATCGGCACTACCGGTGACAATCCGCGCCTGTCGGCGACCGCCCAGGTCGACGATTCCACCAAGGTCGGCTATGGCGTCCGCGCTAACGAGACGGGCCTGCGTGACCTGGTCAAGACGCTCGCGGCCATGAGCTCGCAGGAATACGACATCAACGACACGACCTCGAAGGCGCGCTTTAGCGCCATGGTCGAGCGGCAGATGGCGACAACCTCGAGCGCCACGGCGACAAACAAGGGTTCGATCGAGCAGATCGGCCTCGAACTGGGCGTGGTTCGCGCCACGACCGGCGGCGCCGCCGAGCGCAATACCGCCGCTTCCGGCCAGCTTGAAACGCTGCTGAGCCAGGTCGAGACGGTGAGCATGGAAGAAACCGTGATGCAGCTTCTGGCGCTCAAGACGCGCCTCGAAGCCAGCTACCAGACAACGGCGACGGTGGCCGGTCTGAGCCTCGTCAACTACCTCAAATAGGCGCCAGAAGGCGTCCTAGTGGCCAGAAGGCCGAAACGAATACGGGGCGCGCAAGCGCCCCGTTTTGTTTTTGGGAGGATCTTTGTGCGGGCGGAAGCTACTCAAGCAAGGCGTCCGTATCGCCTTTGACTCCCCACCACCGCGCTGTCCTCGGCCAAGCCCGAGGGCAGTGTAGTGGGTTTGGCGACGGAGGGTAACCGAGCCCTGCCTAGCCGGGCCCAGCCGCCGGCGCCACGCAAGCTGACACCACAAACAAAAAGGCCCCCGGTTACATCCGGAGGCTCTTGTCATCGCATCTAGGCGATCTTGTGGGCGCTGGCCTTATCAGGCTTCTTCTGCACCGCGCAGGCCGGCTGCGAGCTGGCGATTGATATTGATCAGCGGCAGCAGTTTGGCCTTGATCGGGTCGATGTGTAGTTCACGGGTTTCGTTCATCACGAACAGACCGAGATCTGCAATGTTCTGGCGAACCTGGGCGGGAAGGGGGTTGTCCTCGCGGGTAACCGAGGTGAGGAAGATATTCCAGATGCGGCGGTTGAAGAGCAGAGCCTCCTGGAGGCTGTCCTGCTTCAGGTCCCATGCGTCGTGGATAAGCTGGAGATTGGCAGCCGCCCGCGACAGCAGATTGGCTTCGCGATCACGCGGGGCTTCCGTTTTGCGGGCTACCTGTTGGTATGCCTGCGCTCCCTGATGGTACATTTGCAAGAAGGTCCTGTTCGTACTGAATTAACTTGCGGGCTGCCTTGAGAGCTTTGTACAGCGCGCCGGTTAAAATCTCGTTGTTGATCCCGTTTATGAGCGTGATCATCGAGGGTGCAGCCTGGATTATCTCATTGACAAGACGGAAGTATTCGTCGCGGAGCCGCGCCGTGTCGTCCTCGAGATACATCAGTTGTACGGCCAGGTAGATGCGCTTTGCGGGCGTATCTGCCGTGGCGATGGTCAGGATATCCTTTTCGCGCAGGATGGGCGCCTTGCCGTCGATGAAGAGCCGAGTCCGCTGGTCGGAATTGGTAATGATGCACTGCCCGATGATGAGACGCTCGCCGGGCTTGAGTTCGACTTTTAGGGACATGGGCTCTGGTTTCCTGTTCTGGGAATGCCGCCGTTCGTCTGGCGGGCTTAGGGATGGATAGCAGTCGCGGTCGACGGACGCCAGCGACTAAAGGGCGGAGCGGGCAGGGGAATCACGCCTGAGATGATTCTCATCTGGCCAAAAGAAGAAGGCGGGCTTGTGGCCCGCCTTCCTTTCGTCGTTATGAAGTTTGCGATTAACGCAGGAGCTGCAGAACTGCCTGGTCCTGCTGCGAGGCCATCGACAGAGCCGACGAGGAGAGCTGCTGGCGAGTCTGGAGAGCCAGAAGGTTCGCAGCTTCTTCGTTGGTGTCAGCCAAGGTCAGGTTCGCAGCGCCGGTTTCCAGCGTGTTGATCATGTTCTTGGTGAACGACTGACGGTTTTCGACCGACGACAGGTTCGAACCGAAGGCCGAAGCCTGCGAGCGAAGTTCCGTCAGGGCCGAAGACAGCTTGCCGAGGAAAGCGTCGATCGCTTCATCGGTATCGAGGTCTTCAGCGATCAGGCTGTCGACGCCGAGGTTCGAGGCGTTGATGCCGCGAACGTTGCCGTTCTTGTCCTTGGCCTGGATATCGATCGAGGACGTGCCGGATTCGTTGAAGGTGATCTTCAGCTTATCGCCACGGAGCAGATTGATACCGTTGAAGGACGAGTCGTCAGAGAGCTTGTCGAGCTGGTCACGCAGTTCGTTGAACTGCTTGGACAGGTTCGCGCGGACCGTGTTGCCATCGATCTTGGAGGGCACGAAGGCGTCGTTGCCATTGAAGTCAACGCCGACATCGAGTTCCTGGGTCGACAGGTTTTCGAGACGCAGCTTGCCGTTGTCGTTCGAGGCACGAACCTTGCCGCCGAAGTCGCGGTTGATCAGTTCGACGAACTTGTCGACAGTCTTGGTTGCGTTCAGACCCGAGACAGGTGCCGTACCGGTATTGACCGTGCCAGCGCCGAAGAGGGCGACAGCGTCGGTGCCAGCGATGGCAAGAGTCTTGGCTTCGGCAGACTTGGCCACAATCTGAAGCTTGCCGTTGTCGTCGAATTTGGCTTCGACGCCAGTGATGCCAGCGGCATCGAGCTGGGCATTGACGGCAGCCACAGTTTCTTCACGCCATTCGGCCTTGTCCAGAGCGTTCGGAGCATAACCAGCGCCGATGCCACCCTTGGCAGCCGAGATCGAGATATTGGCGGTCTTGCCGTCGTAGGAGACGGTGAACTCGTCCTTCTCGGCCGCAACTTCAGTGGTGTAGGCACGCGGAATGCCAACGGTCTGGGTTGCACCGCCAACGACTGCATTCTGCCCCTGCGTGAACGTCGCAGCCGGAGCACCAGGAGCCGTACCGGTGGTGACGCCGGTGAAGTCGATCGTGGCAGTCGAACGGCCCGCACCAGTGGTGAGGTCGGTCAGGGTCAGCGTGTTCGTGGCGTTGTCGTAGGCCGCAGAATACTTGGCACCCAGCGTGGGGTCGGCAGTGATCTTGGCCACAACGTCGGCACCGAAGGCGTCTTCAGTACCGGTAACAGCGAGCGACAGGCTGATACCATCGACGGTAATCGTATCCGCCGCGCCACCCGTACCACCGGTAAGGTTGAACGTGGTGGTAGCTGCCTGAGCTGCCTGGTTCACCGGGATGCCGGTCACCGACGGAGCCGAGGCGCCGGAGGCAACGTTGGTCAGGGTGATGTTCTGGGTGACGCTGTCAGCGACAACCGAGTAGCCGCCGGCGGTAGCATTGGCCTGAAGGCTGGCAACGAAGTCGTCGTAGGTAGCGCCGGTGTTGATGGTCTGGCCACCAACCTGAATGGCGCCGGAAACGGCCGAGTAGTTGAACGAAGTCGTGCCCTTGACGTCGCTATCGGCGGCCTGGAACACAACCTCGGCAGCTTCCGCGGTCGGGTCGACGGTTTCGATGATGATCTTGCCGACATTGGCACCCGTACCGACGGCAACGCTATACTTCTGCGTGGTGCCAGCATTGAGGTCGAGAGCCGACTGGATCGTGGCAGCGAGTTCGGCATCGGTGACGCCGGAAGCTGCAACACCTTCGTCGGCCGTGATGGTCACGCCGGCAACGGTGAAGGTTTCGCCATCGGCAAAAGCCGTGTTGGTGGTGATCAGCGTACGAGCGCCGGCACCCGAAGCTGCGGCAGTGGTCGAAACCGTGCCGAGATATTCGGTGGCGGAAGCGGTCGTCAGCTGCGACTTCACGCCGGCAACGGCGTTGGTCAGCTTGATCTCAGAGGGGACGTCACCAAACTGACCGCCAACCAGCGAGATCACCGAAGCATCGGTGACGTCGAACGACTTGGTCTGGAAGGACTTGTCCTGACGAGCCTGGCGCAGCGTCGACTGCATGGATTCCAGGTTCTTGGTCAGCGCGGTGATGCCGTTGTTGGCAGCTTCGATGACCTTGATACCCGAGGCCATCGAGTCGAGCAGGTTGCTCATGTCCGCGGCGCGGCTGTTAAGAGCCGATGCCGTGAAGAAGTTCGACGGATTGTCGAGGGCAGAATTCACCTTGTTACCGGTAGCAAGGCGCTGCTGCGTCTTGTCCATCATCGAGGCGGTATTCTGGAGGCTCAAAAGGTTCGCGCGAACGGCCTTTGAGAGAGAAACATCGGAACCCATACTAGGTTTTCCTTCTGGACGTGTGGTGCTTATGCCTCAATCCTTGAGACACGCTCAGAATGGCGCCGACTTGCTAAAAACTTCTTAAATTGCGAACATCTTTACGCTGTCCGTAAAGGCTTATTTTGTCACGGCTTTTCCAGGTTTTCCGGGTTTTTTCCTGAGTTTCCGGACCTCTTCGCTGATTAAATTTTCGGCACGGAAAGTCCGGGTTAACCGCATCGGTTAGGGAAGACTCCGGTGCCGAAGGCGGCCGCCATGGCGAGTCTTTGGCCAAGACTCAGGCGCTGCGAACCGCGCAACTGCCTCCAATCGTCCCTGCCGTGAAGCTCTCGAAAACACCTGGCTGGCCCGACCCAACAGGCATTGTGGCGCAGGCGAGTGGCCCTCGGGTCAAGCCCGAGGGTAGCACCGCGATTGAGAATAAGTTCCAAGCGAACACTCCCGGCGCGGGCGGGGCCATCCTGAGATGCACAGGCAAGCGCACTTCCACCGTGCTCGCCCCCTTACGCGTATACGCGCGCGATTCGTGACCTCCCGGAACCGTCGGGCAGGGGGCAAATCCGGCCCCGCGGGAATTAGATAAAATTTGAAATAAATTGCGCGGTTTCCCGAGAGGGGCCCGCAGCAATTGGACACTAAACCTGATCTCGCCGGCAAGAAACGCCGGAAGAAAACAAAATCTCTGGAACAGGAAGTCCAAACAAATGAGCATCAACCTCTCGTCCAACGCCCGCACCGGTCTCACCGTTCTCCGTAACGTCGCAGAACAGATGGCCACTACTCAGAGCCGTCTGGTTACCGGCAAGGCCGTCAACAGCCCGCTCGACAATGTCTCGAAGTTCTTTACTGCTTCCTCGATGGACACCCGCGCTGCTTCGATTGATGCTCTGATGGACAATATTAACGCCGCCCAGTCCTCCATGAAGGCCGCCTCTGAAGGTATCAAGGGTATCCAGGGCCTGATCAAGGAAGCCCGCGGCCTCACCAGCCAGGCGCTGACCTCCTCGGCCGCCAATGCCAAGGTCACCGGCTCGGCCACTGTCACCGGTTCCACCGCAATCACCGCAGCCGACACGGTCGTGCTGACCACGACCAGCGGCACCTACACCTACACTGCTCCTGGTGGTGGCGGTACCGTCCAGGGCCTGATCGATGGCATCAATGCTGACGCCGACGTCGGCGTGACGGCAGCCTTGGTCGACGGCAAGCTGACCCTGACCGGTTCCAACAACGAAGACATCACGATTGCCGGCACCGGCACGGGTCTGACTGCACCGGGCCTGACGGCAGGTACGACGGCCCCGGCGAATAACGCCACCCGTGAAGCCCTGTCCAAGCAGTTCGAAGCTCTCCGCTCGGAAATCGACCGGATCGCCAAGGATGCCGGCATCAACGGCACCAACCTGCTCGACGGCGACAAGATCCAGTTGGCGCTGAACGAAGATGGTTCGTCGTCCACCACCATCAAGGGGACTTCGGTCAACTCCTCCTCCTTGAACATCGATGCCTCGACCAACACCTGGCAATCGGATGCCGATATCAATGCGACGCTCACCGATCTGATCGGCGCCGCCGACTCGCTGGAAGCAACTGCCGCCTCGTTCTCTTCGAACCAGTCGATCATCAATGCCCGTAAGGACTTCAACTCCTCGCTGTCGGATATCCTGAAGTCCAGCGCCTCGAACCTGACCGCTGCTGACATGGATCAGGAAGCTGCGAACCTCGTTGCTCTCCAGACCCGCCAGCAGATGGCAACGACCGCTCTCTCGATCATGCAGTCGTCCGAAACGACCGCTCTTCGCCTTCTCTCGTAAGAGACCCCAATCTTCACTGAACTTGGCCCGCCTCCTCAGGCGGGCCTTTTTCGTTTCTGGGCTGCGCGCGAGTTCGAATGCTTCGCCCGCGACCGGTGCGCATCCTGTTCGGAGGGCCGGCTTCTCACCGGCTGTCATCCCGGCGAAGGCCGGGACCCATCTTGAGATCTCAGGTTGGGCCCCGGCCTTCGCCGGGTGACAATCAGGTGCGGGAATACTGCGGCCCATACCAAACAAAAAAGCCCGGGCCGATCGTTGGATCGGCCCGGGCTCATGCATTTTCTGCAGTATCAGATTGTCTTGTCGGTCAGCTTGAAGCCATAGGTCGGGGGCGACCATTCGTTACGCAGGCGTCGTGCCACTTCATAGGGACTCGGCGGGTCGATCGCCTGTTGATTGCCTAGAAGGGCTGCTTCAAAAATAGTCTCGGGCGGCAGACTGCCCTCTGCCGCCGCGCCGCCGAATCCGGCGGGCAGTGCCTGCGGCTCGGCTTCGTTCTGTTGGCCCTTGTTTGAGCCGTTCTTGTCGTCCCGCCGGTCTTGGCGGATGAACCTGGGAAGATGCGGCGAGAAGGCGATACCCATGGTATCGGCCCTCGGCGCGATTCTGGCGCTCATGTTCCTGTCCTGGAGCCACAATTGGCCGACACCAGGCTATGAAGCCTTTCCTATCTCTCCCTTTGTCCCGACGGGATGATTTTAAGACACACCTCAGCATTTCGGAGGGATTGGGTAACCATGTGTGCCGGACCAAGCAAAAAGGGCCTCCGCTTCTGCGGAGACCCTGTGGCCGGTAGCGTTTCTGGCGCCCCTTCTGGAGTGCTCGCCTTACTTTGGATCAGGCGGAGCGCCGCGGCGATTCTTCCAAACTAGAGCGCGCGATTGACCGCAATGCCGCGGGCCGAGGCTGCGCGCGGCATCTTCACTTCGCCGCTGCGGTCATAGGTGCGCGTGTGGTCCTTGGCGCCTACCGTGTCGGCGACGTCGCCGATCAGGTCTTCGGCAAGATTCTTCGCCGTAGCGATGACGCGGAGATTCTCGGCCATCTGGGTGGCGAGGGCGTCGTGGTTCTTGTGCAGGCGGTCGAGCGAGGTCGGTGCTTCGGCCACGAGGCGCTCGGTCTGGCGCTGCACCGAGCGGGCAAAGACCACATAGTCTTGTGCCAGCTGGGTTTTCTGGGCGGTCAGGCCCGCGGCGTCGCGAAAACGGCCGGCGCGGAGCAGGGTGGTTTCCTCGTTCATCATGGTCACGAGTGCCTGAAGCGCGGATTCTGCCTGGGCACAAAGCTCTTCGGCCGGCAGGCTGTCGAGGAACGCAATACGATCGGCTGCTGCGGACATTAACGGTACACTCCTGATGGACGCATATTATTGTTCTGGTTGGCTTCTTGCAGGGCGATCATGTCGCCCAGGATCTGGTCGGCGATGCCGAGGCCGCCGTTCTGCGCCATGGTATTGGCGAGCTGTTCGGCCTGCATGGATCGCCAGGTCTCTTCACCAAAGCCGCCGCCAAACCCGTTTTCCGATTTGGCCGTGGCGAACATTTCCTTGGTGAGCAGATTGAGGAAGACGCCTTCGAGGTCTTCCGCCTGCTTCCTGAGTTTGTCGAGCTGACGGTTATCGAGGCTGGTCTGGGGCTTTACGCCGTTGATTGCAGTTTCCATCACAGCACCTCGATCTCGGCCTGGAGGGCGCCGGTCGCCTTGATGGCCTGAAGGATGGCGATGAGATCGCGGGGCGAAATCCCCAGCGCATTGAGCCCGTCGACCAGTTCCTGCAGCGTCACGGATTCCTTGATCACCTGCAGCGCCGTGTCGGTCTGGGTCACGCTGAGATCGGTATTGGGTTCGACCGCGGTCACGCCTTGGCTGAAAGGCAGGGGCTGCACCACTTCCGGATTTTCGGCAATGCTGACCGTCAGGTTCGACTGTGCCACCGCCACGCTCGACACGCGCACATCCTTGCCCATGACAATGATGCCGCTGTTTTCGTCGATGACGATCTTGGCCGACTGGTCTGTCTGGATGATGAGCTGTTCGATATCGGTGAGGAGGTCGACGATATTGCCGTTGAAATTGACCGGCAGCGTCAGGCGCACAGTGGCCGGATCTTCCGGAACGGCGGTCGGGGCGCCGATGAAATCGTTGATCGCCATTGCGATGCGGCGGGCCGTGGTCAGGTCCGAATTGCGCAGCGTCAGGCGCAGCGAGTGCTGGGAGCCGAGTTCGAAGTCGATTTCGCGTTCGATCAGCGCGCCCGAAGAAATGCGGCCTGTGGTCGGCACGCCCGAAACGATGCTCGCCGAGTCGCCTTCCGCCCTAAAACCGTTGATGGCGACCGGACCCTGGGCGATGGCGTAGACTTCGCCGTCGGCGCCGAGCAACGGGGTCACGAGCAGCGTGCCGCCCTGCAGGCTCTTGGCATTGCCGAGCGAAGCGATGGAAACGTCCATGCGCGAACCCTGCGCGGCGAAGGGCGGCAGGCTCGCCGTCACCATCACGGCCGCCACATTGGCAGTGCGCACATTCTCGCCCTGAGTGTTGACCCCGAGACGTTCGAGCATGGATTGGAGCGACTGCTTGGTGAAGGGCGAATTGTTGAGGCTGTCGCCCGTACCGTTGAGACCGACGACGAGGCCATAGCCCACGAGCTGATTCTCGCGAACGCCTTCGACATCGACGATGTCCTTGATGCGGGCAGGAGCGGCGGCAACCTGGGCCAGAGGCGCTAGAGACAGTGCTGCGCTGAGCGCTGCAGCAAGGCCTATGCGGAAGAATTTGTTCGGCATGTCTATCCCCGGTACGAAGCTGCACCATCCCCATGGCGCCGCGGTCGCTTTCGGTAATGCGAGAAGCGTGCCAAATCGCGAATTTCTTCGTAAGTGCCTTATATCAAAGGATAATGTGTTCGATCGGCAAGGCAGGGTGATCGACTAAATGCGCCAGTGTGCAAATCTTGCCGGGGTCATTAAGTCGTCATTAACCATGTAGGGCAGATTTTGCCTGCAACAGGAATCTCGGGGGCGAGTCAGTCAGTGCGTATAGAATCCGCCAATCGGATGAGCAGTGTAGCGTCGCGCGCTTCCGTCGGGAAATATGCGCCAGGCCAGTCCTTCACCATGGCCGACGTGTCGGCTCCGGCCCGCGTGGCGCGGGCGGCTCCGGTTTCGCAGGTGGCCCCGCTCGATGCCATCCTTGCCATTCAGTCCGTGGGCGATGCCATGGGCGGCAAGCGCAAGGCGGTCAAACGCGGCACGAACCTGCTCGACATTCTCGACGGCATCAAGGCCGATCTCCTGGTCGGCATTATCACGCCCGAGCGTATGGACGCCCTTATCGAAGAGCTCAGTGTCTATCGCGATCGCACCGAGCCGGGGCTCGACGCCGTGCTCGATGATATCGAATTGCGGGTCCGCGTCGAGCTCGCCAAACAGGGCCGATTCCCTGACTTTTGAGCTATCGAATGATCCGGAAAAGTGGACGCTGATTTTCGGAAAAGATCGCGCTGCTGTTCAAATTGTGGACAAAGGCGGGCCCAAGCTTCATCAAAATGTTGTCAGACTCGCGCTATGCACCTGAAGCAAAGGGGCTTTTCATAGTTAAGGCTCTTTAAGAACTTCGCTTGCTCGGGGTTGACCTGCGGCATATATAGGCCGCCGTGGGGTGCATTGGAGTTGAGTCTGCTGATGTCTTCGGTTGAAGTGATTGAATACCGGCCGAGTGAAAACGAGCCGTTCATGAACCCGCGGATGCGGGAGTACTTCCGAAACAAGCTTCTGGCCTGGAAGGACGAGATCCTGCGGGAAAGCCGCGGAACTCTGGAAAACCTTCAGGAAGAAAGCCAGAACCATCCTGATATGGCCGACCGGGCGAGCTCGGAAAGCGACAGGGCACTGGAGCTGAGGACGCGCGATCGCCAGCGCAAGTTGATCGGCAAGATCGACTCGGCACTGAAGCGGATCGACGACGGTACCTACGGCTTCTGCGAAGAAACCGGCGACCCGATTGGTGTCGCCCGCCTCGACGCCCGCCCGACCGCCACGCTCAGCCTCGAGGCGCAGGAGCTGCACGAGCGGCGCGAAAAGGTCTATCGCGACGAGTAAGACAGAGATTTGAAGCCCGCTTTCGAGCGGGCTTTCTTTTTGCGTCAGCTTTTGCCGCTTAGCCGTTCTTCGGAAAGCCTTTTCTAGATTCCACGCGCGTGCCGCGGAAGACTGCCCTCGTTCAATACCGGGTGCCTGCGACAGGTCGAATTGCGGCGGTATGGGCTCAGCTTTCGAGGCGTGAGCGATTGCGCTCGTGGATGGCCTCGGCCTCCGGCGACATCTGCTCGGCAAAATCTGCCATCTCGAAGGCGGGACGGATTTCGATCTCGCTGTCGGTCAACATGGGATTGGGGCAACGCTTGACCCATTCGACGGCCTCGTCCATGTCGCGCACTTCCCAGATCCAGTAGCCGGCAACCAATTCCTTGGTTTCGGCAAAGGGCCCGTCGATCACCGAACGGCCGGTGCCGCTGAAGACGACGCGCTTGCCATATTTGCTGGGTTTCAGCCCATCGCCACCGAGCATGATCCCGGCATCGACCAGCTGCTCATTGTAGCGGCCCATTTCCTCGAGCATCTGGGCCTCGGGCATGACTTCGGCTTCGCTATCGACAGTGGCTTTCACAAAAACGACGACACGCATCGGATGTCTCCTCGGTTGGCAGTGCGCAATTGCCTGCTCGTCTTGGCGACGATCCTAGCCGGACTGCTTCGACATTTGAGAGACGAAAACGCAAAAATGACAACGGGGCCTTTCGGCCCCGTCTGCATGAGATGGTGCGAGTGAAGTTCAGAAGCCGAACACGGTGGTGATGCCGCTCTGGCCATTGCCGTTCTGCATGCACTGAGCGTCGGTCGCTTCGCCGAACTGGAACAGGCCGCAGGTATTGTTATTGCCGTTCTGGCTGATCGTGCCGTTGTGGCCGTTGCCGTCCTGGACGATCAGGCCCGAATTGTTGGAGCCGTTCTGGTTGAAGCCGGCCGAATTGAAATTACCGTTCTGGAAGGCATTGCCGCCATTGGCCGACATGCCCTGAACGACGGAGAACATGCGCAGGCCAAGACCGAGCGCCTGGGCCTGGTCGGGGTCGGTGGGGGCGAAGCCGATCGAGATTTGACCACCGGCCATGGCAGGCGAAATGCCAATGAGAAGAGCGGTGACGGCGGCGGCGACGGTCTTGGTGAAGGTGGCGGTCATTTGGTCTCTCCAAAGTGTTTGTGCGTTCCCGGTGCTGGTCTTCCAGCTCATGAAACGAGGTTAGCCAGCCTCGACTGAACCCATTCGGAGCGGCGCATTCAGACTTCGTTCACGGAATCTTCAGCGGCAAAAAAAGAGCCCCGGCCGAAGCCGGGGCAGGTCTTGGGTCAAGGGAAGGTCATCCTGACCCGCTTCGTCACGGGGTGCGACGAACTGGAAACCTGCTCACGTCCGCGTAGCGGTTTGCGAGCAGTCAAAGGTCTTGCCATTGGCCGTCACGGTGAAATCGACGCTGACATTGGAGCCGGCATTGATCATCACCTGGCCGAGAGAAATCTCGGCATTGGGTGCAGCGGAAAACTGTCCGCCCTGGCTGATATTGGTGGAGCCACCGCCGCCCGCGCTCTTGAGCGCGAAGCGGTATTCGCCCGTTAGGGCAGTGGGGCTCACCAGAGTTCCCTCAAGGGCGAGCATCCCGCCCTGGGTTTTGCTGATGACGCCACAGGCGAAATCGCCGCCTGCTGCATTGGCATTGGCGGCAAAACCCACGGCGGTGATAACAGCGACGGCCGCAAAGGTGGTTTGAATGAGTGGGTGAAGCATGTCGTCCTCCTGATGAATGGAAGGGGCCGGCGGCGCCGGCCCCGTTTCGCAGAGGTTACGGGCAGGCCTGCACGAAGGCCGTCACATTGCCCGAGCCGTGCTGGGTGACATTGGCGTTGCAATTGTTGCCGACCTGCACGCCGGCAGCGACATTGCCATTGCCGTCCTGGGTGACGACTGCATTGTGGTTGCTGCCGAACTGGCCCACGCCGGCCTGATTGTTCCAGCCGTTCTGGTAGACGTCGCCGTAGTTGTTGACGCCCTGCTGGCCGATGGCCGAGACGTTGTTGCCGCCATACTGCTGGCTCACGGCGCTGTTCCACCAGCCGTTCTGCTGAGCGGCAAAAGTGTTGTTCCAGCCGGACTGGCCGCCACCGACCGAATTCCCGAAACCGGTCTGGTCGACATAGATGCCACCGGCCATGGCGGCGGGGGCAGCCGAAGCGGCGATAACGGTGGCAGCAACGGCGGTAATGATGAACTTGCGGATCATTTGAAGTCTCCTGGTTTGCTGCGGTCCCTCCGACCGCTTGTTGATGGAGACTGTTCTAGGCGTGTGATCCGGAACGGCATCTGAAGCGGGGATTCAGAATTCGTTCATCGGCAGAAAAATGCGGAAATGATTCCGGGGTTTGAGGTAAGTGGTTGTTCGCAAGAGGCTTTCATCAAACTCGATGCGGCACCCTCCCCTTGACGGGGAGGGTTGGGGAGGGGTGTCCACGCACTCTGAGACAGTGGCTCCCGCACCCCCTCCCATCCTCCCCCGTCTAGGGGGAGGTGCCGGGCCGGTGGGTGGGGCGAGGATTGAGTCTCCTCAAACCCGCCCATACCGGCGCTTCAAATGCGCCTTGAAGAACTCCGCATTCAGCGGCTCGCCCGTCGCGCGGGTGATCAGGTCCGGCGTCGAATAGCGCGAGGCGGCCTGCCAGATATTGTCCGACCGCCACTGGTTGATTGCCCCGAACTCGCCCTGCCGCATCTGCGCCCGCGCATCCGGCACGGCCTTTTCCATCGCCGCCCATTGCTGCGCCGCGATCATGGCGCCCAGCGTATAGCTCGGGAAATAGCCAAAGGCGCCGCCCGGCCAGTGCACATCCTGCATCGGCCCATCCTTGGGATCGTTGATGGTCGAAATCCCGAGATATTCCGTCATCTTGGCGTCCCAAGCCTCCGGAATCTGGCTCGCTTCCAGCTTGCCCGCCACCAGTTCCTGCTCCAGCTCGTAGCGCAGGATCACGTGCAGCGGATAAGTGACCTCGTCGGCATCGACGCGGATATAGCCGCGCTCGACATGGTTCACTTCATTGAGAATATCGGCAATCTCCCAGCCGGGAATCGCATCTTCGCCGAGATGCTGGCCAACCAGCGGCAGCAGGTATTCCCAGAATTCGGGGCTGCGCGAGAGCTGCATTTCCACGAACAGGCTCTGGCTTTCATGCATGCCCATGCCGCGCGCCTTGCCCAGCGGCCAGTGCGACCAGTCCTTGGGCAGGCCCTGCTCATAGAGCGCATGACCCGTCTCGTGCAGCACACCCATCAGCGAGGACAGGAATTCATCGGTCCGATAGCGCGTCGTCATCCGCACGTCGGTCGGCACGCCGCCGCAGAACGGGTGATGCGACACAGCCAGCGATCCATGGGTGAAATCAAAGCCCACCGCCCGCATTGCCGCGAGGCCAAGTTCGCGCTGTTTTTCGATCGGGTAGGGGCCGTTGAGCGCCTTGCGCGGACGCTTGGCCAATCGCTCTTCCTGCACCGCCAGGGCTTCGGGAACAAAGCCCTTCAGGAAGCTCTTCAAATCCGCAAAAATTGGATCAATTCCGGTTACGCGATTGCCCGGATCATATTGATCCATAAGGGCATCATAGGGTTCGAGCTTGAGCACATCGGCCCGCAACTGCGCCTCTTCGCGCACCAGCGCCACGACACCTTCCAGCGCCGGCAGGAACGTGTCCCAATCACCCTTGGCGCGCAGATCGCGCCAGAGCTGCTCCGAGCGCATGGTCGCCGACGTCCGCCGCTCGACGAACTCGGTCGGCAGGCAGGTCGCATTGATATAGCTGCGCTCGAACTCGCCCACTGCCAGCTTCTGGTCGGCATCGAGATCTTCGCTTTTCGCCTTGGCAATCCAGTCGCCGATCTCAGGCGCCGTCGCCTGGGCATGATACATGCCGGCCAGGTTCGCCATGGCCTCGGCGCGCTTGTCGCCACCGCCCACCGCCATATGGGTCGCCTCGTCGGCCCCGAGAATGGACAGCGCGTGCTCCAGCGCCTCAAGTTTGCGGCCAAGGGCGTCGAGTTTCTGGAAGGACATGGATTGGTCTCCTAAAGGTCGGGAGATGTTTTCCATAGAGACGGCGGGGGATCAATGTGCCCGACCCCAAAAAGGGCAGAGGCGCAGCCGGGGAGCTGCGCCTCATATAGGCCGTATGGCTTCTGCCGATCGGCCGGGCGACCCTTCTGGATCGGCCCGGGGGAACAGCGGCGCGCAATGGGGACGACGCGCCGCCGAATTCTGTGATTGTTAGAACGGCAGGATCGCGTCGAGGACCTGCTGGCCGTAGCGCGGCTGCTGCACATCGGTGATCTGGCCGCGGCCGCCGTAGGAAATGCGGGCTTCGGCGATCTTGGTCGAGGCGATCGTGTTGTTCGCCTGGATATCCGACGGGCGCACGATGCCCGAGACGATCAGGTCGCGAACCTCAAAGTTCACGCGCACTTCCTGGCGGCCTTCGATCACCAGATTGCCGTTCGGCAGCACCTGGGTGATCACGGCAGCAATGGAGGTTTCCAGCGCTTCCGAGCGATTCACCGAGCCGGCGCCGGCATCGTTGATACCAGAGGTCAGGTCGATAGCCGCTGACGGGTCGATCGTGCCGCCCGAAAGGTTGTCCACGGCCGCCCCAAAAATGCCGCCCATGCCGGCCGAATTGGTCGAAGAGCGGTTACGGTTGGTCGTGTTGCTGATCTTGGCGCTGTCGTCGACCAGGACCTTGACGGTCAGGATGTCGCCGACGCGATGGGCGCGCTCGTCCTTGAAGAAACCGCGGGCGGAAGTGCGGTAGAGCGAGTTCGACTGATAGGTGTCGGCGATCGGCTCGGGCATCGGCATGCGCACCGGCTGGTAGCCGGCCATGGCCGTTGGGTCCTGGATCTGCGTCAGCGGCGGGGCGTTCCCGACATTGGCGAGGCGATCCATCGTGTTGCAGGCGCCGAGGGCTGCCGTCAGGGTAAGCAGGGTGACGATCTTGAGGGTTTTCATTGCTATCGATCCCGATTAGAGGCCGGCAAGCGACACGGGCGCACCGGTCACTTCGACCGTGCCCGGCGCTACGGCCGTCGCGCTGATCACGCGCTTGGACATGAGATTGAGCACCTGCAGGCTGGAGCCGCTGCTGGCACTGGTGATGGCCTGGCCCTTGACCGTCAGGGTCATGGGGCCGCGCCGATAGATGATGGTCACCAGATCATTCTTGGTGACGGCCAGTGGCGCGCTGACATCGCTCAGACGCAGCAGCATGCCTTCGCGGCTCTGGCGGTTGAGCGCCATGCCGACAAGCTGCTCGATGGGCGCAAAGGCGTAGGCATTGGCCTGTCCTGCCGGCACCGGGCGCATAACCAGATGTTCGGGCAGGAGGATCGTGCCGGCCGCCAGGTTTGCCGCCAGGTGCGGCATCTCGACGGTCATGTCGATCGTGCCGCCCAGGTCGAGCACGGTTTTGTTGTCGGCGAGGACAAAGCGGGCGGAAAAGTCGCGACCGCCGGCGGTGTAGCGCAGGCTGTCGAGCCGCACGGCGACGCCGCTGGTCGAAACCTGGATGGGGTCAATGAAGCGCGAGAACTGCAGCGTGGTGTTGACGCCGGGACCGACGAGACCACGGGCCGAAAGGTCCGCCATCACCAGGTCCTTGAGCTGGGCCTCATCCACGATCATGCCGGCACGCGTCACATTCACCGCCGAAAGGCCATTGGCCTCGAAGCTGGTGATGCCGATGCGGGCGGCCGCGGAGCGGATGGCAGCGATATCCACCTTGCCGGTCGTGCCCGGTGCCGGTGCGCTGAAGATAGCCGTCTCGGCCAGCGGGCCGGCGTCGTCGAACATGTCGGCTACAGTGACGACCTGGGTGGTCACCGTGACGTCGCCGCGCAGCGCGGGCGCTGCCTCGGTGGTGGCGGCAGTGAGCGAAAGCATGCTCACCAGGGCCAGTTTGGAAAAATGGCTCACCTTTGCCTCCTATTACCGGAGCTGGCTCGTGGCCTGCATCATCTGGTCGGCGCCGGAGATGACGCGAGCGTTCATCTCATAAGCGCGCTGAGCAGCGATCAGGTCGGCGATTTCGGTCACCGAATTGACGTTGGCCATTTCGAGATAGTTCTGCATCAGGTTGCCGGTGCCGTCGGTGTTTGCCACGCCAATCTGGGCAGGACCGCTGGCTGCGGTTTCGAGGAACAGGTTGTCGCCCATCGATTCGAGGCCCGACTTGTTCACGAAGCGTGCCATCTGCAGCTGGCCAAGCTGGACAGGCTCGCCGGCGGTGCCGACGAAGGCTTCAACCGTGCCATCGGGCGAGATCGAAACGCCGGTGGCGTCGCCCGGAATGGTGATACCACCCGTGATCTGGTAGCCGCTCGAATTGACCAGCGTGCCGTCCTGGCTGCGCTCGAACGAACCGTCGCGAGTATAGGCGGTCCGGCCATCGGGTAGATCGACCATGAAGAAGCCTTCGCCGCGGATCGCGACGTCGAGCTCGCGCTCGGTCATGCTCACGCTGCCCTGGCTCATCACGCGGGGCGTTGCGACAGTGCGCACACCCGAACCGATTTCGAGGCCGGCCGGCACTAGAGTGCCCTGATCCGAAGTCTGCGACCCGGCGCGGGAAATCTGCTGGTAGAGCAGGTCTTCAAATTCGGCACGCTGGCGCTTGAAGCCGGGCGTGCGCATGTTGGCGATATTGTTGGAGATGACTTCGACATTGCGTTCCTGCGCGCTCATGCCGGTCGATGCGATGTAAAGAGCTTTCATGGCGGGTCCTCAATGTCAGGCGGAAACGGAGCCGAGGCGCTTGATGGCATCGCGACGCATGTCGTCCTGCTTCTGGCCCAGCGAGGCGATGGATTCGTAGGCGCGGGTCACGCGGATCATCTCCGACATTTCCGCCACGCCCGAGACGTTGGACTTTTCGGTAAAGCCCTGCAGCACGCGCGAATTGGTGGCAGCGATCGGCGTGCCACCGGACATCAGGTTATTGCCTTCGCGAACGAGAGCCTGCTGCTCTTCGAATTCGACGATGCGCAGCCGGCCCTTGGCGCCGGCGCTGGACGAGATCGAACCATCTGCGCCGATGGTGATGTCGGTTTCTTCGGGACCGAACTGGATCTGGCCGCCGTCGCCGAGCACCGGGTTGCCCGAGAGGTCGACCAGCGTACCGGCATTGTTGAGCTGGAAAGCGCCGGAGCGGGTCCAGCGTTCGCCGCCGGCCGTCTCAACGGCAAAGAAGCCGTCGCCGGCAATGGCGACATCGAGGGGCGAACCGGTCTGGACCATGGCGCCGTCGGAAAAGTCCTGCACGGTCGCCCAGTCCTGAACGTAAGAGAGCGTACGATCGTCGCCCGCAAAATCTCCATGGGCGGCAACCGGCATCTTGTATTCTTCGAACAGAAGCTGTTCGGCCTTGAAGCCTGTGGTGTTAACGTTGGCGATATTGTTCGCCACCATGTCCATGTGGCGCTGCAGCGCCATCTGGCGCGACAGGCTGATGAGTTGTGCGTTCTCGATCATCTCGATCCCCGGTTTCTTAAGTCCCCGAGATGGCCTGCTTCCCCAAGCCTGCCGCCTCGCCTCTCGAATTGCAGAAACCATGCCAGATCGACAAAACGTGTAATTTCAACGCTTTAGGTGGCTACATAGGTTAATTCTGCCGAGGGCGCTTTTGGTGTAGCGGCAATAACTACTCGGCAGAACTTGCCGGGTTGGGGCTAAAAGTAACCAGTCGTTAACCAAGATGGCATTAGGTGGACATGCGGCCGGAATCGTCTGGTCTCAAGACTATCTCTTGCGGGGGCATTATGGCGACGGAAGCGGAAGTTGGCGGTGAAGCGCCAGCCAAGAAGGGCGTCAACAAGCTTTTCATTATCATTGGCGCTGCGGCCGTTGTGGTCCTTCTTGCAGGCGCCGGGCTCTTCTTCTTCATGTCCTCGGGCAGCTCTGCTCCGGCAACCGATGCGCATGCCGCTCCGGCCGGCGAGCATGGTGCCGCTGCGGGCGAACACGGGGCAGGGGCTGCCGATACCTTCATCTTCAATCTCGAACCGATGATGGTGAACCTGCAGAGCGTCGATGGCGTGCAGAACTACATGAAGCTCACCGTGGCGCTCGAAGTGGCCGATGAGACCATGATGACCGAGATCCAGCCCAAGCTCGCAAAAGTCATCGATGCCTTCCAGGTCTATATGCGCGAGCTGCGCAAGTCCGACCTCGAAGGTTCGGCCGGCGTCTACCGCCTCAAGGAAGAGCTGCTGCGCCGCGTGAACCTTGCCGTCTATCCGGCCCGCATCGAAAGCATTCTCTTCAAGGAAATCCTGGTGCAGTGATGGCTGGTCCTTCCGATCAAGACAAACTCTCGGAAGACTGGGGCCTCGACACCATCGACGCTCCGAGCTCTTCCTTCGACATCCCGGGTGAGGATGGCGGCGAAGAAGACTGGGCTGCCATGCTCAAGGCCAGCCAGGATGCGGCCGCTGATGGCGGCGTGGATCGCGTCCTCAATCAGGACGAGATCGACAATCTCCTCGGCTTCGACGCGGCCACAGCCAGCAATGTCGAGCTCAGCGGCGTCCAGGCGCTGATCAACAATGCGCTCGTCAGCTACGAGCGTCTGCCGATGCTCGAAATCGTCTTCGACCGCCTCGTGCGTCTGGCGACGACTTCGCTGCGTAATTTCACCTCCGACAACGTGGAAGTCTCGCTCGACTCCATCTCGTCGGTGCGTTTCGGCGATTATCTCAATTCCATCCCGCTGCCGGCCATTCTTTCGGTCATCAAGGCGGAGGAATGGGAGAATTACGGCCTCCTCACCGTCGACTCCAACCTTATCTACTCGATGATCGACGTGCTGCTGGGCGGCCGTCGCAGCGGCGTCACGGTGCGCATCGAGGGTCGTCCCTATACGACCATCGAGCAGGCACTGGCCCAGCGCCTCATCGAAGTGATCCTTGAAGACACCAAGCGCGCCTTCGAGCCGGTCACCCAGATCAATTTCAAGCTCGAGCGCATGGAAACCAATCCGCGCTTTGCAGCCATCTCCCGGCCGAACAATGCCGCCATCCTGATCGAACTCCGCATCGAAATGGATGACCGCGGCGGCAAGGTCGAAATCCTTCTGCCCTACGCCACCATCGAACCCATCCGCGAACAGCTCCTGCAGATGTTCATGGGTGAAAAGTTCGGCCGCGACCCGATCTGGGAAGGGCACCTGGCGACGGAAATCTATCAGGCCGACGTCGAGATCGATGCCGTCCTCCACGAACAGGAATTGCCCCTGTCGCGGCTTCTGGCGCTCAATGTCGGCGACACGGTGATGTTCGAGCGTTCGCCGAGCGATCCGGTCCTGCTGCGTTGCGGCGATGTCGAGCTTACCGAGGCCATTATGGGCCATATCGGAAATTACGTTTCAGTGCGGGTCACCCGCCCCCTCAACCCGCCGAAAGTCACTATGGCGGCCTTTGAGGCTATTGATGAATCTATGGAAGGTCGATGATGTTGGGCTTGTCGATGGGATTGTTCATTGAAGCTGCGGTCGCAGTGCTCATGGCGCTTACCCTGGGCTATTGCGTTATTCTCAACCGGCGCCTCGCACATCTTCACGCTGACCGCGAAGCGCTCAAGCTGATGGTGGGCGACCTGGTCACGGCTACCAACCTCGCCAATCAGGCGATCAAGGAACTCAAGTCTACCGCCGTCGAAGCGGACATGACGCTGAGCTCGCGCCTCGAAGAAGCCGAGCGTTTCGGTATCGAGCTTGCCAA
Organism: Devosia sp.; assembly: GCF_024707125.1. GTDB lineage: Bacteria > Pseudomonadota > Alphaproteobacteria > Rhizobiales > Devosiaceae > Devosia. The sequence goes on from NZ_JANQAH010000007.1 coordinate 218,817, forward strand.
CCACATCAATTCCGGCGCCGCCATGATGCAGCGCATCGTGCGCCTGACCAATGTCGCCCGCCAGCACCCCGTGCTTGCCACGCCGACGCAGGCGGCCGAACAGGCCGACCGTATGGACGGCAAGCAGCCCAACAAGGTGCGCGCCGCGCTCGAACAGCTTTCGACGCGCGTCAGTAATCGTGGAGTTGCCGCGTGAACCGGATTCGCCTGCTCCCTGTCGTTATCCTGATGGTGGCAGCCCTCCTGGTCCTCAAGACCGTAGGTCTGGTTACCCAGGGGCACTACGCTCTCTCGGGCGTCACCCCGGCCATGGCGGCCGGTGGTGGTGGCGGCGAGGCTGCGGGCGGCCATGGCGGCGACGCGGCAGCGCCCGCCGGAACCACAACCCTGCAGCAGCCGACGCTTTCGGATGCTGCGCCGACCATGGGCGATACCTCGCCCACACTTGGCGAGCAGGCCACCGCCGAGGCTGGTGGCCACGGTGCTCCGCCGGCCGCTGAAGGCGGTCATGGCGCTCCTGCTCCTGCAGCCGAAGGCGAGCATGGCGCTGCCCCGGCTGTTGAAGGCGAAGTTGTTCAGGTTGCTGAGGCCAATGTCGAGGCTGCCGGTGGCGGCGAGCATGGCAGCACCAACAGCGTTGCCGATTTCAACGCCTGTGCTCCGCGTCCCGTTGGCGAAGTCGAAGGTGGTCAGCTCACCGCTATTCCAGGCGATTGCCCGCCACTGACCGATGCCGTTCCGCAGTTGTCGACGCCCTCGGGCAATGTCGATATCGGCGGTTCCGACCCGACCCTGACCGAGCAGGTCCTGCTCGATCGTCTGGCCGCGCGTCGTACCGAACTTGAAACCTACGAGCAGGAACTTGCCCTGCGCGCCTCGCTCATCGACGCCGCCGAACAGCGCGCCAATGAACGGACAGCCACGCTCCAGGCCCTCGAAGCGCAGATCGCAACCCTGGTCGAAGAGCGCAAGAGGCTTGAAGAAGAGCAGTTCACCTCCATCGTCTCCATGTATCAGACGATGAAACCCAAGGACGCTGCAGGCATCTTCAATCAGCTCGAAATCGACATTCTGGTGCGTGTCGCCAAGATGATGTCGCCGCGCAAGATGGCGCCGATTCTCGCAGCGATGGATACGGCGCGGGCGCAGGAACTGACCGTGCGACTCGCTTCCGAGACTTCGGAGAATCCCGAAGAGATGCAGGCGGCAGATCTCGCGGCCCTGCCGCAGATCGTCGGCCAGTAAGATCAAGTGAAGGGGCGGGTGTCGCCGCCCCTTCACATCTCCCACGGTGTCAGTCCCGCGAGAGCGGGAATCGCTGTTTCAGGCACTGCGCTGGGATTCCTGCCTTCGCGACAATGACGCTGGGAAAGGCCGAGCTATCAGGCTCTGCCTCCGGCTTTCGCGCTTTTCTTTCGCCCCGAAATGCTCAGGCGTAATCGCGCGTTAAGCATGTCTGCCTAAGCTGCCGACAGTAGAATCTGGTGCCTCGTCTTGCGCGCCAGGGCAGATGGAAGTCGTGACAATGACGATCAACCCGGGTTGGCTGAAGCCGCGGAATATTCTTGCTGCGGCATTGCTGTCGGTCAGCCTCCTGTCCGTCTCTGTGGCCATGGCCCAGGAACAGGCGCAGTTCTTCGCCACCCAGGAAGAGGGCTACGGCCGTCTCGTCGTTAGCTTCCCGGACCGCGACACCATGCCGGCTTATGCCATGCGCATGAGCAATGGCGTTCTGTCGCTCGAATTCGACGAGCCGATCTCCCTCGTCCTTCCGGACGTCGCTTCGATCATGCCCGAATATCTGTCAGTGGCCCGGCTCGACCCGGCCGGAACAGGCCTGCGCATCGGCCTTCGCACCACGCTCAATTTCAACCGCACCGAAGCGGGCACCAAGCTGTTCATCGACCTTCTGCCGCCCGACTGGCAGGGCTCGCCGCCGCCGCTGCCGCAGGACGTGCTCGACGAAATGGCCGAAAAGGCCCAGCGCATCGCGCTGCGCGATGACCAGAAGCGCAAGGCGCAGGTGGTTGCCGAGCAGAACCCGATCGCTAGCCTCCGCATTGGCCGCAATCCGACCTTCATGCGCCTGCAGTTCGATTGGACCATTCCCACCGGCGGCGAATTCGATTTTTCCGGCGAGCAGGGGCGCATTGATTTCGAATGGCCGGTCGGTATCGACCTGCGCGAACTGCTGACCGATCTGCCGTCCGAAATCGTCTCGGCGAAAAATGAGGTCACCCTCGATGGCAGCGCCGTCGAGTTGAAGTTCGGCCGCGGCGTAACCCCTCGATTCTATTCGACCGGACCCAACCAGTACGTCCTCGACATCGATATTGCGGGCGAGGGGCTTCCCGAATTCTCCGCCGCCGCCCTGGCCACCGAAGCGCCGGCCGGCGCACCGGCCGTCGAGGGGCAGCAGCCCGGAATGGCCGCGGCAGGCAGCGATCTGACCGCAACAGATCCTGAAAAGATCACCCCCTTCATCACGACGCTGGGCAGCACCGTGCGCGTCGTCTTCCCCTTCGTGCAGGAGACACCCTCCGCGATTTTCCGCCGTGGCGATTCCGTCTGGATGGTCTTTGATACGCACAGCGCCATCCAGCTTCCCGAAGAGCTCGAAAAGCTCTCCGCCATTTCGAGCGAATTCGTCGTCACCACGGTCGACGACGCGCAGGTCGTCCGCATCGACCTCTCGCAGGATCGGCTCGCCACCATCGGCTCCGAAGGTCAGGCCTGGGTTCTTTCGCTTGGCGATGTCATGATGGCGCCAACCGAACCCATGGAGCTGACCCGCCGTCGCGACATGCGCGGCGACTTTGAAATGGTCGCCAATCTCGTGCGCCCCGGCCGCGTCCACGATTTCCAGGATCCGCTGGTCGGCGATCATCTCAGCGTCATCACCGCCTATCCGCCCGCCCGCGGCATTACCCGTTCGCTCGACTATGTGGATTTCTCCGCCCTGCAGAGCGTCCATGGCCTCGTGATCCGCCCCAAGGCCGACAATCTCGAAGTGGCGCTCGAAAACGCCCTCGCGGTCATCACGGCAGACGAGGGGCTGGAAGTGTCGTCCACCGACACGCTCCGCCAGGATCTTCCCTCATCGGCCCCCAGCCAGCGCGCCAGCTTCATCGATTTCGATCCGCTGCAGCAGCCCGATTTCGCCCTTTTCGCCAAGCAGCGTGACGAGCTCGAAGCCGCCGCAGCCGCCAGCGATGGCCGCGCCCGCGATACAGCACGGCTCGACCTCGCCAATTTCTTCATCGCCAATGGGCTTTCTCACGAGGCGCTGGGCATCCTGCGCGTGATCAGCGAAACCCAGCGCAACGAGGAAGTGCTCAGCAAGGTCCAGATGAGCGAAGCCGTCGCCAATATTATGGCCGGCCGTCCCAAGGACGCGCTGATGCGCCTCAATGCCTCCGGCATGGACCAGGACGTCGACGCCATGTTCTGGCGCGCCATCGCCCGCTCGCAGAACGGTGACTATGCCGGCGCCCGCGCCGATGCGACCCAGGCCTATTCCATCATCGACAGCTACCCGTCCTGGGCGCGCGAAATGTTCCTGCTGGCCGCCACCCGTGCGGCCGTCGAAGAGCACTATGCTGATCAGGCGCAGGAAATGATCGGCGACGTCGTCTTCGCCGCGCTCAGCGAAGATCAGGTTGGCGAATTCAGCCTGCTCTCCGGCCGCATTGCCGAAGAACAGGGCCGTCTTGATGCGGCCATCGACATGTATGGCCAGGCCATCGCCACCGAAGTCCGTCCGGCCCGCGCCGAAGCGGTTTACCGCACGCTCGGCATTCTCGATAAGCAGAAGCGCCTCGACGTGGTCCGTGGCGCCCAGACCCTCGCCGCCGAAGCGCTGCTCTGGCGCGGCGACGCCCTCGGCGCCGATATGCAGGGCATGCTGGCCGATCTCTATTTCCGCACCGGCGAATACCGCCAGGGCTTTGAATCGGTCATGGCCGCCGTCGCCAGCGATCCGGAAAGCCGCGACGTACAGGCCCTGAGCGACCACGCCCAGCGCATGTTCAACGACCTCTTCCTCAACGGTCTCGCCGATTCCATCGGCCCCGTCGAAGCGCTTGGCATCTATTACGATTTTCGCCAGTTGACGCCGCCCGGCGCACGCGGCGACGAAATGATCCGCAATCTCGCGCGCCGCCTCGTGCGCGTCGACTTGCTGCCGCAGGCCGCCGAGCTGCTGCAATACCAGCTCGACAATCGCCTCCGCGGCGTTGCCCGCACCGAAGTCGCCTCCGACCTCGCCGTCATCTACCTTGCCGAGCACAAGCCGGCCGAGGCCATGCGCGTGCTCAACGATACGCGCCTGCCGGACCTCTCCGGTACGCTCGCCCGCCAGCGCCGGATTCTCGAAGCCCGTGCGCTGCTCGATGGCGGCCGCGACCAGCTCGCGCTTGATCTCGTGCGCGATCTCACCGGCCAGGATGTCGAACTCATGCGCATCGACGCGCATTGGCAGGCCAAGCGCTACGCCCAGGCCGGCCAGTTCATCGAAGCCCTTTACGGCGCGACCCCTGCCGGTGTTCCGCTCACCAAGGCCGCCCGCATGGGCATCCTGCAGGCCGGCGTCGGCTACGCCCTTTCCAACGACGCTGCCGGCCTCGCGCGCCTGCGCGCGAAATATTCCGACGCCATGGTCAATTCGCCGGAATGGCCGATGTTTGACTATGTCACCGGCCCGATCGAAGTCACGAGCACCCAGTTCCGCCAGGTGGCCCAACAGATCGCCGCCGTCGACGGCCTCGAAACCTTCCTCGCCGCCTATCGCGAAGTCTACGAAAGCCAGGGCGCCCTGACGCCGGTATCGGCAACGGAAGAGGATGCCGGCTCGGTGGCTTCGCTCAGCGAGTAGGGCTGATCAGGGCGAGATTGGCCGAGACGGAGCTGAATTCGGCTTCGACGAAGGCGAGGTCGCGACCATTGTCAGGCGCTGGCGTACTCTCTCACGGCGCATTCCAAAACTTCGGCTCTGACCTCGCCCGTGTAGACCCCGTTCAGTCGTTCGATGAGCATTGCAACAGCTCGGTGCGCGAGTGCAGATGGCGCAACCCCCACTCGGGTCAGCGTTGGTCGCACATAGCGCATTTCGGGCTGGTCGCCGAAGACGGCGACGGCGATGTCATCGGGCACTCGGATGTTGTGATCGTGCAGGCGCGCCAGGCCCGCCATCGCCATGAGATAGTTGGCGAAGAAAATGGCGCTGGGCATGTCGCCCTTATGAGTTTCTACCAGCCAGTCGACCGCCTCCTCGCCCGAGGGGGCGAGATAGGTGCCTTCGTATCGCAGATCGGCAAAAGGAGGAGCGCCGCCATCGGCAAGGCCCTTCTCAAGGCCATCCGCCCGCGCCATTGCCTCGGCGAAATGCGCTGGCCCGGTGACGTGAGCAACACGACGGTGTCCCTTCGAGGCAAGCAGCTTTCCCATCGCATAGCCTCCGCCGAAATCGTCGATCTTGACGCTGTCGACGGCCCGATTTGGAAGGTCACCAATAAAAACGGTGGGAATATCGAGCTTGAGTAGCTCGTCATGCATGCGGTGGAGCGCGAAGTCGCCGACGATAAGGCCATCAACGCGCTTGTTGCGGATCTGCCGGAGATATTCGCGGTTGTGGTCTTGGGGGTGCCCACCAGGCACGTCCGAGTTGAAGATCATGGTGTCGAGGCCGATGGCCTCGAGGTCCGATTGCGCCGTTTTGACCAGCTCCGGATAGAATGGGTTACGGATATCGGGGATGAGTAGGGCCACGATATTGGTGCGGCCAGTACGCAGGCTCTGGGCCTGCGGATTGGGCACATAGCCCATTTCGTCGATCGCCGCGAGGACGCGGGTGCGAAGATGCTCGGACACGCGGTCAGCGTGATTGAGCACATGCGAAACGGTGGTGCGGGAGACGCCCGCGCGTTCGGCAACCTTGGAAATCGTTGTCATACAGGGATCGCTATCATTGGCAAAATCGATTTGCAAATTGATTTGTGAATGCATTTGCAAAAGCGAAATTGCTTGTTATGGTGACTGCGTCGGATGGCGGCCAGACGCTGTCGACGGGATGGAAATGGGTTAGCACGGACAAGAAGCCGGCAATCCATCTCGCCATCGGGAGGACATCGATGCTGCATTTCGACTCTGTCACGTAAGGCCTCGGCCGCCCTCTTCTTCATCGCAAATGTCTCTCGCAGCCGCTGCCCGGCGCTGCGCAGTCACGTCTTTTTCTTCATCGGGCCATCGCAACGAGCGCCCATTGGCGCGCGATCGGATGGTTGTTGCCCCAACGCTGCGGAATACCACATGAACGCTCCCTTTTCCGGCCTCGACGTCAATCTGGGTAATCTTTATCGCCTGTCTCAAGCCAAGACGCGCTCCATTTCACCGGAGAATTTCACCGGTGAAAAGGGCAGGGGCGGAATGGCCACCGAGGGCACGGGTGCCGAATGCGCCCGCGGCCTCGGGCAGGGCTGGAAAGTCTCGCCCTCCATTCGTATCGAAGCCAATGAAACGCGCGTCCTCGCCGACATAGAAGGGCCTGGTGCCATCCAGCAGATATGGCTGACCACGGCCAACCTGCGCTGGCGCGACCTGATCCTGCGCATCTACTGGGACGATCAGGAGCATCCGTCGGTGGAAGCGCCGATCGGCGATTTTTTCTGCTCGGGCTGGAACCGCTTTGCGCAGGTCACTTCGCTCGCCGTCTGCGTCAATCCCGGCCGCGCGTTCAACTGCTACTGGCAGATGCCGTTCAAGAAGCGCGCCCGCATCACCATCGAAAACCGCGACCCCGATGATTTCGGCATCATCTACTACCAGGTCAATTATGCGCTGGCCGATGTGCCCGAAGACGCCGCCTATTTCCATGCTCAGTTCCGTCGCACCAATCCGCTGCCTTTCAAGGAGGACTACACCATCCTCGATGGTGTGACGGGCAAGGGCCAGTATGTCGGTACCTATATGGCTTGGGGCGTCAACAATGCCGGCTGGTGGGGCGAGGGTGAGATAAAATTCTTCATGGATGGGGACAAGGAATTCCCCACCATCTGCGGCACGGGCACGGAAGACTATTTCTGTGGCGCGTATAATTTCGACGGCGGGGTGGTCGATGCCACCATGGACAGCCGTTACCGCGAGTTCACGACACCCTATGCCGGCCTGCCACAGGTGCTGCGCCCCGATGGCACCTATCAGAGCCAGACGCGCTTCGGCATGTATCGCTGGCATATCCACGACCCGATCCGCTTCGACACCGATCTGCGCGTGACGATCCAGGCCCTGGGCTGGCGCACGGAAAAGCAGAACCGCCGCTATCTGCCCTTGCAGGACGATATCGCCTCGGTCGCCTTCTGGTACCAGACCCTGCCGGCGGCGCCATTCTCGCAACTGCCCGACCGCGACTATCTCGAGATCATCTGACCATGCATCTGCTCCGCTACATTGCTGGGCGGCTCGTGGTCTATGCGCTGGTGATCGTCTTCGCGCTCACCGTGCTGTTCTTCGTGCCGCGCCTTGGCCCCACCGATCCGGTGGAGGCCATGCTGGCCAAGGTCGCCTCGCAGGGCGCCTATATGGACCCCGCGCAGGTCGACAAACTGCGCCAGTCCCTGATCGACACTTTTGGGCTCGGCGGCTCGCTGTGGGAACAATACGGCGCCTTCGTCAATCGCATCATCTTCAGCGCCGATTTCGGGCCATCGCTCTCGATGTATCCGACCCCGGTGATGGAACTGATCTGGAATGCGCTGCCCTGGACCTTCGGGCTCCTGCTGAGCTCGACATTGATTGCCTGGGTCTTGGGCAATTTCGTCGGCCTGCTCTCGGGCTGGCGGCCCAACAGCAATAGCTCGCGGGTGATGGAGGGGATCGCGATCTGCCTCTATCCGATCCCCTACTACATCCTCGCCTTGGTGCTCTCGATCCTCTTTTCCTATGTCTGGAAAATCTTCCCGCTCACCACCACCATTCGCGGTGCGCCCTGGAGCTGGGAGCTGGTCTCCAGCATTGTCTGGAACTCGTTCCTGCCGGCCATGTCCATCGTCATCGTGGTGTTCGGCTGGTGGGTGATCAGCGTCAAGGCACAGACGACGGCCCTCAAGGAAGAGGAGTTCGCGCGCTATGCCCGGCTCAAGGGCCTGAGCGATGGCCGCATCCTTACCCGCTATATCCTGCCCAATGCGCTCCTGCCGCAGATCACCTTTCTCGCCCTGCAGATTGGGCTGATGTTCAACGGCTCGCTGATCACCGAAATCCTCTTCGATTACCCGGGTTTGGGGTTGCTCATCTACACCGCCGTGCTGCAGGGCGACTTCAACCTGCTCATGGGCACGATCAGCCTGTCGGTGATCGCCGTCGCCACCGCGACCATGATCATCGACCTCATCTATCCCCTTCTCGATCCACGTATCCGGCACAGGTAGACCGATGCGCAGTTTCTTCACTCATGCGCCGTTCCGGCTCTATCTCGGCCTTCTGCTCCTGGCAGTCTGCATCGTCGTCGGTGGCATCCTGCCCTGGCTGGCGCCCGGCGATCCCCTCGTCTGGTATTCGGCTCCGCGCAACCAGAACCCCAGCGCGGCCTATTGGCTCGGGACGACCAGCCTCGGCCAGGACGTGTTCTGGCTCCTCACTTACGCACTACGCAATTCGATCATCCTTGGGCTGATCGTCGCCGGGCTCTCGACGGTTATCGGCGTGTTCCTCGGCTTGGCCGCGGGCTATGCCGGAGGCTGGCTTGATCGGGTTCTGAGTTTCTTCATGGATGCCTTGCTGTGCATCCCGACGCTACCCATCCTGATCCTGATGGCGGCCCTCTTCGGTGGGCAGTTGGCGCTGCCGATCGTCGGCCTGCTGCTCGTTGTCTTCAACTGGCCCTATCCGGCCCGCCAGGTGCGCGCAGTGGCGCTCACCATGCGCGAACGCGAGTTCATCAACGTCGCATGGTTTTCCGGGGAGTCGAGCACCCGCATCCTCGTGCGACACATCTTCCCCTATATCGCGGGCTGGTCGGCGGCCAATTTCATCAACACGGTTCTCGTCGGTATTTCGACCGAGAGCGCCCTTGCCGTGATCGGTCTCTCCAGCGCCCAACAGGCAACGCTCGGCACCATGATCTACTGGGCCATCAACTATCAGGCGCTGCTCGGCGGCAAATATGTCTGGATCGGTTCTCCCGTGATCGCCATCGTCCTCCTTTTCATCGGTCTCTTCCTCGTCTCCTCGGGCCTCTCCATGAAGTCCGCCGCCCGGAGGATGAGCGTATGATCAGCATCGACAACGTCACTGTCGGCTATGGCACGGCCGGTTTCATCACCGCAGTTGACCAAGTGAGCCTCACAATTGGCGACAACGAAATCATCGGCATTGCCGGAGAGTCCGGCTCGGGCAAATCAACGCTGATGCGGGCCGTCTATGGCGACTTTTCCACCGGCCTTGGCATCAAGTCGGGCACCATTAAAGGCCGCTTCACCGATGCCGCGACCGGCCAGGTGATCGAAAAACCATCGAGCCAGTTCCGCGATCTCTGGTGGGACCAGATCAGCTACATCCCTCAGGGCTCGATGAGCGTTCTCAACCCGCTCATGAAGATCGAGCAGCAGGTGATCGACGGCCTGCCCAAGCGCGAGCGTGGGGGCGGTCGCAAGGCCCTGCGCCAGCGGATCGCCACCTTCCTTGCCGGCTTCGGGCTCGAGGAAAACGTGCTCGACGCCTATCCGCACCAGCTTTCGGGCGGCATGCGACAGCGCGTGCTTGTCGCCATCGCTGCCTTCGTCAATCCACGCCTCATCCTCGCCGACGAACCCACGACGGCACTCGATGTGGTGGTGCAGAAAAAGATCCTTCTCATGATGGTCGAAATCCAGCGGCGGCTGCAGAATACGCTCGTCCTGGTCAGCCACGATCTCGGCGTCCACTACCAGATCACCGACAGGCTGGTGATCATGTACAAGGGCCGGATCGTCGAGGCGGGACGCACCGCCGATATCTTCGCCAATCCCCAGCACGACTATACCCGCAATCTCATCGCCTCGCTGCCGCGCCTCCACGGCAAACGGGCGGTGGATCGGGTGGGAGCGGGCGCATGAGCGACGCTCCCATTCTCGAAGTCCGCAATGTCAGCCGGTCCTATCGCAAGGGCGGGTTCTTCAGCGGCACCTTCTTCAAGGCCGTAGACGATGTGTCCTTCGTCCTGCCCGCCAAGCCCCAGGTCTTCTCCATCGTCGGTGAATCGGGCTCGGGCAAGACAACGCTTGCGCGCATGGTGCTGCGGCTGGTGGAACCGAGCGCAGGCGATATTCGCCTCATGGGACGCCCGCTGACCGGCAAGGAAGGGCGGATCGACAATCTCGAATTCCGCCGGCTGGTGCAGCCGATCTTCCAGAACCCCTTTGAAGCCTTCAGTGCCTATCTGCCGATCGAGGACTATCTCAGGCGCACCGCGCTCAACCTCAAGGTGGCCAAATCGGTCGAAGAGGCAGATCGCTTGGCTGACAGGGCCTTGCGTTCGGTCAATCTCAGCCTCGAGCGCATCCGCGGCAAATACATCCGCCAGTTCTCGGGCGGCGAATTGCAGCGCATCAGCGTGGCACGAGCCCTCATCCCGCAGCCGAAGCTGATCGTGGCCGACGAGCCGGTCTCGATGGTCGATGCGAGCCTGCGCATGTCCATCGTCAATCTCTTCCGCACCATCGTGGAAGAGCAGGGCGTGTCGTTCATCTACATCACCCACGACCTCTCCACGGCCTACTACCTCTCCGATCAGGTGGCGATCATGAACCGCGGCCGCGTGGTGGAGAGCGGCGTGCCCACCGACATCCTCGATCATCCGAGCGAGGCCTACACGCGCGAACTCATGGCAGCGATCCCCACAGTCGGGGAGCGCTGGAGCGAGCTCGACGCCATCGACCGTGCCTATCCATCCCAATCATCCCGGCAAAAGACTGGATCAATCCAGCCGCCGGCCAACGCCTGAAACAAACGGAGGAGAAATCATGTCACTAATTCAAACGCACCGCCCGAAGAGAACCTTGATGGCAGTCGGGCTCGCCATACTCATGGGCGGCACCGCCTTTTCCGGCGCCGTCGCGCCGGCCTGGGCCCAGGAAATGACCGATGTCGGAACGCCACGCGCAGAGACGCTGATCGTCGACATGCTCAACGCCCGCGTCGGCAATCCGACCAATATGAACATGTATCAGCAGGGCGTGACCACCAACCACGGCTACCACCAGATGGCCGGCGCGCTGCTCTACGACATCGACACGGCCAAGGGCTCGCAGATCCCCGACCTTGCCGCCGAAATGCCCATCCCCAATGCGGATTTCACCGTCTTTACCGTGCCGCTGCGGCAGGGGCTGACCTGGAGCGATGGCGAAGCCTTCACTGCCGACGACGTGATCTTTACTGACCAGATGCTGCGCAACACCCCGGCGCTCGGCTATAGCGCTGCCTATGCGGCGCAGATCGCCTCGATGACCAAGGTGGATGACCATACCGTCGAGATCACCACGACCAAGCCGACACCACGCCTCTCGATCGTCCTTGGCTCCGTCATCTACGGCAATCCTTTCCATGTCGTGCCTCAGCACGTCTGGGAGGGGCAGGACCCGGCAACATTCCCCAATTTTCCGCCGGTGAGCATCAGCGCATACAAATACAAGGACCACGATCCGAACGGCACCTGGTTCCTCTGGGAGAAGCGCGAAGACTGGCAGAATTCCGATGTCGGTCAGATCGTGGGCGAGCCCAAGCCGCAATATGTGCTGTTCCGCAGCTATGGCACGGAGGAGCGCCGTGTCCTCGCCATGGCGTCCAACGAGATCGATATTCTCACCGATATCTCGCCCGAAAGCCTCGATATCCTGCGCAACCAGAACGACAAGGTGCGCGGCTGGTTCACCGACTTCCCCTATGCCAATCTCGATGATCCCTGCGAGCGCGGCATGCACTTCAATACCTCGAAGGCGCCCTATGACGACGCCCGCACACGCTGGGCTCTGGCCCTCGCCATCAATGCCGAACAAGCCAGCATCGCTACCTTCTCGGGCATGATGCGCGCTTCTCCCCTCGCCATGCCGCCGACCACTGTGCTGATGGACACCTACCACCAGCCCATGGCCCAATGGCTCAGCGAATTCGCGCTCGAGGACGGCTACAAGCCCTTTGACCCCGACTATGCCGTGCGCCTCGGCGAGCGGCTGCGCTCGGAAGGGGTTGAGAATATTCCCGAAGACCCAGAAGCTTTGCGCGAGCTCCTCGGCGTTGGCTGGTGGAAGCACGATCCGGCACAGGCAACCAAGCTGCTGCTCGACGTGGGCTTCACCAATGATGGCGGAGTCTGGAAGAAGCCTGACGGTACCCCGTTCACCATTAACATCCTGGCGCCGGCCGATTTCGAGGTACAATCCCAGCGCCTCGCCTTCGCTGTTGCCAATGAATGGACGCAGTTCGGCATCCCCGCCCAGGTGCAGCAGATGCAGGCCGGTGCCTTCTTCACCGCTGAAAATACCGGCGACTATGAAGTTGGCTCCTATTGGGGCATGTCTTGCGGAATCGTGCCGGATCCGTTTGTACGCATGGAGGGCTGGCACAAGGACTATGTCCGTGAGAATGGCACGCCCGCTTCGTCCAATCAGGGCCGCTATGTCGATGACGAACTCAGCGCCCTGATCGACAAGTTGCGCACCATCCCGGCCGACGACCCGCAGATCGTGCCACTCGGTACCGACATCCTCAAGGAGCTCGTCGAGGGCCTGCCGGCCATCGAAATGTTCGGTACCTCCAAGTTCGTGCCCGTCAACGAGACCTACTGGACGAACTACCCCTCCGCCGACAACTACTATGAAGGCCCGTGGTGGTGGTGGAGCAACTTCAAGTTTATCGCCGCCAAGCTCGAACCCGCTGCCGCGCAGTAGGGCGAACAGGAGCGGCCGGTTCCCCGGCCGCTCCTCCGACAGACAGTTCAGCGCAGCTTGTCGACCAGGAAGTCCACAAAAACGCGAACGCGGGCCGGAATGTTGGCTCCACCGACAAAAACGGCGTGGATGTGCTCGACATCGCCGGGGTTGTAGTCCTCAAGAAGTGGGACTAACCGGCCGTTTTCGATCTCGTTGATGACGCTGAAGCGACCAACGCGAGCGATCCCAACTCCTTGAGCGGCGAGTTCACCAAGTGTCTCGCCGCTATTCGCCTCGATCGTACCCTTCACCGACAGCGCGAAATCCTCTCCGTCGCGCCGGAACGGCCAGATCGGCTCGGCCCGGCGGAAATTGAAGTTGAGGCAGTTGTGATGGTGGAGATCCTCCGGCGCGCGTGGGGTGCCAGCGCGCGCCAGATAGTCCGGCGAGGCAACGATCACGCGGCCCGTCTCGCCTAGCTTGCGCGCCATGAGCCCGCTGTCGGCGAGCGGGCCGAAGCGGATCGCCACATCCGCCTCGCCACCGGCCACGTCGGTCAGCGTATCCGACAAAGCGATGTCGACAAGGATATGCGGATAGAGCCGCACGAATTCACCGGGCAGGGGCACGACGCATAGCCGGCCGTGCGATTGCGCCGCGTTGACCCGAAGCCGCCCGCGGGGCGCCCCCTGGTCGGCGATCTGCTGCTCGGCATCGTTCAGGTCGGCGAGGATTCGTCGCGCAGCCTGGAGATAGGCGCGACCCTCCGCCGTCAGGGTGAGCGTGCGGGTCGAGCGCAGCAGCAGCCGCACGCCAAGCCGTGTTTCGATCCGGTCGACCGTGCGGCTGACTGCGGAGGGGGTAAGGTCGAACTGGCGGCCAGCCGCGGAGAAGCTGCCGAGATCGACCACCGCGGTGAATATCTCCAGCGCGCGTGCGCGATCTGTCCCATCCATCGCTTTTGCTTGCATTGCAAAAATCCTTCGCTCCAATGCGCACTATTCCAGCGCGGTCCTTGCGTCCATCTATGCGTCTATATCGTAACCGAAAGAGTGAGCCATGGAATATAGGCAATTGGGGGCGTCAGGACTGCGAGTGCCCGCGCTCAGCTTTGGCACCGGCACCTTCGGCGGCAAGGGGCCGCTGTTCAGCGCCTGGGGACAGAGCGACGCTGCGGAGGCTCGACGGCTGATCGACATTTGCATGGACGCAGGCGTCACATTGTTCGACACCGCCGATGTCTATTCGAACGGTGCGTCCGAGGAGGTGCTGGGCGAGGCCATCAAGGGCCGGCGCGATGCGGTGTTGATTTCGACGAAGACCGGTCTGCCTATGGGCGATGGCCCGCAGGACTGGGGCGCGTCTCGCGCGCGGCTGATCCGTGTGGTCGAGGACGCGCTGCGGCGGCTGGGCACCGACTATATCGACCTGCTCCAGCTGCACGCCTTCGATGCTTTCACACCGGTCGAGGAGTTGATGGGCACGCTCGATATGCTGATCGCGGCAGGCAAGCTGCGCTATGCCGGCGTTTCCAACTATCCCGGCTGGCAGCTGATGAAGGCACAGGCGGTCGCAGATCGGCAGGGCTTGCAGCGCCTTGTCGCGCACCAGGTCTACTACTCGCTTATCGGCCGGGACTATGAATCGGAGCTGATGCCGCTTGCCGTCGATCAGGGCGTGGGCGCGCTGGTCTGGAGCCCCCTCGGCTGGGGTCGGCTGACCGGCCGCATCGGACGCGGTCGCCCGATCCCCGAAGGCAGCCGCCTTCAAGAGACCGAACAGTTCGCCCCACCTGTCGAAGAAGAACATCTCTACCGGGTGATCGATGCGCTGGAAGAAATCGCGCGCGAGACGGGCAAGACCGTCCCGCAGATCGCGATCAATTGGCTACTTCAACGTCCAACTGTCTCGTCAGTCATTATCGGGGCGCGCAACGAGGAACAGCTGCGCCAGAATCTCGGCGCCGTGGGCTGGAAGCTCACGCCCGAGCAGATGACAGCGCTCGACAACGCAAGCGACCTGCTGCCGCCCTATCCGCACACCCCGTATCGGCAGCAGGAGGGCTTCGCCCGCCTGAACCCGGCGATTGTCTGACAAGGAATTCCTGCCATGAAACTCAACCTTGGGCTGATCGCCCTATCGGTCGGCGCCTTCGGCATCGGCGTGACGGAATTCGCGCCGATGGGTTTGTTGCCGGTCATTGCAACCGATCTCGGCGTTTCCATCCCTGTCGCGGGGCTGCTCATCAGCGCCTACGCACTAGGGGTGATGATCGGCGCGCCGTTGATGACTCTCACGACCGGCCGTGTGCCACGCCGCACGCTGCTGATCGCGCTGGCCGGCATCTTCACCCTTGGCAATCTCCTGGCGGCGGTTTCAACCGGCTACGGCATGTTCCTGGTCGCGCGGATCGTCACCTCCCTCAACCATGGCGCATTTTTTGGCGTCGGATCGATCGTAGCGGCCAGCCTGGTGCCGCCCGAGCGCAGGGCCGGCGCGGTCGCCGCGATGTTCATGGGGCTGACCATCGCCAATGTCGTCGGCGTGCCGCTCGCCACCTGGGGAGGCGAATATCTCGGCTGGCGAACGGCCTTTTGGGGCATTGCCGGACTTGGCATTGTCACCATGGTCGCGCTTCGGCTGACACTGCCGGCGCTACCCGCGCCCAAGAGCGGCAACGCGCTTGCCGAATTGCGCGCGCTAAGGCGCGGAGAGGTGCTCGGAGCACTTGCTCTCACCGTCGTCGGCTCGAGCGCGATGTTCACTGTCTTCACCTATATCGCGCCGATCCTGCGCGATGTGACGCACGCTTCGCTCGGCTTCGTCACGGCGATGCTCGTTACCTATGGGGTGGGCATGACCGTGGGCAACTGGCTGGGCGGCCGCTTCGCCGACCGGTCGGTCGACCGCACGCTGATCGTGACGCTGGGTGGGCTGACCGCGATCCTCATCGCCTTCGCATTGTTGATGCCCTTTATTGCGCCGACGCCGATCATCATCTTTCTGTGGGGTGTGGCGAGCTTCGCGCTGGTGCCGCCGCTTCAGGTCCGAGTCATGTCGGCTGCGGTGGACGCGCCCAATCTAGCCTCGTCGGTCAACATCGGCGCGTTCAACCTGGGCAATGCCATCGGCGCGGCGCTGGGTGGCGCTGTTATCGCGTCCGGACTTGGCTATCCCGCGGTGGCGCTGGCAGGCGCGGCGACCTCGGCCATCGGGCTGGTCGCTGTTCTGATCGCGGCTCGCGGGGCACCCGTGCCGGACGATCGGCAGCTTTGCAGCACGTGAGACTTGGTCACGAACGACCGGAGGGGCGCATTCCGTAAGGAATGCGTCCGATCCATATCGCGGACTTTGCTGCGCGGGAAATGACGCACTGGCAGCAGACGCGCGCAACGCCGTCATATGCCCAAGCGTAACTCATGTTCGAGTAGGCCCATAATGAGGTCGTCGTGCCACCTACCATCGAGAAATGCCGTCTCGCGTTCACGCCCCTCGACTTGGAACCCGCACTTCTTGTACGAGCGGATTGCTCTCTCATTGATCGCCAACACTCGAAGCGACACCCCTGTGAAGCTTGAGTTCTGAGAAGGCATAAGTCAGCACTGCACGTGTCGCCTCAGTGCCAATACCCTTGCCGATATTTTTGGATTGCAGCAGGCCGATCGCAAAGGATGCCCGCCGGTCAACAAAGTCGACGCGATCCAAGCGTGCCGATCCGAGTAGGCCGTCTCTCTCGATTACCCATGCATAAGGATGATCGATAAGCGATTTCGTCCAGTACTCAGCGCGCTCCATTGTGAATGGCTGGGCGGTTGCCGGATCGACCCCATAAAGCCGTAGATTGTTGTCCGGCTCAGGTCCGATGGCGAAACGGGCAGCTATATCTGCAGGCCGGGCGGGGCGCAGCGTTATGGTTTGAGAATAGAGCCATGGGGGCAATTGAGCCTCTAAAGTCTGCGAGTCCAGTCTGCTTCAACGCCATCCTCGCCGAAATGCGGACTGTCAGCAAACCACCCCGAGCTAACGTCCAGGGCACGATGCTTCGTTCCAACGCCATCGTTACTTTCACGGCGAGATGCCGCGAAGGGCGGTCAGCTCGCCATCACCCGTCAGCGGCTCTCCGGCACCGACCGACTCCAGATAGGAGTCCAGTACTTCAAAACCTGACGCGGGCCGGTAGTTACCGTCTTCATTCGCGGTCGCGAGCGCAAGTTGAACGGCCCAGGACGAGCCGGCGCGGCAGGAGACGACGAGATAACTTGCGCTGCCTTGGGTTTCGAATTCGCGGCAGACCTGTTGGTCGCCGTTGGTAAAGGTCGCGATTGGATTTATGACGGTACCGCTGGCCAAGGTAGTGGTGCCGCCAGAGGGCAGGGTGTTGAGCACAACGGCAACCTCCTGGCCGCTCAGCTCGGCCATGGATGACGGCGTTTGAGATGCCTGCCATAGGCCGATGAACGGAATAACCACGACCAAAGCAACGACTGCGGCAGCAAAGGCGCCCGCGGGATAGATCCAGTTGCTCCAAGAGAATTTCCAGAACGGCTTGCGCTCGGCCGTCTTGATCGTATGCCGCACGGCCGCTTCCAACTCCGGCGAGACAGGCGCAAGGAGTTCGTCAAACCCACGTCGAGCAAGCGCCGAACCGGTGACAAGGGCTTCGAGCCGCGTCGCAAGGGTCTCATCGCTTTCAATGGCTTCGGCTACCTGCGAAAACTGTGGTTCATCGAGAACGCCATCTGCGAAGGCCATCAGGGTTTCGTCGGAAAAATCGCGCTGCATGCTTTGGTCCTTCACAGCAATTGCCCCGCTTCTATGCCGACATCCTCGGCGAGTTTTCGACGGGCCCGCGCAAGCCGGCTCATGACGGTGCCAATGGGCAGGTCGAGCACCTCGGCCGCGTCGCGATAGCTCAGCTCTTCCACGCATACCAGCAGCAGCAATTCGCGCTGGTCCTGCGGCAGGCGGCCGATGGCCTCCATAGTCTTTTTCAGCACCAGGCGGTTTTCCGGAATGGAGGCGCCATCGAACGCTCCAATATCGCTGTGCTCGACGATGTCGATCTCCTCGCCCCGCGTCTTCTGGCGGCGAAGTCGGTCGATCCAGCTATTGCGCAGGATACGAAACATCCAGGCATCAAAGGAGAGGTCAAGCGTTTGACGCTGGCTGGCCAGGGCCTTTTCACAGGCGGTCTGCACGAGATCGTCTGCGATGTCGCCCACCTTGCAAAGGGCGAGCGCATAGCGCCGAAGGCGCGGCAGCATGGGGACGAGGCTGGAAGCTATGGTGCTCATATGCTGCAAGACGGATGGGTGATGGGGTTTATTCCCGCGCCTGTCGCTTTTTTGTGTGCTGCATAGAATATTCTGATGTCTCAGACGTCTAGCCTTGCAAGACCCGATTGTTGAAGGAAGCGCATATTGTCCAGTCCCACCACTTCGCTCCGCGCCTTGCTTGTCGCGCTCGGTCTCGTTGCAGTCCCCGGGCTCCTCGCCGCGCCCATTCTCGTTGCCTCGGCCTATGCGCAGGATGACGACGACGATGATGGCGGTGACGATGACGATTGGGACTCGGGTTCGAGCGACGACGACGATGATGACGACGAGCCATGGATGGGCGGCCGGATCGTTCGGCGTCCCGCGCCGGTGGCTGTGCCATTGCCAGAGCAGGCCGACGATCAAGTGGTGGTCGCAAGTCTCGATGCTGCGGGCAGGGACGTCCTGCTCGCCGCCGGGTTTCTGGTCGTCTCGGAAAGCAGTGGCCGGCTGCTGCTGGAATTACCCGACGATCTCGATGTCGAAGCGGCCCTGACCGCGGTGCGCAAAGCCTCGCCCGAAGCGCTCGTCGCGCCCAATTCTTATTATCGGAGCCAGGCGGTCCCCATCGGATGCGAAGGCGCCATGTGCGAACATTGGGAGGCGGTCGATTGGCCGCCCGTTTCCGTCGGCACCACCTGCGTTTTCTCGCCTCATATCGGCGTCATCGATACCGGCGTTAATCTGGACCATCCGATGCTGAGCGAAGCGCGCCTGACGCTCGAGACGATCGGCAATGTGGATGCGGAGCCATCGGAGTTGAAGCACGGCACCGCCGTCGTCGCCATGTTCGTTGGCAGCGGTCGGGTCCCCGGCCTGGCGCCCGCTGCAGAGGTGTTGGTTATCGATCCCTTCGGCCGCGTTGGTCAGGATGAGCGAAGCGATGTATTCGCCTTGGCGGACGCAATCGATCGTCTGGCCACGGCTCAGGTCGATGTCGCGAGCCTCAGCCTTGCCGGGCCCGACAATGCCATTCTCGCCGATGCCATTTCTCGAATTCAGACTGCCGGCATCCCGGTCGTCGCCGCAGTCGGCAATGCAGGGCCGCAGGCCGAGGCGATGTATCCCGCCGCCTATCCCGATGTCGTCGCGGTCACCGCCGTCGACCGCCGGCAAAACATCTATCGCCGGGCAGTGCAGGGCGAGCATGTGAGTTTTGCCGCGCCCGGCGTCGATATTTCCACGGCGGCCTCGATCTCGGGCATCCGCCCACAGACGGGCACGTCCTTCGCCGTACCTTTCGTCACGACGGCGCTGGCCGCAGCCCTGGCCAAGGGTGTTGAGCCGCCGGCCGCCATGGATGCACTCGCCGCGGCCAGCCTCGATCTCGGTGAGCCCGGCCGGGACGCGGTTTTCGGCTGGGGGCTGGTGCGCATCCCGTCGCCCTGCTGATTTCAGCGGGCAGCGCGGGCAAAGCGCCGGTACCAGCCGCTGCTCGCGATCGTATTGCGCGACACTTTATGGCGCTCGGCAGCCTCGCTGCGGGTTTCGCTGCCGATCTCGGCTTCGATCATGGTGCTGTCGCGCCTGAACGGGATCACCTGGATCAGCGGCGTACCCTTTTCGATTTCGTGAAGGCCATCGGCGCCACGCGCGAAGAACGGAAAATGGATCGGGGCGACATAGGTGTCGGTGTCGACGATCCCGGCCACCGGCTCGAAGACCGGATTGGGCCGGTTCAGCAGTGGCACAAACAGACAGCTCCACCCCTTGGGCGTGCGAATGGACCAATAATTGTGGAACTTGCAGGGCGGCATATCGCCTTGGGGATGACCGGCAACCTGATGGCTGCCGTGATTGCTCACCATCGTCCTGTCAAAATCCCAGCCTGCCGTGACCGTCTTGCCGCCATCGCGGATTTCAAGGCGCACAGTAGCGGCCAGCGGAATGATGTAGCCAGTCACCATCGCATCGAGGAAAGGCATGCACCGCTTGACCGTGAGGCCGGTATCATTGGGCGCCAGCTTGCTCTGGTCGACGGCGGGGAGTTTGCGGAACCAGTCGGGCAGGTGGCTTTTTGATGGAATGGGCGGAGCGATGACGCCCTCGTCTTCCGGCGTGCAGAGAAAGCGGATCTTGGCTTTTGGGCTGGCGAACATGGCGAGTTCCTTCGTTCTATGCTCGCAAGACGCAGGGGCTCGCCGTTTATTCCCTTCTGCGGCAACGAAAAATTTCGGGAATAGACTGCGCTGTCCTGCGTCTTTCCCTGTGGAGCGACATGGCTCCGAGCAGAAAAAGGACATGTCCAATGGGCAAGACCATTACCATCACCACCCTGGCCGTTGCCGGCCTCATGGCAGCGAATGCGCCGGCCCAGGCCTATGGCGTCGCCGACCCCGTACCGGTATTTACCCCAGCCCAGAACCTGCAGGTCGCCGACTCCAGGCGGAGCGGGCTGCTGTACGACGTCAACAACGGCACCTGGAAGAACCATTTGGGGTCGAGCTCCAATTCAAGCAGCAACTCGTCTTCCAACTCCAACTCGAATAGTTCGTCGAATTCGAGCTCCAACAGCTCGTCCAACTCCAGCAGCAACAGTTCCTCGAATTCGTCGAGCAACTCGTCTTCCAATTCGAGCAGCAATTCCTCGTCGAACTCGAGTTCGAACTCCTCGTCCAACTCGTCCGACGACGATGATTGATAGCGGAACCTAAATCATGAAGACCATTTTCAAGTCGATCGGCATCGGTTTCGCCATGTTGCTCGTGACCCCAAGCGTCAGCTTTGGACTGGGGATCGAAGCAGTGCAGGCCATCGTGCCGGAACCTGAAGCCCGCAATATCCTCGTTGCCGACGACGACCGCCCGTTCTGGTGGCGCCATGGCAGCCCTGCCTGGCAGAGTGGCGACGACGACTGGGACGACGACGATGACGATCGTTGGGACGATGACGACGACGATAATGACGACGACTGATCGTCAGGTGCATTCGCGCGGTGGCGCGGATGCACAGTCTTTTCGATATTCGCTATTTTCGCCTGTCTGGTGCAGCAGATCGCCTGATCACATCTTCTGCGGCGGTGCAGAACTGCGGCGCGCCACCAGTCGGGGGTGGACTAGGAAGTGTTCGGCCTTCTGTCGCCCCTCGATCCTTTCGACCAGAAGCCTTGTGGCCTGCAGTCCAAGTTGCTCGCCCGACTGGTCGATGCTCGTCAGCGAGTTCTGGTCGAAAGCGCAGTACATGGTGTTATCATGGCCGATGACCCCCACCTCTCGTGGGACGGCAAGGCCGCTTATGCCGGCAACGCTGAGGGCCTCGAGCGCCACATAGTCGGTCCAGCAGAATATTGCGTCCTTTCGTCCGGAGCCGGACAAGAGACGCTGCGCGGCACCCTGAATTTCGCGCAGGTTCTGCGGCGTGCGGACGATCTCGATGTTCTTGCCGAGGTCTGCCGCTTTCATGGCCTCGATATAGCCTTCCTCACGCCGCTGGATCACGGTGCCGTTCGTGGAGTCGAGGCTGAGCATGGCAATCTTGCGGTAGCCGTTTTCGACGAAGTGGCGCACGGCGAGACGGCCGCTTTCAGCGTCGTCATTGTTGACCGTATCGAAAGCCGAGACTTCGGGTAGATGATGGCCAATGAGGACCAGCGGAATTCTCGCGGCCAACGCCGAAAGGGCCTGGGACGTACTGACGCTGCCGACGATGATCAGGCCATCGAGCTGCATGCTGGTCATGGACTGAACAAGGGCAGCCTCCGACGAATGCTGCACGATGCCCTGGACCATTTGGTAGGTGGTGCGTTCAAGCGCCGATGAGATGCCTGCCAGGATGTCGGCAAAGAATGGATTGCGCATGTCGGGGAAGATCACGCCGATGACGAAGGTCCTGCCGCCGCTGATCCCTCGTGCAGACATGCTGGGCGTGTAGCCGAGCTTGGCAATCGAGACGTTCACCTTTTCGCGCAGTGCATCGCTGACGCCATAGGCGTTGCGCAGGACCTTCGAGACTGCGGAAAACGAGACGCCAGCGTCCTTTGCAACGTCATGGATGGTGACGCTTTTTTCTCGCGGGGCCTTGGCCATTGCCGGCTCTCTTTCATCAATTTCTGCGCCGCACAATGTGCCGATAAAATTCCCTCTTGCAATCCAAACTTAGTTGTACAACGTTGCACGTACAACACTGCACACTGACGCGAACAAACGCGCCAGGGAGGAATTCATCTTGAACGACATGACGTTGCCGCGCTCGGCTGCGAACCCTTTTGCTCGCCCTGATGGCTGGACCGCTCGCATGATCCACCCGCTGTCCGATCAAGGCGTCGGGCGCGCCGGCTCGTTCGTATCGACGTCGTTCGAACTCGCGGACGTCCAGGGCTCCGAGACGCTGTTCGTCACCGCCTGGGGCCTTTACCGCGCCTCGATCAATGGTCGCCGGGTCGGCGCCGAAGTGCTTTCACCAGGCTGGACCAATTACGACGCCCGCCTTGCCATCCAGGAATATGCCGTAGCGGACCTGTTGAAGCCCGGCACGAACGTCATCGAGATTTCCCTGGGCGATGGCTGGTTTCGCTCGCCTTTGATGTGGACCGGCAATGGGCTCGCCAATATCTGGGGCGAAAAGATCGGTGCCTTTGCTGAGCTGCGGCGTGCGCCCGAAGGTCAGGTCCTGCTCGCAAGCGACGGCACTTGGCGGAGCGGCGAGACTGCGGTCCGGAAGTCGGGCATCTATTTCGGCGAAACATACGACGCCAGGGTACGTTCAGCAGAAACGCACGGGGTAGAAGTTGTGGACTTCGATCAGCGCGTGCTGGTCGCGCAGGAATGTGCCCCGGTCCAGGAACTACAGGCGCTTCAGTCCATCCACTCCTGGCGCGATGCGGAAGGCCGGACGGTCTATGATTTCGGCCAAAATATCGGCGGCTACATTGCCTTTGCCGGCCATGGCGATGCGGGCGCCTCGGTTCTGTTCGAGCACGCCGAAATTCTCGACAAGGATGGCAATTTCTACAACGTCAATTTCCGCAGCGCCGAAGCCGTCGTCGAATACACCTTTGCGGGGCAGGGGACGGAAACCTACCGGCCAACCTTCACCTTCCAGGGTTTCCGCTACGCACGCGCCACGATCTCCGGCACTGCCACTATCGACGCGATTGAAGCGATCCCGATCACTTCGGTACCCAATCCGACGGCAAGCTTCACCTCCGCCAATCCACTGGTAGATCGCCTGGTCCAGAACACCATCTGGTCGCAGCGTGGCAATTTCATCGACATCCCCACTGATTGTCCGCAGCGCGATGAGCGGCTCGGATGGACTGGCGACGCGCAGGTTTTTGCACCCACGGCCTGCTTCCTTGCTGACAGCCACGCCTTCCTCGCAAAATTCGTCCGCGAGATGATTGTCGACCAGGACCCCGACGGCGCTATCGCCCACGTCTCGCCCAATCCGCTGCGGTTGAAGCGGCCACCGGACGGCAGCACATTCAGCGGCTCGACTGGTTGGGGCGACGCCATCAGCGTCATCCCCTGGACCCTGTTCACCCATTACGCCGATCGCGCCATCCTCGAAGAAGCCTTCTCGGCAATGAAGCGCTGGAACGACTATGTCTGGGCGATCAGCGATGGCCCCATCGTTCGTCCGCCCTCGGGCTGGGGCGTGAAGGGTTTTAGTTTCGGGGACTGGCTGCAGCCGCAGAACGACCATCTCAAGGCCGTGCCGACGATGGGCGACGATGCCGCCGCCACGATCTATCTCTATATCTCGTCGGCCCAGATTGCCCGCATTGCCGAGACGATCGGTCGGCCTGAGGAAGCGAGGTACTTCGCGGCGCGAGCCGAAGTCGTGAAGGCGGCGTTCGCCTGCGAGTTTATCACGCCGGCCGGACGCCTGCTTTACGACGATCAAAGCTCCTACGCGTTGGCATTCCTTCATGACCTGATCCCGGAGCAGCACATCGAGGCTGCGAAGAAATGGTTCAAGGCAACGATCGCCCGCGCCCGCGGCCGGATCGGCACCGGCTTCATCGGCACGCCGGCGCTGCTGCCCGCTCTCGTGAAGATCGGCGAACCCGAACTGGCTGCCAGTGTCTTCCTGCAGGAAGAAGTGCCGGGCTGGCTGGCGCAGGTGAAGCGTGGCGCGACGACCATCTGGGAGCGCTGGGATGGGATCAAGGCGGACGGTTCGATCTTCGAGCCGACCATGAACTCCTACAACCACTATGCCTATGGCGCCGTCTGCCAGTGGCTCTTCGAGGCGGTAGCGGGCTTCCGGCCGGACCCCGAGGCGCCCGGTTTTGAGCGCGTTGTCTTTGAGCCGATCATCATACCGAGCCTCTCGCCCGTCAGTGCCCATCACGACAGCGTCGCCGGCAGGGTCGCGGCCGACTGGGCGATCGAAGGCGACACCGTCACCTACACATTCACCGTACCGGACCGCAGCGAGGGGAAGCTCGTGCTGTCGGACCGCTATTTCGAAATCTCGGTCGATGGCCGGCCGCTGGCCGCCATCGAGGGAGGGAAGGCGCGCTGCCAGGTCGCGCCCGGAACGCACACAGCCAGGTTCCGCATCAACTGGCATGCATGAAGCCCGAAAGGGGCAAGGGAGGAGTTTATGACGATGAATACCTGGAAGACCCTCGTGGGTCTCACCGCTGGCCTTATGGCCATGACTGGCATGGTCGGCATTGCAATGGCGCAGACCAGCCTGACCCTGTTTTCGCCAAACGATCAGGCCGCCGTTGCCTATACCGAGGAAATGGTCGCCGCCTTCGAGGCTGCCAACCCCGATATCAGCGTTGAAATAGAGGTCGGACCCGGCGGCACCGAGCGCGACAACATGGTCAAGAGCCGTCTTGCGACCGGCACGATGAATGACGTGTTCGTCTACAATACGGGCTCGCTATTCCAGGCGATCAACCCGATCCAGACGACGACGGATCTCTCGGCCGAGCCTTACATGGCCACTATCCTCGACAGCTTCAAACAGACCGTGACCGCCACCGACGGCACCCTGCATGGCGTTCCCTATGGCCAGGCCATGGGCGGCGGCATTCTTTACAACAAGAAGATCTATGAAGAGCTTGGCCTCTCGGTCCCCACCACCTGGGACGAGTTCATGGCCAACAACGCCAAGATCAAGGAAGCGGGCAAGGCTCCTGTCATCCAGACCTTCGGCGACACCTGGACCTCGCAGCTCTTCGTCCTCGCCGACTATTTTAACGTGCAGGCGGCCGAGCCCGATTTCGCCACCAAGTACACTGCCAACGAAGCCAAATATGCAGGCAATCCGGCAGCCATGGGCGGCTTCCAGAAGCAGGCCGACGTGTTCAACGCTGGCGACCTCAACGAAGATTTCGGTGCGGCCGTGCTCGATGATGGTCTGCGCATGCTGGCCCAGGGCGAAGGCGCACACTATCCGATGCTCACCTTTGCAGTCGGAACGATCGCACAGAACTATCCGGACCTCGTAAGTGACGTCGGATATTTCGCCCTGCCGGGCAACGATGCCGCAAAAAATGGCACCACCGTCTGGATGCCGACCGCCCTCTATATCTCCGCCAGCAGCCCCAACCAGGAAGCGGCCAAGAAGCTTGTGGCGTTCGTCGCGAGCAAGCAGGGCGGCTGCGACCCCTGGGTCAAGATCAATGCCATCACCGGCCCGTTCCTGATCCAGGGCTGCGAACTGCCGGCCGACGTACCGCCGGCGGTGGCCGATCTCCAGACCTACTTCACCGCTGACGGTCGTACCGCCCCGGCGCTGGAGTTCCTGTCGCCGGTCAAGGGGCCGAACCTCGAGAACATCACAGTCGAAGTCGGTTCCGGCATTCGCACTCCTGAAGATGCTGCGGCCCTCTACGACGAGGACGTGAAGAAGCAGGCGCAGCAGCTCGGCCTCCCTGGCTGGTAAGCGACTGCAGAGGTGGCGGGCTGGTAATGGGCCCGCCACCTCGCCCAAATCGGAGGAGATTATGTCTGTAGCGACTGCGACCGAGGCCACGATTGGCCACGGGCCGGTACGTGCTGGCAAGCGCGAGACGGCCTATCCAGGATGGTTCCTGCTCCCGGCGGCGGTGATTTACGCGGTGCTGTTTCTGCTGCCGACGATTTCATCCCTCTATTTCAGTTTGACGCGCTGGACGCTGTTCGATGCGACCTTCATCGGCTTCGAGAATTTCGCGCAGTTTTTCCGTGAGCCGTTTCTCGTCAAGGGTCTCGTCAACACCGTCATCTACGCCGTCGTCACCTCCAGCATGAAGGTCGTGCTGGGCATGGCCTTGGCGCTGTTGCTGACCAGCAGGATAGTCGCCCGCGGCTATCTGCGGTCGGTGGTGTTCTTTCCGGTGCTGGTTTCGACCATCGGGGTCGGCATCACCTTCACCGTGCTCATGCATCCGACCAACGGCATGATCAATGAGGGGCTGGCGCTGCTAGGCGTGAAGGGGCCGGGCTGGCTCACCAATCCGAATCTGGCACTTTTCTCCGTGGCGCTCGTCGACGTCTGGAAGGGCGTGGGTCTCGCCACGGTCATCTACATCGCCGGCCTCGTCGCCATCCCCAAGGACTATTACGAGGCGGCCCGCATCGATGGCGCCACGCCCTGGCAGAATTTCTGGTTCGTCACTTTGCCGCTGAGCCGGCCTGCAACGGCAACGGTCATCACCCTGTCCTTTATCGGCGGCCTCCGCACCTTCGATCTCATCTGGGCCATGACAAAAGGTGGCCCCGGCTTTGCCTCCGATACGATCGCTTCGGTGATCTACAAGCAGTACCAGGCGGGTTTCTTCGGTCTCTCGACCGCAGGCAATGTGGTGCTCTTCATCCTCATCGCCATCCTCGTCGTGCCGCTGACCATGCTCCTCAATCGCAAGCGAGGCCACGAATGAAAAACCGCGCTTCGGTGATCGGCGGCCTCGCCGCCATCCTCTTCAGCTTCTTCGTCTTCGTGATCCCGTTCCTGTTCATCATCCTGATGTCGTTCAAGGATCGGCAGCAGGCATCGCTGCGGGACTTTTCCTGGCCCAACGGTTTTCACCTCTGGGATAACCTCGTGGCGGTCGTATCGACCCGCAACTGGATGATGGTGACGGCCTTCGTCAATTCGACCATCATGACGGTCACCAGCGTGACGCTGCTCATCGTCTTCGCAGCCATGGTCGGTTTCGTGCTGGCCCGCCGCAACAGTCGCTGGAATGGCCCGATCGAATTCCTGATCCTTGCGGGCCTTATGATCCCGCCCGCCGTGGTGCCGACCATCTGGCTGCTGCAAGGGCTAAAGCTGTTCGGCACGCTGCATGGCATGATCCTGATCCAGGTGGCCTATAATCTGCCGTTCTCGATCATCCTCTACCGCGCCTTCATCGTCACCATTCCGCGCGAGCTGGATGAGGCCGCGGTGATCGACGGGGCCCGTCCGCTGGACGTGTTCTTCCGGATCATCCTACCGCTGCTCTGGCCGGTGACGGTGACCAATATCGTGGTGCAGTCGGTCGGCATCTTCAACGACTTCACGAACCCGCTCTATTACCTGCCGGGCAACCAGAACGCAACCGTGCAGCTGACGCTCTACAATTTCCAGAGCCAGTTCAACACGTCCTACAATCTGCTCTTCACCAACATTCTGCTCATCACCATTCCACCGCTGATCGTCTTCCTGTTCTTCAACCGGCAGATCGTCGCGGGCATGACCGCCGGCGCGGTCAAGGGCTAGGGCACACTCTAAATCGAGGAGACGGCTATGGCCGGACTTGAATTACGGCAGCTGCGAAAAAGCTACGGCAATGTCGAGGTGATCAAAGGCGTCGACCTGACCATCGAACATGGCGAGTTCGTGGTGTTCGTCGGCCCGAGCGGCTGCGGCAAATCCACCTTGCTGCGCATGATCGCCGGGCTGGAAGATATCACCGGTGGTGAACTCAGGATCGGCGGCAAGGTGATGAACCAGGTCGAGCCGCGGGATCGCTCGATCGCCATGGTCTTTCAGTCCTACGCGCTCTACCCGCACATGACGGTCTACGACAATGTCGGCTTCGGTCTCAAACTGGCGAAGACACCCACGGACGTTCGAGACCAGAAGATCCGGGAGGCCGCCCGCATCCTGCAGATGGAGCACCTGCTGGACCGCAAGCCTGGCCAGCTCTCCGGTGGTCAACGGCAGCGCGTCGCCATTGGCCGCGCCATCGTGCGTCAGCCCGAAGTCTTCCTCTTCGACGAACCGCTGTCCAATCTCGATGCGGCACTGCGTGTGGACACGCGCATGGAGATTGCCAAACTCCACCAGAACCTTGGTGCCAGCATGATCTATGTGACCCACGACCAGGTCGAGGCCATGGTTCTTGCCGACAAGATCGTCGTGCTCGACGGTGGCGTCGTGCAGCAGGTCGGCAGCCCCATCGAGCTTTACCAACGGCCGGCCAATCTTTTCGTGGCGGGCTTCATCGGTTCGCCCAAAATGAACCTGCTACCGGTCGCCGTCGAGGCAGTGTCCAACGGCAAGGTGACTGTCTCCAGCAAGGATCTGGCGGCCACGGATGTCGCAGCGAACGCGTCGGGCATTTCGCCTGGTACGACAGTGACATTGGGTATCCGACCTCATGCCCTCCAGATCAGCAGCAGCGGCACATTGGTTGGGCGTGTTGCGATCGTCGAGCGATTGGGCAACGAGACCAACGTCAATGTGGAACTGCCGACCGGCGGGCAGTTGATGGCCGTTCTCGATGGGGACCAGCCGCTGCAAATCGGAAATGGTATCGCGCTCGGCTTCGACCCCGCCGACGCCGTAATCTTCGATGGCCAGGGGTTGGCCCGCCACCTCTGACCCACAATGCAAAATACAGTTTGGATCGACATTTTGCGCGCTGCGCACGGTGAAGGAGAGACTATGCCTATCGGAACGATAACGAGACGCACCGCACTGATTTCCGCGGCGGCCATGTTCGGCGCCACAGCATTCCCCAGAATTGGCTTTTCTCAGGAGGAGAAAACGATCGAAGCGAAAACTGTGTATGGCCGCGTTGCGGGTCGCAGCGAAGACGGCATCGCCAAGTTCCTGGGCATCCCTTATGGCGCCCCGCCGACCGGCGCTTTGCGTTTCAGGGCGCCGACCGCGCCTGCGGCATGGAGTGGGGTGCGGGATGCACTGGAGTTCGGCAACCCGTCATTCCAGGTCGCCGGTGGCGAGATGGGGCCCAACGGCAATGGCCGCATGCCGGCGCCGTCGGAAGACTGCCTCTATCTCAACGTCTGGACACCTGCCGTAGACGGCAAGCGTCGACCCGTGATGTTCTACAATCATGGCGGCGGCTACATGATCGGCTCTGGCGGTGCTACCGGCCAGGACGGCACAAATCTGGCCCGGCTCTATGATGTCGTCGTCGTTGAGTCCAACCATCGACTCGGACTTTTGGGCTACCTGTTCCTGGGTGACCTCGCCAAGGGCGACTATGCCGCTAATGCCGGTATGCTTGATATCCAGGCGGCCCTGCAATGGACGCGCAACAACATCGAGAATTTCGGCGGCGACCCCGACAATATCATGGTCTGGGGCGAGAGCGGTGGCGGCTCCAAGACCGCGGCCATTTACACTATGCCCGGCGCGGCATCGCTCTTCCACAAGGCGTCCATCGAAAGTGCTGCACCCCTGCGCTTTCCAACGCGCGAGCAGGCGACCGAGCGGGCCCAGGAAACGCTCAAATGGCTGGGTCTCGCCCAAGTCGACATCGGTCAGTTGCAGGACATCCCTGCGGCACGCCTGCTCGAGGCCCAGGAAGCGGGCAATGCCCGGGGCCTGGCCCCTTGGGGTGATCCGGACCCGGTTCCGGGATTCGGTTCCTTCGTCGATGGCGACGTCATCACGCAAAATCCCTTCGCCGACGGCGTGGCCGACTTCTCCAAGACCAAGCCGCTGATCTGCGGCACGACGCGCGGCGAAACCGTGTTCTTCGCTTCGTTCGGCCCCAAGGATGTGTTTGCCATGGATGACGCGGGGTTGCGCGAGCGTCTCAGCGGTACGTATCAGGGTGACAAGCTCGATGGCATCATCGCTGCCTTCCGCACCTCCCGGCCAGACGCCAGCCCGTCGCAGCTTTATTTCGCCATCACCACGTCCGCCATCTGGAAAGACGCGCATGCCGAAGGCGTCGTGGATTGGCCGGCTTACGATCTGGAAAAGCGGCCGACCATGTGGCTCGACGCGGAGTGCCGGATTGTTGAGGATCTCGACAAAGCCGAGCGTCTCTATTGGGAATCGACTGCGTCGTGACCCAGCCGGGGCGGCCGGGGCTCGGCATCGGCCGCCATGGGACCCTATGAATTTGCGACTATGAGGAAGCGCTGTGCCTGAACACTATACGCTCAACGACGGGACCACCCTGCCAACCATTGGCCTCGGAACCTACAGCCTCTGGGGATATGCCGGCGCAGAGGCCATGTCCGCTGCGCTGCAGGAGGGATACCGGCTGCTCGACTCAGCGGTGAACTACGAGAACGAAGGCGCGGTTGGCCGTGCCGTCAAAATGTCAGGCATCGCCCGAGAGGACATTCGCGTCGCTTCCAAACTCCCCGGGCGGCATCACAAGAAGAGTTCGGTGGTGCGCACCATCGAAGAGTCGCTGCTCCGGACCGGGCTCGACTATCTCGACCTCTATCTCATTCACTGGCCCAATCCGAGCCAGGGTCTGTATCTTGAGGCCTGGGAGGGCATGATTGACGCGCGCGAACGTGGCCTGGTCCGCTCGATCGGCGTCTCGAACTTTCTGCCTGAATATCTCGATGTGCTCATCGAAAAGACCGGTGTGGCGCCAAGCGTCAACCAGGTGGAATTACATCCGTACTTCAACCAGGAAGAGCAACGAGCGGCCGACCGGAAGCGCGGAATTCTCACTCAGGCGTGGACACCAATCGGCAAGGGGACAGCGCTGCTTGAGGAGCCGGCCATTTTGGCCATAGCGCAGGAACTGGGATGCACACCTGCACAGGTCGTCCTGCGCTGGCATCTGCAGCTCGGCGTGCTGCCTATCCCCAAATCCGCCAATGCCAAGCGCCAAACCGAGAACCTGGCCATTCAAGACTTCGAACTCAGCGCCGACCACATGCGCGCCATCGCGGGCCTGACCCGTCCTGCCGGCCGCATTTTTGACGGCAATCCCGCCACCCACGAAGAGTTCTGAATCACCTTACCCGACTGCGCGTGGCCTCACGTATGCAGGTGCCAGGAGCAGTCGGTCTGCTTTCCACCCCTGGCGCCGCGCGCTGGGGCCCGACAGGTGGGAGCCGGGTGAGCGTCTTGCTTCATCTTCAACCGAGAAAATGGACACTGAACAGCCAAAAACCAAGGCCGACGACAGTCGCCACGGTGAACACCAGGAAGGCCAACGTCTTGTAGCCACGCTTCTCCAGATGCTCGATGAGAGCGTTGATTATGATGTCCATGGCCTCACTTCCCGTCGAGAGAACTGAAAGCAAAGAAGAAGAACCTATCTGCCCCTTGTACCTGCATCATTGTCACTGATGTGGACACGTGCGAAATCTTCTAGGATTTCCTTTGAGCACTAGGTGATCTCGCTATGAACCCGGCACTCGGTCATTTGCTGGTACTGGCTGTCACAATCGCGTCGCCGACGCTTGCTCAGGAACTGTCACCGCAAGCTCGATTTGAGCAGCGTCTTACTACTAAGCTCAACGGAGCCCCATTCCAACAAATAACGCTGAAGTCCTGTGTTCTAACCGTGTCCACAGATACGGATATTACGTGCGACGATCCTCGACATAGCTATATGCTGAGGTCCCATACCGAGATATTGCACCTTTCCGAGATCACGGAACATATTTCCTCCAGAATATCCGCGTTCCTTGACGGCTATATTGTCCTGGAGTTCCAATTCGACCCCGAAGTGGCAATGTGGTTGAACGCATACTCAAGGTTCTCGTCAGACATAATGGAACGGTACCCAAATGATCTGCCAGAGAGGTTTTCAAAGTTCGAAGAACTTTCCTCGGAGTTTTTTGCCAAGAGCGGGCTGAAGTCTCGAGAGGTGACTGAGTACTGCGGTGCGGAGCTGACCGCTGGGATCTCGCCTCATTTCGGTGTTCGCGTTACGGGTGATCAGAACGAGGGTCTTGCTTCGGAGCTGGAGCGGTACGTCCAGTCCTACTGCGCCAATTGAGCGGGCGTAGAACCGATGTCGCGGTCACATCCCCGAAACCGACGCCCCGCGCTAGCTCGTAAAACTTCGCACCAGCGAGCCGACCACCAGATACCAGCCGTCCACAAGCACGAAGAAGATCAGCTTGAAGGGCAGGGAGATCACCACCGGCGGCAGCATCATCATACCCATGCTCATCAGCACCGAAGCGACCACCATGTCGATGATGACGAAGGGCAAAAATAGCAAAAAGCCGATTTCGAAGGCGCGGCGCAGTTCGGAGATCAGGAAGGCCGGAATAAGCAGCTGCAGCGGAATGGCTTCCGGTTCGGCCGGGATTTCCGCCTCGGTCAGGTCGTAGAACAGCGACAGATCCTGCTCGCGCACATTGGCGCGCATGAAGGCGTGGAGCGGCGCTACAGTCGGCTCAAAGGCCTCGGAAATCTCGATTTCGCCGGCCAATAGCGGCGCGATGCCGTTATTGTAGCTCTGCTCCAAGGTCGGCTGCATGATGAAGAAGGTGAGGAACAGCGCCAGCGAGATCATCACCGAGTTCGGTGGCGCGGTCTGGAGGCCAATGGCTGTACGCAGCAGCGAGAGCACGACGACGATGCGCGTAAAACTCGTCACCATCACGAGGATGGATGGCGCCAGCGACAGGATGGTAAGAAGGCCGATGAGCTGGATGGCGCGTTCGGCCAGAGCCGTGTCGTCGCCAAAGCCGATCGAGAGTTCCTGCGCCTGGGCAACGCCCATGGCGGCCAGCGACAGGCCCGCCGCTACGACAAGACCGATCAGGGCGCGCTTCTTGAGGCGCGCCCGCGCAGCACTAGTTTCGGTTGTTTTCGCCCTGCGCTTCGTGATCACGCGTTACGCTTTCGTTAACCGCTCGTCCTGCGTCTTCTGTAGCTGAGTCGGTCTCGGTCGCGGGCGAAATGTCCGGCTTATACCCGGCTGGCAGCGTGTCTTGCGTGGAGACAGGGCGCAGCAGGCCCGTATGGCGCAGCGAGCGGCCCGGCGCCTGTTCGCGCGCCTTGTTGGCCTCGCGGGCGCGGTCGATGGCAGCGCCGGGGCCGGCGACGGTGGTTACGATTGCGGCGGCAGGCTTGGTTTCGACGGGCTTGGCGTCATTGCTGGCCTTGCGGCCGATCATCGGCACGGGGCGGCGGGTCGTCTGCGCCGCGGGCGGCTCGGGCGGCACGATGCCGGATTCCACCACTAGGTCCTGATTGCCGCCGGTCAGGATCAGATGTTCGACATTGTCGCGCCGCACGATCAGCAATTGCCGCTTCTGGTCGACGACGAGGCTGTCCACGATGGCAAGGCGCTTGTTGCGGCCGCGCACGCCATTGCTCGATACGCGGAACAGCAGCTTGAGCAGCCACACGCCCAGAAGAATAAGGACGATGACGGCGCCAAGGGCGAAGAGTGCGGTCAGGTAGGTATTGCCGCTTCCGCCGAAGAGGCTGGTGATGAACTGCACTGATTCTAACTCCTAGAGTGGCCTTCCCGACTCTGTCGGGCATTTTCTGCCCAGTCAAATCAGGCAATCATGCAGAATGCGAGGCATTTTAGGACAGCATGTGGTCACTATTAACGCTTCTTTAACCCTGATTAGGCAGGTTTTGCCCATCTGACTTGGACTCAGGAGTAGTCGCGATGGGGTTGATGGACATGCCGGTGTTTTCGGCGCTGACGGACAAGATGCGCTGGCATCAGGCTCGTCAGGGTCTTCTGGCCGAAAACGTCGCCAATGCGGACAATCCTGGCTTCAAGGGTCGCGACCTGAAGCAATACAATTTCGAAGATCGTTTCAGCGTCGTGCAGGCACCGGTCGTCAGCACTGCGACGACTCAGCCCAGGCACTTTTCGACCTCTATCGGCGGCGGCACAAGTTTTACCGACGACAAGATGGTCAATTTCGAGATCACGCCGAAGGGAAACGGCATCACCCTCGAAGACGAGATGATGAAGGTCACGACCAATATGATGGACTATCAGGCCGCGACCTCCCTCTACCAGAAATCGGTCAAGATCCTGAAGACCGCACTCGGCAAGACCGCATAAGAAAGGGCCTGAAGCATGGATTTCAATACCTCTATCGGCATCGCCGCCACGGGCCTGCACGCACAGTCCGCCCGCATGCGCGTCATCGCCGAAAACATTGCCAACGCCGACTCCACGGCCTCGACGCCGGGCGGCGAGCCCTATCGCCGCCGCGTTCCCACCTTTGAAACGGTGATGAACAACGAGCTCGGCGGTCGCGTCGTGACCATGGGCAAGCTGGCCTATGACCAGAGCGACTTCAACAATCGCTACGAGCCCGGCCACCCGGCCGCCGATGCGAACGGTTACGTTCAATATCCCAACGTCAACACACTGATCGAGACGATGGACATGCGCGAGGCCCAGCGCAGCTATGAGGCCAATCTCAACGTCGTTTCCGTCACTCGCCAGATGCTCGGGCAAACGCTCGACATCCTGCGCGGCTAACGGTTCTGGGGGCTATTATCGTGGCGTCAACACCATTCAATATCGCAGCCGCGGCCTATGGCAATGCCAGCCGCCTTGCATCGCAGCTCAGCCGCCCTGAGGCGGAAGCAGCCATCGCCGGCGTTGCCGGCGGTCCCAACTTCGCGCAGATGCTGGCCCAGTCGGTCCAGTCCGTGACCGAAAGCGGTCGCGCTGCCGATCCGACCGCCATCGCCACGCTCAGCGATGCGGCAACGCGCATGCTGACCCAGGCTTCCCAGCCCGGCGCGCAGCTTGGCACCAATCCGGGCAACCAGGGCAATGATTTTGCTGCCATGCTGGCCCAGTCGGTCCAGGGTGTCGTCGATCAGGGCCGGAACTCGGACCAGATGGCCATCGACATGGTCAATGGCAAGGCAAACGTGGTCGACATGGTCACCGCCATGTCCCAGACCGAATTTGCGATCGAGAGCATCGTGACGATCCGCGACCGTGTGATCCAGTCCTATGAATCGATCATGAGCATGCCGATCTAAAGGTACTTCGCCTTATCTGACACCACCCCAATCTCGATTGTCACCCCGGCAAAGGCCGGGGCCCACCTTGAGATTTGGGGCCGGACCCCGGCGTTGCCGGGGTGACAGCGGTAGCTGTGAGGCAATGGGGCTTAGAATTCGCGGCCTATTCAGGAATCAGTTACCATTTGCGCGTGACCGCAAAGGAAATTGAGTCGTGACCGGCGCCGAAGTTCTCGACATTGCCAATCAGGGTATCTGGACGCTGATCATCGTGTCCTTGCCGATGATGCTTGTCGGTCTGGTCGTCGGCGTGGTCATCGCGCTGTTTCAGGCCCTGACGCAAATCCAGGAACAAACCCTGGTCTTCGTTCCCAAGATCATCGCCATCTTCATCACCATGTTGCTGACGCTGCCGTTTCTCGGCGCAACCATGTCGGCCTATATGACGCGGGTTGTCGATATGATCATCGTCGGCGGCTGATGTTTACGCTCAACCTCGACTGGGCACCCGCGGCGGCCTTTACCTATCTCATTCTGTTCGCACGCATCGGCGCCATGCTGATGCTGATGCCGGCTTTGGGCGAAGACACGATCCCGATGCGGCTGCGCCTGGCCTTCGGGCTCACGTTCACTTTCGTACTCTATCCGCTGCTGTCCAGCATCATGCCCCCCATGCCGCCCGATATTCCGGGCATGGTGGCGTTGCTCTTCCACGAGCTCGCGGTCGGCCTCATCATCGGCGGCATCGTGCGCATTACCACCATGGCAACCCAGATCGCCGGCGCCGTCGTCGCCTTCCAGGCGGGTCTTTCCGGCGCCATGGCGGCCGATCCGACCCAGCAGGGCATGCAGAGCGCGGTTTTCACCAGCTTCCTGTCATTCCTCGGCATCACGCTGATCTTTGCCACCGACCTGCACCACATGGCGCTGGCGGCAATCTACGACAGCTACACCGTCTTCTCGCCGACCATGCCGATCATGTCAGAAGATGCCATGCAATTGGCGCTCAAGACCGTTGCCGGCGCCTTTTCCGTGGGCGTGCAGATGTCTGCGCCCTTCATCGTCTTCGGTCTCGTTTTCAACCTTGGTGCCGGCATCCTGTCGCGCCTGATGCCCGCCCTGCAGGTCTATTTCATCCTCATGCCCGCCAATATTCTGGCCGGCCTGGTTCTGTTTGCTCTTTTGCTCATGATGATGATGGGGTGGTATCTCACCGCCTTCGAAAATCATCTGGCCATGTGGCGGGGGTAGTCGATGTCCGACGACGCACCGGAGCAGGACAGCAAAACAGAAGATCCCTCCCATAAAAAGCTCGAGGAAGCCCACAAGAAGGGCGATGTCGCCAAGAGCCAGGAGGTCACCACCTGGTTCATGCTGATCGGCACGACCATCGTCTTCGCCTCGATGGCGCCCTGGGTCTCGGTGCAAATCAGCGATCCCTTGCAGATCATCATGATGAATGCGGACCGCTTCGACGTCGAAGGAGCGGGCTTCTCTGCCTTCTTCAACGGCCTGGCTTTCTCCATGATCGGCGCTGTGCTGGCGCCGCTGGCCGTCCTCTATATCTGCGGCATCCTCGCCAATCTCGTGCAGCATCGGCCGCTGTTCTCGACCGAGCCGATCACGCCAAAATTCTCGAAAATCTCGCCGCTCGCCGGTGCGAAGCGCCTCTTTTCCAGCGACGCTCTGGTCAATTTCGGCAAGGGCCTGCTGAAAATCGCCGTGGTCGGCATCGTCGTGGTCATGGTGGTCTGGCCCGAGCGCGACCGCCTCGACACCATGATGACGGCCGATCCCATCATCATCCTGATGGATTTCCAGGAGCTGGGGATCAAGATCCTCACCGCCGTGCTCATCGTGGTCACCGTCATTGCCGGCGCCGACTATTTCTACACCCGCCAGAAATGGTGGAAGCGGCAGATGATGACGGTCCAGGAAACCCGCGAAGAATACAAGCAGATGGAAGGCGACCCGCATGTGAAGGGTCGCATCCGCCAGCTACGCCAGGAGCGCGCCCGCAAGCGCATGATGCAGGCCGTGCCCGAGGCCACGGTGGTCGTCACCAACCCGACCCACTACGCCGTCGCCCTCAAATACGATAAGGGCATGGGTGCGCCCAAATGCGTCGCCAAGGGCGCCGATGCCGTGGCGCTGCGCATTCGCGCCGTCGCCAAGGAAAACGAGGTGCCGATCATCGAGAACCCGCCTCTGGCGCGTGCGCTCTTTGCCGCTGTTGAAGTGGACGAGGATATTCCCGCCGATCACTACAAGGCCGTCGCCGAGATCATCGGCTTCGTCATGCGCCTCAAGCATGGCCAGAGCTGGAAGGCGCGAGGGTAGGGCGGCACCATGGATTTCATGAAGCTCCTCAAATCGCTTGAGGAATTGCTCTACGAACTCATCAGCTGGTTCGTCTTCTATCCCCTGACGCTCTGGCGCATCATCCGCCGGCCGCTCCACATGCTCTCCTATGCCGAGCAGCAATTGCTTGAGGATGAAGACCGGCAATTCGACGATGGCCTGAGCCCGCCGGTCCTGCTGCTCATCTCGCTGATCGTCCTGC
This sequence comes from Devosia sp., assembly GCF_024707125.1. Lineage (GTDB taxonomy): Bacteria > Pseudomonadota > Alphaproteobacteria > Rhizobiales > Devosiaceae > Devosia. The sequence continues at coordinate 256,661 of NZ_JANQAH010000007.1, forward strand.
ACAGCCTCGGCCAACTGTCCGATCCGGCAAGTGCTCACATCCTCACGGGCCTGCTCGCAGACGACTGGAACCTGCTGGTCTTCCGCGCCGTCGCCTTCAGCCTCTTTCCGCTGGTCTTCGGCATCATCCAGCTCAGGGCCAACAAGGCCCGTCTCACGCGCACCACGTTCAAGCCGATCTTCTACAGCCAGTGCTACGCCGCGGTGCCCTTCGTGGTCCTCATCAGCCTTGGCCTGCAATTCTTCAGCGGCGATGATCCTTCCGCGCCGATGTTGTGGACCGGTGGCCTCGTCCTTGTCGCGGGCCTTGTCTGGTATGCCGTGGTCGAAACGCTCTGGCTTGCCCGCAGCGCGAAGCTGCGCCCCGTCATATCGGCGATCATCGTGGTCACCGCGCTCATCTTCGCCGTGCCATTCTTCCTTCTCGCCGCCCTCGTCGTGGGGCTGGCCAGCGGCTCGGTTCCGCTACCGGCCTAACCTTCGATGCCCACCGGCAGGTGACCGATCGCAAAACTGGTCAGGAAGAGCACCCAATCATTGAAGATATGGGCGATCGAGGACACCCAGAGATTGCGGGTGAAGAGATAGGCCAGCGTCAGCACAATGCGCGCCGAACCGATGATGCCGACGCACTGGACAAAATTCCAGTTGTAGGTCGGCAGATGCATGGCGGCGAACCAGAGCGTCGAAACCACAACCGCGATGATCAGCCCAACGCGCCGGGACAGTCCGAACTTGCTCACGCAAAGCCACAACACGGCCAGCAGAGGCAGGATAGACACCACTTCCTCGCCGATGAGCTGGATAAAGGTCCGCGCCAGGAACAGCAGCAGATCGACAGTTCCAAACGCCAAGAGGCCTTCGACGGCTGGATTCGCGGCTGCGCCGATGGAATTGGCGAGGGCGAAGCCGACGATCGCTGACGACAGCATCGTCAGCAGCCCAAAGCCGATGCCGATGCCGATTTCCTTGATTCCGACCGACCGGAACAGCGCAGGCCTGCGCCAGCCAGTTACCGCCATCAGGGCCAGCAGCGGCAGCCCCGTGAAAAGGATGGCCGGAATGAAATTGAGCGGAGGTGTCGGCAGGGGCAGCATGATGAGCTGCAGAAATGCGACCGCGACGGTGGCCACGATGAGCAGCCATCCGGCCGGCGAAATCGCCACCGGCTCGCCCGCATAATAGGGCAGATCGATCTTTGTGCTCATTTTGGGCCCCCTGCGCGGCCCATCTAACTCCGGTGGGAAAATATTGGCAAGACGGCCAAGGCGTTAGGCCATGTCACGGCTGCGCCACGCGATCCAGCAGGAAGTCAGCGCGCTCACCCACCGAAACCTTCGGCAATTCCACCACTTCATATCCCAGCGCCGGATAATCCCTCAGCAAGCGCTCATATTCCTCGACGGCGGCATCGAGCCCATGCTGCCGCTCGGCATCCTGCCGGTAGATTTCCGGCCATGGCGGGGTGAGGAACACCTGCGCATGGAACTGCCATTGCCCTGCAAATTGCTGCAGGACCGGCTCGCCTGACATCGCCGCCAGCGCCGAAGCCGCATCGAGCAGGCCGCGGTCAAAGAAAACCCGGCCGGGCAGGGCGCTCGCCCGCTGCAGGTCTTCCAGTGAAAGCGCGATGGCCTTGCGCAGGAATGTTTCGGCGTCGAGCCAGGGCAGGGCCTTGCCGTCTCCCGCCAGTTCCGCCGCCACGATGCGCCGCCCCGGCTCTTCGATCACCGAGAAGCCCCGCCGCGCCAGTTCTTCAAGCAGCGTTGATTTCCCGCCGCCCGAACAGCCTGAAATGATGATGAAGCGATCTATTTTTCGTCTCCTCGCGCAAGATTGGGGTGTGCAAGTCGCCTTCGGTTCGGTCTCGTCGTGTGAAAAACCGCCTTCGCACTCCCATGGCGGCGACCCATTTGATAGACCAGAGGGAGTGTCCCGAATCGGGGCAGGTTGGGGACCAGCCGTATTCTCGCCTCAGCATCGGGCGAGAGGCGATTGGTCCTAACGCTGGAGCTTTCGACCCATGGCCACGACCCCGCTCGGCGAGGACAACTATCCCGATCCGCTGGTCGCCTCGCCCCGGGGTGGAGCAGGCCTTTGGCGCGTCGCCGCGCTTGGCCTCGTCATCATCGGCGCCGCCGCCACCTTTGCCCTGTTTGGTGATCGTCTGCCGCCTGAAGTGGTCATGGTTTTTGTCGGCCTTCTGGCGGTGGCCGGGGTGTTTTTCCTCTTCGGCCTTGCCGCGGGTCTGTTCCGCTTTGCCGCCGCCGAAGAACGCCGCACCATTGCGCGGGCCCTGGTCGATACGGTGGGCCGTGGCATCGTCGTTGCCGATCGCGATGGCAAGATTGCCTATGCCAATGCCCACTATGGCACTTTTGCCGGCGCACTCAACAATGGCGTGCCCGTCAGCGTGCCGCGACTCTTTTCGGGCCAGGCCGATGCCGGCGAAGCCATGTACCGGCTGACCCGCGCCGCCAAAGATGGCCGCAACGCCATCGAGGATATCCGCATTGTCGGAGGCCTCGGCGGCTCGCAGACCGAAACCAATCGCGCCTTCTGGTATCGCGTCTCGGTGCGCCCGTTGCCGCCGACCGACGAGACCAGCAAGCCCATCGTCGGCTGGACCGTCGAGGACATCACCCGCGACCGCGAAAACAACGAAACTGCCTTCCTCGACCTGCAACGCGCCATCGACTATCTCGATCACTCGCCGGCGGGCTTCTTCTCTGCCGATGCGCATGGCCGCATTCAGTATCTCAATTCCACCCTGGCCGATTGGCTGGGCTACGACCTTGCCGAATTCAATGCCGGCCAGCTTAGCCTCAGCGATGTCGTCCGTGGCGATGGCGCGACCCTCCTGATGCGCGGCCGCCGCGATGGCGAAATCACCACCGAGATCATCGACATCGACCTCGTGCGCCGCAATGGCACCGCCTTGCCGGTCCGCCTCCTGCACCGCGCCGCCCGCCTTGCCGATGGCGAATTGGGCGAAACCCGCACCCTCGTGCTCGACCGCTCCAGCGCTCCCGAAAACGAAGAAGAACTCCGTGCCGCCGAAGTCCGCTTCTCGCGCTTCTTCAACGACACACCCTTTGCTATCGCCACTCTCGATGGCGAAGGCCGCATCGTGCGCACCAATGCGCCCTTCGGCCGCATCTTCCGCTGGTCCGGCGAGGAAAAAAGCCTGGAACTGCAGCCGCTGCACGATCTCATCGGCGAAGGCAGCCGCGACAAGCTGGCCAAGGCCTTGGCGGACGCCACGGCCCAACGCACCGAGGTCGAACCTGTCGACGCCCAGCTGAGCGTCGAAGGCGACAGCGCCGTCCGCCTCTATATCTCGGCTTCGGAAGTCAGCGCCGGCTCGCCCGAGCAGGTCAATGTCTATGCCCTCGACATGACCGACCAGCGAAAGCTCGAAGCGCAGTTCGCCCAGAGCCAGAAGATGCAGGCCGTCGGCCAGCTCGCTGGCGGCGTCGCGCACGATTTCAACAATCTGCTCACCGCCATCATCGGCTTCTCGGACCTCCTGCTCCTCAAGCACAAGCCGGGCGATCCGTCCTTCTCCGAACTCATGCAGATCAAGCAGAACGCCAATCGCGCAGCCGGCCTCACCCGCCAGCTCCTGGCTTTCTCGCGCCGCCAGACCCTGCGCCCGCAGGTGCTCGAGCTACCGTTGATCGTCGACGACCTGACAGTGCTTTTGAAGCGCATGATCGGCGAAAAGAACCAGCTATCCGTCGAACACGGCCGCAATATCTGGCCCGTCCGCGCCGACGTCGTGCAGCTCGAGCAGGTCATCATCAATCTCGTCGTCAATGCCCGCGACGCCATGCCCGACGGTGGCTCGATCACCGTCCGCACCAGCAATGTCACCGAGGACGATGCCCGCGAGTATAAATTCGAAGGCATGGTCCCGGCCGACTACGTCCTGATCGACGTGCAGGACACCGGCACCGGCATGTCGCCCGAGGTCATGGCCAAGATCTTCGAACCCTTCTTCACCACCAAGGAACTGGGCAAGGGCACTGGCCTCGGCCTTTCCACCGTCTATGGCATCGTCAAGCAGACCGAAGGCTTCATTTATCCGGTCTCGACTGTCGGCGTGGGCACCACCTTCAAGATATTCCTGCCGCGCTACGTCCCGACCGCCGAAGAAATCGCGGCCAAGACGATCGCCGCCGCCGCGCCGGCCAAGGATCTCACCGGCCACGAACGCATCCTGCTGGTCGAAGACGAGGAAAGCGTAAGGGCCTTCTCCGCCCGCGCCCTGCGCACCACGGGCTATGAGGTCTTCGAAGCCGATGGTGGCGAAGAAGCGCTGGAAGTGCTGGAAGACCTCGACTACGAGGTCGATCTCATCATCTCCGACGTGGTCATGCCCGAGATGGACGGCCCGACCATGCTCAAGGTCATTCGCGACAAGATGACGAATTTGAAGATCATCTTCGTCTCCGGCTATGCCGAAGAAAGCGTCCGCCGCGACATCGAAGACGACCAGAGCGTCGATTTCCTGCCCAAGCCCTATTCGCTCGACCAGATCAATTCCAAGGTCAAGGAAGTGCTCCAGCGCCAGGACAAGCTGGACGGCTAGGGCAGGGTACTTTCGCCCCCCCTGCCCAGCGGTCTCTGATTGTCTCCACCCCCACTGCGTCATTCCCGCGAAAGCGGGAATCTCCTTCCAGCTGGAAATAGAGATTCCCGCTTTCGCGGGAATGACGCGGTGCGTGTTGAAAGCCTCATGCGTCCGAAGCAGACGCCGCCGCGCAAATCGCCTCGCCACACTGACTACTGTGCTATGGTACTGGTCGACCGCGAATATTTGTGACGTCCCAGGAGCCCGATGTGACGACCCAGCCCAGTTTGGAAGGCTCCGAGGAATACAACGTCCTCGGCGAACTGCTGCAGCCCTGCTCGGACGATCCCCTGACCGGCTTCTTCCGCACCGGCTACTGCGCCGCTGGCCCCGAGAACGCGGCGGTCCACATCATCTGCATCGAGACCACGGCCGAGTTCCTGACCTTCTCAAAATCGGTCGGCAACGACCTCTCGACCCCACGCCCGGAATTCGCCTTTCCAGGCCTCGTGCCCGGCAACCGCTGGTGCCTCGTCGCCGTCCGCTGGCTACAAGCCCACGAAGCCGGTATGGCCCCGCGGGTCTATCTCCATGCGACGAACCGAAAGGTTCTCGACATCGTTCCGCTTGGAATTCTAAAGGGTTACGCGCTGGACTTGAACTGACTATTCAGCGCGAGGGGGCCGGGCTCTCCCCACTGTCGTCATTGCCGGGCTTGTCCCGGCAATCCATTCTGGGGAGCCGCGGAGCACTCCTAGTCCACCACCCGCAAGTCCTCATACGACACCATGACATGCTCGCGGAACGCCGCCCGCTGTGTCAGACCTTGATAGTAGCGCTCGATATTGGGCCACTCCTGCCGCGCGATATCGATATCAAAATAGCGATAGAGCACATGGCCGAACTGGATATCGGCCGGCGTGAACTCCGCTCCCGCCAGAAACGCATGCCGCCCCAACTGCGCTTCCGCAATCGCCAACACACCATTGAGCTTTGCCAGTGCCGCCTCGATCGCCACCGGATCGCGCTTCGACGGCGCCGTGCGCACCACTCGCCAGAACACCGGCCCGGTGAATGACAGCGTCACGTTGATCTTCGCCCATTCCGCCCACTGATCAACCGGCGCCCTCAGCGCGGGATCGGCGGGCCAAAAACCCGGCGCCCCATAGCGCGCCGCGAGATAACGCAGGATCGCCCCCGTCTCCCAGATCGGCTCCCCAATCCCGTCCTGCAGTACCGGCACCGTGCCATTCGGATTCATCGCCAGAAATTCCGGCGTGTCATTCCCGCCATAGCGATGGCCCACATCGTGCCGCTCATAGGCAAGCCCAAGCTCGCCGATGCACCACATCAATGCCTGCACATTGGACGATGTTTTCCGGCCCCAAACCGTCAGCATCCCTAGGCCTGCTCGCTCGCCAGCAGCCGATCGAGGCTCTTGAAGCTGAACTCCATGCCCTCCGCCATGCCGGTCGCCACCACCATGTCGCGATGCGCCATGGACTCATAGGTAAAGCTGTTGACCACCAGCGTGCCCTTGTCCTTCAGCCGGAATTCCAGCTCCGAGCGATAGGCGGGGCCCATCACGCCGGCGTCAAACCGCTCCTCTGCATCGATATAGCGGATCGCGTCGAGAGCGCCGATCTTCCCTTCGACCGCCATGAAGGCATTGTCCGGTCCATGCCACTCGAACCGATAGCCGCCGCCTTCGCGCGCGTCATAAGTACAAACCGGCATGGTCCAGCCGTCCGGACCCGTCAGCCAGCGCCGGATCAGGCTCGGCTGCGTATAGCAGGCATAGACCAGGTGCGGCGGCGCCACGAAAGCGCGCTCGATCACCAATTGCGTATCGCTTGGAGACGTCACCGAAAGCGGATCGCCAAACTGCATTTGTCTCTCCCTAGTTTTTGCCCGCCAGTTTCTCGAGCTGCTGCAACTCCTCCAGCAGATCGTCGAGCCGCTCGAATTGTGCCTGCCAATATTTTCGATATTCAATCAACCAGCCGGTCACCTCGGCCAGCGGCTGCGCCTCAAGATGCACCGGGCGCTTCTGTGCATCGCGCCCCCGCGACACCAGCCCCGCCTTCTCCAAAACCTTGAGGTGCTTGGAAATCGCCGGCTGGCTCATGGCGAATGGTTCGGCCAGATCCATGACCGTCACATCGCCCTCCCGCGCCAACCGCGTCAGGATGGCCCGGCGCGTCGGATCCGAAAGGGCGTGAAAGGTCGCGTCCAGCCGCGCGGTATCGGCCATTCCAAAAGGCTCCGTACAAAACTATTTGGTTATCTATAACGGAGCGATTGGCGCGTCGTCAAGCAGTGCCGCCGCCGGGGACAGGCGTGCCTGCGGCGAGCAGGCCCTTTGCCGCCAGTGTGGTCCAAAGCTCATCCGGAATCTTGGCATCCCACCAAGCCAGGATGCCATCAAGCTCTTCCGGCGAACGCGGCCCCGGCACGACATTGCACACGGCAGGGTGGGTGAGCGGAAACTGCAGCGCCGCCGCCGGCAGAGGAACGCCGAATTCGCGGCACACGCCCTCGATGGTGCGCACGCGCGCCACCACCTCATCCGGCGCCTTCTTGTAGTCGAACGTGTCGCCGCCGACGAGAATGCCGGAATTGAATGGCCCAGCTACCACCACTGACGCCTTGCGCTTGATGCAGGTTTCCATGAAGGGCGAGAGCGAGGTCTGTTCGAGCAGGGTATAGCGCCCCGCCAGCATGAAAACGTCCCAGTCGCCCAATTCAAAGGCCTGCATCAACACCTGCCATTCGTTGACGCCCAGCCCGATGGCCGAGACGGCGCCGCTCTCGCGCAATTCGCGCAGGGCGCGGTAGCCGCCGCCGGTGGTGAACTGTTCCCAATAGGGCTTGTTGCCTTCGACGCCATGCGTGCCCGCGCCGAGATCATGCACATAGAGGATGTCGACATGGCTCAGGCCCAGCCGTTGCAGGCTGTCCTCATGCGAGCGCATGATGCCGTCGTAGGAATAGTCGTAGACCCGGCGGAACGGGAAGGGATCCACAAATTCCGTGCCATGGTCGAAGGCATTGCGCTCGGCCTTCATCAGGCGGCCAACCTTGGTGGAAAGAACAGCCTTGCCCGGTCGCTCGCGCAGCGCGTCACCCACGAAATGCTCTGAACGGCCGAAGCCGTAGTGCGGCGCCGTATCCACATAGGTTATGCCGCTGTCGATCGCGTGCAGAACCGTCGCTCGCGCCTGTTCGGGCGGCACCGGACGAAAGCTGCCGGACAGCGTCGCCGCGCCTAGCCCCAGCGTCGTGACCTCAAGTGCGGTCTGGCCGATACGGCGCTTTTCGAAAGTACGGGTGGTCATGCGCGGGCTCCTCAATTCGCGGCAAACTAACTGACATGTTAGTTGCGGCGAGTAAAGGCGCCCGCGCGATCGACCTTAGTAGAGGCCGTTGATCACAACGGGCTTTTCGTCTTCCACATGCACCGGATTGCGCAGCGGCAGGCCGAACTGGCTCTCCTCGATTTCAAAGGCGTCGCCTTCCCTGGTGGAAATGCCGTCGGCAAAACTCAGCGTCGCCGTACCGAAGCAATGCACGTGCACATCGCCCGGCTGGCAGAAGAGGCCATACTTGAAGTGGTGATATTCGAGATTGGCGATGGTGTGGCTCATATTGTCCTCGCCCGAGAGGAACGGCTTTTCCCACAACACCTTGCCGTCGCGGAGAATGCGCGACTTGCCCTCGATGTGGTTCGGCAGATCGCCCACGCGCAGTTCCGGCCCGAAAGAGCAGGCGCGCAGCTTGGAATGGGCCAGGTACAAATAGTTGATCCGTTCGGTCACATGGTCCGAAAATTCGTTGGCCAGCGCAAAGCCCAGGCGGCGCGGCTGTCCATTGGCGTCGATCAGGTAAATGCCAGCGATCTCCGGCTCTTCGCCCGCGTCGAGCGCAAAGGACGGGGAGGGGATGGCATGACCCGGATTGGCGACGATATGGCCGTTGCCCTTGTAGAACCACTCGGGCTGCACGCCCTTTTCGCCGTTCTTCGGCTTGCCGTTCTCAAGGCCCATGCGGAACATTTTCATGCTGTCGGTCAGCTCGCCCGCCGGCTTCTCGCCATTGGCCTTGTGCATGGCGTCGCGCGTCGCGGCCGAACCGAGATGTGTCAGGCCCGTGCCCGTCACATGCAGGTGCGTCGGATCGGGATGGTCGATCGGGGACAGGAGCCGGCCCTCGGCCAGCAATGCCGCCTTGTCGACGACCGCGCCAAGCCCGCGCGCGGCAACTGCGGCAGCGAGGCCACCACCGGCCAGCGCAGACTGCGCAAGCTCATAGACGCTGGCCGCGCCCTGCACCTGGCGGGTTTCCCCGTTCTGCGTCACGGCGACGGCGCGCGCGCCATTGGCGTCGAAATACTGGATGAGGTGCATGACTTTCCTTGCCTCCTGGGGCCTTCTCAGCGGCTTGGCGGCATAAAACGCAACCGGCCACACCCTGTCCAGTCAAAAATCATACTTTTGGAAATCACCTCACCACCGAGCGGGGAATCAGCTTAGGAGGGCATCCAATGACGCTATAGAATGTTCTCTTTTTGTCCCTTGACAATAGTGAAACGAAATGAGAACAAAATAAGCACAATGAATGGACATTGATCTCTCGAACCGGCGCGTTGCGTGACCCTCGAGAGCGTGAAATAAGGAGAGAGATGATGGCTGCTAACTCGCCGCTTCGCGTTGTTGAGGGTGGATCGATGGATAAGGACAAGGCTCTTGCTGCGGCGCTGAGCCAGATCGAACGGAATTTCGGCAAGGGCTCGATCATGCGCCTTGGCGAAGCATCTTCGATCGAGGTGGAATCGATTTCAACGGGTTCGCTCGGCCTCGATATCGCGCTTGGCATTGGCGGCCTGCCCAAGGGGCGTATCGTCGAGATTTTCGGGCCGGAAAGCTCGGGCAAGACCACTCTGGCGCTGCATGTTATTGCCGAAGCGCAGAAGGCCGGCGGCATTTGTGCCTTCGTCGACGCCGAACACGCGCTCGATCCGATCTATGCCCGCAAGCTCGGCGTCAATGTCGATGACCTGCTGATTTCCCAGCCGGACGCCGGTGAACAGGCTCTCGAAATCACCGATACGCTGGTCCGCTCCGGCGCCATCGACGTTCTCGTCGTCGACTCGGTTGCTGCGCTCACCCCGCGCGCCGAACTCGAAGGCGAAATGGGCGATGCTCTGCCTGGTCTCCAGGCTCGCCTGATGAGCCAGGCCATGCGCAAGCTGACCTCCTCGATTTCCAAATCGAAGTGCCTTGTCATCTTCATCAACCAGATCCGCATGAAGATCGGCGTGATGTACGGTTCGCCGGAAACCACCACGGGCGGCAATGCGCTGAAATTCTACGCCTCGGTTCGTCTCGACATCCGCCGCATCGGCGCGCTCAAGGATCGCGAAGAGATCGTGGGCAACCAGACCCGCGTAAAGGTGGTCAAGAACAAGCTTGCCCCGCCGTTCCGCCAGGTCGAATTCGACATCATGTATGGCGAAGGCATTTCCAAGACCGGCGAATTGCTCGATCTCGGCGTAAAATCCGGTATCGTGGACAAGTCCGGCGCCTGGTTCTCCTGGGATAGCCAGCGCCTCGGCCAGGGCCGCGAAAATGCCCGTCAGTTCCTCAAGGACAATCCCGAGATCGCCGCCACCATTGAGCAGGGCGTTCGCGAAAGCTCCGGCCTCCTCGGCGAAGTCCTCCTCGTCGCTGGTGGCGACGACGACGCAGGCAGCGACGAATAGCCTCTTCCGATCCCATGCAGATTTCGACCCTCGCCAAAAGCGGGGGTCTTTTTCTAGGTGCCACTGGTCCCATTATCTCGGTGTCATTCCCGCGAAAGCGGGAATCCTGTTTCGAAACGGAGATTCCCGCTTGCGCGGGAATGACAGCGCTATAGACGCGGACGAGGCCACGTGCCTGAAGTGGACCTCGATCGTGAAGAGGGATCGAGGGCGCGGAGCGTGCCCTCGATCCACTTTCTCCCACCTCAATATCGCCGCAAAGCTGGACATTTCGGCTGATGCCACGATAGAAAGCCACGTTTCTATTGGACGCGCGCCGTGTCCGTTCCGCATGAAAGCTAGTTGATGACCAGCGTAAACGATCTCCGTTCGAGCTTTGTCGATTACTTTGCCCGCAATGGCCATGAAGCCGTTGCGTCGAGCCCGCTCGTGCCGCGCAATGATCCGACGCTGATGTTCACCAATGCCGGCATGGTGCAGTTCAAGAACGTCTTTACCGGCGTCGAAAAACGCCCCTATTCGACCGCGACTACGGCCCAAAAATGCGTTCGCGCCGGCGGCAAGCACAACGATCTCGACAATGTTGGCTTCACCGCGCGCCATCACACCTTCTTTGAAATGCTGGGCAATTTCTCGTTCGGCGACTACTTCAAGGACCGCGCCATCGAGCTCGCCTGGAACCTCCTCACCAAGGATTGGGGGCTGCCGCGCGAAAAGCTGATGGTCACCGTCTATGAAGACGATGACGAGGCGATGGAACTTTGGAAGAAGATCGCTGGCCTCTCCGAGGATCGCATCGTGCGTCTCGGCGCCAAGTCCAACTTCTGGCAGATGGGCGATACGGGCCCCTGCGGTCCGTGCTCGGAAATCTTCTACGATCATGGCGACAAGGTCTGGGGCGGCCCTCCGGGTTCGCCGGATGAAGATGGCGATCGCTGGATCGAAATCTGGAACCTCGTCTTCATGCAGTTCGAACAGCATGCTGATGGTTCGCGCACCGGCCTGCCGCGCCCGTCCATCGATACCGGCATGGGTCTCGAACGCGTCGCTGCCGTCATGCAGGGCGTCCACGACAACTACGACATCGACCTCTTCAAGGCGCTGATCTCGGCCGCCGCGAATGCCACCAATGCCGACGTCAACGGCCCGGGCAATCGCAGCCTGCGCGTTATTGCCGACCACCTGCGCTCGATGAGCTTCCTCATTGCCGAAGGCGTGCTGCCGTCCAATGAAGGCCGCGGCTACGTCCTCCGCCGCATCATGCGCCGCGCCATGCGCCATGCGACCCTGCTCGGCGCCAATGAGCCAACGATCTTCAAGCTTGTCCCGACCCTCGTCCGCGAAATGGGCCAAGCCTATCCGGAACTGAGCCGTGGCGAAGCCATGATCGCCGAAACCGTCCGTCTCGAAGAAGGTCGCTTCCTCAAGACCCTCGGCCGCGGCCTGCAGATTCTCGAGTCGGAAACCGCAGGTCTCGGCGAAGGCGACGTCCTCAATGGCGCTGCTGCCTTCAAGCTCTACGACACCTACGGTTTCCCGCTCGATCTGACGCAGGACGCGCTGCGTAACCGCAACATCACGGTCGACCAGGCTGGCTTCGATGCCGCCATGGCCCAGCAGAAGGCCGAAGCCCGCAAGAACTGGGCCGGCTCGGGCGAAGCCGCCACCGACACCGTCTGGTACGGCCTTGCCGACAAGCTCGGCCCGACCGAATTCCTTGGCTACGAAACCGAGACCGCCGAAGGTGAGATCAAGGCCCTCCTTATCGAGGGCGCTGAAGTTGCCTCGATCGCCGCTGGCCAGGAAGGCCTGGTTGTCGTCAACCAGACTCCGTTCTACGGCGAAAGCGGCGGCCAGGTCGGTGATTCCGGCGTGATCAAGGGCGAAGGCTTTACGGCCGAAGTTCTGGACACCGGCAAGCATCATGGCGTTTTCAGCCACAAGGTGAAGGTCACCGAAGGCACACTGAAGGTTGGCCAGGCCGTCGAGCTCATCGTCGACCACGAGCGCCGCTCGTCGATCCGGTCGAACCACTCGGCAACCCACCTGCTGCACGAAGCCCTGCGCCTCGTGCTCGGCGATCACGTCGCCCAGAAGGGTTCCATGGTGTCGTCCGATCGCCTGCGTTTCGACTTTGTGCACACCAAGCCGATGACCCCGCAGGAAATCGCCGAAGTCGAAGACATCGCCAACGAAATCATCCTGCAGAACACATCGGTCGAAACCCGCCTGATGGGTGTCGAGGAAGCCAAGGAGTCGGGCGCTCGCGCGCTCTTCGGCGAAAAGTATGGCGATGAAGTTCGCGTCGTTTCCATGGGCCTGCCCACCGGCAATGGCCTTGGCTGGTCTGTCGAACTTTGCGGCGGCACCCATGTGCGCCGCACCGGCGATATCGGCCTCGTCTCCATCGTCACCGAAACGGCCTCCGCTGCCGGCGTTCGCCGCATCGAGGCCTTGACAGGCAGGGCCGCGCGTCATCGCGGCAATACCAACGTCAACATCGTTTCCTCGGCCGCCGGCCTCCTGCGTTCCGGCACCCATGAAGTGCTCGATCGCATCGAAGCGCTGCAGAACCAGCTCAAGAGCGCCGAAAAGGCCCTCAGCGATGCCCGCCAGAAGCTTGCTCTCGGCGGTAGCAGCGAAGGCGGCAATGCCACCGAGACCGTCAATGGCGTGACCTTTGTCGGCCGCGTCGTCGAAGGCGTCGCCGCCAAGGACATCAAGACTGTCGTCGATGCTGAGAAGAAGCGCATCGGTTCCGGCGTCGTCGTCATTGTGCTCAAGGGCGAAGACGGCAAGGGCACTGTGGCCATCGGCGTTACCGACGATCTCACGGGCAAGTACGCTGCCGGTACGCTGATCAAGTCGGCAACCGCTGCGCTCGGCGGTCAGGGCGGCGGCGGCCGTCCCGATATGGCTCAGGGCGGCGGGCCGGATGCGAGCAAGGCAGATGATGCCGTCGCTGCGATCCGCGCGCTGATCTAGTCAGCCTCAGCCCATGTTCAAATAGTGCAAGCCGCGGCCCCGCCGCGGCTTTCGCATTTAGGGCTTCGCGTTACACTCGACGCTAACAGTCTGCTAGCGGAAACGGGGCGCTATTCGCCGATACGGAAGAAGAAGACACGCGGCTTCCAGCGGATCGGCCGCTTCTCGCTCAACACGTTCATCAGGCCTGCGCCAACCACGATCAGCATCCCTACGATCGCGATCCAGTCGGGATACTCGCCGAAGAACAGGGCACCAAAAAGGATAGCCCAGATCAGCTGGCTATACTGAACCGGCGCAATGAGATTGGCCGGCGTCTGCTTGCTCGCCTGGATCAGCAGCAGGCCACCAACGCCGCCCAGAAGCCCGATGCCAAGCAGGATCGCGAGCTGCTCCAGCGAGGGGATGACGAAGGTCGGAACCATCAGTATCGCATTGAAAATGCCCGAATAAAGCACCTGCAGGCCAACCAGGCTGACGCGGCGCTCCTTCTGCGCGACATGCCGCAAAACGGTCGTCGTCACCGCGCCGAGGCAGGCGGCAACCATCATCACGTAGTGGCCGAGTTCAAGCTCGCGCAGGCCCGGACGGATCACCAGCACCACGCCCAGGAAGCTGATGAACAGCAGCACCCAACGATGCACGGCGACGAATTCGCGCAGTAGCAATACCGAAAGCAGCGTCACGAACAAAGGCGTTGTAAAACCAATGGCATAGACGTCGGCAAAGGGAATGTGCGTGAAGGCAAACATCACGCAGGCCGTGCCGGTGATCGCCGTCGCGCAGCGCAGATGCACCAGCCAGGGGTGATGCAGCTTGTACATGTCCCGCCAGCGCTCGCCGCGCTTGAGCAGCATCGCCGGAATGATTGAAAAGCTGGTGGTGAAAAAGGCGATCTCGAAGACCGACATGGCCGGGCCCGTCGCCTTGATGAGAGCATCGGCTACGGAAAAGCTGGCATAGGCCAAAAAGGCCAGAATGACGCCGACGGGCATCGCAGTACCACGAAAGTCAGAAAAGGAGGGATTCGGGCGGGAATGGCGCTAGCATACAAGCCATTTCCCGCTCCGTCATGACAAAAGCGGCTCTAATCCGCCCAGTTTCCGCGGCCGAGCGCCGGGCCGATGACTTCAATGCGATTGGTCCAGACATAGCCCGGGAAATTCTCCGGCACATGTTCCAGCGTCTCGATATCGTCGATGCCGGCCGTTCCGGGATCGCCCACGCCATAGGGGCCGAGCAGAATGACCTCGCTGCCGGCATTCTTGAGCCGGGTGAGGAGGAGATTGGGCCAGCCCCACAGGAAAGGCGCGACGTTGATTGGGATCATCACCTGCGTGCTCCTGCAGACCTCTGGCATCACGCCGGCCCAGCCGAGGAGTTCGTACTGCAGCAAACAGTCGACGAGGCCGCGGCGTGACCAGACATGCAGGCCGTCGATCAGGTCGGCGGCGCGGTACGTTGGTTCGTCACCGCCATAGGCACCCCAGACGGCGGGCCGCCATTCTGGGTATTGGGTGAGGAGATCGGCGAGCATATCGCCCTCGCGCGCTTCGCGGCTCTTGAAATTCACGAGGAATTCCTGGCCGGGCAGGGCTGCAAATACCTCTTTTAGTTCAGGCATTTGACCTGCAAATTTGCCGCGGAATGGATGGCTCGCTCCGTTATCCGCGGTATAGCCATAGCCGATGTCGAGCGCCTTCAGGTCGGCCATGCTGTGGTTGCGCGTTTCACCCGTGCCTTCGGTCCGACAGTCGACAGTCCAGTCATGCATCACGGCGAACTGACCGTCGGTGGTCGGGTGCACGTCCAATTCGACGATATCGGCGCCGGCCGTGAAGGCCACTTCCATCGAAGCTATTGTATTTTCGAGGTAATCATGACGCGGCGGATCGATGCGCTCTGCGGTGCAGGTGTCGTTTTCAAGCCCTTCGCGATGATAGGTCTGGTGCACGCCGCGATGGGCGATCAGCTTGATCCCGTCACCCTCGGGCATGGGCACACGCCAACTGGCGTTGAACATATAGACCCCGCCGATCAACAGCACGGCAGGCAATAGCAGCCAACGTTTTCTCACGAATCTTTCCCCCACACTGTGATGCACGAGAGCGGCAAAGTCTGGCAAGATTGCGCCCTACGCCGGGGCAAGGCGGCATGAACGTCGCGTTCATTCCTGCTTCAGGCGCGAGAAGGCTAGCTGAATTCGGGCGGCCCATGGGCTGCGTTGTTGGAGGGCTATCACTATGCAGTTCTGGAAGAAATTTGCCTTGGGCGCCGTGGCGGCCATCGGCCTTGCCGTGCCGGCCGTGGCCGCGGAACGCGCCGTCATCGTGCTTGATGGGTCGGGCTCGATGTGGGCGCAGATCGATGGCAAGGCGCGCATCACCATTGCGCGCGAAACCCTGTCTGCCGTGTTGGCCGACCTGCCTGACGATCTCGAACTCGGCTTCATGACCTATGGTCATCGCGAAAAAGGCAATTGCGGCGATATCGAAATGCTGGTCGAGCCGGCAGTCGGCACGGGCGCCGCGATCGCAGAGGCAGCGGAAGGGATCAATCCCAAGGGCATGACCCCGATTTCCGATGCCGTGCGCCTCGCCGCCGAAAACCTGCGGTTCACTGAGGAGAAAGCGACCGTCATCCTGATCACCGATGGCCTTGAAACCTGTGAGGTTGACCCGTGCCAGCTGGCGACCGAGCTTGAAGGGCAGGGCATTGATTTTACAACGCATGTGCTCGGTTTTGGCCTGTCCGACGAGGACGGCCAGCAGGTGGCCTGCCTCGCCGAGAATACCGGTGGGCAGTATCTGTCTGCTGCCGATGGGACCGCGCTTGTCGATGCTTTGACGAAGGCTGTGGCGCAAGTGGTTGAAGTTGCACCACCGGCGCCGGAGCCTGCACCTGAGCCTGAACCGGTTGCCGCCTACAATCTCAAGCCGACCGTCTCCTTTGCCGAAGGCGGGCCGGATCTGGTCGATGAGACCTATGACATTGTCTGGAGCTGGTACAAGCCGAATGCCGAAGGCGGCGAGGGCGAATATGTCGGCACCGACTACTATTCCCGCTTCGAAGGCACGCTGGAGCCCGGCGAATACATCCTCAAGGTCGAGATTGGTTCGGCCTCGGCAACCCAGCCGATCACCATTCAGGATGGCAAGATCGCCAAGCCGCATTTCGTGCTGAATGCCGCGATCCTGAAGCTTCATCCGAGGTCGAGCGAGGGTGCCGAAGTGTCCGATGATGCTTCCACCGAGATCAAGCTCAACGGCGAATATCTCGCCTATGAATATGGCGATGTGGATATCGTCGTTCCTGCCGGTTCGCTCGAAGCCGTCGTGACCATTGGCGAGGCTCAGGTCAGCCGCAGCTACACGCCCAAGGCTGGCGAGACCGTGGAGGAGGACGTCGTCCTCGGCACGGGTCTTGTCTTCTTCACCACCGAGTATGCGCCGGGCGCCAAGGTCGAAGACGACATCTTCATGGAGATTTTCGAGGCCAAGGTGGCGTTGGATGGCACGCGCAAGTCGGTGGCCTATGGCTACAATGGCGAGCAGGACTACGAACTGCCGGCTGGCGACTATGTCATGGACTATCGCCTTGGCGGGGCGAGCGGGCAGGTTCCGTTCAGCGTTGCATCTGCGGAACGCACCGACGTGCCGGTCTCGCTCGATGCCGGTGTTCTGTCGGTGACGACTCCGACCGACGAATATGTCGAAATCTTCAGTTCCACCAAGGATATCGCGGGCAACCGCAAATCCTTCGACTATGGCTATGGCCCGAATTTCCAGACCACTCTGGCGGCCGGCGACTATGTCGTCTTCAGCCGCAAGGACGATGTCGAAAGCGAAACGCCGGTGACGATCAAGGCGGGCGAACGGTTCGAGCTGACCATCGAAGCCGCCGCCGAGGGCGGCAAGAAGAAGTAAGCCACTCGCAGGACAAACAAAAAGGCCGGGTCGCAAGACCCGGCCTTTTCATTCAGAGAACAGCGTGGCTTATGCCATGGCCTTCTGCAGGTTCTGGTCGATGGCATCGAGGAAGCCGAGCGTCGAGAGCCACGGCTGATCCGGACCGACGAGCAGGGAAAGATCCTTGGTCATCTTGCCTTCTTCGATCGTGTCGACGGTGACCTTTTCGAGGGTCGCAGCGAACTTGGCCAGTTCGGCATTGTCGTCGAGCTTGGCGCGGTGTGCGAGGCCACGGGTCCAGGCGAAGATCGAGGCGGTCGAGTTGGTCGAGGTTTCCTTGCCCTGCTGGTGCTGGCGGTAGTGACGGGTCACGGTGCCGTGGGCAGCTTCGGCTTCGACGATCTTGCCATCGGGCGTCGCCAGAACCGAGGTCATCAGGCCGAGCGAGCCAAAGCCCTGGGCCACGATGTCGGACTGCACGTCCCCGTCATAGTTCTTGCAAGCCCAGACATAGCCACCGGACCACTTGAGGGCCGAAGCGACCATGTCGTCGATCAGGCGGTGTTCGTACCAGATCTTCTTGGCTTCGAACTGTTCCTTGAATTCCTTCTCGTAGATCTCCTGGAAGATATCCTTGAAGCGGCCGTCATAGGCCTTGAGAATGGTGTTCTTGGTCGACAGGTACACCGGCACGCCGCGGGCGAGACCGTAGTTGAAGCTCGAATAGGCGAAGTCGCGGATCGAGTCGTCGAGGTTGTACATGGCCATGGCAACACCAGCGCCCGGGGCCTGGAATACTTCGTGCTCGATGATCGTGCCGTCTTCACCGGCGAACTTGATGGTCAGCTTGCCCTTGCCGGGGAAGGTGAAGTCGGTGGCGCGGTACTGGTCGCCAAAGGCGTGACGGCCGACGATGATCGGCTGGGTCCAGCCGGGAACGAGGCGCGGCACGTTCTTGCAGATGATGGGTTCGCGGAAGATCACGCCGCCGAGGATGTTGCGGATGGTGCCGTTGGGCGACTTCCACATCTTCTTGAGGCCGAATTCTTCGACGCGCTGCTCATCGGGGGTGATGGTGGCGCACTTGATGCCGACGCCATATTCGCGGATGGCATTGGCCGAATCCACGGTCACCTGGTCGTTGGTGGCGTCGCGGTTCTGGATCGACAGGTCGTAATACTTGATGTCGAGATCGAGGTAGGGATGGATCAGCTTGTCCTTGATCGCCTGCCAGATGATGCGGGTCATTTCATCGCCGTCGAGGTCCACCACCGGATTGGCGACTTTGATCTTGCTCATCGGATAACTCCCTAAGAATCCTTGGTTTGGCCCCTCGGCCGGTTTCGGTTGCCCCTATAGCATCACACACGAAAAGCGCAAAGACAGGTCGGGCAAGGGGGCATGCCCGCTTGGTGCCTCTATTTTTGCGGCAGAGTTTGGACGAAGCGCAGGCAGCGCTGCAGCCATCGGCTCAGGTCGTCGTCGTCCTCGATCGCATCCCCCGAAACCACCACGAAACCGCCCATGCTGCGGCCGCCCATATCCATGATCGAAGCGCCGGGCAGGGCGAGGGCGTCTTCCATTCCGTCCTTGCCGACGCGCGCCAGCATGCTGCCGTCCTTGAGTGGCGCGACGAGCATATTGCCCTGATGCATGAAGGCGATGCCGCCGAACATTTTCTTCTCAAGGCAATGAACGGGGGCCGGCAACAGGGCCCGGATGCGTTCGGCCAGTTCGTCGGTCGCCATGCTCATTGATCGCCGTCCCGCCGATAGGTTTCGTGCCAGGGCAGGTGGTCGGCCACCAGATCCCAGTTCTGGTAGCTGCGGGAAAAGATCAGCTGATTGGGCTTGAACCAGGCGTTGTCGCCGGCAAAAACGCCCACTGGAACGATGCGCAGGGCCGGTGCGCGGGAGCTTTGCGCAAAAACGGTCGTGCCGCATTCGGGGCAGAAATGACGTGTGAAGGTGGCGCCCGACTCGGCCGGGCGGGAGAACGCCTTGGTCGCGCCGACGATGCGAAGGGCCTCGGTGTGGAACAGGGCAACCGAGGAATGGCCGGCGCCACTGGTCCGCTGACAGTTTTCGCAGGAGCAGTGGAACATGGACACGACGCGTCCATGGACATGAAGCACGATGGCTCCACAGTCGCAGCGGCCGCTCTGGTTGAGTTCGGTGTTGGCTTGGCTGGTCATGTCAGGAGGCTCGCATGGGACCCGCGGCGCCGCAAGTCTTGCCAGAAGGCCCGTGGTCGAAGAAACTTCCGCGCCAAAACGGGGAGCCTCATGGGATTTTATCCCGACCTGCCGATCATCACGCAACGCCTGACACTTCGTCCGTTCACGCGCGGCGATGTCGATGCCGTTCTGGACTATCGCGGCCGCGAGGATGTGGCGCTCTATCTTTTCGATACTGCCCTCAGTCGCGAAGAATGCGCGCTGGCCGTGCAGCAGCGCATCTTGCAGACCAGCTGGTCCGCTGAGGGCGACAAAATTGTCCTCGCGGCAGTACTGAGTGAGTCTGATACCCTGATCGGTGAATTGTCGCTGATCTGGCGGTCAGAAGACGCGAGGCAGGGCGAAATCGGCTGGATTTTTCATCCGGATCATCACGGACGGGGTTATGCGACGGAGGCAGCCAGCGCGCTTCTCGACCTCGGCTTTCAAGGCGCTGATCTGCATCGCATTTTTGCCCGCTGCGACGCGCGCAACGCGTCCTCGTGGCGCCTGATGGAACGGTTGGGCATGCGACGCGAGGCACATTTTCGCGAGCACGCGCTGTTCAAGGGTGGATGGGACGAGGAATTCGTCTATGCTGTGCTTCGTCGCGAATGGCGTACCGGCGGTTGAGCCGTAGTCGATTATCGCGTTTTCCCCCAAGCATGCCTCCCGAAAGTGGGTGTCGGTTTCGGGACCAATGACATGCGCAAAAACGAGTTAGTAGCGCCCGAGTCCTGCCCATTGGCGGACGCGCGAAGCTGCTTGTTCCGTCGCTTTTGAAGTACAAATTTCACGAAGGATAGCAGGAACTTCCAACCCGGCGTGCCGTTGTCTGCGGAGAGTGTTCAAACAGCTTTACCGAGGGGCGTTGACCATCATGACTGGACTGCAATTTCCTTTGGCTACAGACCGTCTGGAACTGCGGCATTTCGAGCGCGCTGATGTCGCGCTTGTCGGCCGCTATCACATGCTGCCCGCGGTGCAGCGCTATCTCGTTCGACCCACGCGATATCAGGAAGATGTCGCCGCCGCTGTCGAAATCATGCGCGGCCAGGTCTGCCTGCAGCGTCCTGGCGATACGCTGACGCTCGCCATGCAGCGCAAGGGCGACAAGGCGGTGCTTGGGCATGTGTCGCTGCATTGGTCAGATGCCACGGCCGGGCAGGGCGAACTGCTTTTCGCCATTGATCCCGCCTATGCAGGCGGCGGCTTTCTCACCGAAGCGCTGACGGCAATGCTCGATCTTGCCTTTGGACATTACGGTATTCATCGTGTCTTCGTGCGCTGCGACGGGCGCAATCATCACTCGGCAAAGCTGATGCAAAAACTCGGCATGCGGCTCGAGGCGCATTATCGCGAGCATGCCCTGTTCCAGGGGGAATGGGACGAAGAATTGCACTTCGCCATTCT
This sequence comes from Devosia sp., assembly GCF_024707125.1. GTDB lineage: Bacteria > Pseudomonadota > Alphaproteobacteria > Rhizobiales > Devosiaceae > Devosia. The sequence continues at coordinate 277,518 of NZ_JANQAH010000007.1, forward strand.
CGACCGCGAATGGCAGGCTACTTCCAAGGTGCATCCGCTGCCGCTGCGTGATCGGGTGGCCTGACCTCACGCGCGCGTAATGATTATCGTGTTCTGATCAGCCCGCCATAGGGAGAAATTGCATGGCTGGCCTGCATTTGTGATGCATGCCAGAGGTTTGGTTGATCTACTGACGATGAGACGTTTTTCTTCAAATGCATGGTTCGAGGGGGCCAGGCACAGGCAGGACGGCTCACGTTAAACGCGTCAGTAGGCCCCTCATGTTCTCACTACCAACGACGCCCTCAGTGGGCGGCTCGCCTCAAACCATCGGCACCAATCGGGTGCGGCTGGTTTTCCTTGTTGCCATAGTTATTTGCGCCGCCGCCCTTGCTGGCGTCTATTCGCGTCCCGTGGAGTTCCTGGCCATGTTCTGGCCGGCGAATTCAATCCTGGCGGGGCTGCTCGTTCGCGCACGGCAATCGAACAGGCTGTTGGTTCTGGTTGGAGCGCTGCTCGGCTATCAGGCAGCCGGCTTTGTTGCCGGTGACCCCGCCTGGCTGGGGCTGCAAATGACCGCGGCAAACATGATCGGTGCCGTGGCCTTTGCTTTCGTCTTCTGTTCGCTGGAGACGCAGGACCGCGACCTGACGCGCGTGCGGGCTGTCCTTTCATTCATTGGCAGCGCGATCGTCGCTGCGGCTGTCGCCGGCGTGGCGGGTGGCCCCGCTTGGGTCAGCGTGGGCGATGGCGACTACTTCGACGGCTGGCGCACCTGGTTTTCGTCGGAGCTGATGAACTATCTGGTATTGTTACCGGGCATCCTGGCATTACCCTGGCCCTTGCCGCGTCCCCGCTTCAGGGGCTGGAACGCGCTGCTGCGTCATCCAGTGGTGCCGCCGGCCATCGCGCTTTTGGCGAGCGCAGGGTTCGGGATTCTGATCCTAAACCCCATTGCCATCGTCTTCCCGGTGCCGGCCCTGATCTGGTGCGCGCTCGTCGTGCCCCTGCCGCTCACCTGTTTCCTGGTGCTCCTCTACTCCGGCGCAACAATGTTTGCCGTCAAACTCGGCGTTTATGGTCTCGGGGCGAATGGGCTCAGCGATGAACTGATTGCCGCCGTTCAACTCGGCGTCGCGATGATCGCTCTGGGGCCGGTGCTGGTCGCCAGTGCCACTGCGGACCGCCGTCGACAGTTTGCCGAAATAGAGCGTGCTGCAACTTACGACAGCCTCACCGATGCTCTCAATCGCGGTACCTTCCTGCGCGAGGCCGAGAATGTGCTCGCAAGGCTCAGGGATGCACGGCAGCCGGTTTCCGTCATTCTGTTCGATGTCGACCACTTCAAGCGCGTGAACGACGCCTTTGGGCATGCGGCCGGCGACCTGGCGCTGGTCTCGCTTTCTGCGGTGGTGCGTGCCTCGATCCGCAACGGTGACATGTTCGGCCGGCTGGGCGGCGAAGAGTTTTCGCTGCTGTTGCCCGGCGCGGGCTCGCAGGAAGCGCAGGCCGTGGCCAACAGGCTGCGCCGTCAGGTCGAGCGCATGCAGACAGCATTGCCTGGTGGCGAAGTCCTCGAGCTGACCGTCAGCATCGGCGTGGCCACCTCGCCGATGGCTCTGGTGCCAATGTCCGAAATGCTTTCGTTCGCAGATCAGACCATGTATGAGGCCAAACATGCGGGCCGCAATCGGGTGGAGTTTGTCGAAATGCCCGCCTGACGCAAGAAGAGACAAGCACATGGCCGGTACGGATCGATCGCTGGAACCTACTCTCGGGGCATGCCCTGCGATCATCCTGTGTGAGCCGCAACTTGGCGAAAACATCGGTACTACCGCGCGCGCCATGGCCAATTTCGGCCTTTGGGATCTGCGCCTCGTGCGCCCTCGCGATGGCTGGCCCAATGAGAAGGCCGTAGCCGCCGCCTCGCGCGCCGATCACGTGCTGGAACGGGTTCGCGTCTTCGAAACGCTCGAAGAGGCGATTGCCGATCTCAAGCTCGTCTATGCAACGACCGCCAGGTCGCGCGATATGCAGAAGGAAGTGCTGGGCCCCGAGGAAGCCTCCATCAAGATGGCCCAGCATATTGCCGCAGGGCAGGGCGCTGGTCTCCTGTTCGGGCGCGAGCGCTGGGGCCTCCTCAATGACGAGGTCGCCATGTCCGACGCCATCGTCACGCTGCCGGTCGAGCCGGCCTTTGCCTCGCTCAACATCGCTCAGGCCGTGTTGCTGATGTCCTATGAATGGCGCCGGCACGGCGGGGCCGGAACGGCCTTGCCGTTCAGCGAGGGGCTCGATGAGGCAGCGCCGCGAGAGGAACTCACTGGGCTCTTCGAACACCTCGAAGGCGTGCTGGACCAGACCGGCTTTTTCACCACGCCCGACAAGCGCCCCAGCATGGTCAACAACCTGCGCACAGCTCTGACCCGTGGCCGGTTCACCAGCCAGGAAATCCGGACGCTGCGCGGGGTCATCTCGTCCATCGACCGGCGCCACCAGCGGCCGAATCCCAATCGGCAGAAGCCCGCAACCGACAAACCAGCTACGGAATAAGCCCTGGCGAACCGTTCGGTACGATTCCGCCTTTGACCTTGCTGCGGCAAAGTGTCATGCCGGGGCATCATGAGCACGCCCCAGCCCACAGAGCCGTCGAAACTCGCCTTCACCTATATCGGTTTCCGCTTTTTCTGGCTCACCACGCTGCTGGTGAGCTTTGCGGTCCAGATCATGTCGGTGTCCATCGCCTGGCAGATTTATGACGTTACCGGCAACGCCTTCCTGCTGGGGCTGGTGGGGCTCTGCCTGTTCCTGCCGGCGCTGCTGCTGATCCTGGTCACGGGGCTGACGGCGGATCGCTTCAATCGCCGCGGCATCATGGCGATCTGCCTTTCGGTCGAGCTGATCTGTGCACTGGCGTTCCTGACGCTGGTCAATGCCGAAGCGCATGAGGTCTGGCCGATTTTCGTTGTGCTGATCTTCCTCGGTACGGCCCGCGCCTTCTGGGGGCCGGCCGCGCAGTCGCTGGCGCCCAATCTGGTGCCACCCCAGGCTCTCTCCAACGCCATTACCGTCAATGCCTCTGCCTGGCAGTTTGCCTCGATCACGGGGCCGGCGGCCGGTGGCCTGCTCTATGGCATCTCGCCGACCTTTGCCTTTGGCACCGGCGCGGTGCTACTGCTCTGCGCTGTCGTGACGGTGCTGTTGATCCCCAAGCCCGTACAGCGCGAGTCGCATCAGGCGACGAGCCTTGAAACCATCTTTGGCGGCTTCCGCTATATCTTCTCGAACAAGGTCGTCCTTGGCGCCATCTCACTCGATATGTTCGCGGTGCTGATGGGAGGGGCCGTGGCGCTGCTGCCGGTCTATACCAAGGACATCCTGCATGCCGGCCCGGTTGAACTCGGGCTGCTGCGCGCTGCGCCGGGCATTGGCGCCATTCTCATGGCACTCTACCTGACCCGCTTCCCGGTGCGCGACCACGCCGGCAAGATCCTGTTTCTGTTCGTCGGCCTGTTCGGCGCCTTCACGGTGATTTTCGGTTTTTCGACGACTGTCTGGCTGTCCATTCCCGCCCTTGCGCTGGTTGGCGCCTCGGACATGGTCAGCGTCACCATCCGCGAAACCATCATGCAGCTTTGGACGCCCGAAGAGGTCCGCGGCCGCGTCAATGCGGTCAATTCGGTGTTCATCGGCGCCTCGAACGAACTGGGCGAATTCCGCGCCGGCACAGTGGCGCATCTGCTTGGTCCGGTGCCCGCAGTGGTCATCGGCGGCTTCGGCGCGATGATCGTTGCAGTCGTCTGGAGCCGCATCTTCCCGCAGCTGCGCGAACAGCGGCATATCGACAAGCGAATGGCCTAGAAAACCGGGCCTTTGGCTTGACTTGATGGCACTTGGACACTATCAAGCGCCCACCTATCCGGCCTTCGGGTCTATAGGCGCACCCGGGATCTCCTGAATTTTTAGGAATCTGTCGGCTCTTGGCGACAAGGGCAAAGGAGGGCGCGATCCATTCTAACAAAGAAAGGGATACGCGATGTCGAAGCGTCATTCTGTAAAGTACAAGATTGACCGCCGTCTTGGCGAAAACATCTGGGGCCGTCCGAAGTCCCCTCTCAACGCACGTGCCTATGGCCCCGGCCAGCACGGTCAGCGTCGTAAGGGCAAGCTTTCGGACTACGGTCTGCAGCTGCGCGCCAAGCAGAAGCTGAAGGGCTATTATGGCTCGATCACCGAAAAGGGTTTCCGTCGTCTTTATGACGAAGCCAACCGCCGTAAGGGCGACACTGGCGAAAACCTGATCGGTCTGCTCGAAAGCCGCCTGGACGCCATCGTCTACCGTGCAAAGTTCGTTGCCACCGTCTTCGCCGCCCGTCAGTTCGTGTCCCACGGCCACGTTCTCGTCAACGGCAAGCGCGTGAACATTCCGTCCTACCAGGTCAAGGTCGGCGACAAGATCGAAGTGCGTGAACGCTCCAAGCAGCTCACCGTCGTTCTCGAAGCCGTCCAGCTCGCCGAACGCGATGTGCCGGATTACGTGGAAGTCGACCACAACAAGCTGGTTGCCACTTTCGCCCGCGTGCCCGCTCTGTCGGACGTGCCGTACCCGGTCCAGATGGAACCGAACCTCGTCGTCGAATTCTACTCGCGCTAAGCGAAACGAGTTTGAAACTGAAAGGCCGCCCCTCGGGGCGGCCTTTTTTGTTTTGGGGCTTACACACCAGCCCCCCAACCGTCGTCATTGCCGGGCTTGTCCCGGCAATCCATCTCGCCTCCGCTGGGACCACCGGGACAAGCCCGGTGGTGACGATATCGGTTAGCAGGCCGCTCGCGACTAGATCGTCGCGGCGCTGCTCAGCTCTTCCTTGATCGGTTCCTGGTCCTGCGGAATGTAGCTCTCGAACAGCTTCAGACGCATATGGATCGACTGCAGCTCGATAATGGTCGTCCAGGCGCGGGCGAAGAACTGGAAGGAGCCAGCCACTTCACCAAACGCATTCTGCACCTGCTGATAGACGCCGAGCGTAATCGTGCCGGCCAGAATCGAGGGTGAGAGCGTTAGTAGCGGCACATAGCCGGCCACCTGCAGGTAGGCGTAACGCGCCAGGTTGAAGTAGGTGTAGTGGAAGTAGAGCCGGAAATAGTTTCTCTGCACATTGGCGAAGAGTTCCCGGAATGCCGGCGGGTCGGCACGGTCGCCGTGGTCCTCGCCATAAACGAGTTCCTTGCGAAGTGCCGCTTCAACCTTCTGGTTCTCGAAGTTGAGCCCCGGCAACTTGATGCCGACACCCCAGAGAAGCGCAGTACCGAAAGCGGCAACGACAAGTGCCACCCAGACAAGGCTGCCAGGCACAGCACCGATCATCGGGATTTCCGTCACCGACTGGCTGAGAGTCCAGAGAATGGGCAGGAACACGACGAGCGTCAGCAGTGAGCCGAGGAAGCTGGTGCCGAGGTCTTCGACGATGGACGCAAAGCGCATCGTATCTTCCTGCACGCGCTGGGCAGCGCCTTCGGTCTCGCGCAGGCGGGGCCAATACTCCATGTAGTAGGACGTCATCGCCTTGCGCCAACGGAAAACGTAGTGCGAGTTGAAGAAGGCGAGGATGACGAGGAAGATGATGTTTGGCAGCAGCACCGCCATCATCGTGATCACATAGGGCCAATATTCCTCAGGGCTGACCGCTCCCGGCTCGTTCAGGGCCCGTTGCAACACGTTGAAGAAATTGCCCTGCCAGTCGTTCACGAAGGCGCTGAGCTGCACCTGGCTATAGGTGGCGAGGAATAGAACCGAGCTGCCGACGACACTCCACCAATACCATTGGTTCCGCTTGTAAAAGTACCAGAAGGCACAGAAGACCGCGGTGCAAAGCAGGATGTACCAGTATTCCCATATGCGTGCGCCATTGAGGAAATTGGTGTCCTCGACAACGCAGTTGGCCACGGCAGTTGCGGTCGCCGCCGGTGCAGCGGCTTGCTGGGTGACTGGAGCAGGCGCGTTGGGATCGGTCGCCTGCGGACCGCCTTCCGGCACGGGCAGGGCATCTGGCGCTGGAGCAACCGGCGTTTCAGCCGCTGGCACCTGGTCGGGCGAACAGATCGTTGGCGACAGGAAGCGGTCGATGCTGATGACGTTGCGCACGGGTTCGCCGGCGAACTGGAAAATCAGCGTCGTCAGCAGCATCCATATGATCGCCGACGAGAAGAATATCTTGGGAACTGGGAAAAAAAGAGCGGAACACCGGGAGACTCCAGGGTGTCAGGAGGATGTGTCATCTAACTGTGGCAATAGGCGTAAAACAAGGACGGGAAGTTAAGGTTTGGTAAGGTTTGCCCCACTCGCTTTCGCTTCCCCTCTGCGTCTTGAGGCGCTATCAGCTACGTAAAGATTTCAGAGAAAGTTTTCGCCATGACCGCGGTGATGGAAGCCCCCGCCACGCCGGCCGATGACAGCGAATCCGGCGCGCACCCGATTTATGCGAATGCGCCGCGCTCGGTTGAGTTCAACAAGCTGCGCAAGCGCCTGATCCGCAATACACGCGAGGCGCTGGAAAAATTCGCCATGGTGCGCCCAGGCGAGAAGTGGCTGATTGCCCTTTCCGGCGGCAAGGACAGCTACGGCCTCCTGGCCTTGCTGCTAGATTTGAAATGGCGCGGCCTGCTGCCGGTCGAACTGCTCGCCTGCAATCTCGATCAGGGCCAGCCGAATTTCCCCAAGCATATCCTTCCCGAATTCCTCGAAGGGCTGGGGATCGAGCACCGCATCGAATATCAGGACACCTATTCCATCGTGACCGACAAGCTGCCGGCCGGCGCGACCTATTGTTCGCTCTGCTCGCGCCTGCGCCGCGGCAATCTCTATCGCATCGCCCGCGAAGAGGGCTGCACGGCGCTGGTGCTCGGCCATCATCGCGACGACAGCCTCGAAACCTTCTTCATGAACATGTTCCATGGCGGCAAGCTCGCGGCCATGCCGGCAAAGCTCGTCAATGACGAAGGCGATCTCGCCGTCTTGCGGCCGCTGATCTATTGCGCCGAGGAAGACCTGCAGAAGTTTTCGGACGCCATGCAGTTCCCGATCATTCCCTGCGACCTCTGCGGCTCACAGGAGGGGCTTGAGCGCAATGCGATGAAGGCCATGCTGACCGATATCGAAAAACGCATGCCCGGTCGCAAGGACGTCATGATCCGCGCGCTAGGCAACATCAATCCCAGCCATATGCTCGACCCGAAGCTTTTCGATTTCGCGGGTCTGACCCTCAACCAGAAGGACTAGAGACGCATGAATATCGAACGCTTGGCCGCCATTCTCCGTCAGGCCGCCAAGGACGAAATCATGCCGCGCTTCCGCCGGCTCGACGATGGCATGGTCCGCTCCAAGGCCAATGCCTTCGACCTTGTGACCGAAGCCGACGAAAGCGCCGAACGGGCCATCACTGCCGCGATCAATGCGCATTCGCCCAATACCGTGGTGATCGGCGAGGAAGCCGTCTCCGCCAATCCCAACCTGCTCAGCGGGCACTTTGAAGACCGCACCGTGATCTACGTCGACCCGGTCGACGGCACTTACAATTTCGCGTCTGGCTTGCCGCTCTTCGCCGTTATGGCTGCGGTGGTCGAGAATGGCGAGACCGTCGCAGGAGTCATCTACGACCCGATGGGCGACGATTTCCTGATGACCGAGCGCGGCTGCGGCACGTGGCACGTTTTCCCCGACGGACGTCGCGTGCGCCAGAAATTCGCCGAGCCGACTGCGCTTGCTGAAATGGGTGGCCTGGCCTCGGTTTCCTATCTGCCGCCAGAGGTGCGCAGCCAGGTTCTGAGCAATCTGGCCAAGGTAAAAATGTTCGCCAATTACCGCTGCGCCGGCCACGAATACCGCATGGCCGCAGGCGGCCACGCGCATTTCCTGATGTACAACAAGCTCATGCCCTGGGACCATGTCGCCGGAGCGCTGATGATGCGCGAAGCCGGCGCCCATGTCGCCCGCTTCGACGGCTCGGAATACAAGGCCAGCCACATTGATGGCGGCCTGCTTGTAGCGCCGAGCAAGGAGAACTGGGACGAGCTGCGGCGCGAGATTTTTGCCGTCTAGGCGCTTCCGAAAGCCTTAGCCGCAGCTTCTACAGCCCCGGCGCCATGCGGAATGTCGAGCGCCGTCAAACCGGCCTCGATGCTTGCAAGTACACCCAGGACCATATGGGCATTCACATGTCCCATATGGCCGATGCGGAAGAAGTCGCCATAGGCGGGTTCGTCCGATCTGGCCATGCCGAGGCCGACGCCAAGCGTTACGCCGGCCTCCGTCTCCAGCCATGTCCGCAACCGCTTGGCGCCGCCATTGGCGAGCCGTGCGGCCGTCACTGAATGGCCGCGGGCGCTCGGCAACGCGATGTTGAGCCCGATATCGGCATTGTCGGCACTCCAGGCGTCCATGGCGGTCCAGACCGAGCGGGCAAGGCGCGCATGGCGTGCCCAGACCTTTTCGAGGCCTTCCTCATCGAGAATCATCGTCAGCGCTTCGCGCATGCCAAAGAGGTGGTGCGTCGGAGCGGTGCCGCCGAAATACAGCCAGAACTCGGCGCCGACCGTACGCGGCTCCCAGTCCCAATAGGGCGTCTTGAGATCGCCATTGGCGCAGCGCTGCCGCGCCTTGTCCGAGAACCAGAGGAAGGCCAGCCCCGGCGGCATCATCAGGCCCTTCTGGCTGGCGCCGACCAGCAGATCGATTCCCCAGTCATCCATGCGCAGTTCGTCGCAGCCAAGGCTGGCGACGGCATCGACGGCGAGGAGGGCAGGGTGACCCGCCTCGTCCAGAGCCTTGCGCATGGCAGGCACGTCGTTCTTGGCCGAAGAGGCCGTGTCGACATGCGTGACCATCAGCACCTTGATGCTATGCTCTCTGTCGTCTCGGAGCCGCTGCGCTACGAGCGCCGGGTCAGCGGCGCCGGATTTGCCGCAGTCGAGCACTTCGACATCCACACCCATGCGCTGGGCGGAGCTGGCCCAACCCCAACCGAACGTGCCGGTCGCCACCTGCAATGCCTTGTCGCCACGCGAGAACAGGTTGGCATTGGCCGCCTCCCAGGCGCCGTGGCCATTGGCGATATAGATGGCCGCGTTGTGGCGCGTCATCGCCACGCGCCGGAGGTCGGCCATCAGCGTGTCCATCATCCCCACCACTTCGCCCTCGTAGATATTGGGCGAAGCGCGATGCATGGCATTGAGCACGCGTTCGGGAACGACCGAAGGGCCGGGAATGGCGAGATAGGTGCGACCAGTCATGGGAGAATCCGGAGGGAAGATGCAACAGCCTAACGTGGACCGGGCGGCCCGCAACCCTCTTGTCACGACTCATAAGTCTATGCTTATGTGTGTGCATGAACGAAGCAGAGATTTTCAAAGTCCTGGCCGATCCGACGCGCCGCGCGATTCTCGAGCGGTTGTCCGGCGATGAATTGACGGCGACCGACCTGCGTGAGGGCTTTGCCATTTCGCAGCCGGCCATGTCGCAGCACATCGCCGTGCTCAAGGGTGCTGGATTGATCAGTGAACGCCGCGAGGGGCGGTTTGCGCATTATCGCGTCGACCCCGACGGCTTTGCGCCTCTGCACGGCTGGCTGGCCCGCTATCGCGATTTCTGGCCGAGCCGCATCGACAACCTCAAGGACCTACTCAGGGAGATGGATCAATGAAGGACGACGCCGACACGCTGGTGTTCGAAACTGCCCTCGATGCTCCGCCCGAAAAGGTCTGGCGAGCGCTTTCCGTCCCCGAATATCTGGAACGCTGGCTACAGCCGCCGGCCGACGCCGAGATTTCCGTGGTGGTGTCTGATGAAAACCGGAGACTCACCTATCGCTGGCGCGAGCCCGGCGAGGGCGCGGCGGCGGAACCCGAAGAGAGTCTCGTCACCTTCGAGATTTCACCGCGCGAAGATGGCGGCACCTGGTTTCGCCTGACGCATGCGCCGATGGCACTGCCGGTGCCGGCCAACAGCAATGAACCGGTGATGATGCTGGCCGCCTGAGGCCCGCACGCACCGCCGAATAATTTCAAATCTCCAACTGAACGGAGGTCGCCTATGCGCGACATGATGCAACTCGTCCCTATGGTCGTGGAACAATCGAGCCGCGGCGAACGGGCTTTTGACATTTACTCGCGGCTGCTGCGCGAGCGGATCATTTTTGTGAATGGCGAGGTCGAGGACAATATGGCCTCGCTGGTCTGTGCCCAGCTGCTTTTCCTCGAGGCCGAAGCGCCGACCAAGCCGATCTACATGTATATCAACTCGCCCGGCGGCGTCGTGACGGCGGCGCTCTCCATGTACGACACGATGCAGTTCATCAGGGCTCCGGTCGGCACGCTCTGCATGGGCATGGCCGCCTCAGCAGCGACGCTCATTCTCGCCGCGGGCGAAGCTGGCCAGCGCGCCAGCCTGCCGAATACGTCGATCATGATGCACCAGCCCTCAGGCGGCTATCAGGGCAAGGTTACTGACATCATGATCCATGCCGAGGAGAGCATGAGGCTCAAGCGGCTGACCAACAACATCTACGCCAAGCATAGCGGACGAACCTATGAGGAGGTGGAAGCCGCACTGGAGCGCGATCGCTATATGGCCCCGGAAGATGCCAAGGCCTGGGGCCTTGTGGATCACGTCTATTCCGACCGCAGCCAGCTGGCGCTGCCGAGCGCCGAGCCGGCAAACTAGCCAAGAAAAAAGCCACCCGGCTAAACCGGGTGGCTTGTCGCTTAGTGGGCTTCCATCGCGGGTTCGCCCTTGGCATGGGCGTATTGCTCGCCGACGCCAAAGAGCTTGCCCTTCTCGGCAATGAGAATGCAGATCAGCGCCAGCACGCCCATGGCGAAATAGCCCGTTGCCGCCGGCACTGTGGTGCCGTCAAAGTGTTGGCCGGTATAGCCGCCGATCAACGCGCCGCCCACGGTCTGGATGAAACCGAAGACCGAGGATGCCGTGCCCGCCACGGCGCCCAGCGGCTCCATGGACAGCGAATTCATGTTCGACGAGGCCCAGCCGAAGCTGAACATGATGACGGCAAGCAGCGGGAAGAACAGCCAAAGAGGCATGAAACCCGCAAGCGCCAGAGCCAGCCAGATACCGCTGAAAACGGTGAAGGACAGCATGGCGCCATGGGACAGGCGACGCATCCCGAGGCGCCGGACGATGCGCGAATTGGTGAAGGACGACACCGCCATCAGGCCAGCCATGGCAGCAAAGGCGACCGGGAAGTAGACGCCGAGCCCGTAGATGTCGACATAGATCTGCTGGCTTGAGCTGATGAAGCCAAACAGCGCCCCGAACAGGAACATGCCGGCCAGGCCGTAGGAAATCGCCGGGCGGTTGGTGAAGACGATCTTGAAGCTCGTCGCGATGCCCGACAAGGTCAGCGGGCGACGCTTGTCCAGAGCCAGCGTTTCCGGCAGGCGTTTGTAGGTCCAGAGCCAGAAGGCGGCGGCGAGTACACCCATGAAGATGAAGATCGTCTGCCAGGGCCCGTCAGCAGCAGGATCTGGCCAACACCGGGCGCGATGATCGGAATGGCCATGAACACCATGAAGGTCAGCGACATGACTTCGGCCATTTCCCGGCCGGAATACCGGTCGCGCACCACGGACATGGTGATCACGCGCACGCTGGCCGCGCCCATGCCCTGGATGAAGCGCAGCAGCAGCAGGGCGCCGAAGGTCGGCGCGAAAATCGCAGCGATCGCGGCAACGATGTAGATGCCCATGCCGACGAGCAGCGGGGCGCGGCGGCCGAAGCGATCAGACAGCGGGCCGAAAGCGAGCACGGCAATGCCCATGCCCAGCATGTAGGAGGAGACGACGAACTGGCGTTCGTTCTCGTTGGCGACACCCAGTGCCTCGCCCATATAGGGCAGGGCCGGCAGCATGACGTCGATGGCAAGGGCATTGAGCGCCATCAGCGCGGCCATAAGGGCAATGAATTCGGGGCGCGAAAGCACCCGAGTGAAATGGTCGGACATGATTATTGCTCAGAATAGGGGCGCCCAGGGGGAGGGGCGGCAGAATTACGGCCGGACCATGAACCTGTCCGGCCGCATTGGCAAGTCTATATCGTCAAATGACGATAATTGGAAATTTGTCCTCAGGCGGGCTTGAGGGCAAAGCTCGGCACGCTGCGTTCGTTGATCGGGATATGCAGCGCCGCGGACGCAAGACCCAGAACGATGCCGAGATACCAGACCAGGGCATAGGAGCCGGTCACGTCAAATGCGAAGCCGCCAAGCCATACGCCGACAAAGGAGCCGAGCTGGTGGCTGAAGAAAGCCACGCCATAGAGCAGGCCCATATAACGGGCGCCGAAGAACAGGGTTACGAGGCCCGCGGTCAGCGGCACGGTTGAAAGCCAGAGAAGCCCCATGGCCGCCGCAAAGGCATAGGCGGTGACTTCGCTCACAGGGATGAGCAGGAAGAGGCCGATCGCCACGGCGCGCAGGAAATAGATGGACGCCAGAAGCAGCTGCTTGGGCCATTTGCCGCCCAGATAGCCGGCGAGCAGCGAGCCAACGATATTGAAAAGACCGATGACGGCGATCGTCCAGCTGCCGACTTCAGGCGAGAGTCCGCATTGCACGAGATACGCGGGCATGTGGACGTTGATGAAGGCGAGGTGAAAGCCGCAAACGAAGAAACCGATGACAAGCAGGCGGTACGAACCATGGCCCCAGGCCCTGGCAAGCGCCTGCATGAAAGGCAAGTCGGCATGGCCGACCGGGTTTTCGGTGCGCCCGCGCAAGGCGTAGCTCAGCGGAATGACGAGCAGCAACGCCATTGCGAGATAGATGAGGGCGGATTGCCAGCCGAATGCATTGATGAAACCCTGGCTGACGGGCGCGAAAGCGAACTGTCCGAAGGACGAGGCTGCCGTGGCGACGCCAAATATCAGCGAGCGCTTTTCCATCGGCACGGACCGGCCAAAGGCGGCCATGACCACCGAGAATGAACAGATGGCAATGCCGACGCCGGTGATGATGCCCGCCGTCAGGGTGAGCCAGCCGGCATTGGGGGAAAACGCCATGCCAAGAACGCCGATGGCGTAGATTGCCGCGCCGATGGCGATGGTGCGCCCCGTGCCGACGCGGTCGGCATAGGCGCCGGCAAAGGGCTGGGCGATGCCCCAGGCCAGATTCTGGATTGCCATGGCCATGCCCCAGCTCTCGCGCGTCAGCCCGAGATCGCCTGTCATTGGCAGGGTAAAGAGGCCAAAACTGGTGCGAACGCCATTGCCGATGGCTGCCACGATGCAGCCGGCGATGATCAGCACGAGCAGCGGTACTGCGGGGCGAAGGGCGGAAGTATTCATGGGGATCATCCGGACGATAGAGTCTTTTAGTACGCCCGGGTCGTCATCACGCAAAGCGATATTCTCGAATGACCTCCATCAGTTCCCGTGATGACTTGACCCTGTCCGGTGGCGGTGGGAACAAAACGCATGCACCTTGTTGAGCTTCACCCCAAGAACTACAGGCGACTAAGAACCCTCTCGGCGGCGGCCGGTGAAATCCACCTCAGCATTGCCGCCGTCATCGAAGGGATGGCCGAAGGGGCGATACACGTCGATGATGTGGAGCAACCCACGCTTGCGGTGCTCGATGGGCCAGAGGGCACCTATCTGCTTGCCGATGCTGAGCTGTCTCCTGATGCCGCTCAGGCAATGGCGGATCACCTCGACGATTGGGTCTATCTCCACATCACCGGCACCGAGCCAGTACCTTCTGCGCTGCCTAATGCCTATTTGCTTCGGCATCCTCGGCTAGTGTTCTCGTTGCCACTTGATGTCTCGCCGCCGCAGGCTTTGCCAGCGGGTTACCGGATCGTCCGGGAGGCGGCCAACTTCGGCCACCGCGTCTTCTTTGGCGAACAGGAAGTCTCTCGCTGCCTGCCTGATTTCGTTCTGGGCAACCGGGCCGAGATCGGTGTTTGGACACACGCAGATCATCGCCGTCGGGGACTTGCCAGCCACGCGCTTAGGGCGACCCTTCTGGCGGCCAGCGCTGCTGGCGTCTGTCACATGGGTTGGCATTGCCACGCCTCCAACCGCGGTTCTATCGCCCTTGCCCGTAGCGTGGGCGCCGGGGAGCCCATTTCCACCACAGCCTTCAGCGCTTCGCTGCCGGCCGAAAACTGCGGCGATCTGACAACCGGGGAGTGGCTAAGTCTCGCCCGGCACTTCCTCGCCGGACGGGATGAGATCGTCTGGCTCGGATTTCACGCTGCCTGTGCGCTTGCCTGCGCGGGCGAGACGGACCTTGCGCTCGACGCCATTGATCGCCTTGTTGACGACCGCTGGCACGGCAGCCCGTCCTGGCTGGTGCACAACTGGGCACTGGCTGATCTTGTGAAGCATCCGCGGATGCTTGCTGCTGTCGCCCGCCTCGAAAAGCAAAAGGCCCCGCCGGGCTAGGGCAGGGCCTTCAAATTCTCGACAAGCGAGCGATCAGGCGCTCTGCTTGACTGCGATGCCAGCCTGCTGCAGGTGCGTCTGCAATTCGCCCGACTGGAACATTTCGCGGGTGATGTCGGCGCCGCCGATGAATTCGCCCTTTACATAGAGCTGCGGAATGGTCGGCCAGTTGGAATAGGCCTTGATGCCATCGCGCAGTTCGGCGCTTTCAAGCACGTTGGCGCTGTCATAGTCGATGCCGAGGTAGTTCAGGATCTGAACGACCTGGCCGGAGAAGCCGCACTGCGGAAAATCGGGCGTGCCCTTCATGAAAAGGAACACGTCGTTGTTCTTCACCTTCTCATCGATAAAGGCGTTGATATCGGTCATGGGGAGGAGCCTTTCAGTAAACCGGGGTCAAGGCCCGGCGGAACTCAGTCATTAAATAGGACAGGACTGTGGCGCTGTCGAGATCGGCCATCGGCGGATGGCGATGTTTGTCATTGTGTCGCGGTGCAGCGCTTTTCGCCGGTTGCCGTCACTTCGCCGGAGGCGACATCAAGCACTCGCTCTTCGGCAATGATCGCCCCAAGGCCGTTCGCAGTGTATTCGCCAAATTCGGGGCAGTTCTTGGCCGTTCCCGCCTTGGTGCGCTGCCAGAAAGTCACGGTGTCGTCGGCCACTGTCACTTCGTCATCGGCCGGTTCGTCGATGAAAAGGCTCTGGTTGGCAAGGTCATAGATGACGATATCGCCGTCAGGCCCGGTCGAGCGGGTCAGCACCAGATAGTTGCTGGCAAGGCCCTGATACCAGAGCGGTTCTCCGTCCGGATTGACGAGGAAATCGCCCTCACGCTCGGCATATTCGCACTTGATCTTGCCGCGGGCCGGAGCGCGGGCAAGGATGTTCATGCCGACGTCCTCGGAGCGCTCCTGGGCGATGACGAGGAAATTCCCGTTCTGGAAGCACAGGGCTTCCTGGGCAAATGTGGGCACGGCGAACGCAGCAAATGCAGCGGCGGCAAGGGCCAGGCGGATCATCGTCAACTCCAAGGGCTGGTTCAGGCCGGCGCGGTCGTCTTGAGCCGCGCGGCAATCCAGGGGTGGTTGGCACAGTCTGCGACTGTATCGAACAAAACTGCCTCCCAGCCATGCTTGCGTGCTGCGTCAACGACTTTTGGTGTGTCGTCGAAGAACAGGGGCGGCAGTTCGGAGGACGGCATGCGTTCCTCTGCCATCTCGTAGAATTTCTTATGCGCTTTGGTCCGGCCAAATCGGGCCGAGTAGAACATGTCCTCAAAAATGTCCTTGAGACCCAGGGACTGCCAAAGAAACTGCGCGCGGCTGTGGTCCTGATTGGTGGCCAGATAGAGCCTGATTTCCGGATGCCCCTTCAGCTTCTGGACGGTCTCGATCATGGTCGAGTTCGGAAAGCAGTCGTGGCTCATCCAGAGATCGAGCACTGCCATCGTCGAACCCTTGTATCCAAAGGCCCGCAAGCGCCGGTCGAGTGCTTCCACCATGGGGACCTCGCCAATCAGCACGCGCTTCATGAAGATGTCGTGGATGAATTCTCGCTGAAAGCGGTCCGCGTTGATGCCGAGGCTGCGGAGCTTGTCATCGAAGGTTTCGTGCAGGTCGGGGCGGGCGTGATAGCCGTGGACAAGCACACCATCGACATCAAAGATCACCGCGCGCGTCATGCTTTGCCCCCTGCTGCTTGAACGCATATCGGATGCCCTTGCCCTCGAGCGCTTCGCCCGCAAAGCGCGGGATGATGTGAAGATGCGTGTGGAACACGTTCTGCCCGCCAACCGCACCGACATTCCAGCCCAAAGTGTAGCCATCGGGCTGATGGCTCGAGAAATGCTCACGAGCGGCCGCGAGCGCCGGGCCGAAATCGGCCCATTCTTCCGGCGTCATCTCGAAGGGGTTTTCGCTGTGGCGGTGAGGCACGATCATGCCGGCGCGCTGCAAGGCGGGATCGCGGCTGGCGAGGACATAAAAATACTGCGTTTCGAGCACAGCGCTATCGGACAAGAGGCCATTGGCCCGGCAGAACCTGCAACCCGGTTCCGTCATGGCCGCCGCGCCGGCCTGGCTCCGAGCCCGACGAGAACGTCGCCGGGAATGGCGAGTGCTTGAATGACGTCCGCATGCCGGCGGAAACCGACCAGTTCGCGTTGCACGAAATAGGACCACACGGCGTCGCGAGCATCGTCGAGGACGGCCTCTCGATTGGCCGATGCTTCGGCCAGCGCCTTCAGCGCCTTGATGACTCTGGCTTCTGCCGCGCCGAGCGAGCTGGCCCGCTCGGCCGCGATTTCATGATCAATTGCCGCAGTGCCGGCCTCGGGCCGAACCGTGCGGATCAGGTCGAGCGACTCGCGCAGGCCCGACATTCAGCTTATTCGGGGATGCTGGTTTGGAGAGCCAATGCATGCAGTGCACCGCCCATGTCGCCCTGCAGGCTGTCATAGACCATCTTGTGCTGCTGCACGCGGGTCTTGCCTCGAAAGCTCTCGGAAATCACGGAGGCTGCCCAGTGATCGCCGTCACCGGCAAGGTCGCGAATTTCGATTTCGGCATCGGGCAGGGCAGCCTTGATGCGGCGCTCGATCTCGGTGGCGTCCATTGGCATGTGCAGTCTCCCGTGCTCGTTTCTGCCGTTTCCGGCGCATGTCCTTGATATGGCACGCGAGTGCGGCAGCTTCAATATCGGGCCGGTGCTATTGCGCCGGGGCCGGCTCCGTTTCGGCGGTGGCGCCGATGCAGCATTCCGCGTCGGAGCGCGTAGCGAAATTGGCCACGATGAAATCGACGACCGGGCGAATCTGCTCGGCAACCGAGGTGGCGTAGATGCAGTCGAGCGCATAGCCGCGGCCCGAGGCGACCGTTTCTGTGTGCACCAGCGTCACGGGGACGTTCATGGGCGAGCTTTCGCTCGTGCCTTCGTAAATGAGAGCCGTCGCGTCCTGATATTGTGTGGTGCCGGTATTGCCCAGGACAAAGCCGGGGAACGTTTCGGACCACGCGGTGGCCACGGCGGTGGTGTCGAGGCTCGAAAGCGCCGAATCGGCCGTCCAGTCCCCGTCCTCCACCGGCACAACGCTGAGATCGCATTGCAGCGGCGCGTCGGGATGGTTGATCGTCAGGGGCTCGCCGGCACCGCCAGCGGCGATCATCGCTTCGGGATAGATCAGCGTATAGGGCTGGTCGGCAAAGATGGAGCGCGTGACGTTGACGCTCTGACCAAGCGCTGCAACCGGCATGGCCGCTGCGCCCAAACCCACGACGATCGCCAGAAAACGCTTCGATCTCATCAGACGCTCCAGAAAATACTACGCCGCCCTTTGGCGTACCAAAGAGCGGCGATCATATGGCAGGCGCCGGCTAAGTGCTAATCAAGCCGACATATAGTTGGGGAACCAGTCTTCGTGGGCCGATGTCAGCGCGGCCACTGAAACCGGCTTGGCCTTGCCCAGAACGAGGTCCGTGCCGCCGGTCGTGCCGATCCACGGCGCCTCGATGCCAAGCGACTTGGCCTCTTCCCAGAGCGCAACAATCTCCTCGCCCTGCGGATCGAGATTGAGCGTCACGAGATAGCGGCCCTGGTCTTCACCGAAATACTGCAGCAGCGGATCGTGGCCTTCGACATCGACCACGGTCGCGCCGATGCCGCCGGAAATCGCCATTTCCGCCAGTGCGACGCCCAAGCCGCCATCGGACAGATCGTGGCAAGCGGTAACCACGCCCGAACGGATCAGCTTGCGGACGAAGTCGCCAGTCTTGCGTTCGGCAGCAAGGTCCACATGCGGCGCATCGCCATCGCGGCGATCGAAGAGATCGCGCAGATAGATCGACTGACCGAGATGCGTTCCGCGCAGGGCCGGACCGCCGATGAGCAGGATCGGCTGGTTGGCAGCAGTGAAGCCGATGCGGACGCTCTTCTGCCAATCGGGCAAGAGGCCAACGCCGCCAATGGTCGGCGTCGGCAGAATGCCGCGGCCATTGGTTTCGTTGTAGAGCGAGACATTGCCCGAGACGATCGGGAAATCGAGCGCACGGCAGGCATCGCCAATGCCACCCACGGCCTTCACCAGCTGGCCCATGATTTCCGGGCGTTCGGGATTGCCGAAGTTGAGGTTGTCGGTCGCTGCCAGCGGCTCTGCACCGGTAGCGGTGAGGTTACGCCAGCATTCGGCCACGGCCTGCTTGCCGCCCTCATAGGGGTTGGCTTCGCAGTAGCGCGGATTGACGTCCGAGGTGAAGGCTAGGCCCTTGCTGTCATGGCCGAGCACGCGGATCACGCCAGCATCGCCGCCGGGACGCTGAATGCTGTTGCCCTGAATCATCGTGTCGTATTGCTCATAGACCCAGCGGCGCGACGAGCACTGGTGGCCGCCAATAAGCTTGAGAAGCGCATCGGCAACGTCCATCTGCGGCACGTCATTGGCTGCGAGCGCTGCCGGAATCTTTGGCTCGACCCAAGGACGGTCATATTCCGGAGCCTCGTCGCCGAGTTCCTTGATCGGCAGATTGGCGACTTCCTCGCCCTGCCAGAGTACACGGAAACGCAGGTCGTCGGTGGTCTTGCCGACGGTGGCAAAGTCGAGTTCCCACTTTTCGAACACAGCGCGGGCCTCCGGCTCTTTTTCCGGATGCAGCACCATGAGCATGCGCTCCTGGGATTCGGAGAGCATCATCTCGTAGGCCGTCATGTGCTCTTCGCGCACCGGCACCTTGTCGAGGTTCAGCTCGATACCGAGGTCGCCCTTGGCGCCCATTTCGACGGCCGAGCAGGTGAGGCCAGCTGCGCCCATGTCCTGAATCGCGATGACGGCGCCCGTGGCCATCAGCTCAAGGCAGGCTTCAAGCAGGCGCTTTTCGGTGAAGGGGTCGCCAACCTGCACGGTCGGGCGCTTTTCCTCGATGTCGTCGCCGAACTCAGCCGAAGCCATCGTCGCGCCGCCGACGCCATCGCGTCCGGTCTTGGCGCCAAGGTAGACGACCGGCAGGCCGACGCCTTCGGCCTTGGAGTAGAAAATCTTGTCGGTGTCGGCGAGGCCGGCAGCAAACGCGTTGACGAGGTTGTTGCCGTTATAGCGCGCGTCGAACTCGACTTCGCCAGCCACGGTCGGCACACCGAAGGAGTTACCATAGCCGCCAACGCCGGCCACGACGCCGTGCACCAGGTGCCGCGTCTTTTCGTGCTCAGGTGCGCCAAAGCGGAGCGCGTTCATCGCTGCCACCGGGCGGGCGCCCATGGTGAAAACGTCGCGCAGAATACCGCCCACGCCGGTCGCCGCGCCCTGATAAGGCTCGATGAAGCTCGGGTGGTTGTGCGATTCCATCTTGAAGACGACCGCCTGACCATCGCCAATATCGACGACACCGGCGTTTTCGCCCGGCCCCTGGATCACGCGCGGCCCCTGGGTCGGCAGCGTGCGCAGCCACTTCTTCGAGCTCTTGTAGGAACAGTGCTCGTTCCACATGGCCGAGAAAATGCCGAGCTCGGTATAGGTCGGCTCGCGACCGATCAGGTCGAGAATCTTCTGATATTCATCCGCCTTGAGCCCGTGGTCGGCGACCAGCTGCGGGGTGATTTCGATGTCGTTACGAAGGGTCATCGGGTCGTTCCGTAGGGGGGCTCGGGGTAATATTCCATGGCGCGCTGCGTCTCATGGGCAAGATCGTGGCCGAAGAGATGGCCGACAAACCACAGCGACATATCGATGCCGGCGGAAACACCGCCGCTGGTGACGACGCTGCCATGGCGGACATAGCGCTCGTCAGCAGTGAAGTAGGCTTTGACGGCCATGCTGCGGACCCAGTCCATGGCGGCGTGGTTGGTCGTCGCCCGCTTGCCATCAAGGAAGCCGGTCTGGCCCAGCAGGGCTGCGCCGGTGCAGACGGACGCCTGCCACTTTGCGGCCGCCAGGTAGTCGCGCAGAGTATCGATGAACGCGTCATCCATGATGACGGTACGCGTGCCCTTGCCACCCGGCACAATCACCAGATCGGCATGTGGGGCATCGGAAAAGTCGTAGTCGGCTTCGATGCGCAGGCCCTTGGCGCAGCGCAGCGCCTTTTCCGGCCATGCGAGCGTGAAGGCTTTGAGAGGTGCGCCGAGCTGCGCGGCCATGGTGAAGACTTCCCAAGGGCCAACGAAGTCCAGTTCCTCGACGTCGGGAAAAACGACGATGCCGACATTGAGTGGATTGTTTGCATCAACCATGCTGCTCTCCCACTGCGATTGAGGCCGTTGGCCTCAGGCCGCCTTGTCGAGAAGCGCCGCAAAGAGCGCGCGCCCATCAATGCCGCCATGTGCAGCCTCGATGAGGTTCTCCGGGTGGGGCATCAGGCCGAGCACGTTCTTTTCCGCGTTGAGAATGCCGGCAATATTGTTGATCGAGCCGTTGGGATTGGTGCCCTCGGCATAGCGGAAGGCTACGCGCCCATCGCCCTCGAGCGCTGCCAGAGTTTCGGCATCGGCAAAGTAGTTGCCGTCGTGATGGGCCACCGGGCAGCGGATGATCTGGCCCTTGGTGTAGCCATTGGTGAAGACGTTGTCGGTATTGGTGACTTCGAGCTTCACTTCGCGGCAGACGAATTTCAGCGAGGTGTTGCGCATCAGGGCGCCCGGCAGCAGGCCCGCCTCGATCAGGATCTGAAAGCCATTGCAGACACCCAGAACCTTCACGCCCTTGGCGGCACGTTCGCGGATTTTGTCCATCATGGGAGAGCGGGCAGCGATGGCGCCGCAGCGCAGATAGTCACCGTAGGAAAAACCACCCGGGATGACGATCAGGTCGACATCAGGAATGTCGGCGTCCTGGTGCCAGACCTCGGCAGGCGCCACGCCCCCGATCTTGGTCAGCGCCGCGATCATGTCGCGGTCGCGATTGAGTCCGGGAAACACGATGACGGCGGCCTTCATCGGGCGATCCTTGCTGTGTCTGAACTGATGCGAGGCCCTTGTGATCAGTCTTGCTCGAAAAGGCAAGGGGGCTGGGGGATTCCCCATGACTTTGTGACAGCGCTGCATCGCGGGCTGCACAGTCTGCCCCCGCGCATCTGCATGTGCCCAAAGCAAAATCCCCGCTTTCGCGGGGATTTTGTGCTTTGTCAGCGAATGGCTCCTATTCGGCGGGCGCGGCCACGGGCCTGGCCGATTGCGAACCCGGCAGATGCGCCCAGGCCGGACGCTCGAACAGGAACTTGCCGAAACCAACCTTTTCCGTGATCCACCACAACACGAGCGGCGAGCCAATCGCGACGACCATGATGATGAGGCTCACGAGGTTGGGCTCCTCGATGCCCACGGCAAGCAGCAGGGTGCGCGCAATGCCCATGGGGAGGACGAACGCCACGTAGACGACCAGCGATTTGGTGCCCATCCAGCGCAGCCAATTCATCCAAGGCAGGCGAACCAGAAGCGCCGAAGCAATGCAGATCGCCACTGAGCCGGCCAGCGCGGCTAGAAGGTGAACGCCGGGCAGGGCGCCCCAACCCATCTGGATATGCACGGGATCGAGCCGGAAGCCCGGTGTGAAGACGAGAACGGCATTTACGACGGCCCATGCCGCAAGCACGCCAAGCGCCGCGCCGACATGGCTGGCCGACCAATCCGCGATCCGGAATATCTGCGGCGCAAATACATAGCCGGCGTAGAAATAGACGAAATAGGCGCAGAACTGGTCAATGAGGTAGCTGCCGGTATGAACCGCGGCCATCTGCAACACCGCACCAACTATCAGTGCGGCCCAATGTGGCACCTTGAACTGATGCAGCAGCTTGCTCGTGAACCCGAAGATGCCGAGCATGTAGATGAACCACAGCACGCCATAGGGCTCGACTACGGCCCAGGCGAGATAGCTCAGTGCCCCCACAGGGTCGCGGCCGATAAGCGCCACCTTGAAGACGATGTGGATCACCGCCCAGAGCGCGTAGAAATAGAAGTAGTGGACGATCCGGCGATCGGCATAGGCGCGCCATGGCCGGTCGATGACCTGGCTTAGGAACAGCCCCGAAATCAGGAAGAATTCGGGCATGCGGAAGGGCATGGCAAAGGCGATGGTCCAGTGCAGGAAACCGGTCTGGCCGGTATCCTCACCCACGCTCGATGCACAATACATGATGACGACGAGAAAGATCGACAGGCCCTTGGCCATATCAACCCAATCAAGTCTTTGCTTGCCCACGGCCATTGTCGCGCTCCCATGCGATTTCGGCGCACGATAGCAAACGCTCGACACCAGCCGGTTAAGGCCAGCAGTCAGCTTCTAGACAATTGTTGGCTTGGTAAGAAATGCCCTAAGGCCGTCCGTCAGACGGGAACCGAGGCGTAAGCTGCGAAAAGCAGGCCGATCGAGGCGAAAAACATTACTGAGAGAGCAATCTGGGTCTTACGCATGTGCATACGGTCCTGCGCCATCTGCGGCGCGTAATCTGTTATCGCAATTAAGCGTTAATTAGAGATTTCGATCTGGTAGTTTTCGATCACGGTATTGGCGAGCAGCTTCTCGCACATGCCGGTCAACTGCGTCCGTGCGGCTTCCACATCGGTGCCGTCGAGAACGAGATCAAAAACCTTGCCCTGGCGGACGCCCTTGACGCCGCCAAAGCCGAGGGAGGCCAGGGAGCCTTCAATGGCCTGGCCCTGGGGATCGAGAACGCCAGCCTTGAGCGTGACGGTAACGCGCGCTTTCATGGTGTCTTCCCGAAAAGCTACTGAACGAGACGCGGACCGGTGGTCAGCGCATTGTCGTTTTCAACGAGGATGCCGAGGCGCTGGGCCACTTCGCGATAGCTTTCGACGAGACCGCCGAGGTTTTCGCGGAAGCGATCTTTGTCCATCTTGTTGCGGGTCTTGATGTCCCACAGGCGGCAATTGTCCGGGCTGATTTCGTCAGCCAGCACGATGCGCATCAGGTCGCCCTCATAGAGGCGGCCGCATTCGATCTTGAAGTCGATGAGCTGGATGCCGACGCCCATGAACAGCCCGGTCAGGAAGTCGTTGACGCGGATGGCAAGGCTCATGATGTCGTCGAGCTCGGCCGGGGTGGCCCAGCCGAAGGCGGTGATGTGCTCTTCGGAAACCATCGGATCCTTGAGCGCATCGTCCTTGTAGTAGAATTCGATGATCGAGCGCGGCAGCTGCGTGCCCGCTTCGAGACCCAGGCGCTTGCAGAGCGAGCCGGCGGCGTAATTGCGCACGACCACTTCGAGCGGGATGATCTCGACTTCCTTGATCAGCTGCTCGCGCATGTTGATGCGGCGCAGGAAGTGGGTCGGGATGCCCATGGTGTTGAGCTTGGTGAACACGAATTCGGAGATTCGGTTGTTCAGCACGCCCTTGCCGTCGATGATCTCAAGACGAGCGCCGTCTCCGGCCGTGGTGTCGTCCTTGAAATACTGGACCAGAGTGCCCGGTTCTGGACCCTCAAAAAGGATCTTGCCCTTGCCCTCATAGATTTTGCGTCGACGATTCATGGGGGTTTCCGCTGCCGTGAAAAAGTGCACCGTTTAGGCGCGCTTCATGCGCCAGAATGGCACGGAATTGCAAGCTCTTTCGTGTCGGCCCAATTGGCGCCGCGGCAGACTGTGGTAACCGCCACACAAGGTCGCATCCCCGCGGCTTTCCGTTGATTTGCGTGTTCCAACCGCCTATGTCGGTGGAGAACGGCCGGGCGACCGGCAGGCAAAGCCATATGGGAGAGACCATGAGCGGGTTCGACGAGCGTCAGAAGGGCCAGGAAGCCAAGTTTGCTTTCGATTCTGAAAAGAAATTCAAGGCCGAGGCACGGCGCAACAAGCTGCTCGGCATCTGGGCGGCAGAGTTGATGAGCCTTTCGGGCGACGAAGCCAAGGCCTATGCCGCTGAAGTTGTGGCTGCCGATTTCGAGGAAGCCGGCGACGAGGACGTGTTCCGCAAGGTTTCGAGCGACCTCAAGGCCAAGGGCATTTCCATCGGCGACGATGTGATTCGTCAGAAGATGGCGACCCTGGTGACCGTCGCTAACGAGCAGATCGCCGCGGAAGGCTGATCTGGCCGACAGAAGAGATTCGGAGGGAGCCGGCTTTGTCGGCTCCCTTTTTGTTTTCAGGCGGGTTTGACGCGTGTCGCCATGCCGATCGAGGCAGGCATGACCGGCTCGAAGCCGTATTTGGCATAGAGATGCCGCGCGTCGCCGTCGGCGATGAGGCTGACATAGGCGCCCTCAGGCCGCACTGTTCAGCCTGTCCATCAACGCGGCCATGATGCGCTTGCCCAACCCCTTACCCTGATGGGCTGGCTCCACGGCGATGTCGACGATCTGGAACGCCGTCCCGCCATCGCCGATGACACGGCCCATGCCGATGGCTTTGCCCTCGAACTTCAGCGTGACGCCGAACCAGCTATTGGGCAGGCCAATGCTGGCGCCCTCGCGCGTCTTGGGGCTCAAACCCGCGACGACGCGCAGTCGCAGATAGTCATCGACGGAAGGTATTTCGGCCGCAAGGGAATAGGCGTCAGTCATAGGCGTTGCATCAACCGCGTAAACATCATCAGGCCTTCCGGCCACGGGCCATGGCCCGAATAGACATTGATATGCCCGGCGTCGCCCGCCTGATGGAAATCCGAACCCCAGGCCGCCGCATAGTCAGCGGCCCGCTCCAGAGAGCAGAACGGGTCAGTCGAGGAAATCACCAGCAGCGACGGGAAGGGCAGGGGATCGCGCGACACTGGCCCGAAGCATTTCGCCTCTTCCGGCACGTCCGGATTAAGCTCGACGTCGGGCGGGGAAACCAGCAAAGCGCCCTTCACGACCCCTTCCGGGAAGCGCGACGCGGCCTGCACCAGCGCGATGCAGGCGAGAGAATGGGCAACCAGAACAACGGGCCGCTTAGCCAGTTTGACAGCCTGGATGATGGTGTCGATCCAGTCTTCCGGGTCGGGCTCATCCCAGTCGGCTTGCTCGACAATGGCGGCCGTCGACATCTTTTCAGCCCAGCGCACCTGCCAGTGGCCCGGGCCGGAATTGCCCAGACCCGGCAGGATCAGGATGTCGGTATCAGCAATCCTCATGCGCCGAAAACTCGGGCGAAAATCGTGTCGACATGCTTGAGGTGGTAGCCGTCGTCGAACATGTCGTCGATCTGCGCATCGCTCAGCGTCACATCGGGATCGGACTTGAGGTTCTGGGCGAAAAGCCCGGTGCGGTCGCCCCGGTGCTCCCAAACCTTCATGGCATTGCGCTGCACGGCGGCATAGGAATCCTCGCGGCTGTAGCCGGCCTGGGTCAGCGCCAGCAGCACGCGCTGCGAATTGTGGAGGCCGCCAAGCAGGTCCAGATTCTTGCGCATGTTTTCGGGATAGACGACCAGCTTGTCGATCACGCTGGTGAGGCGCGCCAAAGCAAAGTCGAGCGTTACCGTGGCATCCGGCCCGATCATGCGCTCGACCGACGAGTGCGAGATATCGCGCTCATGCCAGAGCGCCACGTTTTCCAGCGCCGGGACCACCATGCCGCGCACGAGGCGGGCAAGACCAGTGAGGTTTTCGGTAAGCACCGGGTTACGCTTGTGCGGCATTGCCGACGAGCCCTTCTGGCCCGGCGAGAAATACTCTTCGGCTTCCAGCACTTCGGTGCGCTGCAGGTGGCGGATTTCCACGGCGACGCGCTCGATCGACGAAGCGATCACGCCCAGCGTCGCGAAGAACATGGCGTGGCGATCGCGCGGGATCACCTGCGTCGACACCGGCTCGACGGAAAGCCCGAGCTTCTCGGCCACATACTCTTCGACCTGCGGATCGATATTGGCAAAGGTGCCGATGGCGCCCGAAATCGCTGCCGTCGCGATCTCGTCGCGAGCCGCCACAAGGCGCGCGCGGTTGCGGGTAAATTCCGCATAGGCCTCCGCCAGCTTCACGCCAAAAGTCGTCGGCTCGGCGTGGATGCCGTGGCTGCGGCCGATAGTGATGGTGTTCTTGTGCTCCATGGCCCGGCGCTTGAGCGCGGCAAGCAAAGCGTCGATATCGGCGAGCAGAATGTCAGCGGCCCGCTTCATCTGCACCGACAGCGTCGTGTCCAGAATATCCGACGAGGTCATGCCCTGGTGCACGAAGCGCGCATCGGGCCCAACGATTTCCGAGAGGTGCGTCAGGAAGGCGATAACGTCGTGCTTGGTGGTGCGTTCGATCTCGTCGATGCGCTCCACGTCAAAGCCATAGTCGCCCATCTCGGCCTTGCGGGCGTTCATCACGTCCCAGATCTTGTCGGCACTCTCCTTGGGCACGACGCCCAGTTCCGCCAGCTTGCTCGTGGCGTGGGCCTCGATCTCGAACCAGATGGCAAAACGGGTCTCTGCCGACCAGTTGGCAACCATTTCGGGACGGGAATAGCGCGGAATCATGGGCTTAGCCTCGGCAGTTCAAAAGTGGAGTCAGGCGATACGGCCGGTCGCCGCATCACGAATGGCCGCAATGCGGCCGGCATAGGTTTTGGGATCATTGCCGCCATAAACAGCGGAACCGGCCACGAGCACATTGGCCCCGGCATCGACGATCTCGCGCGCATTCTCGGCGCTCACGCCGCCATCGACCTCGAGATCGATATCGCGCCCGCCGATCAGTGCCTTGGCTTGCCTGATCTTGTTGATCGACTCAGGAATAAAGCTCTGGCCGCCAAAGCCGGGATTGACGCTCATGATCAGCACCAGGTCGACATTGTCGATCACGTGCTGGATCGTCGAAACCGGTGTCGCCGGATTGAGCGCTACGCCGGCCTTCTTGCCGAGCCCGCGAATGGCCTGCAGCGACCGATGAAGGTGTGGTCCGGCTTCAGCATGCACGGTGATGATATCCGCGCCGCCCTTGGCAAAATCAGCCAGATAGGCGTCCGTCGGCGCGATCATCAGGTGGCAGTCGAACACCTTGTCGGTGACACCACGGATCGACTTCATGATCGGCGCGCCAAAGCTGATATTGGGGACGAAATGCCCGTCCATCACGTCGATATGGATATAGTCCGCGCCGCCGGCGACGATGGCTGCCACTTCGTCTCCCAGCCGCGAAAAGTCCGCGGAGAGGATCGAAGGAGCGATGCGAAGAGGACGGGCCGACATCAGGAGGCACCTCAGCGACAGAGCGTTTTCAGGCAATCGGTCTGGCTATAGGGCGGCAGGCGCGCTTGGGCAAGCGGACTCTATCTAGCCTTTGGTGGCAGCGGCGGTTCCACATCCGCATGGGTGCATAGCTGTTGAAAAGACCGAGCTTCGGCAGGACTCCAGCGTCCCTGGCGGTTCATATCCATAGCTGCCCGTCTGCGTGAGGACCTGCCATGGAATGGAACCGCCTGATTTCCGAGGACCGTCTCGGAGACAAGAAGCCCTCATCCCAGGCCAGCCGGTCGATTTTCGTGCAGGATCATGATCGCATCATCTTCTCCGCACCCTTCCGGCGCCTCGCCAACAAGACGCAGGTTCAGCCGCTCTACGAGCACGACCATGTCCACCATCGCCTGATCCACTCCATCGAGGTCAGCAGTGTCGGCCGATCCCTTGCCATGCGTATCGGGCATTGGCTGGTCGAGCAGCAGTTCCTCAAGCCCGGCGAGGAACACAACCTCGCCAATATCGTCCAGGCCGCCAGCGTTGCGCATGACATCGGCAATCCACCGTTCGGCCATTCCGGCGAAGACGCCATGGGCGCCTGGTTCGCTGAGCAGTTTGCCGCGGGCAGGGGCCTTGCCGGTGACGTCGAAGCGGATCTTCGTCCTGAATTCACCGCCTTTGAAGGCAATGCCCAGGGTTTTCGCATCCTCACGCGCCTCGAAATGCGCCGCAACGATGGCGGCATGCGCCTCTCCAAGGCGACCCTCGGCGCGTTCATGAAGTATCCCGTGACCGCCAGGACCCGAGCCGCGGTCAAGGCCCAGGGCGACGCCAGCTATGTCGGCCTCAAGAAATTTGGCGTTTTCAGCAGCGAGGAGTCGCTATTCGCAGATGTCGCAACCACCCTCGGGCTGCCCGAGGAGCATGTCGGCGACCAAAAATGGTGGCGCCGGCACCCGCTGGTCTTCGTCGTCGAGGCCGCAGACGACATTTGCTACAATATCGTCGATATCGAGGATGCCTTCACCACCGGCGAACTCTCCTACAAGGAGGTCGTCGACATATTGGTGACAGCCGCCAAGCCGCGTGATGCGAGCGCTGGCGACAGAAGCCAGGCCGAGCATGTGGCCATGCTGCGAGCCATGGCCATCGGCGAGGCCATCGAGAGCTGCGTGGAGGCATTCAAGGCTCACCACCAGGAAATTCTCGCGGGCACATTCTCCGGCGCGCTTACGGAAGTCTGCGAAATGGCGCCGATCTTCGAGAACATGCGCAAACTGTCCTCCGACCACATCTTTACCGCCCGCCGCAAAACCGAACTCGAAATCTCCGGCCGTCGGATCATCTATAATGTCATGTCCGGCATTCTGCCGGTCTTTGAAGATCTCGCCGTGGCGGGTTGGAACGCCGAACGCTTGGGATCGCGTTCGCAGCAACTGGTGCGTGCCCTCGATCTCGACCTGCGCAACCTGGCGACGCCCGCCCAGGCCTTGCACTCCCTGGCAGACTACACGTCAGGCATGACCGATCGCTATGCCCTGCGCATCTCCAAAATGCTGTCAGGGCATTAGCTTAGAGCGTCGCCGCTTCGGACACATAGCGCGGTACTCTGTCCGGCGCGCTCCGGTCCGGCAAAGGCACAGGCTGAAATCCTGTTGTTTCCCCCTGCCACTGGGCGACTTCCCGTCGGCAGTGCGAGCAGCCGAGGACGGTGCCCAAGGGCAGGCTGTCGGTCGTAATTGAATTGGTATGGCCGCAATGCGGGCAACTGATCGTCAAAACTGAAAATGAACTCACTGCGGTCACCTTCGGTTTTGTGGCAGCAGCTTGAACCTCTTGCAGGGCATTTGACTGTCGTCGCTGAAGCCACGGCAAGGACAGCGACAGGGTGAGCCTATGCCCATCGAATCGAGCTGTCATGCCCTATCTGATTCCGACGGCCAACCGTCGCTCACTTCCGTGCGATGCGACGGGAAGGCCAATTGCTTTATGCCGCCGCCGCGCTACACAGATGCCGGACTTTGGAGCGTCGCCGTGGAATTCTCTCTGCCTTTGATCATTGGTGCGGGCATCCTGAGCTTTCTCAGCCCTTGCGTGCTGCCGCTTGTGCCGCCCTATCTCACCTATATGAGCGGTGCCAGTTTCGACCAATTGCGGGCCGAGGCCGATACCGGCGCGGGCAAGCTGACCTTCAAGGTCGCCATCACCTCGCTCTTCTTCATCCTTGGCTTTTCGGTCGTCTTCATAGCGCTCGGCGCCACGGCGACCGCCTTCGGCCAGGTTTTCCGCCAGCTCCTGCCGATCATGACGCCGGTTGCCGGCGTCGTCATCATCGCCATGGGCCTGCATTTCCTCGGGGTCTATCGCATCGGCTTTCTCGACCGGCAGATGCGCCACAATGGTCCCGGCGTCGCCTCGGGTCCGCTCGGCGGCTTTCTCCTCGGCCTTGCCTTCGCCATCGGCTGGACGCCCTGCATCGGCCCGGTGCTTGCGGCCATTCTGTCCGTTGCCGCCAGCCGCGAAACCGCCTGGGAGGGCGCGTCGCTGCTCGGCCTCTATTCGCTGGGCCTCGGCATTCCGTTCTTCCTCGCCGGCATCGCCATCGGCCCCTTCCTCACCTTCTTCCAGTCGTTCAAGCGCCATCTCCACACGGTGGAGAAGGTCATGGGCGGCCTGTTGGTGGTCACCGGCATCCTGTTCCTCACCGGTAACTTCACCCGCATTTCCTACTGGTTCCTCGAAACCTTCCCTGTGCTGGCAAACTTCGGCTGAGGCAGGGTTTCATTAACCGTCGAAAACTTTCCGCAGGTCTGAGAACAATTTCTGCGTGATCTTCAGCCCCGATTTACTCCAATGCGCCAAGACTGGCGGCGTCATTTGGACGGGGAAGATGGACACGGCCGACGTGGGAAACCAGCCATTGTTGCGCGCGCTCGCTGAAAACGGCGAAGCGGCCGGTCTTCAGGCCGGCACTTCGGCGCGTCTTGGCTCTGCCATGACGGCCCGCCGCACGCATGACATCGGCGAGGTCGAAGCCGTCTGGCGCTCCCTCACGGCCGATGGCGTCGAATCCCCCGGACAGAGCTTTGACTTCATCCGCCTCTGGATCGCCGATCGCGGCATTGCGCCCGAGGATCAGTGCTTCGTTGTCGGGGAAGTAGACGGCGAGCCGGTCGCCCTCCTGCCGCTGCATCGTCGCCGCCAGATGGGCATCACCGTCTACACCTGGTTCCCGCGTTCGCAGGTCGGCTGCTACGCCCCGATCTCAGACTACCGCAAGCTGGCACTTCTCGGCCCAGAAGGCCGTGCGCAGCTCTGGCAAACCATTATCGGCCAACTGAACGACGCCGATGCGGTCTATCTTCGCGCTATTCCGGGCGAAATCACTGGTTTTGGTGGTCTTATCGATGAACTCGGTTCGCCCCTGGAAGTAGACACCCTCTACCGCTCGGAATTTTCTTCCTGGGAAGACTGCGACAAGCTCCAGCGCAGCCGCAGCCGCCGCAAGCACGACCGGCAGCAGGGCGACCGTCTCGCTGCCCTCGGTGAAACCGGTTTCGAGCTGGTTACCGATCCGGTGGCCGGCAAAGCTGCCATCGACATCATGTTCCGTCAGCGCTCGGCGCGTTTCCACGCGCAGGGCATCCGCGACACCTTTGTCTGCGACAATCTCATCGATTTCTACCACAAGGCCATGCAGCCCGGCTCCGGCCTCGACATCCGCCTCCACGTCCTCCGCCTCAATGGCGAGATCGTTGCCGTGCGCTACAATGTCGTCCACGGCAATCGCATGTTCTGCCTGATCTCCTCGATGAGCGACGATCCGGCCATTCAGGCGGGTTCGCCGGGCAAGCAATGCCTGCTGCGCGTCATGCAGACCGTGTTCGATTCCGGCTTTGCCATGTTCGACATGGGCTCCGGCTTTACCGACGAAAAGCGCCACTGGTGCAATGTGCAGACGCCGCTCCGCCAGCACTATATCGGCCTTACCGTGAAAGGCCGGCTGTCAGTCGGCTTCCACCAGCAGTTCCAGAAGCTCCGCGCCCAGGCCAAAGCCAGCCCGCGCGTGAAATCAGCGCTGCGCCACTTCCGCCAGTTCACCGACAAGCTTTTTGGCCGCCAGCAACAGCAGCAGCCATCAGATTAGTTTCAGCCCCCGCATCGAAGCGTGCCCGGCGCGTCCGATGATGATGTGGTCGTGGAGCGTAATCCCCATCTGCTTGGAAATCTCCGCGATTTCCCGGGTCATTCGCACATCCGCCGCCGAAGGCGACGGATCGCCCGATGGATGGTTATGCACGAGGATCAGCGCTGAAGCCGACAGTTCCAGCGTCCGCCGGATCACCTCGCGCGGATAGACCGGCGTATGATCCACCGTGCCGACCTGCTGCACTTCGTCGGCAATCAGCCGGTTCTTCTTGTCGAGAAACAGAATGCGAAACTGCTCGACGCTCTCATAGGCCATGGCGCTACGGCAGTAGTCGATAAGCTCGGACCACGACGACAGGATCGGCTTTTCGACATCGATCTGATCACGCCCAAAGCGCTGCGCCACGGCCTGCACCACCTTGAGGTGGGTAATAGAAGTCTCGCCCAGTCCCTTGACCTCAGCCAGCCGGGCAGGGGACGCCCCAAGTACTTCCGAGACGGACCCAAACCGCGCCAACAGGTCCTTGGCCAGCGCCTTGGTGTCCCGCTGCGGCAAGATCATGTGAAGCAGAAGCTCGAGAAGTTCGTAATCGGCCAGCGCATTGCCGCCCACGGTATTGAAGCGTTCACGCGCCCGCTCGCGGTGCCCAAGATAGTGCGGCTTTATCGGCGCTTCCGCCATGCCATTGGGTCCGCTCTCGGGCTTGTCGCTCAAGACTACTTCCGCGTTGCGAGTGGATTGAAAAGGCCGCCGGGCGAGAGCGTGAAAATCTCGTGGCCGGTTTCAGTAATGCCGATCGAGTGCTCGCACTGCGCCGACAAGGTCCGGTCGCGCGTCACCGCCGTCCAGCCATCCGACAGAATTTTCACATGCGGCTTGCCCAGATTGATCATGGGCTCGATGGTGAAGATCATTCCCGGCTTCAGCGGCACACCCGTACCCGGCGTCCCGAAATGCAGGATGTTCGGCTCGTCGTGGAACAGGCGGCCGACGCCATGGCCCACGAAATCGCGGACGACGCTCATGCGCTCGCCCTCAGCCACAGCCTGAATAGCCGCGCCGATATCGCCGGTTGTATTGCCGGGCTTCGCCGCCGCCAGCCCCGCTTCGAGCCCGGCATAGGTCACTTCGATCAGCCGCTCGGCCTTTCGCGAGATTTCGCCCACCGGATACATGCGGCTCGAGTCGCCATACCAGCCATCGACAATCAGTGTCAGGTCGACATTGACGATATCGCCCTCACGCAGGCCCCGATCATCGGGAATACCGTGGCAGACGACATGATTGATCGAGGTACAGACCGAGTGCCGATACCCCTTGTAGAACAGCGTCGCCGGCACCGCGCCATTGTCGCGCGCGAACTCATAGGCAATCTGGTCGAGCTTGGCCGTGGGCACGCCGGGTTCGACATACTCCGTCAGAATATCGAGCGCCTGGGCCGTCAGCGCCCCGGCCTTGCGCATGCCCGCAAAGCCATCCTCGCCATGCAGCGGGATAACTCCGGGGGTACGGCGAGATTTGGCGGATGCGTCGACGTAGGTAACCATCAAGGACTCCAAGGGAATGCCCAAATCTAGTCAGTTGCTCGTCCGATTGAAAGAGCTTCACCAGCTTGACGGCGGACAAGGCCGGGGGCATTCCTCGTTCTTCATAGAACCGGAACAATCCATGTCGACCCAAACTCGTGTGACAGCCGGCCTTTTGGTGATCGGCGATGAAATCCTGTCCGGAAGGACCAAGGACGTCAATATCGGCGCCGTCGCCGATTTCTGCACGGATCTCGGAATCGACCTGACAGAAGTGCGCGTCGTCAGCGACGTCGAAGAGTCCATCGTCGAGGCCGTCAACGCCCTGCGCCAGCGCTACACCTACGTCTTCACCACCGGCGGCATCGGCCCGACCCACGACGACATCACCGCCGACGCCATCGCCAAGGCCTTTGGCGTGGCTTTGCCGATCAACGCCCAGGCCCGCGCCATGCTCGAAGCGCGCTGGAAGGAAACCGGCACCGAGGTCAACGAAGCGCGCCTGCGCATGGCCCGCATTCCCGAAGGCGCCGACCTGATCGTCAATTCCGTCAGCGCCGCCCCCGGCTTCCGCATCGGCAATGTGCATGTCATGGCCGGCGTGCCGGTCATCATGCGCGCCATGCTCGAAGCCCTGACGCCCACGCTCAAGGGCAGCAAGAAGGTCCAGTCCATCACAGTGAAAGCGGCCGTTGGCGAAGGCACGCTCGGCGGCCCGCTCGGCGCGCTGCAGAATGAATATCCCGACGTGAAGATGGGCTCCTATCCCCAGATGGGCAAGGATCGCGTCATGACCGAACTGGTCCTGCGCTCCTCGGACGAGGCCTTGCTCGCCGAAGCTGGGGAAAAGGTCCGCGCCATGGTCGCTGCGGCCCATGCAAAGGCCGGAATCGCGCCTCCCGACGGGGAATGATTGGCGTCCGGCCCGTCCTTTGATAAGGACGGTGCCCAAACCCGTTTTTGGCGCCCGCGCCCCTCCGGAGATCAATGCGTTGAGCAATCCCAACCAGAAGTCGTTTCCCGTCACCTGGGACCAGTTTCACCGCGATAGCCGCGCGCTCGCCTGGCGTCTCGCCGGCATGGGCACTTTTGACGCCGTGGTCGCCATTGCCCGCGGTGGCCTCGTGCCAGCCGCCATCGTCGCGCGCGAACTCAATATCCGCACGGTCGAAACCGTCGCGGTGAAGAGCTACGATCACCAGAACCAGAGCGGCATCAAGGTTTTGAAGGAAATCAGCCAGCCCGTCCTCGACATCGTCAAGAACGGCGGCAAGATCCTCATCGTCGATGACCTCGTCGACACCGGCAACACCGCCCGCGTCGTCCGCGAAATGCTCCCCGGCGCCCACTTCGCCACCGTCTACGCCAAGCCCAAGGGCCGCGAACTCGTCGATACCTTTATTACCGAAGTCAGCCAGGACACCTGGATCTTCTTCCCCTGGGACCTCGACGTCGCCTACGTCGCCCCCATCTCCGGCGGCACCGACTGATCTATCCCGCTTATCCCCGCCCCAAGCGGCCATGAGAACCTGCCTCCGCATCAAAGCGGGGGCGGGACGAGCCATATAGCGCGCGGAGGTCAGATAGCATTGACCGGCCGACGCGAATGACCATAGCTTCCTCCAGGCCGCCTGCCGTGGAGCGCAAAATTCCGTCCGACCTGATTATTGAAGGGTTGGCCCAGCTCAGCGTGAAGTTCAACGGCGTCCTGGTGCCCGGTCGCCAGTTGGAAGGTGTGCTTTCGCGATACACCCATAACGTCTTTCTTCATGTCGAAAGCGAGGTGTTTCCGGTCATGCTTCGCGGAAGCGGCACGGCCATCCGGTTCAATGGCCGAGAACTCTTGATTTGCACGCAGCACCAGCTCGGCACGGAAGAACGCGACAAAGTCAGCATGATGACCGAGGGCGGCAAATACCTGATCAGCTCAGGCGGCGAAAGGCACTACCCTAATTCAACCGACACAGACGCATTTGACTTAGTTGCCTTCGACTTCACCGATCCGGTGGCGGACAATCCTGAGCTCAAGTCGAAGTTCTTCAACCTACCCAAGTCGCGTCCGGCGGTAGGCGAGGTTCTTGGTGTCCTCCTGGTCGGCTATCCCTATTCCGATCAGAATTATGACATCGACGAGGACGGCAATCGTCATATCGGTGTGGGACGCCGCCTTGTTCTCTGTAAGCACGACCCAAAAGCGCCTGCCGATATAGCCTTAGCGCGCGTGGTGCCGACCGAACCTCTGAGGTTCGATCCAGATGGAATGAGTGGCGGTACCGCGTTCCTCCTCATGCATGGCGCAGATGGCTTCGAAGCCATGTTGGGCGGCGTAGTCGTCAGAGGCGGGAGCGAGGGTTTCTATGTCATAAAGGTCGGCATGGTGCTGGATTTCGTGAAGTCGATCACCGCGCAGTGGTCGGATCATGCTCCGGAACGAACCTCTACAGG
This sequence comes from Devosia sp., assembly GCF_024707125.1. GTDB lineage: Bacteria > Pseudomonadota > Alphaproteobacteria > Rhizobiales > Devosiaceae > Devosia. The sequence continues at coordinate 313,146 of NZ_JANQAH010000007.1, forward strand.
TGTGTCCTAATCTTCCCCGCCGAAACGGCGGGTGCTTCCTTGGAACGGAGGCAAGCGGTTGTCGAGGCGGCGTAACCTCTAGACCACTATCTCGCAAAGGATCTGACTACCGCCCCTTCGTCCCCAGCCAAATGACATGCCGCGCGCCGCGACCGCTGCTGCGGGCGCGCACTTTTACCTCTTCCACGGCAAAGCTCGCGGCTGTCAATCGCTTCACGAATTGGGGGCTAGGATGCGCCGACCAGACGGCGAGCACGCCACCGAGCCGCAAAGCCGCCCATGATTTCCTGAGAGCCGCCAGCCCATAGAGCTGGTCGTTCTGCTCCCGGCTCACGCCGTCCGGCCCATTGTCGACATCGAGCAGGATGGCGTCGTAAGCCCCTTTGCCCGCCGCAATCACCTTGCCGACATCGTCGTTGATGATTGTCACCCGCGGATCATCGAGGCAGGTGCCGAAAACCGGGGTCAGCGGGCCGCGCGCCCAGGCGATGATTTCGGGCACCAGTTCCGCCACGACAATCTCGCTATCCGCCCCAAAGCACCCCAACGCCGCGCGCAGGGTAAAACCCATGCCGAGGCCGCCAATGAGAACCCGCGCCTTTGCCCTGCCGCCGATGCGTTCGGCGCTGAGTGTTGCCAGCGCTTCTTCCGAGCCACTGAGGCGGCTGTTCATCAGCTCATTGGTGCCGAGCATGATGGAGAATTCGTCGCCGCGCTGCATCAGTTTGAGCTGCGTCTTGTCGCCCGGAACATTTGCCGTATCGAGATGTATCCACGGTCTCATGAGCGTCTCGAAACTTGCTGTGTGAGGGATGGTGCGGGCGACGGAATCGAACCCGTACAGCGTTAGCCGAGGGATTTTAAGTCCCTTGTGTCTACCAGTTTCACCACGCCCGCTTGGCTCGGTGGCCCGTGTTTGTCACAAGGCGATGCGCAAGACAATTGCGCCCAGACGATTCTCAACCCCGGAGACGAGATGATCGAACGCATCGAAACCGGCATCGCGCCATCCTCCGCGCCGATCAATGACGCCGTGCGCGCCGGCAAGCATGTTTGGCTCGTCGCCATCGCCGAAGACCCGGTCACCGGCGACATCGTCGAAGGCGGCATCGAGGCCCAGGCCCGCCGCTGCATTCAGAATATCGAGATCGGCATCAAAGCCGCCGGCGGCACGCTCGCCAATCTCGTCATGGTGCAGATCTTTCTCACCGACAGCGCCGACGCGGCGGGCATGAACGCGGTCTATCGCGAATTCTTCACTCAGCAGCCGTTCCCGGTCCGCGCGACCGTGGTCGTCAAGGAACTGCTGGCGAAGGGTCTCAAGATCGAAATCACAGCCACGGCGGTATTGGACTAATGCTGCTCAAACTCGCTCTTCTCGAAGACATCAAGTCCGGCAAGGTCGACGTCATCTTCCGCCGCTGGAACCGTCCGACCGTAAAGCCCGGCGGCACCCTCAAGACCAAGCTTGGCCTGCTCTCGATCAAGTCGATCACCGACATGAGTGCCGACGACGTTACCGATGCCGACGCCAAGCGCGCCGGCTTCAAGGACGTGCCAGATTTCCGCAAATGGCTCGATACGATGAAAGAAGGAAACCTCTTCCAGCGCATCGAAGTGGCGTTCGAAGACTGATCAGAACGGCGTCGGTGCCACGAAGGTCATGAACTCGTGTGTGGTCGGATGGGTAAAGCCCAGTTCCGCCGCGTGGAGTTGCAGCCGGTCCGCCGCCGTAAAATCGTCGCCCTCGGCATAGAAGGCGTCGCCCAGGATGACATGGCCCAGCGCCTTCATGTGCACGCGCAACTGGTGCGTGCGTCCGGTCAGCGGCACGAGTTTCACCCGCGTCGCATTGGCCTCGCGCTCGATGACTTCCCATTCGGTCTTGGCGTGGCGGCCATTTTCATAGTCGACCCGCTGGCGCGGCTTGTTTTCCCAGTCGGTCGCGAGCGGCAGGTCGATGACGCCACTGTCTTCGGCAATCACGCCCGAAACCCGCGCCACATAGCTCTTGGTCGTCTGCCGGTGCTCGAACTGGCTGCCGATGCGGCCATGGGCACGCTTGTTGAGCGCCATCACCAAAACGCCTGACGTATCCTTGTCGAGCCGATGGCACATGCCCGCCGTCGGCCATTTCTGCCGCGCGCGATATTCGATGCAGTCCCAAAGGCTCGGATCCTTGCCGGGCACACTGAGAAGCCCGCTCTGCTTGTCGACCACCAGAATGTCGTCGTCCACGTGGAGGACGTTGAGATAGGGATCGGTGGGCGGGAAATAGTCGAGCAATGTGGGCATGGGACCGGGCATGGACGCCCCTCTAGCAGAGGTTTTGCCATTTGACCAAGCGTTTGCCGCGCCCCGGCCTGCGCGCTATGATGGCCTCATGCACAGCACCACTTTCGCAACTGCGCTCGGCGAATTTGCCCTGGTCTGGACAGACCGCGGCATTCGTCGCGTCTTCCTGCCCGGCGGCGAGCCGGCAGAGGTACAGGAGCGCCTTGCAAAACTGGGTGCCGAACCCGGTACCCCAGATCGCGCCACTGCCGCTGTCCTCGATCAAATCGAGGACTATGCCGATGGCCAGCAGATCGATTTTTCCGCCACTCGCCTCGATCTCGAAGGCGTGCCCGATTTTCATCGGCAATGCTACGCGATCCTTCTCACCATCGGCTGGGGTGCCACGAGCACCTATGGCGACATAGCCCGGCAATTGGGCGATGTCGGCCTGTCGCGCGCTGTCGGCCAGGCCATGGGGGCCAATCCGATCCCCCTCATCATCCCGTGCCATCGCGTTCTCGCCGCGGGCGGCAAGGCAGGGGGCTTTTCTGCTCCCGGCGGTACGTCGACCAAGCGAACCATGCTGGCCCTTGAGGGTGTCAGTCTCGGCGCTCCCCCCGGCCAGATGCAGTTCGTCTTCTGAAGCCATGGGGTTCTCTTTCAGCCAGCGCAGCCGAGTAGCCCGTCAGGTGCGCAAAATTGCCGCCGAGCAGGTCGAAGCTGCTCTGGTGGAGAGCCGGGCGGGCGGTGACTTCGACAAAACCGTCCATGGGCTGCGACGGCGCTGCAAGAAAATCCGCGGCCTCTTACGGCTGGTGCGTCCGAATTTTCCCCATTTTGACGAGGAGAACGCGGCCTTTGGCAATGCCGCCGATGCGCTCTCCGCTGCTCGCGACGCCGCCGTCATTCTCGAAACCTTCGTTGCCCTCGAAAAGCAGGGCGCGCTACAGGCCGTCTCAGCCGAAACGACCGAGCGACTGCGTCGTGAACTCGAGGAAAATGCGCGCCGGGTGGCCAGCGCGCAGGATCGGGCCGCGCTGCTCATCGGCTTTGGTGATGCCATGGTTGCGGCGCAGCAGCGCATCGAGCGCTGGACCGTCAAGGGCAGGGGCTTTGCCTTGCTCGCGCCCGGCCTCGGCAATACCTATGCGCGCCTCCGCAAGCGCATGAAAGCCGCGGAACGGACGGGCCATGACGAGGCCTTTCATGATTGGCGCAAGGACGCCAAGGGCCATTGGTTTCATGTCGGTCTCTTCGAAGACTGCGCCCCCGACAGGTTGGGCGCGCGCCGGGATCAATGCGATACGATGGGCGAGTATCTCGGCGATCATCACAACCTGGCCGTACTGACCGAGCGCCTTACCGCGCTTGCCGGCCCACTTGACGAGTCGCTGGCAAAGGTGATCGACGAGCGCAAGGCAGTCCTCGCCGGCAAGGCCTTCGCCCTAGGCCGGCAGCTGACCGTCGAAAGCCCCGCCGAACTGGTCGCCCGGTTCGAAAAATTCTGGAAGCTGCTTCCAAAGGACACCTGAATATGGCCCAGGAAATCGAGCGCAAATTCCTCATATCCGGCGACGATTGGAAGTCGAATGCGGAAAGCTCGGCCCGCCTGCAGCAGGGCTACCTGTCGACCAGCGCCAAGGCCACCGTTCGGGTACGAATCTATGACGACCGCGAGGCCGTCCTCACGCTCAAAGGCAAGCCCGAAGGCATCGCCCGCGCCGAATTCGAATATGCCATTCCGCTCGAAGACGCCCGCGAACTGATGGAAATGGCGAAGCCCAACATTATCGAGAAGCGCCGCTACCAGGTGCCCTTCGAGGCTCATACCTGGGAAGTCGACGTCTTCGAAGGCCAGCATGCCGGCCTTGTCCTCGCCGAGGTCGAGATGGGCTCGGTCGATGAGCATGTCCATCTGCCGGCATGGCTTGGCCGCGAAGTGTCGGATGACGATCGCTACGCCAATGCCAGCCTGTCGCGAACCCCCGGAATTCCCGAATAACTGCGAATTCCGCTTGAACAGTTCGTTCAGCGCGTTTGATCTCGATCATGGTTGTGCTGTCGCAATGGGCGCATATCTCCAGGGGAACCAATAGGAGAATGCTATGTCCCAGGATTTTGCAGGCAAGGTTGCGTTTGTAACGGGCGGTGCTTCTGGCATCGGTGAAGCCGTGGTCAAGCAGCTCGCGGCGCGCGGAGCCAAGGTCGTGGTGGCCGATCTCAAGCTCGATGGTGCCCAGGCTGTCGTCGATGCGGTCAAGGCCGCTGGTGGCGAAGCAGCCGCGGTGGCGGTCGACGTGTCCAAGGTCGATCAGGTCGAAAAGGCCGTGCAGTTCACCCTCGACACCTATGGTTCGCTCAATCTCGCAGTGAACAATGCAGGCATCGGCGGCAAGGCTGCCAAAGCCGGGGACTACACCTTCGAAGACTGGCACAAGGTCATCGACGTCAATCTCAACTCCGTCTTCTACTCCATGAAATATGAGATCGCCGCCATGCTGAAGGCGGGCGGTGGCGCCATCGTCAATATGGCCTCCATCCTCGGCACCAATGGCTTTGCCAATGCCCCGGCCTATGTTTCGGCCAAGCACGGTGTCGTCGGCCTCACCAAGGCCGCGGCTATCGACTATGCCAAGGAAGGCATCCGCGTCACCGCCGTCGGTCCCGGCTTCATCGAAACACCGCTTCTCGGTTCGGCAACGCCCAAGGAAGTTTTCGATGGCCTGCGCGCCCTGCATCCGGTTGGCCGCCTCGGCCAGTCCGACGAGGTCGCTGCGCTGACTCTCTTCCTCCTCTCCGATGCTGCCTCCTTCATCACCGGGTCCTATCACCTGGTGGATGGCGGTTACGCAGCGCAGTAATTGGTTTCCGGGCCTCCCGTCCTGAGCTAGGTCTTGGGGCGGGAGGTCCGAAATGCTCATCAAGGTCGCCGATCTCGAAGCCATTCGCGATGCGCGGATCGATACGCAGTTCCGCCGCTGGAAGCGGCCCACCGTCAAAGCAGGCGGCACTCTACTGACCGCTGTTGGCCTGCTTGCCATCGATGAAGTCGATCCGGTCAGCCTAGAAGCCATCAGCCGCGAAGATATCAGCCGCGCCGGTTTCCAGGATTTAGCTGCCCTTACAGCCGCCCTCCGAGGCGAGGGGCAGCTCTATCGCATACGCCTTCACCTTGCCGGTGCCGATCCGCGGATTGTCCTCAGGGAGGCCGTCGACAATCTCGATGGGATCGCACCGAAGCTGGCACGGATGGACGCCGCCCAGCCCTGGACCCGGGCCATCCTGACCATCATCCGCGAAAATCCCGGTGTGTCCGCCCAAATCCTGGCCGACCGCCTCGGCATGGAAAAGCAGCTCTTCAAGACCCGCGTTCGCCGCCTGAAAGCCCTTGGGCTCACGGAGAGTCTCGAGGTCGGTTATCGCATCGCCCCGCGTGGTGCTGCGGTTCTCGACGCCACCTAAATCATTGATCCGGCTTGCGGGGCAGGGGGCACACCCGTAGACAGGGTGCATCCTCGCCTTGTGACCCGCCCATGCCAAAGCAGAATATCGCCGCCGCCCTCTGGCTTTCGACGGGCGGGCTTGCCGTCATGTCCGCCATGTCGGCGGCCATCCACGAAGTCGCCGGCACGGTGCCCACCGGCCAGATCATCTTCTGGCGCAGCTTTGTCGCCCTCGCGCCGACCCTGATCTATCTCGCCATCCGACGTGAGCTTGGCCAGTCCGTCCGCACGCGCTACCCACACAAGCACCTGGTGCGCGGGCTTCTCGGCTGCGCGGTGATGTTCTTTTCGTTCGTGTCGCTGCGCTATCTCTCGGTGGGCCTGGCGACCGCGCTGACCTATCTGGCGCCAATCCTCTCGATTGCCGCCGCCATGCTCTTCCTGCGCGAGCGGCCCGGCGCAACCATCTTTGTCGGCGTGGTTCTCGGCTTCGGCGGCATCCTGCTCATGCTTTATCCAACACTGGTTGGAGCAGAGCTGCGCGACGGCACCCTGATCGGTATCGGCGCGGGCATCGCCATGGCCGCCACCAATGCGCTCTCCCGCGTGCAGGTAAAAGATCTCACCCGCACCGAACCGCCCGCCAGTATCGCCCTCTCCTTTGCGCTCATCTGCTCCGCCGTCGGCCTTGCCTCGGCGCTGTTCGGCTGGGTCGAGTTGCAACCCCACGAATTTGCCCTCCTCGCTGGCGCCGGGCTTCTCGGTGGGCTTGGCCATGTCCTGCTGATGGAATCGGTCGCCCGTGCGCCGGTATCGGTGCTGGCACCTTACGAATACACCGGCATCATCTGGGCTTTTGGTTTCGACCTCGTGCTGCTGGGCAATGTGCCGACGCCCTGGGCTCTGGCCGGTGCTTTGGTCGTCGTAGCCGCTGCCGCTGTCGTGGCTTACGGGCAGGGGCGTTTCGGTCGACGCGCTACTGCCAGCGCTTGAAACTCTTGAGATGGCCGAGCGACCCGGTCACCGTCGTGACAATGCGATTGACCGGGCCGGTCACCGGCACCACCATCACATTCTCAACCGCAGGATCAGGCACTTCCAGCGTCGCAAACTGGCTGTCGAGCAGGCTCGTCGGCATATATTCGTGGCTGCGCTTGGCCATCCGTTCGCCGATCACTTCCCGGCTGCCATCGAGATAGACGAACAGCACCGGCTCACCGGCCTTTTCTGTAATGAAGTCACGATAGGCCCGCTTCAGTGCCGAACAGGCCCCGACCGCCACGCCTTTCTTCTTCTCCGCCGCTTCCTTCAGCGCCGCTGCGAGCGCTTCCAGCCAGGGCCAGCGGTCCTCATCGGTCAGCGGAATACCGGCGCGCATTTTCTCGACATTGGCTTCCGGGTGATACTTGTCGCCATCGAGAAAGGGCGCGTGCAAAGCGCGCCCGAGCGCCGCGCCTACGGTCGATTTTCCGGACGAGCTGACGCCCATCACGATGATGATGCGGGCTGGTTCAGACAACTGCGGTGAAGGCGCCATCGACATAGAGAATGTGTCCGTTCACGAAACTGGAGGCATCGGATGCGAGGAAGATTGCGGCTGGGCCCAGTTCTTCCACCTCACCCCAACGCCCCATCGGAGTACGCTGTTCCACCCAGGCGTTGAAGGCCGGATCGGCAATCAACGCCTCATTGAGGTCGGTCTTGAAGTATCCCGGCGCAATGGCATTGACGTTGAGCCCCTTGCGCGCCCAGTCCGCCGCCATGCCGCGCGTCAGGTTGGCGATCGCTGCCTTGGCCGCACCGTAAGGCGCCGCGGTCGGCCGCGCATGGTCGGTCAGGATCGAGCAAATGTTGATGATCTTGCCGCGCCCGCGCTCGATCATGCCCAGCGCCACGGCCTGGCTGACCGAAAACGTCGCCGTCACATGCGTTGCCATGATCTTCTCGAAATCATCGTGCCGAAAGGTCTCGAGCGGCCCCCGAATCTGCATCCCGGCATTGTTGACCAGAATATCGATCGGCCCGATCTCGCTTTCGCAATGCCGCACCGCCTCGCCGACGCTTTCTGGGCTCGTCACATCGAAGGCGAGCGCGGTTACATCCGCTCCAGTCTCGGCCAGATCCGCCGCCGCCGCTCCGAGTGCCACCTCGTCACGCGCGTTGAGCACGATCTTCGCGCCAGCCCCGGCCAGTGCCTTGGCCATGGCGAGGCCCAGCCCACGGCTCGACCCGGTTACAAGGGCCCGTCGGCCCGTCAAGTCGAATGGCGAGCGTTCGCTCATGGCTGTTCTTCCTCTGTGCCTCCCGCCTTCTTAGCCATCCGCCACGCTGCAAGGCAAGCCATGGTCAAATCTTCCATACAAGAATGTGAAATGGTCGAAATTTGCGCGATCCGCACTTTCCTCGTCTTGCGCTTTATGGTCATTGTCGCCGCCGAGTGCTATGCACCCTGCGCATGGCCCAAAACGCCTCGGATGGCGACGAGACCTCGGAAGGAAAGCTTCATGGCAACTGCGGATATCGGGCTGATCGGCCTGGCGGTTATGGGTTCGAACCTGGCGCTGAATATCGCCGAAAAAGGCTACACCGTTGCCGTGCACAACCGCTCGGCCGGCCGCATCGACGAGTTCGTCGCGGAAGCCAAGGCACAGGGCCTCGACCAGAATACCATCCCGAAGTACGACCTTGCCGAATTCGTGCAGGCAGTGAAGGCACCGCGCTCGATCATCATCATGGTCAAGGCCGGCCAGCCGGTCGACGACATGATCGAGCAGCTCCTGCCGCACCTGTCGCCGGGCGACGCGATCATCGAGTGCGGCAACTCGCTCTACACCGATACGCAGCGCCGCTTCGATTACCTCAAGCCCAAGAACATCGGCTATCTCGGCGTCGGCGTTTCCGGCGGTGAAGAAGGCGCTCGCCATGGTCCCTCGATCATGGTCGGCGGTTCCAAGGAACAGTGGCACAATGCCGAGGCGGTTCTTACCGCGATCGCGGCCCAGTTCAACGGCGAGAGCTGCTGCGCTTATCTCGGCGAAGGTGGCGCTGGCCATTTCGTCAAGATGATCCACAACGGCATCGAATATGGCGACATGCAGATGATCGCCGAAATCTATGGCGTGATGCGCGACGGCCTCGGCATGTCGGCCAAGGAATGCGCCAATGTCTTCAAGGAATGGAACAAGGGTCCGCTCAATTCCTACCTGATCGAAATCACCGGCCACGTTCTCGACGCCGTTGATGACCAGACGGGCAAGCCCCTCGTCGATCTCATCCTCGACAAGGCCGGCCAGAAGGGCACGGGCATGTGGTCCGCCGTCGTCGCCCAGCAGATGGGCGTGCCGGCAACCGCCATCGAGGGCGCTGTCGCCGCGCGCTCGCTGTCCTCGCGAAAATCCGAGCGCGTCGCCGCCGAAGCCATCTATGGCAAGCCGAACCGCGCCAAGACCGACGTGACCCTGGCCGATCTCGAAAAGGCGCTACTCGCCGGCAAGATCGTCTCCTACGCTCAGGGCTTTGCCGTCATCAACAAGGCCTCGGAAGAGTTCGGCTGGTCGCTGCCGCTGGCAACGATCGCAAAGATCTGGCGCGCCGGCTGCATCATCCGCTCGCGCTTCCTCGACCAGATGTCCTCGGCCTATGCCAAGGGCGAAGCTACCAACCTCCTCGTCGTGCCCGATTTCGTCGGCATCATGAAGGACAGCCACCCCAGCCTGCGCAAGGTCGTGGCCGCCGCATCCGTCGGCGAATTCCCGATGATCTGCCTTTCGGCCTCGCTGAGCTATTTTGACAGCTACCGCCAGGCCCAGGGCACTGCCAACCTGACCCAGGGTCAGCGCGACTTCTTCGGCGCCCACGGCTTTGAAATCGAAGGCCGCGGTAGCGACCTGCACGGCACCTGGCCGTCGACCCTCGGCAAGTAAGCTACAAAAATCCGATCCAGCGGCCCGCAACCAGGGCCGCGATCCACAGACCAGCGGACGCCGCCGCCTGCACCCGCAGGCGTGCGGCGATTTCGTTGGTGGCTATCGCGTTGCGCCAGGCCCTGCTGCGGTCTACCGCGACTGCGTTGGCCACGGCGACAAGGACAAGCCCGATCTTGCTCAGGAAGGCGGGGTTGTCGGCATAGTCAGCCGGCCGCACGCTGAAAAGCGCGACGCCTGTCAGAACGGCAACGATGACGCCGAGCTTCGCCGTGCCCGAAAGAAACGGCCCGAGTATCGAGAGCGGCACGGTCTTCGCCCAACCAAGCATCCGGGCGTCGAGCGCCAGGATCGGCCCAAGGATCAGCCCGATTCCCAGGATATGAGCGGCATTGACGAAGAGATAGAGCGTCGAGGATTGCCGCAACGCCACGGCGCCGGGCCAATGCGCCAGCGCGTCCCACATGCCTATTGGGCCGGAATGCGATCGGGATAAATATCGTAGACCTTGTCGCCGATGGTGATGCGCACCGCCTTCATGCGCGGCGAACCGTCGGCATCGCGATTGCCGAGAGCGACGATTTCCTGCCCGACCTCGGCTGCGCCTTCGACAAAGCCCGAGCGTTCGGTCAGGGTGGGATTACCCAGTTCCACGGTCCATATTTCACCCTCGGCATCCACCTCGATAATCGGGTGGGGCGGAGCGATGGTGATGCTGGTAATCGTGCCGGTCAGCTCGATCATGCCGGCCTCGGCCCAGCTCCAGCCATGGTGGGCGAGGGCCGTGCCGGCAAGGGCGGTCGCGGCAAGGATGGCTCCGCCAAGGATCAGGGAGCGGCGACCAAATCGGGGCAGCGTCATATTGATCTCCTGTCGTGCGTCATGCACGCCAGCAGTCTGCGCCTGCTGCTCCCCGAGCGGCAGTCACGAAGGCGCGATCAAAGCGCCTTGAACATCACGTAGCTGTCCACATAGCCGTGAACCGGGTGCTTGAAAGCGAGCGGCAGCGTACCGACGATCTCGAATCCAAGTTTCTGCCACAGCGCAACGGCCCGCGTATTCTTCGAGACCACGTGGTTGAACTGCATGGCGCGGAATCCGCGTTCCTTCGCCACCACCTGCGAATGCTCGCACATGCGCCCGGCAATGCCCTTGCCCTGCGCCTGGGCCGAAACCATGTAGCCGCAATTGGCCACATGCGCCCCGCCGCCGCGCTGGTTGGCCTGCAGGTAATACGTGCCGAGGATAACGCCCTCGTCCTCCGCCACGAAAACCTCGTGCGCCGGCAGGAACCAGTAGTCGAGCACCTGCTGATCGCTCAGGTCGGTGTCGATGGCATAGGTTTCGCCCGCGCGCAGCACGGGTCCCACGATGCCGAGGACGACCGTCCGGTCGGCTTCAGTTGCGGGTCTGATTTTCATTCTCGTCCTCGATGGGAGCTACGCGCAATTGGCCCGGTGGTGGCAAGTCCGGCACATGCGGATGGTCAGCGACACTTGGCCGGTGCGTCAGCTCGAATTTCCAGGCGGCAATGCCGAAAATAACGAGGGAGATGGCCACGGCAATGCCGCAAGCGACGAACGGGGCTCCGGGGAAATAGTGCCCGGTTTCCGGCGCGCTCGTATAGTAGGAGAAGATCTGCGTCGCCCCGAGCGGGCCGATGATCGTCGCCAGCGAACTCGCCGCATTCACCGCGCCCTGCAATTCGCCCTGGCCATTGTCCGGCACCTGCCGGGAGAGCACGCCATTGATCGCGGGCGGCGCGAGGCCGCTCACAGTCCCGACCGCGATGAACAGGTAAAGCTGGTAGACGTCGGCGGAAAAAGCGATGCCGGCAAAAGCCGTTGCGGCAAACAACAGCCCGACAATCCCCACGGCTGGCTCACCGATTCCCTTGGAGAGCGGCCCCGCCAACACGGCCTGGCTGAAGGCAAAGCCGATGCCGAAGGCGCCGAGCGTGCGGCCGATGGTGGAAGAGGTAAAGTTGAACACCTCGACCGTGAAATAGCTGAAGATCGTCGGCAGGGCCTGCGTCGCAAGCTGCAGGAAGAACAGTACGGCAAGCAGCCACAGCACCGACGGATATTGCCGCAGCGCCATCACGGCGCCCAGGGGATTGGCCCGTTTGATATTGAACTTGCGCCGATTTGCCTTCGGCAGGCTTTCCGGAAGCACCAGCAGCCCGAAGAGGAAATTGGCGAAGGCGAGACCGGCCGCCGCAAAGAAGGGCACGCGAGGCCCAAGTTCACCCAGCTCGCCGCCGATGACGGGCCCAATAATGAATCCAAGCCCAAAGGCGGCGCCGATGAGGCCGAACCGATGCGTACGCTTATGCGGCGGGGTGATATCAGCCATATAGGCCGTTGCCGTCGCCAGCGCCGCGCCGGCAATGCCAGCGATGATCCGACCGATGAACAGGTACCAGACGAAGGGCGCGATCGACATCATCAGGTAGTCGAAAGTCAGCCCCAGCAGCGATGCCAACAGCACCGGCCGGCGCCCAAACCGGTCCGATAGATTGCCGAGCACCGGCGAAAATACGAACTGCATCAAGGCATAGGCGAAAACCAGATAGCCGCCGATGACAGCCGCATTGGCAACGCTGCCGCCCGTCAACTCCTCCAGCAGCTCGGGCAGCACGGGCACGATGATGCCCACGCCGATCATGTCGAGCAGAATGGTGATGAGGATGCAGGCAAGGGTCAGTCGGGAGCGTGTCGCAGCTTGCATGCGGTATTCCGTTCCCTTTCAACCACCTAACCCTAGTGTCGCGCAATTGACACGGGCCGCCCCTGCAACGCAAGGGCTGGCAGCTAGTGCGATATGTCGCCAGGCGCTACGTCATATCCGTAGATCCAGCCCAGCCTGTCGAGATGGGCGCGCGGCCCCTGCAACCGCATGACCGTGTCCCGCGCGACTGATAGCGGCCATCTCATATGAAAAATACGGCCATTGCTGGCCGAAAGATTCGCTACGCGGGCGACTCTATGTTGCCGAAGAGCAGCGTAACGCGCAAAGGCGGGTTCTGGTTCGGTGTGCTCGACCAGCAGCGGCCCCAGCGTTGCCGCATCCTCGATACCCATGGCGGCGCCCTGCGCCTGGAACGGCACCATGGCATGCGCCGCATCCCCAATGATGCCGATATTTCCGCGGTGCCAGACAGGTGTTGTCACCGTGTAGAGCGGCCACGGCGTCCAGCTTTCGCCGGCAGCAGCCAGAATCACGCCCAGCGCACCTTTGCCCTTCAGTTTGGGCTTCTTGGGATTGTCCTCCGCCTTGCCCGGCAGGAACAGAGCCAGATTGACCTGTTTGCGGTGCGGCAGCGGATAGCAGACGAGATGATGGCCCGAACCGAAGAACACCGAGACGCGATCTCCAGCGATTTGGCTCGCGATCGAATCGGCCGGCACAAGAGTGCGCCAGGCAACGCGCCCACCAAATTGCGCTTCCGGGCCTTCCAGCAACTGCCTGCGCGTCTGCGAGTGGACGCCGTCGGCCCCGATGAAGGCATTGGCGCGCGTCGTCCGCGTCTGGCCATTGGCCTCGTCTACGGCCACGGTGACGCCGCGCGCATGGGAAACCACGTCCCAGCCGCGAACGCCAAAAATGATGTCGATATTGGCAAAGCGTCGCGACGCCTTGTAGAGCGCATCGGCCAGATCGGCCCGGTGCATCACGGCATAGGGCGCGCCAAAGCGCTGCTCCATGATCTCGCCGAACTCCATGCTGAAGAACGGCTTGGATTGCCCGTGTTGGTAGGTGTCGAGCGCGGTCGGTTTCAGTGCGATCCGGGACAGGGAGTCGGAGAGGCCCAGCCGGTCGAGAACGCGGCGCGCATTAGGGCTGATCTGGAGGCCGGCCCCGGCCTCCTGAATCCCCGTATTGCGTTCGAGCACAACCACCGTCGCCCCGAACTTTGCCAGGGTCAACGCCAGCGTAAGGCCGGAAATACCCGCTCCGGCAATGACATAGTTACGGCCCGTGGCGGGCATGGTCAAACTCAGGCAGCGTGCGCCTTGAAGATCGCGGAAGCGGGGTTGGCGTTACCTTCGCCGAGCTCCGGCTTATAGACATAGAGCGTCGAGCAATAGGAGCACACCGCTTCGTTGTCCTTGCCCATATCGATGAAGATATGCGGATGGTCAAACGGGGGCAGGGCGCCGACGCACTGAAACTCCTTGGAGCCAACCTCGATGCTGCGGAGGCCTTCGGTGTTGTGGAAATGGGGCGTGGTGCCGTGTGCCATGGTCAAACCTGTGGGGTCGGTATTTTGCGCCGGACCATAGCCAAGTGATGCTCCGAAAGAAAGAGGTTCGGGGCGCGGAGTTTGCCGCACCCCCACCCTCATTCCCTCCCCACAAGGGGGAGGGAGGCGCTTGCCTCAGTCGTCGCGGTTCCATCGTCTCCCTCCCCCTTGTGGGGAGGGATTAAGGGTGGGGGTATGCGGCAAGGCGCTGAAACAGCCGTGATTCACTGGCACACCCACGCCGACCCAGCTAAACACTCCCGCAAAAGGAGCCCGCCCATGCCCCAATTCCAATCCAGCGGATATTCCCTCGCCTACGAAACCGTCGGGAACGGGCCCGCTGTCCTTTGCATTCACGGCTTTGCCTCAAGTGGCAAGGTCAACTGGATCGATACCGGCTGGGTCGAGACCCTTGCTGGCGCGGGCTACAAGGCAATCACCTTCGATCACCGGGGCCATGGTCAATCGGACAAGCCGCATGATCCCGATGCCTATTATCCAGAGCGCATGATGGAGGACAGCCTCGCGCTGCTCGATCACCTCGGCGAAAAGCGTGCCGCCGTGCTCGGTTACTCGATGGGCGCCCGCGTCGCCGCCTTCCTCTCCTTCAATTATCCGGAGCGCGTCGCCGCCGCCATTTTTGGCGGCATGGGCATGAATCTCATCAATGGCCTGACCGACGGCAACGACATCATCGCCGGCCTGCGCGCCCCGCGCCTTGCCGACCTGATCCATCCGACCGCGCGCCAGTTCCGCATCTTTGCCGACCACACCGGCTCTGATCGCGAGGCACTCGCCGCCTGCATGGAAACCTCGCGCCAGCCGATGGCGCGCGCCGACGTCCGGCGAATCGAGGTTCCCGTCCTCGTTGCCGTGGGTGAAGCCGACGAAATGGCCGGACCACCAGAGCCGCTGGCTGAATTGCTCCCGCACGGCGAGGCCTTCACGATCCCCAAGCGCGATCACATGCGCGCTACCGGCGATACCAAATTCAAGGCGGCGGCCTTGGAGTTTCTAAGCAGGACATTTCCCATTCCCCCGCAACCGTGAACCAAAGTGCGCGTCAGGGCTTTGTGTTGAACAACCAAATGCCTTATATCGGTAAGTCTCGATAAAGCGGAGTTGGACGCCATGAGCGGCAATGCCCAGAAGTCGGCGCAGATCAAATCGGTTGATCCCGTTTGGGAAGCCGTGCGCGTCGGCGCTCGTCAGATCATCGATTCCGATCCGGCTCTCGGGCAGATGGCATTGACCACCGTGCTCAACCACGATTCCTTCGAGGAAGCGCTGGCGCATCGCCTTGCCTCGCGTCTCGACCATGAAGACGTTTCGGCCGACATCATCCGCCAGACATTTGCCGAAGTGCTGCGCGACAATCCGACCATCGGCGAATCCGCCCGCGTCGATCTCGCAGCCACGCTCGAACGTGATCCCGCCTGCCACCGGGCCATCGAGCCCTTGCTCTATTTCAAGGGCTACCAGGCCATCCAGACCCATCGCTTTGCCCATGCCCTGTTCAAGGCCGGTCGCCGCGATTTCGCGCTCTATCTTCAGAGCCGCGCCAGCCAGGTCTTCCAGGTCGACATCAATCCCGCCGTCCCCATGGGCAAGGGCATCATGCTCGACCATGGCACCGGCCTCGTCATCGGTGAGACCGCCGTGGTCGGGGACAACGTCTCCCTGCTGCAGGGCGTCACCCTCGGCGGCACCGGCAAGGCCGATCAGGATCGGCACCCCAAGATCGGCAATGGCGTCCTCATCGGCGCCGGCGCCAAGGTTCTGGGCAATATCCGCGTCGGCGATTGCTCGCGCATCGGCGCCGGCTCGGTTGTCCTCAAGGAAGTGCCGCCGCGCACCACCGTCGCCGGTGTGCCGGCCAAGGTGATCGGCGAAGCCGGCTGCGCCCAGCCGGCGCTGGTCATGGACCAGATGGTGCTCGTGCACGACAACGGCTGACCGGCAGGGCAAGTCTCTGCCGCAGGTTGTCACCGCTAAAATGACAGTGCCGGGGGTTGCCAGCGGCCCGTGAGGCACTAGATTGCGCGCCAACCCAACAGCAGGACGATTGCCGTGAACCATCCCGAGATCATCAAGCTGCAGAAATTCCTGCAACGCATGTTCAACAACAAGAACATCGACGTCCGTCCCCGCGCCAAGCTCAACGACTCGGTCGAAGTCTTCATCGGCGATGAGTCGATCGGCCTCATCCACGTCGATGACGAAGACGGCGACAAGTCCTACATGTTCTCGATGTCGATCCTCGATATCGATCTGGACGATATCGACTGACCACTTTTGATCGGCGCCGACACTAGTTGGCGCCGATCCTTTCCAGCCACTGACCCATTTCCGCGTCGAAATCACGCCAGGCTGGCAACAAAGTCGCGTCAAAGCTATAGATGGCCGCCAGACCGCTCGCCAGATGCACGGTGCGGACGCATTTGTCCGGCGCATCCGCCTCGATGGCGTCTATGCACTTGGCGACAAAAGGTTTTGGCGCCAGCGCGTCATACCAGATCGCTTCCCCAGCATAGCCATTGCCCTCGAGCTTCTGCCCGATGAGCCCCGGCACGCCCATTTCCGTGCCCTTGGCGAATTGGTGCACATAGACGCTATCGAGCAGCTCGCTGCTGGACTTCGCCCGGGACCGGGGCAGGAGCGTCACGTCGACCCGGCCAAGCGGCAATTCAACCGATAGATCGACCTGGCTGACAAAGCCGCTCTGCATCTGCTCGCCGAAGCGGAACCAGTTCTTGGGGATCGTCAGTTCGCGCCCGCCGACGGTCTGCGCCAGCGCCTCGCCATCATCGAGCGATGGTGCCTTGCGCCCGTCCGATCGGCCCGCTTCATCCACAAGATAAGCGATGCCCAAAGCGGCCAGCATCACCACCAGCGCTATACCCGCCAGGTTCTGCATAAGCCCGGAATTGCGGGGTTCGGAGCGCGGCAAGGCAGTCATGGCCAGCGTTAACCAGTTTTCTGAAGCGGAGGTGACACATCACTTCAGCCGCAATATGGTTACCAAAGAATTAACGTTGCCGAGGGTCGGCGGCATAGGAGGGCAGGGATGACGCGCGAACTTTTGCTTGCGGCGTTCATCATGGGTGTGGGGCTGTGCATTGCGGGCGCCGGGACGCATCTCTATCAGGCGCTGTCCCGCCAGCAGGCCATGCTCCGCATGGATGGGCGAAGCCTTGCCGGCGCTGCCGGGCACCTGGTGATGAGCATCATCTGCGGGCCATACATTATGCTGCACATGGGCTGGCAGCACGAAGACAACAGCACCCTGTCGATGACCTCGGCGCTCATCGGCGCCCTTGTCGGCTTCAGCTGGGCCTTTGTTACCGGCCTCTTCTTCATGAGCCTCTACGTCTTCGCCATTCGCTAAGGCGAACAGGCACTCTGAAATACAACAAGGCCGGCCTCGCTGTGGCGAGAGCCGGCCTTGTTCATCAGGTCCCTATCAGGGATTCTTGGGGCGGGACCCGGAAAACCTACAGCGTGTCTCCTGAAAGTGGGGACCGGTTTCAGGACAAAGACACGCCTTAGTTGTTGGCCGCCACGATCGTCATGCGATCATCGAGCATATCGACCCACTGGCCGGCATGCGCCTGGGACTGGCGCTTGAGATATTGGTAGGGCGTTTCATTCCAGACGCGCACTGCGCTTTCCTGGTTGTCGAGCACCAGGTCGCCGCGATCAGTCCGCACCATCAGCACTGCGTGGCCGCTGCCATCGCTCTGGCGCACCACGGCGATAAGAAGCGTGCTGGGGGACCAGCCGGCCTCGATCAGCGCCTGGCGCTTGGCGAGCACGAAATCCTCGCAATCGCCATACCCGCTTGTCGGATAGGTCCAGAACTCTTCCACTTGATAGAGTTCCTGATCCGTCACCGGAATGATGGTCTGGTTGTAGTGTGCATTGATGGAAACGAGCTGCTGCCAGTTGCCTTCGGTCAAGGTGACGGCCGCCTCGACGGCGCCATTGGCCTGGCATTCGCCGGGACGTGACCGGCAGAAATCCAGATGCCCAACCGGAATGGACGTATTCGTGCTCGCAACCTGCACATAGGCTGCATTGGTAAAGTCGATAGCCGCACTGGGTTGGGCCCAGATTGCGAGCGCCGCAGTGGCCAGACTTGCCACCATCAGACGCCTATTTCGGATTGCCATAACGCGATCTCCCTGATGGAGACCACGCTAAGGGGGCCGACTTGCCCCGGTCCGAAAACTGCCGAGCAGTTTTTATGCGTGTTTTAGGATAGTTTGATCTGTCTTTTAGCGGCCGAGGTAAGGATGCGTTTACGCTAAGGCGGAGCCCTCAGATCAGTTCATGACGCGCAGGTTCTGCTGCACGACATTGAGCATTTCCTGCGCCGCCGCAAATTCCACGGCCACGCCATTCTGGAAGTGACGCACAACCCGTGCGCGCATGCGGCCAAGCGTGATCGGCGTTCCCATGGCCGGACGAACATCGAGTTCGATGGCCGCGCCCGAGAGCGAAATGTCGATGATCTTGCAGTTGTAGCGCCGCCCATCGTCGAGAACGACGGTAGAATGCCGGAGATCGGGCACTACGCGCTCATGCCGACGATCTTCCGGCAGGTTGAGCACGTCCTTGTTGGCCAGCCAGGTGAGCTGCGCCGCCATCTTGTCGCGCTTGCGCGGCGTGGCCGCGATATCCATCAGGAAGCCGCCATCGACCTGCTTGAGAATGGTGCCTTCGATGCGCCCCATATGGTCGAGATAAGCAATGATCCGCTCGCCTTCGATCCCCGGCACAGGTGCAATCACCACGGCATCGCCGGGCGACATTTCGAGAACCTGACAGGGAAATTCGCGCCGATCGGCCAGCATATAGCGGCCAAGGATGGAAACCTTGACGCGCTGAAACCGTCCTTCTTGCGCACGAGGCTGCGAAGGAGAGGGCATGCGTGCTGAATCGAGATCGTCACTAAGCATGCGTTCACCGGTCCCCGCCCGCACGTAAAAGTGCAAGCATCGTAACGATTCTCGGTTAACGCTTGGTTGGTGTCGGGGCGCCCGGGCTGGCCGATGCGAGGTTTCTTTCAGACGAAACCGAAGCCCTGACAGGGAGATAAACGCGCGACCCGGCAAAGCCCGATCGCGCCAGATCTTAGTTCCGGCCGCCGTCGATCACGGCGAGGTGAGCATAGCGACGTGCGCTGCGACCATAAAGCGTTGTCGGCATAGCCATGGTCGACGCCGCCGGAGCAAAGCCGATGTCGTTCACGACGCTGGCGGCAACATCAGGCATCGATTCCTCGCGCGGCATTTCATCTGGCCAGATCAGGCGCAGGCCGGTGATCCGCTGCTCGGCGATCGGCTGCACGCCAAGCCAGTAGGGCTCTTCCGTCGCCGTCATGCCGCCCAGAATGCGGGTGTGGCTCGAACCGTTATGGCGCAGCGGCATCAGGATCATCTCGAAGGATGTCTTGGTGTGGAGAGCCGTCGAGCCCTGGAAAGTTACAAGCGCCACGGCATGATCTTCCGTCACGGCGCGGATCAGCGTTTCCATCGCATCCTGGTCGCGGTCGTGCCAGAGAGCGGAGAAGGAGCGGCCCTTCAGTTCACGGCAATAGCTGGTGCAGAGGTGCGAACCGGCGAGGCGGAAGGAAAATTTGTCCTCGTCATTGAGTTCGAGGATGAAGGTATTGGCAAGCGCTTCGCGAATGCGGGTCGGGTCGATGTCCTTGCGGTCGGGCGCGCTGCGGGCGCCACGAATCGTGTTCCAATAGGTATAGAGCGTATTGGTGCTCGGCATCTGCATGGTAGGACCCGCTTGTTCATAAGCGGCATCCTATCTCCCCAGAGAGTCTCGCCGCACCGACGACAATGGCAAATCGGCAGGGCGATTGCCCGCTTAAACATTAATTAAGGTTAACGCTGCTGTCCCAATGTGGAAAAGCTTTGCGGAAGCCGCGCTGCGTAGGGTTTTAGGGAGAAAAACGATGAGTGAACCCGAGCAGATGCCCGGTTCCCAAGGCCGCCCGCCACGCGAGCCTATCTTCCTTTTGCCCAATGCCGTGACTGTTCTCGTCGGCATTCTCGCAGTGATTCACCTGGCGGCAACCATGGTGCTTAACGAGGCCGGGCAGACTCAGCTCTATTTCTGGTTCGCCTTCCAGCCTCTGCGTATCGTTTTGGCACCGCAGGATATCTCCGTCGCGATTCCCTTGCTCTGGACGCCGTTCTCCCATGCCTTCCTCCATGGCGGCTGGGATCATCTGCTCGTCAACGTCGCCTGGCTCGTCATCTTTGCCAGTCCGGTTGTCCGACGCTATGGGGCAGGGCCCATGCTGGCCATCTTCCTCGTTTCGGCCGCCGCTGGCGCCGCGGCCTTTGCTGCGACCTCGCTCTATTCCGGCGCTTATCTCATTGGGGCCTCAGGCGGCGTCGCCGGGCTCACCGGCGCGGCCGTCCGGTTCATCTTCCAGCCGGTCCTCTACGCACAGCACCCCGAGACCGGCCAGCGGGTGGTCCTTGGCCGCCGACTCGCCACTTTGCGCGAAGTCTTCATCAACCCGCGCTCGCGATTCTTCACACTGATCTGGCTGATCCTCAACGCCGCGGTACCCCTCGCGCCGCTTCTCATGGGCGCCAGCCTCGGCGTCGCCTGGCAGGCGCATCTGGGCGGGTTCTTTGCCGGCCTGTTGATGGTGGGGCTTTTCGAGCGGAAGCACTAGCGCCGACTGGCGTCGAGGCATCAGCGGACACGGCCAGTCCCTGGCGCAATACCAAAAGCCTTGCGCGACACATTCCAAACGCGCCCGTCACACCACTTGCATTTGCCTGCCCGAAAATAGGCCTATATGCCTTAACACCGAGACAGTTGGGCGGCATGGTGCAGACTCCGCCTGCAATTGGGAGAAAAACATGTCTTTGAACATCGTCACCAGGCGTGGCCTGGCAGGGATCGCCGCAGCATGTCTGGTCAGCGTGGCACTCCCTGCCGCTCCCGCCATGGCGCAGAAAACGAAATCCAAACCCGCCGAGCAGACGGTCGCATCCGAGCCGGCGGAATTCGCCGTTTCCATCCCCAGCGTTGATGCGGTTGATTCCAGCATCGATGCCGACACCATCAAGGCGATCCTGAGCGGTGCGCTCGTCGAGAATGCCGATGCGCTTGCTGGCCTCAATGCCACCAGCATCACCGTTCCCGAAATCATCCTCACCGTCACTTCGACCGTCGATGGCGTGAAGGAAGACGGCGTTCTCACCTTCAACAACCTGGTTCTCGAAGACGTGGTCGACGGCGTTGCAGCCAGCGCCAGCCTCGAAAGCTCGACCTTCGAGGTGCCGGACGGCCATGCCGAAATGGGCAGCACTTCGGCGACCAATTTCAACATCGGCGGCATGCTGGGCATCTATGGCCTCGTCGATGGCGGCGGCTCCACCGAGATGGAAACTCTCTATGCCGATTTCCTCATGGAAGGCGGCACTTTTGAAGCGGAAGAAGTCAGCTGTGAATTCGGCCCGGTAAGCGGCGCCGAAGTGCGCGGCCGTCCCATCGAGACGTCCTTCGTTGAGATCATGACGCTGGCCCAGCAGATGGAAGACGACCCGGAAATGGCCGATCCGGCCCTGATGGGCAAATTCATGCGCATGTACGCCGACATTCTGACGGCCTTCGAAAGCTCCGAATTCACCTTCGAGGGTTTTTCGTGCTCCGGTACGGATGACGAAGGCCGCCCGATGAATGTCGAAATCGGCAACGTGATCATGGCCGGCATGTCGCCGGGCATCTATCCGCAGATTTCGATGGATGATTTCCTGATCAATGTCGAAGGCGATGGCTCGATCACGCTCGGCAATTTCACCATCAAGCAGTTCGACCTGTCTTCCACCATTGCCGCTCTCGCCAATGCGCCGGAGGAAGTCGACAGATCCTGGCTCGAGGCCAATGCCCGCGCCCTGATTCCGGCCTTTGATGGCTTCTCCTTCTCCGGTCTTGCCATCGACATTCCGGATCCGGATGCCGACGGCGAACGCATCGTTGCCGATGTTGACGAGTTTGACCTGTCGCTCGCCAGCTACATCAACGGTATCCCCAGCGTCATCGACACCTCGGCCAGCGGCATTCGCGCCGCGCTGCCCGAAGATACTCAGGACGAACAGCTCCAGCAGCTCATCGCCCTCGGAATCACCGACATCGATGCAGGCTTCCGCCTCGCCGCCGCCTGGAATGCCGATACCAGCAGCATCGACGTTGAAGAAGTCTCCGTTTCCGGTGTCGACCTCGCAACCGTCGTGCTCTCCGGCACCATCGCGAATGCCACCGAAGCCCTGTTCTCGCTCGACGAGGATGAGGCACTGATGGCCAGCATGGGCGTCGCGATCAAGGCGCTCAACCTCGACGTCACCGACGCCGGTCTCTCCGACATCATCCTGGCCGTTGCCGCGGCAGAGCAGGGCGCCGACCCCGCAACCCTGCGCCCGGTCTTCGCCGGTCTCGCGGAAGGCACCATCATCGGCATGATGGCCGGTGCCGCCGATGCCGCCAAGCTTGGCGCGGCGATCAACCAGTTCGTCAGCGGTTCGGCCAAGTCGCTCAATATCGGCATCGAAGCCAAGACTGACCCCGGCCTCGGCATGGTCGACTTCATGACCGCCGAAGAAGACCCCACGACCCTGATTGGCAAGGTCAACATCACCGCCTCGGCGAAGTAAGCAAACAAAAGGGGCGGCCATTGGCCGCCCCAAATGTTTCAGCAATTCGCTACCTGCGATCTCCCACCACCCACGGTGTCATCCCCGCGAAAGCGGGGATCTCTGTTTCCTGCACAAACATGGATTCCCGCTTTCGCGGGAATGATGCCGTGGTTTGGGAACGTCAGCGAACCGCCTTCTCCAGCGCCGCCATCGACCAGGACAGCAGTTCCTTCGCCCGCGCTTCCGTCCCAGCCTCCACATAAGACCGCAACTCCGGCGCATTGCCCGACGCCCGGAAATGCACCGTCTCGCCACTCTTCAGATGAAACTGTAACCCATCGATCGCATTCACATCGGCGATCTCATGCGGCGCAAACACCTCCGCCGCATAGCCACCATCCATCTGCAGCCGCTTCAGAAACGCCGAACTCCGCTCACCCGGCACTTCCTGCAGGCGATCCGCGACAGCCACTTGCAGCGGCAAGCGCTGCACCAGCTCCGCCACCGAAATCCCGTCCTGCGCCGCCAGCCCCAGCGCCGCAATCACCGGCAAAATCGCATCCCGCGTCGGCAGCGCCGTCAGCTCAAACCCGGTGCCGACAAACGTCCCGCCATTGGCCTCAAAGCCCACGACAGCATCCGCCGCTTCCATGCCCGCGACCACGAAGGGCGAGCCCACCCGCGTCCGCACGACGTCCTCAAAATACCCCGTCCGCTCGATCGCCGAATTGGACGTCACCGGCGTCACAACCACCTTCGCCCCGAGGAACCGCGCCGCCAGCAGCCCCAGCGCATCCCCACGCACGAAATTGCCTTTGCCATCCATCACCAGCGGCCGATCCGCATCGCCATCGGCCGACACAATCGCATCCAGCCCATGCTCCCGCACCCAGAAGGGCAGGGGCGCAAAAAGCCCGTCAGAAAACGCCTCCGTATCCACCGGCACGAACACATCGCTCCGCCCCAACGAAACAATCTCAGCGCCCAGCGCCGCCAGCACCTGACCAATCAGGTCGCGCGACACCGTGGAATGCTCGAACACACCGATCTTCCAGCCATCGAGCGCGCCCCTGGGCAACAGCGCCACGCAACGCTCGGCATAGGCCTTTAGCGTCTCGTCGTGCTCGTCCTTGGGGCCATGCGCCGCATCCGGCACATCTGCGTCAGACAGCGCGGCCACAATCCCCGCTTCGTCATCCTTACTGACTTCGCCGGCCGGCTTGTAAAACTTCAGCCCATTGCGATCCGCCGGAATATGGCTCCCGGTGATCATCACCGCCGCGCTACCGGTCTTCATCGCCTGCAAAGCCAAAGCCGGCGTCGGCACCGCGCCACAATCGACTGGCTCGAACCCCGAAGCCGCAATTGCCTGAAGGCAATCCTCAGCAATCGCCGGGCTCGACGGCCTGAGGTCATAGCCCACCAGCACTCGCCCACCGGCCATCTGCCCCGAAGCCTGCAAATGCCGCAAAAACGCGGCCACATAGCGCCGCGCCGGTTGCCCCTGCAGATCGGTCACAAGCCCGCGCACGCCGCTGGTTCCAAATTTCAGGCTCATGGAAATAGTCCTTGAATAAACTAGTCGTCGACCCGCGGCCGCCCACGGCCCTGCTTCACGCCCGAACGCGTGGTCTTGGCATCAAGCCGCCGCTTTTTGGAAGCCAGGGTAGGGCGCGTCGCAATCCGCGGTTTGGGCACATAGGCCCCCGCCTTCAGCAATTCCACCAGCCGCTCCAGCGCATCGGCGCGGTTCATCGGCTGGTCGCGGTGATTGTTGGCGACAATGACGATAACGCCATCCTTGGTCAGCCGGCTTCCCGCCAGCGTGCCCACGCGCCGCTTCATCGCATCTGAAATACTGGGAGAATTGGCGAGGTCGAAGCGCAGTTGCACCGCGCTTGCCACCTTGTTGACGTTCTGCCCGCCGGCTCCCGTGCCGCGGACGAACGTTTCCTCGATCTCGCTGGGATCGATGGAAACGGTGCGGGTTATGGCAATGCGCTCAGCCAACAGCCCGCCCCGTCCTTATCGCTTCCAGCGTCCGCTGAAATAGACCTCTTCATCATGGATGATGCGGCCTTTTTCGGTCGTCCGGAATTTGCCCGGCTCGGCCTCTTCCACCCATTTCTTCTTCAGCATGCCGGCAAAGGTCTTTTCGCCGATATCCTTGAAGTCATCCGGGCCGAGGACATTGTCCTCGCCCAGATGATAGAGCGCCTTCATTTCGCGGTTGGACGGACGCTGCGGCATCTCAGGCTGCCTGCGCCTTGTCATTGAGATCAGGCGGGGTTGCCTCGGCGAGAAGCGAAACGATCGCTTCCATCGATGGCAGAACCTGCTGGCCCTCGGTGCCGAGACGACGCACGGAAACCGTGCCTTCCTCGGCCTCGCGCTTGCCAACCACGAACATCAGCGGCACCTTCTGCACCGAGTGCTCGCGCACCTTGTAGTTGATCTTCTCGTTGCGGGTATCGAGCTCGGCACGAATGCCCACGGCCCTAAGCTGGTTCACCAGCTTCTGACCATACTCATCCGCTTCCGAAACGATGGTCGCAACGACGACCTGGGTCGGCGCCAGCCACATCGGCATCTTGCCGGCATGGTTCTCGATCAGGATGCCAATAAACCGCTCGAGCGATCCAAGAATCGCGCGATGCAGCATCACGGCAAACTGCCGGCTACCGTCCTCGGCCACATAGGTCGCGCCGAGGCGCTCTGGCAGCACATAGTCGAGCTGCAGCGTACCAACCTGCCAGGAACGGCCAATCGCATCCTTGAGATGGAATTCGAGTTTCGGCGCATAGAACGCGCCTTCGCCTTCGGCGATCTCGAAGTCATAGCCGGTCGCGCGCAGGGCATCGCCCAGCGCCTTCTCGGCCGCATCCCAGCGCTCGATCGTGCCGCCGAACTTCTCCGGCCGCGTCGCGAGCTTGATGACGACATTGTCGAACCCGAGATGCCCATAGACCGAGTAAAGCAGGTGCACAAAGTGCTCCGTCTCGCTCTGGATCTGGTCCTCGCGGCAGAAGATATGCGCGTCGTCCTGGGTCATCTGCCGCACGCGCATCAGGCCATGGAGCGCACCATGGGCCTCGTTGCGGTGACAGCAGCCAAACTCGGCCATGCGCAGCGGCAGGTCGCGATAGGACTTGATGCCCTGGTTGAAGATCTGCACGTGTGCCGGGCAGTTCATCGGTTTCAGCGCCAGTAGGTCGCCTTCGTTCTCGAAGATCGGCTTGTCATCTTCCGTGCTCGGCACCTGGTCGGGCACCACGAACATGTTTTCGCGATATTTGCCCCAGTGGCCCGACTGCTCCCAGAACTTGGCATGCATCAGCTGCGGCGTCTTCACTTCCACATAGCCCGAGGAATTGAGACGACGACGGATGTAGGCTTCCATCTGGTTGTAGATGACGAAACCGCGCGGGTGCCAGAATACCGAGCCCTGCGCCTCTTCCTGCAGATGGAACAGATCGAGGTCACGGCCAATCTTGCGATGGTCGCGTTTCTCCGCCTCTTCCACCATGGTCAGGTAAGCGTCGAGCTCTTCCTTGGTCGGGAAAGCCGTGCCGTAGATGCGCGAAAGCACCGGACGATTGCTGTCGCCACGCCAATAGGCGCCGGCCACCTTGGTCAGCTTGAACGCCTGGCCGACATCCTTCACGGTCCGCATGTGCGGGCCGCGGCAGAGGTCCTTCCACTGGCCCTGGGCATACATCTTGATCGACTGGTCAGCCGGAATGGCGTCCACCAGCTCGACCTTGAAGGCCTCGCCCTTGGCTTCGAACCAGTCCTTGGCCTGGTCGCGCGTCCACACTTCCTTGGTGAAGGCCGCACCGCGCTCGATGATTTCGCTCATCTTCTTTTCGATGATGCGCAGCTCATCTTCCGTGAAGGGCCCAGCCTGACGGTAGAAGTCATAGTAGAAGCCATTCTCGATCACCGGACCAATGGTCACTTGCGTATCGGGCCAAAGCTCCTGCACGGCCTCGGCCAAAACGTGAGCTGCGTCATGGCGAATAAGTTCGAGCGCATCCTTGGAACCGGAATCACGCGTCACGAACTCGATCTGGCCATCGGCGTCGAGCGCATCCGAAAGATCGGAGAGCACGCCGTTCCAGCGCATGGCAATGGTCTTCTTGGCCAGGCTCTTGGAGATCCCTTCGACCACGGTGGTGCCGGTGGTGCCGCGCGGAAATTCGCGAGCTGCACCATCGGGGAACGTCACCTTGATCGACATTTTCAGTCTCCAGAAATTGGGATTATGCAGCGCCAATCGCTGCAAGGCGGCCTGAATAGCATGCTTTTCGCGCCGTGCCAGCCCTTGAAGGACAAAGCAGACACTGCGCGGGTCCCTCAGTACCGGCCCCAGCTATTCGACGAAGGGGAGCGAGGATTTCTTTGCCGTCGGGTAGGTCCGGCGGGCAGAGGCGTCACTTCCACCGGCCATAGGTCCACGGCAGATACCACCGTGCTTCGTCAGGCACAGCCTCCGGCACCGGATCATAGCCATGCGTTCCACCTGGCCGGCAACGGACGAACCGCGACAGCCCCATCCAGCCGCCCGGCCAGAATCCGAATTGCCAGATCGCATCGCGCGTATATTCCGAACAGGTAGGCAGGTGCCGGCAGGTTCGCCCGGCGAAAGCGGAAAGGGTGTAGCGATAGATCGTGATCAGCAAAATCGCTGCGACCTTGAAAGGCAAGTCGATCGCGCGCAGCACGTAGGAAGCGATGTTCTGCATCAACATATCGATGCAACGGTTTGTTTTGTCGATCTTTTCTCTATCGCATCCACAACGGCATCAAACACCAGCAGCGTCGAGGCGTGCCGCGCCGGAAACTCGCGCACCGGCTCGAGGTAAGCCAGGTCCGACCATTTTCCGTCCGGTGGCGTCCCGTCGGCCTTCAGCATTTCCCGCATTTGCCGCGCCAGCGCCAAAAAATCGTCAGCCCGTGTCCCGACGATCTCGCGCGCTACAATAGCCGCCGAAGTCTGCCCCAAGGCGCAGGCCGAAACCTCGTGCCCATAGCCGGTAATGACCCCGTCGGTCACAACGATATCCACCTCGATCACCGAACCGCAGATGCGGCTGACTTTTCGCGACGAGGCATCTGGCGCAGGCAACCGCCCGGGTTGCAATGCGTTTCCGGCAATGTCGAGAATCTTGTCCGAATAAAGCTCGCTTAGCGCCATGAAGGAAATCTGACTTCTTGTTCCCGTCTTGTACGCCTTCTATATAGATGGTCCGACACGGACTGCCAGGGTAGAAGCTCTCTGGTCGTCCAAACTGCCCGCGACACCGCAGCCACTCCGGTTCCGAGTTTAGGAGTAATCCATTGGACGCGTCCGTAAAGCTACCTTTTCCCGCGCCTGCCACGTCCACTTCAATGCCGCGCCCGACTCGCGAAGAAGCCGAAGCGGCTGTTCGCACGCTGATCGCCTGGGCCGGTGACGACCCGACCCGCGAGGGCCTGCTGGAGACTCCGGCACGCGTCGCCAAGGCCTATGAGGAACTCTTCTCGGGCTATGGCCAGGACGCCAAGGAAGTCCTGTCGAAAATGTTCCGCGAAGTCGGCGGTTACGACGACATCGTCTTCGTGCGCGATATTCCGTTCTATGCCCATTGCGAGCACCACATGGTGCCGTTCTTCGGCAAGGCCCACATCGCGTATCTGCCACATGACGGCGTTGTTGGCCTCTCCAAGCTCGCCCGCCTTGTGGAAGTCTTCGCCCGCCGTCTCCAGACGCAGGAAACCATGACGGCGCAGATCGTCGACGCCATCAACGAGAACCTCGGGCCTCGCGGCGCCGCGGTCATGCTCGAAGCCGAACACATGTGCATGACCATGCGCGGCGTTCGCGCCCACGACGTCAAGACGATCACCCATCGCTTCACTGGCGTCTTTGCCGAAGACCGCGTCGAACAGGACCGCTTCTTCGCGATGATCAATCGACGCTGAGGCATCCTAGGTTGTCCGGCGTACTATTCCGGGTCGGAGAAGGCCCGTACGGCATCGACCACAACCTTGATCGCTATACGACAGGCGCGAGAATGAGCAGAGCCGCATAGGCGCTCTTGTACCGGCTCTCGGGCCCGGGCGACATGTAGAAAAACCAAACGGAGTAGACAAAGGCTAGAACTGGTAACTGAGCCCAGTTCTTCGTCACGCTCCGCCTGATAGCTCTATATAGCCTACGCAATGGCGGCTCCCCTGCACCGAGGGGTAGGTTGCACGGCTTCGTGGCGTCTGTCGACGGGCGCCCTGCGCTGCTCTCCTGGCTATGACGCCGCAACGACAAGCGCGATCAAATGCGCATGTCCCACTTGTGGCATAGACTACCCGTCTCAAGCGAGTTCATGTCATGTCCCTTGTTGCCAAGATGCTCTGGGTTCTCGAAAGCCGCTCACGCGAGCCACTGGACCTCGAGGAATTGGCGGCGGTCACAGGGCGCTCCAAAAGCTACCTGTCGCGCGTCTTTCCGTTGGTCACCGGCTATTCAGTCACCGGCTATCTGCGGGCAAGGCGCCTCAGTGAAGCCGCTCGCGTCCTGGCCAATGGCGCTCCCGACATTCTCTCGGTTGCGCTGGAAGCCGGATATGGCTCGCACGAGGCATTCACCCGTGCCTTTCGTGATCAGTTCGGCATCACGCCGCAAACGGTCCGCGATCGGCGTCACCTCGAAGGGATCAGTTTCGTGGAGCCTCTCAGAATGGAAATGAACGCAGACACTACCATCGCGCTGCCGCACTTTGAAAACCGCCCGGCGCTACACTTTGCCGGCATCGCTGAGCGTCACCAGATGAGCATGCCGGTTGGTATTCCGGATCAATGGCGTCGTTTTCAGCCCTACATCGGCAACATCGATGGAGCTATTGCCGGCGCGGCCTATGGCTTGGTTGGCGAAATCACTGCCGATGGCATGTTCGACTACCTCGTCGCCATGGAAGTGAGGGCCGGCATTGAACTGCCGCCTGAACTCAGCGCGGTTACCGTTCCTCCGCTGCGCTGGGCACGCTTCAAGCATGCCGGACATGTCGCGACCATTCGGCAGACGATTGGTTCGGCCGAACGCTGGCTCAGCGAAAACGGCTACGAGCCTAGCGAAGCGGTCCATAGCTTCATCGAATATTATGGCCCCGCGTTCGATGCCCGCACCGGCATGGGCGATGTCGAGGTCTGGTTCGGCCTCAAGGCCTGAAACACTGGCGCTTGTCAGCGATGCGCGCTAGAGCCTCGTCATTCGAGCCAAAGGCGCGCATCATGATTTCCTCCTTCGCCGACCCCAAATTGCTAAGCCATGACGAACTCGAAGAGGGCACCATCTTCGCGCCGCGCTTCGATGCCCATGGCCTCATCACGGTCGTCACGATTGAGGATGGCACCAAGGACGTCCTCATGGTCGCGCATATGAACGCCGAAACCCTCAGCCTGACGCTGGAAACCGGCATCGCCCACTATTGGTCGCGCTCGCGAAAAGCCATCTGGAAGAAGGGCGAAACCTCGGGCGAATTGCAGGAAGTCGTCGAACTGCGCACCGACTGCGACCAGGACTGTCTCGTCATGACCGTCCGCCAGACCGGCCGCGGCGCCGCCTGCCACACCGGCCGCAAAAGCTGCTTCTATCGCAGTGTCGAGACGGAAAACGGCATTGCGCGGCTGGAGGACACGGGCCTGCCGAAGCTGTTCGATCCGAAGGATGTGTACGGGAAGTAACGTAGCGCTTGGCGCCAGTGCTCTGACGCCGCTCCCACCTCCATCGTCATTGCCGGGCTCGTCCCGGCAATCCATCTCGCCTCCGCATGGACCACCGGGACAAGCCCGGTGGTGACGACAAACTATGGGGTAGGTGACCCAGCAATATCCACCGTGTCATCCCCGCGAAAGCGGGGATCTCATTTTGAGGAAGCACTGATTCCCGCCTTCGCGGGAATGACGCCGTGGGGATGCGCGGCCCTCAAACCCCGCCATAAACACTCGTCAGCACTTCGATTTCACGCGATCCGCCCGAAACCACCTGCACTTCGCGGTTATAAACCTTCTCGCCTTGCTTGGCGAAAATCAGATAGTCGCCTTCCGCCAGCACGGTGGACGGGAAAGCCCCGCGGTCCGTAAAGACGGTAGCGCCGTCCGGTGTCTTCACCGTCCACTCCACGTCAGCAATGGCCTCGCCGCCTTCTTCCGAAACCAGCCGGAACGACACTTCGCTCGCATGGTGGTAGAGCGTTGCGTCGGTCAGTTCGCCCGATTCCACGCGCAGGTCGGCCCGCACCACGGCATTGATCGTCCCGAAGTGCGAGACGATGTGATAGGTGCCGGCATTGAGCGTGACGATGTCATTGGGCGGCAGGTTTTCGGCGATCAGCACGCGGCTGGCCTCTTCGCCGGCGGTAAAAATGTCGAAGCGCAACTGGGTCGGCGCGATCGGAATGTCACCGGTCACGGCCGAATTCAGCCGCAAGGCGCCGGCTTCGAGATCGACCACCTTTTCATTATTGCCCGGCACCACCGACAGGGATTCGCTGAGCTGGGCTCGCCCATAGGCGGCATGCACCACATATTCGCCCGGCGGCAGATCGAGCCGCGCCGTTGATTCCTCTGATTTGGCAACGAGCGTCATATTGCCCTGAGCATCGGGCACGCTGTCGAACACCCGCCAGACGACACCCTCGGGAATAGACGGACCTTCCTGCGTAATCCTTGCAGTCAGGGTCACCGACTGCGGAACGCTGGTTACCGCCGTAATGGCATCGGCAGCCGTACCTGCGGCGGGCGCGGCCGCCGGAGGCGGCAGATTGTTCGGATCGGGGCGCGGCCGGGGCAGGGGCGGAATCTCGGCGTTCTCTTGCGCGAAGACGACAGGCGCAGAGGCAACCGTCACGCTCGCAAAGCTGAGAATGGCACAGGCAATCAGGCGATAGACAGGCAGCATGGTTGTTCGGGCCAATAGAGAAGGTCAGGGCGCCCCGACTCTTTTCAGGATAGAGCGCGATTACGGAAAAGCTGTGTCACACTCGGAACGGCTTGAAAACCGGTGCTGGTTTGGGTCAAAGCAATTTCCTTAAGGCCCGCCCATTTCAAGCTGCCCTCAAGGATAGACCATGCCCGCCAATCCAGCCCTGCGTGACCACCTTCTTACTCGCCGTTCCGTCGGCCAGGCGTTTCTCGCCGAACCCGCACCGACCGGCGCCGATCTGCAGACGCTGCTGACCATCGCGACGCGCGTTCCCGATCACGGCAAGCTCGCACCCTGGCGTTTGGTCCTCTTCTCCGGCGATGCCCGCGCCGCAGCCGGTGAAAAGCTCGCCGAAATCGCCAAGCGCAAGCGCCCGGAAATTGATGAAACAGGCCTCGAAATCGAGCGCCGCCAGTTCGTCCCCGCGCCCCTCGTCATCGGCGTCATCTCAACCGCCAAGCCGCATGTAAAAATTCCGGAATTCGAGCAATTGCTCTCGGCCGGCAATGTCGCCTTCAACCTCGTCCACGGCGCCTATGCCCTCGGCTATGCTGCGACCTGGATCACCCGCTGGTACACATTCGACACCGACGCGGCCGCTATGCTCGGCGCGAAAGAAGGTGAGCGCTTCGTCGGTTTCGTCCATATCGGCACCCCGACAACCACGATCGAAGACCGTCCGCGTCCGGACCTGGCCGAAATCGTAACAGAATGGCGCCCGTAACAGGCTCGATGTTAACAGTCTGTTAGCGATAATAATGCAGAGGTTAACGCAGTCTTCGCGCTAACCTCAGGCTGTTAATGGGCGTCCAGTCCATCTCCGTTCCGCAGAATCTGGCCACCGCGCTCACCGCGGCCGGCAATCGCAGCGGCGTGGACTTCTCCTATCTTTTGCAGACGGCGATGCGCGAAAGCAGCCTCAACCCGTCTGCAAAGGCCAGCACTTCCTCAGCCGTCGGCCTCTTCCAGTTCCTCGAAGGCACCTGGCTGCAGGTGATGAAGCAGGAAGGCCCGCGCTTGGGCTACGGCAATATTGCCAATGAAATTCAACGACGTAGCGACGGCAGCTACACGGTCGCCGACCCCGCGCGAAAAGCCGAAATCCTCAAACTGCGCGAAGATCCGCAGATCGCCGCGGACCTTGCCGCCGCCTTCACCCGCTCCAATGGCGAATACCTGAAATCCAGATTCGGCCGTAACCCCAGCGCCGGCGAACTCTACATCGCCCACTTCTTGGGAGCTGAAGGCGCCGAGCGCATGTTCAAGGCCGGCCTCGAAAATCCCGACCAGCTAGCGGTCAATCTCTTCCCCCGCCAGGCCGACGCCAACCAGGCGATTTTCTACAGCAACGGCCAGCCGCGCACCATTCGCGACGTCTACCGCACCCTCGTCGCCAAGCACGAAGGTGTTACAAATGCTGCGTTTTCTACCCAGCAGATGGCCGGGCAGGGCGCCGGCCAACCCGAACCGCTCCCCGTCGTGCCGTCGCGATTCTCGACCGACAACATGTCCTTTACCGGTCTCTTCAAGACCGTTCCCGAAGAGGCAGAAGCACCACCCGCCGGCGGTTCTGCCTTCTTCACCCAGCTTTACGCTCGTTAACAGCGGCTTGCCGTTTATGGTGAACGGTTCCTTAAATACTCTCGGCTAGGCTTTCTTCGCTCGGGTGTGGAGAGAGTAATGATCGAGTATAGCGAGTTCGTCCGGCTGTCCCGGTCCAATGATAGCGATGAGCGCGGTCACGCCGCCCATCTGGCTGCCTTGGCTTTTCTCGACCACCATGGCCCCGCTGACGAACACGCTGCCCTCTACGCCGCCCTGATCAACTTCCTTGATGATCCTTCGGTGAAGGTGCGAGCTGCCTTGGCCTACGGGCTGCTCCATTCGCTGGACGCGCCCCGGCCGATCATGATCGCATTGCTGCAGGATAGCCCCATCATATCGCGCGCGATTCTTCAGTATTCGCCGATACTTATCGATGCCGACCTGCTCGGATGCGTCCGCAAGGGCGATCAGTCCATCTGGCTCGCCATCGCCCAGCGCAGCAAGCTTTCGCCCCGCATCGCTGCCGAACTGATTGCCCGGCAGGATCGGAATATTACTCAGCACGTTCTGCGCCGCGCAGACGTCGGAATCGATTCCGAGCTTCTGGTGGAACTAGCAAGGAGCGAAGGCCAGGACGCGCAAATGCGCGGTGCCTTGCTGTCTCGTCCGGATCTGCCGGCGCCCGCTCGCCTGATCCTCGTCCAGCGCGTTACGGAAGCCCTGCGAGAGCTGCGTCTCGTCCGCGGCTCTCTGGCCCCGGACCGATTGGCCCGTTTGCTGCGTGATGGCTCCGATACTGCGCTGTCTTCGATCGGCGAAAACGAGGCATGCCAGCAAAGGCAGGATTTCGTGCAGGGGCTGGTCGGATCGAGCCAGCTCAATTCGCGCATCCTCCTCCATGCGGTTGTCACGGGCCACGTCATGTTCTTCGCGTCCTGCGTTGCCGAGCTGGCCGAAGTCTCGCGCGAGAAGGTCTTTACGCTGCTCGAAGGCGGTAGCCGGGCGTCGCTTTCCGCAATGTTCGCGCGGGCAGGCTTGTCGGCCGATCTCGGTAAGGTGCTGGTGCAATTAGTTCTTTATGCGCGAACCGCTGATCTCGCTGACGACATCACGGCCCGTCACTACGTCGTGACGGCGCTCACCGAGGAACTGATCAACGATCATGACGGTGTGATTCCGCCGGCTCTGGAAGAGACCTTCGCCTATCTCAGCGAGCAGAATATTGCGCTGGCCCGCAAGGCCGCGCGCGGTGTTATGCGCGCCTTCGCCGAAACAACTCACCTTGCAATGGCGCTACCACCGGCGGCTACCGAGCGGATGCTGGAACTGCCCGCAGCCTAAGTGGCACTAGAACTTGAACTGCTCGCTGAGCACCCGCTCTTCAAGGCTCTTGCCCGGATCGAAGAGCAGCGTCACGCCGTGCGAGCGGTCCTCGCGAACGGTAACCTCGCGCACGTTCTGAATTTCGATATTGTCCGCGACTGCGCTGACCGGCCGCTTTTCGGCCTCGTGCAGTACAAAGCGCACCTCAGCCCGATTGCTGAGAATCGCCCCACGCCAGCGGCGAGGCCGAAAGGGTGAGATCGGGGTAAGCGCGAGCAGCGGTGCCTCGATCGGCAAAATCGGGCCGTGCGCCGAGAGATTGTAGGCAGTGGAGCCGGCGGGCGTGGACAACAGGATTCCGTCGCAGATCAGTTCGTCGAGCCGGATTTCATTGTCGACCGCAATTTGAATCTTGGCCGCCTGATGGGTCGAGCGGAAGAGCGAGACCTCGTTCAGGGCCAGGGCGATGCGGCGCTTGCCGGAAGCGTCGAGCACTTCCATCGAAAGCGGATAGATTTTCGTGCGCTGCGCCGATTGCAGGCGCTGGACAATATCTGCCTCGGCGAAGTCGTTCATCATGAAGCCGACCGAACCGAAATTCATGCCGTAAACCGGCGTTCCGTGCGGCATCACGCGATGGAGGGTCTGCAGCATGAGGCCATCGCCACCGAGGGCTACGACATAGTCAGCATCGTCGATGGAAACGTTGCCCAAGACCTTGCGGAGCCGTTCCGCTGCGACCTCGGAGCCGGGCGTTTCATTGGTCACGATTGCTACGCGAGGAAGTGCCGAACCGCTCACATTGCCCCCCAAATCGAATGCAGGCAGTGCCAACCGGCACATCTTTGTCGCCGCGCTTCGTCCTTGGGTGCTTCGTGGCTACCAAGTGCGAAGTGCCGCTGGAATATGGGGTCGCTAGTAGCAAAGGCAGGACCGAAAGGCGAGCGATAGCTTTCTGGGGGCTGGGTTTTGGTTGTTTTTCGAGAAGGAGCGGCCGCCCCTGCGTTGCAGGGGCGGCCGTGGTGTCCAGACGATCAGTTGGACTGGAAGTCCTTGGGACCCTGCCAGTTTGGACCATCGTTGTCCGGGTTCACAAAGTCTCCTGGACCAGAGAACCCGCCGCCATTGCCACCGTTTCCAATGTTGCCGCCACCAAAGCCACCACCACCGGCGGAGAGCGCGTTCGCGCTGGGTAGGCCGATCACGCGGTTGACGGCGATCTGGTTGTCGATCCCCGGCCAGCGACACTGGGCCTGGTTTACGTTGAGGTAGGCACAAGCGACCGGCACGGTCTGCGTCTGGCACTGCAGGACGTTGCCTTCGATGCTGAAGATGCCGCTGTGCTTGTCGCAGCGCTCGGCAAAAATGCTGGCCGGCAGTTCGACATTGCGTGTTGCGGCCTGAGCGGGCAGGGCCGAGACAAGGCCCGTAAAGGCGACGGCAAGCGAGAGTGAAAGGGCAAAAGTCTTCATGGTGTTCTCCTCTGTTGTTTGAGCGCATCGGCGCTTCGATAGCGCACTTGCTAACGGAGGTGACTTCGACTGGGCGTGAACCGGATGTTTGGTTTGGGTTCAGTAAGGAACGCTGGCGGAACCTCGATCCCCCTCGCGGGTTGCTTCCCTAGGAAGGAGGTGTGCCATGGCAAAACACAAATCTTCGCCCGCGCCGTTTGAAACGCGGCCAGGTCACCAGATGGACGACAATGTCGACGACCTCGGCCACAAGGGAGACAAGGAAATGCTCGAGCAGCCTGTTGATCCCAAGAAAAAGGCGCCCAATGACGAGCGACGCGGATAGCGTCGCGCCAAGTGCCTTGCGGGTACCGATCCTCAATGCTAAACGGCCCTCAGCAAGCCGGTATAGCTCAGTTGGTAGAGCACCTGATTTGTAATCAGGGGGTCACGGGTTCGAACCCTGTTGCCGGCACCACACCTCCCTCCATCAATATGTCTGCCTGAGCGCCCGAAACGGCGTGTAGAATTATTTTTGCGCGTGGGTGGCTCGCCGCGAGCGGTGCGGGGGTGTGACGCGGGCTCAGATGGAGAGGTTTATCAGTGCGCGAAGCGGCGCCGCACTATTTTGCCTCAAGCCCCTGAAACCCCAGCGTTTCAGGCATTTTCCACCTTGCTGGGAAGGGGGCTACGCAAGTAGGTACAAGCTGAATATGCCGGATCGCCATCAACAGGCTGGACCATCGTGACCCCAACTCCTCTCACCCATCTGCAATCTCTGGAAGCGGAGAGCATCGAGATTCTGCGCGAGGTTGCTGCGAGTTTCGAGCGGCCGGTGATGATGTATTCGATCGGCAAGGATTCGAGCGTCCTGCTGCATCTTGCACGCAAGGCATTTTTCCCGAGCAAGATTCCGTTTCCGCTGCTGCATGTCGATACGACGTTCAAGTTCAAGGAAATGATCGCGTTTCGCGATCGAACGGCCGAGGAATACGGCTTCGACCTGATCACCCACACCAATCAGGATGGCGTACGGGACGGGATCAATCCTTTTGATCATGGCTCCTCGCGCTACACCGACATCATGAAGACGGCCGCCCTGCGCCAGGCGCTCAATGCTGGGCGCTATGATGCGGCAATCGGTGGCGCGCGGCGCGACGAGGAAAAGTCTCGGGCAAAGGAACGCGTCTTTTCGCACCGCAATGCCAGTCACGCCTGGGACCCGAAGAACCAGCGGCCGGAGCTGTGGCGGACGTTCAATACCCGCCTCAATCCGGGCGAAAGCATGCGCGTCTTCCCGATCTCCAATTGGACCGAGTTGGACGTCTGGACCTACATCTACGCGGAAAACATCCCCATCGTGCCGCTCTATTTTGCGAAGCCCCGGCCGGTGGTCGAACGCTCAGGCACCTTGATCATGGTGGATGACGAACGTCTCCCGTTGGCGCAAGGCGAGACGCCGCGCCACGAAACCGTGCGCTTCCGTACCCTTGGTTGCTATCCGCTGACCGGTGCCATTCGTTCCAACGCCGCCGACCTGCCTTCGATCATCATGGAAATGCAGGCGAGCCGCACCTCCGAGCGCGAGGGCCGGCTGATCGACAGCGATTCCGTCGGTTCGATGGAAAAGAAGAAGCAGGAAGGCTATTTCTGAGTATGACCCTCGCCATGGCCACGCCTGATACGAATCTCGACCTTTGGCTCGCCCAGCAGACCGACAAGTCGCTCCTGCGCTTCCTCACCTGCGGCAGCGTCGACGACGGCAAGTCGACCCTGATCGGGCGGCTGCTCTATGACAGCCAGCTTATTCTTGATGATCAGCTCGCGAGCCTGAAGAAGGAAAGCCACAATCGCACGGTTGGCGATGAAGGCATCGACTTCTCGCTGCTGGTGGATGGCCTCGCCGCCGAACGTGAGCAGGGTATCACCATCGACGTGGCCTATCGGTTTTTCTCGACCGACAAGCGCAAGTTCATCGTCGCCGACACGCCGGGCCACGAGCAGTACACTCGGAACATGGCGACCGGTGCCTCCAATGCCGACCTTGCTTTGCTGCTGGTCGATGCACGCAAGGGCCTGCTTACCCAGACCCGTCGTCACAGTTTTATTCTGTCGCTGGTGGGCGTGAAGCACGTGGTGCTCGTGGTCAACAAGATCGATCTTGTCGGCTACGACCAGGCGATCTTCGACCAGATCGAGGCGGACTATCGCGCCTTTGCCGGGGATCTCGGGTTCCAGACCTTGGCGGCGGTACCGGTCTCGGCGCTGCGGGGGGACAATATTCTCGCTAATAGCGAACGCATGCCGTGGTTCAAGGGAACGCCGCTGGTGCCCTATCTCGAAACTATCGAGGTCGCGCAGGACAAGGCAGCACAGCCGTTCCGCTTTCCGGTGCAGTGGGTCAATCGCCCCAATCTCGATTTCCGCGGCTTCTCCGGCACCGTTGCTTCTGGTGAGGTGAAGGTCGGCGACGAGGTTCTGGTCGCTGCCTCGCGAAAGCCGGCGAAGATCGCGCGCGTCGTCACCATGGACGGTGATCTCGACAGCGCCATTGCCGGTCAGGCGGTGACTCTAGTTCTCGATCGCGAAATCGACGTGTCGCGCGGCGATGTGTTGGCTCACCCAGGCGCTGTTCCAGAGTTTTCCAACCAGTTCCAGGCGCGCCTGGTCTGGATGAACGACGAGCCGGCCTATCAGGGACGCTCCTATCTGCTCAAGGTAGGCTCACAGACCGTCCCGGCGACGATCACGGA
Source organism: Devosia sp. (assembly GCF_024707125.1). Taxonomy (GTDB): domain Bacteria; phylum Pseudomonadota; class Alphaproteobacteria; order Rhizobiales; family Devosiaceae; genus Devosia. The sequence continues at coordinate 351,738 of NZ_JANQAH010000007.1, forward strand.
CATCAAGTTTCGAACCAATGTGAACACGCTCGAGCACGTCGCGGCGAACAAGCTCGACCTCAACGAGGTTGGCACCGTCACCATCGCGACCGATCGCGCCATCGCCTTCGATCCCTATGCCGACAATCCGCTTACCGGCGGCTTCATTCTCATTGACCGGCTTTCCAATGCCACGCTGGCGGCAGGCACGATTTCGTTCGGCCTGCGCCGCGCGCAGAACCTGACCTACCAGTCCTTCGACGTGAACCGCCAGGTGCGCGCCGAGCAGAAGGGGCAGGAAGCGCAGATCGTCTGGTTTACCGGCCTTTCGGGCTCGGGCAAATCGACCATTGCCAATCTCCTCGAAAAGCGCCTGACGGCGGAAGGCCGGCATTGCTACATCCTCGATGGCGACAATGTGCGCCACGGGCTCAATAAGGATCTGGGCTTTACCGAAGCAGCACGTGTCGAAAATATTCGCCGCGTGGCAGAGGTGGCAAAGCTCATGGCCGATGCCGGGCTGATCGTTCTCGTGTCCTTCATCTCGCCCTTCGAGAAGGAACGGCAGCTGGCGCGTGAAATCGCCGGCGATATCCGCTTCACGGAAGTCTATGTCGACACTTCGCTGGAAGTGGCGGAGCGGCGCGACCCCAAGGGGCTCTATGCCAAGGCTCGGCGCGGCGAGATCAAGAATTTCACCGGCATCGACAGCCCGTTCGAAGTGCCGACCACGCCCGATGTGACGCTGCATGGCGGCCAGGAAGAGCCCGCTGCCATGGCCGACAAGCTACACGACTGGCTGAAGATCTGACGATGTTCAGCCGGCCCGCTCTGAGGTCGGAAGCGGCGCGAAATCGACCTGGTCGATATCGTTGAGGGTCTTCATGAGCAGGCCCTTGAAGATGGGCTCCGTTTCATCGCGATGCGCGATGATGTGGGGTGCGCCATTTATGCTGCCGACGAGCGAGGCCTTGATGGCCTGATCGATTTCCGGGCGCATGAGTTCAAGGGCTCGGGCGCCCGGTCCCACGATCAGGATGTGCGAGGGGTCGTAAATCGCCAGCATGCGGCTGAGCCCAAAACCGATGGCGCGTCCGGCAAGATTGAAGGCGTGGGTAGCGCTGCGATCGCCGGATTCGGCGCGTTGCATCAGCATTTCATATTGCTGGGCCGGTACGGCGGGGGCAGGGGGTGCGGTCTCCGGCACGGAATAGGCATTGCGGAGTACGGCGTAATCCGCGGCATAGGCTTCGATGCAGCCGCGCATGCCACAACGGCAGAGCGCCCCGTTGGGAACATGGTTCATGTGGCCGAACTCGGTGGCGCCCTCGTCGCCCCGGCCCATGATCTGACCGCGGAACGTAACACCCATGGCCACGGTTGAGCCGACGAAGACCGTGGCAACACTGGCTTCGTGCAGGGCCGGATCGAGCCAGCGAGCACCCTCCGCAAGGAGGCGTCCGCGCTTGTGCAGCGTTACGGGTAGGCCGCGAGCCTCGGAAAGCTCGGTCGCGAAGGGCGCACCCGCCAGATGCTGGATCGGCGACCAGCGCAGGCCACGGCCGTCACGTTCCAAAATGCCCTGCACGGAAATAGCGATGCGCCGCAATGTCTTCTTGGCGGCAGGCGTGCGGGCAAGCAGTGCGTCGAGACGGTCGGACAGGAATTGGCATGGCGCGATGCCGGCAAAGGTGGTCGGCGTCAGGTCGGTTTCGATGCGGTCGACCAGCACACCGCCATAGTCGATAAGCGAAAGCCTCGCGCGATTGACGTCGAGCTCGAAAAGCGCCGCATGGGCGGCCTTGCGCGCGAAGTTGACGAAAGTGGCGGGGCGCCCGCGCGTCCGCCCATCTGGCCGGTCCGCTGTCAGCTCCGCGACCAGTCCCTGCGTGAGCAGGTCCGACATGATGGCGGTCATGCTCGCGTGGCTAAGGCCGGTGAGGCTGGCGAGGGCCGTGCGCGATTGTGCGCCCTGCATGCGCAGGGCACTCAAGACCAGTCCACGGTTTTGCCGCCGGACGCTGTCGCTATCGCTGACGGTTCGCGTCAAGCAGTCAACTCCCCTCACTCCCAAGCCCAAGACATCAAAGCTGCCGCTTCGACGCAACCTTGAATTTGTTCGGCACTCGAAATTGACGTTGACACGTCGCGATCTGACATGCGACTTCTTTTTTCGAGCATTGAAAATAATGCTCTAGTGCGTGCCCGCCTGCCTAGGGATGTGAAGGCTGCGGATGGCATTTTGGGCCCGAATGGCCCATTGGGAGGACATTGATGAATAAGCTCTTTGCAGCGGTCTTGCTTGCCTCGACCGTGTTGACTGGTGCCGCCTTGGCACAGGACAAAATCGTCGTCGGCGTCTCCTGGAACAACTTCCAGGAAGAACGTTGGAAAACCGACGAAGCAGCGATCAAGACCGCTCTTGAGGCGGCCGGCGCTGAGTATATTTCGGCTGACGCCCAGTCGTCTGCCTCGAAGCAACTTACCGATATCGAAAGCCTGATCAGCCAGGGTGCAACCGCGCTGATCGTTCTGGCTCAGGACAGTGAAGCCATTGGCCCCGCCGTGGCAGCTGCCGTCGCCGAAGGCATTCCGGTGGTTGGCTACGACCGCCTGATCGAAAACCCCGATGCCTTCTACCTGACCTTCGACAACAAGGAAGTCGGGCGTATGCAGGCTCAGGGCGTGTTCGCCGTAAAGCCTGAAGGCAACTACGTCTTCATCAAGGGCAATTCGGCAGACCCCAATGCTGACTTCCTGTTCGCCGGCCAGATGGAAGTGCTCCAGGCTGCCGTCGATTCGGGCGCCATCAAGAATGTCGGCGAAGCCTATACCGACAACTGGAACCCGGAAGTCGCCCAGGCGAACATGGAACAGTTCCTGACGGCGAATAACAACGAAGTCGACGCTGTCGTTGCTTCCAACGACGGCACCGCAGGCGGCGCAATCGCAGCGCTGGCTGCACAGGGTCTCGCCGGTTCCGTGCCGGTTTCCGGTCAGGACGGCGACCACGCTGCCCTCAACCGTATCGCACTCGGCACCCAGACGGTTTCGGTCTGGAAGGACGCGCGCGAACTCGGCAAGAAGGCAGCGGAAATTGCAGTTGAACTCGGCGGCGGCACGGCTCTCGATGCCGTCACCGGCGCAACCAAGTTCTCCGATGGCCCGAAGGGCGTCGAGATGAACGCTGTGCTGCTCCCGCCCGTGCCGATCACCCAGGAAAACCTCAACGTCGTGATTGACGCTGGTTGGGTGTCCAAGGATGTCGTGTGCCAGGGTGTTGCTGCCGGTACGGTTGCCGCCTGTAACTGAGCCCACAAAGGCTAAACTGGTTGCCTGATCGCAACCGAACTGCGCCCCGGCTTCTTGCTGGGGCGCCGTTTCCACGGGAGACCTGAATGGCTGATCAACACGCCATTTCCACGCCAGCCCATCCGAGCACATTCACGCAGAATCCCATTCAGCGCTTCCTCATCGCGACTGAGGTGGATACGCGCCTCCTGGGCATGATTGGCGCCTTGGCGATCATCTGGATCGGCTTCAATATCTTTTCGGGCGGCCTATTCCTGACCCCGCGCAACCTCTGGAACCTGTCGGTGCAGACGGCTTCCGTTGCAGTCATGGTCACGGGCATGGTGCTCGTCATTGTCACTCGCAATATCGACCTGTCTGTGGGATCGATTCTGGGCGTCGTCGGCATGGTCATGGGCGTCATGCAGACGCAGATCCTGCCGGTGCAACTGGGGCTCGGCCTCGGTCATCCGCTGATCTGGAGCCTGTCGCTGCTGGCCGGCCTTGTCGTCGGCGTCGGCATTGGCGCGCTGCAGGGCACGATTATCGCTTATCTGCGCGTGCCGGCCTTTATCGTTACGCTTGGTGGCTATCTCGTCTGGCGCGGTGCCGCCTGGTGGGTGACCATGGGCCGTACCGTTGCGCCCATGGATCAGACCTTCCAGCTGATCGGTGGCGGGCCGGCCGGATCCATTGGCTTCACCTGGAGCTGGATTGTTGCGGCCATCGCCTGCGTGGCGATCGTTGCCGGGCTTTACTTCGGTCGCCGTCAGCGCCGCCGTTTCAATTTCCCCCAGCGTCCGCTTTGGGCCGAAGCATCGCTGGCCATTCTCGGCTGCGGCGCGACCATTGGGGCGATCTGGGTGGCAAATGCCTACCCCTGGCCGGTGCGCATTGCCGAGAACTATGCCAAGGCAAATGGCATTCCTGTGCCGGAAGGCGGGCTATTCATCTCGCATGGCATCGCGGTGCCGGTGTTGATTGCTGTGGGGGTGGGGGTGTTCATGACCTTCCTCACCATGCGGACGCGCTTTGGCCGCTATGTCTATGCCATGGGCGGCAACCCGGAAGCGGCCGAGCTGGCGGGCATCAATACGCGCTGGGTGACCGTCAAGATCTTCATGTTGATGGGCGGCCTCTGTGCCATCGCCGCCGCCATTTCGAGCGCGCGCCTCAATGCGGCGACCAACGCCCTTGGTACGCTCGACGAACTCTACGTGATCGCGGCTGCCGTTATCGGCGGCACGTCCCTGGCTGGTGGTGTTGGCACGATCGCCGGCGCGCTGCTTGGCGCCGTGGTCATGCAATCGCTGCAGTCCGGCATGGTGCTGATGGGGCTCGATAGCCCGCTTCAGTCGATCGTTGTCGGTATTGTTCTGGTTTTCGCGGTGTGGCTCGACACGCTTTACCGCCGGAATAAGCACTAGGAGTGCCCGCCATGCTGGATGCCAGCACACCCCTGGTCGAAATGACCGATATCTCCATCGCCTTCGGGGGTATCAAGGCCGTCGATCACGCCTCGATCAACCTTCACCGCGGCGAGGTTGTTGGCCTCCTCGGCCACAATGGTGCGGGAAAGTCGACACTGATCAAGATCCTCTCGGGCGCCTACAAGCGTGACGCCGGCGATATCAGGATCAATGGCGAACCGGCCTCCATCAGCAATCCGCGCGATGCCAAGGCCTATGGGATCGAAACGATCTACCAGCAGCTCGCTGTCGCCGACAATGTCGACGCCGCCGCCAACCTCTTCCTTGGTCGCGAGCTGGTAACCCCGATCGGCACGCTGGACGATGCCGCCATGGAATCGCGAGCGCGGGAAGTCATGGGGCGTCTCAACCCCAATTTCCGCCGTTTCAAAGAGCCGGTGAAAGCCCTCTCGGGCGGCCAACGCCAGTCCGTGGCCATCGCCCGGGCCATTCTGTTCAACGCACGCATCCTCGTCATGGACGAACCGACGGCGGCCCTCGGACCGCAGGAAACCGCGCAAGTCGGCGAACTGATCAAGCAGCTCAAATCCGAAGGCATCGGCATCTTCCTCATCAGCCATGATATCCACGACGTCTTCGACCTCGCGGACAGGCTGGTGGTGATGAAGAACGGGCAGGTCGTGGGCGAAGCGCGCACCAGCGATGTCACCAAGGACGAGGTCCTTGGCATGATCATCATGGGCAAGGTGCCGCCGGGCGCAAAGCCCGGTCCGGGAGCCATTAGCGGCTGACGGCGTTTCCTCCGCGGCGATTTCGCGGAGGAAACTATCGAATGCCGGAACAGACGAGGCGAAACCTGCATGCGGTAGCCGTCGGGCATGTCATGCCGCGACACGCTCCGTTCTATCTCGGCCTCCTGCTCGGCATCGTTGGCTTGGTCGTATCGCTGCTGCTCGTACCGAAATACGCGGTCAGCCTTGGCGCCAATTGCCTCTTCGCAGGCTACCTGATCCTGGCACTTATCAAGCTGCCGCACCTCACCGCGGGCTATCTACACGAGCATGCCCGCGAGGAGGATACGCCCGGAAAGGGCATCTTGCTCATCGTCCTGATCGTCATCGTGGCTTCCGTAGTCTCACTGTTCCTGGCGCTCAACCAGGACGATGGCGCGGAACTGGGCGAGATCATTGCGAGCGTTGCGTCGGTCGTTCTGGGGTGGTTCACGGTGCAGGTCATGGGCGCGCTGCACTATGCCTATGAATACTATCAAGTGCCGGATCGACCGCGCAGCAAAAAGGTCGAGGGTGGACTCGACTTTCCGGGCGACGAGGCGCCCGACGGCACGGCATTTCTCTATTTCTCGTTCACCGTTGGCACGTCGGTCGCGACCTCCGACACCAAAGTATCGAGCAATGCCATGCGACGTCGCGTGATGGTGCATCTCATCTTTTCCCACTTTTACAACACGATCCTCCTGGCGGCCGCTGTCAACGTGCTGCTTGGCTTTGGGCAAGGGTGAAGAGGGGCCATGGCATTGCCAAGCGCCGGTCGGCTTTCTATGTCTGCGACCGATAAGGTCCCGTGGAGTGGTTCTGGATGCTGCCGATCTTCTACATCAACCTAGCAAGCCGGCCGGACCGCCGCGAGTTTATGGAAGCCCAATTCCACAAGCTGGGGCTCAACGGAACTCGTATTGAGGCGGTAACGCCCGCGGACATTAGCCCCGCGGATGTCGACCTCTACTGCAATGGCGAGAGACCGACGTTTCTGCGCAAAAACGAACTGGCCTGTACGCTGAGCCATGAACGATGCTGGCAGACCATGCTCGACATGGGCGCCAACCAGGCGCTGGTTTTTGAGGATGACGTGAAGATATCGTCGCGCCTCCCCCGCATTTCTCGATGCGGTCGACCGGATTGACGATGAACTCATCCGTATTGATGCGCTAGGTGGCACGATAAGGGTTTACCCCGTGCACGCGGAGACAGCGGATGGAATCGCCTTGCGGCGATTTCGTTCGACGCCGATCGGAGCGGCTGGTTACGTGATTACCCGCTCGGCCGCCGAGAAATTCCTCGGACATCCCGCCCTCAGGCTGCGACCTGTAGACTTGGTGCTTTACGACCCCTTCGAGCAGCCAGGGGCCCTTGTGTCACGTGTTCTCACTGATCCGGCGCTTTGCCAGCAGATCGGCGAGTATGATCAGCGCACAGCGAGCGTGGGCAAGAGCAATATCGTTGCCGATGGTACGCGGCATCTTTATGCCCAGCGGCACCCCATTCGCTACCGCGCTCAAAGGATAGCCAAGGGCGCCAGGCGTGGATTGCGCAACGCCATTGATCACTTTGCCCAGCAGAAGAAGGGTCTGGAACGCCGCTTGATCCCACTGGCGCCGGAGAACTGAACGAAGCGTTTTCCAAAGCTTTGGGAAATTCGTCCTGCAGCGACAATCCTGTTGCATCGCCCAGAGAGGTCAAATAGGTACAGACGCAGAGGCCGCGTGGCGGAGTGGTTACGCAGCGGATTGCAAATCCGTGCACTCCGGTTCGATTCCGGACGCGGCCTCCAACTTTCCCGACATTGCTGTTCCTGTCCGCCAGTCCAGCGCGGTCGACCCCTGTTTCCTGCCGCGTTTCGGCGGCCGCCATCCACGATGGCTTGCCAGTTGATCAGCTCGTCTATATTCACGTCCAGCATATCAACGAGTTCCGGATCGCTGGCTGATGGACGAATATCGAAGCGCAAGAATGGCTATGATCGATAGCCAATTGCGCACCAGCGGCGTTACGGAGCGGCGGCTGCTTGCCGCCATTGCCGACGTACCGCGAGAAATGTTCGTCGCCGAAGGCCGCAAGTCCGTCGCTTATGTCGATGACCTGCAGCCATTGACCTCCCAACGCTTCATCCTGTCCCCGGCGCATTTTGGCCGCATGGCGCAATTGGCCGAGATCACTGAGGGCAACAGGGTCCTCGATGTTGGATCTGCCAGTGGCTATTCTACGGCTGTGCTGGCTCGGGTGGCGGGGCTGGTCGTCGGCGTCGAGGCCGATGCGAGCCTTGCCTCCCGCGCGGATGACCATCTGACCCAGCTAGGGATCGAAAATGCCAGCGTGATTGCTGGAGATATCGAGGCCGTCGCAGGCCAGATTTTTGATGCCATCCTGGTTCAGGGCGCGGTCGATGCGGAGCCCAATGACCTGATCCGGCTGCTGGCGCCAGGCGGACGAATCGTCGTGCCGATTCTGCGTCGTGGCATCGCGGTCATCCATGTTTTCCGCCGGAACCATGATGGCGTAATGTTCACGTCAGAGTTCGATGCAACCATACCGCGCTTGTGGAGCTGGGCGCAGAAGGACGAATTCGTTTTTTAGCGGTCGATTTGTTGCCAAACGGCCACGGGTTGAAACGAAGCGTACGTTAATTTTTGGTAGGCATGGGTATGGTTGGTTGTAGACCCCATATGCCGGGCGTATTGGTAATAGGGTCGGAATGCGGGGTACCTATGGTAAATAAGTTCGTGACGGCGAGCGCGGTCGCCATTCTATTGGCGCTCGGGGCGACAGGCGGGGCACAGGCCCAGTCGATCACCCAGGCGTTGACCGCTGCCTATGATCACGCGCCGGACCTGCAGGCAGCTTTGCTTGAGGCGAAGGCCTCGGCCGAAAGCATTGCCCTGGCAAAATCGGCCAAGCTACCGACGATCGGCGCCTCGATCAGCGGCTCCGAGAGCTGGAGCCTCGTTGGCGGCCAATTCTCCGGCGGGCCCTCGATCACCACCGGCGTTTCCTACAATCAGACCATCTTTGACAACTTCAAGACAGAAGCGCAGATCGAGGCCGCCCGGGCTGCTGCCGAACTTGCCGAATATCAGATCCGCAATTCCGAGCAGAACGTCCTGCTCTCTGTTGTCCAAGCCTATATGAACGTGCTGAGTGGCCGGCAGCTCGTTGCCTTGCGCGAAGAGAACATCCGCTTCTTCCAGGCGCAGTTGCAGTCCGCTCAAGACCGACTGGACGTGGGTGAGGGCACGCGTATCGACGTCGCCCAGGCCCAGGCCCGCCTTGCCCAGGGCGAGGCGTCCTATCGTGCATCGCTCAGCACACTCGAAGTCAGTCAGGCGACCTTCCAGCGTCTCGTGGGCGTGCGCCCGCAGCAGCTCAATTCCACGCACAACTATGCGCGCCTCATTCCAAACTCCATCGACTCGGCTTTGGCCGAGGCCGAAGTCGGCCACCCGGCCATCATGATGTCCAAGGCCGCGATCCGTGCTGCTCAGGCTGGTACTGACGCCGCGGAGGCCGCCTTCGGGCCAACTGCGTCGGTAACGGGGCAGGTGGGTAGCCGCTGGACCAATGGCGGCGTGACCGATGGCCTCAGCGGCTCGGTCGGTTTCCAGGTTACTGTGCCGATCTATGCAGGCGGCGCCTTGGGTGCCAGCGTTCGCAAGGCCAACCTCGGCCAGATCAAGTCCGAGGTGGAAGCCATGTCCACCTATGATCAGGTCCGCGAAGCCGTCATTTCCGCATGGGCGGGCATTCAGAGCGCTGACGCCCAGATTCAGGCCGCCCAGGCTGCCGTGCAGGCAGGCACCACGGTGCTGGACGGTACGATCCAGGAACGCGACCTCGGCACGAGCACGACGCTCGACGTGCTGAACTCGCAGGCCGAATTGACCAGCGCCAAGGAAGGGCTGATCAATGCCCAGACCTCGAAAGTGGTCGCGACCTTCTCGCTGCTTTCCGCCATGGGCCGTCTGACAGCGTCGAACCTTGGCCTGCCGGTCACCGTGAAATCGGCGGTCAACTATACGCAGGCTGTCGAGGACGTCTGGCAGGAACTGCGCACCGTCGCCGAGTAATCTGCACAACGAATCCAAGTCTTGTGGCCGGGCATGTCCCGGCCACAACTTTTTGTGGAAGTTGGCCGGCGCGTCGTCCTGTGGATTCCTAAGCTGGGCAGAACGAGTTAAGGTGTCAGTAACGAATCGGGTTGGGTGGCATGCGGAAGCCCTCTCGAGCGTCGCGCATGAGTTTAAGAGGCACTTATGAACAAGCCGGCCGCCAAAGAACCCTCCATGGACGAGATTCTGTCTTCCATCCGGCAGATCATTGCCGATGACGATGAGAGTGCCGCGCCGCGCCGTCCCTCCCTGCAGGTTGCTCCCGATCCGATGGAAGCTGTGAGCTTTGGTGCGGATCAGGACAATGAGCCGCTAGAGCTTTCGTCCGCGCAGATCGTTCCGGAAACGGAAGCGGCGGCCGATATGGGCTTTGATGCGCTGCTGGCCGATGCTCAGGCTGAGACCTCAGAGCAGGTTGAAGCTCCGGCCCTGGTTGTGCCGGATGACATCAGCTTCTCGCCCGCCGAGCCGGAATTGCCGAGTTTCAATCCTGCGCCGAGCGTCGTCGACGAAGTCGAAGCGATCGCCGAACCCGTATTTACGCCCGAACCAGAAGTTGAGGCCGCCCCCGTGCTTTCTGCCGTCAATATCGATGAAGACTTCTCCGTAGCCGAGACCGCGGCAGAACCGATCGCTTTCGCCCGCCCGTCCGTTGCGGCTGCCTCGCCGATGCCGGATGCAACGCTGAGCGCCGATATCGCAGACGGTCTCCTCGAAACGACCACGAAGGCCGCTATTCGCAGCTCGATCGACAAGCTTGGCGCCGCCGGCATTGGTGTTGTCCCGTCGCCTTCTCTCGGCAACGCAAATCTGACCATCGAAACCATGGTCCGCGAGATGCTTCGTCCGATCCTGAAGGAATGGCTGGACGAAAACCTGCCGTCCGTCGTCGAGCGCATGGTCGAGAAGGAAATCGCCCGCGTTGCACGCGGCGATTGATTTCCCATATGAGGGGCAGGGCGCTTTTCCTGCCCCGTCGCAGTTGACCCTGCGACGCGCTTTTGCTTGAAGTTGCCAACCCTGATTGGGCCCGCCATGTTCTGCCTGGCGGGTCAATGTTGTTGCGAGTGACCTATGCTTGAAAAGACCTACGAACCCGCTGCCGTGGAAAGCCGCATCTATGATGCCTGGCTCGACGCGAAGGCCTTCGCCGCAGGTGCGGGCGCAAAGCCGGGTGCCGAGACTTTCACCATTGTCATTCCGCCGCCCAACGTAACGGGCTCGCTTCATATCGGGCACGCGCTCAACAACACGATCCAGGACATTCTCATCCGCTTCAACCGCATGTTGAAGAAGGACGTGCTCTGGCAGCCGGGTACCGACCACGCCGGTATTGCCACCCAGATGATCGTCGAGCGCCAGCTTGCCGAAAAGCAGATGGATCGCCGTTCGATGGGCCGCGAGGCCTTTATCGACCGCGTGTGGGAATGGAAGTCCGAGAGCGGCGGCACCATCATGAACCAGCTCAAGCGCCTTGGCGCTTCGGCTGATTTCTCGCGCGAACGCTTCACCATGGGCGAGCGCGGCGCGGCTGATGACCAGATGGTGCAGGCCGTCACCAAGGTCTTCGTCGAGCTGCACAAGCGCGACCTGATCTATCGTGCCAAGCGCCTCGTGAACTGGCATCCGGGTCTTGAAACGGCCATTTCGGATCTCGAAGTCGAGAACATCGAGGTCAAGGGCCACATGTGGCACCTGCGCTATCCGCTGGCGGATGGCGTAACCTATCAGTTTCCGATCAAGGACGAGGAAGGCAACGTCACCGGCCACGAGACGCGCGACTACATCATCGTCGCGACGACCCGTCCGGAAACGATGCTGGGCGACGTCGCTGTCGCCGTGCATCCGGAAGATGAGCGCTATCAGTCGCTGGTCGGCAAGTTCATCGAACTGCCGCTCGTTGGTCGCCGCATCCCGGTTGTCGCCGACGAATATGCTGATCCGACCCTCGGCACCGGCGCAGTGAAGATCACGCCCGCTCACGACTTCAACGACTTCGAAGTTGGCGTGCGCGCCGGCGTCGAGCCGATCAACGTCTTCACGAGCCGTGGCGCCATCATCGATGCCGATTTCATTCCCTCAAGGTACCGCGGTCTGGATCGGTTCGAGGCCCGCAAGGCCATCGTTGCGGACCTGACGGCCCTCGCCGAAGAAAACACCACGCGCGGTCTCGACCATATCGAAGACAAGAAGATCATGGTGCCGCATGACGAGAAATCCAAACTCGTCGTCATCGAGCCGTTCCTGACCGACCAGTGGTGGGTGAAGGCCGATGTGCTTGCTCAGCCGGCGCTGGCTTCGGTGCGCGAAGGCCGCACCAAGTTCGTGCCGCAGCAGTACGAAAACACCTATTTCGCCTGGCTCGAAAACATCAAGCCGTGGTGCATTTCGCGTCAGCTCTGGTGGGGCCACCAGATCCCGGCCTGGTACGGCCCGGACAATGAGGCCTTCGTCGCCTATAGCGAAGCCGAAGCGCAGGAAGCTGCGACCAAGCACTATGGCAAGGCCGTCGAACTGACCCGCGACCCGGACGTGCTCGACACCTGGTTCTCGTCGGCGCTGTGGCCGTTCTCGACGCTCGGTTGGCCGGATGAAACGGCTGAACTCAAGCGCTATTACCCGACCGACGTTCTGGTCACCGGCTTCGACATCATCTTCTTCTGGGTCGCCCGCATGATGATGATGGGCCTGGAATTCCTCGACGAGGAGCCGTTCCACACCGTCTACATGCATGCCCTGGTCCGCGACGAAAAGGGCCAGAAGATGAGCAAAACCAAGGGGAACGTGATCGACCCCCTAAAGCTCGTCGATGAATATGGTGCCGATGCCACCCGCTTCACACTGGCCGCTATGGCAGCGCAGGGCCGCGACCTGAAGCTCGCCATTTCGCGCGTCGAGGGCTATCGCAACTTCGTCACCAAGCTCTGGAACGCCGCGCGCTTCCTCGAAATGAACGAATGCCGCCGCGTCGAAGGCTTTGACCCCAAGGCCAACAAGCTGGCGCTCAATCGCTGGATCGTCGGCGCGACCGTCCGCGCACTCGCGAGCGTCCGCCAGGGCATCGAGGACTACAAGTTCAACGAGTCCGCCAACAATGCCTATGACTTCGTCTGGGGTACGTTCTGCGATTGGTATGTCGAATTCGCCAAGCCGGTGTTCAACGGCGAGGACGAGGCGGCCAAGGCGGAAACGCGAGCAACCGCTGCCTGGGCGCTCGATCAGATCCTGATCATGCTCCACCCGATGATGCCTTTCGTCACCGAAGAGCTGTGGGCCGAAACCGGCAAGGCCGGGCCGAAGCGCGACAACCTGCTCATCCTCACCGAATGGCCGACCTATCAGGGTCTTGAGGACGCAGCGGCCGATGCGGAACTGGCATGGCTCATCGACGTCATTTCCAATGTTCGCTCGGTGCGCGCCGAAATGAACGTGCCGGCCGGCGCCAAGCTGCAGCTGGTCGTGACCGGGGCGGGCGAGCAGACACTGGCGCGTCTCGTCGCCGGCACCTCGCTGATCACACGTCTGGCCCGTCTTGAGCAGATTTCGCCGCAGAACCAGGTGCCGGGCGAGTCCGCCCAGTTCGTGGTTGGCGATGCCACCTACGCTCTGCCGCTGGCTGGTGTGATCGACATCGCCGCCGAAAAGTCCCGCCTCGAAAAGGAAGTGGGCAAGCTCGACGGCGAAATCACTGGCGTGGACAAGAAGCTCGGCAATGAGCAGTTCGTTTCGAAGGCACCGGAAGAAGTGATTGAGGAGCAGAAGGCCCGTCGCGAAGCAGCGGTCGACCGGCGCCAGAAGATCCTCGAAGCTCTGAAGCGCCTGAGCTGACAACATGGACGGCAGCCCGAAGCAGCCCAGCGACCGCGCCCAGCATAACGGTCTCGTAGGTGTCGGCGCCGTCCTCGTTTTCGACGGCGAAGGCGGCATGAAGCGGTACGAACCGAGCGAGATACCGCCGGTCGTGCCGCCGCGCGGCTTCAAGCTGGTTGTCGGTAATTCCAAGGCGCCCGAATTCAAGCTCTGGCTGCGCGGGGAGCTTGGCGAGTTCAATTCGGGGCTTCTTACGTCGCCAACTTCGCGAGCGCGATGCACCGTCATGGATGATCGGGCATTGGTGATGTTGCGTGTGGTTCGCCCGGGCGCCGCACCGCATGATGTTGGTCGTCAGTTCCTCACATTGTGGATCGAACAAGGCCGCGTCATCATCGCGTCAGAGCTCAACATTCTGGATTTCCTCGGCATGTCCAAATGGGAGCAGGCGGTCCATGCTCCGGTGTCGCCGGCTGATTTGATTGCGCGCCTGGCGCTGCGGGCCACTGACCGGTTGGAACCGCTGATCGAAATGCTGGGCGATCGGCTCGATGAAGTCGAAGAGACCCTGATCACCCATCGCACGGAAAAGGCGCAGGACAATCTTGAGCACCTGCGCCGGACGCTCATCAACTTCCGCCGCCTCGTCTGGCCGCAGCGCGATGCGCTGACGACACTGGAAATCGAGGACTTATCCTTTTTCTCGGACCGGGACCGGTTGCGCTTGCGCGACGCGGCCATGCGCACGGCTCGCATTGGCGATGAACTGCAGGCCCTCTCTGAACGCGCAGTGCTGGTGCACGAAGAAATCGTCGACGACCGCGCCGAACAAATGAACCGGACCATGCTGCTGCTGGCGGCCGTGACGGTGGTGTTTTCACCACTGACCCTTATCAGCGGCATGCTCGGCATGAACGTCTCCGGAATTCCCTTGGCAGAGTTCGGCGGGGCGTTCTGGGTGGTTTGCGCCATCCTGATCGTGCTTGCCGGTGGGCTTGTCTGGTGGATGCGCAAAAGCCGTCTGTTCTAGGCGTGCTGTCCCTCCCCAGTGGGGAGGGACATTGGCAAGAGGCCTAGATGCTGGCCTGGACTGCCTGAAGGCGAGCGTAGTAGCCGTTTGCCGCCATCAGCTCATCATGCCGGCCTTGCTCCACGATCCCATCCTCGGTGAGCACGAGAATGCGGTCGGCATTGCGCACAGTGGTTAGCCGGTGCGCGATCACTACGGTTGTGCGGCCCTTGGCGAGCGATTGCAGCGCCATCTGCACCGCCCGTTCGCTTTCATTGTCGAGCGCGCTAGTCGCCTCATCGAAGATGAGGATAGCCGGGTCCTTGAGGAAAGCACGGGCGATGGTCAGGCGCTGCTTTTGCCCACCCGACAACTTCACCCCACGCTGCCCGACATCGGTGTCATAGCCTTGTGGTAGGGCCATGATGAAGTCGTGGGCATTGGCAGCTTTCGCGGCGGCAAATACGTCATCGTCACCAGCGTTCGGACGGCCATAGCGCAGGTTCTCGGCCACCGTGCCCGAGAACAGGTAGGTGTCCTGTTGCACGACACCGATCTGGCGCCGGAGCGAGGCCAGTTCGAAATCGCGGATATCCTGACCGTCTATCGTGATGCCCCCGCTTTCCACCTCGTAGAACCGCGGGATGAGCGCGCAGAGCGTGCTTTTGCCGACCCCGGATGGACCAACCAGGGCCACGAACTCGCCGGGAGCAATATCGATGTTCAGTTTTGAAAACACCGTCCTGCCATCGCCGTAGCCGAAGCCGACGTCGTTGAAGCGGATGTTGCCGTTGAAATGTGGGGCAGGGCGGGCATGCGGTGCATCCACGATATCAGGAACCTGTTCGAGGATTTCCATGACGCGCGTGAACCCGGTGGACCCTTCCTGCCAGAGCCGGACGATATTGGCGAGGCGGTTCACCGGATCGACCAGAACGCCGACGCAGAGCAGGAACGTCAGCAGGTCGGGCACCGACATGTCTGCGGCAAGGATCCGCATGGCGCCGGCGATGATCACGATGATCGTCACCAGATGGACGAAGACCTCCATCCCCACGAAGAACCATGTCTCGCTGCGATAGCCATCCTTGCGGCTTTCGACAAAGGTGCGGTTTTCCGCCTCAAACCGGGCGAGCTCAAAACCCTCATTGGCGAAGGATTGCACCACGCGAATGCCGCCCAGAGCATCCTCGACCCGCTCATTGACCGAGGCGATCTTCTCCCTGCTCAGTGCCAGCGCCTTGTTCATGCGTCGGTTGAAGTAGAGCGCATAAACCACTGCAACCGGAAGAAGGATGGCGATGTAACCCGTCAGGGTCGCATCGATGAAGAACAGCACGGTGAGCGCACCAGTGAACTTCAGGAGGCCAATGGCGATATCCTCCGGCCCATGGTGGAACATTTCCCCCAGAGCGAAGGTGTCATTGGTGATCCGGCTCATCAATTGCCCGACACGGCTACGGTCGTAAAAGCCGAAAGAGAGCTTTTGGCAGTGCTCGAACAGCTCCCGCCGCACGTCGGCCTCGATGCGCGCGCCCATGGCGTGGCCCTGATAGTCGACAAAAAACGTTGCGCCGGCCTGGGCAATGAGCACCAGAACCATGACACCGCCCATGGCGAAGATCTGCGAGAGCGCCTCGCCGCTGTCGTCGAGGATCAGCAGCCGCGTCGTGACATAGTTGGCGCAGAGCGGCAAAGCGATCGCCGTTGCCGCGATCAGCGCTGCGCAGACAAGGTCCATGACCAGCAAGTGCCGGTAGGGCCGATAATAAGAGACAAATTTGCGAGCCCGTTGAAAGCCGGGCCGCGCGAAGAAGTCGGAAAGGGTGTCGCGAAGAGAGCGGCTAGTGTTGTCCGGGCGCGCTTCTTCCGAGGAGTTTTTCGAATGCATGAACGATCATGTCCTGATGAATTTCCGTGTGGTTGATCGGGAACAGGATCGCTTTCATTTCGAACTCCTATATGCGGCGCAAAAGCCGCCGAAGTATGGGTGCTTCGCGCCTCTTTCACAACGCTGTGTTCGTCCCGGCCAATCAGGCTCTGGACCTCTGTGACGAATTGGCAACAGCACCCGGGATTCACTGCGGCGCCCCGCGGCATAAAGAATTTGGCGATGTTTCCCGCCACAATCTCATCTTAAACGAGATGGCTAGGCATTCGGGGGCGGGTGTCGGCAATTCGGGGATGGAGCCGCCGGGCTTCGTCTTTGACCTGTCTGTGGCGCGCCTGACTGCTTGAAAATAGGCGGGAATCCGCCAGTTCTTGGTGAGCACGTGCGCAGACAGGATACGATCAGTTCCAGATATTTGAGCGGCCTGGTGGCCGTCGGCGGTGCCCGCGGGGATGTGATGTCCTCGGCTCAAATCCTGCCGCAATGCGAGTTTACCAAAACTTCACACTTCGCTTTTCCTCAGCCGGCATCGGGGTCAAATTCCTCGCGTATGCCGGTCGAACAGCAGATATTTGTAGCACCCGCCCATGCCGTTATGGGCAAAAGGAGTAAGATGCGGAAATCGCCGGCTTTTTATCTGGCATCCGCGGTAACCGGACTTGCGCTGTCGGTTCTGACAGCAGCGATCCCCGCACAGGCACAGACAGCGGCCGAAGCCGCGCTCGATCTAGCCAATATGCTGGACGGCGCTGGCGGCGGCGTGTCTGGCGATGCCTATCTTTCCGCGCTTGAAAATGCGGCCGCTGCTGGCCAGCCCATGGCCATGTGGCAGCTTGGGACCATGTATGAAAATGGCGAGGGCGTTGCCAAGGACCCTGCAAAGGCCTTTGGCTATTTTGCCCAGATCGCCAATCAGCACGCCGATGCGGCGCCGCGTGGCGTCGAGTCCGATATCGTCGCGCAGTCTTTTGTGAAGATGGGCGACTACTATCGCCAAGGCGTGCCCGATGCCGGCATTCCGGCGGATGTCGAGCGCTCGCATGCGCTGCTGCTCCATGCCGCCACCTATTTTGGTGATGCCGATGCCCAGTACCGCGTTGGCCTGCTTTATCTGCAGGACGAAGGCTTGGGCGTAAATCCACTGCAAAGCGCCCGCTGGTTTTCGCTTGCCGCTCGCAAGGGCCACTGCCTGGCGCAGGCCCGCCTCGGCGACCTGCTCTTTACCGGCATGGAAGGCATCGAGGCCCAGCCGATCGAAGGGTTGATGTGGCTGAACCTGTCCCACGACCGTTGCCGCGGCACCGCCGATCAGGCTCAAGTCGATGAGCTGCTTAACCGGGCATCGTCAATGGCGCGGCCCGAGGATCGCGCCAATGCAGCAGCGCTAGCCGAGTCCATCGCACCGCAGTTCGCCGATTTCTGAGAACACATAGCCGCAGCGACCTAGCGCTGCGGCATCAAAAACCCCTAGAGGGTGAAGCAGTCGCCGCCATTGGCCTTGACGTTCGAGCAGATCGTATTGGCGTCCTGCAGCGAATTGGCCGGCACGCGAACGCGATAAAAAATCCCACGATCACCGAGATCAACGCGCTGGACTTCGAGGCTGGCGCCGCCAAAAAGCGAGCCAAAGCGGCTGGCGATTTGCTCGGCCGTCTGGCGGGCCGCTTCCTCTGTCCGCTGGGACGACAATTGCACATAGGCGGGCGCAGAGTCGCCGGCTGACGCCGTGGCGGTTGGCTGGGGCTGTTGTGCGGCAGGAGCTACAGTCGGCAAGGTCGGCGCAGGCGCAGTTGCCACGGCGGGGGCCGGCGTTGCGGCAACAGGCGCTGCGACGGCCGCTTGCGGCGTAAAGTTCGTCGGACGAACGAGCGGAACAGGCGCCGTCTTGCCACCGACCGGCGTACCGGTCAGGTCGACAACCGGTACGGTCGAGCCGGGCTGCACGGGAACGACCGTGGGCGCCGCAGCGGCTGGCGTTGGCTCAGGAATGGCGGCCGGCGCATTCGCAATGGCATTGGCAATCAGATCTGGCGTCGAGAAATCGGCGCCAGGAACCTCCGGCACGGTGGGACGATCAACCGGCAGCATCGCAGAACCGGCGAGGCTGTCGCCGCCGCTCACGATGGTGCCGTCCGGCCGCACGGTGACCGTACGAACCTTGCGGTTGACCAAACCTTCTTCGCTGACATCGGCGGCGGCCGCGACCTGAGTCACTGCCTCCACGTCGGACTGATCGCGCGAGACGATCTGTTCTTCAGCGCCGGTGTCGACGCCAGAAATTTCGTTGAAGACCACCGATTGGCTGGCTGCGTCGGCGGCAGGTGTCGGCTCGGGGACTTCCTTGGTGGGCGTTGTATCCGCAGCAACAAGCGGGGCAGGGCCTTCCGGCGTGCCGCTACCAAGGCCGAGGACCGTGTAGAGGCCGACTGCCGCAACTGCCAGCAGCAGCGTGGCGACGACGGGTCCAGCAAGCGAACGCGTCAAGCCAAGCACACGGCCGCGCGGTGCTCTTGGGGACTTTGCAGGCTCTTCAGGTGGCAGGCTGGCTTCGATAGCCGGCTCTACCCATTCCACTCGGGCCCCACTGGTCTCGGCAGCGGCCAGAATGGCCTCTTCCACGGATGAGACACGGGTTTTGTTCTGTGCCGGTGGCACCACAGCGGCCGGTTGGGGTTCGCGCGACGGCAAGGTCGGCGTCGCAAGGCTGCGCAGGGCCGGGCTAGGGGCCGCGGGCGCCTGCTGGACGCGGGCTGCGGGACCAATCAGCCGCTCGATCTCTTCGAGAGGATCGGGCAGGGACTGAGGTTTGGGCTGTTGCGGCGGTTCAACTGGCTGAGGAGCAGAATGAGCCTCGGCCGGCCTGACCTCGGGAGCCACAACTTCCGCAGGTTCAGGGCGAACCTCAGGCCGGTTGGCCAGGTTTGGGGCGAGGCCGAAAACCGGAGGAATACCAAAGGCATCGGCTTCGCGCGGGAAAGTCTGGCCACGAACCGCATCAGTTACGTCCAGTTCGTCGATTGGATCGTCCTGGGTCTGAACTCGGGGTTCTGGCTCGTCGCCAACGGCCAGTTCAGCTGCGATCAGACTGGCAAGGCTATCCTGATCCAGATCCGGCATCTCTTCGGCCGGCGGCGCCGTAGGTTCGGCGCGCACAAACACCGGAGCGGGCGGCGCGACATCCTGTGGGGCAATCGCAATAGGCTCGACGGGCGTCGTCGGTGCGGGTGCAGGCTGGGGCGTAAAGCGTCGCTCTACGACCGGCGCCTCATTCACGGCCGGCTTGGCGGCACCAAAGGCAGGAGCAAACGCCGCTGGCTCCACGCGCTGCGGCGAATCCACCTTGGGCTGGCTGGCCTGCGGCTTGCGGTCGAAACCGAAAACAAAAGGTTCAGGAGCAGGAGCAGGAGCAGGAGCATTGTCGCCCGGAATACGTACCGGGCGGCTCGGTGCCTCTACTTCTTTCTGGGGCGCAACCGCTGCAGGACTATCGCCGCCCGGTATTCGAACCGTCACAGCCGGTTCACTCTTGGGCTTGTCGCCTTGAGCGTCCTCAGCCATGAGGCGAGCGAGTTCCGCGATCAGGTCGTCCGCGCTATCGGTCTGTCCTGCCATATGTTTCGGTTTCGCTGTCGTCATCGGCCAGCGCCCCTAGATTGCTGCCAGCTCCTTTGGGGAGTTTGCAGCGAGTTTTCACACTAATGCGCCCGAATTATGAAAGCTCTTCGGGAGCCGAAACACCCAGAATTCCAAGGCCATTGCGGATTACCTGACGTACGGCATCCACAAGTGCGAGTCGCGCCAAAGTGAGCTTTGGATCGGCAGCATTAACAAAGCGTAACGAATGGTCGTCGTTGCCCTTTGCCCAGAAGCCGTGGAAAGCCGCGGCGAGGTCGTGGACATAGAATGCAATACGGTGGGGCTCGTGCGCAATGGCAGCAGCGGCAACGGTCCGCGGCCAGGCGGCAAGGAGCCGGATCAGCTCAAGATCGGCAGCCGAGGTCAGCCGCTCGACTTCCGCGTTAGCAAGGGCAGGGGCGCTGAAATCGAGCCCCGGCACTTCGAGTCCCGCCTTGCGGAAAATCGAGCAGGCGCGAGCATGCGCGTACTGCACGTAGAACACCGGGTTGTCGCGGGTCTGTTCTTTGACGACGGCGAAGTCAAAATCCATCGAGGCGTCGTTGCGGCGGAAGAGCAGCATGAAGCGCGTGGCGTCGGCGCCAACCTCCTCGACCACGTCAGAAAGGAGGACCAGGTCGCCGGAGCGCTTCGACATCTTGAACGGCTCGCCGTTCTTGAGCAGCCGCACGAGCTGGCAGATGCGTACGTCGATATCGGCTTCGCCCTGCGACACGGCCTTCACGGCCGCCTGCAGACGCTTCACATAGCCCGAGTGATCGGCGCCGAGCACATTGACCATGTGCTTGAAGCCGCGGAGATATTTGTTGCGGTGATAGGCAATGTCGGCGGCGAAATAGGTATAGCTGCCGTCCGACTTGACCAGCGCGCGATCGGTGTCGTCGCCAAAATCCTTGGCGCGGAACAGGGTCTGCTCGCGCTCTTCCCAATCGTCTGGCGTCTTGCCCTTGGGCGCTTCGAGTAGGCCCTGATAGACCATGCCCTCTTCACGCAGCCAATCGAGCGTCGTCTGGATATCGCCGCCCTGGCCATGCAGAGTGCGCTCGGAGAAGAAGACGTCGTGATGGATATTGAGCTGGGCAAGGTCGGCCTTGATCAGTTCCATCATCTCGGCTAGCGCAGCCTCGCGAGCGATCAGCACGGCTTCCTGCTCGGGCTTTTCGAGCAACGAAGCGCCATATTCGGCAGCAAGTGCCTTGCCGACGGGAATGAGATAGTCGCCGGGATAGAAGCCCGAGGGAATTTCGATGGTTTCGCCAAGCGCTTCGCGGTAGCGCAGCAGGGCGGACTGGCCGAGGATGATGGTCTGGCCGCCGGTGTCGTTGATGTAATATTCGCGCGTCACATCATAGCCGGAATAGGCCATGAGCGAAGCGAGGGCGTCGCCGAAGACGGCGCCGCGCGTATGGCCCACATGCATGGGACCGGTCGGGTTGGCCGAGACATATTCGACATTGACCCGTTCGCCCTTGCCGAGGTTGGACTTGCCGTAGGCGTCCTTCTGCTCGGCGATGGCCTTCAGCACCTTGTGCAGGATCGGCGTGGCGAGGCGGAAATTGATGAAGCCTGGCCCCGCAACCTCGACCGAGGTCACGTCGGAATCGGCCTTGAAGCGCTCGACCAAAGCCGCAGCGACTTCCCGTGGATTCTTGCCGAGCGGCTTCGCCACAACCATGGCGGCATTGGTCGAGAGATCGCCATGGGCGGGGTCTCGCGGGGGTTCCACCACAACGCGCGACAGCAGATCGGCGCCCAGTTCGGGGTGATCGGCAAGCAGAGCCTCGGTGACCCGAGTGGTGAAAAGTGCGAAGATATCCATGACAAACCCGCTGGAAATGCTGTGAGGCGGTTAGCGGAATTCCGGCCTAGCGTCAAACAAGCGCTGATGTTCGTCAAGCGCATAGGGGTCGGTCATACCGGCAATGAAGTCCGCGATGATGCGCGCCCGGGCGTTGACATCACTGGCCGCACCGGCGGCATCGCCCCAACGGCCGGGCATGTCGGCACTCTCCATATAGGCCGCAAACAGCCGCTCAACGACGGCTTCGCTCTCGCGAACAGGTCGCATCACCGCCTCGTCGCGGTAGACGCGCTTATAGAGTACGCCCTTCAAGCCCTTTTCGGCTTCGGCCACGGCCGGCGAGAAGGCGATCAGGGTTTTGCCAGCCATGCGGACATCTTCGGCGCTTCCGACGCCGGACGCGGCTATGTTGGCCGCGCTCTGCGCAATGACGTCTTCGATAGCGCGCGTGATCATGCGCCGCTGCACTTCGTGGGTCTGCCGCTTTACGGCGACTTGGGGATAGAGGCCCTCGACCTCGCGCACGATCGGGCCCGCCATAGGCGCATCCTCGAAATCGGCGAGCTGAACTAGGCCTGCACGCAGGGCGTCGTCGATATCATGGGCATTATAGGCGATGTCGTCGGCAATAGCGGCGACCTGAGCCTCAAGACTCGCATGGCTCGATAGCCGCAAATCCGCGACCGCGGGAATATCGGCAACGCCCGCAGGCAGACCTTCTTCCTCGTAGCGCCCATATGGACGGCCATCCGGATGGATCAGCGGACCATTGTGTTTGAGAATGCCTTCAAGCGTTTCCCAGGTGAGATTGATGCCGTCGTGTTCGGCATAGCGATTCTCGAGCTGGGTCACGACCCGCAGCGCCTGAACGTTGTGATCGAACCCGCCATAGGGCGCCATGGCCCGATGCAGCGCGCGTTCACCAGCGTGGCCGAATGGCGTGTGGCCAAGGTCGTGGCTCAGCGCCACGGCTTCAGCGAGGTCCTCGTTAAGCCGCAGCGCTCGCGCGATCGAGCGAGCGATCTGGCTGACTTCCAGCGTATGTGTCAGCCGATTACGAAAATGCCTGCCTTCGTGATGCAGAAAAACTTGCGTCTTGTGCTGCAGCCGACGGAATGCGGTCGAGTGGATGATGCGGTCGCGATCCCGCTGGAATTCCGAGCGGGTCGGGCTCGGTCCGGTGCCGTAGAGGCGCCCGAGGGAATTTTCGGGCTTGCTGGCATAAGGCGCTGTTTCGTTCATCTTCTCGTTCCAGGCCTTTGCAATGGCGCGCGATGCGCCTATCTTAGGGCCAGTGTTATGACATTACGACCGTACGGACACTTCAAATGACCGCTGCCGCCCTTGCCGAAACTCCTGCCGTGACATTGTCGGATCGCGCTGCAAAGCGCGTGTCTCGCATTCTCTCGAAAGAACCGACGGGAACCGTGCTGCGCATTTCGGTGGCTGGCGGCGGATGCTCCGGTTTCCAGTACGAATACAATCTCGTGCAGGAGACGGCGAACGAGGACGACCTCGTTCTGCAAAAGGGTGATGCCACAGTGCTCATCGATTCGCTGAGCCTGGAATTCATGGGCGGCGCGGAAATCGACTTTACGGACGATCTGATCGGCCAGGCCTTCCAGATCAAGAACCCGAACGCCGTCGCATCCTGCGGCTGCGGCACGAGTTTTGCCGTCTAAATATTCAAGAACATTTCGGGGGAGGGGACTATGGGCGCGCGCGTCAACGCGGTCATGGATGAGGCTGTGTCCGGCAACAAGATCGTCGGAGCGGAACTGATCGTCTATCGCCATGGGGAACTAATCCTGCGGCGCACTGCAGGTCATTTCGATCGCGAAGCCGGCGTGCCGATGATGGAAAACGCCATCTATCGGCTGGCCTCGGTCACCAAGCCCATCGTTGCCGCAACAGCCCTGGCCATGATCGACAAGGGCCTGCTCGGGCTCGACGATCTCGTCTCCAAACACCTCGATTATTTTGCTCCCAAGCTCGACAACGGTTCACCCGCGCCGATCACCATCCACCATCTTCTGACCCACACGTCCGGCCTAGCCTATGGCTATGCCGACGAGACGATTTCGACCGGCCTCGGGCCGACCGACAAGGATTTCCGCACCAATTTCTCGAAGGTCGCCGCCGCGCCGCTGCTGTTCGCGCCGGGCACCGGCTGGACCTATTCGGTCGCCATAGACGTTCTCGGGGCCGTGCTGGCAGCAGTGCAGGGCGGTTCGCTTCAGGACGCAGTGCACGCCCACATCACCGGGCCGCTCGGGATGGACGAAACCGGCTTCTTCGTCGCCGACAAGGCACGCCTCGCCATCCCCTATGCCGATGGCACGCCCGAGCCGACCGTGATGACCGACCCGCAATTCGTCCCCGGAGAAGACGGCGGCACAGTGATGTTCTCGCCCTCCCGCATCTTTAGCGACAAAGCCTTCCAGTCCGGTGGTGCCGGCATGGCCGGTACGCCTGAAAACATCGCAAAATTCCTCGAAGCCCTGCGCAAGGGCGGCGGCTCCGTGCTGAAACCGGAGACTGTTGCGCTGGGCTTTTCCAATCGCATTGGCGATCTCTACAGGCAGGATCAGGGCCAGCGCTTCGGCTATTTCGGTGCCGTCATCGATGATCCCGAGGCCGCCGCATCACCCTCCGCCAAGGGCACGGTGAATTGGGGCGGGGTTTATGGCCATTCCTGGCTTGTCGATCCCGCCAATGCCATTACGATAATGTCGATGAGCAATACCGCGCTCGAAGGGTGCACGGGACGTTATCCCAAGGACCTCATTCGCGCCGTTTACGCCGACCTCAACTAAAGCCGGAGAGAGCCATGGCCTTGCGCGTCGCCACCTGGAACATCAATGGCATCAAGGCCCGGCTTGAACTGCTGGTGCGTTGGCTCGAAGAAGAAAAGCCCGACATCGTCGGCCTCCAGGAAATCAAGGCGGTCGACGAAGGCTTTCCGACGGCCGAGATCGAGGCGCTCGGCTACAATGTCGTGACCCATGGCCAGAAGAGCTGGAACGGCGTTGCCCTCCTTTCCAAGCTTCCCTTCGATGAAGTGCATCGTGGCCTGCCCGGCGACGATGCCGACGAACAGTCGCGCCTGATCGAAGGCGTCTTTTCCGTCGAAGGCGGCGTGGTCCGCATCTGCAATATCTATCTGCCGAACGGCAATCCGGTCGATACGGAGAAGTTTCCCTACAAGCTGCGCTGGATGGATCGCCTCAATACCTTCGTTGCCGGTCGTCTGGCCTTGGAAGAGCCTTTCGTGCTGATGGGCGACTTCAATCTCATTCCCGCGCCGATCGACGCGCATGATCCCGACGCATGGTGGGGCGATGCGCTCTATCGCCCGGAAAGCCTCGAAAAGTTCCGCATCTTGCGTAACCTCGGCATGACCGATGCCCTGCGCTCCATCACCGCCGACCAGACTTTTACGTTCTGGGATTTCCAGGCCGGTGCATGGCGGCGAAATGCCGGCATTCGCATCGATCACTTGATGCTTTCGCCGCAGGCGGCCGACCGGCTGGACGATGTCACCGTGCACAAGGATGTGCGCGGCTGGGACAAGCCGAGCGACCACGTTCCCGTCGAAGGGCTCTTCAGCTTCTAGCCCAAAGGCCTGGCTCGCTTGACGCTGCGGCTTCGTGCCGCCAAGGATGCGGCATGAGTTCTGCCCAGCGGATATTTTCATGACCGGCTCGCTGACCGAATGGCTCGACGCAGAAGCGCCGCCAGAGGGTGAGGTCCTGCATGTCGATGTGGACGGCTATGAGGGGCCGCTTGATCTGTTGCTGGACTTGGCCCGGCGCCAGAAGGTCGATCTGGCGGCGATCTCCATCCTCGCGCTGGCCGAGCAATATCTCGCCTTCATCGACCGGGTGCGCGAGCGGCGCATCGAAGTGGCCGCCGACTATCTGGTGATGGCGGCGTGGCTCGCCTATCTCAAAAGCCGCCTCATGGTGCCGCAGGTGCAGGACGACGACGAGCCGTCCGGCGAGATGCTGGCTGCCATGCTGCAGTTCCGGCTCAAGCGGCTGGAGGCCATGCGCCTGGCCGCGAGCCGCTTGTTGGGCCGGCCGAGACTGGGATTGCAGATCTATTCCCGCGGTGCGCCCGAACCTCTGGAAGTGGCGCGTAAATCCATCTGGGAAGCGAGCTACTACGAGCTGCTGAAAGCCTATTCAGCCCAGCGCGAGCGCGGCGCGGTTACCGAGTACCGCCCGATAACGCGCACCGTCTGGTCGCTGCAGGACGCGCGAGACATTTTGCAGCGGCTGATCGGCGAAAGCGCCGAATGGGTTGCGATGGATACCTATCTCGAACAATACCTTGCCCGATCCGATGAGAGAACGACGGTTCGAGCATCCACCTTTGCCTCAAGCCTCGAACTCGTTCGCCAGGGCGAAATCGAGGTGCGGCAAAGCGAGACATTTGGCCCCATCCTGTTGCGGCGCCGGAAACGTGAACAGCCATGAATGAAGAGAACTTCGAAGGAGAGGTGCGCCAGCGTCAGTTGCGCATTCTCGAGGCGCTGCTGTTCGCTTCGTCCGAACCGCTGTCTCTGGCCGAGATGGCGCCCTATGTGGGCGACGGCGCTAACCTCCCCGTGCTGATCGAAGAGCTGCGCGCGCTCTATTCCAATCGCGGCGTCAATCTGGTGCGCCGCGGCGATCGCTGGGCATTTCGCACCGCTGAAGACCTGGGCTTCCTGCTACGTCGAGAGGAAGAGGAAACACGGCCGCTCTCCCGCGCTGCACTCGAAACTCTCGCGATCATTGCCTATCACCAGCCCGCGACTCGGGCCGAAATCGAGGAAGTCCGCGGCGTCGCCGTCGGCAAGGGTACAATGGATATCCTGATGGAAGCCGGCTGGGTGCGCATGCGCGGCCGGCGGCGTACGCCGGGCAGGCCCGTCACCTATGGCACGACCGACGCCTTTCTCGACCACTTTGGTCTTGAGCATTTGTCCGACTTGCCGGGCCTCGACGAACTCAAGGGGGCAGGGCTCCTGTCGTCGAGGCTGCCGCCATCGCTGCAAATTCCGCTACCGTTCGATGGCGCCCTGCGCGAGGACGAGGACCCGCTTGCCCCGGATGATCAGGGTGATGCGGTCGGCGACGAAGACTAGCGCAAGCATTGCGGAGAGCGATCTATCCCACTTATCCCCGCCCACATCGTCCCATGCCAATATGCCCTCGTTCCCGCCGTCAACACGCGGCACCGACGAAGTGCCGGGCGGGAAGTCGGGTCGCTCGGGGTCGCCTGGGCGAGTGCGTGGATGCTGACCACCGGTCAAGCGGCAGAGAGCCCCCGTTGCATCCCAGCGATGCTCCCGACGGCGATCTGGACCGCAAAACCCCAAAAGGGGACCGCTCGATGCATGCGCAAAAAATCCCGGACGTGCGAAGCGGCTTTCGCCTCTTCTTACATCCAAATTTTGAGGCGAAAGCCGCTTCCACCGTGCGCCCGAAGGGCGTCTCGACCGTGCAACCGCGACGCCAAAGGGCCGGGCGGCTTTTGTGCTGCAATGCGCGTTGTCCTGCCTGCTGCCACGTCTCCCGGCCTTCAGAGACGCCAAACCATGGCCTCAGCGGCGCAGGTTGCCGCTTTCGTGAGTGCGCAAAGGCAACACGTTCTTGTGTTTGCCTGCGATTGAACCTATTTCTCGCACATCTATCGCGTGTAACGCGTTCTGAAAGTCTAGGGAGATCACCATGCACGCGCCTTCCATTTGGGGCATTCTCGTAGTTGCCGTCGTCGTTATTCTGCTTTTCGGCCGCGGGAAGATTTCCGGCATGATGGGTGAAGTCGCCTCGGGCATCAAAGCCTTCCAGAAGGGCATGAAGGACGACGAGAAGCCGGCTGAACGCGTCACCACGACTGCTGAAGTCGATGCACGCGAGACCGAACGCAAGGACGTCTGATCCTTCTCGGCCTGACTTGGCGGCCGTGGGCCGCGCTCGGAGACTAACCTTATGCTCGGTCTAGGCTGGACAGAGATGCTGGTGATCGGCGTCGTTGCGCTGATCGTCATTGGCCCCAAGGACCTGCCCGTCGTCATGGGACGCATCGGCAAGTTCGTGGGTCAAATCCGCCGCATGGGCAATGACTTCCAGCGGGAAATCAATCGGACGACAGGTCTTGATGAGGTGCGGAACCTCCGCAATTCCATCACCTCGCCACTGAAGAAAACGGCCGAAGAAATCCGCAAGGAATTCAACACAATGACGCCGAGCGGCCCGCAGCCGAGCGGTGTCATCAAGCCGGCCGATCCCAAGGTCGAGAGTGTCGTCGACGAGTTGCGCAGTGCCGCAGGCATGCCGGCTGCCAAGAAGTCGAATGATGAACTGGCGTCCGACTATGGCTTCAAGGGCACCGAGCCGGTGAAGGCTGCACAGGCAAAGCCAGTCAAAGCCGCCGCAGCAGCGCCGACATCGCCCGTGACGACAACCGATCTTGCGCCGGTGGAAGAGGCCAAGGCCGCCAAGCCTGCTGCTGCCAAGAAACCCGCCGCGAGCAAGGCCGCTACTACGGCCAAGACCAGCGCCGCCAAGAAGCCGTCAGCGAAGACCGCCACGGTTGAAGCCGAAGCTGTGGCAAAGCCTGCCCGCAAGCCGCGGACGAAGGCTGCAGTCGCTGAGGTTGTCGCAGAAGAACCGGCCGCGCCCGCCAAAAAGCCGCGCGCACCGCGCAAGAAGCCGGCTGAACCGGTAGAAACGAAATAACGATGGCCGACGCCAAGCAGCCGCAGCTTGAAGACAAGAACAAGCCCGAGGTCGAAGACGAACTCGCGGGCAGCGAGGCGCCGCTGCTCGAGCACCTGATCGAGCTGCGCAAGCGCCTCATCTACAGCGCCATTGCGGTCGTCGTCCTGATGATCGGGTGTTTCCTGATCTCGAAAAACATCTTCGACATTCTGCTTGGGCCGTATCGTGGCGTCTATGCCAGCGACCCGACCCATACGATCGAGCTGATCTACACCGCCCCGCAGGAACTGTTCTTCACCGAACTGAACCTGGCCTTCTTTGGCGCCATCTTCCTCGGCTTTCCGTTCATCGCGACGCAGATCTATCTCTTCGTCGCGCCGGGCCTCTATAAGCACGAGCGCAAGGCGCTGGTGCCTTATCTCATCGCCACCCCGGTCTTCTTCGTCCTGGGCGCGCTGATGGTCTATTTCACCGTTCTGCCCATGGCCCTGCATTTCTTTGCCGGCATGGAAACGGACGAAATCAAGCTTATGCCGCGTGTTTCCGAGTATCTCGGCTTCGCCATGACGCTGATTCTGGCTTTCGGCATCTGCTTCCAGTTGCCTGTCGTCCTGACGCTTCTGGCGCAGATCGATCTCGTCAATGTCGAGATGCTCAAGAAGGGTCGCCGCTATGCAGTGGTTGGCATTCTGATCGTCGCTGCTTTGATCACGCCGCCTGATCCGATCTCCCAGATCGGGCTTGCCCTGCCGATGTACGCGCTTTACGAACTGGCGATCCTGTCTGTCCGATTTGTGCAGAAGCGCCGCGAGGCGGCACTGGCGGCGCAGGACTCCGGGCTTTCCGGCTCATCTAGCGAATAGCTGCTCCGCGTTCTCTCGCGGGTGCAGCTCAGTTCTGCCCCGCGGCGCTGGCAGGCGCGCCCCGGGACATAGACCCAGGGCCTGCGTCAAACCAGAGGCGGGCAAGGGCCCGTAAGAACCGATGTTCGATATAAAGTGGATCAGAGCCAACGCCGAAGCTTTCGACGCTGCCGTTTCCCGGCGCAAGAATGTCTCCGTGCGGTCCTCCGATCTTCTGGCGATCGACGATCGGCGCCGCGAGATCATCGTCCGCCTCAACGAAGCGCAGGAAAAGCGCAACGCGCTTTCCAAGCAGATCGGCCAGGCCAAGGCTCAGAAGGATGAAGCCAAGGCCCAGGAGCTGATGGCCGAAGTCAGCCGCCTCAAGGATTTTATTCCAACTGGCGAAGCCGAAGAGCGGGCCGTCGAGGCTGAATTGCGCGCCGCGTTGTCCGTCATTCCCAACCTGGCGCTCGATGACGTGCCGCAGGGTGACGACGAAAGCGACAATGTCGAGTATTTCGGCGCCAACGGCACAGCCGAAACCGCAGCACGGCAGCGGCCGGCCAAGCCGAGCTTCAGCTTTGCGCCCAAAGAGCACTACGAAATCGGCGTGGCCGAAAAGGACATGGACTTCGAAGTAGCCGCCAAGCTTTCCGGCAGCCGCTTTGTCGTGCTGAAGGGCCAGATTGCGCGCCTCGAACGCGCCATCGGCCAGTTCATGCTCGATCTGCACACGACCGAGCACGGCTACCTCGAAGTACAGCCGCCGCTGTTGGTTCGCGACGACGCACTCTTTGGCACCAACCAGCTGCCGAAGTTCGAGGAAGACCTGTTCTTCACCCCGCACGGCGACTCGCGCCTAGCGCTCATCCCGACCGCGGAAGTGCCGCTCACCAATATGGTGCGCGAATCCATCCTGTCCGAAGAAGAACTGCCGCTGCGTTTTGCGGCGCTGACCCCTTGCTTCCGCTCCGAGGCCGGCTCTGCCGGTCGCGATACCCGCGGCATGCTGCGTCAGCACCAGTTCGACAAGGTCGAGATGGTGTCGATCACGACGGCCGAAACCTCCATCGACGAGCACGAGCGCATGCTGGCTTGTGCCGAGACGGTACTCCAGCGTCTGGGCCTCCACTACCGCGTCATGATGCTCTGCACCGGCGACATGGGTTTCGGCGCACGCAAGACCTATGACCTCGAAGTCTGGCTGCCGGGGCAGGACACCTATCGCGAGATTTCGTCCGTCTCCGTCTGCGGCGATTTCCAGGCCCGCCGCATGGAGGCTCGCTATCGTCCGTCCGGCGAAAAGCAGGCGCCGCGTTATGTGCATACGCTCAACGGCTCCGGCACTGCCGTCGGCCGTTGCCTCATCGCAGTCCTCGAAAACTACCAGCAGGAAGATGGCTCGGTGCTGATTCCCGAGGCTCTGCAGCCCTATATGGGCGGCCTCACTTCCATCGGAGGCAAGTGATCCATGCGCATCCTCATCACCAATGACGATGGTGTGGATGCGCCAGGTATCGCCATCATGGCCGATATCGCCGCCGCGCTTTCGGATGACGTCTGGATCGTGGCGCCGGATGGCAACCAGTCCGGGGCAGGGCACCGGTTCACGCTTGGCCGTGAACTGGTTCTTGAAAATCGCGGCCCACGACGCTTTGCCGTGGTCGGCGGATCTCCCGCAGATTGCGTTGTGGCGGGGATGACCCACGTTCTGGCCGATCATCCGGCCGACCTCGTTCTGTCCGGCATCAATGCCGGGCAGAACCTGGGCGACATCGTTCATTGCTCCGGCACGGCGGCCGGCGCACGCGAAGGCGCGCTACAGGGCGCGGTCGGAATCGCGATGAGTCAAGCGATCGACTACGAAAGAAGTCACGCAGTCGATTGGTCCAATTCGATTCGATTCGGGACAGATGTTGTCCAGGCGATTCTTGCGGCGAAGGGGCGGGACGATGTTTTTTACAACGTCAATTTCCCGGTTTGCTCGCCCCGAGAGGTTGCGGGGATAGCAGCCGTGCCGCACCAACGCTTCTCGCGCTCGGCTTTCCGGTACTATCCAAGCGACAGGGACGGCGAGTTCTTCGTAGCCATTCCCGAAACGCCTATGCCTTTGGATCCAAATGCGGATTTTGAGGTTTTGCGCCGCAGGAACACGATTACGGTGACCCCTTTTGCACTGCAGCAGACGGAAAAGGTGGCCCTGGAACGGCTGGCGAAGCTGAGCTTGTCCCCATCCGGGCAATCTTAACCTTACTCAATCGACAACGTCGTGCGTTCGATTTCACTCAAATCGCATCGGTCTTAAGGTCGCTTTTACCTTACCGGCCTAGTCTCGTTTCCAGTGTTAAGTACCTGCGTACGAGTTAGCCGATGCGTAAAAACCTGTCTGTCAGGGTGCCTAAAGGTGCAGTCGCCGTGGCTGGTCTGTTAGTAGCAGCCGTCGGCTTGTCCGGTTGTTCAAGTCTTGGATCGCGAACGTTTGGCGATTCTACAACGACCGGCTCCGTCGCCCAGTCATCCGCACCCGCCACGCTGAACCAGCCTATGCCAGCCTCGCTTGGAGCGCCTGCAACGATGCAGGTTGCCGAGCAGCGGTTCTTGCCGCCGGCACCCATTGGTTCCGCCTGGGGCGCTTCTCCCGTTCAATCCGCGTCGCCCATGCAGTCGGGCTTTACGCAACCGGTCGGCTCGGTTTCGCCGATTGGTATGGGGGCGAGTGCGCCCTCGGTTCGATCCCAGGATCTTCCTGTACTGAGTTCTTCCGCTTCCATGGGAACCCCGCAAGCCATGCCCGCCATGCAGACTTCGGCCTCCGTGCCGTCTATGCCGCCCGCCGTTGCCCTCGGTTCGCTTCCGAGCTCCAACGCTGCCTTGCCAGTCAACAACAGCGTACCCAGCGCAGCTCCTGCAGCAGCGCCCGTGGTGGCAGCTGCGCCGACAACGGCCGGCGCCTATACCCACACCATTGCAGGCGGCGAGTCGCTCTACACGATCGCCCGCCGCTACGAGGTCACCACTCAGGCGCTGGTGCAGGCAAATGGCCTGTCATCGCCCGACAAGATCGTCGTGGGTCAGTCGCTGATCATCCCAGGCCGCCCGGACCTGGTGCGCACGCCGCAGACCGCAGCGCAGCCGGCCGTGCAGGTGGCAAGCGTCGCGCCGACCCAGACCTTGGGTGCTCCGCCCGCTCCGCTGGGGCGTCCGCAGGCAGCACCACAGCAGGTCGCTGTCGCCCCCGCGGCTACTCCGGCCCCCGTTGCTGCGCCAGTCGCAACGCCTGCTCCTACCCAGGTCGCAACGGCACCAGCCGCGGAGCCTGTCGCCTCCGGCAATGACAAGTTCCGCTGGCCCGTCAGCGGCCGCGTTATCACCGACTTTGCCGCCTCCCGCGGCACGGGTATCAACATCGATGTGCCCGAAGGCTCAACGGTCAAGGCCGCCGAGAACGGTACGGTCATCTATGTCGGCTCGGGCGTCGAAGGTTACGGCAACCTGATCCTCATCCGTCACCCCAATGGCTACGTGTCGGCCTATGCGCACCTCAACGGCATGAGCGTTGCCAAGGGTGCAGCTGTCAGCCGTGGCGACTCTATCGGTACGGTCGGCATGAGCGGTTCGGTCTCGAAGCCCCAGTTGCACTTCGAACTGCGCAAGGGCGCAACGCCGGTCGATCCGGTGCCGCTGCTCGCAAGCTAAGGTCAGCGACAAAACAAGAAGGGCCGGTGCGATGCACCGGCCCTCTTTATTTGTGCTTCGGCGTCGCCTCTAGACCACTTTGCCCTGTTCACCTGCGAGGCTACGAATGAGCTGGATGGCCACGCGGCCCGAACGGGAGCCGCGGGTAGCGGCCCATTCGATCGCACGGGCACGCAATGTTTCGTCGTCGAGAGCCAGGCCATAATAGTCGGCATAGCCACGGACCATGCTGAGATAGGTATCCTGATCGGAATTGTGGAAACCGAGCCAGAGCCCGAAGCGATCCGACAGCGACACTTTTTCTTCCACGGCCTCACTCGGATTGATCGCCGTCGAGCGCTCATTCTCGATCATGTCGCGCGGCATCAGGTGACGGCGGTTGGATGTGGCGTAGAAGAGGACATTGTCCGGGCGCCCTTCGAGGCCACCGTCGAGAATAGTCTTGAGTGACTTGTAGCTGGTTTCACCGCTATCGAAGCTGAGGTCGTCGCAGAAGACGATGAAACGTGCGGAATTTCCAGAGATGGCGCGCATGAGCTGGGGCAGGGTGTCGAGATCTTCGCGGGCGATTTCGATCAGCACCAGCCGCTCGAAACCCTCGCGGGCCCCGATATCAGCGTGAATGGCCTTGACCAGTGAGCTCTTGCCCATGCCACGAGCGCCCCAGAGCAGGGCGTTATTGGCGCCATGACCGCGGGCAAATTGCTCGGTATTTTTGAGCAGCACATCGCGCACATGGTCGATGCCGCGCAGCATGTCGAGCGGTACGCGGCTGACCCTGGGTACCGCCAGCAAGGCTTCGGATTCGCCCTGCCAATGGTAGGCATTGGCCTCGCCGAGCTCGAAAGCAGCAGTTCCGCCCGATGTTGTTTCCAGCGCCTCGGCAATGGCCTCGAGAGCCGTCGCGATACGGCCCAGATAGTCTTTGGTTTTCACCGGTTCAGTCCTTCAATTCAAGCGCGGCATTGTGTTCCCTGAATGGCTTTGCAATCACAGGGGGCCAAATGTATAGTCCGCGCGATTTTGGCCGGGGTGCAAGTGCACGGGACCCCATTCGCGTCCAGTCTGCAGCCGTGGGCTGCGTGGCGCTCTTCTCCCCCAAACAAGAAGAATCATAGGAGTTCGCCTGATGTTTGTAACGCCCGCTTTTGCGCAGGATGCAGCCGCACCCGCCACGGGAGGTTTCGCCGATATTCTGATCCAGCTTATGCCGATCGTTCTGCTGGTTCTGATTTTCTGGCTCTTGATCTTCCGTCCGCAGCAGAAGCGCCTGAAAGCACAGCAGGCGATGCTCTCGGCTATCCGTCGTGGCGACACCGTGGTGACCACCGGCGGCATCGTCGGCAAGGTGACCAAGGCTGTTGATGGCGAAGACCTGGAAGTCGAAATCTCCCAGGGCGTGAAGGTGAAGCTCGTGCGCGGCATGGTCGCCGACGTGCGCTCCAAGGCCGAGCCGGTCAACGACAACAAGCCGGCCTAAGCCGGACCGAACTAGCCGGAGCCCCGAAAGGCTCCGGCTTTCTGACTCTTTAAGCCGCATGTCTTCGTCCCGAAACCGATACCCACTTTCGGGTGACATGCTCTAGGACGCCGTTTCATGAACCAGTCGCCGTTCCGCGTAGCAATCATCCTGTTCGTCGCGATCGCGGGTATTCTGTTTGCAGCCCCCAATTTCTTGCCTCAGCAAGTGCGGGAAGCGCTCCCTGGATGGCTGCCCCAGCCAGGCCTGGTTCTTGGTCTCGATCTGCAGGGCGGTTCGCACCTGCTGCTCGAAGTCGATCGCGGCGGCATTGTCGCCCAGCGCTTGAGCGATGTGCGCCGCGACGCGCGCAACGTGCTGGCCAATCAGAACGGCATCGGCAACATCATCACCACCGATGAAGCCAACAACGCCATCTATGTCGAACTGACCGATCCGACCCAGAAGGAGCAGGCAATGACCGCGCTCCAGGGCATCCAGAACACGGTCAATAACTCGCTGTTTTCGGCCGGCGTCGGCGTCAACGAACTGGCTTTTGCCGAAATGCCCGACGGGCGGATTTCGGTGTCACTCACCCCCGATGGCATCACCCAGCGCATGAGTTCGCTGGTGGCGCAGTCCATCGAGGTGATCCGTAGCCGTATCGACGAACTGGGCACGACCGAACCCACCATCCAGCGCCAGGGTGATACCCGCGTCATGGTGCAGGTGCCGGGTTTTGGCGACTCGACCCGCCTCAAGAATATTGTTTCGCAGACGGCGCGCCTGACTTTCCACATGGTCTATCCGGGCCTGACCGCTGCCCAGGCCGAGGCCCAGGGCCTGCCGGCCGGTACGATGGTCCTGCCGAGTCAGGACGGCACCCGCGAACTGCTCTATGAAGACGTCGCCCTCGGCGGCGAATCCCTGGTTGATGCGCAGCCGTCCTACGACTCGCAGCGCGGCATCCCGGTCGTCAGCTTCAAGTTCGACACGCGCGGCGCCGTCACCTTCAGCGAGATCACCTCGGCGAATGTCGGCCAGCGCTTTGCTATCGTTCTCGACAATACCGTCATCACCGCTCCGGTCATCCAGCAGCCGATTACCGGCGGCTCGGGCCAGATCAGCGGCAGCTTTACGACAGCCTCGGCCAATGATCTTGCCGTGCTGCTGCGTGCGGGCGCGCTGCCGGCCAGCCTTAATGTGATCGAAGAGCGTACCGTCGACGCCAGCCTCGGCGCTGACTCCATCCAGGCGGGTCTGACCGCAGGTATCGTGGCGTCGGTTCTGGTCGTGAGCTTCATGGTCATCGCCTATGGCGTTTGGGGCGTATTCGCCAACGTCTCCCTGGTGCTCAACGTCATCCTGATCTTTGCCGCGCTTTCGACGCTGGGCTCGACGCTGACCTTGCCCGGCATCGCCGGTATCGTGCTGACCATCGGTATGGCTGTTGACGCCAACGTGCTGATCTACGAACGAATGCGCGAAGAGCAGCGAGCAGGGCGCACGCCATTGCAGGCCATCAATGCCGGCTTCGAGCGCGCCTGGGGCACGATCGTCGATTCGCATCTGACCCAGCTCGTCGCCGCTGTCGTGCTGTACTTCATGGGCTCCGGCCCGGTCCAGGGCTTCGCTGTCACTCTCGGCCTCGGCATCCTGACCTCGCTCTTCACCTCCTATACGGTCACCTCCTACCAGGTGAACCTCTGGTACAAGCGCGTTCGTCCCAAAGAGCTGAAGATTCAGCATTTCCGCTTCATTCCGGACGGCACCAAGATCCCGTTCATGAAGATCTCGCGCTATGTCATCGCGCTCTCGATCGTCATGTCGGTGATTTCCATCGGTGCGGCCTACTTCAAGGGTTTCAACCTCGGCATCGACTTTGTCGGCGGCACCGCCATCGAAGTTCAGCATGTCGGCGGACCGGCAGATGCCGGTCTTGTTCGCGAACTGCTGAGCGATCTCGACCTTGGCGAAGTGCAGGTGCAGGGCTTTGGTACGCCTCAAGACCTTCTCGTGCGCGTACAAGCGCAAGAAGGCGGCCAGGCGGCTGATCAGGTCGCCGTTCAGAAGGTCCAGGAAGCTCTGGCAGGCGAGCAATACGAGGTCAGGCGCACTGAGGCGGTAAGCGGCACGGTTTCGGGCGAATTGGCCTGGACCGGCACGATCGCCGTCATCATCGCGCTCGTCTGTATCCTGATCTACATCTGGTTCCGCTTCGAGTGGCAGTTCGCGCTCGCGGCCGTCACGACGACGTCGCACGACATCATCATGACCATAGGTCTGTTCTCGATCACCGGGTTGGAATTCAATCTCAGTTCCATCGCCGCGGTGCTGACGCTTGTCGGTCTATCGCTGAACGAAACCGTGGTCGTGTCCGACCGTATCCGCGAAAACCTGTTGAAATACAGGAAGATGCCGCTACCTGAGTTGATCGATCTTTCGATCAACCAAACCATCGTTCGTACCTCGCTCACCCAGTTCACCGTGCTTCTGGCGCTGGTGCCGCTGGTGCTGTTTGGCGGCGAGGCGCTGCGCAGCTTCACCATCGCCATGACCTTCGGCTCGCTCGTCGGCATGTATTCGTCGGTGATCGTCAACGGCCCGATCCTCATCAATTTCGGTCTCAAGCAGAAGACCGACGAAGAGCTCGCAGCCAAGAAGGAAAAGTCGTCGGATGGCGCTTCCGTCTGACCCCGTTTCGACCGGCGCGGGCCGTTTCCCGCGCCAGGTCGGCATCGACGCCTATGGCAATGGTGGCTTCCGCTTCGCCGAAATGTCCCATCGAGGGTCCTTGCTCTGCCTGCCGACTGGCATGCTGGGCTGGGACGTCGCGTCTCCAGCTGACCTCACTCTCGAAAGCCTACAGCCGGTGCTCGAACTGGCGGATCAGCTCGATGTACTGCTGATCGGCCTCGGCATGGACATCGCGCTGATAGATCCTGCAATTCGCCAGGCGTTTCGCGATCATAAGG
Source organism: Devosia sp. (assembly GCF_024707125.1). Lineage (GTDB taxonomy): Bacteria > Pseudomonadota > Alphaproteobacteria > Rhizobiales > Devosiaceae > Devosia. The sequence goes on from NZ_JANQAH010000007.1 coordinate 389,173, forward strand.
TGATCATCGAAGCCGTCGGCACCGGCGGCGCCGTGCGCACCTACAACGTGCTGTTGGCCGAGGAGCGGGCCGTTGCCGGCGCTTTCATCGCCGTCGAGAACGCCCGCTGATGTCTGCAGAGAGTTTTGCCCACGCCGCCCAGACGCTCCGTGAGAGCGATAGGGATCGCTATCTCTCGACGCTCGCCTTGCCTTCGGGCGCGAGGGACGGCGTCACCGCCATTCTGGCCTTTAACGCCGATATTGCCGGCATTCGCGAGCGTGTTTCCGGGCCAGCGCCTGGCGAAATTCGCCTGCAATGGTGGAATGATGCGCTGAAGGGCGATGGTCATGGCGCGGTTCGGCAGAATCCGCTGGCCGATGCGTTGCTGACAACGCTTGACCGCTACGCCTTGCCGCCAGGCACGCTGCAACGGCTGATCGGCGCGCGGCGCTTTGATCTTTATGACGATCCCATGCCGGATCTCGAGACGTTTGAAGGCTATGCCGGCGAGACGGCATCCACGTTGCTGCAGCTTTCGGCGATGATTCTCAACGAGGGGCTGCCAGTGGAGCCCGGCGATGCCGCGGGGCATCTGGGTGTGGCGCAGGCCATGGTCGGGCACCTACGGGCGTTCGGCTACGTGGCGTCGCAGGGAAGGATCATGTTGCCCTGGTCGATCTTTCAGGCGAACGGCGTGCGCGAGGGCGAGATTTTTGCCGGCACCGATAGCGAGGGATTGCACGAGGCGCTGGGACAGATCACCGAGCTGGCGGAAGAACACCTGAGGAAGGCTCGGGTAGCGATTACTGCGCTGCCGAGCGGCCTGCGACCGGCCTTTGCCATTCTGCCGGTCGTTGAGGCGCAACTGCGCCTTTGGCAGCGGCGCGGCGGCTCGCCGTTCGCGGCGCCGGCCGACGAGGCGGATTGGCGCAAGATCGGCCGGATCGGCTGGTGGGCGCTGCGAAACCGCTAAGCTTCGGAAATCGCGACGAATTCGCCGCTGAGACGACCTGCTGGTTTGCCTTCATAAAACAGTTCGGAGGCGACCGTGAGCCTTGCACGGCCGCGTCGCTGGAAGGTCTGGAGAAAGCTCGGCCAGCCGGCCTCATCGAGGTGGGCCGACGCCTGAGCGAGACCGGATATCGGCAGGAGATATTCGGTAGTGGTCCGATGGATCACCAATTGGCTGGCGATGCCTTCGGCTTCAAGCTTCAAATACATGACCGACCATGCAGCCAGTAGCGCCAGCGTGGCCGAGCTGCCGCCGAACATGGTGCCGTGCATATTGATGTTGGGCGCAAGCGGGGCTTCAAGCAGGACGTGATTGGCGCTGGCCTCCAAGACCTCCACGGCCATGGCCCGGGAAAGCGGGATATGGTCGTGGAGATAGGTGCGCAGCGCCTCGGGGGTCACTGCCAGACTTTCAGGTCTTCCAAAGCGCGGCTGGTGATGGCGCGGCGCTTGGCCATGGTCTTTTCCGGCCCACGCCAGCGCTTTACGCCTTCGGGCTTCTCAACGGTAACTTCCGGGAAGAGGCCAAAATTGACGTTCATCGGCTGGAAGCTGCGGGCGCCGCTGTAGCTTTCGGCTTCGATGTGGCCGCCGGTGACGTGGCCGATCAGGGCGCCGAGAGCGGTCGTGATCGGGGGCAGCGGCAGGCTTTCGTCGCGGGCCTCGGCGGCGGTCAGGCGGCCGGTGATGAGGCCGACGGCGGCGCTTTCGACATAGCCTTCAACGCCCGTGACCTGGCCGGCAAAGCGGATGCGCGGGTCGGCCTTGAGGCGCATGTCGGGGCCCAAGACCTTGGGGGAATTGATGAAAGTGTTGCGGTGCAGGCCACCTAGGCGCGCGAACTGGGCATTGGCGAGCCCGGGGATCATGCGGAAGATTTCGGCCTGGATGCCGTAGCGCATCTTGGTCTGGAAGCCGACCATGTTCCAGAGTGAGCCCAGCGCATTGTCCTGCCGGAGCTGGACGATGGCATAGGGCTTTACGGTCGGGTTGCGCGGATTGGTGAGGCCGACGGGCTTCATCGGGCCGTGGCGCAGGGTTTCGTCGCCGCGTTCGGCCATGACTTCGATGGGCAGGCAGCCGTCGAAATAGGGGACCTTTTCCCAGTCCTTGAACTCGTGCAGCGGCGCGGTTTTCAGTGCCTCTACAAAGGCATAGTACTGATCGCGGTCCATCGGCAGGTTGAGATAGTCGGCGCCCGTGCCGCCCGGGCCGGCCTTGTCGTAGCGCGACTGCTTCCAGGCGATGTCGTGGTCGATGCTGTCATAGTGGATGATCGGCGCGATGGCGTCGAAGAAGGCGAGGGAGTCTTCGCCGGTCTTGGAGAGGATCGCATCGGCCAGGGCGGGCGAGGTCAGGGGGCCCGTCGCGATGATGACGTGGCGCCAATCTTCCGGCGGCCAGCCGTCCAGCTCTTCGCGGACGATGGTAATTCGTGGATGATTTTCAATGGCTTGCGTGACTGCGGCGGAAAATCCGTGGCGGTCGACGGCCAATGCGCCACCGGCCGGCAGCTTGTGCTCGTCGGCTGCACGCATGATCAGCGAGCCGCAGCGCCGCATCTCTTCGTGGAGGAGGCCGACTGCGTTCTGCTCGTGGTCGTCGGAGCGGAAACTGTTGGAGCAGACGAGCTCGGCGAAGTCGGTGGTGCTGTGCGCGTCGGTGGCTTTGACGCCGCGCATTTCGTGCACAATGACCGTGGCGCCGGATTCGGCGGCCTGCCATGCGGCTTCGGAACCTGCGAGGCCCCCGCCGATGATATGAATGGGTTCGTTTGACATGGCTGGCAGATACCAAGCGCCATGCCGACACGCAACTGAAAGCCCATTGCGCCGGGGAGAATAGCGCAGGTTACGGGGGCGGGGATAAGTTTCGTAACGCCGGGTGGCAGAAACGAAAACACCCGCGTCTCAGAGAGATGCGGGCGTTCGGTCTTTTACTTCAGAAGTATTCGCGCCGAAATTCTTAGAGCGAATTGGCATGATCGCGAGCAATGCGATTGATTTCGGTACGGTTGATGCCGAGATCATTCAGCTGGCGATTGTCGAGAGCAGCAAGTTCACGAACCGTCTGCTGGTAAGCGGCCCACTTCTTGAAGGTTTTGCGGATGTCCATTTGAGTTCTCCTGTCGTTTGCAAGGAGAGATATAGTGGAGACTAAGCCCAGCGAGCAGATAGAGTTTAGTCAAAGAAGCCATGCAATTTGCGCAGGGCGCGGCGGGGTGTCGTTAAGGCTCGGTTAAGGTGGGTGCCAAAAGGATGGCCGCCGGACGGCAATCCGGCGGCCACTATTACTATTGAGGCTGGAAAGAGATCAGCGATCGAAGAGCGATCGCGTCATCTTGGAAAAGTCTGGGCCGGAAATGCCCAGTAAGTCGGCATCTCGCGTCGAGGGAACTTCCATCTCCCGCAACGTCTGCTTGATGTCGACCAGGCGCTTGATGCGCCAGACGGCACGTACAAACATGGGTCTATTCCAGTATGGCTGGTGGCTGCAGCTTCAAGATCGGCTGATTTGCGGGGCTGCGCCATGGGGCAAACAGCAGGCGCGGCATGCGTGCGGCGCATGGTGATTTCATCGATCTGACGCAAGACAGTGCTGTGACGGGCTAACGGCCTGCGCAGAACCGGCATTTTGGGGTTAGCAGACTGGTAGCATCGAGAGGCGCGTTGGCGCGAATTGGTGACTCGATACGGGCAATTCAGAGCGTTTGTGGCGGGACGAGCACGCTGTGGTCGCGTTAGCAGACTGCTAGCGTCGAGTGTGGCGGTCGGGGGAATGCGCTAAAATGCGATTACAAGTCTCGATTGTCACCCCGGCGAAGGCCGGGGCCCATCTCGCGATCTCAGGATGGGCCCCGGCCTTCGCCGGGGTGACAGATGGTGGGTGGACTAGAGCCTCGCTACTCCGCAGCCTTTGTTGCGTAGTGTGGTCTGCGGTCCATGACTTCCTTGAGGAAGTGGCCGGTGTGGGAGCGCTTGTTGGAGGCGACCTCTTCGGGCGTGCCGATGGCAACCACTTCGCCGCCGCCGTCGCCGCCTTCTGGGCCCATGTCGATGATCCAGTCGGCCGTCTTGATGACTTCCAGGTTGTGCTCGATGACAATGACAGAGTTGCCGCCTTCGACGAGCTCGTGGAGCACTTCGAGAAGTTTGGCTACGTCGTGGAAGTGGAGGCCTGTGGTCGGCTCGTCGAGCATGTAGAGCGTGCGACCGGTGGCGCGCTTGCTCAGTTCCTTCGAGAGTTTTACGCGCTGGGCTTCGCCGCCCGACAGGGTCGTGGCCGGTTGGCCGACTTTGACGTAGCCGAGGCCGACGCGCTGGAGGGTAGCGAACTTGTCGCGGATGACCGGGACAGCCGAGAAGAAGTCGACGCCTTCATCGATGGTCATATCGAGGACGTCGGAGATCGACTTGCCCTTGAACTGGACTTCCAGCGTTTCGCGATTGTAGCGCTTGCCCTTGCAGACATCGCAAGTGACGTAGACGTCGGGCAGGAAGTGCATTTCGATTTTCAGGACGCCATCGCCCTCGCACTTCTCGCAGCGGCCGCCCTTGACGTTGAAGGAGAAGCGGCCGGGACCGTAACCGCGGGCTTTCGCTTCCGGCAGGCCTGCAAACCATTCGCGCAGCGGCGTGAAGGCACCGGTATAGGTGGCGGGATTGGAGCGCGGGGTGCGGCCGATCGGCGACTGGTCGATGTCGATGACCTTGTCGAGGAATTCGAGGCCGGTCAGCGATTCATGCGGGGCAGGGACGACGCGCGCGCCGTTCAACCGGCGCGCAATGGCCTGATACATGGTGTCGATCATCAGGGTCGACTTGCCGCCGCCGGACACACCGGTAATGGCGACGAAGAGGCCGAGCGGCACATCGACAGAAACGTTCTTGAGATTGTTGCCGGTCGCGCCCTTGATCGAGAGCGCCTTGCCCTTCTTGCCTTCGCGACGTTCGGCCGGAATGGGAATGCCCATGCGGCCGGAGAGATACTTGCCGGTGAGGGAATCGGGGTGGTTGAGAATGTCCTCGGGCGAGCCTTCGGCGACGATGTGGCCGCCATTGACGCCGGCACCGGGGCCGATGTCGAGAACATAGTCGGCAGTCAGGATCGCGTCTTCGTCGTGCTCGACGACGATGACGGTATTGCCGAGGTCACGCAGGCGACGCAGGGTGTCCAAAAGGCGGGCATTGTCGCGCTGGTGGAGGCCGATGGAGGGCTCGTCGAGCACGTAAAGCACGCCGGTCAGGCCCGAACCGATCTGGCTGGCAAGACGAATGCGCTGGCTTTCGCCACCCGACAGGGTGCCGGAATTGCGCGACATGGAGAGATATTCAAGGCCCACGTCGTTGAGGAAGTTCAGGCGCTCGCGGATTTCCTTGAGGATGCGCTCGCCGATCTGGCTCTGGGTGGCGTTGAGCTTGTCGGACAGGTCGACAAACCATTTTGAGGCCACCTTGATCGACATGTCGCTGACCTGGCCGATATGGAGGCCATCGATCTTCACCGCCAGCGTTTCAGGCTTGAGGCGATAGCCACCACAGGCCACGCACGGCTTGGCCGACATGTACTTTTCGATTTCCTCACGCATGCCGGCGCTTTCGGTTTCCTTGTAGCGACGCTCAAGGTTGCCGATGACGCCTTCGAAGGGTTTTGACGTCTTGTACTGGCGCAGGCCATCGTCATAGACGAAGTTGATGGCCGTCTTGTCGGTGCCGTAGAGAACGGCGTGCTGGACGTCGAAGGGCAGCTCGTTCCAGGCGGTGCCGGTCGAGGCGCCGTAGTGCTTTACGACGGCCTGCAGGGTCTGCTGATAATAGGGTGCCGAAGTCTTCGACCAGGGCAGGATAGCACCATCGCGCAGCGACAGGGTTGCGTCGGGGACGATCTGATCGGGGTCGATCTTCTGCTCGGTGCCGAGGCCATCGCAGACCGGGCAGGCGCCGAAGGGATTGTTGAACGAGAACAGACGCGGCTCGATTTCCGCAATGGTGAAGCCGGAAACCGGGCAGGCGAACTTTTCCGAGAAGGTGATCTGGCGGGCGGAACCGTCTTCGTTCTTCTCGTCGGCGAATTCGACGAGGGCAATGCCTTCGGCGAGCTTCAGCGCGGTCTCAAAACTTTCGGCGAGGCGGCCGGAAATATCGGGCGAAACAACGACGCGATCGACCACGACTTCGATGTCGTGCTTGAACTTCTTGTCCAGCGCCGGGGCGTCTTCGATCTCGTGATATTCGCCATCGATCTTCACGCGCTGGAAGCCCTTGCGCATGAGGTCGGCCAATTCCTTCTTGTATTCGCCCTTGCGGCCGCGCGCGATGGGGGCCAGCAGGTAGAGGCGGGTGCCTTCGGGCAATTCCAGAGTGCGGTCGACCATCTGGCTGACGGTCTGGCTCTCGATGGGGAGGCCGGTGGCCGGGGAATAGGGAATGCCGACGCGGGCGAAGAGCAGGCGCAGGTAATCGTAGATCTCGGTGACCGTGCCAACGGTAGAGCGCGGGTTACGCGAGGTCGTCTTCTGCTCGATGGAAATGGCGGGCGAGAGGCCTTCGATGTGCTCTACATCAGGCTTCTGCATCATTTCGAGGAACTGACGGGCATAGGCCGACAGCGACTCCACATAGCGGCGCTGGCCCTCGGCATAGATGGTGTCGAAAGCCAGGGACGATTTGCCCGAGCCGGAAAGGCCAGTCATGACGATGAGGCTGTCGCGCGGCAGCTTGACGTCGATGCCCTTCAAATTGTGCTCGCGGGCACCGCGGACGATGATTTCGCGGTTCTGGCTGGGCGTAGGCTTCATAGTTCACGTCCGTGGCTTGTCGTGCCGATGGAGGGCACAGCAGCAATGGGGTCAAGGGGGGCCGGAGAGCCCATGAGATAAGCGCTGCTCAGCCCAACCGCAAGCGCCAGCCATGCATGGCTAGCCAGCGCGGCTTTCACTTTCGCTCGCGCGGGCACCTGGCCATGGCGTCCGAAAGGGCTTGCAAAAACACCTCTAGTTCTCATGAACATTTGCAGAACATTTCAAATTCCGTCAAGTGGCTGATGACATGGTGAGACCATGCCAGGCGGTGAAAATGGCGACGACGACGAAGAGGGCGCCGGCGCTGCGGCCGATCCAGATGGTTGCCGCGGGATTGTCCACGAGGGCATCGCGGCCACGGCCGGCAGCAAGGGCGAGCCCGCCGTAGATGCCTCCCTGCATGAGAACCGTGATCACGCCGAGAGCGAAGGCCTGGGTCCAGGCCGGGCCGAATTCTGGGCGCACGAATTGCGGGAAGACTGCGAGCACGAAGAGATAGGCTTTTGGATTGAGCAGGCAGGTGATGGTGCCCTGGCGGAAGGCGGCCCATTCGGTGCGGGTGGTGGCGCGGCCGATGCCGTCGACGGTGATGGAACTGCGCAGGAGCGTGTAGCCGATCCAGGCCATATAGCCGGCGCCGGCAAGGACCATGGCCTGGAACAGCATGGTGGGGAGCTGGGTGAGAACGCCCACGGCCACGGTGCCGAAAAGAGCGTGGACGGCGCCACCGAGCATGACCCCGCCGAGTGCGGCGAAGCCCAGACGCCTGCCGCCAGTGAGGGCATTGGCGAGGATGTAGAACATGTCCATGCCCGGCACGACGATGATGCCGAAGACGAGGAGTGTGTAAATCCAGAGCGCCTGTGCGTAATCCATGCCGGTCCCCCGCGTGTGGGAATGGCAATGGATCAGGGCTGCTGACAGGGCGTGTCAGGAATGGGGCACGCACCGCGGCATCCCCCTCATTCCAACCGAATTCGCGAAAGCGAATTCGGTGAGCTGCGCGCCACCTTCTCCCAGAGAGGGAGAAGAACAGAAGGGGCCGCCTTAGATCTTCATGCTTCCCGTTTCCCTGCGCCTTGTGTGCCAGGAAAAGGCTTCTTCGAGCAGGTGCGGGGTGTGGCCGCCGCGGGCGGAGGCGCGAGCGAAATAATCATCGAGCTGGGCGCGATAGGAGGGGTGGACGCAATTGTCGATGATAAGGCGGGCGCGCTCGCGCGGGGCGAGTTCGCGCAGGTCCGCGAGGCCAACTTCGGTGACGAGGATGTCGACGTCGTGCTCGGTGTGGTCGACATGGCTGACCATGGGGACGACCGAGGAAATGGCGCCGTCCTTGGCGAGAGATTTTGTGACGAAGATCGAGAGATAGGCATTGCGGGCGAAATCGCCGGAGCCGCCGATGCCGTTCATCATCATGGTTCCGTCGACATGGGTGGAATTGACGTTGCCATAGATGTCGAATTCGAGGGCGGTGTTGATGCCGATGATGCCCAGGCGCCGGATGATCTCGGGGTGGTTGGAGATTTCCTGCGGGCGGAGGATCAGCTTGTCCTTGTAGCGTTCGAAATTGCCGAAGACGCGCTCGGCATAGGGGGCGCTGAGGGTGATCGAGGAGGCCGAGGCGAAGCTGAGTTTTCCGGCGTCGAAGAGGTCGAAGGTGGAGTCCTGCAGGACTTCGGAATAGAGGCGCAGGTGGTGGAAGGGGCCATCGGCGAGGCCCTGGAGGACCGAATTGGCGATGGTGCCGATGCCGGCCTGGAGGGGCTGGAGGGTCAGATCGAGGCGGCCGCGCTTCACCTCGTTTTCGAAGAAGGCGATGAGGTGGTGGGCGATGGCGCTGGTTTCGGGATCGGAGGGCTGCACCGAGGAGGCGCTGTCGATCTCGTTGGTGATGACGATGGCGGCGATCTTTTCGGGCGGGATCTGCACATAGGGCGTGCCAACGCGACTGTCGCAGGCCATGAGCGGGATGGGCGCGCGGGTGGGGCGCTTGCTCGGGATATAGATGTCGTGAAGGCCGTCGAGGCCAAGGGGCTGGGAGAGATTGATCTCGACGATGACCTTTTCGGCGAGGATGGCGAAGCTCGCCGAATTGCCGATCGAGGTGGTGGGGACGAGGCCGCCATCCTCGGTGATCGCGGCGGCTTCGACGATGGCGTAGTCGATGGGGCCGAGCTGGCGCGAACGAAGGTGTTCCACCGTTTCGCTCAGGTGCTGGTCGATGAACATGACCTCGCCGCGGTTGATCGCCTTGCGCAGGGTTGGATCGGCCTGGAAGGGCATGCGGCGGGCGAGGACTTTTGCCTCGGTGAGCATGCGATCGATGTCGTGGCCAAGGGAGGCACCGGTGATGAGGGTGATCTGGAACGGGTCGGTCCTGGCGCGTTCGGCCATGGCCACGGGGACCGCCTTGGCGTCGCCGGCCTTGGTGAAGCCGCTCATGCCGATAACCATGCCGTCCTTTATGAGCGCCGCGGCGGCTTCAGGCGTGGTGATGCGGTCGAGGAGGCCGGGAGGGCGGATGCGGGCGGAGAGATCGGCGGACATGACGGGACTCGCTTCAGAATACCGGGCGGTTTTGGCGCATAGGGAGAGCCCGCGCTTTGATCGGGGTCAAGCCAAGGATTGTTGACAAGTGGATAACTGGAACATAAAGAGAACATAAGCGCCGTTTAGGGTGCGTCACACGGGGGAACGGTCTATGGTGCGCGTCACCGTGGAGGGCGCCGTGTTACGGGCGGCTAAGCTTCGGCCACACATGAGAGAGAGCGTCCCGCGACCGCAACAGACCGGGACTGAATTTTTTAAAGGACAAGCGCCATGGCAGGCAGTGTGAACAAGGTCATTCTGGTTGGCAATCTGGGCAATGAGCCCGAAGTGCGCAACCTGCCCAGCGGGGGCAAGGTGGTGAACCTGTCGGTGGCGACATCGGAACGCTGGCGCGATCGCAATACCGGCGAGCAGCGCGAAAAGACCGAATGGCACCGTGTGGTGATCTTCTCGGAAGGTCTGGCCAAGGTCGCCGAGCAATATCTGCGCAAGGGCAGCAAGGTCTATCTCGAAGGCCAGCTGCAAACCCGCAAGTGGCAGGACCAGTCGGGCGCTGACAAGTACTCGACCGAAATCGTGCTCCAGGGTTTTAATGCCTCGATGGTGTTGCTGGATGGCCGTGGCGAAGGCGCCGGTGACAGTGCTGGCGGCGGCGGTTTCCGCGGCAATGACGATGGCGGCTTCCGTGGCGTCAGCAACAATGCTGGCGGGGGTGGCGGTCGTCGTCCCTCGTCCAATGCGCCGGCGTTTGAATCCGGCGGGCTCGACGACGACATTCCGTTCTGAGATTGCTTACTCAAAGGGTCGCTTCGGCGGCCCTTTTCGTTTCAGGCGGGGTCTTCGCTGCCGCGGGGTGCCGAGGGCCGCGAGAGGACGTACCAGGCGCAGCCGCCGATGATGGTGGCAACAAGCAGGAAGAGCCACCAGGCGGGGTGGGCGGCAAAAAGAAAGATCAAAAAGCCGACGGCCATGCCGGTGCAGGCCATGAGTTTGGCGCGCGGGGGAATGACACCATATTCGCGCCAGTTGACGATGGTGGGACCGAGCGTTGCGTGGCCGAGCAGCCAGCTTTCGAGGCGCTGCGAAGACTTGGAAAAGCACCAGGCGGCGAGGATGAGGAAGATCGTCGTCGGCATGAGGGGCACGAAGATGCCGATGATGCCGGTGATCAGCAGGATGAAGCCGAGGACCAGATAAAGGGCGCGCATCAGCCGGTTGCGGGCGAGGGGCGATTGCGGCTCAATCATTGGTCGGTATCCAGCCAGATGGTGACCGGCCCGTCATTGACGAGCGCAACCTTCATGTCGGCACCGAAAATGCCGTTGGCAACGGGGACGCCGGATGCGGTGAGGGCGGCGGAGAATTTTTCGTAGAGATCGCGGCCGCGTTCGGGCGGGGCGGCACGGGAAAAGCCGGGGCGGTTGCCCTTGGTATCGGCGGCAAGGGTGAACTGGCTGACGACGAGGGCAGAGCCGCCAATGTCGAGCAGCGAGCGGTTCATCTTGCCGGCATCGTCCTGAAAAATGCGCAGTTTTGCGATTTTCTGGGCCAGCCAATCGGCGAGATCGTCGGTGTCGTCCTGCATGGCACAGACGAGCACGAGAAGACCCGGACCGATCTGGCCTGATATCTCGCTGTCGACGGTGACGGAGGCGGACTGGACGCGTTGGACGAGGGCTCGCATGGCTTTCCTTTAGCCGCCAATCTTTGAGTTTTGTAGTCAGAAAATGAGGGTATTGACCCTCACGCGGCGTCAGGGTGCAGAAGCATTGCTCGCGGAGAATGTGGACTGATGAAGACCTATACCGTTCAGCAATTGGCAGAACTTGCCGGCGTGTCGGTGCGCACGTTGCACCACTATGACGAGATTGGTCTCCTGAAGCCCGCATTCACCGGCGAAAACCGCTATCGCTACTATGGAGAAGAGGAATTGCTGCGCTTGCAGCAGATCCTCATCCACAGGGCGCTCGATATTCCGTTGATGGAGATCGGCGCCATTCTGGATGCGCCTGACTTCGACAGGCTGGCCGTGCTGCGCGAGCAGCGCGATCGGCTCGAGAGCGAGGCAAAGCGGTTCGCCGGCATGGTGAGGACGATCGACCGCACGATCGCCCGTCTCGAAGGAGAGACTGCAATGCAGGACAATGAACTTTATTCCGGGCTGATCGCGCCGGAAAAGCAGGCCGAATATGAGGCCTGGCTCGTTGAGCGCTTTGGCGGGGATATGGAGGCGCGGATTGCCCGGAGCCGGAAGGCCATGGGCGAGATGAATGAGGAGGAACGCGCAGGGATGATGGCCGACCTTCAGCGCGTGGAGGAGGCGCTGGCGGAGGGATTTCGGCGGGGATTGCCGCCGCAGGCGACGGCGCTTGATCCGGCCATCGAGGCGCATCGGCGCTGGGTGGGGAGCGCGTGGGGGCGGGAGTGCACGCCGGAGGCCTATGGGGGATTGGCTGATGTCTATGAGCATCCGGATTTTCGGAAGCGGTATGAGGCGATTCAACCGGGGTTTGCCGAGTTTCTTGTGACGGCGATGCGGGCTTGGGCGCGACGACAGGGGTAGAGGGCCCGCCTCCTGCTTCAGCTCGCCAATGTCGGTTGCCATCGCGGGTCGTCCCCCTCGGGCTTGACCCGAGGGGGCTGTATTTACTGACGCATTGCGAAGTGAAGTGTCCTCGGGTCGGGCCCGAGGATGACGGCCGGGGGTGGGACGGTTTTCTCGTATTCCACGGTGTCACCCCCGCGAAAGCGGGGATCCCCGTTGGGAAACAGAGGTCCCCGCTTTCGCGGGGATGACATTGGTGGGGAGGTGAGGCTGGTTCCTCCTCATCACCGGGCTTGTCCCGGTGGTCTATGCGGAGGCGAGATGGATTGCCGGGACGAACCCGGCAATGACGATGGAGGGGCGATTAAGGGGAGCAGGGGATGAGCGTTTTATCAGTGCTGAAAACGAAAAAGGGCGGCCTAAGGCCGCCCTTGGACAGATATGCGTCGCTGATTAGCGTGCGAAGGGGACGTCGGCGCGGAGGCTGTCGCCGGATTCGACGTAGACTACTTCGAAGGCCACGCTGATCGCGTCGCCATTGAGGGCGATCTGGGCGGAGATGTTCATGTCCTTGCCTTCCTCGTCGGGCGTGCGCTCCTTGAGGTTGAAGATCAGGCCACTGCCGCGCTTCTGGCCGACCGCAATGCCGCTGAAGGTGGCGTTGGAGGTCATGGCAGCTTCATAACGCCTGGAGGCGTCGACATAGGCCATTGTGCCCGCAACCGAGAGGTTGGTGCCGGCGAGGGTGCAGCGGCCGGAATAGTTGACCTTGTCGGAATTGCCCTGAGACAGGGAAAGGCGGCAGACGACGGATTCGGTCGAGGCGCCGACCAGCGTGCCGCGGCCGCGCCATTCACCGATATAGGATTTCAGAAGGGCGACTTCGTTGGGCCCGGCAAAAGCGGGCGTCGCGGCGAAGCCGGCCGAGAGAAGGATACCTGCCAGTGCAGCGGCACGGGACAGGGGTCCGAGAAAGGTCATAGTGCAAAGCCTCCGAGTGTCACACCAAGCCCCCCGGCTGGTTATCGACGGTTGATAGCAAATTCAGTCAGATTCGGCGTTGTGTTTTCGTTATGTCATCCATGCTGGCGGGAAAACGGGGTCACGCAATTTTGGGATCAGGCGCTTCACCTTCGGTTCCGCCCTCGCGGGTGATGGTATCGCCCATCGGGTCGTCGGGTGTCGCGTCGTGGTCAGAGGTGCGAACGCGAATATTGCCGAGTTTGTGGAAGAACTTGCCACCGGCCATCAGAAGGGCCGGCAGGATGAAGAGATCGCCCAGGATCGCCAGCGCCAGGGTGATGACGAAGAGCGAGCCGAAGAGGGCCACCTGCGGCAGTTCGGAGAACATGATGATGGCCGTGCCGGCGCAGAGGATGATCGTCGTGGCGACGATGGCCCCGCCAATGCGCAGGAGCGTGTGTTTCACCGCATCTTCATGGCTGCGGCCTTCCTCGCGCCTGCCGTGGAGGTAGTGCGAGAGGAAGTGGACCGTGTCGTCGACGGCGATGCCGAAGGCGATGGTGAGGGCGATGACGGTGGTCAGCTGCAAGCCGGCGCCGGAATACCAGAGCCAGGCCTCGGTGCCGAGGATGGGGAACAGGTTCGGGATGGCTGAAGCCAGGGCGACGCGGAAGGACTGGAAGGCGAAGCCGATGAGGCCGAGATTGACGATGACGCTGAGCGTCAGGTCCATTTGCAGACCGCGCACGATGTCGTCGGTGGCGAAGGTGGTCAGCACGCGGAAGCCGCCGACTTCGGCGTCGGTTATGCCGGCGGAGACGAGTTCGGTTTCGACCCGATGGACGAGGTCTTTCAGGACATCGCTATCGATAATGGTGGGCATGAAGCCGGTGACCAGGGCCTGCGAGCCGTCTTCGGTGACAAAACGCTGACGCATGAAGGGGCCGACAGCCTCAAGCACTTCGGCCCGGGTGAAGCCCGAGTCCGTGTAGTTGGTCATGCTGGCGGCGGAGATGACCTTGTTCTCACCCAGCTCCGTTTCGAGAATTTCATGCACCAGCTTGATGCGCTGGAAATCGACCTCGCCGACATCAGGATTGTGCTCGATGAGCGGCACGCGAACGTAGAGCGGGGCAACGCCACCCACGCCTTCGTCGATGTTTTCGGCCGCGGTAAGGGCAGTCGATTCCGTGGCGACGAAGTCTTCAAACGAGAAGCGCGGCTGGATGAGGAAATAGGGCACCAGCAACAGCAGCGTCGTGACGATGCCGGCAATGGCGATCGGGCGGCCGAAGCGGCTGGCGAGGAACCAGCTGAGGGGCAGGGGGGCGGTGAGGACCACGCTCGACTTGGGCGGGGCCTTGAAGCCGAGGCGCACGGCGAGCTTCAACAGCAGCGGCTGGAAGGTCATGGTGCAGGCAAAGAGCAGGAACGAGCCCATGGCGCCGGCCATGGAGAATTCGCGTACGCCCTGGCCCGGAGTGAGTGAGAGCGAAGCGAAGCTGACCATGGAGATAAGCATGGTCAGCGCCGTCGCCGGGCCGACCAGTTTTATGGTCGCATCGACCGCCTTGTTGGGCTCCATGCCGTCGCGCCAATAGGCGAGCCAATTGAAGGTGAAGAACATGGACTCGGCAAAGGAGATCACCAGAACCAGCGTTGTGACGATGATGGTGAGGAAGGAGAAGGAGCCGAAGAACAGGAGGATCGTGCCCATGGCCCACATGACCGCGAGGAACGGCGTGGCGGCGACGATAAGGGCGCCGGCGATGGAGCGCAGCGCAAGCAGGGCGATGATGGAGCCGAGGGCGAAGCCGTAGACGGTGAACTTCACCTGGTCGTCGACCGCGGCGTTGAGCATTTCCGTGGTCCAGACGGGCGGGCCGGTGATCTCAATGCTGATATCGGCGGTCTGGAAGGGCGCGATGGTCTGGCGCAGGTTTTCGATCATGGCCTTGGCGCCACGCTCTTTCACCACGTCCTGATTGGGGAACATGATGAGCACCACGCCATTGAGGTCGGGCGTGATGAGATTGCGCATCATGGGATCGTTCTGCTGCAGATCCATGAGGGCGAAGGCGACTTCGTCGGCGGTTTGCAGGCCTTCGGGCACAGCGGGCTCTGAGCCGCCATAGGCCGAGGGCTTTCTCAGCGTAAAGGGCGACATGGTGCCGACAGCGAACTCGTTGAGTTCAAGCTCGAAGGCGAGGCTACGGACCTGCTCGATGATTTCGGGTTCGGCGAGGCGCTCGGAATTGACGAGGACGTAGAGGTCGTTCTCGAAGGTGCCGAAGGTTTCGGAGAGATGCTCGTAGGCGTCGTAATAGTGTCCGGAATGGGCGTAGACCCGCAGCAAGTCGCCGTCGACATTGGCCTTGGGGATTTGCGTGAAGCACAGGACGGTAAAGAGCAGGACGCCGAGCGCCATGAGGCGCGGGTAGCGGACCGTGGTCAGGCCCAGATGCTCGAGGCCGAAACCGATGGAGCGGTCGTAAGTGAGGCGGGCCAGGACACGCTTGAACCAGGAAGGAGAAGACACGGGAACCCCGACTCCGCAAATGAGGCGACAATCGGACGAATCTCTAAGTGTTTCGCTCGGGTGCGTCCAGCGGTCGCAGGGGCTTGAACTGTGTGGAGCGCCGGCAGGTAACGCAGTGATGCTGTTCGGGGAAAAGTGTTGCGGGAGGAACACTGTTGGGTGGGACTGGCCAAGGGCGCATTCCCGAACTCGGTGGGCATCCTCCCCTTGACGGGGAGGGTCGGGGAGGGGTGTTCACACGCTCTAATTCGTGGCTCTTACACCCCCACCCATCGGTGGCCAGGACGATATCTGGCCCCGACCGAAGCAGGTCAGGCGCCCAGGGCTGCCTTGTTGGCGGTCAGGAAGTCGGCAAACGTGGTCGGCTTGCGGCCGGAATAACGTTCGACGACATCGGTGACGGCGCCATGGAAGCCTGTGACGGCGTCTCGCTGGAAGGCTACGAGGGCGGCGGCGAAGAAGTCCGGCAGGCCGGCGGCTTCGAGGCCCTTCTGCAGATCGGCCGGAGTCAGGGCGACCACGTTGACCGGCTTGCCGGTGAGCTTGGTGAAGAGCGCGGCGCGTTCGACATTGGTTACGGGAGCCGGGCCGGTGACGTCTTCAACAGTCTTGCCTTCGGCCGAAAGCAGGGCGCCAGCTGCGGTGCGGGCGGTGTCGGCGCGGGTGACGTAGGAAGTGCCGCGATCGCCGATGAGACCGAAGAGCTGGCCGGACGAGATCACATGGCCGGCGTCGGCCAGGGTGTTTTCCGCATACATGTGATTGCGCAGGATGGTGAAATCGAGCCCGCTGGCGGCGATGGCGACTTCGGTCCAGAAGTGTTCGGGATTGAGGCCGGCATCGGCGTCGGGACGTGCGGCGGGGGCCGAGGTGTAGACGATATGCTTTACGCCGGCGGCCTTGGCGGCATCGATGATGGCCTGCTGCTGGGCGACGCGGCGACCGACGGCATCGGTGCTGACGATGAGGACGCGTTCGACGCCAGCGAGGGCAGCGGCAAGGGTTGCTGGTTCATCGAAGTCGATCTTGCGGATTTCTGCGCCCTTGGCGGCCAGGTCCTGAAGCTTTGCGGGATCGCGGGTGCCGGCGATGACCTTGGTGGCGCCGCGGGCCAGCAGCTCTTCGACGGCGAGGCGGCCCAGCTTGCCGGAAGCGCCAGTGACCAGCAGGGTCGAATTGGTGAATTTGCTCATTTGTACTCTCCATTCCATGACGACACAGTTCGAACCGACTTGTCCGCCGCGTCGGCAGAGAGTAAGTATCGAAAGGAGAGTGCTATCTAGTCGCTGCCGAGGCGGCTGAAAAGGAGGCACTTTTTCGGGTGAAGATTACCTTGAGGTAAGTGCATGCTGGACGGACAGGATATGGCCGCCATTTACATCGAACGCTGGAACGCCGCGGCGGAAGCCGGACCGGCGGCGCCATGCCCCGTGCGGAATGTGCTCGACAAGATCGGCGACAAGTGGAGCATGTTGCTCGTCATGACGCTGGCGGCCGGCCCGAAGCGGTTCAACGAGTTGCACAGGGAAGTGCCCGACATTTCGCAGAAGATGCTGACGCAGACGCTGCGAGACCTGCAGCGCGACGGATATGTCGGACGGCAGGTGTTCGACACCAAGCCACCGTCTGTCGAGTATCGTCTGACGCCGCTTGGGCAGTCGCTGATCGTGCCGTTTGGGCAGTTGATCGAGTGGGCCAATCGCAGCTTTGACAAGATCGATGCCGCGCGGGCGGACTACGACGCGCGATAGGAGCCGCGGTCAGAATCTTCGATAGTTGATCGAGGGTTCTGGATTGGGATTCTCAGCCAATGCGTCGCTCCCCGGTGGGACATATGATGCCGGCGGAGGAAGCCAAGATGGACGCCATCGACATCATATTGCCCATCGCTACGGCGATCGCGCTGAGTCCACTGCCGATCATTGCGGTTGTGCTGATTGCCGGGTCGCCTGGTGCGCGGGTGTCCGGGCCGATGTATCTGGCCGGTTGGGCCGCGGGGCTTGTTGCTTTGGCGATTGCCGCGGCCGTCGTTACGCACCTCGTGGGCGACATCGGGCCGACGGGAGAGGTGGTTCTGGACTGGCTGCGCGTGATCCTGGGCGGGCTGTTGCTCTGGGCAGCCGCCAGGAAGTGGAAAACGCGCCCTCAGGGGCTCGAGGAACCCGCCACGCCGAAATGGCTGGATGCCCTCCGGCAGGTCGGTCCAGGTGCGGCGCTGCTCTGGGGCGCGACGCTGGCCGCAGTCAATCCCAAGCATGTTGGCCTGGTGCTGGCCGCCATGGCCTCTTTGGCCTACGTGCCGCTCTCCTCTGGCGAAATGATACTGAGCACGCTGCTGCTTGTGGCGCTGAGCTCGGGCCCGGTGGCGGCCGTCGTAGTTTCGCGGGCGATCGCCGGGGAGGCTGCGACGCCGCTCCTGTTGTCCATCGAGCAATTCCTGCTTCGCAACAACGATGTCATCGTGATGACCGTTCTGGGCCTCATCGGCATGGTCGTGCTGGGAAAGGGCCTGTCGGGCATTCTGGGCTGACAGGCCGATTTGTGGCCTAAAGCTGCAGGCGGTCGATGGTCATGGTCCAGCCGGCGAGCATGCCGGAGGACATCCATTCGGCGGTCTGGGGCTCGGTGAGCTGATCGGGGAGTTCGACGCGGAAGATCATCTGCGTGCCGTCCGCGACCTCGCGGAAGAGGATGGTTACCTGTGGTCCCAAGGCGAGGTTTTCGGGGTCGATTTTGGGCCAGCCGTCGACGGCGCCCCAGGTGAAGACGAGCTTTTTGGCCGGTTCGATCTCGCGGAAAATGCCGCCGGTCATGTAGCGGGTATCGGTATTGACGATCATTTCCAGCCGCCAGGCACCGCCGACGCGGAGATCGACGGTTGTGGGAAGATCGCTGGTGAAGCCGGGATTCATGAACCAGCCGAGGTTTTCGGGCGCGGTCCAGGCGGCGAACACCATGTCAGGCGGGGCTGCAAAGGTGCGGGTGAGGGTGAAACCCCGGCCGAGCGAAAAGGTCGGTGCTGTCATGACTTGTCCTCCTCTTGGGCCTTGGCGGCCATCATGGTTTTGAGTTGTGCTTCCAGAGCGTCGAAGCGCTCGGAGAAAAATTCGCGATAGGTGGCCAGCCAGGTGTCGGCTTCTTCGAGTGGCGCGGCATTGAGCCGGCAGGGGCGGAACTGGGCGGATTTTTCGCGGGTGATGAGGCCGGCGGTTTCAAGCACTTTCAGGTGTCGCGATACCGTGGGCAAAGCGAGCGAAAAGGGCTCGGCCAGTTCAGTGACCGTGGCGGGGCCATCGGCCAGGCGCGCCAGCATGGCGCGGCGGGTCGGGTCGGCGAGGGCGGCGAATGTCTGGGTCAGGTGATCTTGCATTTGCGTACTTAGCTACTTATGCAAATACGATGCACTGATTGAAGCGGGGAGTCAAGTGGCGCGGGCTTGGGCTGGCTGCTAGGCTTTGGGGGAGGGAGCCGAACGAATGCGTCGATTGCTGATTGCGCTCTTTGCGCTGCTGGTCGTGATGGTGGCCTTCGTTGGGGCAGGCTGGCTTTGGGCACGGCCGGACCAGCCGGCGGAGTTTTATCGCTCGGGGGTGGCCGAGGGTGCGCCGGGGACTTTGCTGGCGGTGGAGCCCTATGACTTCGACGTGCCCGAGGGCGCGCGGGCGTGGCGCATTCTTTATGTGACGACGCGGATCGATGAGACGCCGGCAGTTGCGAGCGCCGTGGTGATGGTGCCGGAAGCGGCGAATGGACCGCTGCTGCCGGTTGCCTGGGCGCATGGGACCAATGGCACGGCGCCGGGTTGCGCGCCTTCGGTGGTTGGGCCGCTCAAGAATGTGCCGGCGGTGGGCGAACTGTTGGCGGAAGGCTGGGCCTATGTGGGGACCGACTATGTCGGGCTCGGCACGGAAGGCGGGCACGCCTATCTCGTGGGCGAAGATGCTGCGCGGGCGGTGCTGGATTCAATTCGGGCGGCGGCGCAGATGTCGGAGGTGGAGATCCTGCCGCGCACGGTCGTCTGGGGGCATTCGCAGGGTGGCAACTCGGCCCTTTGGACCGGGATGCTGGCTGAACAGTACGCGCCTGATATCGAGGTGCTGGGCGTTGCGGCGCAGGCGCCGGCAAGTGACCTGCCCAAACTGGTCGAGGGCGCGCAGCGCGGCATGTTCGGCAAGATTGTCTCTAGCTATCTGCTCCATGCCTATGCCGAGATTTATGATGACGTGCGCGTGGAAGACTATGTCGAGGGGTACCGCGCGGGGGTATTGCAGGACATAGCCGGGCGTTGCGCGGTCGATGCAAAGGCCCTCTATTCGATCGCACAGCTGTCGCTTTTGCCGGGCGAACTCTTTGCAACGCGGCCGGACGGCACGCCGTTGGGGGCCCGGCTTGAGGAGAACGTACCGGTGGGACCGTTCTCCATGCCGGTTTTCATCAGCCAGGGTGTAGACGACGATATCGTGCTCGAACCGGTGCAGGCGGGGTTTGTTGCCGGTCTCTGCGCGGGGGGCACAAACCTGATCTATCGCCGCTATGAGGGGCGAAATCACGTCTCGCTAGTGGCGCCGGATTCGGCGCTGACAGGGGATCTTGTCGACTGGACGCGAGCCCGTTTTGCCGGAGATGCGAGCGAGGGGGATTGCGCGGTGTAGCGAGGCGGCGCTCTCCACAGCCTATTGGGGTGAAAATTGGCCTTTTGAGCCGGAACAGACTATATGTAGGGCAAGAAAAACCAACGTAGAATCACCCCGTGACAGATACGCCAGAAGGTGCAGCCGGCTCCATGCCAGGCGGCGACATCGCTCCGATCTATATCACCGACGAGATGCGCAAGAGCTACCTCGACTACGCCATGAGCGTGATCGTGAGCCGCGCGCTGCCTGATGTTCGCGACGGCCTCAAACCCGTGCACCGCCGTATCCTGTTCTCGATGAGCGAGAACGGCTACGAATACAACAAGCCCTTCCGCAAGTCGGCGCGTGTCGTCGGTGACGTGATCGGTAAGTATCACCCGCATGGCGACCAGTCGGTCTATTTCGCCTTGGTGCGTATGGCGCAGGATTTCGCCATGGGCGAGATGCTGGTAGAGGGCCAGGGCAATTTCGGCTCTGTCGACGGCGACATGCCGGCAGCCATGCGTTACACTGAAGTGCGCATGCGCAAGATCACGGGCTTCATGCTCGACGATCTCGACAAGGACACGGTCGATTTCCGCGACAACTATGACGGTTCGGAACACGAGCCGACCGTGTTGCCCGCGCGCTTCCCGAACATGCTGGTCAATGGCGGCGGCGGCATCGCCGTGGGCATGGCCACCAATATTCCGACGCACAACCTCGCCGAGACGATCAACGCGACTCTGGCTGTGCTGGAAAATGGCTCGATCACCACTGAGGAGCTGCTCGAGCACCTGCCGGGTCCGGATTTCCCGACGGGCGGGATTATTCTGGGCCGCGCCGGCATTCGCCAGGCCTATGAGACCGGTCGCGGTTCGATCATCGTGCGCGGGCGCTCCAGCGTCGAAGAAGTGCGCAAGGAACGCGAAGCCATCGTCATCACCGAGATTCCGTATCAGGTGAACAAGGCGGCGATGGTGGAACGCATCGCCGAACTGGTTCGCGAAAAGCGGATCGAAGGCGTGGCGGATCTTCGCGACGAATCTAGCCGCGAAGGCATGCGCGTCGTCGTCGAGGTGAAGCGCGATGCGCTGCCCGAAGTTGTGCTCAACCAGCTCTATCGCTTCACGGCTCTGCAATCCTCGTTTGGCTGCAACTTCGTGGCGCTCAATGGCGGCAAGCCGGAGCTGATGAATCTCAAGCAGATTCTCGACGCCTTCATCACCTTCCGTAAGGAAGTGGTTACGCGTCGTGCCCGGTTCATGCTGAACAAGGCTCGCGACCGCGCCCATATCCTGGTCGGTTTGGCCGTGGCCGTCGCCAATATCGACGAAGTCATTGCGCTCATCCGGACCGCGCCCGATCCGGCGACGGCCCGCGAGCAGTTGATGACGCGCCGCTGGCCCGCTGCCGATGTGGCGCCGCTGATTGCGCTGATCGACGATCCGCGTCACCGCATCAATGAAGACGGCACGTTCAACCTTTCGGAAGAACAGGCCCGCGCCATTCTCGAACTGCGTCTGGCCCGCCTCACGGCGCTCGGTCGCGATGAAATCGGCGACGAACTCAATGGGCTTGGTGCTGAGATCGAGGACTATCTCGATATCCTGCGCTCGATCGACCGCGTGCGGCAGATCATTCGCGAGGAACTCGAAGCGGTGCGCGAAGAGTTTGGCTCGAAGCGCCGGACCGAGATTTCCGACCATGTCGCCGATTTTGACGACGAAGACCTGATCGCCCGCGAAGATATGGTCGTGACCGTCAGCCATGCCGGCTACATCAAGCGCGTGCCGCTCTCGGCCTATCGGGCGCAGAACCGCGGCGGCAAGGGCCGTTCGGGCATGTCGACCCGCGAAGAGGATTTCGTGGCGCGGCTGTTCGTGGCCAATACGCATACGCCGGTGCTGTTCTTCACCAGCCGCGGCATTGCTTACAAGCTGAAGGTGTGGCGCCTGCCGCTCTCGGCCGCCAATGGCAAGGGCAAGGCGCTGATCAATATCCTGCCGCTGGAGCAGGGCGAACGCATCACGTCCATCATGCCGCTGCCCGAGGATGAAACCTCGTGGGGCAATCTCGACATCATGTTTGCCACGACGCGCGGCACAGTTCGCCGCAACTCGCTGGCCGACTTTGTCGAAGTGCGCCAGAACGGCAAGATCGCCATGAAGCTCGATGAAGGCGACGAGATCGTCGGCGTCGACACCTGCACGATCAACAATGACCTGCTGCTGACGACGGCACTGGGTCAGGCGATCCGCTTCCGCGTGGACGATGTGCGCCTGTTCAAGGGCCGCGATTCCATGGGTGTGCGCGGCATTCAGCTGGCGGATGGCGACAAGGTCATCTCCATGGCTGTCATCAACCACTCCGATGCCGATGCCGAACAGCGCGCTGCCTATCTCAAGATGAGCCGTGCGGTGCGCGGGGAGGCCGAGAGCGAAGAGCCGAGCACGGACGAGGCCGATGTGGTTGCCGGCGCGCTTGAGCCGGAACTCTATGCTTCGATGAGTGCCAGCGAGCAGTTCATTCTCGCCATTTCCGAGAATGGCTATGGCAAGCGGACCTCCAGCCACGAATACCGGATCACCGGTCGCGGCGGTAAGGGCATCGTCGCCATGGCGGTCAACAAGCGCAATGGCAATCTGGTGGCGAGCTTCCCGGTGGAAGACGAAGACCAGATCATGCTCATCAGCGATGGCGGCCAGACCATTCGCCTGCCGGTGGGTGGCGACAAGCCGATCCGCATCGTCAGCCGCGGCTCTCAGGGTGTGATCGTGTTCGACACGGCCGAGGGCGAGAAGGTGGTTTCCGTCGAGCGCATCAGCGAACCTGAAGGCGAAGAGGGCGATGATGCTGCTCCGCCGTCCGAGGGCGGTGAAAGCGACGCATGACGCATGAGGGCCGCCAGCCGTTCGATCTCGAAGGGCTGGTGGCCCGCTCTCGTCATGGTCCATGCTTCATCTGCGAGCTGCTGAAGCACAACCCAGACTACGCCCATCACATCATTGCCGAGGATGAGGACCATGTCCTTTTCCTCAGCAAATACCCAACGCAGCCTGGCTATGCGCTGGTCTGCCCCAAACGGCATGTAGAGGACCTCGCGCTGGAGCTTTCAAGCGAGGCATATCTTGCTCTGCAAGCCAGGGTCCATCGCCTCAGCAGGGCGATGAAACGGGTGCTGCCGGTCGAGCGCGTCTATGTGCTCTCGCTGGGCAGCCGGCAAGGCAATAGCCACCTGCATTTCCATGTGGTGCCGCTGCCGCCGGGCGTGCCTTATGAAAATCAGCAGTATCACGCGCTGATGGCCGAGCACGGGGTGCTCGACATCCCCGCCGAGACTATGGCTGACCTCGCCGGGCGGCTTGGTCGTGCCTATGCTGAAGAGCAGTAAATTTCGGGGCGCTTGGGCGCCCATTGTCTTTTTCGGCTCTATAGTTCCCGATCCATCGTCATCGCCGGGCTCGTCCCGGCGATCCATGCGGAGGCAAGATGGATTGCCCGGACAAGCCGGGCAATGACGGCGACCGGGGGTGTTCGGCCGACGACATCTGCCGATGACTCTTGTCTTTTCGGGCGCCCGGTGGCTTGCTCCCATTGAGAGGAGACTCACCGTGTTCGATCTTTCGACGCTCATTCCCTATCTTGGCGCCTGCTTTCTCCTGGCTATCGTGCCGGGCCCCACGGTGACCGTCATCGTCGCCAACTCCCTGGCGCGTGGAACCGGGGCTGGGCTTGCCATCGTGGCGGGGACGCAGGCCGGCTTCCTGGTGATGACGCTGGTCGTGGCGCTGGGCATGCAGGCACTGGTGGCCTTCATGGGCGCTGCGTTCGACTGGATCAAGCTGATCGGCGCCGCCTATCTTATCTGGCTCGGCTTCAAGATGCTGCGCAGCGATGGCGATCTTGGCACTGTCGAGGCGGAGCGCGGCAAATCCAATCTTCGCACGGCACTTGAGGGATTTGTCGTAATCCTCTCCAATCCCAAGGCTCTCATCTTCCTCGGCGCCTTCCTGCCGCAGTTTGTCGATGTGTCGCAGCCGACATTTCCGCAGGTGATGGTGCTGGGGCTGTTCTTCATGCTGGTGGCCGGTTCGACCGATGCCATCTATGCCGTGGTGGCGGGTAGGGCGCGCGGGCTTTTGAGCGCGGCGCGCGTGCGGCTGGTGTCACGGCTTTCCGGCGTGATCCTGATGCTGGGCGGTGTCTGGCTGGCGATGCAGAAGCGGGCCTGATGGAACAGGCCGGCCCCAATCTGGAGATCCATGATCTTCGTGATGTGATTACTCACAGGTCTGTTGTTGCGGAGCGGATCTGGCGAGCATGGTGGGAGCCTGACGGCCAGTCGCTGTCTGACGTCGATGAAGCCCTGGACATGGTGCTGTCCGAAGCGGATTTTTCGTTCACACTTGTCGCCGTTTCCAACGGCAGGTTTATCGGCACCGCGACAAGCATTCAGACCGATGTTGACGCCCGCCCGGATCTTGGCCCTTGCCTTGCCGCTTTGTGGGTCGAGCCGGAGGCGCGTGGTCGCGGCGTAGCCGGGACGCTGATCTCGGCGGTTCTGGAGCGCTTGTCATCCCATGGATTTGCCGAGGCCTATCTGTCGGCCAAGCCACATATGCGCGGATTTTATGAAAAGAACGGCTGGACACTGATCGAGTCCGATATTGACCGAGATCATCAGGATGTTTTCGTGCGCGCTCTGAAACGGGCCTCGGCATGAGCGTGGGCAGCTATGGCAGCTTGCTGCGCCTTCCGGTGCCGCGGCGGCTTGCTGCGGCCAGCGTTCCGGCGGATTTTGCCGATTGGCTCGACTATGCGGCCGTTGTGGCGCTGGTGGTTTTTGCTTGGGGCGAGGGGCCTTTTGCGCTCGCGATGTTCGCGCTGGCATTGAGCCTGCCCTACGTGCTGGTTGGGCCCTTCATCGCGGTCGTGGTCGATAGGGTGCCGATCCGGACCGTGCTGGTGGTGAGCAATCTCGGGCGGGGATTAGCGACGCTGGGCTTTGCCTTTGCCGGCGACACGGCTGTGCTGCTGGCGCTGGTTTTCGTGCGCGGCTGCATCGACTCGGCTTTTACCCCGGCGCGGCAGGCGGCGATCCAGGCGAGTACGCCTGAGGCGTTGCGCGGGGTCGCGAACGGGCTGCACCAGGCGATCAACCAGACTTCCAAGATTGCCGGGCCGGCGCTGGGTGGTCTCTTGCTGGCTTTCTGGTCGGCACAGAGCATTTTCATGCTCAATGCCGCCCTGTCGCTGGTCGCGGCGCTGATTGCGCTGAGTGTGACGCTACCGCCGCGCCCGACTTCGGACGAGGAAAAGGGCAAATTCTTCACCGAGTCGCTCAAGGGAATCAGCGAATTCGGGCGGAGCCAGCGGCTCATGGTGGCGCTGATCTTTTCAGCCTGCGCCTATTTTGCGTTCTTTCTCTATGACGCGCTGATTGCGCTGTTGGCAGAGGGCTTTGGCTTTGGTGCCACGGCCTTTGGCCTGTCCATTTCGGCGTCCGGGTTTGGCGGTCTTGTGGGAGCGCTGGTGGCCGGGAGCATGGCCGGGAAGCGACCGATGTTGGCCATGTCGCTGGCCGCGGTGATTTCGGGCGTGACGACCTGCGCGGTTGCCATTGCCGCGCAGATGGGTTGGTCCATCCAGTTGCCGGCTTTCCTGCTGGTGCTTTGCTTCATGGGCGGGGCGACGGCCTTCATGCTCGTGCCCTATCGCACCATCGTGCAGGCCGATGCGCCGCCGGACCGGATTGCGCGGGTGTTTGCAGCGGGTGAGGCGGTGATCACGCTGACCATGCTGTCGGCGCCGCTGATCGGCAGCTTCATTGCCAGCCAGTGGGGCACGCCGTCGGCTTTCCTCGCCGGGGGCGCCGTGCTGGTGTTGCTCGGGGCCGTTACGCTTGCCTCGCATCGCGGCCCGTGACAAAACGCGAATAATTACAAGGGAGGGGCCGATGAACGGTCTGGTTGGGTTTTATCCCGGTTCGTTCGATCCACTGACCAATGGGCATCTCGACGTGATCGAGCGGGCCTGCAAGCTGGTGGATACGCT
Source organism: Devosia sp. (assembly GCF_024707125.1). GTDB lineage: Bacteria > Pseudomonadota > Alphaproteobacteria > Rhizobiales > Devosiaceae > Devosia. The sequence continues at coordinate 415,233 of NZ_JANQAH010000007.1, forward strand.
GGTGGTTGGGGTAGGCGTCAGCGCCACCAAGAAGAATCCGCTGTTTTCGCATGCCGATCGGCACGCCATCCTGCAGCAGGTGCTGGGGCCGGTGGGGCTGCGGACCAATACCGAATTCAAGATTGTCGATTTCTCCGGCCTGATGGTCAATGCGGCGCGCGAACATGGCGCGAAGCTGATCATTCGCGGCCTGCGCGACACGACCGACTACAATTATGAAATGCAGATGGTGGGGATGAATGCGCAGATGGCGCCGGACCTGCAGACGGTCTTCCTGCCATCGAGCCCGCCCGTGCGGCATATCTCGGCCACATTGGTGCGTCAGATCGCCGAAATGGGCGGCGATATTTCCGCCTTCGTTCCGCCAATCGTCCTCAAGGCCTTGAAAGCATCATGATGACCTTTTCCCGCCGCCTCTTCTCCGGCCTCGCCATCGCAGCTCTTGCCCTCTCCGCCGTGCCGGCGATGGCGCAGACCGGCAAGCCGCATCTGATCCTGACGCTCGAAGACGGTACGGTCGATATCGAGCTCTTGCCCGAACTCGCGCCCAAGCACGTCGAGCGCGTCATCGCGCTGACCGAAGCCGGCTCCTATGACGGCGTGGTGTTTCACCGCGTGATCGACGGTTTCATGGCCCAGACCGGCGACGTGCAGTTCGGCAAGTCGGATTCGCCGACCTATGACCTTGCCCGTGCGGGCATGGGCGGTTCGGACCAGCCGGATGTCGAGGCTGAGTTCAACTCCGAGAGCTTCCAGCGCGGTGTGCTCGGCGCGGCGCGTGCGCAGGATCCGAATTCGTTCAATTCGCAGTTCTTCATCACCACGGCCGATGCCAGCTTCCTCGATGGCCAGTACACCGTGTTCGGCAAGGTCGTGTCCGGCATGGAAGCCGTCGATGCGCTGGAAAAGGGCCCGCAGAGCGCCAATGGTGCCGTGGCCAATCCGGACAAGATCGTGGATGCCTCGATCGAATATAAGTAAGACGCGACGGCTTTTGGGGGCCCGGAACTTGCCGGGCCGCCTTGCGCTTGGAACACATTGCCCCTAAATCCGGGCCACTTCATTTCTACGAAAGCGAAAATCATGGCCGATTACGCCGATCCCGAAAACACCCTCGTCATCGAAACCACCAAGGGCAATGTCGTCATCGAGATGCGTCCTGACCTGGCCCCCGGCCATGTCGACCACATCAAGAAGCTTGCCCGCGAAGGCGCTTATGATGGCGTGGTGTTTCACCGCGTGATCGATGGCTTCATGGCCCAGACCGGCGACGTGAAGTTTGGCAATTCCAATACGCCCGACTTCAACCCCTCGCGCACCGGCACCGGTGGTTCGCAGTACCCGAACATCAAGCAGGAATTCTCGGCAGAACCGCACGTTCGCGGCACCGCTTCCATGGCTCGCTCGCAGGATCCGAACAGCGCGAATTCGCAGTTCTTCATCTGCTTTGGTGATGCACGTTTCCTTGATCGCCAGTACACTGTCTGGGGCAAGGTCATCGAGGGCATGGAGAATGTTGACCAGATCAAGCGCGGCGAACCCGTCATCAATCCGGACAAGATGGTTTCCGTCAAAGTGGCGGCTGATATCGCCTAAGTCTTTGCTGGCGGCTACGGCCGCCAGCCTTTTGCTCGCAGCGCCTGCGAGCGCCAGCGCCGGCCTCACCTGTGAAGGCGACGGCGGCTGGGTGGATGTAGCCATGGGACGGCTCATCGTGATGGGCGTACTCGGCGCCACAGCCGAAATCGGCGACAAGACCTATTCGACCGGACCAGACCGCGGTGAAGGCGAGCCCTTTATCGTCGGGCAGGCTTTTGCCGAGGGCGACGATATGATGATCGATTTCGTCGATCCCAATATCGAATACATCCTGGTCGGCCTGCGCGTGACCTATGATAAGGCCACTGAGGAATGGGCCGGCAAGCTCACCTCTGGTGACACGGTCATCGATGTGACTTGCGTGGTGGGCTGATCGGACAAGATGCTTAAGACATTCGTTCTTGCGCTGGCAGTGATTGGGCTGCCAGCAAGCGCCTTTGCGCTCGATACCGTCACCTGTGCCGATGAAAAGGGCGAAGTGTCGCTGACCTATGTGACCGGGCCGGCCTTCGTTCAGCCCATTCTCAGTGTCGAGATGCAGCTCACCGATGATTTCGGCGTGTCGACCAATGCCGACCATCCCGATTATGACGGCGAATATGTTTCGCGCGGCTTTGTCGGCGACGATGTCGAGGGCGGAGAGGTTTCCTGGCGCGACGAGAAGGGGAACGAGCACCGTGCGCTCAGTTTTCGTATCGGCCGGGTGACCGAGGCCCAGAAGGCACAGGTGGGCGGCGTGTTGGCCGTGGATGGCGGCGGGCTCTGGACGGTGACGTGCCGGTCGAGCGACCTTGGCATGTAAGCCGACCGATTCTGTCGGGCCGTTTCAGGACGTAAGACTTTGAAGATGGATACTTTGCTCTGGGCGCTGATGGGCGTCTTCGCGGGCGCTTGCATTGCCGTGCAGGCGCCGATCAATGCAGGCCTTGGACGGGCGCTCGAAGTGCCGATCGCGGCTGCGGCCGTGTCGTTCCTCGCCGGTGGCGTGGTGCTGTGGGCACTGGCGTTTCTTTTCAGCCATGTAACGGCGACGCCGATCAATTTTGCGGCGCCCGCGCAATGGACGCTGGTGGCCGGCGGGCTGCTGGGGGCGTTCTATGTGTTTTCCAATATCACGCTGACGCCGATGATCGGCGCCGCGGCTGTGATGGCGCTTTCAGTGGCCGGGCAGCTGATGGCGGGGCTGGTGCTCGACAAGGTTGGTTTCATGGGTATGGCTGTGCGCGAGATCACCATGGGCCGAGTGGCCGGCGCTGTGCTGCTGATCGTCGGCGCGGTGATGATCCGGGTGCTTTAGGGCAACCTTGCTGACTTTGCCCCGTTTTCGGAGCGCGACAAGCGTGCTACGAGCCCGATATGCGTGTTTCCGAATTCGACTTTGAGCTGCCAGAAAAACTGATCGCCCTGCATCCGGCCGAGCCGCGCGACTCTGCGCGACTGTTGCTGGTGCGGCCGGGCGAGGAATTGCAGGACCGGCACATCCCGGACCTGCTGGAAATCCTGCAGCCGGGCGACGTGCTTGTCGTCAACGACACGCGCGTCTTGCCGGCCGAATTGCGGGGCACACGGGTACGCGGGGAAACGCGGGCCAATGTCTCGTTCAACCTCCACAAGCGGGTGGACGCGCATACCTGGCGCGCTTTTGCGCGGCCGGCCAAGAAGCTGGCGCTGCTCGATGAGCTGGAACTGGGCAATGGGCAGGCCGATGCGCTCAAGGCCCGCGTCGCCGGCAAGGGCGATACGGGCGAAGTGACGCTCGAATTCGTTCTTGGCGGGGCTCAGCTCGACGAGGCGATCAAATCGCATGGCGCCATGCCGCTGCCGCCCTATATCGGGGCCAAGCGGGCCGTGGAAGAGCGCGACAAGGTCGACTATCAGACCGTTTATGCCGCCGAGGATGGCGCGGTTGCGGCGCCGACGGCGGGGCTGCATTTCACCGAAAAACTGCTGCAGCAGTTGAGCGATCGCGGCGTGACCATGGAGCGCGTGACGCTGCATGTGGGAGCGGGGACCTTCCTGCCCATGAAGGTGGATGACACGGATGACCATGTCATGCACTCGGAATGGGGCGACATCGACCAGGCGACGGTTGAGCGCATCAATGCGAAGCGCGCGCTGGGCGGGCGGGTGATTGCGGTTGGCACCACCAGCCTGCGGCTGCTGGAGACGGCGTCGCGTGCGACCGGGCGGTTGCAGCCTTTTATCGGCGATACGGATATCTTCATCACGCCGGGCTTCAAGTTCCGGACCGTCGATATCCTGATGACCAATTTCCATCTGCCGAAATCGACGCTCTTCATGCTGGTCAGCGCCTTTTCGGGGCTCGACCAGATGAAATCAGCGTATCATCACGCGATATCGAACGGTTACCGGTTCTATTCCTATGGCGACTCTTCGCTGCTGTTCCGCGCCGCTGGCGACGAGGACGACGAGGCGTGAGCCGCGGCGCGCCGCCTATTGTCCGCTACACCAATCGGATTGTGGCGGGCCTGAAGACGGTTGCTGCCAGTGGCGATGAGAAGCTGACGTTTCATCGGCTCGTCGAGGCGATGGGACCCGGCACGCATCGGCTGCTGATCCTGATGTTGACACTGCTCAACATGATCCCCGGTCCGCCGGGCTTTGGCGGGACTATCGCCTGGACGACATTCGCCGTTGCGCTGGCCATGGTGCTGGGACGGCCGATCCGGCTGCCCGGTATCATCGGAAATCGCAAGCTGCCCGTGGCACCGCTGCTGAAAGCGAGTGAGCAGGTGGTGCGGGTGACCGGGATTATTGCGCGATTTTCGCGACCGCGGCTGCGGTGGCTTACGGGCGCGGCGGCGACCATTCCCTATGGCGTTTTTACCATGGTGCTCAGCGTGACGATGACGGTGCCGATTCCGTTCATCAATGCGGTGCCCAATGTCGGGCTTTGCGTGCTGGCTTTTTCGATGCTGAACCGGGATGGAGCAGGGGCCGTTCTCGGGGTTGGCATCTGCCTTTTGGGGCTGGCGATAGAGATCGCCCTGATTTTCGGGGCGATCAATCTCGGGATGCACGCGGTCAACACGGTGCTTTGAGCGTCAGATTCCTGCTGCGTCGTGGACGAGCGTGCCTGAAAAGCCGCAGGATGCGCCGTGATATTCGAGGCAGCCGTCGCGCTCTTCGAGAACAACGCCACCTTCGCCGTCGAAGCTGATGCCGATTTCGCAGTATTGCTGCGAAAGCATCGGCGAGTCGCTTTCCGGGTCGTATGTCTCGTTTTCGACGAAGAAATTGCCGCCCTTCTTGGAGAGAAGAACTTCGCCCTCAATGCCGCCGGCACAGCCCATGAATTCTTCCTGGATCGGCACGATCGTGTTGATCGAAATGGCATAGCGATCATCTTCGATATGGGTGAGGTCCAGCGTCAAATCGCCTTCGCCGCTGCCGGTGTAGATACCTTCAATCTGGTTCACCTCCTGGGCAAATGCTGGAAGCGCGGCGAGGGAAATCGTGGCGACGAGGAAAGCGGTTCGGAACATCAGTGGCCTCAACAACAGAAAGTGTCGACGCGATAGGGGCAGGCGAGAATGGCGAAAATCGGACGGTCGGTAGTTACAACTATCTAAAGGCTCTGGATTTTCGGGCTCTGCCGATCGCGGAAAGGGATAACCGGCTGATGTCATCCACTGCGATCGCTGCGCGCCCAAGGCTTTGTGGCTGGGGCCTTCCTTCTGGCGGGCTAACCCGCTAGAAACCCGGCCCATGAGCACGACGAAACAGGTTACCTTCTCCCTTCTCGCAACCGATGGCGCGGCGCGGCGTGGCCGTATCGACACGCCGCGGGGCGAGATCAATACGCCGGCCTTTATGCCGGTGGGCACGGCCGGCACCGTGAAAGCGATGTATCCCGAGCAGGTGCGCGAGACCGGCGCGGATATCCTTTTGGGCAATACCTATCACCTGATGTTGCGGCCCGGCGCGGAGCGCGTGGCTTCGCTGGGTGGCCTCCATGATTTCATGGACTGGCAACGACCGATCCTGACCGACAGCGGCGGGTTTCAGGTCATGTCGCTGGCCAAGCTGCGCAAGCTCACCGAGAAGGGCGTTACCTTCAAATCGCATATCGATGGTTCTAGCTATGAGCTGACGCCGGAGCGGTCGATCGAAATCCAGACGCTGCTCGATAGCGATATCATCATGCAACTCGACGAGTGCATTGCACTGCCGGCCGAGCGCAAGGAAATCGAGCGCGCGATGGAATTGTCGCTGCGCTGGGCGGATCGGTCCAAGACGGCGTTCAACAACCAGCAGAACCGGGCCCTGTTCGGCATCGTGCAGGGCGGCGACGATGCCGAGCTGCGCGCGAAATCGGCGGCGGGGCTGAAGTCGATTGGCTTTGATGGCTATTCCATTGGCGGGCTGGCTGTGGGCGAGCCGCAGGAAGTCATGTTCCGCGTGCTTTCGGACATCACGCCGGAACTGCCGACGGATCGGCCGCGCTATCTGATGGGCGTGGGCAAGCCGGACGATATTCTGGGCGGCATCGAGCGCGGCGTCGACATGTTCGACTGCGTGCATCCGACCCGCGCCGGGCGCCATGGCCACGCCTATACGCGCTTCGGTGTCATCAATCTGAAGAATGCGCGGCACAAGGATGATCCTCGTCCGCTCGACGAGGCGTCACCCAATCCCAATTGCCGGCGCTGGAGCCGGGCCTATCTCCACCATCTGGTAAGGACGGAAGAGATTTTGGGTGCCATGGTCCTTTCGCAGATCAACCTGCACTATTATCAAGAGCTGACCGCGGGCACGCGGGCAGCTATCGAAGCCGGCCGCATGGCCGACTTTGCGGCCGAAACGCGCGCCGCATGGGCTGCCGGCGATCTGCCGGTCCTGTAAGAAAATTCCTTGGAGAAGACGCTGATGGCTAAGTCGGGGCGTAAGGCCGGTTTCGAAGCGCTGGGCAAGCTCAAGAAGGCAATCGAGGGCCAGCCGATGCGGCTGCTGTTCGCGGAAGACCCGAACCGCTTCCAGCGTTTTTCGGTCAGCGGGGCGGATATCCTCCTCGACTATTCCAAGAACCGGATCGACGAAGCGGTGATGGCTGCGCTGTTCGACCTGGCGCGCGCTGCCGGCGTTGAAGAACGCCGCGCACAGATGTGCGAAGGCGAGCATATCAACATCACCGAAGACCGCGCCGTGATGCACATGGCGCTGCGCTATCAGGGCGACAAGCCTGTTGAGGTTGATGGCAAGGACGTGATGCCCGACGTGCGGGCCGTCTTGAAAGCTATCGAGACCTATACAAATGCGGTGCGGTCGGGCGAAATTCGCGGCCACGGCGGCGAGCAGATCACCGATGTGGTCAATATCGGCATTGGCGGGTCGGATCTCGGCCCGGTGATGGTGACGCTGGCGCTGGCGCCCTATACGCGGCCGGACCTGCGCGCGCATTACGTCTCCAACGTCGATGGCGCGCATATTCATGACATTCTGAAGGGGCTCGACCCCAAGAAGACGCTGTTCATCATCGCTTCGAAGACGTTTACGACCGACGAGACGATGACCAATGCGCATTCGGCCCGTAAGTGGCTGGCTGACGCGCTGGGCGAAGAGGCGGTGCCGAGCCACTTTGCGGCGGTTTCGACCAATATTGCGGCCTGCGCCAAGTTTGGCATTCGCGAAGACCGCATTTTTGGGTTCTGGGACTGGGTTGGTGGCCGCTATTCGGTGTGGTCGGCTATCGGCCTGCCCGTGGCGCTGGCTGTCGGCTACGACAACTTTGCAAAGTTCCTGGCCGGCGCCGATGCGATGGACCGGCACTTCCTTGAGACGCCGCTCGAAAACAACCTGCCTGTTATCATGGGCCTGCTTGGCGTCTGGTATCGCAATGCCTGGGGTTTCTCGACCCATGCCGTGCTGCCCTATGACCAGCGGCTGAGCCGTTTCGCGGCCTATCTGCAGCAGCAGGATATGGAATCGAACGGCAAGTCTGTCACTCTCAACGGCAAGCCGGTTGGCTGGTCGACGGGGCCGATCGTCTGGGGCGAACCGGGCACCAATGGGCAGCATGCCTTTTACCAGCTGATCCACCAGGGCACGGACGTGATCCCGGCGGATTTCCTGATTGCCGCGCAGCCGCACGAAAAGCTGCCGCCGCATCACGACAAGCTGGTGGCCAATGTGCTGGCGCAGTCCGAAGCGCTGATGCTGGGCAAGACCGAAGAAGAGGTCGTGGCCGAGCTCAAGGCTCAGGGGCTCGACAAGGACCAGATCAAGGCACTGACCCCGCACAAGGTGTTCCCGGGCAATCGTCCGTCCAACACGCTGTTCTACAAGCAGCTGACGCCTGAAATCCTGGGGTCGCTGGTGGCCCTCTATGAGCACAAGGTGTTCGTGCAGGGCGTCATCTGGAACGTCAATTCCTACGACCAGTGGGGCGTGGAACTGGGCAAGCAGCTTGCCAAGGCGCTGCTGCCAAAAGTTCAGGGAGAGCAGAGCGGGGAGGGGCATGACAGCTCCACCCAGGGGCTCCTGAAATTCTACCTCGCCAACAAGGCCTGATCATTGACCATCACCACCGACGAGCAACTGGAAAAACTCAAGGCCATCGGCCGCATCTGTGCCGTGGCGCGCGACGCCATGGCTGCGGCCATGCGGCCGGGAATGACGACGCTGGAACTCGATGAGATCGGCGCGAAAATCCTGGCCGAGCATGGGGCGCTTTCGGCGCCCATCGTGACCTATGATTTTCCGGGAGCGACCTGCATTTCGGTGAATGAAGAGATCGCCCATGGCATTCCGGGTGACCGAGTGCTGCGTGAGGGCGATCTCGTCAATATCGACGTGTCGGCGGCGCTGAATGGGGTCTTTGCCGACTGCGGCGCGAGCTATGTGCTGGGCAAGGGTGACAAGCGGCTCGATACGCTGTGCCGGGATGGCAAGAAGGCGATGTGGGCCGGGATCAATGCCGTGAAGGCGGGTGCTCCGCTCGCCGATATCGGCACGGCCATCGGCAAGGTGGCCAAGAAGGGCGGCTATACGCTGATCAGGAATCTCGCCAGCCATGGCGTGGGCGACAGTCTTCATGATGAGCCGGGGGAAATCCCGACCTGGCCGGATCGGTCGGAGCGGCGGCGGATCGGGAATGGGCTGGTGTTCACCATCGAGCCGTTTCTGTCGATGGGTGGGCAGTTTGCCGCGCAGAAGAGCGACGATGACGAATGGACGCTGGTTGCCGACCCGATGGCGCCGTGTGTGCAGTATGAGCACACTGTGGTGGCGACGCCCAAGGGGGCGATCGTGGTGACGTTGGCGGCTTAATTCTCATCGTCACCGCCGGGCTTGTCCCGGTGGTCCATGCGGAGGCGAGATGGATTGCCGGGACAAGCCCGGCAATGACGAAGGGATGGGGTTTTCTTAGAGCCACACCAGCAGCATCGGGCCGATCAGCACCAGGCCGATGGCGATAACGAAGCGCAGATTGCCTAATTGGCGCAACGCGGGAACGCTCAACGCCGTCGAAAGCAGGAAATAGCCGACCAGCGCGATTAGTGCCGGGGCGATGCCACTGGCCGTCAGCGGCGTGTTTTCGTTGAGCTGCAGGTAGATCATGTGCCCGCCGGCAAAGCCGATCAGCGAGGTGATGACCACGGTCACAGCCTTGGCTGTGATCAGCAGCGCCATGTCGATGGTGTTGCTCGTGAGAGCCAAGGCGATGCCGGTGGCGGTCACGTGGACGGCTGCAAGCGTCGCGAAGACCTGGTTCTGGGCCAGAAGCGGGATCAGCTCGGGCGGTGCGAAGAGCGGCACGGCGCCGACCATGGGCAGATTGGCCCCATACTGCGCCATCAGGAAGATGACGTAGAGCATGGCGAGGGTCGACGTCGCGAAGACGAGCAAGACCGCTGCGAGGACCTTGAGCAGGTCCATGGTATCCTGAGACACGTGGCCTCCTCACAATGCTGGTGGTTTTAGTATGAGTTCGCCGGGCCGATTCTGACAGCCGCTACAGGCGGCGACGGCCGGGCTGGGTCAGAATTCTGGTGGGTGGACGCCGCCGCCGCCGAACCGCCACCGGCATGCGGAACTCTTCCGATAGCTCTGCAGCATCGGCCCGATTGTCGAGTTCGGCATAAGGGTCGATGTCGGTGGAGCAGGTTGACATGGGGCCATGACGGAAAGAACGTTGCCGGGGTCATGCCTAAGTCGTATGGCAACGTCAAGACAGCGGCCCTGCGCACGTTGCCACAGACATAAAATATGACTAAACAAGTCTAGTTATCTCCACCGGCCGACCATCGCGGCCAGTATCCGTCTTGATGGGCCAAGCCACATGCTTAAGCGCTTTTATGCCTACTATCGCCCCTATACGGGGCTGTTCATTCTCGACTTCGGTTGCGCCGTTATCGCGGGCCTCCTGGAGCTCGCCTTTCCGCTGGCGGTCGCCTATGTGATCGACAAGCTGCTGCCGGAGTCCAACTATTCGTTGATCCTGGCGGCCTGTGCCGGCCTGCTTGCCATTTATGTGGTCAGCGCTGGCCTCAAGGCGATCGTCAATTATTTCGGCCATGTGCTCGGCGTGTCGATGGAAACCGACATGCGCCGGCAGGCCTTTGACCACATGCAGAAGCTCAGCTTCCGCTTCTTCGACAATAACAAGACAGGCCACCTGATCACCCATGTGACCAAGGACCTCGAGGACGTGGGCGAAATTGCGCACCACGGCCCCGAAGACCTGTTCATTGCCGTGATGACCTTTATCGGCGCCTTCCTCTTGATGTTTTTCACCAATTGGAAGCTGGCGCTGATCGCGATTGCGCTCGTGCCCATCATGAGCTGGCTGGTGACGCGTTACGGCTCGCGCATGACCAGGAACTGGCAGGAGCTGTTCCGCCGGGTCGGCGATTTCAACGTGCGCGTGGAAGACGCCATTGGCGGTATTCGCGTTGTAAAAGCCTTTGCCAATGAGGGGCACGAATCCGGGCTGTTCCAGGACAACAATCTGGCCTATCGCAAGACCAAGCTGCAGGCCTATGCGATCATGACCTCCAGCCTGCTCATTACGTTCCTCTCCACCCGCATCGTGCAGCTCGTCATCATGATGGCTGGCGCCTGGCTGGTGGTTGTGGGCGAGCTGTCCTATGGCGGTTTCGTCAGCTTCCTGCTGCTGGTGGATGTGTTCCTGAGGCCGATCGACAAGATCACGGGCGTGCTGGAAAGCTATCCCAAAGGCATTGCCGGCTTCCGCCGCTTTGCCAAGCTGATCGATACCGAGCCTGACATTGCCGATAGTCCCAATGCGGTCGAGGTGGACCGGCTGAGCGGGCACATTCGTTTCGAGGATGTCTCATTCTCCTACGACGAAGGCCGCTCGATCCTGCGGAACGTCAATCTCGACATCACTGCGGGCGAAACCGTCGCTATTGTCGGGCCTTCGGGGGCCGGTAAGACGACGCTCTGCTCGCTACTGCCGCGGTTCTATGAGACGACCGAGGGCCGGATCACAATCGATGGCATCGGCATCGCGGACATGACGCAGGCCTCGCTGCGCAAGCAGATCGGCGTCGTGCAGCAGGACGTGTTCCTGTTTGGCGGCACGTTGCGTTCCAACATTGCCTATGGCGATCTCGACGCTTCGGACGAGGCGATCATGGAAGCGGCGCGTCGGGCGCGGCTGGAAGAGATGATTGCGGGCCTGCCGGCCGGGCTCGATACGGTTGTCGGTGAGCGTGGGGTGAAACTCTCGGGTGGGCAGAAGCAGCGCGTCGCTATTGCGCGCATCTTCTTGAAAAACCCGCCGATTCTGATCCTCGACGAGGCGACGTCTGCCCTGGATACGGCGACCGAGGCGGCGATCCAGCAGGCGCTGAACGAACTGTCGTCGGGCCGCACCACGCTGATCATTGCGCATCGCCTGGCGACCGTTCGCCATGCCCATCGCATCATCGTTCTTACTGAGAACGGCATTGCCGAGCAGGGTGCCCATGACGCGCTGCTGAGCAGCAATGGCGTCTACGCAAAGCTGCACTCGGCGCAGCAGCTCGGTCTTGTCGGGTGAGGTTTGGGAAGAGTGGTACGCCGGGCGGGGGTCGAACCCGCGACCATTCGATTAAAAGTCGAATGCTCTACCACTGAGCTACCGGCGCATCTGCAAACGCCCTGCGGCGTTGGCGCGGAAAATAGTCAGGATGGTCCCGGAGTCAACCAATATTGCGCCGGGACCGTCCAAGGCTGGGGAAGGCGACCTTCCTAGTTGATAGGCGTGCCCGCAAAGCTGGTTGGCGAACAGGCGATTTCCATCTGTTCGAGGCGCTGGCAGAAATCGCGCGCTTCCGACATTTGTGCGATGGGGCCGACGACAAGTCGCTGCTGATTGGCACCCGCACCCTCGGTGAGGAGTGGCGACATATCGATGACGAGGGAGCCGAGGCGAACTTCGAGATTGTGCCACTGCGCGGTGCCCTGACCGGCCGCAAAGCTTGAACCGACGGCAACAGCATAGCCAACCTGGGCGCCCGACGACGCGGTGGGCACGGCGATGGGGGCGGGCAGGGGTTGCTGCAGGGGCGACTGGTGTACGACAACCGTGCCACCTTCGGCGGCAACCTGCTGGCCGGCATTGTTGGTGATCGAGGCCGTGGTGACCGAGCGATCGATCGCGCCCATGGCGGGCCGAATTTCAGCCAGAGTCGGCATCGAGACTTCGAGCGCGCCGACGCGCCGGACCACTTCATTGCCGGACTGTTCCTGCAGCGAGAAGCGGGTCGTGAGCACTTCGTTCTGGCGACGCAGTTGCACGGTTTCGGTGCGTAGCTCGGCAACCTGCTGGCGCAACTGGGCCAGCGAAGCGGCGTCATTTCGCGGCGAATGCAGCGCATTGAGGGCCGACGAGGGAATGAGACCACCGACATTGGCACCCAGAACGGCCAAGCCGGTGCAGACGAGCGCGGCTATTCCCCAGACTTTGACGTCCGACTGCCGAAACTGTTCTGAATTCTGCACCAATTGTCCATCCTCGTTTGCCCAACGAATCAAGGGCACTACGCGCTATTAGAATGTGTCATTGGTTATCTATTCACCAATGACATCGGCCATAAATTTGTGGCAATGGGCGAAGAAGAACTTGGCGAGCTGGAGTGGCCGCGATGACAGAACTGCTTTCCATCATTCTTGCGGCCGGCGAGGGCACGCGGATGAAGTCATCCGTGCCCAAGGTTTTGCACCATGTCGGCGGCCTGCCGGTTGTCAGTCATGTGCTGCGGACAGCCAAGGCGGCGGGATCGACCATTGCGGTCGTGGTGGGGCCGAACCACGAGGCCGTGGAAGAGGCGGTTACGCGGTTCGAGGCAAACGCGCATATTTCCAAGCAGGTGGAGCGCAAGGGCACTGCTCATGCGGTGCAGCAGGCGCGGGAGGCCTATGAGGCTGCGGCCGGTCATATTCTGGTGCTCTATGCGGACACGCCACTGGTGACCAGCGAGACGATTGCCGAGATCACCGACAGGCTCGATGGCGGCGCCGATATCGTGGTGGTCGGGTTCCGGCCGGATAACCCCACGGGCTATGGCCGGCTTTTGACGGAAGGGAGCCGTGTGCTGGCGATCCGCGAGCACAAGGATGCGACCGAGGAAGAGCGCAAGATCGGCCTCTGCAATTCCGGCATCATGGGTTTTCGCGGGGACACGCTGCGATCGGTGATCGACCGGATCGACAACAAGAATGCCAAGGGCGAGTATTATCTGACCGATGCCATCGAACTGGCAGCCGGAGACAAGAAGCGCGTCGATTTCATCGAGGCGGATGCGAATGAGCTGGTTGGCGTCGACAACCGCGTAAAGCTGGCCGAGGCCGAGGCGACGTTCCAGGAATTCAAGCGGATTGAGGCCATGGAAAATGGCGTGACGTTGCGCGATCCGAAGAGCACCTGGTTTTCGTGGGATACGGAAATTGGCCGGGACGTGACGATTTTTCCGAACGTCGTGTTCGGGCCGGGTGTGAAGATCGCCGACAATGTCGAGATCCGGGCTTTTTGCGATATTGAGGATGCCATCATAGGCGAGGGCGCGAGCATCGGGCCATTTGCCCGTATTCGCGGCGGGGCCGAGCTGGGGCCGGATGTGCACCTGGGCAATTTCGTTGAGGTGAAGAAGTCCAAGATCGGCGCCGGGACCAAGGCGGGGCACCTGAGCTATCTTGGTGATGCCGAAATTGGATCAAAGACCAATATCGGTGCGGGTACCATCACCTGTAACTATGACGGCGTTAACAAGGACAAGACGATTATCGGCGACAATGCCTTTATCGGGTCCAATGCCTCGCTCGTGGCGCCGGTGACGATTGGCAATGGCGCCTACACCGCTTCGGGCAGTGTCATTACGCAGGACGTGCCGGACGATGCCTTGGCCTTTGGCCGGGCGCGGCAGGAAACCAAGCCGGGCTATGCGCCCAAATTGCGCGAACTGGCGCTCGCCAAAAAGGCCGCCAAGCTGACGGCCAAGGGGAAATAAGATGTGCGGCATTGTTGGCATTGTCGGTAACGAACCCGTTGCCGGTCGTCTGGTCGATGCGCTGAAGCGCCTGGAATATCGCGGCTATGACAGCGCCGGTGTCGCAACGCTGGAAGGTGGCGCGATCTCGCGCCGGCGAGCCGAGGGGAAGCTGGGGAACCTTGCTACCAAACTCGGCATGGAGCCGCTCGACGGGCATATCGGCATCGGCCACACCCGCTGGGCGACGCATGGCGCGCCGACCGAGCAGAATGCCCATCCGCATGCAACCGAGCGCGTCGCCGTGGTCCACAACGGCATTATCGAGAATTTCCGCGAGCTTCTCGCCGATCTCGCGCAGGACGGATATCTGCCGCAGACGCAGACCGATACCGAATCCGTGGCGCTGTGGGTGAGCCGGGAACTGGCCAACGGCGCCGACCCGGAACTGGCCGTGGCGCGGACGCTCAAGAGGCTCAAGGGTGCCTTTGCGCTGGCCTTTTTGTTCAAGGGCGAGGGTAATCTGCTCATCGCCGCGCGCCATGGGGCGCCGCTGGCCGTGGGTTACGGCGCGACGGAAATGTATCTTGGCTCGGACGCTATGGCGCTGGCGCCGTTTACGTCGCGGCTGACCTATCTTGAGGATGGCGACTGGGCTGTTATCACGCCGGCCGGCGTGACCATTCGCGATGGCAAGGATGCCATCGTGCAGCGCGAGCAATTGCTGTCGCAGGCTTCGGCGCTCTTGGTCGACAAGGGCAACCATCGCCATTTCATGGCCAAGGAAATCTATGAGCAGCCCGAAACCATTTCGCACACGCTCAGCCACTATGTGGATATGGGCGCAGAAAAGGTGGCGATCCGGGAAAGCCTGCCCTTTGATTTCGCTGATCTTTCGCGACTGACCATGAGCGCTTGCGGCACGGCCTATTATGCTGGTGCAGTGGCAAAATACTGGTTCGAGCGCTATGCGCGGCTCCCCGTGGACATCGATGTGGCGAGTGAATTCCGCTATCGGGAGCCGCCGCTCGACAAGAACGGGCTGTCGCTGTTCATTTCGCAATCGGGCGAGACGGCGGATACGCTGGCGGCCCTGCGCTATTGCGCCGGACAGGGGCAGCATGTCGCGAGCCTTGTGAACACGGTGGAATCGACCATTGCGCGCGAATCCGGCGTGGTTTTCCCGATCCTTTGTGGACCGGAAATCGGCGTCGCTTCGACCAAAGCGCTGACGGCGCAGTTGACGGCGCTCGCGAGTCCTGTCGCTGGCGGCGGGCCGGGCGCGCGGCGTGGTGAGCGTCGAGCAGGAAGCCGAACTTGTGCGGGCGCTGGTGGCGCTGCCATCGGCCGTGTCCGAGGCGCTGGGCGCGGAAGGCCAGATCATCGACATTTCCAAGCGCCTGTCGAAGGCCAAGGATGTGCTCTATCTCGGGCGTGGGCCGATGTTCCCGATCGCCATGGAAGGCGCGCTAAAGCTCAAGGAAATCAGCTATATCCATGCCGAAGGTTATGCCGCCGGCGAGCTGAAGCATGGGCCGATTGCGCTGGTGGATGAAGCCATGCCGGTGATCGTTGTGGCGCCGTCGGATGAGCTGGTCGACAAGACGCTGAGCAATATGCAGGAAGTCGCGGCGCGGGGTGGGAAGATCATTCTCATCACCGATGCCGAGGGGGCCAAGACCGTGGGGCACGGCGTGGCGGATATCATCGAGATTCCGCATGTGCATCCATTCGTTGCGCCGATCCTGGCGACGATTCCGGTGCAGTTGCTGGCCTATCATACGGCTGTGTTTATGGGCACGGACGTGGACCAGCCGAGGAATTTGGCGAAGTCGGTTACGGTGGAATAGACCCACTTGCTGGGCGGGAAGAGGCTCTTCGCTTTCACTCCACCTCGGCGTCATTCCCGCGAAAGCGGGAATCCCTTCTTGCCGCAAACAGAGATTCCCGCTTTCGCGGGAATGACACTGTGGAGGTGGGGGAAGGCAGCTTTAACCCGCTCTGATCAGCGGAATCGCCAAGTCTTTCCTGAACAAATACAATAACGTACGGGCGGCTTCGCCTTCTTCGCCCGTCAGGCCGGGGTTGCGCTGCATCAGCGCCTTGGCGTCGTCGTGGGCGAATTCCAGCAAGTGCCGGTGCACGTCGGGGACGGCGAGGCGGTAGCCGGGCATGCCGGATTGGCGCGTGCCAAGAATGTCGCCCTGGCCGCGGAGTTCGAGATCGCGTTCGGCGATCTCAAACCCGTCTTCGGTGGATTTTATCGTATCGAGACGCGCCCTAGCGGTTTCGCTGAGTGGGTCCTTGTACAGCAGCAGGCAGGCCGAGCGCTGCGAGCCGCGACCGACGCGGCCGCGGAGCTGGTGTAGCTGGGCGAGGCCGAAGCGTTCGGCGTGCTCGATGATCATGATGGTGGCGTTGGGGACGTCGACGCCGACTTCGATGACGGTGGTGGCCACCAAAAGCTTGATTTCATTGGCCTTGAAGCGTGCCATGACGTCCTGCTTGGCGGCGGCAGACATGCGGCCGTGGACGAGAGCGACTTCGAGGCCGAAGATTTTTTGCAGTTCGGCGAAGCGGTCTTCGGCTGAAACGACCTCCAGCGTTTCGCTTTCTTCGACCAGTGGGCAGACCCAGTAGGCTTGAGCGCCTTCGTGCAGCTTAGCCTGGAGGCGGGCGATGACGCGGTCGTAATCGTTGATCGAAAGAACCGCGGTATCGATGGGTTGGCGGCCGCGGGGCTTTTCCTTGAGGACGCTGACGGCCATGTCGCCGAAGTGGGTGAGGACCAGCGTCCTAGGGATCGGCGTGGCGGTCATCACGAGAAGGTCGGTGTGACGGCCTTTTTCGGAGAGGGCAAGGCGCTGGTGGACGCCAAAGCGGTGCTGCTCGTCGACGACCGTCAGGCCCAAGTTGTTGAATTCAATGCCGGACTGAAAGAGGGCATGGGTGCCGACGGCGATCGTGGTGGTGCCATCGGCGAGGCCGGCGAGTATGGCGCGGCGTTCGGCGGCAGGCATTTTGCCGGTCAGCAGGGCACAGCCGAGACCGGCGGCGTCGCATATCGGCTTGATGGTCTTGTAGTGCTGAGAGGCAAGGAGCTCTGTCGGTGCCATGAGGGCGGATTGCGCGCCGGACTCGGCTATGGCGGCCATGGCCATGAGGGCGACGACGGTTTTGCCAGAGCCGACATCGCCCTGCAGAAGGCGGGACATGCGCTCCGGCGCTGCGAGGTCGGCACGGATTTCCTCAAGCGCCTGATTTTGCCCGTCGGTGAGCTTGAACGGCAGTACACTCGCGACCTTAGAGGTCACGCTGCCATTGAATGTTCGCGCAATACCGCGCTCCGAGATCATCGACGAGCGCAGCAGTTGCAGGGTGATCTGGCCCGCAAAGTATTCGTCATAGGCGAGGCGCTGGCGAGAGGGGCCCCAGAGTTCGGCTTCGCCCGGATTTTCGGGCAGGTGCACGCTGTGCATGGCCTCGGTAAAGGTCGGCCATTTGCGCTGGGCCATGGTGGCCGGGTCGATCCATTCGGGGAGAACCGGGATAGAGTCGACGGCCTGGCGCACGAGCTTTGCCAATGCCTTGGAGCTCAGGCCATTGGTCAGCGGGTAGACGGGTTCGACGAGGGGCAGGGTGGCGAATTTGTCCGGCTCGACGATGTAGTCCGGATGCGTGATCTGCTTTTCGCCATTGAAAAAGCCGACCTGGCCCGAGACGTAGCGCTCTTCGCCGACCGGCAGCGCCTTTTCGACCCAGCCGCCTTGGGCGCGGAAAAAGACAAGCTGCATGTCTCCAGATTCATCGTGTGTGTAAACGCGATGGGGAATGTGCTCGCGACCACGCGGGGGAGGCTGGTGGCGGTCGACATGCAGTTTCAGCGTGACGATCTGGTTGAGATAGGCCTCGGCAATGCCAACCTGGCGACGACGATCGACCGTGCCCGATGGCATGTGCATCAGAATGTCGAGGACGATGGCTTCCTGCCCCTCGGGCGCACCGAAAAAGCGCGTGAGCAGGGCCGCGAGCTTGTCACCCACGCCTTTGATTGCGTGGAGCGAGCGGAACAGGGGCTGGAGGGTTTCGGGACGCGACACTGACTGATTCTCCTGCGCGCGAGAGTGGCACAAAAGAACAGGACAGGAACAGGGCGGAACCCTAGCTCAACGCCTGCGCCTTGCGCCATTTCACAAGACGTGTGTGCGCATTGGCGTAGGGCGACGACGTATTGAACTGGATCATGCGTCCCAGGGTCCATTTTTCGTACCATGGGCGGCCGTAGAGGCTGGTGTCGTCTTCCGCCTCGATGATCGCGACGATGTCGGATTTGGCGCGGTCTAGTTCGGCGAGCAGATCGGGAAAGGGAAGGGCGGCGTGATCAGCGTAGAATTTCTGCGCGAGGCGGCCGAGTTCGTTCCACTTGTAGCCGGTTTCGGGAAAATCGACCTCTTCGCCGGCCTTGCGCCCGCGATACCATTTGATGACGAGCAGGTTCCAGCCGAGGAGATGGGCCGCAAGGTCGTGCACACTCATCATGGTGCCCTTGGCGTGGCCTTCAAGCGTCTTTTCGGCGGTTCGTTCGACGGGAATCGCGGTGAAGTCAGCGACCAGCTTGCGGTAGGTCTTGTCGATGGCGGCCAGAAGCTCGGTCTTGTTTTGCGGAATGGCCATGGTTTGCTCCTTGCTCTTTAGTCCTTCTAGGGCAGAATTCATGGCTGCTACATGATCGAGATCAAGTTGCTTCGCCATTGCGCGCAAAGGGCTGACAATCCCTTTCAAGGCGCGTAAGAGAGTGTCCAAATCGAGAACAAACTACTGAATCATGGATGTCGAAATGACGGCCGGTGAGGACATTGCTATTCGCCGCAAGCGGTTGCGCTATCGCGCCTGGCATCGGGGGACCAAGGAAATGGACCTGGTGCTCGGGCCATTCTGCGATGCCAATATCGATGGGTATGGCACGGCCGAACTCGACCGGCTCGAAGCGCTGATGAACGAGGAAGATCCGCCGCTGCTCAAATGGGTGATGCGGCAGGAAGAGCCGCCGGCGCATGTCGACCGGGCCTTTCTTGATCTCGTCGTGGCCGACCATCAGGCGCGGATCGAAAAATGAATGAAATGACTGGGCTGCCGGCGATCCGGACGATTTCCAATGTGCCTGATGGCATGCAGCCCATGGCGCTGGCGCGGCTGATCGAGCAGCGGCTCAAGGATGCGCCCGATGATGCGGCGAGCCTGGTTTTCGTCGCGCGCGACGGGCGGCGCATGCAGCGCATGGCCGAGGTGCTGGGCGCGATGATGCCCGGACACACGATCCTGACGCTGCCGGCGTGGGACTGTCTGCCCTATGACCGTGTCTCGCCCAATAACGTAACCATTGCGGCACGGATGAACACGCTGGCGGCGCTGACGAGCGGGGCCAAGGGCGCGATCGTGCTGACCGCGGTCAATGCGCTGATCCAGAAATTGCCGCCGCGCGATGTGGTTGAAACCATGTCGTTTTCGGCGGCTATCGGGCGGGTGGTCGATAGCGAGAAGCTTATCGCCTGGGCGTCAAACAATGGCTATCTGCGCGTGCCGACAGTGCGCGAAAGCGGCGAATATGCGGTGCGCGGCGGGTTGGTGGACCTGTTCCCGGCCAGCGCGGACGCGCCGTTGCGCTTCGACTTTTTCGGTAGCCAGCTTGAATCGATCCGTACTTTCGATCCTGACAGCCAGCGCACGACGGGCACGCTGAAGCGCGTCGACCTGACGCCGATGAGCGAGGTCATCCTCAACGAAGAGACCATTCGCCGCTTCCGGCAGAAATATACCGCCGCCTTTGGTGGCAATACGGTCGATGACACGCTTTATGCTTCGGTGAGCGGCGGTTCGCGCTATTCGGGTACCGAGCACTGGCTGCCGTTTTTCTACGACCATATGGACCGGCTGGCCGGCTATGTCGGCGATGCGCCCTTCGTGTTCGACGATCAGGCGGCTGAGGCCTTTGCCGAGCGCGCCGAACAGATCGCCGACTATTATGAAGCGCGCGAAACGGCGCGGCAGGCAAAACCCGTAGCCGGGGCTGGGGCGCCCTATAAGCCGATCCAGCCGGACCTGCTTTACGATCTCGATGTGCAGCCGCAGACGCTGGCTGGGGCTTCGGTGATCCAGCTTTCGCAGTTCCTCTCGCCCAGTGCCAAGAAGGGCGATGACTGGGGCGGGCATATTGCGCCGAGTTTTGCGGCGGAGCGGCTGGCCTCGGACGTCAATCTGTTCCAGGCGGTTGTGGACCGGCTCCTGGCGGAGCGGCGCGAAGGACGGCGGGTGATCGTCGCCTGCTGGAGCGCGGGTACGCGCGACCGCATGGTTCAGGTTTTGAAGGACCATGGACTGACCAATCCGCGCATGGCGGAAAACTGGCGCGATGCGGAAACGACCAGCGCGGCGACGACCTCGCTGGTGGTCCTGCCGCTCGAAACCGGCTTTGAAACCAAAGACCTGCTGGTTCTCTCCGAGCAGGATATTTTGGGCGAACGCATCCTGCGGCCGCAGCGCAAGAAGAAGGCTTCGGACGCGCTGACCGAGGCGGCTTCGCTCTCGGCCGGCGATCTCGTGGTTCACGTCGATCATGGTATCGGCCGGTTTGTGGGCCTCAAGGTGATCGAGGCCGGTGGCGCGCCGCATGAATGCGTCGAGCTGCAATATGCCGGCGATACAAAACTCTATCTGCCGGTCGAAAATATCGAGCTTCTTACCCGCTACGGGTCGGATGACTCGTCCGTGGCGCTCGACAAGCTCGGCGGCGTTGCCTGGCAGGCCAAAAAGGGCAAACTCAAGAAGCGCATCCGCGAAATGGCGGAGCAGCTTATCAAGCTGGCCGCGCAGCGCCTGCTGGTCAAAGCCGATGTCATCGACATCAATGCCGGCGCCTATGACGAATTCGCCGCGCGCTTCCCCTATGAGGAAACCGAGGACCAGCTCACGGCCATCGAGGCGGTGTTTGACGATATCACCTCGGGCAAGGTCATGGACCGGCTGGTTTGCGGCGACGTTGGCTTCGGCAAGACCGAAGTGGCCTTGCGCGCGGCCTTTGGCGTGGCGCTGAGTGGCAAGCAGGTTGCCGTGGTGGTGCCGACGACGCTCCTAGCGCGGCAGCATTTCAAGACCTTCTCTGAGCGCTTCAAGGGCCTGCCGGTGCGGGTGCGCCATGCCTCGCGCATGGTCAGCGCCAGCGAATTGAAGGCGACCAAGGATGGGCTGGCCGATGGGCAGGTCGATATTGTGGTCGGCACGCATGCCCTCCTCAGCAAGACGATCAAGTTCCATGATCTGGGTCTGCTCATCATCGACGAAGAGCAGCACTTTGGCGTGGGCCACAAGGAGCGGCTGAAGGAGCTCAAGGCCAATGTGCATGTGCTGACGCTGACGGCGACGCCGATTCCGCGCACGCTGCAACTGGCGCTGACGGGGGTACGCGATCTCAGCTTGCTGGCGACGCCGCCGGTCGATCGCCTCGCCATCCGCACCTTCATTTCGCCCTTCGATCCGCTCTCGATCCGCGAGGCACTGCTGCGCGAAAAGTATCGCGGCGGTCAGAGCTTTTATGTGGTGCCGAAAATCAAGGACCAGCCGGATATCGCGGAATTCCTGCGGCAGCAGGTGCCGGAAGTCTCCTATGTCGTGGCCAATGGGCAGATGCCACCGGGTGAGCTCGACGACATCATGAACGCCTTCTACGACGGCAAATTCGACGTGCTGCTGGCGACGACCATTGTCGAATCCGGGCTCGATATTCCCAATGCCAATACGCTGATCGTGCATCGGGCCGACAATTTCGGCTTGGCGCAGCTTTATCAGATCCGCGGGCGTATCGGCCGGGCCAAGCAACGCGCCTATGCGCTGTTCACCGTGCCGGCTGACAAAAAATTGACCGACACGGCCGAGCGGCGGCTGGGCGTGTTGCAGTCGCTCGAAAGTCTGGGCGCCGGTTTCCAGCTCGCGAGCCACGATCTCGATATTCGCGGGGCAGGGAACCTCCTGGGCGACGAGCAATCGGGCCATATCCGCGAGGTGGGCTACGAACTCTATCAGGCCATGCTGGAAGAGGCCGTGGCGGCGCTTCGGAGTGGCGAGGAAGAATACGAGGATCGCAACGAGTGGAGCCCGAGCATTTCCCTGGGCATGCCGGTGATGATCCCCGAGCACTATGTGCCCGACCTGACGCTGCGCATGCAGCTTTACCGCAAGCTCGGCGACCTGACCGATATCAGGGACATCGACGCGGCGGGCGCGGAATTGATCGACCGATTCGGGCCTTTGCCCGAGGAAGTCGAGGCTTTGCTCAAGGTAATCCTCGTCAAGTCCTTGTGCCGTCAGGCCAATGTCGAGAAAGTCGATGCCGGGCCGAAGGGCGCGGTGCTGACTTTGCGCAATAGCGAATTCCCCAATCCGGTGGGTCTGGTGAAGCTCGTGAGCGACCCAGCCAACCAGGTTCGCATCAAGCCTGATCAGAAACTCGTGTTCGCGCGCAACTGGCCAACCCCGGAAACAAGGCTCAAAGGTACGGCTGCAATCCTCGCAAAACTGGCAAAACTTGCAGAAAATGCTGCCTGAGCGACTCTATGTTGCGCGGGGGCCTCATAATATTTTGGCAAGGGCGTCCGGTCATGTTATTGCCCGAATTGCGCCCTTGAAGGGCAGGTAAGTTTCTAGGTGGCGGAGTGCCGCCGAGACCGCCAAGGAAGGCAAGGACACTCTATGAAATTCAGGAAACCCCTCGTTGCTGGTTTGACTGCGGCTGCCCTGCTGCTGTCGCCGCTCTCGGCTTTCGCTCAAGATGCCGCTGCGCCCGCCCCTGAGGCTCCCGCCGCTGAAGCGCCCGCTGCCGACGCCGCTGCTGCGCCGGCCGCCAACAATCCCGCACAGAACTGGCTGAAGGTTTGCGATCCGCTGCCCGATGGGCAGAAGGCGTGCATCATGCGCCAGGTGGTTCTGGCCAATGGCCAGTTCCTCGGCTCGTTCCTGCTGCGTGACGATCCGGGCCAGGAATCGCGCCTGCTCGCCGTTGCTGCGGTGCCGCTTGGGGTTCTGCTGCCCTTCGGCCTGACCTGGCAGATCGACGGCGCCAAGCCGGTTCGCGTGCCCTACATGATCTGTGACCCGACCTCGTGCGCCACGCAGCTCGTGATCAACGAGCAGTATGTGAACTCGCTCAAGGGCGGCAACAAGCTGACCCTGACCGCCAAGAACCGTCAGAACCAGGATCTCACCATCGAGATCAACCTGTCCGGCTTCACCGCGGCCTATGACAGCGACACGGCAATGACTTTTGAGCAGTTCCAGCAGGAAACCTCGGGCGAAAACGCTCTCGAGCAGGTTCTGCAGGACCGCGCCGAACAGCTCCGCAAGGAACTGACCGAGCAGACCGGCGCCCCGGCGGCCGATGCTCCGGCAGCTGACGCTCCGGCTCCGACCGCACAGTAAGCGTTTCGCTGAGATGAAATGAGAAGGGCGCGGCCTTGGCCGCGCCCTTTTTTGTTTTGTCAGCACTTTGTTTCCACGACGTCATTCCCGCGAAAGCGGGAATCTCTGTTTCATGCGGCCCAAGATGGATTCCCGCTTTCGCGGGAATGACGTCGTGGGAAGGGAGAATGACGCAGTCGGAACTGCAGGCCTCAAGCCGATCTCTGCCCCATGCCGATGGAAAAAGCCTGGCGACGCAGCGACGGCATCAGCTTCAGAGCCCAGAGGCCGCCCGCGCGCAGGGCCTGGCTCGGGAGCATTTCGCCGAGGAGCGAGCGGAAGAGCGTGTCGACCATGGTACCGGTGCGCGCGAGGTCGCCGGCGCGGCGCTCGGCATAGGCCTTGCTGGCGCTAGCAGCCCAATCGGGGCTGGTGCGGTCGGTTTCGGCGAGAACCGCAACGAGGTCGGCCACGTCCCGCAGGCCGAGATTGAGGCCTTGTGCGCCGATAGGCGGAAAGGCGTGCGCGGATTCGCCGACGAGCACCGTGCCGTCACGGCCTGCTTCGGGCACGCTGAGGACGCTCAACGGGAAGATGAAGCTGGGCGAAACCAGTTTTATGCTGCCGAAGAGATTTTGCGAGCGGGTGCGGAAGGCGGCGAGCAGGGCTTCGGGGCCGCCAGCCTGGGTTTGGCGGAGCACTGACTCCTCATCGATCCAGACGAGGTTAGCCTTGGTACCCCCGGCCGGCACGAGGGTGAAGGGCCCGTGGGGATAGTGGAACTCGATGGAGGTGCCGCCGATGGAGCGACCCAATTCGAGATCGCAGACGAGAGCTGCTTCGTCGAACTTGTGCTCGCGGGCGGGAAGACCGGCCTCGGTGCGGATCAGGGATTTCTTGCCGTCGGCGCCCACGATGAGGGGGGGCTGAAACCGTGGTGCCGTCGGTCAGAGTGAGCACACCAAGACCGTCTTCACAGCGATATGCGGTAACGGCGACGTTACGGGTGGAGAGGCCCGTCGCAGGGGCGGCTGCCTGGAAGCGCTCGAGGAGCGTGGCATTGCCAAAATTCCAGCCGAAGGCGCCGAGGCCGGCTTCCTTGGCGTCAAAAAGGGTTTCGGGCGCGCGGATCAGGCGGGGTGTGGCATCGATGATGCGGATGGCGGTCAGCGGATGGCCGGTGCTTTCCGGGCTGTCGATGAGGCCGGAGGAGAGCAAAAACTCGACGCTGGGCATCATCAGGGCCGAGGTGCGGCGGTCGGGCGGGGCGGTGGGCGCGAGATGCAGGGTCTCGTAGCCGGCGCGGGCGAGGCTTACGGCGGCGGCGAGGCCAGCGAGACCTCCACCCACCACGATGATGTCGGTGTTCTCAGTCATTTGGCATCCGCAAGGCGTTTGGAATGGCCGCTGGGCACGATGAGGCTACCAGCATAGGAGCCGGCGATCAGGGCGAGGAGAAAAATCCACAGGCCATCGGGAGGAAAGGCGATCAACGCGATGGCTGGGCCCGGGCAAATCCCGGACATGCCCCAGCCGACGCCGAAGAGCGCTGCGCCGCCAACGAGGCGCGCATCGATGCGCTTGTATTCAGGTTCATGGAACTCTCGATCGAACAACGGCGCGGGGCGGCGGCGGCCGATCCGGACGGCGATGAACATGACGAGAATGGCCGGAACGATGACGAAGGCCAGGCTCGGATCCCAACCGCCGGAGGGGATGGCGGTGAAATCGAGGAAGCGCAGGACTTTCAGGGGATCGACCATCTGCGAGACATAGAGGCCGGCGCCGAAGAGCAGGCCGCTGAGGGCAGATGTCGCGAGGTAGGGCAGGCGGAGATTGGCCATCAGACAATCCCCGTCACGGCTACGGTGATGATGGCGACGCCGAAGAAGACAATGACGGCAACGAGCGAACGCAGCGAGAGGCGCGCGAGGCCGCAGACACCATGCCCCGAAGTGCAGCCATTGCCGATCTTGGTGCCAAAGCCGATGAGCAGCCCGGCAATGATCACCCAGACCGGCGGCGGTACGCCCCAGGTGGCGGGCGGAGACACGAGTGCGGCCGGTTCGACGCCGCCGACACCCAGCGCCGGGAAGAGCCAGGCGGTGGCCCAGGCGCCGGCCACCAGCGCGACGAGGAAGACCAGGCGCCAGACGACAGTCTGTGCCGGCGGCAGCAGCTGGCCAAAAATGCCGGAGATGCCGGCGATGCGGCCATTGCCGAGCCAAAGCACGGCGGCCGCAAGGCCGATCAAGGCGCCGCCGAGCGCGGCGGTGAGGGGCGTAAAGGATTCCATCAAGGAACTCCGGCAGGAAAACGGAACCAGAGCCTAGCACTGGCCATTCACGCCATACCAGCCTCCGGCCGGTAGAACCATTTCACGCCTTGCCGCAGGGAAAGAAAAAGCTGCCATAGGAACGAGAAAGCCGAAATGGAAGAGCGTCGGGCCCTTGTCTTTGCGGCCCGAAGGCCTCCACAATCACACAAAAGCCAATAGACTCGCGCGCAACCGAGAATCCCTTTTACGGAGCCCACCATGCTTGAGCTTCTCTACGACCCAAATGTCTGGGTCGCTTTCCTCACCCTGACGGTCATGGAGATCGTGCTGGGCATCGACAATATCGTGTTCATTTCGGTGCTGGTGTCGCGCCTGCCGCGCGAACAGGCTGAATTTGCCAGAAAGCTCGGTATCGGTCTGGCGCTGGTGTTCCGTATCGTCCTGCTCTTGCTGATCAGCGTGATCGTGCAGCTCAAGGAGCCGGTGTTTACCGCCTTCGATCATGCCTTCTCCTGGAAGGACATCATCCTGATCGCCGGTGGCGCCTTCCTGATCTACAAGGCGACGCACGAAATGCATGCGGCGATCGAAGAGCCGCATGAGGTGGGCCTGAAGGAAGCGGCAAAGGCCAGCTTGCAAGCCATTCTGGTGCAGATCGTCGTCATCGACATGGTGTTTTCGATCGACTCGATCATTACCGCCGTGGGCATGGTGCCGGCAGACCAGGTTGCGGTGATGATTGCCGCCGTGCTGGTTGCCGTGGCCGTGATGTTCTTTGCCTCGGGCCCGATTGCCCGCTTTGTCGCCGATCACCCGACGACCAAGATGCTGGCGCTGGCCTTCCTGCTGCTGATCGGTGTGACGCTGGTGGCCGACGGGCTCGGGTTCCATATTCCCAAGGGCTACATCTACTCGGCCATGGCCTTCTCGGTGCTGGTGGAGGCGGTCAATATTTTCGCCAAGAACCGTAAGCTGCGTGCGGCTGGCGGAGCGCCGACCAAGCATCAGGTGACGCCGTTCACCGGCGATACCGGGTCGGTGTCCGCCGAAGCCGGTGTTGCCGCTGTGGGCGGTGCCAAGCCTCGCCCCAAGAGCTCGCCGACACGACAGGCACAGGCCCGGCCGAAATCGGCCCCGCGTAAACCGAGGACGCCGAAGTGACCCGGGTCGTTGCGATCAACCAGACCGGTGGACCGGAGGTGCTGTCCGTCGAGGACTGGCCGGTCGCAGCGCCCGGTCCGGGGCAGGTTCTTATTGAGCAAAAGGCCATCGGGCTCAATTTCATCGACACCTATCAGCGCTCGGGGCTCTATCCGCAGCCGTTGCCGTTTGTGGGCGGGAATGAGGGGGCCGGTGTCGTCAAAGCGGTGGGCCCGGACGTGACGGCGGTGAAGGTCGGCGATCGCGTCTGCTATCAGGGCCAGGTTGGCGCGTATGCGGCCGAACGGCTCGCTGCCGTTGAAAAGCTCATTCCGATTCCGGATGGGGTCGATGACGAAACGGCCGCCGCCGTCGTGCTCAAGGGACTGACGGCCTATTACCTGCTGTTCAAGACGTGGACGGTCGAGGCTGGACAGACCATTCTCTGGCATGCCGCGGCGGGCGGCACCGGGCTGATTGCGACGCAATGGGCCAAGGCGCTGGGCGCCACCGTGATCGGGACGGCCGGCGGGCCGGAGAAGGTTGCGCTCGCCAAGGCGCATGGCTGCGATCATGTGATCGACTACCGGGCCGAGGATTTTCCGGCCCGGGTGCGCGAGATCACCGGGGGCAGGGGTGTCGATGTCGTTTATGACGGCGTGGGCAAGCAGACGTTTGAAGGCTCGCTCGATTGTCTGCGCCCGCGCGGGCTTCTCGCCAGCTTCGGCAATGCTTCGGGCGTGGTTTCGATTCCCGACCTGACCGTGCTGTCGCGAAAAGGCTCGCTCTATCTGACACGGCCGACCGGGGCGCATTATTTTGCCAAGCGCGAATATCTGCTCGAGGGCGCCGAAGCGCTGTTCGGCGCCATCCGCTCCGGCGCGATCAAGGTGGAAATCGGCGGTCGTTTCCGCCTCGAAGAGGCTGAAGAGGCGCATCGAGCACTGGAAGGGCGCGAGACGACGGGCTCAGTCGTTCTCATTCCCTGATCGACAAGTCGTGCCGCGCCCTCTGGACAGGGCGGCGCGGCGCGGCTAAACGGCAAGCCACGGGTAGGTGGCAGAGCGGTTGATTGCTCCGGTCTTGAAAACCGGCGAAGGTGAAAGCCTTCCGGGGGTTCGAATCCCTCCCTACCCGCCACCCTGCGCCCCCTGGGCTTCGGGTGGCAGGCCACCTGCGCAGGGTGATCTCCCGGAGCTGCGTTGCAGCGTAGGGAGACTGCGCGTTCATGTGGTACGTTTATTTCCTGCAATTGGGGAATGACGACGTCTATGTCGGCTCAACCAACGATCTGAAACGACGCTTCGCCTCGCATCAGACTGGACAGGTGCCGTCGACCAAAGCGCACTTGCCTGCCGTACTGAAATCGTATGTTGCCGTTGAGACCGAGGAGCACGCGCGGGAGCTTGAGAGTTATTTCAAGTCCGGCTCGGGCAAGGCCATTGCTCAAAAAAGGCTCGTTCGGAGAGACAAGCGAACGGACTAGTCGTGGGGCATTTCCTATTCTCGCATCGCAGGCCTCCAGATGCGCGCGAAAACGCGCTTGAGCGGCTGGGCGCGATCGGGCTAAGAGGCGGATGATCCCGCTTCGTGACAGTCAGGAACGATGAAATGAGCCGCAAGGAATTTGACGCATCGCGCATGCGGCGCATGAAGCGCATTGCAGCGCGTTATGACCTGACCATTCTGACTGCAGAAAAACTGAAGGTTTTGGGGCAGCCGGGCGGGCATGCCCTGCGGCACGATAAGACCTTCAAAATTGTCTATGGTGATGTGCCCAAACCATTTTCTGCGTCGCTGGACGATATCGAGGCCTATCTCGACAAGCTTGAGGCGGGGGAAGAGTAAGCGAGGCTGACCTTTGGGGCAACTGAGCGAATGCCCCGTGCTGGTACATTCCGTTATTTATTCCGTAATAGGAATCGGCTCACACTGGTCTCGTAAGCTCACTAGAGAAGTTCATCGTGTCTCTTAAGCGCTGAACGGTCTCTAGGTACTTGGATCGCGTTTTCGAAAGAAGCGGCTCGCCGCTTTTCCTCGAAACGCTCTATTGGAGGCGCGCACAGTGTTTACCTTGATCAACGCAGACGCCGACGAAGACGACGCCGAAATCACCGATCCCCAGGAAATCGCGGAATTGTTTGCGGCTATAGCGGCCGTGGCAATCGAAACCATTGGCGCAGCCAATGTGCGCGAACTGTTCGATGCGGTGGTTGAACAGGAGGGTCGTGATCCCAATTAGCGCTTCTTTTCAATTCCTCTGCGGGCGCCACTGAAGCGACGTCCGCCATCGGCCCAGTGCCGAACCTGCTTTCTGCCTTGGCGAGGCATCCTGGATCCGCAAGGACCTGACCTCGCCGGGGCAATTTCCGCGGGGGACGCAGATAGTGGGGCAAATGCAAATCCTGCCGGAACGGCCCATGGTGCAGACGCTGGGCGACAGCACCATTCTCGTGCGATTCGGCAGTCGCCTCGACGAAAATGCCAATCGTCGGGCCATCGGCTTTGCGGCCGCGCTTGAGAGCGAACCGGTCGCAGGAATAGTCGAGATCGTGCCGAGCCTTGTTTCGGTGCTCTTGCGGTATGACCCGCTGATTTCACGACATCAGGATATTGAAGGCGAAATCCGGCTGCGGCTGCATGGGGCGCTGGAGGATCTGGCGGGGGCCACACGTCGGATTGGCGTGCGTTTCGGCGGCGAGACGGGGCCGGACCTTGAGGAGGTCGCTGGCTTGCTGAAGGTTTCTGCAGAAGAATTTATGGCGCGGCACAATGCAGTGCCGCTGCGCGTGCTGGCGACCGGCTTTGCGCCGGGTTTTGTCTATTGCGGATTTCATCCCGAGACGCTGGTCCTGCCACGGCGGGACAAGGTGCGCGCTCTCGTGCCGGCAGGGAGCGTGCTCTTTGCCGCTGGGCAGACGGCGATTGCCGCTACTGATATTCCGACTGGCTGGCACGTGATCGGGCACACCGATTTTTCCAATTTCAATCCGGCTGCGGAGCCGCCGACGCGGCTGCGGGCGGGCGATAGCGTCCGCTTTGAGGTGACCTGAGTGACAGCAACTCTGGTCATCGATCGGGCGGGGCCACTCGTCACTGTTCAGGATGCAGGGCGGTTCGGCTATCTCGCTCATGGCATCAGCGCGTCGGGGCCGATGGATGCCGGTGCTTTCAAGCGGGCAGGATTGCTGGCGGGAAGCGGCGAGACAGCAGGCATCGAGTTTTCGATGCTGGGGCTCGATCTGACCGTTGCCGAAGGCGAAGCCGTGATGGGCTGGGACGGCGGAACCTTCGAGGTTTCGATCAATGGGCGGACGCAGAGCTGGCCAGGCTCAGCACTATTGGCTGCGGGTGACAGGCTGAGCATTTCGGCTGCTACGGGGGGCAATTACGGCTATCTGCGCTTTGGCGGCGAGATTGATGTGCCCGTGGTGATGGGCAGCCGAGCGACCAGCATGCGGGCGCGGATCGGCGGGCTGGAAGGGCGAGCGCTCAGGGCGGGCGACAGGTTGGCGGTCATCGGGGATGGAGAGGCATCGGGGCCGGTCGCAGCGCGCCCGAGGGTGGAGGGGCCGATCCGCTTCGTCTGGGGCCTGCATGCCGAGGTCTTCAGCGCGGAATTGCGAGAGAAATTCGTACCCAGCGCGTTTCGCATTT
This sequence comes from Devosia sp., assembly GCF_024707125.1. Classification (GTDB taxonomy): domain Bacteria; phylum Pseudomonadota; class Alphaproteobacteria; order Rhizobiales; family Devosiaceae; genus Devosia. The sequence continues at coordinate 445,809 of NZ_JANQAH010000007.1, forward strand.
CTTCGATGATGGATCGCATGGGGGTGCGGCTGCGTGACGAGACGGCGGTCTTTGCAGAGGCGCGGATATTGTCGCTGGTGTCGGACCCCATCGTCGTGGGTGATATTCAGATTCTTGGCGATGGCACGCCGATCGTGCTTGGGCGCGACCATCAGCCGACAGGCGGCTATCCGCGGATCGGCACGATCATTTCGGCTGACCTCGACCGGTTTTTCCAGCTTCGTCCCAATGCGGAGCTTGTGTTCGCGCCGGTAGGAACAGATCATGCCCAGGCTTTGTTGCGGAGCGGAATTGCATGACCAGCATAGATCTCAACGCCGATCTCGGCGAAGGCATGGGCACGGATGATGATCTGCTGGGAATTGTGTCGAGCGCCTCGATCGCCTGTGGCGGTCACGCGGGCGATGCGCAGACGATCCGGCATATCCTGAAGCTGTGCAAGGCGCGGGGGATTCGGGCCGGCGCGCATCCGGGCTATGCCGACAAGCCGCGTTTTGGCCGGTTTCGCCTGGTGATGCCGCTGGACCAGCTTATCGGCCAGGTGCGCAACCAGATGTTTCTCATTCGCCATATCGCCAGCGAAGTGGATGTGCCGCTGTCCTATGTGAAATTGCACGGGGCCTTGGCGAACCAGACAGCGGAAGAGCTGGCCCTGGCGGTTGCCGTTTTTGCCGCCGTGCAGGCGATGGACGAGAAAATGGCGGTGCTGGCGCTGGACAATAGCGAACAGGTGCGGGCGGCCAAGGCGGTCGGCGTGCCGCTGATCCGGGAAGCCTATGCAGACCGTGCCTATACGGCCGAGGGGCTGCTGGTGCCGCGGGCGCAGGAGGGCGCGGTCATTCACGATGCGGATGCGGTCATCGAGCGATGCTTGCGGTTGGCGCAGAGGGGAGAGATCGTGGCGATCGACGGGACGGTGCTGAAATCTGGCGCACGGTCCATCTGCCTCCATGGCGATACGCCCGGCGCAGTCGATCTGGCGCGCGAAGTACGCGATGCGCTGGAAGGCGAGGGGATCACCATTGCCGCTGAGCCGCCGGAAGAGGATTTACCCTGGGCCTCTCAAGGGGGAGAGGGTGAAATCGGCGAAATGCCTTTGGGTTTGAAAGACCCAGGGTAGCTTGGGGGCGTGGGAAGATCCCGCGCCTTCAGTGTTCAAGTAGTCCTCATGGTGAGGTGGGAAGCGTAGCGCAGCCTCGAACCACGAGGACGTGGCACTTGGCCATCGGTGGCACGCCCCCGCCCTTCGAGGCCGCTCCGCGGCACCTCAGGGTGAGGGCTACTAGAAGACTGGCCTCGTTAGATCGCCAGGTATTCGTGCCTTAGCTCCGTATTGTCCAAGACCTCCTTGGCGGTGCCGGCGAAGACGACTTCGCCGGTGTCGAGGATGACGGCGCGATCGGCCAGTTTCAGCGCGGCGACGGCGTTTTGCTCGACGATGATGGTGGTGATCCCCAGCGGCTTGATCGAATGCAGGATGCGTTCGATTTCGTGCACGATGACCGGGGCCAGGCCTTCATAGGGTTCATCAAGAAGCAGGAGTTTCAGGTCGCGGGCCAGGGCGCGGGCGATGGCGAGCATCTGCTGTTCGCCGCCGGAGAGGGTGACGCCTTCCTGGGTGCGGCGCTCGGCAAGACGCGGAAAGCTTTCGTAGATCTGTTCGAGGCTCCAGCCATTGCCGGGGGCGACCTTGGCGAGGGTGATGTTTTCCTCGACGGTCAGACCCTGGATGATGCGGCGATCTTCAGGCACGAGCTGGATGCCGGAGCGGGCAGCCTCAAAACTCTTCATCTGGTGGATGGGCATTCCATCGAGCCAGATTTCGCCCTGGCGCATCTGCGGGTTATCGGTGCGGGCGATGGTGCGCAGGGTGGAGGTTTTGCCGGCGCCGTTGCGGCCGAGCAGGGCCAGGATTTCGCCCTTGCGCACGTCGAGCGAGACGCCCTGCACGATGTAGCTCTCGCCGTAATAGGCGTGCATGTCGCGCACCGAGAAGAACGGGCGGGTGGTTTCGATCTCTGCGGCGTGACTGACGGTGGTTTCGGTTGTCATGGCGATGGAACTCATCAATGGGCTCCTCCGAGATAGGCTTCCTGCACTTTTGGATTGCCGCGCACTTCGTCGGGCGAGCCATCGGCGATGATGCGGCCCTGGGCGAGCACGGAAATCTTGTCGGCCAGCGAGAAGACGACGTGCATGTCGTGCTCGATGATGACCTTGGTCATGCCGCGGCTCTTGATCTTCTTGAGCAGTTCGATGGTCGTGTTGGTGTCGTGACGGCTCATGCCGGCCGTGGGCTCGTCGAGCAGCAGCAGGCGTGGATGCTGGATGAGGCACATGGCCAGTTCCATGCGCCGCTTGTCGCCGCGGCTGAGGCTGCCGGCCAGCATTTCGCGGCGCGTGATCATGCCCACATCTTCGAGCATGTGCTCGGCCTCGGCGCGAATGCCCGTTTCGCTGTCGAGCGAACGCAGCATATTGAGCTTGAACATGCCGTCGCGCTTGGCGAGGGCCGGGATCATGACATTGTGCAGCACCGAGAGGTCAGCAAAGATTTCCGGCGTCTGGAAGACGCGGGCAATGCCGAGTTGGTTGATCTGGTAGGGCTTTCTGCCGGTGAGAACCGTGCCATCGAAGACGACCTGGCCGCTCGTCGGCGCCAGCTTGCCGATGATGACGTTGAGCAGGGTCGATTTGCCGGCCCCGTTGGGCCCGATGATGGCGTGGGTCTTGCCCTCTTCGACTTGCAGGTCGATGTCGGCGAGGGCGTGCAGGCCACCGAAGCGCTTGTGGACGTCTGCGACGTGCAGGACGACGTTGGATTTTTCCATTTTCTTTCGTCCTACTCTGCGGGTTGGGTGCGGGCGCTGGGTTTGGCGCTCGATGAGCCGGAGCGACGGAAGGCAGCGGCGATGCGCCGGACGCCCTCCATGATGCCGCCGGGCAGGAAGATCACCACGATGACGAAGGCGAGGCCCAGGGTGAGGTGCCAGCCATCGCCCACGAACTTGCTGGTAATCTTGACCACGACATCGGCCACGCCCTCAGGAAGAAAACTCCAGAAGCGGGCGAGGATGTTGTCGTTGAGCGCGGAGAGGATGTTTTCGAAATATTTGATGATCCAGGCGCCGATGACCGGGCCGACTAGCGTGCCGACGCCACCCAGAATGGTCATGAGCACCACTTCACCCGAGGCGGTCCACTGCATGCGCTCGGCGCCGGCCAGCGGGTCGGTGACGGCGAGGAGGGCACCGGCGAGGCCAGCATACATGCCCGAGATGACGAAAGCCGACAACGCATAGGGACGGGTGTTGAAGCCGGTGAACTGCATGCGCGTCTGGTTGGATTTTATAGCCTTCAACATCATGCCGAAGGGCGAGCCGGCAATACGCTGGGCGATGAAGAAACTCAGGATCAGGAAGCCGGCGCAGAAATAGAAGCCGGCATAGCCGCCGAGCTGTTGACCGAGAAGAGTAGGAACGGGCTGACCCGAAAAGGTCTGGCCCATGGCGGCATCGAGGAAGCGCGGATCGGCCAGCGTCAATTGCAGGCCGGTTTCGCCATTGGTGATGGGCGTCAGCACCGAATAGGCGAGGTTGTAGCTCATCTGCGCGAAGGCGAGCGTGAGGATCGAGAAGTAGATGCCCGAGCGGCGAAGGCAGAGGAAGCCGATGATCAGGGCGAAGAGGCCCGAGATCAGCACGGCAAATATCATGGCCGGGATGGCGTCGAGCGTCAGGAGCTTGAAGGACCAGACGGCGGCATAGGAGCCGACGCCGAAGAAGGCGGCGTGGCCGAAGCTGAGATAGCCCGTGAGGCCAAAGAGGATGTTGAAGCCGACGGCGAAGATGCCGAAGATCATGAAGCGCTGCAGCAGGTCCGGATAGCCGGCGCCGAAGGGCGCCAGCCAGATCGGCATGGCAAGCACCACCACGGTGAAGCCGAGGAACAAGAAGAGATCGTTGCGGGACATGAAAGTGGTCATGTCAGGCCTCCATCACGCCGCGCCGGCCCATGAGGCCACGGGGGCGAACCAGAAGAATGATGACGGCGACGAGATAGATGATGATCTGGTCGATGCCGGGGAAGATCGCTTTCACCTGGTTCATGGAGGCGAAGGACTGCAAAATGCCGAGGAGGAAGCCTGCGGCGACGGCGCCCGGCAGGGAACCCATGCCGCCGACCACGACGACCACGAAGGAGAGGACGAGGAAGTCCATGCCGAGGTGATAGTTGGGCGGTAGCAGCGGGGTGTACATGACGCCCGCCATGCCGGCGACGACGGCGGCGAGGCCGAACATGATGGTGAAGCGACGATCGATATTGATGCCGAGGAGCCCGACCGTTTCACGATCGGCCATGCCGGCGCGGACGACCATGCCAAAGGTGGTGAATTGCAGGAAGGCAAAGACGCCACCGATGACGACGCCAGCGAAGACGAAATAGATCAGGCGCCAGACCGGATAGGTGATGACATTGGCCTGCATGCCGAGCCACGCGCCGATATCGGCAGCGCCGCGGAGGTCCGTGGGCATGGGTTGGGGAATGGGATTGGGGCCGAAGACGGACTTGATGACTTCCTGGGCCACGATGGCGAGGCCGAAGGTGACCAAGATCTGTTCGGCGTGGGTGCGCTTGTAAAAGTGCTTGATGATGCCGCGTTCGAGCCCGATGCCGACCAGGAGCATGATCGGGATGGTGATGAGGATCGATAGTGGCACGGAGTAATTGACCAGCACCGCGCCGAAATCACCGAGCCAGGCTTGAACCAGCGGTTCGCGCACTTCGAGCGGCGCGCCCCAGGGCGAGAGCTTTTCGGGGTCGATGGTGACCGTTTCCATGGTGAGGAACATGCGCACGGTGACGGCGCAGAAGGCGCCGAGCATGAACAGGGCGCCATGGGCGAAATTGACGACGCCCAGTGTGCCGAACACCAGGGTGAGGCCGAGGGCGATCAGCGCATAGGCGGCGCCTTTGTCGAGCCCATTGAGAAATTGCAGAAAGATGATTTCGAACATCGGATGCTCCAGCGTCGCCGAAAGGCACGAGGTCTCCCAGGAGCGTCACCGCCGGGATTAACCCGGCGGTCCATGGGCGCGGCGGCATCCCATGGATTGCCCGGTCAGCGGATCAAGTCCGAGGAGACCGGGCAATGACGATGCTTGGGAGCGTCGACTACACTCTTACGCGCACATCGGAACCGGTTCGGCCGGGCCGAGATCGCCACCGAAGATGGCGGGATCGTAGGCCACGGTATCGCGATCGATTTCCTGAACCACGTTCAGCACGTCGAATTCGCTGGTCGGGCTTTCATTGCCCTGCACCACGAGAACCGACTTGATGCACTGGTGGTCTTCGGCGCGATACAGCGTCTTGCCATTGCCCATGCCGTCGAATTCGTGGCCTTCCAGCGCCTTGATGACTTCGGGCGGGTAGAAGGTACCGGCGCGTTCCACGGCGTCTGCGTAGAGCAGGGCCTGGACATAGGCGGTGTGGGCGGCCTGGGACGGCGGGGAGCCATAGGCGGCGCCGAAGGACTTGGTGAAGGCGATGGAGCCGGGGTCCTGCAGGTTCCAGTGCCAGTTGGACGTACCAAAGATGCCCTTGACGCTTTCGCCGGCACCCTTGGCCATCAGCTCGGAGATGAGCGGGGTGACGATCTGGAAGTCCTTGCCGTTGGCCTGGCGGTCGCGCATGCCAAACTGCACGGCCTGGGTGAGCGAGTTCACCATGTCGAGGCCGTAGTGGTTGAGGATCAGCACGTCGGCACCGGAATTGAGAATCGGCGTGAGATACTGCGAATAGTCGGTGGTGCCGAGCGGCGTCTTGACGGCCGCGGTGGTCTTCCAGCCGAGGGCTTCGGTGGCGTTCTTGATCGACTCTTCCTGGGTCCAGCCCCAGGTGTAGTCGGCGGTCAGGTGATAGGCCTGGCGATCATTGCCATAGGACTGGCCCAGAACCGGAGCGAGACCGATGCCGGACTGGTAGGCGTTGAAGAAGTGGCGGAAGCCGTAGCGGCGCTTGTCCTTGCCGGTGGTATCGTTGGAATGGGTGAGGCCAGCCATGAAGATGACGCCCATTTCCTGGCAAAGGCCCTGCACGGCGATGGCTTCGCCCGAGGACGAACCGCCGGTGATCATGATGGCGCCATCGCGCTCGATCATGCGGGTGGCGCCGGCGCGCGCCACGTCGGACTTGGTCTGGCTGTCGGAGGACACATAGGTGACCTTCTTGCCCAGGATGCCGTTGCCCTTGAGGGCGGAAGGCTGAAGCACGTTCAGAAGCCCGCCGTCGCCTTCGCCATTGAGATGGGCGATGGCCAGTTCATAGGCCTTCTGTTCGTCTGCGCCTTCTTCGGCATAGGTGCCGGTGAGAGGCAGGTTGAGGCCGAAGACGACCGTGTCGCCGGTCGGGTTATTGCAGAATTCCTGGGCCCAAGCGCCCTTGGTGAAAACGAGAGGGGCGACGCCCGAACCGATGATGCCGGCCATGCCGGTCTGCAGGACACGGCGGCGCGACAAGCCACGCTTCAAAATAGTCATTGATCTCCTCCTATGCGTGGGCAGCCGGTACATCGCCGGAGCCTCAGCGCTGCCCGATATTTGCCGGATTTGAAAACGACGGCAATATCCCATTGTAATTCAACGATAATTCTGTAAATTGTTGTTCTAGATCGGAGGCGATCTAGTAAATTCGTTTGCAAGTGCAGTTTCGGGGAGGGAACGGCAATGCGGGCGCCCATCGGGTTTCGCATCTCCAACCGCAGGAAATCGCTGAAGATTTCCCAGGCCGCGCTGGCGCGTCTGGTCGGCATTTCGCCGAGCTATCTGAACCTGATCGAGAACAACAAGCGCGACATCGGCGGGGCACTGCTGCAGCGCGTAGCCCATCATTTGCAGATCGAGACTGCCGACCTGACGGGTGACGACGAGCAGAAGCTGCTGCAGGACCTTGAAGAGGCCTATGCCGATCCAGTGGTCGAGTCGCTCGATTTCCAGCCCGACGAAAGGCGTCAATTGGTGGCGCAGTATCCGGCAAGTGCCGGGGCGATTGCCCGGCTGCACCGGGCCTATGCCAATGCGGTGGCGAGCGCCGACAACTATGCCGACCGGCTGCGCTCTGATCCGCTGCTGAGCCAGTTGCTGCATCAGATCCTTTCGGGGATCACGGCCGTGCGCTCAAGCGCCGAAATTCTGGAAGATGTGCCTGATCTTGATGAGGCGGAACGGAAACAGTTCCTCGGCGCCATCGGGCGCGAGGCGCGAGCCCTGAGCGATGTGGCGCGCAGTCTGATCGGCCAGTTCGACAGCAGCAGCCGGGTGGCCGGCAATGTGTCGGCCATGCGCGAGATCGATGATCTCATCATCGAGCAGCAGAACTATTTTCCGCAGTTTGAGCGGGTGGCGGAGGATTTGCGGGGCGAACTCGATGCGAAGGGAAGTTTCGGGCCTGCACTGCTGGTCGAAGAACTGGAGCGGCGCTTTGGGGTGCGGACGCAGATCGGTGGTTCGTCGGGCGTAGAGGATTTCCCGGGGCAGTATCGGTTTGCTGCGGAGGAGCGGGTCATGTGGCTACAGGGGTCAACAACCCTCGCCACGCGGCAGTTTCAGCTGGCGCGATTGCTGGGAGAACTGACGGCCGCCGATGTGATGCGCGAAACGCTCGATGCGGCGACGCTGACCAGCCCGACGACGCGGCGGTTGGCGGCGCGAGCCATGGGGTCTTACCTGGCGGGGGCTATCGTCTTTCCCTATTCGCGGTTTCTCGCCGAGGCTGAGGCACTGGCCTACGACATCGATCAGTTGCGGCAGATCTTCAACGGTAGCTTCGAGCAGGTGGCCCATCGGCTGGTGTCCCTGCGCAGGCCGGGCGAGGAGGGGATACCGTTTGGGTTCCTGCGCTCCGACCCGGCAGGGCGCCTGACCAAGCATTTCCCGCTGCCGGGCCTGCTGCTGCCCAATTCGGGGCATGCCTGTCCGCTCTGGTCCATCTATGGGGCATTCAGGCAGCCGGAAACGCTGCTGCGACAGGTGGTGCGGTTTTCGGATGGCTCGCGTTACCTGTTCCTCGCGCGGTCGCTGCAAAGGCGGCCAGGCTCCTATCGTGAGCCGGCGACCCACATCTCCATAATGCTTGCCTGCGACGTGCTGCATGCTGATCGGACGGTCTATGCTTCGGGGCTCGATCTCGACGATCACGGGGCCGATGTGCCGGTCGGTCCGACCTGTCGGCTCTGCACGCGGCGAGACTGTCCGGCGCGGCAAGAAGAGATGCTGACGCCCGATGGACCGCGCTCGGTGACACGCCTGCCGCTGATCCCGCAAGAATTCGGCCTTGGCGATTCCGGCTGATTGAGTTTTAGTGTGCGCGTCTGCGGAGGGGAGACCGCGGGCACTGGGGGGAGATTTGGCTATTGATATCCTGATTGCCGAGGACGAGCCGTCTATTCTGGAATCGCTGGATTTCATCCTTCGGCGTGCCGGATGGAGCATTAGCTCGGTGACCGATGGCGATGCGGTGCTAGAAGGCGTGCGCCGGCTAAAACCGCGCATGCTGGTGCTCGATGTCATGCTGCCCAAGCGCAGCGGTTTTGACATCTTGAAACACCTGCGGGCCGATGCGGACACGGAAAAGCTGCCGGTGCTGATCCTGACGGCCAAGGGCCAGCAGCAGGATCGGCGTATTGCCGAAGAGTTGGGCGCCAATGGCTTCGTGACGAAACCCTATTCGAATGCCGAGGTGGTGGGCGCGGTGCGCAGCCTTCTGGGTGAAGATGCCGCCGGACCGGCGTAAAATCGTCGGCGGCATGTTCCTGCTGACGGTGGCAGGCTTGCTGCTGCTCGTGCCGCCGCTGGTGCACCTGTTCAATCACGATTTCACCGTCTTCGGCGTGCCGCAGATCGTTTTCTATCTGTTCGGGGTCTGGCTGGCGCTGATTGTCGCGACCGGTGCGCTGACAAGTTGGGTGCCGCGGGAGCGGCCGACCAATGGCGAGGAGGGCGAAGGCTAGATGCTGTCGGCCGACTTCGTCATTGCGACCGCTGTGGCCTATGTCGGCCTGCTCTTCGTGCTGGCCTATTTTGGCGACCGGCGGGCACGGGCGAAACCGAAATCCTGGCTCAATTCTCCGGCGGTCTATACGCTATCCATATCGGTCTATTGCACCAGCTGGACCTTTTACGGTGCCGTGGGAAATGCTGCCCGTAGTGGCTTGGAATTTCTGACGATTTACCTCGGCCCGACGATCGTTTTCGTCGGCTGGTACTTCCTGCTTCGGCGCCTTGTGCGCATCAGCCATCTCTATCGCATCACGTCGGTAGCCGACCTGTTGTCGTCGCGCTTCGGCAAGTCGAGCCGGCTCGGCGTGCTGGTCACTTGCATCGCCGTGATCGGCATCGCGCCCTATATCGCGCTGCAGTTGAAGGCGGTTACCTCATCCATCCAGGCCGTCGCTGGCTCCTCCGAGTTCGGGCAAGGCAGCCTGAAGGGGATTGACGATGTCGGGCTGGCGCTGGGCGTAGCTGCGGGCATGGCGCTGTTCACGATCCTCTTCGGCACGCGACATGTCGACGCCAAGGAGCAGCATCATGGCGTTGTCGCTGCTATCGCCTTCGAAGCCGTCGTAAAGCTGACGGCGCTGGTGGCGGTGGGTGTCTTCGTCGTCTTCATCGGCGGCGGGTTTGAGGGGATTTTCAGCCAGGCTGCGGCCAAGGGCATTGTCATGGACACTTCAACCAGTTTCGACAGCCGCTGGCTGACAACCCTGGCGCTGTCCATTGCCGCCATTGTCTGCCTGCCGCGCCAGTTCCAGGTGACGGTGGTCGAGAACTCGGACGAGAACCACCTGCGCATCGCCGGCTGGGCCTTTCCGGCCTACATGCTGCTGATGAGCATCTTCATCCTGCCCATCGCCATCTATGGGCTGACGGTGATGCCTGAGGGCTCCAATCCCGACATGTTCGCGCTGACCCTGCCGCTGGCGGCCGGGCAAAACGGATTGGCGCTGTTCGCCTTTATCGGCGGCTTTTCGTCGGCGACGTCGATGATCATTCTCGAGTCCATCGCGCTCTCGATCATGGTGTCGAACCACATCATCATGCCGCTGGTGCTGCGCTTCAGTCCGCCGCAATACGGGGACGGGCAGGGGGTGAGCCGCGTGCTGCTGGTGGCGCGGCGCTTCTCCATCATGCTGATCCTGTCGCTGGGATTTTTCTACTTCTTCTTCACCCGCGATTCCGACGCGCTGGCACCGATCGGCCTGATTTCCTTCACCGCCATTGCCCAATTCTTCCCGGCTCTGCTAGCCGCTATTTTCTGGAAGGATGCCTCGCTGAAGGCGGTCTCGATGGCGATCTTCCTCGGCTTCGTCATCTGGGCCTGGTGCTGCTTCCTGCCCTCCTTCGATTCCGTCTCGCCGGCCGTTTCGCTGCTGCTGCAGGAAGGGCCATGGGGCATTTCCTGGTTGCGGCCTGAGGCCATGTTCGGGCTCGAAGGCTGGGACCCGCTGGCCCATGCCGCGTTCTGGAGCCTTTCGGTCAATATCCTGACGCTCACCCTTGGCTCGCTGGTCACCTCGCCATCGGCGTTGGAGCGGATTCAAGCCACGGCCTTTGTCGATGTGTTCCGTCGCCCCAACCTGCCGCAGCGCAATTTCCTGCCGGGTTCGGCGACCGCGAACGATCTCTACTTTGTCGCCGAACGCGTGCTGGGCGAGCAGCGGGCGGCCGCCCTGTTCGAATCCGCGGCACGCGACAGCGGAGTCGATCCAATCGGTTTTGAGCCAACGCCGGAATTCGTGGGGCGGCTGGAGCGCGAGCTGGCCGGCTCCATCGGGGCGGCCTCGGCCCATGTCATGCTCTCGAAAGTCGTCGCCGGCAGCGACGTTTCGCTCGAAGAGATGATGCAGATGGCCGACGAGACGCAGCAGGTCATCGTCTACTCGCAGGAGCTGGAAAAGACCTCGGCCGAGCTGCGGCTCACGGCGCAAAAACTCGAAGATGCGAATACCCAACTGCGCGAGCTCGACAGCCAGAAGGACGAGTTTTTGAGCCAGGTGAGCCACGAAGTCCGCACACCGATGACCTCCATTCGCTCCTTTTCGGAAATCCTGCTCGATGGTCACGCGCTAGACGACAAGCAGCGCCAGCGCTTTGTTTCGACCATTCATCAGGAAAGCCTGCGGCTGACGAAACTGCTCGATGAAATCCTCGATCTCTCGGCACTGGAACGTGGGGAGCGCAATTGGCAAAGCGGGCCTGTCGATGCCGATGCAGCCCTCGATCGCGCGCTTGCTGTTTGCGACGCCCTGTTGCGGCAGAAGGGGATGCGGGTGGATCATGGCGACCGCGCAGGGCGCACCATGGTCGAGGGCGACCCGGATCGCCTCTGCCAGGTGTTCATCAATCTCATCTCCAATGCCGTGAAATACAACGATGCGGCAGAGCCGGTCGTGCGGATCAGTTCGGCGCTCAGGTCCGGCAATTTCATTGTGGAAGTGGCAGACAATGGCCCCGGCATCGGCAAGGGCGAGCGGAAGCTGATCTTCGAAAAATTCTCGCGAGGACAAAGAGGGGCGATCGACCAGACTGGCGCCGGGCTGGGGTTGGCCATCAGCCGCCAGATCGTCAAGCGCATGAAGGGTACGCTGGACCTCGCGCCAAGTCCCTTGCCCGGCGCCTGCTTCAGGCTGCGCCTGCCGGTGATCCGGGGATAGGCTAGATACTGCCTTCGTCCGGAATGTTCAGGATATGCCCGCAGGCCTTGCAGTGCACCGCGTCGGGCTCATGCTTGGCGAGACCGCATTGCGGGCAGGGGAAATGCACCTTGGCCGGGCGGAAAATCAGCTGGGCGAGGCGTACGAAGAGCGAGATGCCCATCAGCATGACCGCAATGGAGACGAGCTTGCCGAAGGTGCCCGGCAGCGTGATGTCGCCGAAGCCGGTCGTGGTCATGGTGGTGACGGTGAAATAGAGCGCGTCGACATAGCCCGCGATGCCGGATTCCTCGCTGACGAAGGCGGTATAGACAAAGCCCGTCACCACGAAGACGAAAACCAGGAGGTTGAGAACCGCCTGGATGGTCTCCTTGTAGGCGCCGAGCCTGTGCTTGTGGAGTGGCCGCCAGATGATGGTGGATTTGCTCATCGTCCAGAGGCGCAGGATGCGCAGGAAGCCAAGGTTGAACAGCCAGGTCGGCGCCAGGAGCGTGATCAGGATGAAGATGTCGATGATGACAGGCAACTGGCGCAGCCAGCGCAGGATATTGGTCGAGGCGAGTGCGCGGGCGACGAGTTCGATGAACACGATGGCTGCGATCGAATAGTCGATCCAGAGAAAGTAATCGCGCCCCTTCAGCAGCGGACTAGCGATGAAGAAGGCAATGATCGCCAGGTCAACGATCAGCACCGCCGCCTGGAAGCGCAGGGCGAATGGCGCCTGGGAATGATAGAGCAGACGCAGCCGCCTGCGCAGCCGCGCCAGCCAACGTGGCTGGGCCGATGGATCGGTCGTTTCCGGTTTGGATGCGCTCAGAGCCTGTTACCTTGCAATGCCACGCCTAGTTCTGGAAGCGCGTGGGAGGGGTGCGCGGAGTATTTGACCCGCCGTTCGAGGGCGAGAGCGAGCCGGGCACGCCTTCTGCCTCTGGCGGTTCCGCGCATTTGCCGGCGCCGCTGACGCGGAATTCGCTCAGCAGCGGGGTCTGGAAGCGGGCGTAGCGGAAAGCTGCGCTCAGTTGCGGGTGGGTGGGATCGGGATGCCTGATCAAGGCGGCCACGCTGGCATCGACGGTGCCGAGATCGCAGCGGGCGATCAGTTCCTGGCATTGGCCGGAGACCGAGCAGAGCAGCACCGCGCCTTCGTAGAGCATCAGATCGGTGCGGCGGCGGCTCACATTGAAATCGAATTTGGTGCCGCGCACAGCGATGGAGGCCGTTGGCGTATTGATTGAATAGGCCGATTTCGGGCTGTGGCCCGAAATGAACCGAAAGCTGCCGGCCAGCGCATTGATGGCGAATTTGTCGGCAGTATTGCCGTTGAAAAGGTAGGACTCGATCGTGAGGGCACTACCGGGGCCAACCACGAGCCGTGTCTGATCGGAAAAAATGATCTGGACCTGTCCCGAAGGACCGGTAACCACCTGTTCGCCCAGCGAAATATCGGCTCCAACGGCCAGTATCCGGTCGGTTCCGGAGAAGCGCGCAACGGCATCGGGATCAACGCCAACAGCGCGACCTTCCGCCGAATGAGCAGCACTGGCAAACATGAGGCCGCTGCAAAAGAGAACGGCTGCATTCAAGACAAGTCGACGCATGACGTTCTCCACGCCGGAACAACTTTCAAACACGCCGGGACTTCCCGCTATAGCTCACTATAGCAATCGGCGAACCTGTTGGAAACTTAGCCATCCAGCCTGAACGGGGGCTGAAGGTTGCTCGCGCGTGCGTGTCGCGCTATGAGCAGCGCCACCCAAGCGTCGGCCGACCCGGCAGAAGGAAACCAATGAAGCTGGCATTCGTCATCCCCGCCTATAACGAAGAGGCGTTGGTCGGAAAATGCATTGAATCGGTGCTGGCCGAAATCAAGCGCTCCGGCGTGCCGGCCGAGGTGATCGTGGTCAACAACGCTTCCACCGATCGCACTGGGGAGATTGCCCGCAGCTTTGCCGGCGTGCGCGTGGTGGATGAGCCCAAGAAGGGCCTGGTCAACGCCCGCGATGCCGGCTTTGCCGCCAGCGAAGGCTATGACCTGATCGCCAATATCGATAGCGATACCATTGTGCCGGAAGGCTGGCTGACGACGGTGATGCAGGAATTCTCCAAGGATTCCAAGCTCGTCTGCCTCAGCGGTCCCTATATTTATTACGACATGGCGCCGCATAACCGCGCGCTGATCTCGGCCTTTTATGGCCTGACCTATCTCATTTATCTCCTCAACCGCTTCGTTCTGCGCGTCGGCTCGGTTGTGCAGGGCGGCAATTTCGTCTTCAAGCGCCAGGCTTGGGTAGATGTCGGCGGCTATGATCGCTCCATCGAATTCTTCGGCGAAGATACCGACGTGGCCGTGCGCCTGTCGCGCGTCGGCGGGGTCAAGTGGACCTATGCGCTCAAGATGAAGACTTCGGGCCGTCGCCTCGAAAAGGAAGGCGTGTTCCGGACCGCGGGGACCTATACGCTGAATTTCTTCTGGGTCACCTTCCGCGGCAAGCCGGCGACGATGGAATACAAAGACGTTCGCAAGGATTGATCGCCGGTTTTTCGGTAGCTCTCCACATTTTCAGGAATCACCCATAGGATCGATTCTGGCCGCATGATGCGGCCGGGACGCTCTGTGCATGACGATTGTCTCGCATTTTCCCGTTGTATCGCAGGCTGAGGCCCGTTCGATGCTGCGGGCGCTTGCATTGGCGCCGGGGCAGACGGTCGAAGGACGGGTGCTTGGCCCGGGACTGGGTGGAGCAACCCTGGTCCAGGTTGGTCGGCAGGCGATGTCGCTCACTTTGCCCAGCACTTTGCCGGTCGGTTCCTTGCTGACGCTGGGCGTGCAGCAGGGCGAAGGGCATTTGCGACTGGCGCTGATCGACAGTCGGCCACCGTCCTCCGTCGTGCCGCAGCAATCTCCGGCGACCAGCGTCGAGATTTCGCAACGCCCAGCAATCCCGCAAGGTCCGCTCACCTATGGGCCGCCCGCCGGAGTGGCTGGGGCTGCCGCAGGTGCCGCTGCGCCACTGGTGGGGGCCACAGGGCTGGCCGCAGGCATCGCCGCGCCAGTAGCTGCGTCAACCGCTACGCCCGCGCCATCGACGCAGGCTGGCGGTCCGATCATCGCTCCGCCTGCTGCAACGGTGCCGCCGTCGGGCCCCGCACTCCAGCGCCAGGGTGCGACACCCTATGGCATGGCCGGGCTTGGTTCCAATCCGACCGGCTCGTCGCCGACCGCGGCCCCTGTGCAAGGCTCACTGCCGGGGCCTCAGGCCGCAGCCTTGGCACAGATGGTGCAACAGGCTTTGCCAGGCCAGGGCAGCATTGGCGCCCTCACCGGCCTGCTTGCGGCTTCCATTGGCCGGTCCGGCTTGCCCGAACCGGTGCTGAAGGCGGCGCGGCAAATTCTCGACAACCAGTTGACGGCACGAGATGGCAAGATCGATGCTGGCGCGCTGAAGGCGGCGCTGCGCAGTTCCGGCATTTTTCAGGAGGCCATGCTGGCACAGGGCTCTCCGGCGGCCGCGGGTACGGATGCCAAGTCGGGTCTGCTGGCCATGCGGCAGGGGCTCGCCCAGTGGCTCGGCAGTCAGCCACAGATCTCGCAGATTTCGCAGATACCGCCGCCTCTGCGGCATGTGTTGCCGCGGGCGAAGCTGCCCGAAGTGCCGCAACTGGATTTGCCAGATGACGCCGAAGACCTCGGGCGATTGCTGCTCGAGCGCACCGAAGGCGCGCTGTCGCGGCTGCGCCTGCACCAGCACGCGTCCTTGCCCGAGGCGCAGCGGGGCAGCGAAAGCCAATGGAACATGGACCTGCCCATTGCGGTCGGCCAGCATCAGGCGGTGCTGCAGCTGCAAATCCACCACGATGGTGGGGGCGACGCTAATCGCCCCGAGGATCGGGGTTGGCAGGTGCGCTTTGCGGTCAATCTTCCCGACCTGGGAGAAGTCGGCGCGCAGGTCTCGCTGCGCGGGCAGACGACCGGGATCATGCTCTGGGCTGATCGGGACGAAACGGCCAAGGCCTTTTCGGAGAATATCGAGGAATTGCGCGCGAGCCTTGAATCCGTCGGCGTCAGGCCCGGTGCGCTCGTCGTTCGCCACGGGGCGCCCGGCGAGGTGCATGCCCCCGCAGCGTCCGGCCACTTCGTGGATGCCAAGCGATGACGGACGAGCCGAAGGTGACGCCGCTGGCCGTGGCGCTGCAATATGACAAGGCGACCGATCAGGCACCCCGCATCGTCGCCAAGGGCAGGGGACTGATTGCCGAGCAGATTCTGGCCATAGCGAGCGAAAACGACATTGTCATCGAGGCCAATCCCGTACTGGCCGAGGCGCTGAGCCATGTCGAAGTGGACGATACCATTCCAGTCGAACTCTATGAGGCGGTAGCTGCCGTCATCGGCTTTGTGCTGCGGCAAAGCCAGACCAGCGGCAGGAAGCCGGACGAACCCGAGCCGCAGTGAAATCCGTGTGACCATGGCCTTGCGCCATTGCATCGCGGCGAAAGTCTTCCCATGTCCAATCGCAGACGAGGGAGACCATCATGATCAGACCCGAAGACGAACGCGCCATCGACGATCTGTTCGAGCGGCTGCACAACGTCGAGCGCAACAGCGCTCCGCGCGACGTGGATGCTGAACGCCTCATTCGCCAGCGTCTCTCCGAAAACCCGGCTGCGGCCTATTACATGGCTCAGACCGTTATCGTGCAGGAAGCGGCTTTGCGCGAAGCACAGCAGCGCATCGAAGCTGCAGAAGCGCGACATAACCAGGGCGGATTTCTGGGCGGTATCTTTGGCAATGACCGGCCAACGACGCCACGCGCGCCGCAGCGCGGTCCGTGGGGCCAGAGTGACGAAGACGGAGAGCAGTACGACCGGCGTCGAGCGTCCGGTGGTGGCGGTTTTCTGGCAGGAGCCGCGCAGACGGCGCTTGGCGTCACCGGCGGGTTGCTGCTCGGCAGCGTTCTTGCGGGCCTGTTCACGGGCGACGCCAATGCAGCCGAGCCCGAAGTGCCTCCAGAGCCAGCACCAGAAGATCCCGGCCTCGACGATGGTGGCGGCGACTGGGGTGGTAGCGACTTCGATATTGGCGGTGACTTTTAGCGGGTCCGCTTCTCGTAAAATTCGTTGCCGCCGGCTTCGAGCACATAGAACATGTTGTCGTAGGGGAAGCGCAGGCCTGCCGTATGGAAATGCTGGGCATTTTGGACACCCGGATGGCGGGCGCCGCGCAGGACCTGATCGGCCACCTGCGAAGCCAGCACGGCGCCACTATCGGTCATCGGCTTGGTGAGGACGCCCTGAGCGAACTGGTTTTTCTGGCCGACGACGCCGCAGACAGACTTGGGATAGCGGGAGTCGGAAAGGCGGTTCATCACCACGGTGCCAACGGCGAGCATGCCGTCGGAGCTGGAGCGGTTGGATTCGAAATACATGGCCCGCATCAGGCATTCCTTGTCGCTCAGCTGCGCCATGCCGAAATTGATGCCAAGAAAACTGCAGCCGGCAAGGCTGGTGGCGACAACGGCGAGAGCCGAGATTTTGAGGGCGAGGCGGGCAAGTTGGGCCACGGTGCATCTCCGGAGTGTTGCCGAGTTGCGGCTTGGTCCGAAAATGCGCCGACAGCCTTAAAGAAAACCTCAGAAGGAAGGTTAAGAGATTGCTAGCGCCGACGAGCAATGAGACTGGCCAGCAAAACAGCCGTTCCGAGCACCGCGATGATGGGCACGGGATCGCGCTGAACGGCGCGGGCGCCCTGAACCGCCTTGCGGCTGGCGACACCCGCAAGCCACGCGCCCTGACGGGCCGCGTCGTGGCTCCAGCCCGAGAGCGTGTCACCGAGATCGCCTGCGACATCGCCGGCATTGTGCGACAGGGTGCGGCTGATATGTCTCGTCTGGCGGCGCAGTTCGTTGATCTGGTCGGCGAGGACGTCGAGCGGATCGTGACGGCGGCGGCGGGCCGTGAACAAATCTTCAAGATGCATGGTTTACTCCCTGGTTACGGGCGCAACGCCATTCGCCGGACACAAGTTCCGTACACAATCAATGACTTCGACCCCGCGACAACGGGCCGAACGCTAGGGAGCCGGATGGTTTCGACATGAGCAAGCACGCACAACGCCTCAATCGACTGTTCGACAAGCTCGAGCGCAAGATTCCAAGCATGGCGGGCAATTGGCTGGCGCGCCTGCGCCGCCCGGAAGCCCGCTGGGTGCGCATTCCGCTTGGCATCCTGCTGGTGCTCGGTGGCATTTTCAGCTTTTTGCCGGTACTCGGCATCTGGATGTTGCCGCTTGGCCTGCTGCTGCTCGCGGTTGACCTGATTTTCCTGCAGAGCCCGGTGAACCTGGCGATCCTGCGCGGCAGCCGCTACTGGACCACCTGGCAGCGCAAGCGCAGGGACCGCAAGAACACGCCTAAGGCGTGAGGTCGATTTCACCCGCAGCATAGGCGGCCTTAACGAGGTCGACGGCCTCGGCAAGCCGCTCGTCGACGATGTGCAGATATTGCGTCCAGTCCTCAATGCGGCTGACCGTTTCGGCGCCATCAGAGATGCCGCGCAGGCCGAGGAGCGGCACGCCAAAAGCCTGGCAGGCGCGCTTGACGGCAAAAGTCTCCATATCGACCATGTCTTCCGCCACGGTGTCATAGGCCGCGCCCGTCACGACATTGCCGCCGGTCGAAAGCGTGGCGGGCACGAGGCCGGCGATTGCTGGCACCAGATCAAGAGTCGGCGGCAAGTCCGTGAGGGGCGTCACGCCACGCGGAAAACCCAGGGCCGAGGCATCCATGTCGCGATAGGACACGGAGATGGCCTGATAGACCCCAAGTTGCTCCAGCCGGTTGGATCCGCCGGAGCCGAGGCAAACGACCAGCTTTGGCAGGCTGTCGCGCCGTTCCATGAGCGCTCTGGTGGTTGAAACCGCAGCCTCGACCGGGCCAATGCCAATCATCACGGGCTGGATACGGGCGGCCAGATGCGGGCCGAATTCGGCTTTTGCAGCCATGAGATAAAGGATGGTCATGCTTCAAACTAGCATGGCTGCCATGCCGCTCAAGTACTGGTCGTTACCGGTTATGTAACGGAATGATGACATATTGAACCATGCTCCCGGCGTTTGGGGAGCGGGAAGGCAGGCGTATCGTGCGGTTCGCAGTCATCAATGGGTCACGGGAGTGGACGGAAGCGGTGCCCGAAAGGGTTATGGCGCGGCCTTCCGCGGACGTCGAAGATGTGCAGCGGGAAGCTCGCCGCCGTCTCAAGTCGCTCAAGATCGAAGAATGGCGCGTTCGCGAATTCGTCACCGGAACACCGGTGCCCGACAATATCCGCCACCTTGCCATGCAGATCGAATACGCCGCCCAGGCCATCGGCCGGCTTTCGCCGATCCCCGCCGACTATGCCGATGACGTCTACTGGCCACGTATCTGGTAGCCAGGCAATGCAGGAGCGGCGGTTGACCACTCCTGCGGCTATTTCCGTCCCGACAACCTGACGGCGTTCAAGCCGCGACCTTCTTGGCGCGCGGTGCTGCGCGTTTGCGCGCCGGCTTGATGGTCTTGGCTGCATCGGCGGCAATTTCCGCCACGGCCTTGAACCAGTAGTTCTGGTCCTGGCCTTCGGGACAACCATCGGCCTCCCAGAGATGATAGGCGCGGCGCTGGATTTCGTCCTGCATGGTGCTCTCCACTTCAAGCGTAACCAGAAGCGAGCGTGATGGGTTTTGGTTAATGCCCTGTTACGCATGCGCAAGCGCTTGAGATCGCTGTAAAACTGGCAGTGCGCGGGAGAATCGTGGGCCCAATAGGGGCCGGCAGAACTGGTGATCTCGACGGGATTCGAACCCATGACCCCCGGATTAGGAATCCGGTGCTCTATCCTGCTGAGCTACGAGACCAGCCGGAATTGGACCTACCAGCCAAGGCCATAACATGCAAGATGGCCGGCCCGAGGATGCTGATTTGACTGAGACAAACCCCTTCATTTTCTATCCCGATACCAAGCTCAACGAGACGGCTTCCGCCCGGCCTGTGGACGCCGGTCTGCTCGATATCGGCCGACGCCTATTGGCTGCGGCAGAGGAGGCGCGGGCCTACGGTCTCGCCGCCGTTCACATCGGCGTCGTGGCGCCGGTCGCCGTGGTGAGCCTTGGCGATCCCTCAACGCGCGACTACCGCGTGCTCTACAATCCGCGCGTGGTTTCCACCGACGGACCGCAGGAAATTGGCCCGGAAGGCTCGGTCTCCATGCCAGGCATCGAGGTCGATGTGCTGCGTGCGCACTCCGCTGTGATCGCCTTCGACGACGAGGCAGGGCAGGGGCAGGAACTTGCCCTTTCGGGTTTTCCCGCCCGCGTGGCGCAGCACGAGATCGACCAGGTCAATGGCGTGTTCTTCCTCACGAAAATCTCGCGGCTGAAGCGTGAGGCGGCCATTCGGCGCTTTGCCAAGCTCGGCCGCCGCTGACGCAAAGGTTGATCCCCGGGCGTCGCTCCGCTAAACGGGGCGCACTTTCGAAAAGGAACTTTTGATGCGCGCGGAAATTGAAAAGGCCGTTGCCGAAATCGAGCAGGTTTTGACCCTGCTGAGGAGGCATCTTTGACTGGGATACTGCACAACTCCGTCTCGATGCGCTAACGGCGCAAACTGAATCTCCCGAATTCTGGAATGATCCGGAAAAGGCCCGCGTGACCATGCGCGAACGCGACGAACTCGACGTTGCGGTCAAAGCCGTGCGCGAGTTTGAATCCGGCATTTCCGACAATATCGAACTGATCGAACTCGGCGAAGCCGAGGGCGACGCCGATATCGTGCGCGATGCCGAGAATGCGCTTCTCGAGCTCAAGCAGGCAGCCCGTCGCCAGCAGATCGAAACGCTGCTGTCCGGCGAAGTCGATTCCAACGACTGCTATGTCGAAATCCACTCCGGCGCCGGTGGCACCGAGAGCCAGGATTGGGCGAACATGCTTTTGCGCATGTACACCCGCTGGGCCGAGCGTCGTAAGTTCAAGGTCGACGTGCTGGAAATGCACGATGGCGAAGAAGCCGGCATCAAGTCTGCGACCATCCAGATCAAGGGCCACAATGCCTATGGCTGGCTCAAGACCGAAAGCGGCGTGCATCGTCTCGTCCGCATCAGCCCCTATGACTCGGCCGCGCGTCGCCACACCAGCTTTTCGAGCTGCTGGGTCTATCCGGTGGTCGACGATTCCATCGAGATCGAAATCCGCGAAGCCGACCTCAAGGTCGACACCTATCGCGCTTCGGGCGCTGGCGGCCAGCACGTGAACACCACGGACTCGGCCATCCGCATCACCCACGTGCCCTCGGGCATCATCGTGGCGTGCCAGCAGGAACGCAGCCAGCACAAGAACCGTGCAACGGCCATGGCCATGCTGAAATCCCGTCTCTACGAGATGGAATTGCAGAAGCGCGAAGAAGCGGCGAACGCCCAGGCGGCCAACAAGACCG
The DNA here is from genome assembly GCF_024707125.1 of Devosia sp. Taxonomy (GTDB): domain Bacteria; phylum Pseudomonadota; class Alphaproteobacteria; order Rhizobiales; family Devosiaceae; genus Devosia. Next base: position 466,986 of record NZ_JANQAH010000007.1, read on the forward strand.
ATATCGGCTGGGGCCACCAGATCCGTTCCTATGTCCTGCAGCCATATCAGATGGTGAAGGACCTGCGGACCGGCGTCGAAAGCGGCCAGCCTTCTGTCGTGCTCGATGGCGATCTCGACGAGTTCATGGAAGCCGCCCTCGCGCAGCGCGTCGGCGTGGCCACGGATGTGGCGGCAGACTAACCACCAAACGTCATCCTCGGGCTCGACCCGAGGACACTTCACTTGGCGTTGGTGCAGCAAAGTGCAGAGCCCTCGGGTCAAGCCCGAGGGTGACGGCTTCGGGGCAACTACCCGATCACCGCACCCAATCTCTTCCCAGCATCCAGAAACGCCTTGGGATTGATCGCCTCGTCCGACTTGCGGATTTCAAAGTGCAGGTGCGGTCCGGTCGAGCGGCCGGTCGAACCCACCTTGGCGATTGGCGTGCCAGTATTCACCGCCTGACCTTCACGGGCCAGATAGCCGCTCAGATGCGCGTAGCGCGTGACAAGACCGTTGTCATGCGTCACTTCCACCACCATGCCATAGCCCGACTTGGTGCCGACATAGCTCACGACACCAGCCGCAGCGCTCATCACCGTCGTGCCGCTCGGCGCAGCAAAATCCATGCCTGAGTGGAAGGCACGAGAACCCGTGAACGGGTCCTTGCGATTGCCGAAATTGGAGCTCTGCCGGAAATTGCCTGTGATCGGCATGTGAACCGGCGCAGTGTCGAGGCTTTCGCGCGCAGCCTTGTAGCGCAGCAGGGCCGACATGACGGCGTTGGCGTCGTCGAGCATGGGCGTGCCGTTGAGTTCATCCGTCGCCGGCAGCAAGGGGCCGCCCACGGCGTTGGTGTCTGTCTCGGGCAGGGCGAAGGGAATGCCCAGCTGGCGCATTTCCGTTGCGATTTCGTCGGCGCGGGTGGAGGCGACGGCGGCGATACCGTGCATCGCCATCTGCGTTTCACCCATCATGCGCTCAAGGCTGATGGCCGTGGCGTCGACATCGGGATTGCCTGTCATGCTGGCCAGAGACGCAGTGCTGGTGACATCACCCAGAGGCAGGTCAGCGGCAGCAATGCCAAGAGAATCAGCCTTTTCGACCAGTACCTTTACGAGCTGATGCTGCTCGAACAGCATTTCCTGCTGCTGGGACAATTCCTGCAATTGCAGGTTGATATCGCCGGTCTGGGCAAAACTGCGCGAGTGCAGACGGTCGATCTCGACGCGCATCTGCGCGATCCGGTCCTCATAGGCGCCGATGACTTCCTCGGTGCGGCCATTGAGCAGGCGGGCAATATCAGGCGAGAGGTAGAGAGCGGTGCCGGCAAAGACGTTGCCGGCAAAGAGCAGGGCGAACATGCCGTAGAAAATGCCGGGATGAATACCCCGCATCGGCGGCTTGCCCTGGCGCTTGCGGTCTGCGAACCCGGCCCTGGTGACCACCTTGCTTTCCTCACGCTGCGAACACTTATGGTAAGCAGACTATGAGCGAGTGTGGTTAAGAAAATCCGAAAGTCGTCAGTGACTTCACTTAGCCGGGTCGAGTTCCTCAAGTGCAGCAAGCATCTTGGCGGCGTGGCCCTTGATGCGTGTGGCCCTGATGACGCGCTCAACCCTACCATCGGCGCCGATGATGAAGCTGGTGCGGATCAGCCCCATGAATTCGCGGCCATAGAGCTTCTTCATCTGCCAGAGCCCAAAACCCTCGATGGCGAGATGGTCGGGGTCGGCGGCCAGCGGGACCTTTAGCCCATATTTGGCGCGGAATTTCTGATGGCTCGGTATCTCGTCGGGCGAAATGCCGACCAGCACGGCGCCATGCGCGGCAAATTCAGGCGAAAGGTCCGAAAACTCGATGTTTTCGTCGGTGCAGCCACCGGAATCGTCTTCCGGATAGAAGTAGATCACCACCCGCTTGCCGCGCTGGGCGGATAGGGTGAAGCTACTGCCGTCGTCACGGGGCAGGGTGAAGTCTGGGGCAGGGTCGCCCGGTTTCAAATGCGTCATGATCGACTCGCCTTTGGAAGCAAAGCATTAGAGGGTGTCAGCGCCACAATCCAGCCGGTATCATTGGGCATTGCAGCCACGCGGGCGAATGATTCTGTGACGAATTAGCACTGCTTAAGATGTGTTGAGGTACATTTCGGGGCGAGCCAATTAACTGCGATTGCTGGCCGTCGTCATTTGAATCTCAATACACCTTCGGGTGACCTTGATCTGGATAGACGTGAGCGAGTGACAATTTCGGCAGATCAGCCCGCGCCATCACCGCCGCCTGCTCCTCCCGTTGCACCACGACGCCGGAAACGGAGAATCCTCGGCTGGGTTCTTGGCGTCCCCGCGGCCATCCTGCTGGTTCTCTATCTTGTTCTCCTCATAACGCCGATCCGCCTGCCGTTTTCAGGCGATGCGACGCGCGGCTTTGTGCAATCAATGCTGCCGCCCACATCGAAACTCGAAATGGGCGATCTGGCCATTGCCGTGGAGAATGGCTTCTGGCCGGTCGTGCAGTTTTCGCCTGTTGTGCTGACCGACACGCTTTCCGGTTCGCGGATTGCCATGGAGGCGCTGGAGGTTGGCTTTTCGCCGCTGCGGGCGCTGATGGGCCAGCCCGGCGCCTCGATCACCGTAGTGGGACCGCACCTGCAGCTCGTGCAGGATCTGCATGGCCCGCGCCTGGCGCGCATGGAAATTGTCGAAGACCCCGAAGGCGGCGTGCCGACGCTGCGCGTGCTGGAGGGTGAACAGGCCTATTCGCCGGTCGGTATCGGCGCCGAGGGGCTGAACCTGGGTACCGACGGCACCAAGCTGCGCTCGGACAATGACTGGCTGGTCTACAATCTCGAAGCCATGGAAGTGGCGATCGACGATTTCGTCGAGATGACCGAGCAGGGGCGCTTTTCCAAGCTCGTCGTCCGCGACGCCACCATAGACATGACCGATTCCGTCTACGGCCTTTATCGAAGGTTCGACGATGTCGAACTTGAAGTTGGCCCCTCGGCTGATGGGCGGCAGACGACGGGCGAATTCTCCGCGAGGATTGGCGGACGGACGGTAACCGGCACCATCGACCGCGTGGTCGAGGAAGACGGCACCTCGCGGCTCAAGGTCGATGCCATCAATATCGACTTTGCCGCCATGCTGCCTTTCATCGACGATGCGACCAGCATGGCAGCGATGCGGGGCACGGGCGCACTCTCTATCGACATCGGTTTCGAGCCGGCTGGGGGCAAGCTGGTCGATGGCATATTCCGTATCGACCTGACCGGCATCGACCTGCGCATCGGCAAGGATTATTTCCCCGTCGCCAGTTCGATCATGGAGATCGCCTGGAAGCCTGAGCTCGGGCAATTCCGGCTTGCCGATTCCGCCATCCAGATCGGCCAGAGCAAGGCGCGTCTTTCCGGCATTTTCGCCATGGGCCTAGACGAGACCTATGGCCCGACCATCGGCATTTCGATCCGCGCCACCGATGTGGCGCTGCACCCCAACGACATGGCCGCGCCCGAAGAGCCGTTCGACACGATGGATTTTTCCGGCTGGTCCGCGCCGCTCTATGGTGCGGTCGGCATAGATCGGTTCGTTGCCAGGAAGGGCGACGCCGTCATCGAGACGACCGGGCGCATGGACATGCTGCAGACCGGCTTTGGCGTCGACATGACCGTGGCCGGCAAAGGCGTCACGGCCGACGACGTAAAGCGCATCTGGCCCTATTTCATGGGTGGGGACAGCCGCGACTGGTTTGTAGCCAATGTCACCGGCGGCCACGTAGTCGAAGGGCGGCTGGAGTTCGATTTTCCCGTCGGCACGCTGTCGATCGACGGCACCGCCAAGGCCATGCCGAAGGATGCCATGGACATCAACATCGTCGGCGACGACGTCGTTATCCGTGCGACCGAGGCCATGGACCCGATTGCTCTCGATGGCCTGACGCGCTTGCAGGTCACCGGCACCAAGACGACGATCTCTGCCGATGGCGGCAATATCGACACCGACGAAGGCACTATTGCCGTCCGCCGGCCGGCCATGATCTTCGAAACCTCCAACCCCGAAGAGAGCATTTTCGAAGTCTCGGGCAGCCTTGGTGCGCCCATCCCGGCCTTGCTGTCGCTGGCCGAGCAACTTCAACCCGAAGCGCTGGACCAGATCGAGCTGCCCGTCGACCTGACCGCCATCACCGGCAATATCGACCTTGGCCTCGTCGCCACCATCGGCCTGCCCGCGGAGGAGACGGGCAAGGAGATGGATATCGACTACGCGGCGAATGGGACCGTCACCGATTTCGCCAGCAGCGCGCCAATCCAGGACCGCACGATCGGCAACGGCCAGCTGACCTTTTCGGCAACGCAGGACAGCTACCAGCTCGGCGGCACTGCCGAAATCGACGGCATGGCGGCAGACCTCGCGATCACAGGCACGCCGACGACCGCGCCGGTTTTCCAGCTCGGCTCAACCGTTGCGGTAGCCGATCTCGCCAAGCTCGGCTTCGATGCCTCGCAATTCCTGTCGGGCAAGGTGCGTTTTGTGGCCGAGCCGGCCGCGGACGGGACAATGAAGATGTCCGTCGACCTCCTCGATGCGGGTCTCACGATCAAGGATCTGGGCATCAGCAAGGCGGCAGGCACGCCGGGCAGTCTGACCGCCACCGTGAAAATGGACGGCGAGGTGACGCATCTCACCGAGATCAGCCTCGGCTTTGGCGCGGTGCAACTCTCAGGCAAGATCGACTATCACGCGACGGATGGCCTCGTGCTGGCCGAGTTCGACAAGGTCGCCCTCAGTTCGGGAGATAGCGCGCAGCTGAGCCTCAAACCCAATGGCAACGGCTTTGACGTGCAGATCCGCGGGGCGCAGCTTGATCTGAAACCCTTGCTCAGCCGCTTCTTCAGCCTCGGCGAAGGCAGTGGTGGCGTCCAGACGACACAGATCAACCAGGCGATCAATCTCGACGTGCAGCTCGATCGCGCCATCGGCTTTTATGCGACCACGGCGTTCAACGTCGATCTGAACCTCGCCCTACGCGGTTCCGATCTCAGAAGCGCGACGGTCTCTGCGCAATTTGGCGAGGGCAATGGCCTGTCCGTCACGACCAATCCGGCACCCAACGGCCGCACGCTCTCGGTCGCGTTCAACGATGCCGGAACGCTGCTCCGTTTCGTCGGCGTCTATTCCCAGCTTGCCGGCGGCAGCGGCAGCCTGGTGCTGACCACCGATCGCAATGCCGATGCAGAGGGCGGGCGATTGCTGATGCGCAATTTTGCCATCGTCGATGAAGCCAATGTCGCACAGATTCTCGGCAATCACTCGGACTCCCGCGCCGCCATCGCCCGCAGCAACCGGCTCGACTTCGACGCCGCCGAGGCCGACTTCATCCGCCGCAGCGATCGCGTGGAGGTGACTCGCGGCGTTCTCTCCGGCGATACGGTGGGCGGCACCATGCGCGGATACATCTATACCAACAACCGCACCTATGACCTGACCGGCACCTATGTGCCGCTCTTTGGCCTCAACAACGCCTTCCAGCAAATCCCGCTGCTCGGGCCGCTGCTCGGCGGTCGCGATGGCGAAGGGCTTGTCGGGGTCACCTTTGCGGTCCGCGGCCCCTTGGATAATCCGCAGTTCCAGATCAACCCGCTGTCGCTGCTGGTGCCTGGTGCGTTCCGCGAACTGTTCGAGTTCCGCGCACGAGAACTGCCGCCGGAATAAAAAAAGCGCCGCACCGGAGTGCGACGCCTTTGGTTCTTCTCGATATCGGTGAGCTCAGACCGGCTTGATCAGCGCGTGACGCTTCTTGCCGACGGACAGCTTGATCACGCCTTCCGGCAACAGCGCATTATCGCCAAGGCTCAGCTTATCGTCGTCAACGCTCGCGTCGTTGACCTTCACGGCGCCCGAGGCGATGTGGCGGCGGGCTTCACCGTTCGAGGCGGCAAGACCGGCCGTCACCAGCGCATTGAGAATGCCGATGCCGGAGTTGAGTTCGGCATGCGTCACTTCCGCAGTCGGCAACGAAAGATCGATGGCGCCCGATTCAAACGTCGCCAAAGCCGTGGCCGCCGCCTGGATGGCAGCGTCACGGCCATGAACGATGGCGGTCACTTCGGTGGCGAGAATCTTCTTGGCTTCGTTGATCTCATTGCCGCCGAGCGCACCGATGCGTTCGATTTCCGAAATCGGCAGGCGGGTGAAAATCTTGAGGAATTTCACCACGTCGGCGTCTTCGGTGTTCCGGAAATACTGCCAGAAATCATAGGGCGAGAAGAGATCGCCATTGAGCCAGACGGCCCCGGAGGCCGACTTGCCCATTTTCTCACCAGACGACTTGGTGAGCAGTGGGGTCGTCAGCGCATAAAGCTGCGGCCCGCCCATGCGATGGGAGAGGTCCACACCATTGATGATGTTGCCCCACTGGTCCGATCCACCCATCTGCAACACGGTGCCATAGCGCCGGTTGAGTTCGGTGAAGTCGTAGCCCTGCATGATCATGTAGTTGAATTCGAGGAAGCTCAGCGACTGCTCGCGATCGAGGCGTAGCTTCACCGAATCGAACGAAAGCATGCGGTTGACCGAGAAGTGACGGCCAACATCGCGCAGGAATTCGATGTAGTTGAGCTTCAACAGCCAATCGGCATTGTTCACCATGATGGCCGGGTTGGAGCCTTCATAGTTGAGAATATTGCCATAGACGCGCTTGATGCTGGCGATATTGGTTTCGATCTGCTCGACCGTGAGCAGCTTGCGCTGGTCATCGCGGAACGAAGGATCGCCGACCATGGAGGTGCCGCCGCCCATCAGGCTGATCGCCTGGTGCCCGGTTTCCTGCAGCCAGTAGAGCATGGTGACGGTGATCAGATTGCCGATATGGATCGACGTGGCCGTCGCGTCATAGCCGACATAGCCGGTGATCTTGGAGGTCGCCGCGAGTTGGTCGAGGCCCTCGGGATCGGAGATCTGATGAATGAAGCCGCGCTCATCGAGGACGCGTAGGAAGTCGGATTTGTACTTGGTCATTTTGGTGCGATCTGCATCTGGAATTAAGCCGGAGCCCAACTTCCATCCACCGCGTCATCCCCGCGAAAGCGGGGATCTCCGTCTAGGTGATTGAGATTCCCGCTTTCGCGGGAATGACGTGGTGAAAGAAGCAACTCCGTGGGTGAGGACGATCGCCTCAAATGTGCGCTCGAATTAGCGCCCGCCGCCGTCCGCGATCTCCTGACGGCGACGGTCGAGATATTCGGCACACCGGGTCGTCAGTTCGTCGATTTTGCCTTCATAGAAGTGGTTAGCACCCTCGACGATCTGCTGGTCGATGGTGATGCCCTTCTGGGTCTTGAGCTTGTCCACGAGCTTCTGCACCGACGTTGGCGGAGCCACGCGGTCCTTGTCGCCATGGATGATCAGGCCCGAAGACGGGCAGGGGGCCAGGAACGAGAAGTCGTAGAGGTTTTCCGGCGGCGACACCGAGATAAAACCTTCGACTTCCGGACGGCGCATGAGCAACTGCATGCCGATCCAGGCGCCAAACGAGAAGCCGGCGATCCAGCAGCCGCGGGATTCGCGGTTGATGATCTGCAGCCAGTCGAGCGCCGCGGCGGCGTCCGAGAGCTCGCCAATGCCGTGGTCGAACACGCCCTGCGAGCGGCCGACGCCGCGCGAATTGAAGCGCAGCACCGAGAAGCCGCGCTCGGCGAACATATAGAAGAGGTTGTAGACGATCTGATTGTTCATCGTCCCGCCGAACTGCGGATGCGGATGCAGCACGATGGCGATCGGCGCGTTCGGTTCCTTGCCCGGCTGGTAACGGCCTTCGAGGCGGCCCTCGGGGCCATTGAAGATAACTTCAGGCATGGTGTCTTTTCCGGCCTTTTTCGGCTCTGTCACTAAGTTGATCCGACTATTCAGGATTGCTCTCCGCGCGGCTTGACTAAGCGCGGGAGCCTCCCTAAAACATGGGTCGAAAAAACCAGTTTAGAATGGTTCGAAATTCGGTTTTAGGCCGCAAGCGGCCTTGTTGAGCGCCCCTTGTAATGAAGTTGGGCGGCAAATTTCAAGAAGTGTTTGGTTTGCGGGATGCTCAGGCGTCCCGATCCCAGCATGGAAGGTATGTCGGGCACGCAGCCCCAAAGAAGGCAGATGGCGAAAGAGAGCATCTATCTCGATCACAATGCCACCGCGCCGCTTCGGCCAGAAGCGCGCGCGGCGCTCTATGCTGCGCTCGATTTGACGGGCAATCCGTCCTCTGTTCACGCCCATGGCCGCAAGCTGCGCGATCTCATCGAGACTGGCCGCAGCCAAGTCGCGCGCCTTACTGGCGCTGAGACACGTCAGGTCGTCTTTACCGGTTCGGCGACAGAAGCCCTGACCCAGGCTATCGTTGGCGGTGCACGCACTTTTGCAGCAGGCGCCGTGGCGATCAGTGCGGGGGAGCATGCTGCGGTCGCCAAAGCGGCCGACGCCACGGGCCTGCCTGTTTGGACAATCCCTGTTTCTGCCGATGGCCGTGTTGATCTGGATCAACTTCGCGCTGCTTTGCTGCGCGCGGATGAAGAGAACATCACGCTGCTCGTCGCCGTTCATTGGGTAAACAACGAGACCGGCGTCATCCAGCCCATTGGGCCGATTTCCGTTCTCGTCGGCCCAACGCGCCATACCCTGGTCATTGATGCAGTGCAGGCTCTGGGCAAGCTCGATCTGGATTTTGCCGCTTCGGCTGCCGATATGGTGGCTATCAGCGGCCACAAGATCGGGGCGCCGGCCGGTATCGGCGCGCTGTTGGTCAAGGGCCATGCCGATACGGTGCGGCTCATTCCCGGCGGCGGGCAGGAGCAGGGGCGTCGTGGCGGTACGGAATCGGCGGCGCTGATCAGTGCCTTCGGCGCTGCGGCTGCAGCCGAGCGTATGAATATGGAAGCCGCCGCTGCGCTGACCAAGCGCGTGGAAGACGGGCTTCGGGCCATGGCCCCAGACGTCGTGATCTTCGGCGAAAGTGCCGAGCGCGTCGGCAATGTGGTCAATTTCGCCGTACCGGGCATCCGGAATGCCACGGCGATGATGGCGCTCGATCTGGCTGGGCTATCGGTTTCGGCCGGCTCGGCCTGTTCTTCGGGCAAGGTTGGCGCCAGCCATGTGCTGCTCGCCATGGGTGTCGAGCGCGACCTTGCCGATTGCGCGCTGCGCGTGAGTTTCGGCTGGAATTCCAAGGCAGAAGATGCCGAGGCGTTCCTGGCCGGTTTTGAAACGATCCTCGCCCGCCACAAGCGGACCGGGAAAGCGGCCTAGCCGCAGAGATAAGTAGTGTTCGCGGCGGCCTTGAACCGCCGAGGGACGAAAAGGAGAGCCTGATGGCGGACTACGATATTCCGACGCTAAAGGAAGAAATCGACCGGGAAACGGTCGAACAGGTTTTGGCGCTCGACGTCGACAAATACAAATACGGCTTCGAGACCGATATCGAGTCCGATGTTGCCCCGGTTGGCCTCACCGAGGACACCGTCCGCTTCATCTCTGCCAAGAAGGATGAGCCGGAATGGATGCTGGAATGGCGTCTTGACGCCTTCCGCCGCTGGCAGACGCTCGAAGAGCCGAACTGGGCCAAGGTGCACTATCCCAAGATCGACTTCCAGGCGATCAGCTACTATTCCGCGCCGAAGAACTTCAAGGGCCCCAAGAGCCTTGATGAAGTCGATCCTGAACTGCTCAAGACCTATGCCAAGCTCGGCATTCCGCTGAAGGAACAGGCGATCCTCGCCGGAGTCGAAGGCGCGGGCGAACCGACCGGTACGCCCTTTGGTGCCAATGTCGCCGTGGACGCCGTGTTCGACTCGGTTTCGGTCGTCACCACCTTCCGCGAAGAGCTGGCCAAGGTCGGCATCATCTTCTGCTCGATCTCGGAAGCGGTTCGCGAATACCCGGAACTGGTGAAGCAGTATCTCGGCACCGTGGTTCCGGTTTCGGACAACTACTATGCGACGCTGAACTCCGCCGTCTTCACCGATGGGTCCTTTGTCTACATCCCCAAGGGCGTTCGCTGCCCGATGGAGCTGTCGACCTATTTCCGCATCAACGAGAAGAAGACCGGCCAGTTCGAGCGCACGCTGATCATCGCCGACAACGACAGCTACGTCTCCTACCTCGAAGGCTGCACCGCACCCTCGCGCGACGAAAACCAGCTTCACGCTGCCGTCGTCGAGCTGGTCGCCCTCGACAATGCCGAAATCAAGTACTCCACCGTCCAGAACTGGTATCCGGGCGACAAGGACGGCAAGGGCGGCATCTACAATTTCGTCACCAAGCGTGGCGATTGCCGCGGCGTCAATTCGCACATTTCCTGGACCCAGGTCGAAACCGGTTCGGCCATCACCTGGAAGTATCCGAGCTGCATCCTGCGCGGCGACGGTTCGCGTGGCGAGTTCTACTCGATCGCCATTTCGAACGGCTACCAGCAGGTCGATAGCGGCACCAAGATGATCCACCTGGGCAAGAACACGTCCAGCCGCATCATCTCCAAGGGTATCGCGGCCGGCTTCTCGGACAATACCTATCGCGGCCAGGTTTCGGCGCATGCCAAGGCCAAGAATGCCCGCAACTTCACCCAGTGCGACTCGCTGCTCATCGGCGACAAGTGCGGCGCCCACACGGTTCCCTATATCGAGAGCCGCAACGGCACCGCCGTCTTCGAGCACGAAGCGACGACGTCGAAGATTTCCGACGACCAGATGTTCTATTGCCTCCAGCGCGGCCTCAACGAGGAAGAAGCTGTGGCGCTGATCGTCAATGGTTTCGTCCGCGACGTGCTGCAGCACCTGCCGATGGAATTCATGGTCGAAACCCAGAAGCTGATCTCGATCAGCCTCGAAGGATCAGTCGGCTAACATGACGACGGAAACGCGCAACCCGGTTGTTTCCCTTGCCTCCCTGGCGCTCGACGCCTGGGAGCAGGGCACGCTTTACAAGTCTGCCGACACTTCGTTCGGCAAGCTTCTGGGTCTGCGCGCGCTCGGCATCAGCTACAACGAAGTGCCGCCCGGCAAGTCGAGCTGCCCCTTCCACAACCATCACGTCGAAGAAGAACTCTTCATCGTGCTGGAAGGTGAGGGGACCTATCGCTTCGGCACCGAGCGCTATTCGTTCAAGGCTGGCGACGTGCTTGGCGCGCCGACCGGCGGCCCGGACACTGCCCACCAGATCCTCAATACCGGATCGGTGACGCTGAAATATCTGGGCATCGCCAACAATGCCGATACCGAAGTCTGCGAGTACCCTGACTCGGGCAAATTCCAGGTGACGAGCCGCTCTTCGGCCGATCGTCGCCTCCGCCACTGTGGCCGCGAAGGCCAGAATAACCTTGATTACTGGGATGGCGAGCCGGGCGCCTGAGGCGCTGCCAGCTATCCCTTCCGCAATTGGAGAGAAGAAAATGACCACTCCCGTTCTTGAAATCCGCAACCTGCACGCCCGCATCGAGGAACGCGAAATCCTCAAGGGTGTGAACCTCGTCATCCCGCAGGGCGAAGTCCATGCCATCATGGGCCGCAATGGCTCGGGCAAGTCGACGCTGAGCTATGTGCTCGCCGGCAAGGAAGACTATGAGGTCACCGAGGGCGAAATCCTGCTCAACGGCGAGAACATCCTCGAGATGGAACCGCACGAACGCGCCGCAGCGGGCCTCTTCCTCGCCTTCCAGTACCCGATCGAAATCCCGGGCGTTGCGACCATGACCTTCCTCAAGGCCGCCATCAATGCCCAGCGCAAGGCTCGCGGCGAAGGCGAACTGACGACGCCCGAATTCATGCGCGCCGTCAAGGAAGCCGGTGCCCAGCTCAATGTTGACAGCGACATGCTCAAGCGCCCGCTCAATGTCGGTTTCTCCGGCGGCGAAAAGAAGCGCGCCGAGATCATGCAGATGGCGCTCCTCAAGCCCTCGCTGGCCGTGCTCGACGAAACCGATTCCGGTCTCGACATCGACGCGCTGCAGGTTGTTTCCAAAGGCGTCAACGCGCTCCGCGACGGCAAGCGCTCCATGCTGGTCATCACCCACTACCAGCGCCTCCTCAACCACATCGTGCCGGACGTCGTGCACGTGTTCTCGGATGGCAAGATCGTCGAAAGCGGCGACAAGGACCTGGCGCTTCAGCTCGAAGCCAAGGGCTATGCCGACTATGACGGTCAGGCGGCGTAACCAACCATGCGTCAGACCTTTCCTGTCCGCCTCGGCGCCGCCGAGGAATCCCTGATCGCCCAGCTCAAGGCTGCCGGCGCCGACCAGACCGCCGAGCGCGTCACTGTGGCCGGCCTCCCGACCCGTCGCGTCGAGGCCTATCACTATACCGACCTCAAGACCCTGCTGCGGGCCATCCCGCCGCTGGCGCAAGCGGCCAATGAGGCCACTGGCACCGCTCTGCGCGTTCCGGGCGCCTACGCCCTGTCGATCGTCAATGGTGCCGTCCTCGGCGCTGCTACGGCACCGGAAGGCGTCAAAGTGGGCAAGACCCACGGCGGCGTTCTCACGAACCGCGATGACGTCATTGTCAGTGTTAGCAATGCGCTAGCAAAAGACACTCTTAGTCTCGACCTCAAGGGCGCAATCGAGCAGGTGGTCCAGATCGACCATCGCATCGAGGGCGAAGCCGGCCATGTTGCCGACGCGACCAAGATTTTCGTCGCTGACGACTCCTCAGTCGTCATCCTCGAAACTTTCTCTGGCTCGGACGCGGCTCACGTCGGCAACCACGCGACCTATCTCGCGCTGGGCAAGAATGCCATCGTGACCCACGTCACCATCGACCTAAGTGGCCGCGCTACCTCGCATTTCGCGACCAACGAGTACCACCTCAACGACGGCGCACAGCTCCGTACGCTGGTCATCCATGCCGGCGCCGGCCTCGCGCGCACCCACCTCTTCCCGAAGATGGACGGCGAGGGCGCGCATGCGGATGTGACGGGCCTCAACCTGGTGTCAGAGGGTCAACACTCTGATATCACTATGGAAACGCTGCACGCCGTGCCGCACACTTCCTCCCAGCCGCTGTTCAAATCCATCACCCGCGGCCGCTCGAAAGCCGTGGTGCAGGGCAAGCTGATCGTCGCCCGCGACGCGCAGAAGACCGACGCAAAGTTCATGCATCAGGGCCTGATGCTGTCGGACGATGCTGAAATCCTCTCGAAGCCCGAACTCGAAATCTATGCCGACGACGTCGTCTGCGGCCATGGTTCCACCTGCGGCAAGCTCGACGAGGACAGCCTGTTCTATCTCCTCAGCCGCGGTATTCCCAAGGCCGAGGCGGAGACCATGCTGGTGCGCGGTTTCATCGCCGAACTCATTGATCCGATTGAAGATGAAGCGCTGAACGAAGCCCTGCAGAGCATCGTCGACGGCTGGCTGCTGGGGAAGTAAGGGGCCGCTCCGCGACCCCATCCAATCACGGTGTCATTCCCGCGAAAGCGGGAATCCACTCTCTGGATGACGTAACCGACGAAGAATAGATTCCCGCTTACGCGGGAATGACGCGGTGAAAGTTTGAAGTCATGACCCTCGACCTCGAAAAAGTGCGCGCCGACTTCCCGATCCTGTCGGAAGTGATCCACGGCCATCGCCTGGTCTATCTCGATAGCGGCGCCTCGGCCCAGAAGCCGGTGCAGGTGCTCGACCGGATGGATTATGCCTTCCGGCACGAATATGCCAATGTTCACAGAGGCTTGCACACGCTCGCCAACCGCGCCACCGACGCCTATGAGGCCGGCCGCGAAAACGTGCGGCGCTTCCTCAACGCTGGCCGGATCGAAGAAATCATCTTCACCCGCTCGGCCACCGAGGCGATCAACCTCGTCGCGCAGTCCTTCGCCGGGCCGCGCATCGGGGCAGGGGACGAGATCGTCACCACGATCATGGAGCACCACTCCAATATCGTGCCTTGGCATTTCCATCGAGAGCGCAAGGGCGCCGTCATCAAGTGGGTCGACGTCCGAGACGATGGCAGCTTTGACATCGACGCCTTCGAGGCGACGCTGACGGACAAGACGCGTATCGTTGCCGTTACGCATATGTCGAACGTCCTCGGCACAGTCACGCCGATCAAGCAAATCGTTGAAATTGCTCACGCTCGCGGCATTCCGGTGCTGGTGGACGGCTCGCAGGGCGCGGTCCACACCAAGGTCGACGTTAGGGATCTCGACGCCGATTTCTACATCATGACAGGCCATAAGCTCTATGGGCCGACCGGCATTGGCGTGCTCTACGGCAAGTACGACCTGCTTGCAGAAATGCAGCCCTATCAGGGCGGCGGCGAGATGATCGATACGGTCACCCTCGACAACGTCACCTATAACGAGCCGCCGCATCGTTTTGAGGCCGGCACGCCGCCCATCGTCCAGGCCATCGGGCTTGGTGCGGCGCTGACCTATATGGAAGAACTCGGCCGCGACGAAATCGCCGCGCACGAGCATGACGTCGCCGCCTATGCGCACGAAAAACTCAGCCGCATCAATTCCCTGCGTCTGATCGGCACCGCGCCGGGCAAGGGCGGCATTTTCTCCTTCGAGATCGCGGGCGCCCATGCCCACGATGTCGCCACCATTCTCGACCGCTACGGCATTGCAGTCCGTGCCGGCACCCATTGCGCGCAGCCGTTGCTGAAGCGATTTGGCGTCACCTCTACCTGCCGGGCATCCCTCGCCCTATATAACGGCAAGGACGATGTTGACGCGCTCGTGGATGGCATTGAGCGCGCCCGTAAATTTTTCGCCTGAGAGACAGATGATGAACGAAGACACCACACCAGCAGCTGACGAACAGATCGATGTGCGCATCCAGCCGACCATGCCCGAGAGCCTGGGCGATGGCGAAGTGGAGCGCATCACCTCCGACCTGATTGGCGCGCTAAAGACCGTCTATGATCCGGAAATCCCCGTGGACATCTATGAGCTTGGCCTGATCTACAAGGTCGACCTCGACGATGACCGCAACCTGACCATTGACATGACGCTGACCGCGCCGGGTTGCCCGGTCGCCGGCGAAATGCCGGCCTGGGTCGAGAATGCCGCCCGCGGCGTTGAGGGCATCCAGGACGTCAAGGTCAACATGGTGTTTGATCCGCCTTGGGACGCTTCGCGCATGAGCGAAGAAGCCCAGGTTGCGCTCAACTGGTGGTGAGATGAACCGGCCGCCGCTTCAGGGGCTGGTCGAAACCGCGCTTTACGTCACGGACGTCAAGCGGAGCCGCGACTTTTATGTCCGGATCTTTGGTTTCGAGCCCATGGGCGGCGACGAGCGCATCCAGCCTCTGGTGGTGAAGGAGGGGCAAGTGCTGCTCCTCTTCAAGCAGGGCGCGACGTTGAAGCCGATTCCGCTCGGCGGCGGTTTCATTCCGCCCCATGACGGTGGCGGGGAACAGCATTTCGCCTTCGGCATTGAGTTGGAAGCCTATGAAGATTGGAAAACCTTCCTTCAGGGCTTACATATAGAGTTAGAGAGCGAGGTTGTTTGGCCGAGTGGCGGCCGCAGCCTCTATTTCCGAGATCCGGATCGTCTTGTGGTCGAACTCGTGACCCGCGGTGTCTGGAAGAACTTTTAGGAACGACCCATGGCCTTCAAGATCATGTCGCTGTCCGATGCGGCAGCCGAACGCATCAAGGAAATCATGGAAGATTCCGACAAGCCGGTCATCGGCCTGCGCGTCGGCATCAAGAATGCCGGCTGTGCCGGTGTCGCCTATACAATGGACTATGTCAGCGAGCCGCTGAAGGGCGACGACCACGTCACTGATCGCGGCGTCGATGTCTGGGTCGATCCCAAGGCGACCATGTACCTGCTCGGCACAGTCATGGATTTTGAACAGAGCAAGATGAGCTCGGGCTTCACCTTCAAGAACCCGAACCAGACCGGCGCTTGCGGCTGCGGCGAGAGCGTTACGCTCAAGGCCGCGGACCTGAAAGCGATCGCCGAGGCGCGCGCTACCGCCTGACCTTATGTCAGTGATTGCGTCAGGGAACGCTTTGTCCTAACACCACGGCATCATGCCGAAAACGCTCCCGCCTGCCTACACCATCATCCCTCCTGGTCGTCCGCTTTCGGGTCGCGTTTCGCCCCCCGGCAGTAAATCCATTACCAATCGCGCTTTACTGCTGGCCGCTTTGGCCAAGGGCACAAGCCGACTGACCGGTGCGCTCAAGAGCAAGGACACCGTGCTGATGGCGCAGGCCCTGCGCCAGATGGGCGTCACTGTCGAAGAACCTGATGCGACGAGCTTTTTGGTGACAAGCAGCGGCAAGCTGACGGCTCCAGACGCGCCGCTCTTTCTCGGCAATGCCGGCACGGCAACGCGCTTCCTTACAGCCGCAGTCGCGACCATAGATGGCACTGTGGTGGTCGATGGCGACGAGGATATGCGCCTGCGCCCGATCAAGGCGCTGGTGGATGCACTGCGCTCGCTCGGAATCGATGCGGAAGCGCCGACGGGTTGCCCGCCAGTGACCATTCGCGGCACCGGCCGCTTCGGGAAGGGGAGGGTGGAGATCGATGCTTCGCTCTCCAGCCAGTATGTTTCAGCGCTCCTGATGGCTGCACCGTTTGGCGATGGGCCGATCGAGGTCGCGCTGGCTGGCAAGGACATTGGTGCCCGCGGCTATGTCGATCTGACGCTGGCGGCAATGCGTTCATTCGGTGCCCAGGTTGAAGAGACTTCGCCGGGCACCTGGCAAGTGCAGCCGACCGGCTATGTCGCGACCGACTTCCACGTCGAGCCTGACGCTTCCGCAGCAACCTATCTCTGGGGCATCGAGGCGCTGACTGGCGGCAAGATCGACCTTGGGGTGGCGGCCGATGCTTTCACCCAGCCGGACGCGTCGGCGCAGGCGGTTATCGCGCAGTTCCCCAATATGCCTGCCGTTATCGACGGCTCGCAGATGCAGGACGCAGTGCCGACCATGGCCGTGGTCGCGGTCTTTAACAATCAGCCGGTGCGTTTCGTTGGCATTGCCAACCTGCGCGTCAAGGAAACGGACCGCATTCGTGCTGTCGCCAATGAATTGAACCGCATCCGGCCGGGTCTTGCGAAGGAAGAGGGCGACGACCTTCTGGTTGCGTCCGATCCGGCTCTACTCGAAGCATCGCAGCGCAATGTCACCTCGCGCATCGAGACCTATCACGATCACCGCATTGCCATGAGCTTTGCACTAGCGGCGCTGCGCGTTGGCGGCGTGACGATTCTTGATCCGGCCTGCACCGGCAAGACCTATCCGGACTATTGGGAGATGCTGGCTTCGCTTGGCGTCGAGCTGGTTCCGACCGCCTGAGCGGTCGGATCAGGCGGCGGTGACGCCGCCGCGGGTCTCGCTGATTTCGGCGAGGCTTTCTTCGGTCAGGACGCGATTGCGGCCGGCGTGCTTTGCCGCATAGAGGCAGCGGTCAGCGCGCTCGATGAGCGAGCCGGCCGTGTCGGCCGGGTGGAAAGCCGCGATGCCGAAGGAAGCCGTGATGCGGCCGAGCTTCTCATTGGTGGAACGCTTCAGCAATTCCTTGCCATGGATGGCCTGGCGCACGTTCTCGGCGACGATGGTCGCGCCCTTGAGATCGGTATTGGGCAGGATGGCGACGAATTCCTCGCCGCCATAGCGGGCTGCCAGATCGCGCCCCTTGATATTGGACTTGATGGTCATGGCCACAAGCCGCAGCACCTGGTCACCGGTCTGGTGGCCGTAGGTGTCGTTAAAGCTCTTGAAGTGGTCGATATCCATCAAGATGAGGCAAAGCGGATTGCCGGTCTGGCGCGCCTCGGCAATGGCGGAACGGAGCCCCTCGTCAAAGCTCTTGCGGTTGGCAATCTTGGTCAGCGGATCGAGCAGCGACTCGCGGCGAACGTCGTCGAGGTCACGCTGCAGGGCAGCAATGTCATCGCGCGAGGCCTCGAGCTTCTGCTCGAGCATGCGGTTGGTGTCCTGCATGCGGCGCGTTTCGGCCAGCAGGCGTGCGGCCAGGACGCTCAGCGCCTCCGGACCGATTTCGCGTTCGAGATCGCCCTGTGCCGACTGCAGCGAACCGGAATAGGCATTGGCCGTCGTCATGGCGTGGTCGATGGCCGAATGCACCGCCTCGATGCGCGCCTGCATGCGCTCGGAGACGGTCGACATGCGGTCGTTGACGTCGGATTTCAGGAATTCGTTGTAGAGCGTTTCGGCCAGGCTCGCCGAGGGCGACTCGCCCGACGCGAAAATGGCGTTGATCCGATGGTTCAACGTCGGATTGACGCCAGTCGCATAGGTGTACAGCAGCTCATAGAACTGCGGGTAGGGCGGGATGCTGCTTTTCTTGAGGAGGTCGAGCGCCGAATTGGCATAGCCGAGCGCTCGCTTGAACTCGTGATCCGACACAGCCTTCCCCGCGACCCGTTGCGCCGACCACCGGCAAATGCAGTTTTACTTTGAAGTCATTTACAAGTCATAACGGCAGGCAACACTCTGTGTCGACCGACAATTTTTCATAAACTGGCAGTATTTTACTCAGATTCCTGTTCGGCAGTACGTGTCGGCCGAAGCAAGAAGGCCGGAATAGGTCCAGCGTCGCCAAATGGCGAATCAGGCACGATATCCGAAACCGGCGCCGGGGTGTCCTTGGCCTTGCGCCTGGAGTTGCGGGCTGGAGCCTTTTGTGGGGCAGCCTCAACAGTTTGCGGCTCGCTCGGGCGTGTCGAAGCCTTCCGCCGCGAAGACGTGCGGGAGGGCCGTGCCGGCGCTTCCTCGTCTTCATTCTGGCTTGAGGCAACAGGCGCCACGTCGAGCCAGTCGATCGGCTTCTGGATCAACTTGAGAATGGCATCGAGATGCTTCTCGTCGCCCGGGCCAACGAAAGTATAGGCAGTGCCCGAACGTCCGGCGCGGCCGGTGCGGCCAATGCGGTGCACGTAGTCTTCGGCGTGAACGGGCACGTCAAAATTGAACACATGGCTCACGGCCGGAATATCGAGGCCGCGGGCAGCGACGTCGCTGGCGACGAGCAGGGTGAGATTGCCGGACTTGAATGCGTCCAGCGTTTCCATGCGGCTCTTCTGGTCCATGTCGCCATGGAGCGCACCGGCGCTATAGCCGTGGCGCTCCAGCGAGCGGGCGAGGGTCGCCACGTCGCGCTTGCGGTTGCAGAAGATGATCGCGTTGGTCAGACCTTCGGCGGCATCGACGCGGGCGCGCAGCATGGCGCGCTTCTGGTCCGGTCGCGACGAGACTTTCACCAGTTTCTGGTCGATCGTGTCGGCCGTGGACGCTGTGCGGGAGACCTGCACATGCACCGGATCCTTGAGGAAACGCTTGGTCAAGCGCTCGATCTGCGGGTCCATGGTCGCCGAGAACAGCATGGTCTGGCGGCGCGGCGGCAGGCGCGAGCAGATTTTTTCGATGTCGTCGATGAAACCCATGTCGAGCATGCGGTCGGCTTCGTCGATGACGAGAATTTCAACGCCAGTAAGCAGGATCTTGCCGCGATCGAACTGGTCAAGGAGACGGCCAGGCGTGGCGATCAGCACGTCGACGCCGCGATCGAGCTTCTTGTTCTGGTCCTCGAAGGACACGCCGCCGATGATCAGCGCCATCGAGAGGCGATGGTTTTTGCCGTATTTTTCAAAGTTCTCGGAAACCTGGGCAGCGAGTTCGCGCGTCGGTTCGAGAATGAGCGTGCGCGGCATGCGGGCACGGGCGCGGCCGGCCTCAAGCAGGGTGAGCATGGGCAGCACGAAGGATGCCGTCTTGCCGGTGCCGGTCTGAGCGATGCCGATCAGGTCCTTCTTCTGCAGAAGGTGCGGAATGGCTTGCGACTGGATTTCAGTGGGTCGCGTGTAGCCGGCCGCTGCAACAGCGTCGGTAACTTTGCTCGAAAGGCCAAGGCCAGAAAAATCGTCGGTCAACGTCAGAGATTCCACTCGTGGGTCGTCCGGGTGGCTGAGCGAACCGAAATGTTCGGTACGGCGCACCGCGGAAATCATGTGCAAGGCCCGTGCTTTGGGGCTGTGGCCCTAGACCCAATGTCGAATGGAGCGTCGGGTACTTGTTTTTCTGCGCGGGCCCGTCGCCGGGCAGAGAAGACGCAAGAGAAAAAACAGGCAATCCGGCAAACCTTGCGGCGCGGACCATAGCGCAAAGCCCTTGCGTGTCAACGGTCTTGCCCGTTTTCGGCTGGATGCAGCGCCTTAGCCGGCCTTTGCGGAGCTGGCCCGCGCCACCACACGCGGGGTAACCACGAAGTGTTCGGAATGAGAACGGCCATCAATGCGCTCAATGAGCAGGCGAGTTGCTTGTAAACCTAGCACTTCGCCGGACTGGTCGATGCTGGTGAGACGGTTTTGCGAGAATTCGCAAAAGACGGTGTTGTCATAGCCGACAATGGCAACATCTTCGGGGATTGAGAGGCCTAGTTCGACCGCAACGCTGATGGCTTCGAAGGCCATGAGGTCGGTCCAGCAGAAAATGGCGTCCGGCCGATCCTTGCCTTCGAGAAGGCGACGGAGGATCAGTTGGACTTCGCGAAGCACCTGGGGCGCGCGAACAATGTTGATCGAGCCGCCGAGGCCTTGCTCGGTCATCTCCAGTCGATACCCGAGCTCGCGCTGATTGATCACCGTCGAAACCGGCGCCGCGAGACTGAGCATGGCGATCTTCTTGTGGCCGTTCTGGCAGAGATGGCGGACGGCGAGGCGGCCACCCAGCTGATCGTCGTTGTTGACCGTGTCGAAGCGCGCGTCGGTGAGGTCGTGGTGGCCGATCGCCACAAGCGGGACACGGTCGGCGATATCGTTCAGTCGCTCATTGGTCTCGTTGGGTCCGATGAGGACGAGGCCATCCATCTGACGGTCGATCATGGCCTCGACGAGCGATGAGGCCGAGACGCTAACCCCTTGCATGGCTTGGTATCGGGTACGCTCTAGAGCCGAGTTCACGCCAGCAAAGATGTCGGCGAAGAATGGGTTGCGCAGGTCGGGGAAAACAAGCCCGAGCGTATAGGTGCGACCACGAAGACCTCGGGCCGACGCCAGGGGGCGATAGTTGAGCTTGTCCATCGACGCCTGGACCTTGGCGCGCAGGGCGTCGCTGACGCCGTAAGCGTCTCGCAGCACTTTGGAAACAGCTGCAACCGACACCCCGGCATCGCTGGCAACTTCGCGAATTGTAATGCGCGGCGTTCTCGCCGGGGCTTTCTTGGTCATCACGTCCTCCGCCTCAGTCTTCGCACCTATTCTAAAAAAAGCCTATTGCGAAGATCGCAAAAATGTAGAACGCTACACGTAGAACAGTTTACAGCCGCACCAAGCGGCCTGAGGAGACTACCACGTGCTGAATGAAACCGCGGCAGAGCTGGCTTCCAGCTCACGAGCTTCCACACGCGCTTGGACTGCCAAGATGGTTCGTCCGCTCGCTGACAAGGGTGTCGGCACTCCGGCAACCTTCGTTGCGAAGACCTTCAATCTCGACAGCGTTTCCGGCGCTGAAATCCTCGACATTACGGCCCTCGGCCTCTACGTCGCCTTCATCAACGGCAAGCGCGTCGGCAACGATGTGCTGACGCCGGGCTGGACGGCCTATGATGCGCGCCTGAGCTACCAGACCTATGACGTGGGCTCGCTGCTCGTTGCCGGTGAAAACCGCATCGAGATCTGGCTGGGCGACGGCTGGCTGCGCTCGCAGCTGATGTGGGGCAAATTCCCAATCTACAACACCTGGGGCAGCGAGATCGCCGCGCTGGTGGAACTGCGCGGCCGGGCAGGGGACGCCGATCCGATCCTCGTGACCGATGCTTCGTGGGAAAGCGGCGAACTGCCAATCCGCAAGTCGGGCATCTATTTCGGCGAAACTTTTGACGCCCGCATTGCACCGACCGTTTCGGGTGCGACCGCTGCGATTGAATTCGACCACGCCCGCCTCGTCGCCCACGAAACGACGCCGGTGCGTGAGCTTGACGCGCTGACCGCGGTCAAGACCTGGACCGACGCCGAGGGCCGTACGGTTTTCGATTTCGCCCAGAACGTTGGTGGCTACGTCGCCATCTCGGTTTCCGGTTCCGCCGGCGCCAAGGTGACCGTCGAGCACGCCGAAGTCCTCGACAAGGACGGCAATTTCTACAACGTCAATTACCGCACGGCGGAAGCGACGATCACCTATGTCCTCAGCGGGCAGGGGACCGAGACCTACCGTCCGCACTTCACCTTCCAGGGCTTCCGCTATGCACGCGTTGCCATTGAAGGCGACGCCAAGCTTGTCGACATCAAGTCGATCCCGATCAGCTCGGTGACCGAGCAGAAGGCGACCTTCACCTCGGGCAACCAGCTGGTGAACCGTCTGTTCCTCAACACGCTCTGGAGCCAACGCGGCAACTTCATCGAAGTGCCGACCGACTGCCCGCAGCGCGACGAGCGTCTGGGCTGGACCGGCGACGCGCAGGTTTTTGCCGGCACCGCTGCATATCTCGGCGAAGTGCAGGGCTTCTTCCACAAGTGGGTGCGCGACCTGATGGTCGACCAGCGCGAAGACGGCGCTGTTCCGCACGTTTGCCCCGATCCGACCCGCATGCAGCCGGAACACTATCCGGGCTTTTACGGCTCGACCGGCTGGGGCGATGCCATCTACCAGGTGCCGTGGCAGGTTTATCTGCACTACGGCGACAAGGACTTCCTCAAGGAAGTGCTGCCCAACATGGTCAAATGGGTCGACTTCGTCTGGTCGATTAGCGACGGCCCGATCGTTTCGCCGCCGCGCGAATGGGGTGCCCGTGGCTTCTCGTTCGGCGATTGGCTGCAGCCCAAGGGTCCGAGCGCCAAGCCGCTGCCGACCATTGGCGACGATGCTGCCGCGACGATCTACCTCTATATCGCCGCCAAGCAGGTGGCCGACATTGCCGGTATCGTCGGTGACGCCGCGACAGCCCAGCGCCTTGGCAAGATGGCAGCCGACGTGAAGACCGCCTTCCAGAGCGAGTTCATCACCGTCTCCGGCCGTCTGGCCTATGACGACCAGACTTCCTATGCGCTGGCCATCGTTCACGACCTGATCCCGGCCGACAAGTACGAAGCCGCCAAGGGCTACTTCAAGAACACCATCGCTCGTGCCGAAGGCCGTATCGGCACCGGCTTCATCGGCACCCCGGCACTGCTGCCGGCGTTGATCAAGATCGGTGAATGGGGCCTCGCCAGCGCAGTCTTCCTGCAGGAAGAAGTCCCGGGCTGGCTCTATCAGGTAAAGATGGGCGCGACGACGATCTGGGAACGCTGGGATGCGATCCAGGCCGACGGCTCGATCTACAATCCGCAGATGAACTCCTACAACCACTATGCCTACGGCGCTGTTTGCCAATGGCTGCTGGAAGGGGTTGCCGGCTTCCGGCCGGACGAGAAGGACCCGGCGTTCAAGACCGTGATCTTTGAACCGCTGATCCTGCCCGAACTGTCGCCGGTCAAGGCCGATCACGACAGCCCGGCCGGCAAGATCCGCGCCGAGTGGACCATCACCGGTGAAGCCGTCCGCTACGAAATCGAAGTGCCGGCGGCAAGCCGTGGCGTTCTGCGCCTCGCTTCCACCTATCGCGACGCCAAGCTCGACGGCCAGCCCTTCACTGCAGGTCAGGACACAGCCCTCTCGGCCGGCAAGCACGTCGTGACCTTCAACTACACAGCACCGAAGCGCGAGGAGCGCCAGAAGTCGCTGGTGAACGCCAACACGCCGTAAGGCGCGTATCTCGACTTAACCAGGGCCCGCAAAATGCGGGCCTCCCAGGGAGGTAGACTATGACCAAGACCAAACTTTTCGCCCTGACCGGCGCCAGCCTGCTCGGCCTGATGATGACGGCCAATGCCGTCAACGCCCAGCAGTCGGGCTACCTGTCGTTCCTCATCGACAACGGCCCGCAGTCGGTCGCCGTCGCTGAAGCATGGGTGGCCGCCTATACCGCGAAGAACCCTGACGTCACCATCGACATCGAAGTGCGCCCCGGTGGCGGTGAAGGCGACAACATCGTCAAGACCCGTCTCGCGACTGGCGCCATGGCCGACGTGTTCTTCTACAATTCGGGTTCGCTGTTCCAGGCGATCAACCCGGTCCAGAACCTCCTCCCGGTTACCAATGAACCGTGGCAGGCTGGCATTCAGGACAGCTTCAAGTCGGTCGTTTCGGCTGGCGGCGAAGTCTATGGCACGCCCTTCGCTCCGGCCATGGGCGGCGGCATCTTCTACAACAAGCCGATCTATGAAGAACTTGGCCTCGAAATTCCCAAGACCTGGGACGAGTTCATGGCCAACAACGAAAAGATCAAGGCTGCCGGCAAGACTGCCGTGATCCAGACCTATGGCGAAACCTGGACCTCCCAGCTGTTCGTCCTGGCCGACTTCTACAACGTCCTCACGGAAGTGCCGGATTTTGCCGAGAAGTTCACCGCGGGCGAGGCCAAGTTCGCCACCACGCCGGCTGCGGTTCGTGGCTTCGAAAAGCTGCAGGAAGTCTACGAAGCTGGCTTCCTCAATGCCGACTTCGGCGCTGCGACCTATCCCGATGGCATCCGCATGGTTGCGACCGGCGAAGGCGCTCACTACCCGATGCTGACCTTCGGTATCGGCGCTATCGCTGAAACCGTGCCGGACCATCTGCAGGACGTCGGCTTCTTCGCCCAGCCGGGTGATGATGCCGCAACCAATGGCCTGACCACGTGGATGCCGGACTCGGTTTATATCGCCAAGACCACGGCTGCTCCGGATCTGGCCAAGGACTTCGTCGGCTTCATCGGTTCGCCCGAAGGCTGCGACATCCGCAACGAAGCCGTGGGCGCCACCGGTCCCTACATGATCGCCGGTTGCGAACTGCCTGCCGACGTGCCGCCGGCCGTTGCCGACATGCTGCCCTACTTCCAGGAAGGCGGCCATAACGGTCCGGCTCTCGAGTTCCTTTCGCCGATCAAGGGCCCAGCTCTCGAGCAGATCACCGTTGAAGTCGGTTCGGGTATCCGCCAGGCCGCTGACGGCGCCGCTCTCTACGACGAAGACGTGCGCAAGCAGGCACAGCAGCTCGGCCTTGCCGGCTGGTAATCGTCCCTGACCCTGCTTAGGCTCCGGAGGGCCCAACCCTCCGGAGCCGCAACGCATTGCGAGGTTCCCCATGACAGCATCAGCTGTTCCTGCGCTGAAAATGCAGCGTAGGTCCCTTTACCCTGGCTGGTTCTATGCGCCGGCTGCGGTAGTCTATTCCGTGCTGTTCCTGGCGCCGACCTTTGCGTCGCTCTATTTCAGCCTGACGCGTTGGACGCTCTTCGATGCCACCTTCATCGGCCTCGACAATTTCGCTCAGTTTTTCCGCGAACCGTTCCTCATCCAGGGCCTCGTCAACACGGTCATCTATGCCGTGATCACCTCGGGCCTGAAGGTCGTCATCGGGATGATGCTGGCCGTGATGCTCACCAGCCAGATCATGGCGCGCGGCTATCTGCGTTCTGTGATCTTCTTCCCGGTGCTGGTGTCGACCATCGGCGTTGGCATGACCTTTACCGTCCTGATGCATCCGACCCTGGGCATGATCAACCAGACCCTGGCGATGATCGGCATTCAGGGGCCGGGCTGGCTCGTCGATCCCAAGTTGGCGCTGTTCTCGGTTGCCCTTGTCGACGTCTGGAAGGGCGTGGGGCTTGCCACCGTCATCTACATTGCCGGTCTCGTCGCCATCCCCAAGGACTATTACGAAGCCGCCCGCATCGATGGCGCCACCAAGCTGCAGAACTTCTTCTATGTGACGCTGCCGCTCAGCCGTCCAGCGACCGCGACGGTAATCACGCTCTCCTTCATCGGTGGCCTGCGCACGTTCGACCTGATCTGGGCGATGACCAAGGGCGGCCCGGGCTTTGCGTCCGACACCGTCGCCTCGGTGATCTACAAGCAGTACCAGGCTGGTTTCTATGGCCTCTCGACCGCAGGCAATGTGGTGCTCTTCATCCTCATTGCCGTGCTCGTCGTGCCGCTGACCATGTTCCTCAATCGCAAGCAGGGCCACGAATGAAGAAGTCGCGCGCCTCCATCATTGGCGGTATTGCCGCCATCGCGGCCACCTTCGTGGTCTTCGTCATCCCGTTCCTGTTCATCATCCTGATGGCCTTCAAGGACAAGCAGCAGTCAGCTCTGCGCGATTTCTCCTGGCCGAACGGCTTCCACCTCTTTGAAAACCTCTATGAGGTGATCAAGACCCGCAACTGGATGATGATCACGGCCTTCATCAATTCCTCGCTGATCACCGTGGTCAGTGTCACGCTGCTGATCGTCCTCGCGGCTATGGTTGGCTTCGTGCTGGCCCGTCGCAAGACCAAGTGGAACGGCACGATCGAGTTCCTGATCCTTGCGGGCCTGATGATCCCGCCCGCGGTGGTGCCGACGATCTGGCTGCTGCAAGGGCTAAAACTGTTCGGCACGCTGCATGGCATGATCCTGATCCAGGTGGCCTACAACCTGCCATTCTCGATCATTCTCTACCGTGCCTTCATTGCCACCATTCCGCGCGAGCTGGATGAGGCTGCGGTGATCGACGGGGCGCGTCCGCTCGATGTGTTCTTCCGGATCATCCTGCCGCTGCTCTGGCCGGTGACGGTGACCAATATCGTGGTGCAGTCCGTCGGCATCTTCAACGACTTCACCAACCCGCTCTACTATCTGCCGGGCAACCAGAACGCGACCGTGCAGCTGACGCTCTACAATTTCCAGAGCCAGTTCAGCACGGCCTACAACCTGCTCTTCACCAATATCCTGCTCATCACCATCCCGCCGCTCATCGTCTTCATGTTCTTCAATCGGCAGATCGTCGCCGGCATGACGGCCGGCGCGGTCAAGGGGTAGGGCGATGGCAACCAAAATTCTCAGCGAGGAGATCTGACCCATGGCTGGCTTGGAACTCAAGAATATCCAAAAGACCTATGGCAAGGTCGAGGTCATCAAGGGCGTGGACCTGACCATCGAAGACGGCGAGTTCGTCGTCTTCGTCGGCCCCTCGGGCTGCGGCAAGTCTACCTTGCTGCGCATGATCGCGGGCCTCGAAGACATCACCGGCGGCGAACTCTATATCGGCGACAAGCTCTGCAATGCGGTCGAGCCGCGTGATCGCTCCATCGCCATGGTGTTTCAGTCCTATGCGCTCTATCCGCATATGACGGTCTACGACAATGTCGGCTTTGGCCTGAAGCTCGCCAAAACGCCGAAGGATGTCCGGGATCAGAAAATCCGGGAAGCCGCTCGCATCCTGAAGATGGAACACCTGCTCGATCGCAAGCCAGGTCAGCTCTCCGGCGGCCAGCGTCAGCGCGTCGCCATCGGCCGCGCCATCGTGCGCAAACCGGAAGTCTTCCTCTTCGACGAGCCGCTGTCCAACCTTGATGCGGCACTCCGTGTCGACACGCGCATGGAGATCGCCAAGCTCCATGCCGACCTCGGCGCGACGATGATTTACGTGACCCACGACCAGGTCGAAGCCATGACCCTGGCCGACAAGATCGTGGTTCTGGACGCCGGTGTCGTGCAGCAGGTCGGCAGCCCGATCGAGCTCTATCAGCGCCCGACCAATCTCTTCGTCGCCGGCTTCATCGGCTCACCGAAGATGAACTTTGTGGAGGTCACCGTCGAAGTCGTCGATGGTGACTCGATCACCGTCTCCAGCAAGGATGTGGCGAGCCTGCGCGTTCCGGCGACGTCCGCGGGCGTCAAGGTCGGCGACAAGCTGACCCTGGGCATTCGTCCTCATGACCTCGTTCCGGCCAACAATGGCGCCATTGTGGGCCGCGTGAGCCTTGTCGAACGGCTGGGGAACGAGACCATCGTCAACCTTGAACTGTCCTCCGGCGCAGCCTGGCTTGCCGTGCTCGAAGGCGACCAGCCGCTGCGCGTTGGCGAAAGCCTGGCGCTTGCGGCCGAACCGGCCAAGGCCATTCTCTTCGACAAGGACGGCAAGTCGCTGCTGGCGCCGCTCAGCTAAGACGCACAAGAGTTTCCTCCCGACTGGGCTCCGGCATTGCCGGGGCCCTTTTTCTTTGGCGTGTCGAAATGCCGGTGAACCATTCGTCGTGTCACGCGCTTCGCTGACAGAACCTGTCACAGGTGCGCGCTAAGCCCGTTTCGACTTGCCGCCATGGCCGGGAGGGAGGAGAGTGCCCAACCGGCAGAAGGACCTGATCTCCAAGAGGACTAAGCAATGCGTCCCTTTCACCAAATTCTGGCGAACAATCTCGTGGCCAATGTCACGAATTTCACCGTCTGGTTCGCCGTAACCTTTTGGGTTTTCATCGAAACCCAGTCCGTTTTCGCCACCGGCATGATCGCCGGCATCTTTCTTGTCTTCACTGCTGCCTTCGGTATCTGGTTCGGCTCGATCGTCGACCACAACTCCAAAAAGCTCGCCATGCTTGGGTCGAGCGTCGTTTCCGGGCTGTGCTACATGGCCGGCCTCGCAATGGTGCTGTTCGAGCCCGAGGGCGCCTTCACGAACCCCTACGGCCCATATCTCTGGCTCTTCATCGTCACGGTAATGCTGGGCGTCATCGCCGGCAATATCCGCTCGATCGCGCTGCCGACGCTTGTGACCATCCTCATCCCCGAGAACGACCGCGACAAGGCCAATGGTCTCGTCGGCATGGTTTCGGGCATCGGCTTCCTGACGACCTCGGTGATTTCGGGCTTTCTCGTTGCCTATACTGGCATGCTGGGTGTGATGCTGATGTCGCTCGTCGCGACGGTGCTGGTTTTCATCCACCTCAGTATCGTCCCGCTCGATGAGGGCAGGGCGCCCCATGATCCCGAGGTACCGTCCGAGCCAAAACGCGTCGATGTGGCCGGCACCATTCGGGTCATTGCCGCCGTTCCCGGACTTTTCGCCCTTATCTTCTTCGCCACCTTCAACAATTTCCTCGGCGGCGTCTTCATGGCGCTGCTCGATGCCTATGGCCTGTCGCTGGTGTCGGTGGAGGTCTGGGGCCTGACCTTCGGCGTGTTGTCGACGGCGTTCATTTTCAGCGGCATCGTCATTTCGAAGCTGGGTCTGGGCAAGAACCCGCTTCGCACGCTGATGATGGTCAATGTCATCACCTGGGCCGTCTGCTGCGTCTTCACCGTGCAATCGTCCTTCTGGCTGCTGGCGGCCGGGTGTTTCGTCTGGATGCTCCTTGGCCCCTATGCCGAGGCTGCGGAACATACGACGCTGCAGAAGGTGGTGCCGCTCGAGCGCCAGGGCCGCGTTTTCGGCTTTGCGCAATCGGTCGAACAAGCTGCGTCACCACTGACGGCATTCCTGATCGGGCCACTGACGCAGTTCGTGGTGATTCCGTTCATGACGGATGGGGCAGGGGCCCAGTCTATTGGCTCCTGGTTCGGCACCGGCCCGGCGCGCGGGATTGCCCTGGTCTTCACCGTGGCCGGGTTTTTGGGCCTGTTCGTCACCATCCTGGCGTTCAATTCCCGCTACTATCGGGAATTGTCTGCAGCCTACGCTGCCAACAAGGATGATGATGAAGATGGCGGAGCGGCAGTCGCCAGCCCCGCCTGATCGCCTCAATTACGCCGGCAGTGCTTCTGCCGGCGTTTCCTTTGTGCTCTTGGGCGGGAAAGCCAAGGCAAGCGCCGCAGCGGCGAGGCCGACGGCCGCCGAAGCCACGTAGAGCCAGTGGTAGTCACCGAAAGTATCGAACAGCCAACCGCCGCCAACCGGCCCAAAAGCCATGCCGATGGACGAAGTCATGGTGATACCGCCGAGCACGGTGCCCATGACATTGGGCCCGAAATAATCACGCGCCAGCACTGAATAGAGCGGCATCACGCCGCCATAGACGAGGCCCAGCACCACAGCCAGCATATAGAAATGCGGCAGCTCGCTGACATAGATATAGCTATAAATTCCAATGGCTTGCATCGCGAGACCAATGACGATGACGCGTTTGACGCCGATCCTGTCGGCCAGGACGCCAAAGATGACGCGGCCGAAAAGCCCAGCAAAACCTTCGACGCTATAGATGCTGGCCGCGGCCAGCGCCGAGGCGCCGCAGAGCATGGCATAACTAACCGTATGGAAGATCGGGCCTGAATGCGCGGCGCAGCAGAGGAAAAAGACGCCGGCCAGGATGAAGAACTGAGGCGTGCGGAAGATCGCGCCCATATTGGTCGGCTGAGGCTCGGCCGGGGCAATATCGCTGCCCGGTGACGGCGCTTCGGCCATGACCGCGGGTGCGCGGCGGATCAGGAAAGCCGCCGGAATGATGAGCGCTGCAGCAGCAATCGCTGTCATCATCATGGCATTGCGCCAGCCATAGTTAGCGATCAACACTGTCGCCAGCGGCGTGATCGTCATCGGGGCGATACCGCCGCCGAGCGAGACGAGCGAGACCGCCAGGCTCCGATGCTTGTCGAACCAGCCAAGCGTGGTTGCGATCAAGGGGGCGAAGAAAGCGCCACCAGAGGCGCCAACTAGCCCGCCATAGGCAAACTGGAACACCAGAAGATCATTGGCGCGGCTGGCAATAAAGAGACCAAGCCCAAGCAGGACGGCCGCGACCAGAACCACCGGCCGCGCGCCGATGCGGTCGGTCAGCGTGCCCCAAAGAAAACCGGCAATACCCATGACGATGAAACCCACCGTCATGGCGCCGGAAATGCCAGCGCGGGTCCAGCCGGTTTCTTCCGCGATGGGCTGAAGGTAGACAGGCAGGGCGAACATCGCGCCCATCGCCAAACAAGTGATCACTGCGCCGGCTGCGACAATGACCCAACCATAGTGCCGTTCCATTCGAAGGTCCTCCTCAGGGAATATGCCTTCGCGACGAACGAGACGCCCGGATTTCAACACGCGCAAGGAAAATTCGTGAGGATGACCCCGGATGGGCGCACAAACTTATCCACGCTGCCTTGGCAGTTGATATTGTTGCGGCTCAATGTCTCTTACCTCATAAGCTGTCACTCTCCCGCGCTAAGACGCCCAGAACTCTGTAGTGGTTTACCCCATTAGTTGTCATCGCCTCTGGTCAATAGTTGTCCTCGCAGGGAATTCTGCACGTCAAAAGCTGTCATCGACTCTCTCCAATATTACCTTTCGAGTTCTATCATCTAGGCGCGGAACAGCGCCAAGAGGCTAGGCGGCAGCTCGACCACAGCGATCGCTGCGTGACGAAGTTCTTTATTTGTTCTTATTTTGCTGTACTCACGTATGCCGCACGTGACCTCCCCAAAAATCGCCGTTGCAAGCTGACCCCGACGCTCCATCGCCAGCAGCGGCTAGCCGCCCAGCGACTCGTCAGGCACCAAGGGAAGTAATTTGGTGATCGGGCGTTGTTGTCTCATGGAGCAGATAAGTACCCCACGGTTGTAACGAGCCTGCCAACGACGAAATCGGCGTTTATCGATTGCACCGGAGGGACATGGGTTGGAATCTGAGTTTGGTACCCGTGCGCCTGTGGGATTGTAGGCTATCTTTCATGCGAAACTGGGGGCCGTTGGTGCTACTGCCAATGTGATCCTTTACGGGTGCCTAGCCTGGGCGCTCTATGATTTATGACGACGGGGGGAGAGAAAATGGGTGATTGGGCCATCGGCAAGGATTGGATGTCGAAGATGGGATCGATCGGAGAAAAAACACTTGGCCCCGTTGCGATCTACCGTGGACAGCATGCGGAGCAATCGCAGGGAAATCGCGATCTGTTCAAGAAAGAGGATGACTGGGCGGATTTGAGCCAGGCGCACGCGTCAGCCTATAGTGCGCTGGTCAATTTTCTTTCCCGAGTGGCAGGAAAGCCGATCCCAAAGGAAAGGGTGGATGCTCAGGGGCAGGCCACTTTAATCGCCCACTTCCTGCAAGGTATTCCACTTGCTGAAACGGCCATTGTCGAGGGGCTTTACCCTCAAGCAGCGACGCTATTGCGCCAACAGCATGAGATCATCGCCGCAGTCGAGGAATACACCGCAGGGCGCCGGAAGGATGCGAAAACACCGCATGCCACTATTGGCGTTCTTCGCGATATGGGGCGCGTCTACGGTGACCTGAGTGGGGCGGCGCACGTGTCGCAGGCAGAACTCCTCAAGAATTTCGTTGTGATCGAAATCGGGGAGGAGCGAGCGCCCTCGTTACTCCCTGTTTATCGAGGTGAACTGTCCCGCAATCTCTACGCTCTGCAGACCAGCTATATGATTATGGCTGCTTGGCTCGCCAGCGATATCCATGGCTCGCTTTCCGGCGACAAACTTAATGCTGATGAGAGCAAGCTTCTCGCTCTTTCTCAGGCCCTGTTGGTTGAGACAGGATTGGTGAACTTTGAACCCACTACCTAAGTTAGGAGGCGACGCTGAATTCCTTCGAGCTCGCCAATGGCTTTGGCAGTTGCCACCGTTGCAGGCGGGGCACCCCTCGCCTTGCCACTCCTTGTTTGCCAGCGCCCAGCTCATCTGAATCCCAAATAGGAGGGCGCAAACTGGCGGCGGCTTTAAGTCTGACGGATGGGGCCTGCGACAGAGACTTCGCCATCGTGCACGCTCCCAGAATGCCGCGAAGCTCTTCTACCGTTCCTCCTGCTGCCAGAAACGCACCAACTTCGCCATCGATAGCTGTGATATCCGGACGCGGTCGCAAGCCTAGCGTCATATGAACATATAGATCCAGCTTGCGGAGATTCGGCGATGATGATCCCAAGAGCATCAAATTGTGGCATCTCAGGCTTTGATGAACGGGCCATGTGGAGGCCGTCAGATGGCCCCATTTAGCGCGTTGGACCTAAGGCATGTCGTTTGTCCAAAAACGCCGCGATGGCCACTTCCGGTCCATGAATAGTCAGATCATCGTGCAGGTCCTCAAGGGTTAAGAAGGACGCTTCCTGGAGCCGTTCGTCGAGAGTTCGCTCAATGGGTCCGTGAGTGATCTGCTCGATGAGGCTTTTCAGACGCGAAAGTTTGGCCTGGCGAAAGGCGTCTTGGGCATCTTTCAGAAGCTGATGGTTGGTTTTTACAACATTTGCCTCGTTTACAATGTCTATTGTCAACTCCAATTGATGGTACCTTTCAAGAACGATGAGGGATAAGCCTCGTAGAGTGGATAGGACATAAAGATTTCTGTATGCGATCTTCTTGTCAGATGTGAGTTCACTGCCGAATTTTGCTTCAAGTGCCTCTATGGTGTCGTGGACAATTAGCACTGGATCAAAGTGTGCCGCGTCTTCGGAAAACAGACTCAAAATGATATCGAGCGCGCCATCGGAATGGCGGAATTGATTGTAGGGTATCTCGGATAAATACCGATTGCGGTAGCGATGTACTGTACCCATACCAAACGGGTTGCTAGATCGAAGAAACTGGCGCTGACCCGCGCCGCCCGTCAGGTGCAAAACCGTTTGGTGAAGGTTTATCTCGCGCAATGCGTTTCGCGTGCTCTTTGAGCGAAAGTTGTCTCCGTAGCGGACTTGGCCCTCGGTTCGAACAATCGTGGTAAAATACTCGAGCATCCGAAACGGCATAAGCGGGTCGTGCCGCGTTTGGAATTCGACCTGATGTGTACTTTTTTTGTCTTCTGAAATGCGCAGAAGGTCTGCACGCCGCTCATGCTCATACACGGCTTGCGTGTCCAAATCCCCCGAGGTCGGAATCTCTAGAAAATGGCACAACTGATCCGAACCTTGCCTGAGTGCACGTTTAATGACGATGTCGTAGTCGCCCATTCAGATTATTGTCTCCCGAAACTATGAAAGGTCCAAACGATCTAATCCAAAAACCCAAAAAAATCATGAGTGTGAGTGATTTGGATGGAGCCCGCTCAAGGGGTCTCTTGAAGTCTCAAATGACCACGCCCTCCAATCAGTAAACCCATTCGGAAGCAAGCGCCCCCTAACCAGACTTCGGGTCAGGCGGAAACACAACTTTTCCCAGCTACATTGCTGCTTGACAATGTTCTCTATTTGTTCTTTTTAACAATCGCTCACGTATGCAGCACGTGACCTCCCAGAAAATCCCGCCGCTTTGAACTGACCGCGACACTCCGTGGCCAGCAGCGGCTAGCTATGGAGGACGTGATGCAAGAGACATCCGCCCACGACCAAGCGCAGGCTGACATCCTCGCGCGCGCCTACCTGGACTCCCTGGCTCAGGCCGAAGGCATCAAGATGAAGAGAAGCATGCTGCGGGGCAATCACGTTCACAACAATCTGGTTGATACGGTCCTCGACGACCTGGACGCGGACGAGGGCAAGTCCTCCCCACAAATGCGTGCGGACGTGGCAATGGCCGCCGTTCTGATTGCCCGTGAAATCGCTCAGCACAAGGGACTGGCGCGTCTTCTGCGCAAGGAGTGTCCTGTCGTTGTAATCAACACGCGCACATCAGACATGGTTGAGCAGATCAGCGACGTCGTCACCGCATGCATTTTGCCCGCGGCTCCAAATCGCCGACACGTTGTTGCACGAGATGGCTCCGAAAAATCGCACATGCCCAGCCGCGGCAATAGCGAGGTGATCGAGGCCCGAAGCCGGAGCTGGCCGATCGTCGGCATCGCCCCTTCGCCGAAGAAGCAGTTGCCGAGCAGCCTCATGCGCATGATGCAGTACGAGCTGTCGATCCCACCAATCGACCGGTGGTCCCTCAGCTTGGTCTTGGAAGCAATCACAGGTACCGCATATGGCGGCGAGATCGATGACCAGTTGCTCCGGAATATCGACTACACTGACCTGTCCTTGGCCATCCACAGAGACCTGACGCCCGAACTGTGCCTTGAGCGCCTCGCTGAAATGGTCGGCAAGAAGACGAACGTCGACATTGATGGCCCCGCGCTTGAACAGTTGGCGGGATATGGAGAGGCGAAGGACTGGGGGCTCGAGCTCATCCACGACATCACTGAGTACCGGGCAGGGCGCCTTGCCTGGTCTGATGTGGACCATAGCGGCCTGCTGCTCAGTGGTCCTCCTGGCGTTGGAAAAACGCAGTTCGCCAAGGCACTGGCGAAGTCAGCTAATGTACCACTGATTGCGACGTCCGTCGCAGATTGGAACGCTGCGAGCTATTTGTCCGGCACCCTGCAGGCCATCCGAGACGTCTTTGGCCAGGCCAAGCGTGCGGCACCCGCCGTTCTTTTCATCGATGAAATTGACGGCATCAGCAATCGCTCGACGATCAGCGGCGAGTATGTCGAATACTGGAGCCAGATCGTCAATTTGCTGCTCGAATGTCTGGCTGGCGTCGAGGACAGGGAAGGCGTCGTGGTAGTCGCAGCGACCAACCATCCAGATCGGATCGACCCAGCAATTGTCAGGGCAGGTCGGCTTGATCACCACATCGAATTGGAAAAGCCCGACCTGGCTTCGCTGGCGAAAATCTTCAGATTTCACCTCGGTGAGGCAGTTCTCGCTGATGTCGACCTGATGCCAATAGCCATGGCGTCACGTGGTGCCACCGGCGCCGACGTCGAGGCCTGGGTTCGTCGCGGCAGGGCGGCAGCCCGACGTGCTCGCCGCGATATTGAGGTTGACGATCTTCTTGCCCAAATCTGGAACGGGCGACATGCACTTCTAGAAGACCATCTCGGGCGCGTCGCGCTGCATGAAGCCGGCCATGTGCTGGCATCGCTTCTCCTCGGCGCTGGGGATGTAGTGGGGGTCTCCCTTCACGCAAACGGCGGTGAAGCCGAGCTGCAGGCAGAAATTCGCGGAACGATGACAGCATCGGAGGTCGAACGTCATATCGTCGTTGCGCTGGCGGGTCGCGCTGCGGAAATCCTCGTGCTCGGGAGTGCAAGCATCGGGGCAGGAAACGGCACTTCGTCAGACTTGGCGCGTGCGACGGAATTGGCGCGCAAGCTTGAAATCCAATACGGCTTGGGCGTTTTTGGCCCTGCCTTTGTCCTCGGGCAGCCGGCTGACCGTCTCTATTCCGGCGGAGCATTGTTGAGCGCGATCGGCAAGCGCTTGGAGGCCGCCGAACAGCGGGCTGCGACCATCCTGAAAGAAAACCAGGGTGTCTTGCTGCGCCTGGCCGATGAACTCTGCGCGCGTCGCTACCTGTCCGGCGACGAGGTGAATGACATTGTCGACGGTTTTACCTCGACGGCTACCGTGGCAACGAACGAGGCAGCAGAATGAGCAGCTTCATTGGATACTCTGCGGGTGTGCTCGGCGGTCACGCACGGGAGGAGGTCGATCGCCTTCTAGATGCGGCAGATAACTTCTCGGCGCAGCACGATCTCGATGCCGACGATGTCCTCGGCGAAATCGCGAAGGTCCTCAATCGGCGTGTCGAATTCGCCAGATTGCGCAAGCGCTTCGGCGTCACCCTGCCTACACGATAGCTGTTGATCGGGCAGGGGAGTTCGCCCTCCTGCCCACTTCTAAATCCACCCCACCACCACGAATTTCACCCCTGTCCTGTAGGGTAAGGCGGAGCTTTGCCATGAGAGGCTGGATTTTTAGCGATACCCATATCCCTAACGTCGACCACCCCATCCAACAGGTTTTTCCCACAATACCGGAAGCGGACCTTTGCATCTGCGCTGGCGACATCGTCGAATCCGATCCAGTCGCCAGCGTGTGTTGGTTGGCCCAGCACATCAGACCGCACATGCAGGTGGTCTTCGTCATGGGCAACCATGAATTCTACAACCTCGAGAGCACCATGGAGCGAGATCGTGAGAGGGCCAGAATTGCCGCGATCCAGTTCGACATTGATCTCCTCGACGATGCCGCAGTGACCATTGATGGCGTTCTATTCGCGGGAACGACGTTGTGGTCTGACTTCGCAATTCTCGCCGGAGACGATCTGGCGAAGAGAGAGAATGCTATGGCTGAGGCCGGCCGCGGGCTTAACGATTTTCGTCTCATCAGGACCAGGGAGAACTCATCTGAAACGTGGACACCCCATCTGGCCCGAATGCAACATTTCCAATCCCGGTATTGGCTAGATCAGGTGCTAGCGAGCCATATCGGCCCTCGAGTGGTGGTTAGCCATCACGCTCCGCACCCGCTATCGATAGCACCAGAATTCGCCAAGGATCCAGTAACCGCCGCATTCGTCTCGGATTTGAGCGACGTCATCATGCGCAACCAGCCGAACCTCTGGATTCATGGTCACACGCACTCGTCCTTCAACTACAGTATCGGGGTTACCAAGGTTAGGTGTAATCCAAAGGGGTACCGGCACGAGAGAGTGGCCGGATACGATCCGGGCCTTATCGTTGAAATATAGCGGGTCCTGACTTTGCCGGATTATGCTGACGATCGAGATGGCTCCAAATAATTACGGTGGCGTGTGCGAGGAGTGAGCCCGTCACGACGACTGCGTCGGAACGACCAGAGAACGCCGTTGCGAGCAAGGGTATCGTCGCCAGAAAATGGTTGGATGCGAAGCTGAGCTAGTCCTAGGTGTATAGGAGGGCGAGTAAGAAGCGCCTGACAATGGCCGCATCCTCTAGTCGAGCTCGACGCAGAAAACTTATTGAGTAACCCGATTGATTTGCTCATCAGCAGACCACATCTTTGCGTTTGGTTTCGAGAATTCCGAGGGTGTCGAACGCGCAGGAAATAGCGTGACGAAATCGATAGGACGATTGGGGGAAGAGACGTGAAGCTGTTTAAGGCGCAGGTCCAGAATTATCGCAGCATTCGAGACACCGGCGAATTCGAGATCGAGGGGATCAAGACCATCCTGGTGGGCCCGAACGAGGCGGGCAAAACGGCGGTGCTACAGGCTCTCCAGAGGTTAAAGCCCCCCGCGACGGTTCGCCCCTTGAATCCGCTGAGAGACTACCCGCGGGCTCTGTACAACGACATCGCAACCGGAAAGGTGAAGCCCGGAAGCGTCAAGGTTGTTATCGGTCAATTTGCGCTCGATTCCGACGATCTGGCATTGTTGCCCGATGGCTTTGGCAGCGCGGGCAACGTTTTTGTCGTTACGCGATACCTCGATGACGCTTTGCGATATCATTGCACGTCAGCACCGGCGACACCGTACTACAAAGATTTCAAGATTGATCTGGCGCGCATGGCGGCGCACATGGATCGCGGCGATATCGCAAAGCCCGCGACAGCCGCTTTGACCCAGCTAGTTAGCGGCTGGGCGGACTACACTTCGGTCACCGGCACGCCTGCGACCTCGCTGATCTCTTGGCTCGAGAACAACATTGCCTTGGTGGACGAGGATGACGCTCGCGAAACCAAGAGACACGAGGACCTGATCGCGAAGATCGAAGTCTATAGGGCCTATCAACAGGCGTGTGCTGAGCTGTACAAGCGAGTGCCCAAGTTCATACTGTTCAGCAACATCTTTCGCGTTCGGCCGAACATCCACCTCGAGCATCTGGCCGCCCGGCTCGAGAACAACGACCTCGACGACGAGCAATACGACTATGGAAACAGCTGTCTCCTGAAGCTCCTGGGGTTCACCGCTCGGCAGCTGTCCGATTTAGGAAAAGTGAGTTCGCCGGCCTCCCACGATCAAGCGGGTCTAGATCGTGTGCGTGAACAGTTGGATAGTCGAAACTATCAGCTCAATGCCGCCAGCGTGCGGTTGTCACGTGAGATCAAGGAAATCTGGAATCCTGACGAGGGGAAGGGTGAGGCCAGTAAGCTGCGCTTGATAGCCGATGGCCAGTATCTCAAGGTTGTCGTCGAAGACAGTGTCGGCGTTGAGGTCGAGTTGGACCAACGTTCTGAGGGGTTCCAGTGGCTGGTTTCGTTCTTCGTTGTCTTCTTCTCCGAAGCCGAAGGGGAACATGCCAATTCAATTCTCCTCTTGGACGAGCCTGGCGTCAGCTTGCACGCGATTAAGCAGCGAGATTTCCGCAACACCATCAGCCGTCTCGCCACCAAGAACCCGACCATCTACACCACGCACTCACCATTTCTCGTTGGTCCTGACGAGCTTGATATCGTGCGTGTCGTGGAGATGACCGATCGCGAGGTTGGGACCAAAGTTCACACATCGGTTACCTCAAGTGATCCTGCTGCTTTACTCCCGCTGCAGGAAGCCCTCGGCTACGATCTGGCTCAGAGCCTGTTTGCGAGCCAGAGAAATCTGATCTGCGAGGGACTTACAGACTATTGGTATGTTGAGGCGACATCACAAATGTTCGTTGCCGATGGCCTCACAGGTTTGAGTGAAAAGATCGCGATCGTGCCCAGCAATACTGCCAGCAAGGTGGTCTATTTCGCCACAATTCTGACGGCGCACAATCTGAAGGTTGCAGCGCTTTTGGACTCGGACAATGCTGGCGATCAGGCAGCCAGCCAGGAAATCCTCGTACACCGGCTTGGAGCGAAGCGCATTCTGCGGACTGCCGACTACACTGCCCCGAAAATTCCAAAGGCTGAGATCGAG
The DNA here is from genome assembly GCF_024707125.1 of Devosia sp. Taxonomy (GTDB): domain Bacteria; phylum Pseudomonadota; class Alphaproteobacteria; order Rhizobiales; family Devosiaceae; genus Devosia. Next base: position 506,277 of record NZ_JANQAH010000007.1, read on the forward strand.
GACCTGCTTCGAGACACCCTCATCGCGATCTCTGCGAAGGAACTCGGAATTGATGTCACCGCTGAGGCTGCTGCATCTCCGACATCACCCTTGGTTGACATTCTTGCTACAAAAGGCGGCTCTGCATTCTCGAAGTACAAGCTCGCGAAGGCCTACATGCGCTGGACCAGGGAGCACGGCTCGGCCGATCTGTCCGAAGCGGAACGTTCCGGTTGGACCAAGCTTTTGGCGGCGATAAATTCCTCGCTGAAATAGTTTGGGAGTTCTGATCGGGACGCAGCCACGATAGGAGGGGCAAATTGGGGAAACAGGCCGACGCAGCCTTGGCTGCACGCTTGGCGGATTGGAAGTCTGCTTTCAAAGACGAGGTAACAGGTATCCAGACAATCATGGACGACATGCTCTGGGACTATGCCGCATTTCGCACCGCGATCAGCATAGTTTATCTGGCCAATCAACGGCAACGGGCGAACAATCCGCAAGACGACGCCGCTACTCTCAACCAGATGCTCTTCAATCTCTTAGCGAAAGGATATTGGTCCAGTTTGCTCCTGGGTGCCCGGAAGCTCTTGGACGATGGGCCGATACGGGGACCTCGGGGGGTGAATTCGCTCCGGGCAATCCTTAGTGACATCAAGGCTGTTCAGCCTAAGCTCACCCGCCGTGTCTACGTCGAGAAGCTTCGGATGGCTCGCTACGACCTCGAAAAATTGCAGCAAGTAAACTGGGAAACGTTGAAGGCTGCCAATGGAATGCCGATCTGGGGTGACCCTGCACTTATGCAAAGTGATTTTGCTCACAGGGATTTCGACTATTTGAGCGGGGTCAAACCGGCCGACCGGACCGAGCTAGACCTGATCGACCCTATGGTTTTTGACCTGTTTGAAAGCCGTCTGGCCCAACTTGACGAGATCAGCGAGCACACCTCCACGCACATTGCCCATGCCGGTAACGCCGAGAGCCGCCTAGGTAAAGGCCTAGAGCAGTTCGACATGCGCGACGCGAGGGAAGTCCTGAAGGCTCTAAAGGAGCTCAGCGACCGTATCGGGCTTTGGTTTGCGGATTCCGGCGTCGCGACGCTCGCCGTTTACCAGGGTGACCAGTTTGAGGCACTTGACCTCCCCGCGGTCGCTTCCATTGATCTGCCAGAGCTTGAGGCCAACTGGGGCATTATCGACCAGGACATTGATTCGTGGACCTTGAGTCCAGAGGAGCTTCTGACGGGAGGTTAGTAGATCCTCAACGAGGTTTCCGCCTTCGGCTTTCAACGTTGTGATCAACCATTGTTGTCGGTTAGCTTCCGACCCCATACAGGACATCGGCAGTCGCCAAGAAGTTGCCGTAAGCAGCCGTGCCCGCTAGAGGGCGACGAGCAAGTTGAACACTAGCCGTGGCTGTGCCCGTGGCGATGGTGAAGGTCGGGATAGTGTGGGTGCTTGTGCCGCAACGGTTCGTGCCGGTGCCAGTGCGAGTGCGGTTCCGTTATCGGGCCTTCGTGGGTGTGGTGGTGGTGCTCGTCATGGGTATGAGCATGGTCGTGCTCGAGCGCTTCATGGTCATGTTCGTGGTCGTGCCGTTCGGCCAGGTGCAGGTACAGTCCGATCGCCATCAGTGTCCCGGCGCCCACCAGCTGCCAAGTGATGGCGTCCCGGAAGATCGCGATCGCAAGCACCGAGCCGATGAAAGGCGCGAGGGAGAAATAGGCGCCCGTCCTCGCCGTGCCTAGGTGTCGCAGCCCGAGCATGAACATGACGAGGCTGACACCGACACCCGAGGAAGCCGACGACGGCACCGGCTCCGATCAGGCCGACGCCGGGCAGGCTGGCACCCAGCGAAAGCGCGAGCACAAGGTTCGTCGATCCGGCGACCAAACCCTTGATCATGGCGATCTGCACCGGGTCGGCGGACGACAACTTGCGGGTTAGGTTGTTGTCGATACCCCAGCTCAGGCATGCCGCCGCGATAAACAGGCTGCCGGTATCGAGGCTGAGGCCCGTACCCGTCCACGATAGCAGGACGGCTCCAGCGAGGATGGCTGCGGCACCAAGGATCAGCCGGCGGTCGACGTTCTCGCGGAACACGATCCAGGCGATGGCCATCGTGGCCAGGCTCTCGAGGTTCAACAATAAAGATCCGGATGCTGCGCTCGTTTGGGATAGCCCGAGCATGAGGAACATCGGTCCCAGCATGCCGCCGAACAGGATCACCGCCGCCAGCCAAGGCAGATCACCGCGCTTCAGAGATGCCTCCGGAGACTGCAGGCCGATCAGCGGACGACCCACGTGCACGATGGCCGGGCCGACGCCAGCACCGAGGTATAGGATACCTGCGAGCAGCCATGGATCGACGGAGCCGATCAGAAGCTTGGAAAGCGGTGCTGAAGCGCCGAAGAGGACTGCCGAGCCTAGTGCTAAGGGCACTCCCGGCCAAAGAAGCGAAGTCTTGGTCATTCCTCAAGTTAGCGCAATTTCGGGGACGTGCCAACGGAGGGTCGCGGCTAGAGGCAGTCCGCTTCAACTCTCATCCGCTCATTCGCTGCCAATCCGCCTCCCACCCCAAATCCGAGCAGGGGCGCGCATCGAACGCTTTTTGGACCTAAGCCTTCTCTCTTGCTGTGCCCAAAAGCCGCCTCCGTTTGATACGCGCTAAAAGCTATGCCCTGGAGCCGGGGAAAGTCTGAAGCCGCCACTAAAGGCAACGCCACACGCAACGCCATCTAGACCTTTATGAGGGCAGCTGTAACGTACATGAACGCGACGCCGATGAGGAAGCCACTGAGCACTGGAAGAGTCAGCCAGTATTTCCCTTCCTGGCGAGTGGTGCGAAGGAAGTAAGACGTTACCTCAACCATGACCTGAAGGATTGCACCAGCTCCAACACCAAGCGCCAATGCTGACCACTGTGGTGCATAGGATAAACTGCCAAGCCACATGCCTAAAACGGCCGGCGCCCCGGCGAGGAGTGTCAACGCGACGAAGACCCAGAGGGAGGGTCTATTCCGGACCATCGGCGCAGCAATTCCAATGCCTTCCGTTACGTTGTGGATTGCGAAACCCAGCACGAGAAAGGTACCTAAGCCTGCGGATCCAGCGGCGAACGCGGCGCCTATTGCCAGACCTTCACCGAAGTTATGCAAGCCGATCCCAATGGCGATGTAGGAAGCAAGGGCAATGCCTTCGGGGCGCCCGGCGCGCCTGCCAATTGCCATCAGCAACAGGAAGGTGGACAGCGCAGCCAGCAGAACCATCGCCTGGCCTTGAAATATGGCTGCCGCCTCCGCTGCAAGCTCCAGCGCCTCAAATGTCATGTCCACGAGCAAGAAGGTCAGCAAGCCCACGGTAAGGGCCAGGACGAAGCTCATTCCTGTGGCGCCGATACCTCGCATCGCGGGGTAGAACATCAAGCCGATCGCCACTGGCAGAATTCCGACAATGGCACCGACGATTGCCTGTTGTTGCAATTGCCCCTGCGTCGCTTCCGGAGTCGGCACCGCTACGGCGATCTCGTGCTCGAAGGTGGTGCCCGTTTGCGTGACGATCTTGATCCGATGCGCTTCACCGAGGACCCAAGGATAGGCAATGCTGATCCAGGCGGTCGAGCCGCGGGCCAGTGGACCGGCAGGTGTCATGGTAAACATCCAGTAGGCGTCATCAACCTGCACCTGGGCGACGGTCATCGCTTCCGAGCCGCCGGCTCGGATCTGAAACTGCATGCCGGCGCTATTGAGAACAGTGCGTTCGAAGGTAACCGCCTCAACGGGAGGCGCGCCGTTGTTGAAGTTTTTGAGCGGGTCGGCTGCAGCAATCCAGGCTATCGTGATCGCGAGGACGAGCAGGGGCGCCAACAGCCACAAAAAGCGCCGGATTCGATCGGAGGTGGAAATGGCCGATTGGGGGGCTACTTCGTTCATTTTTATTGCTCCACCACGTCGAACATTCCCATCCAGCCCAGCTCGGTGAACTCGGCTTGATGGGCGTGAAACATGTACTGACCGGCTTCGTGATTGGCGTAGTTGAACTCGAGGATTCCTCGTTGCGCCTGGCATTGCATGATTAGGTCCACGGTCTTTAGGGTAGGTGTAAGCGTCGTGCCGGTGTCGTAGTAGTCGAAGAAATTTGCGTGGAGATGGAAGGAGTTGATGGGATCAAACTCGGTCACGTTCACCAAGTAGATCCGAACTGGTCGTGATTTCTCAATGCGAATTGGCCGGTTCGAATAGGCATGAGCAACCGTGTTGACCGCGTATAACTCGTTCTCATTGTCAAAATTGGTGTCGAACGCATTCATCACCATGACCAGTTCCTGCCACCTTGCGTTTTCAGGTGTACCATGGAGCCGAGAGCGGGCGACCTCGGCCAGTTCGGGATGCAGTTCAGGATCGGGATCGATGACGAAGGCGCCGTACATGCCCTTGTGCATGTGCCGTTTCAACGGCAGGGCATGACAATGATAGAGATGGCAGCCGAAAGGCTTCGCGTCGAATTCGTAGATGAACTCCTCGCCGGGATTGATCAGTCCGGCACCAGGCACCCCATCCATGCGCCAAGAATGAATGCCGTGAAAATGCATGGAGTGCGGATGCGAGCCGTAATTGCGGAAGATGATCCGCAGGCGCTCACCCTCCTTGGCTCTCAATGCGGGCCCCGGAACTCTGCCGTTGAACGTCCAGGCGGGGAACATAACGCCAGGGGCGATTTCAATCTCCTTGTCGATGGCTTCGACCTCGAAGGTACGTAGCGGCCTGCCGTCTTCGCCCTCAGACAGAGTGCCGAAATCCCAGTCCGTCAGCATGGTCGACGGATCGAAACCGTTGCGCTGAGGATCCACCGACCCCACGGTCATCATCTGTCCATGCGCGCCGTCATGAGCACCGGGTGCCGAATAGGGATTTGAAGGTTGAGGCGAACTCTCTGATGAGGGGGGCATTTCGTGACCAGCCATAGGCTGGGCGCCCACAGAAGTGGCCAATAACGCCGTTCCTCCCGCCGCCGCGATACCGCCGAGCAAAAGACCTCGACGCGTGACCATATCGGTTGGCTCATCCGGGCTCATGCATTCACCTTTATTGCAATTGGTTCGCAACTAGATCGTGAATGCGTAGCTTTTGCAAGTGGGAATGAATTGCATCTAGGCTTATGACGGCCTGCTGCCGGAGTGAATCTTCGTAGTGGCGTGTGAGACGAAAAACCTCTTGCTCCTAGAGCGGCTAGAGGTCGTAAGACTCATCGCCAGCAATAGGAGCGACGATGCCTACGAAAGCGGATGCAAGAAGTTGGACCTGGCTCTTCACGGCATGGGTGCTGGCGCTCGTTGCGACGCTTGGGGCCTTATTTATCGGCGAAGTGATGGGGCAAACGCCATGTGTGCTCTGCTGGTATCAGCGCATCGCGATGTTCCCGCTCCCAGCGATCTTGGGTGTCGGTATCTATTTCGGGGATAAGAATGGACCATTCTATTCGCTTCCCCTTGCGGTCTCCGGGGCCCTCATTGCGGCCTATCACACCGCGCTGTTTTACGGCTTCATCCCAGAGTCCATACAGCCCTGCACCGCCAACGGACCGTCCTGTTCCGACGCTGCCATGACAATTTTCGGCATCTTGCCGCTACCAGTCCTCTCGCTTCTGACTTTTGCAGCGATTGTTTTCCTGCTTGTCCTAGCCCTTCGGAGATCCTGATCTTGAACCGACGTCTTCTCCTTATTGCCACCGCGACCGTCGCGGTTGCCGTCTTTGTCGTCGCAACCTTGGTCTATTCGCGATCAACCTCTCCCCAGGCGACGACCGTCGAGACCAGCAGTCTGGTCCGTTTCGATTCGATCGTCGTCGGGGAGCAGCACGCACCAGTAACCATTGTCGAGTGGTTCGACCCCAGCTGCGAGGCTTGCCGGGCTTTTTACCCGATCGTGAAGCAGATCATGGACCGCTACCCTGGAAAGGTGCGATTGGTTCTGCGCTATGCGCCACTGCATGAAGGCTCCGAGGAGGCGGTGCGCATCCTTGAAGCGGCGCGCAAACAAAACATGCTTATCCCCGTTTTGGAGGCAATGCTTGCAGCACAGCCCGCCTGGGCAGCGCACGGTTCGCCCAACCTTGAGCTGGCCTGGCAGGCCTCAGCCGCAGCTGGGCTGGATCTTCAGAAGGCTCAGGTAGACGCCCAGGGCGAAGATGTGACAGCGAGGATCAGCCAAGAAAAAAGCGATCTCGAAACGCTCGGAATCAAGCAAACCCCGACATTTTACGTGAACGGGCAGGAGCTGGTCGACTTTGGGCCACAGCAGCTTGCTGATCTCGTTAGCGCCGAAGTCGCCAAGGCCGACTGACGGGAAACCTATTCCTTGTGGAAGGACAAGCGGCACACAGCCATCGCAACACTTTCGCCTCGCCAAACAGGGGAAGGCGGCCGCTTATTTGCTCGATCACGATCACGATCACGATCAGGAGATAATCTCGCGAAACGACCGAGCGCACCATGGCGGGTTACGCCACGGTAACTCCGAGGCTAGTAGCCTCAGCGCTCACACTGGAGGCCAGCTATGGCGACCGTCTTTCTGCGCGCAGCGCTCCTGTTTATGGCTGCATTGGCATTGAGCGCATGCAGCCAGTTCGTCGGCGACAACCGTCACAACGTTCCGCTGCCCAAAGCGTTGGTCGACAAGCTCGCCGCCATCGGCTCATCGCCGACCGAGCCCATGGTGATCCGCGTCTTCAAACAAAGTTCGGAGCTTGAAGTCTGGAAGAGGACCACCACCGGTGATTTCGAGCTGCTCAAGACATATCCGATCTGTAAATGGTCAGGCGCTTTGGGGCCGAAGGTCAAGGAAGGTGACTATCAGTCACCGGAGGGCTTCTATGACGTCACGCCGGCGCTGATGAACCCCAAATCCAATTACTACCTGTCGTTCAATGTCGGCTTCCCCAACAAATTCGACCAGGCTTGGAACCGCACCGGTAGCTATCTCATGGTGCACGGCGACTGCCTGTCGGTGGGTTGCTACGCCATGACGGATGACGGAATAAAGGAGATATATGCGCTGGCGCGCGAGACCTTCCGAGGCAACGGCTCGTTCCAGATACAGCTGCTGCCTTTCCGCATGACCGAGCCAAATCTGACTGCGAATGCCGCCAGCCCGCATATCGCTTTCTGGCGGGACCTGAAAGTTGGAAGCGACCTTTTCGAGACTACGCGTCGGCCGCCTCTGTGGGACGTCTGCGAGAAGCGTTACGTCTTCAACAGGACTGTACCGGGCGCTGCGCCGCTTGACCCTTTGGGGCCATGTCCACCAGGGCCCTCACCAGCTATGTCGACCTTGTAAAAAGGTATCGGACTGCCTTAGTGCACGTAGTCGTGGTGGTCGGGCAGGGGCTGGTCAACCTCAAGAATTGAGGCGCGAAATGGCCCCGTCGGCGCGCCCGAAAGCTCGAGCTGCAGAATGGGCGCATTGCTCACGTCAAAGCGTCCCTCGACCAGGACTCGAACACCACCCTCCGTCATATAGAGCTCGGCATGCACCGGAATTGTGATTGTACCAAGTGCTTCGCCGGACGAAGAGACTAGCATCCCGGCATTGTTACCCGCGTACCGCACTCCGGAAACACTTACGGGGCTCTCGGTGGTGTTGTTCACCACCAGAAAAACCTCCGACATGGTGTCGCCGGGGATGGCGCGCACCCACGCGGCCTCGACTGATACGCCGTCGACGATCTCCACGGGAAGGTTGTTCATGGCGGCAGCCGACGGCGCCAAAAGAGCGCCGATCATAATTGGGAGGACAAATTTCATCCCTCCTTTTGACCTCGGTGGCGGTGACAAGACCATGTCGCTTCTCGTCGCACTCAGTCGCAGTGCTGGTGATGGCGACACTTGCCATGGTCCGCCAGGATTTCGATCACTTGGCAAGTCTCGACCCGTCCATGGCTGCATCCCTCTACCATGCGCTCCAGCTCGTTCTGCAGTGCGGTTAGACTCGCTATCTTCTGCCTGACGTCGGCGAGGCGGGCCTTCGCGATGGTGTCCGCATCGGCGCAGGACTGATCCGGGCGATCCTGTAAGGTCAGCAGCGTCTGGATTTCGCCAATATCGAAGCCGAGCTCACGGGAATGGCGGATGAAGCTCAGGCGCTCCACGTCCTTGCGGTCATAGGTGCGTCGGCCGCCCTCCGTACGGGGTGGCGCAGCAAGAAGCCCGATTTGCTCGTAGTAGCGGATAGTCGGCACCTTCACGCCGCTGGATTCGGAAACCCTACCGATCGCGATCCCGTGACTCAATTTCGCTTGCTCCTATAGTGGCTAGAGGTTGTAGCAAGAATGCCGAATACGCAAGGAGTCGGTGACATGCAACCAGATTCGAACACCATACGCTTCCGTGTCGAAGGCATGGATTGTGCCAGCTGCGCCACCAAAGTGGACACGGCAGTACGCAGGATTTCTGGGGTCGAGGACGTGTCCGTGTCCGTCGTCGCCGGCACCATGTCGGTCAAGCATTCCCAACCCATTGATCTGGCTGACATCGCCCGCCGCGTTTCCAATCTCGGCTATCCGACGAAGGCGCTGGTGGGTCCAGAAAAGGCGGCGACAAAGAGCGAGCTCAAGGGTCACGATCACAATGACCATGACCATGATCACGGCGGCAAGGGATCGTCCAGCGGGCAATTGCATTCCCATGCTGACGATCTTGAGGAAGGCGTGCCGTGGTGGCGGACCAAAAAGGCTACGATGACGCTCGGTTGCGGGGCGGCCCTTCTTGCGGCCTATATCGTGGGCCAAGTGGTGCCCGAGATCGGGCATTGGGCCTTCTTGGTAGCGTTGCTCGCTGGCTTGGTACCGATCGCCCGTCGGGCCGTAGCGGGCGCAATGGCCGGAACCCCGTTTTCCATCGAAACCCTCATGTCGATCGCGGCGATTGGTGCCGTCATCATCGGCGCCACCGAGGAGGCAGCTACCGTCGTGCTGCTGTTCCTCATCGGAGAACTGCTCGAAGGTGTGGCGGCCCAGCGAGCGCGGGCCAGCATCAAGAACCTCGCCAATCTAGTTCCTCGCACTGCGCTGCTGGTCGAGGACGAGGGGGTCAAGGAAGTCCAGGCTGCAGATCTGGCATTGAAGGCAGTGGTGCTCGTTCGCCCAGGCGATCGCATTCCCGCAGACGGTGAAATTGTGGAAGGGCGCAGTGCCATTGACGAAGCGCCCGTCACCGGAGAGAGCGTGCCGAAGTCGAAGGGGCCCGGTGATGCAGTCTTCGCTGGCACAATCAACACCGACGTCGCTCTCAAAATCAAGGTCACCGCCAGCGCCACCGACAATACGATCGCTCGCGTGATCGCTCTCGTTGAGGAGGCGCAGGAGAGCAAAGCCCCTACCGAACGCTTCATTGACGGGTTCTCGAAATACTACACGCCTGGCGTGTTGGTCGTGGGCGCACTTGTGGCAATCGTACCGCCCTTGCTGTTCGGGCAATCGTGGGATGAGTGGGTCTACAAGGGCCTCGCCATCCTACTGATCGGCTGTCCCTGTGCGCTCGTCATCTCCACCCCCGCGGCCATCGCCGCCTCCTTGTCATCGGGCGCTCGTCGCGGTCTGCTTCTCAAAGGCGGTGCGGTGCTGGAGCAGTTCCGCAAAGTCACCATGGTGGCAATGGACAAGACCGGTACCCTGACGGAAGGCAAGCCGAAGGTCACCGATATCGTCGGCATTGACCGCAGCGAGAGCAAGCTGCTGTCCATGGCGGCGGCCATCGAGACAGGCTCGAACCATCCACTCGCCTTGGCGATCGTTGAAAAGGCCAAGGCGGAAAAGGCGCCGATACCACCAGCTTTCGACATAGCCGCAGTCCCCGGCAAGGGCGTCACCGGAAGCGTCGGAGGTGAAACGGTCTTTCTTGCGTCGCCCAAAACGGCGGGCGAGCGCGTGGCGATACCTGCAGAAATCCTCTCTCGGATCGATGCCTTCAACGACGAGGGCAAGACGGTGTCTGTGCTTCTCGTGGGAGATACGCTTGCGGGCATTTTTGCCATCCGCGACGAACCTCGTGCCGATGCCATCAAGGGTGTCGCGGCCCTCCGCAACATGGGTATCGGCACGATCATGCTGACCGGCGACAACGAACGCACAGCCAAAGCGATCGGGGCATCTTTGGGAATGGATGTCAGGGCTGGACTTTTGCCAGAGGACAAGCAGAAAATCGTTCGCGAGCTGCAGGCCAGCGGCGAGGTCGTGGCCAAGATCGGCGATGGCATCAACGATGCGCCGGCCCTTGCAGCCGCTGACATCGGCGTTGCCATGGGGGAGGGACTGAAGTCGCGCTTGAAACGGCGGATGCGGCCATCCTCCATGGCCGGGTCACAGACGTCGCTAATCTCATATCGCTATCCAAATCGACGATGGCCAATATTGGTCAGAACATCACCTTGGCACTGGGGCTGAAGGCGGTGTTTCTGGTGACGACGGTGCTTGGCATAACCGGCCTGTGGCCCGCTATTCTGGCAGATACCGGCGCGACGGTGCTGGTAACGATCAATGCTATGCGCCTCCTCGGTTGGCGTGGCGAGAGCTAAGGAAAAGACTATGAAAAGGCTGCTGGCGATTCTCGCGATTGCGATGGCATCTCCCCTCGCGGCGGGGGCCCACGACTTCACCTCTGGCACAATGTACATCGACCATCCGATGATCCAAGAGGCACCTCCCGGCGCTCGAGTGCTTGGTGGATATGTGACCCTGCACAATCAAGGGGCCGAAGACGATCGACTTGTCGGCATTGAGACCCCGGCAGCCGAGAAGGTAGAACTGCACCGCTCTACCGTGACCGACGGTATTGCCCGTATGCAGCCGATGACCGATGGGCTGCCATTGCCCGCAGGGGAAATTGTCTGGCTCGGTGACAACGGCACTCATGCCATGTTCGTGCAACCGGACAAGCGCTACGCAGCGGGCGACGAACTGCCCGCGACCCTGATTTTCGAGAAAGCGGGGAGGATCGATATCACCTTCAAGGTCGAAGAGCGCTCGACTGATCTTGCACCTGGCCATGGAGAACACCCCCAGTGAAGAAGTCCGGCATTCTTCACAACGTCAGGATCGTCCTTTGGGCACTCGTCGCCGTAGCGGCGGTTGCTGCGACCTATTTTACCGTCGTTCCACGAGAAAGATCCCTCGATCAGGGTGTCGCTTTCTATTCGACACCCTTTAAGCTTACAAACCATGACGGGGCCGAAGTTACCCAGTCAGATTTTCTCGGGAAGCCTTCCGCTTGGTTCTACGGCTTCACCCAGTGCCCGGAGGTTTGCCCGACGACCCTGGCAGAGATGTCTCAACTGCTTGATGCCCTAGGCCCCGATGCCGACAAGCTCAACGTGGTCTTCGTGTCCGTGGACCCTGAGCGCGATACGGTCGAGGTAATGAAGGATTATGTCGCCTATTTCGACCAGCGCATCGTTGGAGTGACCGGAGAGCTTGAAGCCGTGAGTGCCATGGCGACAGCTCGCTACGTCTACTTCGAGAAAATCCCCCTCGATGGTGGGGACTACACGATGGAGCACAGTGCCAATGTGCAACTGGCTGACGCCGACGGCTACTTCTTCGGGACATTGGATGGGGAGGAGCCAGTCGAGACGCGTTTGGCGAAACTCCGTCGGCTTATCGAGTAGCTCATGGTCAGCAGCCCCGCTGTTCGCGATGTAGTGGTGGTAGGCGCCGGACAAGCCGGGCTGGCGATGGGTCGTCTTCTCGCTAACGCTGGTGCCGACTTTGTGCTGCTCGATGCCAATGACCGCATCGGGGATAGCTGGAGAAACAGGTATCTTGGGCTGACCCTGTTTACGCCGCGGCGATACAGCGCCCTTGCCGGTATGGCGATGGAAGGCGACCCGGACGGATATCCCGACAAGGACGAGTTTGGTGACTACCTTGAGGCGTTTGCACGCCGGCATGGGATGCCTGTCATTGGCGGGGCTACGGTCACCTCGGTCGTCCGGAAACCCGACGGCGGTTTTGCAGTGTCTGGTGACGGCTTCGAGACAATCCATGCTGCCACAATCGTTGTTGCCTGCGGGGCTTTCAAAGACCCCGTCGTTCCGCGCTGGGCGAACGGGCTGGAGATACCTCACATCGCGGCTGAAGCTTTCGGAAACGGCACCGCAACTCCGAACGATCCTTTGCTGATCGTTGGCGATGGTGCGAGTGGCCGGGACATAGCAGCGATTGCCGTCGGTCGGCGCAAGGTCGTCCTAGCCACCGGCCGGCCGCGACGGCTCTTACCCGAGTGCATCTTTGGCCGTAGCCTCTGGTGGTGGCTGGACGTCACTGGGCTGGTTCGGGCGTCAGGCGCCTCGGTTTTCGGGCGCTTCATGCGAAAGACCGATCCCTTTCCGGATCGAAACCGCAGCTTGCGCGCCCTCGACGCGATGGGCGTAGAGATCAAGGGGAGGGCTGTCGGTGCGGAGGAAAATATGGTCTTCTTCGACGACGGCACTTTCGTGCGGCCAGGCGGGATAGTCTGGGCGCTCGGATACAAACCGGATTGGTCATTCCTCAGTATCTGGGAGGCTTTCGATCCGCCGGGAAAGCTATTGCACGACCAAGGTGTTTCGCCGGTACCGGGCCTCTTCTTCCTTGGCCTTCCGTGGCAAAGCAACCGCGCTTCTGGACTGGTGATGGGTGTTAGCGACGACGCCGCTCATCTGATGAGGACGCTTGGTTCCTACCTTGAAACGAAGAACCGGCGTCCCTCCACCACATAGCGCAAGGTCGAAGAAACTCCAGTTCAACGCCGCCTCAAATGAAGCCGGAAGTTCGCGGCAATCCAGACCAATGTTGACATTCGTGGCTCATGCTAAGTTCGCGAAGCCCATGCTCCAGCTTCCCGGCAGGGTTCGCACTGGCGAAGCGCACTGGCTGTCTGACGGGTGCAACCTTCGGTCTCGTGGCAGTGATCCTGGCGGACATTCGGTTGAAGCTCGGCCAATTGGTACAGCCAGGTTTCTCGCGACTCCGTGATCACCAGCACGCTTGATCCTCTAGTAGCTATAGGTCGTAGCCAAGCCGCAGATGTATGGGTTGATCCGAAAATGAAGCTAACTGTTTCGCTCTATCTGATACCGGGGCTGATCGCAGTGGACCTGGCGGCAAAGGCGGGTATCAGAACCAATCTCGATACTCTGGATTCGCCGATACCGATTGCGCCATTCCTTTCGGTCCGGCTGGTTGAGAATGCCGGTGTGTCTTTCGGCATGTTCTCTGCTGTTCCGGCTCTGGTCGCCATTGTCACGGCGTCGCTCATTTTCGCATTTTCGGTCTGGCTGTATCGAACCCGATCCCGTCGAGAAGTGCTGGCCTTGGCCTTCATCATCGCAGGCGCCCTTGGAAACTTCGTGGACCGCAGCATTTTTGGCTCAGTCACGGACTTTCTCGGCTGGGGAGCCCCCATTTCACCTATCTTTACCAACAACTTCGCTGACCTATGGATTGGAGTCGGCGTGGTCGCTTTGTTCGGCGGTGCCCTGGTCAACCACATCAGGTTATCACGCGGCGTCACATAATCACGGTCCAGCAAGGCTCAAACCGCTCTTCGCGGGGGCGGGGGGCTTTTGGGCGCTGGGGTATCGCACCGATTGGTCGTTCCTTTAGCTGCCTGGTGCAATGGGTGCTCGGGGACCGGTCTCGCATGATGGGGGGCGCCAGTTCAATGCCTCTATTCCGTCGGCCTGCCTTGGCTGCGAAACCGGGAGTCCGCCCTTGTCATTGGGGTGAGTAAAGACGCCGAGTTTGTCGCCGCTCACCTGTTGCGGCGGGTTACCAAATCATAACCCGTAAACTGTAGGGTCTCCAATTGTTGCCTAATTTTTGGTACATTCGTTGTGCTCGATTTGGCGTCTGCGTGAGGGAGGCGGTTCGGGGTGAAGGTTGGTCAGCGACTGCTGCTAACGCTGCTGGCGTTGCTCGCCTTTGCCTTGGCTTCGCATCAGGCGATGGCGTCGGCGCCGTTGGGGGAACCTTGCATTCAAGAGCACCAGCTCGCGACCGATGACGCCCATACCGCGATCGATATCGACCATTGCGTCACTTGCTGTCAGGCAAGCCAAGCGGTTGCCTTATTCGAGGACACCCTCGATTTCGTGGCCAGCACGCTGCGGGTAGCCGCTGCTGTTGCTCGGAACGCCGATATCCAACTCTCCCTGTACGACAAGCTCCTGCGGCCTCCTCGCTTCATCTGATCCTTAGTCCTCAATCGGGTACCGACAGCGGTTCTGACCGCCTCGGCGCCCGCCTTTTTGTACTGAACCATCCGATCAGGCCATGAAACGCAGACATTTCCTTCAGCTCCTCTCGGCAGGAGCCGCCGGGCTATCGCAAATCGCCCCGGCACAAGCCCAGTCCCTTTGGAGCATGATGAACCAGGGAGAGCGCTCACTGACGCCGAGCTTGAGGCCAACAGTGCCGCCGCAATTCGAGCGATCGAAACAGTCGAGCCCATCCTGTCCTACGATACCGCCAACAACCTGCAGATGGCGATCGCGCAATACGAACCCTTCGTGATGGCCGGTGGTTGGGAACAGGTGCCGCAGGAGACCTATGGCGTAACAATGGGCGTGCGGCGCGATGGTGTCGTTCAGCTCAAGCGTCGACTTCTGTCTTCGGCCGACATGGCCATGGTGGATCAGGTTGACGAAGCCTTCGATGGCCCGACAGATGCCGCCCTCCGCCGGTTCCAAGCTCGACATGGCCTACAGGTGAGTGGTCAGGTCGATGAGCCGACATGGTACGCGCTCAACGTTCCTGCGGAGGCGCGTCTGCATCAGCTCCGCCTCAACCTTCTGAGGGTTCAGGCAATGGCCCCAGCTTTGGCCGACCGCTATGTGGTGGTGAACATACCTGCCGCGTTCATCGAGGTTGTCGAAGGCGGGATGGTTCAGCGGCGTCACACGGCTGTGGTAGGGCGCATCGACCGACAAACGCCGATCCTCAAGAGCCGTATCCACCAGATCAATTTCAACCCGTTCTGGAATGTGCCGGTCTCGATCATCCGGCGGGATCTCATCAAATATATGAACGAGAACCCGAATTACCTCACCGAGCAGAAGATCAGGATTCTCGACGGCAACGGCCAGGAGGTGCAGCCCAGCTCCATCAATTGGCAGACCGAAGAAGCCGTGAATTACCGCTTCCGTCAGGATCCCGGCCCGCTCAATTCCATGGGCAATGTGAAGATCAATTTCCACAACCCGCATGCGGTCTATCTGCACGATACCCCGACCAAAGGCCTGTTCGGCGACAATGCCCGTTTCCTGTCCTCAGGCTGCGTTCGCGTGGACCAAGTGCAGGACTTCGTATCATGGGTTCTGCGCGACACCTCTGGCTGGGCCAGCGGGGAGGTCGGAAATGTGTTCGCCACAGGTGAGCGCAAGGATGTCGACGTCCGCAATCCGGTCGAAATCCACACCACGTATATCTCCGCTTGGGCGAACCGTGACGGTGTCGTCAGTTTCCGGGACGATGTCTACGAATTCGACATGGCCGGCAAAGTGACCTTCGAAACCTGAGGCAAAACCATGTTCGCCTCAGAGGTGATTTCAATCGATGGTGCCCGCAAGCAGCGCGGCAGCATCACGAGCAATCGTATCCGTTGGATGGTGGCAGCAATCGTCATCGGCTTCGTCGCCGTTGGCGGTAGGCTCATTCAGCTTGGAATGGTCGAAACGGATCAAAGCATCGAGGGCCAGACGCGCGACGCGATAACGGCTACCCGCCCGCCCATCCTCGACCGCAATGGGCTCGAGATGGCGCTGGATATCCGCGTGCCTTCACTGTTTGCCGAACCTCGACGCATCGTCGACATCGAGGAGGCGGTCCAGAAGCTGCGGACTGTGCTCCCCGACCTCGACGAAGCCTGGCTTCGCAACAGGCTGACGGGGGATCGCGGCTTCGTCTGGATCAGGCGGGAACTGACGCCTGCCATTGAAGACCAGATCATGAGGCTTGGCATTCCGGGTATTGACTTCATTACGGAGTCCAAGCGCTTTTATCCAGCAATGAACGAGGCCTCCCATATCCTTGGCTCTACCAATGTCGACAACCAAGGCATTGCCGGGATCGAACGACAAATGGATACGGAGGCAGTCGCCCTCCTGCAGGAGCTGGGCCCGGCAAGGGGCAATGCGCTCACACCTGTCGAGCTTGGCGTTGACATGCGCGTTCAGCACGCCATGTACAGCGAACTGGAGGACGCCATGACGCGCTATCAAGCGATCGCCGCTGCCGGCGTCATGATGGATATCTACTCGGGCGAGATCGTCGCCCTGGCATCGCTGCCGGATTTCAACCCGAATGATCCTGCTTCGGCGCTGGTCAAGGACACATTCAACCGGGTGACCTCAGGCATTTTCGAAGTGGGTTCGATCTTCAAGACCGTTACGATCGCTGGCGCACTCGACGCGGGTGCCGTAAGCCTGACCGACCAGTTCGATGCCCGTTTCGGGGTCCGTTTCGGCCGCTATACGATCACCGACTTCCGTGGGAAAAACAGGATAATGTCTCTCCCCGAGGTCTACAAATACTCCTCCAATATCGGCACCATTCGCGTCATGCAGGCGATGGGTAATGAGAACTTCCGGTCATATCTTTCCGCGATGGGTCTTGATCAGCGCGTGCCATTTGAGCTGCCTGAAATGCGCCTGCCTTCGGTCAAGAGTGCGTTCTCAGAAGTTGAGGCAGCGACTGCATCGTTTGGCCATGGCCTCTCAGTTTCAATGCTGCATATGGTGGTCGCGTATTCCACAATCGCTAATGGCGGGAACTACGTGCCGCCAACCCTCTACAAGCGCGACCTAGCCAATGCGGAAGAATTATATAGACCTGTCCTCAGCGGGGAGACGAGCCATGTGATGCGTTATCTCATGCGGCTCAACGCGCTTGAAGGCTCAGGCTCGCAGATGAACAAGGCGGCGCTGGGGTATCGACCCGGTGGAAAGACCGGCACTGCGGAGAAGGTTGTCGACGGTCGCTATTCGTCCAGCAAGGTCACTAACTTCTTCGCCTCGGTGTTTCCGATGGATAACCCGCGTTATGCCATGATCATCATGGTGGACGAACCGAAGGCAGAAAATCCGCAGTCTGGAACAACCGCCGGCTGGAACGCTGGCACGATGTCGGGGCGCATTATCCAGCGGGTCGCTCCTATGCTGGGCATTGCACCGGATTTCGCGGAGGCGCTGGACACGGATATGACCCCGGCGGGACTTAGCCAGTGAAAAAGTCGGTGAGTAGATTCACGTTGAGGCTGGCAATGAAGAGGGCGATAAATTCCGCCAGAGCACCAACCCTGGAGAGCCACCGGCCCTGCAGGCTTGGGCAGGTCAGCGGTAACATCACCGACGAAAAAACGGCGAATAATAGCTGAAGACTCAATGCCACCTGAATGAGGACCAGAAGCTGGTTGGGCACCTGCACGGCCCAAACAAATGGTGACTGCGTTCGGCGATGCGCGTCGCTAAAGCCCGTTGGTCCAGGTCGTACCCGGGCGGTCTACCTGAACGGTAACATGGTCTATGTTGTACCGGGATTTTAGCCACTTGGACACAAGGTCGGGCAACAGAAGAGGGTCAACGTTGCCTTTTGGGATGACGTGAACAGTTGCCACAACCGTATCATCCGTCAGTGTCCAGGCGTGAAAATGGCC
Organism: Devosia sp.; assembly: GCF_024707125.1. Classification (GTDB taxonomy): domain Bacteria; phylum Pseudomonadota; class Alphaproteobacteria; order Rhizobiales; family Devosiaceae; genus Devosia. The sequence continues at coordinate 523,938 of NZ_JANQAH010000007.1, forward strand.
GGCGTCGTCGATCTCCACCAGGTCTGCAAGCTCTTTTTCGGCGTGGCGCGCGTCGATCCCTCGGGGCACCGCCTGAAGCAAGACCCGCAGGGAGTCTCGTACCAGCGACCAGGATGAGCGTACGACGAGGCCTGCCACGAGAACCGACAGGATAGGATCAAGTAAAGTCCAACCGGTCAGCATGATGCCGATAGCCGCCGCAATAGCGCCCACTGACCCCAGCAGGTCGCCAATGACGTGCAGGAACGCCCCCTTCAGATTGTTGTCGCCTTTGGCGCCTCGCGAGAGAATCCAAGCGCCCGCGAGGTTGACCATCAACCCGATGATCGCGACGATCAGCATCGGGCCTGCCAAAACCTCATGCGGTGCGTTGATGCGGCCAATGGCCTCCCAAATGATCCAGGCGACGAGGAGGAGTAGCGACGCGCCGTTGGCCAAAGCCGCCAGAACGCGAACACGATGAAATCCATAGGTGCGCGTGCTATCTGCCGGCCGCCGGGCCACGCGGTATGCAATCACAGCCAAGAGCAGCGCCGCGGCGTCAGAGACCATGTGGCCGGAGTCGGCGATCAGAGCGAGAGAGCCAGAGAACCATCCACCGACAGCCTGCACCAGCGCATAGCCTGCGGTAAAAACCAAGACAAACATCATGCGACGCTCGTTGCCGCTTGTCACCGCTTTCGCATGGCTATGATCATGGTCGTGACCGCGTTCTGTGTGAGCCTCGCTCTCAGACATTAGACCCATTCCGTTTGTAGCTTTTGCGCATACTCGCTGTCATCGTAGCACTCAACACGACGCCCGAGAATTCGCTTCCGCTGTCGTGCGTGAGAAGGCCGACATCAGTGCGACACGCCCCATAGTAGTCATGAACTAGACACCATCCAGGCTCGAGGGCCGAAAATTGTCATCTAGCAACATGTCAACTGACCAAGCTTGGCGTGCTCGGTCATTGGGCAGACCCGATAATGGATCTAATCTCGATGTTGAGCTGAGCGGATGGTGGCTTCTTCTCGGCTTGTCTGGGGAAGCTGCGGCAGGAAAGATAAAGTTCTATCTATCGGATTACATAGCCGTCAGTTCAGATGCTGCATTCTGCCTCCAAAGGTTTCTAGGGATGCAAAGTTTATGTTCGTGACGCAGAAGGTATCTCTTGCCGTTTTGGTGCTCTTGGTCTTCTCGGCGCCGGTGCTGGCGGTTCAAAAGGCTGGCTCTGGAGCCGAGGGCGGGGAGGGGGCTGCCGTTTCGATTGGCGGTTCCACCCTCGGAGATGCAGCACCGGTTATCGAGGACGCTACGCCGACACTTGCGCTTTCCGATCCTGAGGCGGGTCTAATCGAGGGCGCCGAGACGAACTCAATCGTGGGCGCAGCAGCGCTGTCGCCGGATCGCTGTTCGCTCGCACTGGAATTGCCTGCCGACGGAGAGAAGATCGCAACGCCTAAGGTTGCCGAGGCTGGCGCAGAAAAGGAATGTGTCGAGCGGGTCGATGCGGTGCCGATGATGATGACGTCGTCGGGGGTAGTGCCATTGACATCGACTGACACCGGTTCCGCAACAGCAGACGCCCTGCTTCTACGGCTGGGAGAGCGTAATAAGTCACTGGAAGACCAGAAAGCCAGTCTCGACAAGCAGGCACTCCTCCTCGACGCAGCCGAAAAGCGCATCGCCGAGCGTATTGCAAAGCTCACGGAATTGGAGGCCGGTATCAACGAACTCGCCGGCACACGAGATCGGCAAAGCCAGCAGAAAATCGACGAGATGGTCTCGCTTTACCAGAATATGAAACCTAAGGACGCCGCAGCCGTCATGAGCGGACTTCCCAACGAGGTTCTTCTCAAAATCGCATCGAGCATATCACCTCGCAAAATGTCCGCTATCATGGCGGAGATGGACACGACGAGGGCACAGACACTAACGGTCTTGCTGATCGATCAGACGGCGACAGCGCAACCCTAAAGTCGTCCAGCGGCTCGGTCAAAATTGGTACCAGGCCGCGATCGCCACGCCACCCCGATGGCCGTGACCATGTCTTTCCAAAACCTGCTCTGACTTAGGCTGATCTTGTTCCTTGTTTGTTCCATCGTTATTGTTTTCCTAAGTGATTCCTCTGCACGCTGTTGCAGCGAAATAAATACGGTATCTGGCACTGGCAAAAGCCGCATTGGGTTGACTCAGGCGAGCATCCAAACTTGGCTATAAAGGTAGGTTAGGGTTCGCCGCTGCCTAGCTCGTCGTATTAATCCAGCAGGCATCTGAGAAAGGAGAGTTCGAAATGTCAGCAAAACAGTTCATCGCCCTCCTCAACTCTCATGTTGCCGGCAACGAGGAGCAGTTCCTCACGATCGCCCTTCAGATTGCTGCCCAGGAAGCTCGTCAGGGCAATGCCAGTGATGCTGAGAAGCTCAAGCAACTGGTCCAGTCGGCCCGCCAAAAAGGGCGGTCTGTTCAGGAGCGAGGCCAGTCGGTAATTCCATTGGCGCGTCCGCGGGGTGAGCTTCAGGAGATAGTAAGCTCCAGTTATCCCAAGACCCATCTGTCGGGCATGGTCCTTTCCGAAGGCGTTCGGCTGCGCCTCACCAAGCTCGTGAGGCAGCAGAAGGAAAGGGCGACACTGCGCGACCATGGCCAATCGCCGGCTACCCATCTCCTTCTCGTCGGCCCACCGGGCACCGGCAAGACGATGACGGCATCGGCACTCGCCGGCGAACTACACCTACCGCTATTCGTCGTTCGGCTGGACTCTGTATTCAGTCGTTTTTTCGGGGAGACGGCTACAAAGCTGCGTCTGCTATTTGACCAGGTCAATCAGACGCGCGGAGTATACCTCCTCGACGAGTTCGACGCGATCGGGTCGCGTCGCAGCGACACGAACGATGTGGGTGAGATCCGGCGCGTATTGAATTCGGTTCTCACCTTCATGGAAGAACCTAACAGCACCGACAGTCTTGTCATCGCCGCCACAAACCATCCGGAAATACTGGACAAGGCTTTGGCGCGCCGATTTGACGAAATCATCGAATATGACATGCCGGATGCTGAAGCCGCTAGAAAAATCCTGAACCAACGACTGGGCAAATTTAAGCTCAAAACAAGTCAATGGCTGGAAGTCGCTCCATTGACAGATGGCTTAAGTCAAGGCGAACTCGTTAGAGCAGCAGATTCGGTCATCAAAGATGCGATTCTGGAAGGCAGTTCGAGTTTGTCAGTGGAGGCGCTCAAATCGTCTCTTCACGATCGGCAGTCATTCCGGAGTCGTTTTACCTCTATCCGGTAGTGAATGGCGCAGGACGACGATTTTAGTTCACACGACTATCCTCATGTCCGCATTGAGCGTTTTCTCACGTCCGCTCAGTATGTCTATCCTTCATCGGCGAGAGACGAGCCCGATCTGAAAAAGGACCCCGTGCAGCACTCGGCGTTCCTAATTCAGCAACTGGCGGCAGCGCTGGGCGCGATCCCGCCGCCAGCTGTAGATGAGCGGGTCGAAATTCCGGGCCACGTAAAGGGTGTAAACGTCGAGATCGAGACCACAGCTCCGGACAGTGACCGCAAGGGTCCTGCAAAGACGCCGAACCTCGACTTCACCGCTCAAAACATCAAGGTCCTTCAGTCTTCGCGAAACGAGGACAGAAGTGAAACCGCTCTGGTTTTTGTGCCAGACGAGGCAAGACAGTTCCTAAGAGGCCGGATCCTGGCCTATGGCGCACCTGTCGTAGGAAATCGGAAGCGGCCCGAGGTCGACCTGTTCGAACCGATCGATGACGTGCGGCCAGCGCCCGCCCATAGCTTATTCCTGGGCGCTATAGACTTCACGGAGCAAGCCCCGTTCTGGTGGGAAGTATGGATTAGCCCAAAGAGCCACGCGCCGGCCGTCTGTTCTGCCGCGAGGGTCGCTAATCTCGTCGTTCACGACCAACGCCAGAATTTTCCGGAAATGAGCGTAGCCTATATCAGGGCTAGCGCTGGCGCACTGGTAACCTTCTTGCAACGCATTCCTGGTCTGGTCTCCGAGGTTCGGAAAGCGACCGGCAACATCGCGCCTTTTTTGGAGCTAGGCGGCCTGACAACGCAGCATGAATGGGTCGATGACCTGGCGAGACGTCTGGTTGTCCCAAATGCGACGTTTCCCACGGTTTGCGTCCTGGACTCAGGTATCAACGCAGCCCATCCCCTCATTCAGCCAGGGCTAGCCGGCGCGTGGACAGTCGATGACGACTGGGGCACCGATGACCACCATCCCCATGGAGGCCATGGTACACCGATGGCAGGAACTGTGCTGCACGGTGACCTCTTTTGGCCAATGAATGGTACGTCGGAGTCGGTATTGACCCACACCGTCGAGTCCGTAAAATTCCTCCCACCCATGGGTTTCCCACCCACCGAACCTCCAAAGTATGGAGTTATCACCCAGGCGGCAGTCGCCATCGCGGAAATCGAGCGGCCTGAGACTGTTCGCTCGTTCTGCATGGCGGTATCGACGGCCGAGTTTCCTCCCAGCGGCCCATCGAGCTGGAGCGGTGCAATAGACCAGATCGTCAGTGGATCTATGCCCGGCGACCATCAGGAAAATGTAGAGGCAAAAGATTTGCCGAAACGAATGTTCATGGTTGCCACTGGAAATCGTGCCGGTGGAATGAAGTCCCAGGTGCTGACCCACCAGTCTCTGGAGGACCCGGCGCAAAGTTGGAACGCGCTCTCGATCGGTGGATATACGGCGAAAGACGTGGGCCCAGTCGACGATATAAGTCTCACCCCGCTCGTTGGTGCGAACCACAAAAGTCCGTTCAGTTGCGGTTCCCAAACGCTGCCGACGGACCTGACGCCGATCAAACCCGAGGTCCTTTTCGAAGCCGGGAACATGGTGGTGGATTTAGCAGATTACTGCGATTGGCATGAAGCCGTGTCGCTTCTCGCCACCGGAGCCGACATCGTAAACGAGCCACTTGTGCCATTTTGGGCGACCAGCGCTGCTACCGCCGTCGCCGGCAATTTTGTGGGACAGTTGAAGGCGGCGCTGCCCGGATTGTGGCCGGAAACTTACCGGGCGTTGATCGTACAGTCGGCCGAGTGGCCAGAACCCATCAGGTCGAAGTTTATCGGGACAGGCGCGCACTGGCGCACCGGGAAGACCGGCAGCAAGGCGGCCAAACAGTCTCTTCTGCGCGACGTGGGTTACGGTGTGCCCAACCTGGCGAGAGCCATAGCGTCTGCTAAGAGCGATGTGACGCTGATGGCGCAGGCCGACATCCAGCCGTATGCGATGGGGAAGGGCGCGCCCGTTTTCAACGAGATACACTTCTATGACCTGCCGTGGCCACGTGATGTCCTCGAGGGCATGGAAAATGCCATCGTCACCATGAAGGTCACCTTGTCTTATTATATCGAGCCAAACCTTACCGGCAGGGCAGCCACCAGGCCCGACACGTACCGGTCTTATGGGTTGCGCTTTGCGCTCAAGAAGCGCGGAGAAACCCCCGAGCAGTTCCAGGCCCGACAAAGCTTGTACGAGGACGAATACGCTGAGGGTGACGGCGGCGGCGTAAAGGAGCCAAGCTATTGGCTTCTCGGTCCAAAGGCGGTTCAGGCGGGGTCGCTGCACTGCGATCTTTGGCGTGGGCACGCCATTGATCTTTCACTCCATGATCATCTAGCAGTTCATCCCGTTGGGGGGTGGTGGAAATCTCACATGGGGCAACAGCGGTACGAAGACCGCGGCCGTTACGCATTGCTGATTTCGCTGACAGCAGAGGATCATAGCGTTGATCTCTATTCAGAAGTCACCGCTGCGGTTGACGCCCACATTGCTGCCCAGACCGCTGCCGAGATTGCAGCCAGAAGCACCTAAGGCTGTTGCCAGAGTTGGCCGAGGCTTTGCCGCAGCCTCCACTTGACAATACGGATGGCGCGCCTTGGCGATAACGTTTGAGAATTTGGCGACGACAATTCCTGGCTGGGTGGCGAACATTCATCAGCGCCAGCCCCTAAGCTACGCCTATCGATCCGGGAATTCCTTAGTCTCGATTTACGGCGCCAATGCCGGCCTTTTTGGCCTTAGCAGCGGATTGACGGTTTCGGAGAGAACGGACGCTGACCTAAACGCCTGGGCGACGACGACCTTTGCAGGACAGGATCTTCGCCCGATGCAACGCCAGCCGGGTCATGCTGTCCAGGGAGTTTGGCGGCCAGGGCTTTACTACACAGCGCAGGTCAATCAGGCCTTAGGCGTTACCGACGCCGATAGGCTCTCCGCAGAACAAGCTCTTCACTTGCTCCTCGAGCGTCTTTACGACCTATTCCTATACGTGCAACCAACAGCGCAAGGGCTACAGAGTTTCGGTCATAAGAGCCGCGAGCTCCTGATCCTGGCGGCTACCGAAGTGGAGAACTATTGGCAGCGGCACGCGCGCGACGCCGGCCTCACGGGAAATGGCGGTCGCAGTCTAAAAACCACGGACTATGTAAGGCTCAAGGAGCCGCTCTTCCCCGCCGAGTACGAAGTCACCCTGACGCCATTCGCGTCACTTGCACCAATAAGGCCATTTGCGTCTTGGTCGGCCCAGAACCCCACACAATCGCTGCCGTGGTACGACGCGTACAATAAGACCAAGCACGATCGGGACTCTCACTTTAATGATGCATCCGTCGAGCGATGCATCCAAGCAGTTTGCGCCGCAATCATCCTCTACTGTGTCAGGTTTGGCCCTTTTTCGTTGGTCGAAGGGACTAGCATCACGTCGTCCCAGTTCAAGCAGCTCTTTTCCATCGCGCTCGCGACGCCGGACACCACATCTTTCTACATTCCAAGCATCGACCTGACGGACCGGCGCCCTGACCTTGTCTGTGGTGATGGGGGTGGTTCTGCCATGGGTGACGGATCTGCTAACTCTCTAATTGACGGCGACGTCTACTGTAGACCATCGAATCTACGCCCAGAGCTGTTCCGGATCAGGTACGTCGCCTGCATGGTGGGAAGCCGTAGGCTTACCCAATTTCCGACATCTGGCTTGGCCCGTCGGCTCCCCAACAATGGCATCATCCGCGTAACTGATGAGTTTTGGCAATGTTTGCCTCCCGTCATGGAAAAGAAGCCATAACGCGGAGCCGCGACTGCTCCATGTACTTTGCCTATAGCGGCAGGGCTCTGATCGCCCTAGGCCTGACCTCTCCAGGTGAAGGCTGACCATATCGATGGCAATGTCGACAGGAACCCCAAGACGTTCTGCGAGGACAAGGCTGGCGTGAGGGTCTGCGATCTGCGAACCCCAAGCAATCTTCAGTGCTTCAGCAATTCGTATGGCGAATGGATGCGATGGGGGCAAATCTTCATCGACAAGCCATTCCCCAAACCAACCAAGGCCGTCAAGTGACCGTCTGATTACTCTATCCCCTGGTGCCTGCTTGAACGACGCCACAGATGCTCTCACAATCGACTCCAGGCCACTAGAGGAGAGAGCCTCCAATCCGAGTTCCATTGCCCCATTTCTCTCATCGACTGAATCTGCGGATCCTGGGGCGAACTTGCTGAATCCAAACATCGACATCAGCCCAACGTTCTCGATTAACCGAAGCGCAAAGCCGAGCTTTTGGTTTTCAAGCTCTATGGGTTCATCGCCGGCTGACAAAATGCCCAAACGTCTCGCCAGCCATAGCTCCAGCCGGGTACACTCAACCTGGGAAGAGGACATTTCTCTGATGTCATCTTTGCAGTCCGGACATTGGCCTAGACGAGTGTCATCCCATTTGTAGCGCTTACCACATGAGCAAGATTCCTCGAGCACGACGCCGTGCGTGGGGCAGGTGGAAAAGATATTAATTTCCCACCATTCTCGAAGGAAACGTTCCTCTTGCAGGCAACATGGGCATATGCGCCTCCGATGAAGGTCTATGACCTTTAGTGGCAGTTGGTGACCACACAGCCTAGCAGAGTTTCCCTTGCGTTGACGTGGTCCCCACCTAAGGTCACCAACGGTCACGCCCAAACGCGCTGCCGTACCGGCTAACGTCTCCCATCCAAAGGCCTCCCCCAGACGCATTAAGAAGCCAGCGCATGATTCACCGGAGTGAGGCTGAATCTTGGGAAACGTCGGCATTTTATGAGCGTGAAGCTCTGCAACTCTGCCGGCTCCCAAATCCGCTCGGTCGTGGTTATTATCGGTATCCATGACACCTGCTTTAAGGCACTATTGTCACAGATACGTCTCCATTTTCCTTTGCATTTGAGTGGTTTAGCCCACTTGACGCGACTATTTCGCGATCGTTTCCGCGGCGCTCCTGACTCGATGAAGCATATCGTGTCTGATGAGCAATCCGGCCTCATGCTCCAACAAGCAATCGATCGCATCCGAAAGCTTTAGGTGATCAACGACGACCTTGGATGGCAGACCGAAGGAGTTTGCCACAGGCGCTACAGGCACATAGTCCATTCGTTGCAGATCGGTTACGGGAACTCTGAGATAGTGCGTCAGACTCTCCTTTAGAGCCCGCGAGAATTCCACATAGAGCGGCAGCAAGAAACTGAACTCATCTCCGAACCAGCCTAATAGGTCGAGTGGTTCTTCCGGGAGTGTTCGACCCGTGTGCTTTTTGAAACCGTCGTAACACTCCAACACGATACGATCGAGAGTACCATTGTCGAGGATGTCAAAAGCTTCTTCTCGTCGAGCCTGGCGCCGATCAAGCTGTTGGAACAACATCGGACGGTGAGGCGAATAGCCAAGGGCCAATAGCACCGCCAAGGCCTCAACCAAGATCACGGCCTCACGCAAACCGACTGCGTGAAACAGCGAGTGGGGTCGTAAATGAGGCCTCGCAACTCCAATCTGCTCCAGGCACCAAAGTTCAAAACCTGCAGGTCGGCGTAGCCGGCGGGGGAGGTCCCGATCATCTCCTTGCCGCGAGCAGGCTTTACAGCAACCGAGCGACGCGTCGTCCCACGTGAGCGTAGACCCACATCCACACTCATCCACAAGTTCCAGGTGGTGGACGGAGCAAGAAGAGAAAATGTCGAATTCCCACCACCACTGCATGTAACCTTCTTCTGAAATGCAGGCGGGGCATACCCTGCGCCGCCGAGATATCAGTGAAGACCAAGGCAATCGGTATGACCCGAACCCCACTACGGTTTTGTGTGACCGCTGGAGCGCCATGTCCCTGAGTACGTCGGGCGAGATCTGTACGGCAGTGGCCAACAAATCAATGTCAGTGCCACTTCTAATTTGAGGCGCTGATGATCCGATGGCCTTGCAAAAGCTCACCATCGATGGCCAGCCATTGGTATCGCAAAACCTTAGAAGGAAAGCGTTGAGTGTCTCTCCCTCCCGTGGATCGATTCTAAGCGGCGGTCTCCACAATGGCTTCGAGGCATCAGACATTGTATCGAGGCTCAAGCGAGAATACGCCAGGGTACTCCACCAGCGCTGGCTCATTCCCGGTTGTCCGGAAAACGTTGTCTTCGTGCGCAACTCCCATGGCATCACGGAGTGTCAGGTATAGGATGTTCATGTCGACCATCCCGGCCTTGTGAGCGACCGCATATTTTGCGCCAAGCTGTAAGAGCGCGCTCACCAGCCCCGGCCGTCCACGAGCGTACGAGTGAATCCGAATGGCTACGCGCCACTCTAGTAAGTCGGTTGGTCCACCAAAATCTAACTCCGCCACCAGCTTCCGGAGGAAGCTCATAAACGGCGGCTCTTCCGCATCATCTTCACAGTCCTCCGGCCGGGGAGGAGGTGGCAGTGACATCACCTCATAGACCTGTTCTTTGAGGTCTTTGAGAACGTCGCTCACAATAAGATTCTTCGCCAGCTGCTGGCCGACCACCATCACCTCGGTTTTCGTAGTCTTACAGATGCTAGCAAGGAGTCCTTGTGCCGAGTTTTGATCCGGCCGGTTCATTGCATGGGTCAAATAGTGCCCATCGTCAAAGATAATGAGATGGGTTTGCTGCCCTCTAAGGTGCTTGGCCAGCAGATTGACAAGGGCAGGGCCCGTGGCAGTTCTCGGTGCCGGCTCCTTGGTCACCGCGTGGATTGTGTCCTTCAGTAGTCCCTTGAAGGTGGGAGCCGCCCCCCACCTGGATCATAACAACGGGCTTGTGGTCCGACCTCCCCCCAGGGACGCTCACATAGCTGGCCGAAGCCAGGTCATCCTGTTCGTCTCCCTCGGTTATCGTGGGAGAGTAGCTTTTATACTCGCCACCTACCGATTCTGCGTAGCTTTCAAGGAAGGCCTCGCAAGCCAGTGTCTTGCCGATTTGGGATTCGCCATAGATCAAACCAACCATGCCGTTCGGTCTAGTTCGAAAGCTATCAAGTGCCAGAGATATCCTTGCACCAATAGCTCGATGGGATGCCGTGGCGACGACAGCTCCGCCGATGCCAATAGCTTTCTCGCGGAGTTCGAACTTATCCCAGAAATCAATATCCATCATAGTCGCTTTCGAGAGACGCCATCCGACCTTGGAGCCTGTTCAGATCGTGGAACCGCCGCTGCATCCTCGTCCTGGCGAGGCGGTACAGCTCCCTGTGTCAGGTGATCTGGCGACGAAGAATTGGCAGGCACGCTCGAAGGCTCGCCGGCGGTATCTGAGCCGAGCGTATTGGCGGCGCGTTGCTGGGGCGCTAGCAACGAGTCGCTCTGAACGGACAAGTCTATGTTAGTGCTAGGGCCGGTCCGTTTATGCTTCTTGTCCAAAATTTCAGTTGGATCATCCGAGGTGGTCATGTTTTGAACATCGGCAGACTTGGGTGCAGATCGCTTTTGGGCTTCTTCAACCGCAGCGCCTTGTGAAATTCCGGTCACTTTGTATGTCAAATCAATGCCCGTAACACCGCCTTCGAGGTCCTTCATCCAGGTCTCCAAATCAGCGTTTTCATCTTCTGGATCTTCCTCTCGAGCGAGAGCACGGAAGACGCCGTCGATCGTCGTCGGAGCAGCAAATGATCCCTCAACGCCATGCGTGTGGGCCTCTGCCGGAGTGGTTGGATCAAAGCCTCGAAGGCTCGACCCGCCCACGTCTGGCTCATATTCGCCTGGCGTGATGTGTTCGGAGGCTTTGGTCGGGGGCCTCGACGCTTGGAACTTGACCTTGTCTCGGTACTTGTCCAGTTCCGCTTGGAGGCCGCCTATGGCCTGGGCCTTTTTCAATTTTTCTTCCGGCGTCATGTCGCCAATATGCGAATCCGCGTCCATGTACTCATTGAGCTCGACGACGGTCATTTTCTGGCCGGCATATTTGCCCACCAGATAAGCTACGACCCACGGCACATGACCAGCGTCGAAAACCAGGATTCTTCCGGCATTAGCCATGTCCTGCTTGACGATAACGTCGCAGTTCCCACCACGCCGCTGGTACATCGCGTATAGCTCGTCGGACTGATATACGAGATTGTCGAACCTGATGCCTGTCCTCGTTAGCACCGCCGGCCGAGCCTTGTCCGTAGCCGGTCCCAAGAGGCCAGGGCGTGGTGGATACTTGTGAAACAGGCCTTGATTGAAAGACGCAGAAAAGCGCTCTGCAGGTGCCTGTTTGGTGGTGCCGTGAATCTTCTGGTTGTAGACATCAACGATGAAGGCGGTAACCAGGATCTGAAGCTGTTCCAATTCCAGCTTCGGCTTGGCGCTCTCTTTCATTCTTTTGGTCGGGTTCCGGCCGGTGTAACCGGGCAGAGCGTGGATCAGACCTTGGTTGTGGACATTGAACCAGCGCTCAACTTTCCCTTTCAAATATCCCGATGCGCGAGGAAGGTCGACAAGTCTGATATTCAACCGTTCAGCCGCTGCCCTCATTGAGTAGGAGAGGAATTCGGCGCCGCGATCCATGTACAGGTTGTCCGGACAACCATAGCAGTCCCATTCGTACATGAAATTATAGTCCATCTCGGCAAGAAGCCGGACTTTCGGCATTACTGCCATCCTGAGCGCCATCATAACCGAGACCCACGAGGGTGGATCAAAGGTAATAAAATAGCCAAGGATCATGCGAGAGTATCGATCGATGAGCACCGTGAGCCAAGGTCGTCTCACGTCACCGTTGGCGTCGAAGACCATAATGTCTAGCTGAGTGTGATCGACTTCTACTTCGTGTAGCGCGTGGTCGCCCTGTGGCCCAAGCGCTACTGAACTCACCTTGCGCCTTGCTTCCTTTCGGCCAAGTTTGTTGATCAGGCGGTCGTAATAGCCGAGGCGCTCCAGGAGCTCGTATATTCGGTTTGCGCCGACGTTCCGCTTGACGAGATTCACTCTTTCTCGAAGTGGAAGGTTTTCGGCCTCGGACTTCCGGAGAATGGCAGCGTCGGCAAGCCGACCGGCGAAAGCGGCCGAGCTGTATGGGGGCCGCATCATGTACTTTTCGATGTGCTGAACGATGATCTCATCCATCCAAGCGTGAGGATCATCGATGGGTCGATTTCCCTTCTTCCAGTTCATGTCCGCCAGCGCCCGAGCATCTTTGCCGGAGGTAATCCAGCGGAAATGCCAGCGCTTCAGGGATCGAGCCGAGGGGGCTGACTTAGAGGGATCGATAGCGGCCTGAACTTCATTCGCTGCATCGTCGAGAGGCTTCTTTGAACGCCTAGCGCTGGCAGGGATTTGGTCCATCCTCACCATGAACTTCTTCTTATAGAGTGCGGACTCTCGCTCTTGCTCGGTGAAGCTGTCCCAATCCGTATCCAGCGCCTCTTGGATGGCCGGCAGTTGGCATTCAAAATCTTCGTCGGAGGTGAGCTCCTCCCGAATTTCAAGTTCCTTTTGCTCACTGGCACTTAGTTCGAATTTTTTCTCGAGCCCAATATGCAAGAATGTCCGACGACCATTGCCCTCGCTTGAAACTACCATGTGCCTTTCCCCGCGGATCCGGACATAGGCACCGACACGTTTATTCGGCGGTGTGAGGCGGATTGTCATGACAGTCTCCACGAGGATGGCCGGGCAGGGGACTTGCAGACCGTGAATGCCGATTTCTTGCGAAAAGGCGTAGTGCGATCGATCCTGATGATGCCGCCATGGTCGAGCAGGCAGGCAATCAGAAGAGCACTTCGACGATATCCACCCAGTCGCGCTGATAGGATCTCAACGGAAGCATCTTCCGGAAGTCCCTCGAGCGCGAGGATTGCCCAATGCATGGCGTCTTTTGGGATTTGCGCGCCTAGAGCACGAGCCATCATCTTTGAATTATAGAAGCGTGGCTCAGATCGGATTTCTTTTGTCCGTGTAGAGTTCGAACTCGAACCCAGATGTCTCAGCCGCCTGCTTGATTGCGCCGTACCACTCCGCCACCCAACGTGAGCGCTCTGGATCTCGTGTTGGATCGATCGCAACTACCTCAAGGGGCTTCACCTCGACCAGGCGCCTTTTGCCGTTCTGAAATTCTAAGAGTCCGTCGGGAATCCAGTGTCGCTGGCGGCCGAACATGAAGATGGGAAGCTTTGCCGGCTGAGCGTACGCAGTGGTCAGTTGCTCTTCAGAAAAGTTGACTACCGACCAAAAGTCACCTTCGGTCAAACTTTCAAAGCCGAGCATCTTGTTCTGAATGTTTCCATCGGCGCCACGAAGGGTCAACGGCATCAGGCCAGTATAGATGTCCTTGCCTCGAATCCGCACTTCACGCAGTTCGGTACCGCGGAGAATGGCGCCCTTGCGCTTCTGGCGCCTAGCGGTCTCAACCTTACCGTTGAAGTATATGCGCGCTCCATTCTCGTCGAAAATGTTTGCGAACGCTTTTGACGCCAGGACGGGCATTACCGTAACCTCAACATGACCGAAACCGGGCACGAGCCGTCGTCCCGTCAGAGACAACTGGATACATACAGAGCGTCGGAAATCCTTGAATATGCTCAATTTCTAGACGCCGTCGTAGTCAAGAGAGGTTGCGACAGCGCTCGATAAATCCATCGAATTTTATCGATCTAGAGGTGCACGTCCGCGCTGATGGGGAATAGCTCCAGCTGGTCGCCCATCTTGTCACTGTACCCACCGGCATAGTTTCCACGTTCCTTAGCCAACGGACCCAATTGGATGACAGCGTCAGGACGAAAGCCTCGTCTGACATCTGTCTCCAGATACCCATTGGAAATTAGCGAAAAAATCGCGTCAACACGGCCAGGATCGTTCGTGGAGATGGGACCAGCCAGCTTATTTAAGGCAATCGAGTCACCGTGCTGGTGAACCATGTCGAGCAGGGCGTAATGTTCCGCGACAGGAACCGCCTGGCGCTTGCAGGTCCATATCATTCCAGCGAACTTTGCCGCCTTGCTGGTGGTGAGTTCGACCCTCGTTTGCACCTCAACTCCGATTTTACGGCTAATCTCCCGAGCATCAAGCGCGCCTGACGGGAGGGCAATAAGCCGGCTATCATTCGGCGTTTGCACCCAAAATGCGAACTCTACCCCTCGAGGTAATTGAGCCAAGTCGATGGGGCAGGGGCCCATTCTCAGGACTAGCGGATCCAGCGCCGCCACGACAAGTGCTTGTCTAAACCAGCGCCGCTCATACTTTATGGAGCGGTAGGTCTTAAAGCAGCTAAAGCCGGGGTAACGGCTAAGCTGCACGTCGATATTGGACAGCTCGAGCATTTCACACCTCTCCAAAGCCCACTGGACTTGGCGTGTTGTGGTGAATAGGTCGGCTGCATCGACCTGCAATCACACTAGTACCCGTAAAAAAGCGAGTCAAGATAGCTAGCTATCTGAGATATCTAGCTATCTGGAACAGTTTTGATGTATATTGGGCTCGGAACTGCGATCTAAATTGAGAATTTCGATGAAAACTGAGAAGCTTGGCCGCCGTGATGGGCGGCAACCAATGCTGCTTTACATCGCTCCTGAAATTGCTCGTGCTCTCAAGGTGCGAGCAGCGGAACTCGACACGCACGCCTATCTCCTTGTTGAAGAGATGCTTCGTGAGAAGCTCTTGTCTACGGGCAAGGCAGAACAACAGTGACCGAAAGGAGCAATGACTCAGCGGTGGACGAGTGGGCTCGCTCTGTACGTGAAATTCACCAGGGGAGAGAACTCGGGGAGAAGGAAAAGAAAGCCCGAAGATTCATTGCTTGGCTCGGTGATCGCGATATCCACTTCATGGACGCGACGCCTACCCAATTTGATGCCTTTCTCGGAGATCTCCCTGAAAAATATGGCCACAATTACCATCTGGGATGCGAGGTGGCGATACGGCACCTCTACGAGTTTCATTTCCTAGGCCAAGGCGCTTCAGCAAATCCGACCACGAGTTGGACGCCAAAGATCAAGCCCAAAGAAACGGACTACATTTTTCCAGCTGAAAAACTGCGCCACGTCTTCGAGACGGGCTACGCCCTTGCCAGACAATCGAAGACCCTCGACAAGCGAGCGCGGCACTTCCGATGCCTAGCTGTGATAGAGTTGGTCTATTCGTCAGGTGTGGCTGAGGCCGAAGTCCGGGCGATGTCCCCTAATGTGTTGGACACTGCTGAAGAAGGTTTTCTGGTAGTCACTGGAAAATCTGGTGTTCGCAATGTTCCAATTACTCCGCAGGCACTGGACGCAATTCAGGAATGGCAGCTAGCTGCGGCTGCAGCAAATTGGGACACGACCGAGAAGCTATTTCCATATCCCAGCTTGGGCGAACATGCCCTCAATGCCCACATTTCTGCCTGGGCCGCGTCAATCATGGGTAGGGAAGGGCCAGTAATGACCTTGGATGCACTCAGAGCTGCTTTCGCAGCTCACCTGATCAATGCCGGTGCAGACCCCAGGCTGGTGGCCTATGTGTTGGGCTTAAAAAGGCTTAAGGCGCTTGAACGGCATTTGGCTAACGCCAGCTCGTTCGCGGATGCAGGTGTCCAAGCGCAATGACTTGCTCGACAGAAAAGAAATCGGTCGGAACGGCCGCCTGAAGCAGTTTGGCCGGCTTGGGAAGGCCAGGAATTTCGAGTATCGGAATACTATGCAAGGTCGCACGCCGGAGTTTCAGGACCTCAATAGGTCGAAAACGGCTCGGTCGAGAAAGCCCAAAGTGGCTAGCCGCTGTTTCCAGTGCTGAGGACGTCCTGCCACGTCTTGACGCAACCATCGACGCTTCGTCTACTGTGTCCGAAACTCCGGGACCGTCGCTCACCTCGGCCATAAAGCCCTTCGCATAGGGAATGAATAGCTCATTCCCTGGCAAAATCATTCGCAAGTCTCTGTAGACTGCTAGGGCTCGCAAGAGCTTATCCGGCCACGTCTTCTGGGCACCTTCGTACTCCAGAAACCCGAATATGGCCGTCGTTACGTCAGCATACGCCTTCGGCTGAAGTCCACAGTAGTAAGACAACGCTAGCTCGGCTGCAGACCGACCGCGGACGAAGCGCAGCTTACGGCTGATGCCCGGATTTCCCGCATCCGCAATCAATAGGTCCAAAAGGAGCATCAACTCTTCGACGGAGATTTTTGGCTTGGGAACATGTGTTCGCTGCGCAATGCGCGCAACAGGGCGGTCGTCGAACGGCATGGAGGGAAGATGTCCCTCCTGAACAGCCCAACGGAGATACCGCCGAAGGTCCAGATCGTACCCTGTTAGCGTTCGATTGCTCGTTCCCGACGCCGCCATAGCAGCCAGATGTCGCTCGTGAGTTACACGATCCAGCGTAGCGACCTGCAGGCCATTGGATTCAATCCATGGCTGAAGGGTCCGAAAAATAAAACGGCTTTCACGCAGAGCGCCTGAGGCGACAGCAGACCGCCAGATTGAGAACAAATCCGTATTCATCGACACGCAGGGAAAATGAGTGACCGGAATGCCTATTCCCACAGTGAGGATTAACACTTCGTGGGCTGCACACATCAAGCCAATGACATCGACGACCCAAAAGGGCGACGAGCCAGCTACAACCGATGCCGACGGTTACGCTCCGCAAAAGACGCTTGTATCTCCGATTTCAACCGAGGACAGCTTTGCACGTAAAAGGACAGCTTATAGGGTGGAAGACACTCAAAGCCCGGTTTGGCGCGCTTTCTCACACATAAAAGTTCCATAATGTATATTATGCGAATTATATCTGTGCGGTTTTCTGCCTCCTTTGCACATCGCCTGGGCGAAAACTGATCGGCCCCAACGGAACCGATCAGTGAGGCGCAGGCGCCTATTCGACACGGAAGCAATAGAAGTAGCCGTTGCCGCCGGTCCCGATCAGCGCTTCCTGGCCACAGCCGCGGGATGGATGAGCCGCGTTCCAGGATTTCCCGGTGGCAAGATCTTCCGGACCCATCCGATCATGGTGACCGACCATGGCGGTTCCCTCGCCGTTCAGGGTCCAGTCGCCGCAGGTGTTGCCGGAAGAAAGTGTGCCATCGGCGTTTGAACCGGTCAGAATGTCATGCTGGTTTGGTTCATCGCCTCGCCCGGCGACCGTACCACCGGTTTCGGTAAGCGCCGTGGCCTTGGTGATGTTGTTGCTGTCGCCGTGCAGTTCATCGAGCGAGTTGGCGACGACCTCACCCTTCACGTTCGTCCATGGGCCCGAACCGATCCGATCTCGCGCATTCACGCCTTCGGCACTCAAATAGGCGTGCCACTGGCCCGTGGCGCCGGCAGCTTCCGCGAGCTGCTGGCAATGGGCATCGGCGCCCTCGAGCCCGCCCAGATTGGCGCCATCTCCCAGTCCGACACTGGTCACGAAGAAACTCATCGCGTCCTGGGCAAAGGTAGCCGGCGTGCCGGCCAAAAGTAGTGCTGCTGATGCAGCCAAGGCAATTGGCTTCATTCTCAGTCCTCCTTGTTTGCCCAGTTTCGATTTTGACGAGTGTGACTTCGGGGTATCCTCTCCAACTGGGCCGGCGACGTTATAGCACCGCGCCAGCGGGGTCCGTTGTCACGTTTCTGAGTTTGCTCCCCCGGCCCCGCCCAGACTTCCCCCCTGGTCGCCGTGCTTTGCTATGGTGGCGCAAACGATTCACGGACCGCTCCTATGCAACCTTCGCGCGACATTTCCCGCCTCATCGAAATCATGTCGGCGCTGCGCGACCCCGATGGGGGCTGCCCCTGGGACCTCGAACAGGACTTTTCGACGATCCGCCACTACACGATCGAAGAGGCCTATGAGGTCGCTGACGCCATCGAGCGCGAGGACTTTCATGACCTGAAAGAAGAACTCGGCGACCTCCTGCTGCAGCCGATCTTCCATGCACAAATGGCCAAGGAGGCAGGCCATTTCGATATTGGCGACGTCATCTACGCCATCACCGAGAAGCTGATCCGCCGGCATCCCCACGTCTTCGGCGACATTACTGCCGACAGCGCCGCCGGTGCCCAGGTCAATTGGGAGGCCATCAAGGTGCAGGAGCGCGCCGCCAAGGCCGCACGCAAGGGAAATACAGCGACCTCCGCCATCGACGATGTGCCACAGGTGCTCCCTGCCCTGGCGCGTGCCGAAAAACTGACCAAAAAGGCCGCCAAGGTCGGTTTCGACTGGCCCGACTTTGCTTCGGTGATGGCCAAGGTCGAGGAGGAAGTCGCCGAGGTGGGCGAGGCGCAGCGGTCCGGCGACAGCGCGGCAACGCATGAGGAAATCGGTGACCTGCTGTTTGCCGTCGCCAATCTGGCGCGTCACGCGGGCGTCGATGCCGAAGCCGCCTTGCGCGATGCCAATGCCAAGTTCACCCGCCGGTTTCACTACGTCGAGGCCCGCAGCCGCGAAGACGGGATCGAGCCCAAGGATGCCGGGCTCGAACGTCTTGATGGCTACTGGAACGAAATCCGCGCCGCCGACAAGGGCAAGTAGCTAGAGGTCGGACAGCGCAATCCGGCCGTTGAAGCGTTCAAGAAACGCCGTCTTGTGGCGTGGATCGACACGAACAACGTAGTCCATGCCTTTTTCGGTCGGCTCGTCGCGGGAAACAACTTCCACATGCGAGTGGAGCCAGCCGATATCGCTGCCGGCGCTATGGGGTATGTGGACGTGATAGGTGCGGCTCTGCTCACCGAGAGAACGCTCGACGAGGTTGAGGAGATCCTCGATGCCCTGCCCCGTATGAGCGGAGACAGGCATGCTCGCCAGCACCTTGCCAGCGGGTGCCGCCGCGGCGAGAACCAATGCAGGTTCTTCGAGCAGATCGACCTTGTTCCACACCTCGATGATCGGCGTCGTTTCCGAGGAAACGCCCAGCTCATCGAGAACGGTTAGAACGTCCTGCGCCTGGGCTGAGTGATCAGGATTGGCGATGTCGCGCACATGCAGGATGATATCGGCGTCGACGACCTCTTCCAGCGTTGCGCGGAAAGCGGCGACGAGATCGTGCGGCAGGTCGGCGACGAAACCCACGGTGTCGCTGAGCATGACTTCGCGGCCATGCGGCAGTTCGATCTTGCGGACGGTCGTATCGAGCGTGGCAAAGAGCAGGTCTTCGGCAAAGACCCCTGCCCCGGTCAGCTTGTTGAACAGCGTCGACTTGCCGGCATTGGTGTAGCCGACCAGCGCCACCACGGGGATGGCGGCGCGGATGCGCTGCTGCCGCTGCTGGACGCGGGTCTTCTTGACCTTGTCGAGGCGGTCTTCCAGAAGCACGATACGATCGGTGATCTGCCGGCGGTCGCTTTCGATCTGAGTTTCGCCCGGACCACCCATAAAGCCAGTGCCGCCACTGCCGCGCTGGCGCTCAAGGTGGGTCCATGACCGCACAAGGCGGCCCTTTTGGTAATTGAGATGGGCGAGTTCGACCTGCAACACGCCTTCGCGGGTTGCGGCGCGTTCGCCGAAAATTTCGAGGATCAGCGCGGTGCGGTCGAGCACCTTGGTATTGGTTTCGCGCTCGAGATTGCGCTGCTGGATCGGCGACAGAGCCGCATCGACCAGCAGGAGTTCGATGTCTTCAGCCTTCACCCTGGCGGCGATTGCTTCGACGTGCCCCGCGCCGAGATAGGTGGCCGGGCGAATTTCGCGGACTTTCACCACATCGGAAAAGATGACGTCGAGTCGGATGGCCCCAGCCAGGCCCTCAAACTCAGCCTGGCGCGCTTCCAGGCTGTGATAGGACGACTTTCCACGCACATCGGGACAAACAAGCCCCACTCGTGTCGGCTGCTCTTGCCGGTCGATAAAGGGCTTTGGGCCGCCAGGCTGGCGGCCGTCCTCGTCGTCAAAGTCGTCCATATGGTCCGTCAGTCGTGGTCGGCGTTTTGCTCGGGATCGAACAGCTGGATCGGCGCGCCCGGCATGATCGTCGAGATGGCGTGCTTATAGACCAGTTGCGACTGCGCGTCACGGCGCAGCAGCAGGCAGAAATTGTCGAACCAGGTGATCACACCCTGCAGTTTGACGCCATTCACGAGAAAGATCGTGACCGGCACCTTCTGCTTGCGAACATGATTGAGGAAGGAATCTTGCAGATTTTGCTGCTTCTCACTGGGCATTCAGGCCTCTTGCCGCGGCATTTATTGTCGCTGTTTTGTCGCAATCGCTTGCGTCCGGACTGTGAAGACTGCCGCCCAGTCCCCGTCCCCCGGAATTATCATACATTATCAACTATGCCACAAATCGGCCGTCCTGCCTACCCGCGGCAAATGCATGGCACACTGCCATTTTCGTAGCAGTGTCAAAGCCCCAGCGACTTGATCTTGCGATGCAGCGCGCTGCGCTCCATGCCGACAAATTCGGCGGTCTTCGAAATGTTGCCGCCAAAGCGCTCGATCTGAGCCAAAAGATATTGCCGTTCAAAGACTTCGCGTGCATCGCGCAGCGGCAGGCTCATCAGGTGCGCCGACGCGTCCGTGTCGCCCACGGTGGGCAGCACCTCGCCGATGTCGGAAGGCAGCATGCTGGCCGTGATTACGCCATCCTCGGGCTGCTGGTCCTTCATCAGGATAAGCAGGCGCTCGATGGAATTGCGCAACTGGCGCGCATTGCCCGGCCAATCCTGCGCCTGCAGAACGGCGATGGCATCGTCGCCGATGGCCATTCGCTGCAAGTTATGCATGCGGCAGATCTGTTCGATGAAGACGCTGACCAGCGGCGGGATGTCCTCGCGACGCTCCTTGAGCGGCACCAGTTGTACAGGCACAATCGCAAGGCGATGGAAGAGGTCGGAACGGAATTCACCGGTTTCGGTCAGCCCGGAAACGTTCTGCGAACTCGACGAGATGATGCGCACGTCGATCGGCACCGCCTGGGCGCCGCCCACGCGGTTGAAGCGATTCTCGACCAGCGTCCGGAGCAGAGCCGTCTGCACCTGTGCGGGCAGCGTGGTGACTTCGGAGAGGTAAAGCGTGCCACCATGGGCGCGCTCCAGCGCGCCAACTTCAACCTGCAGCAGGCCGGATTTGTCGCGCCCTTCTCGGCCGAAGAGCACCACGGAGACTTCGTCGGGCGCATAGAGCGAGGCATTGATCTCAACGAAGGGCGCATCGTTTCGCGGGCTGCGTTGGTGGATCAGACGCGCCACGAGTCCCTTGCCAGCGCCCGACGGGCCGGCGATGAAGATGCGTGAATTTGTTGGTGCCGACTTGTCGATGAGGCCGCGCACCTGCTGAAGCGAAGGCGAGCTGCCGACCATGTCTGCGCTCTTGGAGGCAGAACGCTCCTTGAGCTCGGCCACTTCATTGCGCAGGCGCGTCGCTTCCATGGCCCGCTGGGTCACGTGCAGCAGCCGGTCGATCTTGAAGGGCTTTTCGATATAGTCGTACGCGCCGCGGCGAATGGCCGAGACGGCGGTTTCGACATTGCCGTGACCAGAGATCATGACCACGGGCATATCCGGGTGCTGGCTCTGGAAAACGTCCAGAAGCTGCAAGCCATCGAGGCGCGATCCCTGCATCCAGATATCGAGGAAAACCAGGCTGGGCCGGCGGCGGGCGATTTCGTTGAGGCCGCTATCGGCGTCATGCGCCTGGCGGGTCTCAAAGCCTTCATCTTCGAGGATGCCGGCAATGAGGTCGCGGATATCGTCTTCGTCGTCGATGATGAGAATATCTAGAGCCATCTACTTCTGGACAATCGCTGGCAACAGCGACTCCTCCTCTTGGGGCAATTCGGGCTCGACTTGGACCGAATCGTCCTTTTCACTTGTCGTTTGGGGGGCGCGCAGGGGTAGCGTGAAAGTCACGCAGGCACCCACCCTGCCCTGTTCGTCGGGTTCGGCGTCGACCAGTTCCACAATCCCGCCGTGTTGCTCGATGATCCTGGCAACAATGGCGAGACCCAGTCCGGTCCCCTTTTCCCGTGTCGTCATATAGGGCTCAAGCAACCGCTGGCGGTTCTCCTTGGGCCATCCCTTGCCGTTGTCGGAAACCGACACGCGGGCATGATTACCTTCGTAATGCGCTTCGACCTTGATACCCGGCTGCCACCCCGAACCAACGTCCAGCCCCTCGAATGCCTCCACGGCATTCTTGATCAGATTGGTCAGCGACTGCGCTACCAGTCGTGTGTCGAACCAGGCATAGATCGCTTCATCGGGCAATTCTGTGGCAATGGCAACTTCCGGCAAGCGTACGCTCTCGAGAAAAACGGCCTGACGGATCGTATCTGACAGGTCGGCGCGCTCGGGCGCTGCTTCCGGCATGCGGGCAAAGGCGGAAAATTCGTCGACCATGCGCCCGATATCGCCCACCTGGCGGACGATCGTATTGATGCACTTGTCGAAGACTTCCCGGTCATCTTCGAGCTTGGAGCCATAGCGGCGGCGCAGGCGTTCGGCCGAAAGCTGGATTGGCGTCAGCGGGTTCTTGATTTCATGGGCAATGCGGCGTGCCACGTCGGCCCAGGCGCTGGTGCGCTGCGCCGATTCGAGATCGGTAATGTCATCGAAGGTCAGCACATAGCCCTTGGATTCGGTGATCGAGCCTTCGCGGGTGAGCTGGATCTGGTAGATGCGCCGGTTGGTTTCATTGCCCAACTGGATCTGGTCGCGAACCTGGCCGCGACGGGCCGAACGCGCCTTTTCGATCGTCGGCGCGATCTCGGGCAGAATTTCTTCCATACGCTCGCCCATCATCTCGACTTCGGTCTTGCCCAGCATCTGGCAGGCGCGGGCATTGACCAGCGTAACGGCGCCAAAGGGGTCGAGACCGACAATGCCGGCCGACACGCCTTCCACCACGGCTTCGGTGAACTGACGGCGCTTCTCATTGACCTCGTTGGCCATCAGCAGCTCTTCGCGCTGCGTCTTGAGCTGCTCGGTCATGCGGTTAAAGCCGTTGGAGAGATCGCGGAAGTCGCCCCGCCCCTGCTGCACCGGTACCCGTACATCGAGGTCGCCGCCGCTCACGCGACGCGACGCGATCATGAGATTCCGGATCGGGTCAACGAACCGATTGGCGAGCGCGATGCCGATCCAGAGCGCGGCCAGCAGCAGCACCACGACGAGACCGACATACATGATGGTGAAGGTGATCTGGAAGACGAGACGATTGGATGCGTATTGACGATATTCCGTGATATTATCGTCGGTTAGACGCATATATTGAAGTACTTCCGCATCCACTGGACGCGCCACGAAGAGGAAGACGTCGTCATAGCCGCGCAGCTTGATGACCGAACCGACAAGGTTGGTACTGCCGGGCGAAATGGCCGTGGGAATGCCTTCAACGACGCCCTGCGTAATGCCTTCGGGGAGACGCGGATAGCCACCGGCGACGTTGATCTGGGCGCGTTGCAGCATGGTGCCCTCGCCATCGATCAGCGCAGTGAAGGGCAGCGAACGCGTTACCGCCAGGGCCGTAAGAATGCGTTCGAAGCGCGCGGGATCGTCGACATAGGTGGCGTGCGATTGCTCGAGCTCGGTCGCGACCCAGATGATGTCATCGCGCAGCACTTGGGCGTGTTCGAGCATGTAGGAACGCGCCACGAGACGGCTGCTTTCCACCATGGAGCGGGTGCGCTCTGAGAACCACTGGTCGAGACCCTGGTTGAGGGCAATCGTCGCCACGATGGCCACCAGAATGGCAGGAATACCTGCCACAAGCGCGAACATGGCCACCATGCGCATCTGCAGTGCCGAACCCGGCACGCGCTGCATTCTTGCCTGCACGAGCAGAACCGCCTCGGTCACCACCAGCGCCAGAACCAGCAGCACCAGAATGCCGGTGGCCACCCAGATCACGGTCCAGACTTCGGCCGAGGGCTCGATATTGGTCGTGCCGGAGAGGATGAGGAACGACACGGAGGACAAGAGTACCGAGGCGAACACCACCAGGAAGCCGAGCACGCGCAAGGGACCATTCCCCTCGGCGGAGAACAGCGAACGTCCTACAGTCGTCCTCGCCATGGGTTTGGCGGGGGCGTCGATGTCTCGGCTAACCGCCTCAGTCATGCAATACTCAGTACTCTCCGGCTTTCCTGTTCCAGCAAAGGCACCACTGCGTAACGCAAAAAGGACGCGAGTGATGCTTTAGGCCGCAAAGCCTGACCCAATTCGCCGGACCCTTCAAGATAATTGTTGCCGAAATGTGACAGTACGCCTTCAGCTGGGGAAAGGTCGGGGCAAAAGTTCGTCACTGGACAATAGCACCGGGCAAGGGCAAAGAGGGCCGAAATCGCCCCGCGAGCCTCCCGTGACCACGCCTTCCCTGACCAATACCGACACTGCCAGCCTCAAGGGCATGGCTATGGGCATCCTCGCCTATACGCTGTTCGCCGTGCACGACGCCTTTATCAAGGGCATCATCCACGTGCTGCCGGCCGCCCAGATTCTGTTCGTGCGTGGCGTGATCATCGTCGTGCTGTGCATGGTCATCGGGCGCAGCTTCATGTTCGGACAACTCTGGGCATCGTCCAATCGCGGCATGATCCTTGGCCGGGGCCTGCTCACCCTTGCCGCCTGGGTCATGTACTATAGCGCCGGCCGCGACCTGCAGCTCGCCGAGATGACGACGCTCTACTATTTCGCCCCGGTGCTCACCACCATTCTCGCTGCCATCTTCCTCAAGGAACGCCTGACGCTGGCCCGTATCGGTGCCGCGTCGATCGGCTTTTTCGGCGTCATCGTGGCGGCTAATCCCGGCGGCTTTACCCTCAGCCTGCCGGTGATCATGGTCCTGCTCGCCGCCTTGAGCTGGGCCATAGCCATGATCCTCATGCGGACCATTTCCAAGTCCGACAGCGCGCTCGTGCAGGTCTTTGCGCAAAACCTCATCCATGCGGTCGTCATGGGGATCGTCAGTATCCCCTTCTGGCAAGGCATGGGGCCATATGAGTTGATGTTCATTCTCGCCGCTGGTCTCATCGGCGGCGTGGCCCAATTCATCCTGGTCGAATCCGCCAAGCTGGTCCCCGCCAGCGTCCTCGGGACCGTAGAATATGGTGCACTGATCTGGGCGTTCGTCTTTGGCTATCTCTTCTGGGGCGAAACGCCCCTGCCCTCGGTCTATGCCGGCGCCGCTCTTGTCATCGCGGCCGGATTGATGCTGGCCTGGACCGAGCACCGCACCCGCCGCGAACAGATGCGGCGCTAGTTGCGCCGGCTGTGCTTGACGATCTCGATCGAGTGCGTGCGGATCTTCTTGCGCAACGTATTGCGGTTTAGACCCAGAAGATCCGCAGCCTTGATCTGATTGCCGCCACAGGCGTTGAGTGCCATGGCGATAAGAGGAGCTTCCACCCGGTCGATCACACGCTGATAGAGCCCGGCCGGCGGCAAGTTCGGCTCATACTCGCGCAGCAGCTGCCCGACATGGCTTTCGACGGCCGTCGAAACATCCACGGGCCCCGTCGCGGCCGTGACCGTCGGACGATCAGCGATATTGAGTTCGTTCTGGACGATCTCGGCCGAAATGCTTTCATCGGCATAAAGCGCCGAGAGGCGGCGCACGAGATTTTCGAGCTCGCGAATATTCCCGGGCCAGGAATAGTTCTGCATCAGCCGGATCGCTTCAGACGACAGCGTCTTTGGCGCCTCACCCTCGCGCTCTGCCGCCCGCAGGAAGTGCTGCACAAGATCGGAAATATCATCGATACGCTCGCGCAGCGGCGGCAGGCGGATCGGCACGACGTTGAGGCGGTAATAGAGATCCTCGCGGAACAGGCCCTGCCGGATCATCTGGCTGAGATCGCGGTGCGTCGCAGCAACGATGCGGACATTGGTCTTGATGGCATTGCGGCCACCGACCATGGTGTATTCGCCTTCCTGCAGCACGCGCAGCAGGCGCGTCTGGGCATCCATCGGCATATCGCCGATTTCATCGAGGAACAGCGTGCCACCTTCGGCCTGCTCGAAGCGGCCTGAAGAGCGGGTATTGGCCCCGGTGAACGCGCCCTTCTCGTGGCCAAAAAGCTCGGCTTCGATGAGATCGCGTGGGATCGCCGCCATGTTGATGGCGACGAATGGCCCATTGCGGCGCTTGCCGAAGTCATGGAGCGCCCGCGCCACCAGTTCCTTGCCCGTACCGCTTTCGCCGGTGATCATCACCGTAAGGTCGGTCTGCATCAGCCGCGCGAGGGCACGATAGATATCCTGCATCGCCGCCGAACGGCCGACGAGCGGCATGGTATCGCCAGCTTCCTCGACCTTGCGTTCGGCATTGACCGGCTTCTTGGCATCGGCCAGCGCCCGCGACACGACCGAAAGCACCTCAGTGATGTCAAAAGGCTTGGGTAGATATTCGTAAGCGCCGACTTCCGAGGCCCGGATCGCCGTCATGAACGTGTTCTGCGCCGACATCACGATCATCGGCAGATCGGGACGCAGCTTCTTGATTTTCGGCATCACCTCGAAAGCATTGCCATCGGGCATGGCGACGTCGGTGATGAGGACATCACCCTCGCCGCGGCTCACCCAGTTCCACATAGTCGAAATGTTGCCGGTCGGGCGCACTTCATAGCCGGCGCGGGTCAGCGCCTGGTTGAGCACCATGCGGATGGCGGCATCGTCGTCAGCGAGCAAAACGACATGGCTCATTTCGTCGATACCTCATACGAACTTTGTTGGAAGGCGCCGCTGGCGACCGGTAGCAGAATGCGGAAGCGCGTCCGGCCCGGACGGCTGTCGCAGTCGATCACCCCGCCATGGTCGCCCACGATTTTTGCCACGAGCGCCAGGCCCAGGCCCGAGCCATTGGTCTTGGTGGTCACGAAGGGATCAAAGAGGAAAGGCAGCGTATCGGGCGACACGCCCGGCCCATTGTCCTCGATGACAATTTCGAGCGGCAACGAAATGCGCTCGGCCACGCCGGCCACGCTAATGCGGATGCCGGGCCGGAAAGCCGTCGACAGACGAATTTCCGGTTTCTGAGTTCTTTCAAGCGCTTCCGCCGCGTTCTTAACGAGGTTGAGGAAGACCTGAATGAGCTGATCGCGATTGCCGAAAACGGGCGGCAGCGACGGGTCGTATTCTTCGAAGAAGGTGATACCCCTCGCCACGCCATTGCGCGCCAGCAGTTTTACGCGATCGAGCACGACGTGAATATTGATCGGCTCGCGCTCCATCGGACGCTCGTCGCCAAACACTTCCACGCGGTCGATCAGGCCCACGATGCGGTCGGTCTCCTCACGGATCAATCGCGCCAGCGGGACTTCGTCGCTCGAAACCGTCTGCTCAAGCAGCTGCGCCGCACCGCGAATGCCAGAGAGCGGGTTCTTGATCTCATGTGCCAGCATGGCGGCGAGGCCGGTCACTGACCGCGCGGCGCCACGCGACACCATCTGCCGGTCGATCTTGTCCGCCATGGTGCGTTCCTGGATCAGCAGGGCTACACGCCCATCCACATCCGAAAGTGGGCTCGCAAAAACGTCGGCGATGCGCTCGTCCCCAAAACGGGACGAGCCGATACGCACGCGATACTCCGTCATCGGCGCGCGGCGTTGCACCACCGTCTCGACCAGCGAAATGATCGGCGAGCCGAAGGCAATGAGGTCGTCGAGAGTCTGGCGCGTGAGCACACTCAGCGACGCGCCGAAAAAGGCCTCCGCCGCGTAGTTCACGAACTGGATCTTGCGTTGTTCATCGAGAACGATGATCGGCTGCGGCAGCGCCTGCAAGACCGAGCGGGAAGGCAGTGTATCGGGGGCCGATATGGCAGCACTCATGCAGCCACTCTCCATTCAGGCGAAAAGACCCGGCCGATAAGGTCGATGACCTCGGCGGGTTGATCATTGTTCAAAAGGGCCGTGCGGGTCGGCTTGTCGAGTTCGAGATTGGCCGCTTCGGCATACCAGTCGAGATGCTTGCGGGCCGCCCGCGACCCCACTTCGGTGCCGTATTCAACCAGCATCTCTTCGTAGTGAGATTGGATCAGCGTGATGAGCTCTGTGCCCTTCGGGGCCTCCTGCGGCGTTTCGCCGGCCAGGGTCGCACCGATCTGCCCAACGCGCCACGGACGCCCCTGCGCTCCACGCCCGAGCATCACTGCGGCTGCACCAGACTGCTCCAGAGCAGTTTGGGCGCTCTCGGCGTCCAGAATGTCACCATTGACCACGACAGGCACTGGCACAGCCTCCACAACCGCGCGCACCAGTTCCCAGCGGGCGGTGCCCTTGTAGAACTGCTGCCGCGTCCGCCCATGCACGGTAATCATCTGCGCACCGGCATCCACGGCCATCCGAGCGACCTGCGGCGCATTGAGGCTGTCATCGTCCCAGCCGAGCCGCATTTTCACGGTGACCGGCAAGCTGGTGGCACCAACAACCGCCTCGACAATCGCAAGCGCCTGGTCCGGCACCCGCATGAGCGCCGAACCGGCATAGCCATTGGTCACGCGCTTGGCCGGGCAGCCGAAATTGATATCGACGATGTCCGCCCCTGCGCCTTCGGCAATGCGCGCGCCTTCGGCCATCCAGCCGGCCTCGCAGCCGGCCAATTGCACCATATGCGGCAGGTCGCCGGCGCGGCGAAGTTTCCGGACCATATCGACATGGCCAGTACCAAGCGCGGCGCTGGCGATCATTTCGGACACGACCATGCCCGCGCCATGACGCTCCGCGATCTCGCGGAAGGGCCGGTCGGTGATTCCAGCCATGGGGGCAAGGAAGGCGCGGTTTCGGACAGCATGCCCGCCAATGCTCAATGTAAAGGCATTACCCGACAATGACTGCCCCTGAAATGGTCAATTTAAGCAAGGTGCCCGCACAATAATCATTTTGAGGCGGTGCGCAACTGTTAGCGCCCCCTCACTGGGTGGGAACCAGCGCTGCTCTTGCCGCATGCCAAGGTGGAGGCTAGACCAATCAGACAAATGACGGTCCGAGTTCCCCTGCCTATATGTCTACACGTCCAAAATTCATAGCCGCCATCATTGTTGCCGCCGGAAAAGGCGAGCGTGCGCAAACAGGGGATTTTGCCGAACCCAAGCAATACCGCCGCGTCGGCGGGCGCCCAGTTTTGGCGCGCACCGTCGACGCGTTCCTCGCGCACCCGGCCATTTCCGTGGTTGTGCCGGTTATTCATGCGGACCACGCGGAACGCTATGCCGCCCTCGGACTCGAGAATGAGCGGCTGCGTGAGCCCGTTGCCGGAGGCCCAAGCCGGCAGGCATCGGTCCTCGAAGGGCTCAAGGCTATCGCTGCGTCGCGACCTGACCTTGTGCTGATCCAGGACGCCGCGCGGCCTTTTGTCTCCGTCGAACAGATCGAGGCGGTCATATCGGCCCTCGCCTCCCACGACGGCGCCCTGCCCACCCTGCCCCTCACGGACACGGTCAAGCGCGCACCGGACGGGCAATTGGTCCTGACCACCGAAGACCGCCGCACGCTCTTTGCGGCCCAGACCCCCCAAGGCTTCCGCTTTGGCCAGATTTTCTCCGCCCACATGCGGGCCGAGAGCGTCCGCAGGGAATTCACTGACGACGCCGAAATCGCCGAATGGGCAGGCCTGCGCGTCGCCATGACCGCGGGCGACCGCAACAATTTCAAGATCACGCATCCGGAAGACTTTCGTCGGGCAGAGCGGCATATTTCAGGAGACAAGGCCATGGAAACCCGCGTCGGCACCGGCTTTGACGTTCACCCCTTCGAGCCGGGCGATGCCGTATGGCTCGGTGGCGTGCGCATCGAGCACACGGCCAAACTAGTCGGCCATTCGGACGCCGACGTGGCTCTCCATGCCCTCACGGACGCGATCCTGGGCTCAATCGGCGAAGGCGACATCGGCGTCCATTTCCCGCCCACGGACATGCAATGGCGCGGTGCTGCATCCACCGTCTTCCTCAAACATGCCGGCGACCTCGTCGCAAAGCGCGGCGGGCGCATTGTCAATCTCGATGTGACCATCGTTTGCGAAGCACCGAGGATTGCCAAACACGTTCCGGCGATGTGCACTGTGATTTCCCAGACTCTGGGGATCAAGCCAGATCGCGTGGCGATCAAGGCGACAACGAGTGAGAGGCTCGGCTTTACCGGGCGGGAGGAAGGTATCGTGGCCATGGCAAGTGCAAGCGTCGAAGTACCGAGGGATGAGTAAATGGCCAAATCCCCTCAGCCCAGCATAGGCAAACGCATCATCGACCTGCTGCGTGACAGCAACAAGACAATCGTCACCGCCGAAAGTTGCACGGGCGGCCTTATCGCCGCCGCCCTCACCGATATCCCCGGCGCCTCGGCAGCGCTCTATGGCGGCTTTATCACCTATTCCAACACAGCCAAGGCCCGCATGATCCAGGTGCCGCAGCGCCTGATCCACGACTATGGCGCCGTGAGCAACCAGGTCGCTCGCGCCATGGCCGACGGCGCTCGCAACACAGCCCGCGTCGACATCGCCGTTTCGGCCACCGGCATTGCTGGCCCCGATGGTGGCAGCGAGAAGAAGCCGATAGGCCTCGTCTATGTCGCGGTCTCGACTGATCTCGCCACCGTCGTCATCGAACATCGTTTTGGCGACATCGGTCGCGACGAGGTGCGCAAGGCAACAGTTGCCGCGGCTCTGGAGCTGGTGATGCAGGTGCTGACGAGCGATCAGGACTAACGGCCGGCCCCACAGGTGCTGTCGAGATGCGGCGCGAGCCATTCCAGCGCCGGCAAGATGGCTTGTTGCCAGCTGTCCCAATAGTGGCGCCCCGGCCCGATCCGGAGGCTGCTCTCTGCCTTCGTGGTCACCAGCAGGTTGTGGAAACCCGCATTGGCTTCGATGAGATCGGGAAAATCGTTGTCCCCGATGGCGAGGTAGAAGGCCGGCTTTTCAGCCATCGACCGCAGGCTGTTCGCCTTCGTGAACACATTGGCCGCATTGAACCTGGCCGTGTCGAATGGGGTTCCGAAGACATTTCCATAGAGATCAGGAATCCAGCGCCTTGGATCGTTGGGTTGCATCGGGCGGTGCAGAGCCCCCGAAAAGCTCATCGCCGCCACATAGGTCTGCGGATGGTTGATCGCCTGTAAGATTGCGCCCGCGCCGCCCATCGACACACCACCGATCGCCCTACCTTCGCGACAAGCCGCCGTCGGCAGGCTCGCATCGATGGCCGCAACAAGGTCCACGGCAAAGGCCGTGTCGATCAGGCCCAGACCACCGGGATCGGGATTGTCGACATACCAGCTGTCGCCGGCCCCCGGCGCCACCACGACCACCGGCGGGATACGACCATCCGCGATGGCACGGTCCAGAATGGGCGCAAGATTCCCCCAGGTGAACCAATCGCCATCCGCGCCGGTCAGGCCGTGCAGCAGATAGACCACCGGCCAACGCTCGCCTTCGGCCGGAAACGGAAAGGGCTTGTAGACCGCATAGGGTATCGTTCGTCCCAGCGTCGGGCTCGGCGCTTCCAGATCGTATTCGACAATGCCGGCAGCGCTCGCGGGCACAACAAAGCCCCACAGCGCCGTCAAGACGGCGCCCATTCCGACCAATCGCATATCTTCCCCCCGAAATTGCGAAAAGGTTTTCTCAATTTCCACACGATGCCGCGGGCTCTCGCGGCGCGCAAGTGCCTGCAACTGGGAAAGATTGGGAAAATGCGCCCGGCGTCAGCCGCCGAAGCGCCGATCGGCCTCGTCGGCAAAGGCCTGCATGATCTCGTCCTGCTTGGCCGCGAAGGCGGGTTCAGCAACCGCCGCAATCAGCGGATTGGAGATCTTGAAGTCGATCTCGAAGCGTACGCGGGTGCCCTGCCCTTCAGGTTCAAAGCTCCAGACGCTATCGAGATAGGCGAAGGGCCCATCCACGGCTTTGGCCGTTATGGTCAGCGCCTCCGGATCAACCGTCACTCGGCTCGTATAGGCCTGGGTGATCGGCCCAAAACTCAGCGTCATCTTGGCCAGGCGCACATCCCGCCCCCGAGCCGCTGGATCGGGACGCACATCCATCGCCCTGCAGTTGGCGATGAACTGTGGGTAGCGCTCAAGGTCAGACACGATGTCGAACATCGGCCGGGGCAGATGCGGCACATGCCGCTCGAAGAACCGCTTCATCAGTGACCCAGTTTTGCCAGACGTGCAGCCTTGAGCTCGGCGAAATCTTCGCCGGCATGGTGCGACGAGCGCGTCAGCGGGCTGGAAGAGACCAGCAGGAAACCCTTGGCATTGGCGACAGTGGCGTAGGACTTGAATTCTTCCGGCGTCACGAAGCGCTGCAACGGATAGTGCTTCTTGGTCGGCTGCAGGTACTGGCCGATGGTCAGGAAGTCGACTTCGGCCGAACGCAGATCGTCCATGAGCTGCAGAACTTCGTTCCGCTCTTCGCCGAGGCCGACCATGATGCCGGACTTGGTAAAGATCGATGGATCGATCTCCTTGACCCGCTGCAACAGGCGGATCGAGTGGAAGTAGCGTGCGCCCGGACGCACCTTGAGGTACTTCGACGGCACAGTTTCGAGATTGTGGTTGAAGACGTCTGGCTTGGCCGCCACGACAATCTCCAGCGCGCCTTCCTTACGCAGGAAGTCCGGCGTCAGGATTTCAATCGTCGTCTTGGGCGTGTGGGCGCGAATGGCCAGGATGACGTCGGCAAAGTGCTGGGCGCCGCCGTCGGCCAGGTCATCGCGGTCCACCGAGGTGATCACAACATGCTCAAGGCCGAGCTTTGCCACAGCCTTGGCGACATTTTCCGGCTCATGCAGATCGAGCGCGGTCGGCATGCCGGTGCGCACATTGCAGAAGGCGCAGGCGCGGGTGCAGATCTCGCCCATGATCATCATGGTCGCGTGCTTCTTGCTCCAGCACTCGCCGATATTGGGGCATCCGGCTTCCTCGCACACCGTGACGAGATTGTTCTCGCGCACGATCTGCTGGGTTTCCTTGTAGACGGGCGAACCTGGCGCCTTGACGCGGATCCAGTCGGGCTTGCGCAGCACGATGCTGTCGGGCCGATTGGCCTTTTCCGGGTGGCGCGGTTTTGCAACCGAATTGTCGATGAGCGTGACCATGATAGTCCTGTCTGGGGCTTGCCCCTATATCGCTCCCAAGAGCAGCCGGTTCAACCCGGCCTTAGTGATAAGCAGGCTTGCGTGAACGCTAGCCTAAAACTTCAGAAATCTCGGTCCAGTCTCCCCCACGCGAGGCGGAGAGAATGCTGGTCTGCACCAGCGCCAGCGAGCCAAGATTGTCCTCGCCTGAGCTGAAGCCAACGGGCACCTTGCCGGTAGCGATGACCCCGGCAATGGTATTGAGCGTCCCGCGTCGATCGGGGAATTCCACAGCGTCCAGCTTCACCGGCGCCGGCTTCTCGTCGAGCTTTTGAAGCGTAACGACATCCGGACCGGTCTTCTCTCGGAAATGATCGCGCGAAGTCCAGTGGATCTGGCCTTCGGCCGCATCCATCACCCATTCGCCAGCCCAAGGCGTCACCGGACCCGAATTCATCCAGCTGGCGCGATAGGAAACCATCGTGCCCTTGGAGAATTCAATCAGCGCCGCGCCGCTCGGATGGAAATGGAACGGACTTCCCGGCGGATTCAGGTGCGGCAGGAAAGCCGAACCGGCTCGTCATTGAGCACGTAGCGCATCAGGTCGAAGTGGTGGATCGACATGTCAGCCAAGAGCGGATCGGGCATGTCCCAATAGCGATAGCCCTGGCTCGGGCCGTGGCGGCGGAAGTCGATGGACACCATGTTCATGGCACCAAACTTACCTTCCGCGATCAGCTTGGCCGCCGCAATCGGTGCCGGCTGGTGGCGATAGTTCTGGCTGACCATCAGCACCTTACCCTTCGCCTTGGCGAGGGCGACCAGTTCCTTGCCCTGGGCAATGGTCGTGGTGAAGGGCTTTTCAACGATCACATGGTAGCCGAGTTCCAGGCAGCGCTTGACCACCGGATAGTGCGCCTCGGTGCGCAGCGTACAGATCGCCAGCACGGCGTCCGTGTGCTTGGCGGCCTCATCGAGGCTCGAAAAGCAGAGTTTTGGGTCGATCCCAAGTTCAGTCTGCACCCGCGCCGTCGCGTCGAGGCTGGTATCCACATAGCCCACCATCTCAACAGTGGGAACTTTGGGGATAACTTCCTTCGTCCAGCTAAAACCCCAGTGTCCGAGGCCGATCTGAATTGCCTTGACCATGTGGATAACTCCTCTGGTTTGGGTATCGCCCCGCAGTCGGTGTCACCCGGGCAGGCGCCCGAATGACGTCGCGTGAATGGAGCCGCCGGCTCAGATGTTCAGCGCGCGCCCGTAAGCGTCGAGCACGCTTTCCTTCATCGTTTCGCTCAGCGTGGGATGCGGGAAGATGGTGTGGATGAGTTCTTCTTCGGTGGTTTCAAGGTTCATCGCCACGACGAAACCCTGGATGAGTTCAGTCACCTCAGCACCAATCATGTGAGCGCCGAGGAGTTCCCCAGTCTTCGCATCGAAAATGGTCTTAACGAGGCCATCGGGTTCACCCAGCGCGATGGCCTTGCCATTGCCCACGAAGGGGAAACGGCCGACCTTGATCTCGCGACCAGCTTCCTTGGCCTTGGCTTCCGTCAGGCCCACGCTCGCCACCTGCGGCTCGCAATAGGTGCAGCCCGGAACCTTGAGCTTTTCGAGGCCATGGACCTTGAGGCCCGCGATCTTTTCGACCGTGATGACGGCTTCATGCTCGGCCTTGTGCGCCAGCATCGGCGGGCCGGCGACGTCGCCGATGGCCCAGATGCCGTCGACATTGGTCTTGCCGTAGCCATCGATAACGATGGCGCCGCGCTCGGTCTTCACGCCGACCGTTTCGAGGCCCAGACCTTCGATATTGCACTGCACGCCAACGGCCGAGATCAGCTTGTCGCCAGCGATCTGCTGGGTCTTGCCGTCCTTGGTCTCGACATGAGCCACAATGCCATCCTTGGTCTTTTCAACCTTGGCGACCTTGGCCTCCGTCAGAATCTTGATGCCACGCTTTTCCAAACGCTTGCGGGCCAGAGCCGAAATCTCGGCATCTTCCACCGGCAGGATCTGCGGCAGCAGTTCGATAACGGTCACTTCGGCGCCCAGCGAGCGGTAGAACGAGGCGAATTCGATGCCGATGGCACCCGAACCCATGACCACCAGCGACTTCGGCATGGTGGCAGGCTTCAGCGCTTCGAAATAGGTCCAGATCTTGTCGCCATCGGGCTCGATGCCCGGCAGCACGCGCGGACGCGCGCCGGTGGCGATGATGATGTTCTTGGCCTTGTAGGTGCCATCGCCGAGTGCGTTCTTCGGCACAGGACCCTGCGGCTGCACGATCGGCTTCTTCGAAGCGGCAACCTTGATCTCACCTGGTTTGGTGATCGTGGCTTCGCCCCAGATGATGTCGATCTTGTTCTTCTTCATCAGGAACTGCACGCCGTTGTTCATCTGCGCTGCAATGGCGCGCGAACGCTTGACGATGCCGTCGATGTCGAAGCCGAACTTTTCAGCGGTCAGGCCATAGTCCTTGGCATGGCCCATATGGCCGTAGATTTCGGCCGAGCGCAGCAGCGCCTTGGTCGGGATACAACCCCAGTTGGAGCAGATGCCAGCCATGTGCTCGCGCTCGACGATGGCCACCTTCATGCCAAGCTGCGCGCCACGAATGGCAGCAACATAACCGCCGGGACCGGCGCCGATGACGAGAAGATCGTATTGGTCAGCCATAAGGGCCTCCAGAAATAGTCGGGTCAGAGACCCAGAATTTGTTTGACGAGCGGGGTAAGGCTCTCGCCGATTGCACGAGTATTGGCAGCATCGAGATGCACGCCGTCGCGTGGATCGGCCTGAGCCACCGTCGCGGCGTCGAAGAAGTGAGCGCCGATTTCAGCGGCGGCACGCTCGTAGTAGAAACCGAAAAGTTTGTCGTCCTCGGTGCGCGGCGACACTAGTGCCGGAGGCCCGTTCAACGGCGAGGGCACCAAATGCGGTGGCGCCACAAGCAGGACCTGCGGCACGCCGCCATGGCTATAGGGATAGGTGCGCACAATCTGGGCCAGCCGCTTCATCCCGGCGGCGGCTGCAAAAGCCGAGCCGGTCATGAAGGTCTTGATGTCATTGGACCCGAGCATGATGATGACAAGGTCCAACGGGTGATGCGTGTCGAGCAGGGTCGGCAGCACCCTTACACCATTGCGGTCTGCGGCAGCCGTATGATCGTCGAAGGCCGTGGTCCTGCCGTTGAGCCCCTCGGCGATCACGCGTGCGGCGCCACCCAGCCGGGCTTCCAGAACACTCGGCCAGCGATCCTCATAGGCGTGACGAACGCCATTCCCTTCGGGTGAATACCCGAAGGTCAGGCTATCGCCAAAGGCGAGGATGGTCTTCATGCGCCCTGCCCCTAGGCCAGCATCATCACCGGATTTTCGATCAGGCCCTTGAACACACCGAGCAGTTCCGCACCGAGCGCACCGTCGACGGCGCGGTGATCGCAGGACAGGGTGACGGTCATGAACTGGCCGATCTTGATCTGCCCATTCTCGGGATAGACGCGCTCTTCGCCGGCGCCGACCGCGAGGATCGTGCCATGCGGCGGGTTGATCACCGCGGCAAAGTGCTTGATGCCGAACATGCCGAGGTTGGATACCGAGGACGAACCGCCCTGGTATTCATGCGGCGCCAGCTTCTTGGACTTTGCACGCGTCGCCAGATCCTTCACCTCTTCCGAGATTTCGCGAAGGGTCTTGGTGTCGCAAGACTTCACCACCGGAGTGAAGAGACCACCCGGCACGGAGACGGCAACGGCCACATCCGAACGCTTGTGGTAGAGGATCGAGTCCCCGGCCCAGGTCGCGTTAGCGGTCGGCACGCGCTGCAGCGCAACGGCCCAGGCCTTCATGACGAAGTCGTTGACCGAGAGCTTGTAGCCCGGCTTGCCGTCTTTGCCCTTGGGCGCGGCGGCATTGATCTGTTCGCGGGCAGCCATGAGCGCGTCGATCTTGCAATCGAGCGTCAGGTAGAAGTGCGGAACGGTCTGCTTGCTTTCGGTCAGGCGCGCAGCCACGACCTTACGCATGCCGTCATTCGGGACGACTTCGTACGAGCCTTCCTCGTAGAGCGCCATGACCTGGTTCTTGCTCATACCGGTCGCAGGCGCAGCGGCAGCAGCCGGAGCACCGGCAGCAGGCTTGCTCACACCCTTGCCCGACTTGGCAGCTTCCACGTCCGATTTGACGACGCGGCCCTTCGGACCCGAGCCGGCAACGGTCGAAAGATCAATGCCAGCTTCCTTGGCGAGACGCTTGGCAAGCGGCGAAGCGAACACGCGGCCGCCTTCGGACTTTGCCGGCGCTTTGGCCGCAGCAGCCGGAGCGCTGGAGCCGGAATTAGCATTGGTCGCGACCGGCGCAGGAGCAGCGGCCTTCGGCGCTTCTGGAGCGGCAGCAGGAGCCGGTGCAGCCTTGGGCGCTTCCGCCTTCGGCGCGGCAGCGGCGACGGCGCTGGCGTCTTCGCCTTCCTGCAGCAGCACTGCGATGACGGCGTTGACCTTCACGTTCTCGGTGCCTTCGGCCACGAGAATTTTGCCGATCTTACCCTCGTCCACGGCCTCGACTTCCATCGTGGCCTTGTCGGTTTCGATCTCGGCGATCACGTCACCGGAAGAGACAGAGTCGCCTTCCTTGACGTGCCATTTGGCGAGCTTGCCCTCTTCCATCGTGGGAGAGAGCGCCGGCATGGTGATATCGATAGGCATACCGGGTCTCCTTACGAGCGATAGGTCACGGCGTTCACGGCCGCGATCACTTCGTCAACATTGGGCAGTGCCAGCTTTTCGAGGTTCGCGGCATAGGGCATGGGAACGTCCTTGCCGGTCACGCGCAGCACGGGCGCATCGAGATAATCGAAAGCCTGCTCCATGACGCGGGCAGCGAGTTCAGCGCCGATACCGCCCTGCGGCCAGCCTTCTTCCACCGTCACGAGGCGGCCGGTCTTCTTGACCGACTCGATCACCGTATCGCTGTCCATCGGGCGCAGCGTGCGCAGATCGATCAGCTCCACGTCGACGCCAGCGGCAACCAGCTTTTCCGTCGCCTGGGTGGCGTAGCGCATGCCCATGGAGAAGGAGACGATGGTTACGTCGGCACCCTTGCGGGCGATGCGGGCCTTGCCGATCGGCAGGACATAGTCATCGACCTTCGGCACAAGACCGGTCGAACCGTAGAGAATTTCGTTTTCGAGGAACACAACCGGGTTGGGCGAACGGATCGCTGCCTTGAGCAGGCCCTTGGCGTCGGCCGCGCTATAGGGCGCGATGACGGTCAGGCCCGGAACATGGCTGTACCATGCCGAATAGTCCTGGCTGTGCTGGGCGGCAACGCGCGAGGCAACGCCGTTCGGGCCACGGAACACCATCGGCGCCGTCACCTGGCCACCGGACATGTAGAGCTGCTTGGCGGCCGAGTTGATAATCTGGTCGATTGCCTGCATGGCAAAGTTCCAGGTCATGAATTCGACGATCGGCTTCAAACCGGCAAAAGCCGCACCAACTGCAAGACCGGCAAAACCGTGCTCGGTGATCGGGGTATCGATGACGCGCTGCGGACCGAATTCCTGCAGCAGGCCCTGGGTCACCTTATAGGCGCCCTGATATTCGGCGACTTCTTCACCCATGACGAAAACGTCCGGGTTGGCGCGCATTTCTTCGGCCATGGCTTCGTTGAGCGCTTGGCGAACCGTCAGTTCCACCATTTCGACGCCTTCCGGCAGATCCGGATCGGCCTGGGCTTCAAACTTCGGCGCAGCCGGAACGGCAGCAGCGGGCGCAGCAGCCGGGGCTTCGGCCTGCACCATGCTCGGCGCGGGCTCTTCCGCGGCGGCAGGGGCGGCAGCCGGAGCAGCGCCAGCGCTTTCGCCTTCGGCCAGAACCAGCGCGATCGGGGTGTTCACCTTCACGCCTTCGGTGCCTTCGGCCACGAGGATTTCGCGAACGACACCCTCATCGACGGATTCGACTTCCATCGTCGCCTTGTCGGTTTCGATTTCGGCCAGCACGTCGCCGGACTTGACGGTATCACCGACCTTGACCAGCCACTTGGAGAGCTTGCCCTCTTCCATCGTTGGCGACAGGGCGGGCATGAGGATTTGGGGCATATCAGCTCTCCAGAATGGTAGTGCCGGGCATGGGGGCCACGCGGCGAAGGTCGAATTGTTCGGCAAATTGCGCGGCGGGCAGCACGCGCCAATCGTTTATCGGGGCAGAAGCAGCAACGGGCGCCGCGGACTGGCGCTGGTTGACCGCCCAGCCACTAAGGATGAGGCCAAGGATCACGAAGACCAGGCAGGCAATGACAGCGCGCTTGTAGATGGCAGCCTGCACTTCGCCGCTGAGACCAGCCCAGCCGGCGACGCGTTCAAAACGCCACCAGCCGAAAAGCCATTCGCGCCAGCTCGGGCCGCTCGCCGCGGCCAAACGGCTGATGGCGATCGCCTGCCCCGCCGCCAGAACGGCGGAGAGCAGTGCAAACAGCATGATGACGCCGAGCAGGATGCTCATCGTGAGATCAGGCCTCGATCGTGATGTCGGTCCACAGCTCCGAAGCATCGGGCTCCGGATCATTGGTGGCAAAATCCGCCGCTTCCGTGACGATGGCACGAATGTCGGTCTCGATTTTCTTGAGATCGTCCTCGGTGATCACACCAGCTTCAAGCAAACGCGCCCGGACCTGTTCAATGGGATCACGTTCCTGACGGTACTTCGTCACTTCGTCTTTGGAGCGATATTTTGCCGGGTCGGACATGGAGTGGCCGCGATAGCGGTAGGTCAGCATTTCGAGGATGTACGGCCCCTGCCCCGAACGAGCATGCTCGATGGCGCGCTTGGCGGCATCATAGACCATGCGAACGTCCATGCCGTCGACCTGCTCGCCCGGAATATCGAACGAAGCGCCGCGCATGGAGAAATCGGTGGTTGCCGCGGCGCGCTCGATCGAGGTGCCCATGGCGTATTTGTTGTTTTCGATCACGAAGACAACAGGCAGCTTCCAGAGCTTGGCCATGTTGAAGCTTTCGTAAACCTGGCCCTGATTGGCCGCGCCGTCGCCGAAATAGGCAAGGCTCACCGAGCCATCACCCTTGTACTTCGAGGCGAAAGCCAGACCCGTGCCGAGCGAAACCTGCGCACCAACAATGCCGTTGCCGCCATAGAAGCGGTGCTCGTTGGAGAACATGTGCATCGAGCCGCCCTTGCCTTTCGACAGGCCGCCCTGGCGACCGGTCAGCTCGGCCATCACGCCCTTGGGGTCGAGGCCCATGACCAGCATATGGCCGTGATCACGATAACCGGTGATCTGGGCATCCTTGCCCTTTTCCGAGGCCATGGTGATGCCGGTGACGACAGCTTCCTGACCGATATAGAGGTGGCAGAAGCCGCCGATCAGACCCATGCCATACATCTGGCCGGCCTTTTCCTCGAAACGCCGGATCAGCAGCATTTCACGGAAGGCTTCGAGATCCTGTTCGTTGGTGAACTGAGGGGCATTGGGCTGCGTCTTGGCCTTGGTGGCCGTCGCCTTGCGCGCCATAGGGGGCTCCCGGTGTAGAAATGGAATTTGCCGCTTGGCCCGATCAGGCCACTTCTCGCACTATAGCGCAAGCGCTCCGCGGATAATATTGCTCCAGGAGCGTGTTGGAATGGGTGTTAGAGCGTT
Source organism: Devosia sp. (assembly GCF_024707125.1). Classification (GTDB taxonomy): domain Bacteria; phylum Pseudomonadota; class Alphaproteobacteria; order Rhizobiales; family Devosiaceae; genus Devosia. The sequence continues at coordinate 564,812 of NZ_JANQAH010000007.1, forward strand.
GAATCCGCTTCGATAATTTTGATTAACTGATCATCGATTAATTCTTGGAATTTACCGGAAATCGGTTTACCCGTCGCCGGATCGACCATGATCAGAATGTCATCCGCATTGGCCATGTTGAGCAGGGCCCTCGCCCGCTCCGTCACGATATCAGGATCGAGATGGCGCGGATTCATCAGCGAATTGCGGTGACGAAAACTGTCGATTTCGGCCTGCAGGGCCGACGAGCGGTCCTTGAGCACCTGAATATCGGCGTGAATTTCGTCGCGACCTTCGATGCCGAACTGACCGCTTATGGCCGAATAGCCGAGATAGCCCTGAAAAGCCAGGAGTGTCACGGCTAGGGCCAAGGGACGCCAGAATGGTGGGCGTTTGAGTCTGGTGGGCATGTACGGACCGGTCTATGGACCTTCACTATGCCGTACAAGGCATTAATACCCGGTTTAGCTATTCCGCCGCGACCCGCTCGGGGGCCGCGCCTTCCTCGAAAAGCGCGCTGACCGATTCCCCATTATTGATGCGCCGCATGGCCTCGGCCAAGGCCGGCGCCACCGATAGCACCGTCAGCTTGACATGGGCCTGCCGTGCCGCGTTGGGCAGCGTATTGGTGCAGACGATTTCGATCACGTCAGGTTCAGCGGCCAGACGCGCAACCGCGTCGCTACCAAAAATGCCATGCGTGCAGGCGACCCGCACCGAGCGCGCACCATTGGCGCGAAGGTGCTTCAGCAATTCAAGGATCGACCCGCCGCTGGCGATTTCGTCGTCAAGAATGATGACATCCTTGCCCCGCACCTCGCCGATGATGGCCGAGATGCGGACCTGCGTATCGGTAATCCGCTCCTTGGCGCCCGCAGCAACCGGCGTACCGAGGCTGCGCGCAAAGGCAGCAGCCGTCTTGGCATTGCCAAGATCAGGCGAGACGACGACCGCATTGCTGAGATCAAACCGGCGGAAATGCGATGCCAGCTCGTGCAATGCGTGCAGGTGATCAACCGGCACGCTGAAGAAACCATGCACCTGCGGCGAATGCAGCGTCATGGTCAGCACGCGATCGGCGCCGGCCGTCTTGAGAAGATCGGCAACCAGACGCCCGCCGATAGAAATACGCGGCGCGTCCTTCTTGTCGGAGCGTGCGTAGGAATAGTGCGGAATGACCGCCGTAATCCGCGCCGCCGAAGCCCCCCGTGCCGCGTCGAGCATCAGCAGCAGCTCCATCAGGTGCTCCTGAACCGGCGCACTGAGCGTCTGGACCAGGAACACATCCTGCTCGCGGCAATTGGCCTGCAATTGCACTTCGATACAGTCGTTGGAGAAGCGTTTGACCCGCGTCGGGAGCAGCGGCACGCCGAGATCGGCGCATATCTCCTTAGCCAGCTCGGGGTGAGCACTACCACTGAACACAGCAATCTGGTTCATGGAACTTCCTCGGCTTTTGGCGGTAAGGATTATGCGGCGGTCTTAGCCTACGCAGCCTCAGAGCGCAACGTAGTCGATCTCCTGAAATTTCGCGACTTCCTGCACCCAACGGTCCCGCACGAACGCAACGTGGTCCGGGTGCACATTGTAGCCGTCATAGGCGGCCTGATCGGCGAACTCCATCGAGAAGCCATAGGCAAAGTCAGCCTTGGGGCTCACCTGCTTCAGGCGCTCGAATTTTTGCACGCCCGGAATGCCTTCCAGCACCAGAGCATCGCGCAGAAAGGCCGCCTCGGCTTCCGAGCCGGCCGCATGCTGGAGCGAGAAAACGACGGTGTGACGGATCATCACTCGGCTCCGATGGCTTCATTGGCGGCAATGGCCGCCATGTTGACGATGCCGCGGCTGGTCACCGACGGCGCCAGAATATGCGCCGGCGCCCGCGTGCCCATCAGGATCGGCCCGACAGCCAGTGCGTTGTTCATTTCCTTGAGCAGCGTCATCGAAAGGTTGGCCGCATCGAGATCGGGGAAGATCAAGAGGTTGGCTTCGCCCTTCAGTGCGGTCTCAGGCACATAACGCTCGCGCAGCTCAGAATTGAGCGCAAGGTCACCCTGCATTTCACCTTCGACAATGAGGTCCGGTGCGGCGACTTTAAGCTTCTCATAGACCTCGCGCATCTTGAAGGCGCTGTCGCCATCGCGCGAGCCGAAGTTCGAATAGCTCAAGAGCGCCATGCGCGCCTCGATGTTGAAGCGCTTGAGGTGATCCCGCGCCTGCAACGAAATGCTGACCAGCTCGTCGGCGGAAGGATTCTGGTTCACATAGGTGTCGGCGAGGAAGAAGGCACCGCGCGGCATGATCAGCATGGAAAGCGCCGAAACATCGCTCACGCCGTCCTGCAGCCCGATGATCGAGCGGATATCGCGGACATGCTTGATGTAGCGGCCCTGGAGACCACAGATCAGCGCATCGGCCTCGCCGCGCTTCACCGCCAGCGCCCCGATCACCGTCGTATTGGTGCGCACGATGGTGCGGGCCGTGTCCGGCGTCACGCCATTGCGGCCCACCAGCGAGTGGAACAGGCTGACATAGTCGCGGTAGCGCGGATCGTCTTCGGGGTTGATCACCTCGAAATCGCGGCCCGGCTGAATGCCAAGACCAAAGCGCTCGATACGCGCCTCGATGACGGCCGGACGGCCGATCAGGATCGGGCGGGCAATCCGCTCTTCAAGCAGCACCTGGGTTGCGCGCAGCACGCGTTCGTCTTCGCCATCGGCGAAGGCGATGCGCTTGCTCTTGCCCTGTGCCCGATCGATGATCGGCTTCATCACGAGGCCAGAGCGGAACACGAAGCGGTTGAGCTGGTCCTGATAAGCGTCCCAGTCGGCGATCGGGCGCTTGGCCACGCCCGATTCCATCGCCGCCCGCGCCACGGCCGGCGCGATACGCAGGATAAGACGCTGGTCGAACGGGTTGGGAATGATGTGGTCCGGCCCGAACACGGCCGGCGCGCCCGAAGGCGAGACTTCAAGGCCCGGCTCATGCGCCAGCTTGGCAATGGCGCGAACCGCCGCCAGCTTCATCTCTTCATTGATCGTCGTTGCATGCACGTCGAGCGCACCGCGGAAGATGAAGGGGAAGCAGAGAACGTTGTTGACCTGGTTGGGATAGTCCGACCGCCCGGTGCAGACCATGGCGTCAGGCCGCGTTGCCTTCGCCACTTCCGGCATGATTTCCGGATTGGGGTTGGCCAGCGCCAGGATCAGCGGCTTGGGCGCCATCTTAGCCAGCATTTCCGGCTTCAGCGCGCCGGCGGCCGACAGGCCCAGGAACACGTCCGCGCCGTCGATCACTTCGGCAAGCGTCGTCGCATCACTCTGGCGGCGGAACTGGCCACGCCACTTGTCATTGACGTCGTTGCGCTTGTGCGTGACGAGGCCATCCTTGTCGGCAACCCAGATGTTCTCGTGCTTGGCGCCCAGCGCCACCAGCACGTTGAGGCAGGCAATGGCCGCAGCCCCTGCCCCCGAGGTGCAGATCTTCACCTCGTCGATCTTCTTGCCGGTCAGTTCGAGCCCATTGAGCACAGCGGCACCGACGATGATCGCCGTGCCGTGCTGATCGTCATGGAATACCGGGATCGGCATGCGCTCGCGCAGTGTCTCTTCGATCTCGAAGCAGTCAGGCGCGCGGATATCTTCGAGATTGATGCCGCCAAAGGTCGGCCAGAGCGGCGCCACGGCATCGATGAATTTCTTCGGCTCGATCTCGTCGATCTCAAGATCGAAGACGTCAATGCCGGCGAACTTCTTGAACAGAACCGCCTTGCCTTCCATCACCGGCTTGCTGGCCAGCGCGCCGATATTGCCAAGACCCAGCACTGCCGTGCCATTCGAAATCACCGCAACGAGATTCTGCCGCGAAGTGTAACGGGCCACGGCCTCCGGGGTCTGCGCAATCTCTTCGCAGGGTGCCGCAACGCCAGGCGAATAGGCGAGCGCGAGGTCGCGCTGGTTGCCAAGCGGCTTGATCGGCTGGATTTCCAGCTTGCCGGGCTTGGGGAACTCATGGAAGTGGAGAGCAGCGTCGCGCAAAACCTTGCGTTGTTCATTAGGATCAGTCGACACGCTTTCCTCCGGCACAGCTTAGATGGCGTCGTACCTGCCACCAATCAGCGCCGAAGGAAAGGGGCGTTGCGACCTCGTGAAGCCAAGAATCGAGGCCGTCGCCATAGGCAATTCGTAGAAGGCGCGATCAAGCCGCGTCAGTAACGATTTCAGAGGGATCCTGCGTATCGGAATAGCGGGCCGGGCTCGTAGCGAGTGCCAGCGCGAGTTCCTTGAATGCACCCACCTTGAGGGCTGGCGCGAAGATATAACCCTGCGCCTGGACGACGCCACGCGACCGCAAATAGATAGCCTGCGCTTCAGTTTCGACGCCTTCGGCCACGATTTCGCAATCGAGATCCTTGGACATGGCGATGAGACCGTCGAGCACCGGCACCTGAGTCGTGCCCGGCTTGATCATGTCGACGAAGATGCGGTCGATCTTGATCACGTCGACGCCGAGCGTCGCGATATAGGCAAGGTTCGAGTGCCCCGTACCCGCATCGTCCATGGCAATACGCGAGCCGAGCGCATGGAGGCCAGAAATAACGCTGTTCACAGCCAGCGAGTTTTCCAGCGGACGGCGCTCGGTGATTTCGAACACAAGCTGATCGTAAGAAATCGGCGAGTTGCCGAAGATCGCCTGCACGTCGTCCACGATACCGACATCGCGGAAGTGACCCTCGAAGAGATTGATCGAAATCTTCAGGCCCGGGATTTTCTGCGAGAGATCGCTCAGGTCGTAGCGCACCTGCTGCATCAGTGAGAGCGTCATCGGAATGGCCATGCCCGACGCTTCGGCATAGTCGATGAAGACGCCCGGCGGCACCACTTCGCCACTCGGCTTTTCCCAGCGGCAGAGCACTTCGCAACCCATGAGGCCGCCAGTGCGCAGGTTGATGACCGGCTGGTAATAGGGCTTGATTTCGTTACGGCCGATGGCGCGCTCGAGATCGAACGACGGCGTTCGTGAGCGGCGAGCATAGCGCAGCGTTAGGAGTAGCAGCCCCGCACTCAGCAAGCACCCGAGAATGGTGAAAAGCACATCGAGATCGGCATAGCCCGCGCGCGCCTCGGCGAAGGGCAGCAGATAGCGAACCTTGATCGGCAGTTCGCCGGCAAAGCTCTGCACAGCCAGATAGTCCCCGCGCGCCGCCTGGCGATCGAAATCGACCGAAGCGCCAAGCGAGAGAACCGGCAGGCCACTGGTCAGCGCGATGTCCAGCATGGCGCCATCCGGCAGACTGTCAGCGAGCGCTTCCTGCGTCGTCGCCATCAGTGGGGTAAACGCCGAAATGCGCCGCACGCCGCCCAGGGTTTGCGTAACCTTGAGGGCCGGCATGATCATCTCGGCGAATTTGACGACGGTGATCGTTTCGGTGAGTCCCGGCACAGGCAGCGACTCGGAGAGCGGCGAATAGGCGACATTGCGACCAAAGGCGTCGCAATACTGCACCCCATCCATGTTCTCGACGAGAATCTGCTTCACATTGAAGCTGTTGTCGATTGCCGTCTGGGCAAAGCCGCTAAAGGTCGGCGTACAGAACGACGGACTATCGGCAACCACCTGCCGCAGCGCCGCGACAGCATTGGCCGCGTTGTAATTGATCTCGGAGCTGAGGGCATCGATCCGCGTCTGCAGCGCGGCGACTTCCTTATTCCTTGCATAGGCGTCGAGCAGGTAGTCGACGGAGACTATGGGGACGAAGGCCAACAAGGCGCCCAGCAACATAAGTACGTGCGAGAACTTCGCCTTCACCGACCAATCCACTTCTATCAGCTCTATCCCATTGTTAACGCTGCGATCTTAAAGACCCGTTAACCAGGATTTTAACCGCCCGTGGAAACGAAAAAGGCAGGCCTTGCGGCCTGCCTTTGGAAGAAAATTAGTGCGCCGAAATCAGCTTTGCACGTTGAGGCGGATGCTCAGCTCGCGCATCTGCTTGGCCGAAGCCGGGCTTGGCGCGCCCATGAGAAGGTCTTCGGCCTGCTGATTCATCGGGAAGGCCGTGATTTCGCGCAGGTTCTGCACGCCGCACAGCAGCATCACGATACGGTCGATACCGAAGGCCGCGCCACCATGCGGCGGAGCGCCATACTGGAACGCACGGTAGAGGCCGCCAAACTGCTCTTCGACTTCCTGACGCGACTTGCCGGTCAGTTCGAACGCCTTGACCATGGTCTCGGGCTCCTGGTTACGAATCGACCCGGAGGCGATTTCGTAGCCGTTGCAGACCGCGTCATACTGATAGGCCTTCAGCGACAGCGGCTCGGCCGAGTTCAGCGCCTCAAGACCACCCTGCGGCATCGAGAACGGGTTGTGCGCGAAGTCGATGCGCTTTTCTTCCTCGCTCCATTCATAGAACGGGAAGTCGACGATCCAGCACAGCGCGAACTGCTCGGTATCCACCACGCCGAGATCGGTACCGACCTTGGTGCGGGCTTCGCCGGCGAACTTGTAGAACTTCTCCGGGCGACCGGCGACGAAGAACACCGCATCGCCGTCTTCTAGGCCGAACTGGGCCTTGATCGCAGCCGTGCGCTCTTCGCCGATGTTCTTGGCGATCGGGCCAGAGCCAGCGCCGTCCTTGAAGAAGATGTAGCCAAGGCCCGGCTGGCCTTCGCCCTGCGCCCAGGCGTTCATGCGATCGCAGAAGGCGCGACCGATCGGCTCGGCGCCAGCCTTGTTCTTGGCCGGAATCGCCCAGACTTCCACCTTCGGATCGGTTTCAATCTGGTTGGCGAAGACCTTGAAGCCCGAACCGGCAAAGTGCTGGGTGACGGCGTCTATCTCGATCGGGTTGCGCAGGTCGGGCTTGTCCGAGCCATATTTGCGGATCGCCGTGTCATAGGGAATGCGCGGCCAGCTCTTGGTGACGCGCTTGCCATCGGCAAACTTCTCGAACACGTTGGTGATCACCGGCTCGACGGTGCTCCACACGTCTTCCTGCGTCACAAAGCTCATTTCGAGGTCGAGCTGGTAGAATTCGCCCGGCAGGCGGTCAGCGCGCGGATCTTCGTCACGGAAGCACGGTGCCACCTGGAAGTAGCGGTCGAAGCCAGCCACCATGAGGAGCTGCTTGTACTGCTGCGGCGCCTGCGGCAGGGCAAAGAACTTGCCGGGGTGGATACGGCTGGGCACGAGGAAGTCGCGCGCGCCTTCCGGCGACGAGGCCGTCAGAATCGGCGTCGAAAATTCGGTAAAGCCGGCATCACCCATTCCGGCGCGCATGGCCGAGATGACCTTGGTGCGCTTCAAAATATTGGCGTGCAGCTTCTCGCGACGCAGGTCGAGGAAGCGGTAGCGCAGGCGAATATCTTCCGGATATTCGGCATCGCCAAACACCGGCAGCGGCAGCTCCTTGGCGACCGACAGGACCTCGATTTCGCGAATGAAGATTTCGATGCCACCAGTGGCAATGTTGGTGTTTACAGCCGCAGCGTCGCGCAGCTTCACTTCACCATCGATGCGCAGCACCCATTCCGAACGCACCTTTTCGGCGTCGGCAAAGGCCGCGGAATCAGGGTCGATCACGCACTGGGTAATGCCATAGTTGTCACGGAGATCGATAAACAGCAGGCCGCCATGGTCGCGAATACGATGAACCCAGCCGGACAGACGCACGTTATTGCCGGCATCGTTCGCCGTGAGAGCGCCACAGGTGTGGGTACGGTAGCGATGTGTCGTCATTTTCTTTTCCGAAAAAGTGCAAAAAGGGCCGGATTCTCGGGCGGGAAAAGCGCATGGAGCACCCCGCTTGTCAAGCACCCGGGCTTTCCCGGTCCGTGGCGGAAATCCGAGGTGGAGCAATCCTTCAGCACCTGCTAGGAACGATAGTGACTATTTTGAGACGGTATTCATATGGACCTGATTGTTTCCACAGAGGCGCTCTCGGCATTTTGCGAGCGTGCAGCCCAGTTTGATTTCGTGACGGTGGACACCGAATTCCTGCGCGAAACCACCTATTGGCCGCGTCTCTGTCTCATTCAGGTGGCGACGGATGACGAAGCCGTTCTCATCGATCCCCTGGCTGATCACCTTGATCTGAAACCGTTCTTCGCGCTTCTGGCCAACCCATCGGTCACCAAGGTGTTTCATGCCGCCCGGCAAGACATTGAAATCTTTGTCAAACTGACCGGCGCCGTACCGCACAATATTTTCGACACGCAGATCGCAGCCAGCGTATGCGGCTTTGGAGATAGCGCGTCCTATGACAGCCTCGTGCGCGCCATCTGCAAGGTCGAGCTCGACAAGTCCTCGCGCTTTACCGATTGGTCGGCTCGCCCGCTCTCGGAAAAGCAGCGCCTTTATGCGCTCGCCGACGTCACGTATCTCCGCGACATCTATCGCGAACTCCGCAAGCAGGTCGAACAGACTCGCCGCTGGGATTGGGTCGAAGACGAACTCACCGTTCTTCGCAGCATCGATACCTATGTCGTCCAGCCCGAAGAGGCCTGGGAACGGCTCAAGATGAAGATCAATCGCCCACGCGATCTCGCTGCCCTCAAGGTCTTGGCCGAATGGCGCGAGCGCAAGGCGCAGACATCAGATCAGCCGCGCAGCCGCGTCTTCAAGGATGACGCGCTGTTCGACCTCGCCATGCAGCGCCCCCTGACGCCAGATGCTTTCGACAAACTGCGCGCCGTGCCCCGCGGCTTTGGCCGCAGTTCAGCCGCTGCCGAAATCATCGAACTCCTCAAGGGCGTCGAGGCTCTACAAAAGACCGACCTCCCCACCCTGCCCGAGCGTTACCGCGGCCCCTCGCCAAAGGGCGCCGTGGGTGACCTCATCCGCGTGCTTCTGAAGTCCGTGGCCGAACAGCACGGCGTCGCCGCCCGCATCCTCGCGACTTCGGACGACATCGACGCCCTCGTGCTCGATGACGAAGCCGACGTCCCCGCCCTCAAAGGCTGGCGCAGAAAACTCTTCGGCGAAAAAGCCCTGGCCATAAAGCATGGCCGCATCGGCCTCGTGGCCACGCGAAAAGGCGTCATCGAGTTCGCGGTCAATCAGGCAGAAGCGGCTGAGTAGCTCTCAGCCCACTTCCACCCGCGCATCGGCGTGCTCGGCGAAGCTGGCGAACTGGCTCAGCCGGTTGCGAAGGTGCTCGCCATTGAGGAAGGCAAAGTCCGTCGGTAGCTGCAGCACCAGCACGTCACCATCGAGACGGAAACGGATGCGCGGCAGAATTCCCGGCATGGCGGCCGTCATCGGATAGGCCACACGGAACAGCGTGCCGATCAGCCGTCCCCGCTTGATCATTTCCGGCGAAGCCAGTGGGATCAGCGTATTGGCCGATTTGCTCTTGAGCCCGTCATAGCGCACCGAAATGGCATGGGCGAGCACGGCGCGGCCGGGGTGGTCGACCCCGGTCAGCGAGCCATAGGCCACCGAATCGACGCTTTGCGGCCCGCGGTAATCCGGATGCGCGCGCCAGCCGATATCGGCCAGGAGGCATGCCACCTGCCGCAACCGGCTTTCCTCGGCCGTTTCGACAGTGCCGGTCGCCGCAAAATACTGGGCGGTAAACTCGACAAGATCCGAAGCGTGAGCCGGCGAGCGCGAGCGCAGTACCGACAGTTCCTCGGCGCCCTGAATCAGCGGATCGACCGCCTGTTCGGCTTCGGACAGCAAGCCGTGCAGATAGCCTTCGCGCACGCCCAATGCCGAGAATACGACGCTCTCAAACTTGCCCGCGCGCAGTACTTCAGCCAGCACGGCGGCGCCGAACGGCACGAGTTCGCGGCGCGAATTGCTGGCGCTGTTTGAGCCCGGATAGCTCTTGAGCGACTCGGCCGCGATGATGTCTTCGCAGACCGCAATCATTTCGGCCGCCGGCACCACATAGTCCTGCACCATGTGGAGCGGGTAGTCGCGCAGTTCGAGATGCAGTTTCGCGAGGGAGCGCCAGGTGCCCCCAATGGCCGCAAACCGCCCGCCCGGCTCGATGCCCGCGAGCAGCGACTTCTTGAGTTTTTCCCGGACCAGGGCCGCAGCCTTTTTAGGCGACCCGTCGGCATCGTCCTGCAGCCGAATGACACCCAGCTCGTGCGATTGTCCGTCGGCGTCGCGACCATTTGTGATCACAGACAATTCGAGGCTGCCGCCGCCCAGGTCACCGACCACACCGGCAAATCCCGGAATGCCGGCGACGACGCCAAGCGCAGCAAAATGGGCCTCTTCTTCGCCCGAAAGCACCCGGACGGGCGTTTCCATGATCGCTTCCACGGCCGAGACGAATTCCTGCCGATTGGCCGCATCACGCACGGCCGAGGTGGCGAGCACATGGACCTTGCCGACACGCATCATCCGCGCCACCAGCGCAAAGCGCTTGATGGCGTCGAGTGCCTTTTCGACATTGGCATCGGCCAGCCGCCCGCTCTGGGCAATGCCCCGGCCGAGCGCGCAGGCCGATTTCTCGTTGTAGAGCGGCGTCAGGGAGCGCGCGTGGCGCTCATAAACGACAAGGCGAACGGAGTTTGACCCGATATCAAGGACAGCGACCGGCTGGGCGCCCTTGAGACGGCCCTGGGCCGTAGGATCGGCGTCTACGCCCCAGAATTGTGTCAAACTCAGCCCTCGTCGTCTCCAATCCCGGCGCTGCCGCGTCCAGACAGCGACGGATTGGTCATGAAATAGTCATGCGCATTGAAAGGTTCCGCCCCTTCGGCAACGCGCAAGCGATGGGAACTGCCATCTGGCAAGACTTCCCAACTTTGCTGATTGTCCTTCAAATAGGCAACTAGCGTTCTGTCAAGAATCTGCTTGTGCACGGTTCTGTTGAGAATCGGCACCATCACCTCGACGCGACCATCAAGGTTCCGACCCATCAAATCCGCGGAAGAAATATAGACCAGCGCCCGCGCCGACGGCATGGATTCGCCATTGCCGAAGCAATAGATGCGGCTGTGTTCGAGGAAACGCCCGACCACCGATTTGACCCGGATATTATCCGAGAAACCCGGAATACCCGGCCGCAGGCAGCAGATGCCGCGGACGATGAGATCGACCTTCACCCCAGCCTGGCTCGCGTCATAGAGCGCGTCGATCACCTGCGGATCGACGAGAGAGTTCATCTTGAGCAGGATCGAGGCCGGTTGGCCCGAGCGCGCGAACTCGATCTCGCGGGCAATATTGTTGACCAATGTTTCGCGCAGGTTGACCGGCGAAACCGCGATGGTTTCGAGTTCGGTCGGCCGCGCATAGCCGGTGATGAAATTGAAAACGCGCGCCACGTCGCGGGTGATTGCGGGATCGATCGTGAAATAGCTGAGATCGGTATAAATCTTGGCCGTGATCGGGTGATAATTGCCCGTGCCGATATGGCAATAGCTGACGAGCTTGCCCTTCTCGCGCCGCACCACCTGGCTCAGTTTGGCGTGCGTCTTCAACTCGATAAAGCCGAAAACCACCTGCGCGCCAGCGCGTTCAAGATCTCGCGCCCAACGGATATTGGCTTCTTCGTCAAAGCGCGCCTTGAGCTCGACAAGGCATGTCACCGACTTACCGGCCTCGGCAGCCATCACCAGCGCCTTGACGATCGGGCTGTCCGACGAGGTGCGATAGAGCGTCTGCTTGATCGCCACTACGTCCGGATCGCGCGCCGCCTGCATCAGGAATTGCGCAACGACGTCAAAGCTCTCGAACGGATGGTGGACCAGAATATCCTTGGCCCGGATCGCGGCAAAATTGTCGCCGTTATAGTCGCGGATACGCTCGGGGAAGCGGGCGATATAGGGCGTGAATTTCAGGTCGGGCCGATCCACATCGCAAACCTTGCGCGCATCGGCGAGCCCGAGGAAGCCGTGAACTTCGAACACATCGGCATCCTTGATGCCCAGCTGTTCGCCGATCTGGCGCTGCAGCGCACGCGGCATGGAGCGTTCGATTTCAAGCCGGATCACCTGGCCGCGGCGACGCTGGCGCAAGGCGCTTTCGAACTCCACCACGAGGTCTGCCGCTTCGTCGTCGATTTCGATTTCGCTGTCGCGAATGATGCGGAACGCACCCGATCCCACGACCTCGTGGCCCGGAAACATCTTGTGGAAGAAGAGCTTGACCAGCGTATCGATGGTCACGACTTCGCTGCGCCCCTCCGAAACGAGCTCATTGGGCAGATTGATAAAACGGTCGAGATTGCCCGGAATACGAACCAGCGCCGTCAGCGGCTGATCGCTGTCAGGACGCTTCAACTCAAAGGCCAGCGCCAGCCCAAGATTGGGAATAAACGGAAATGGATGCGCCGGATCGACCGCGATTGGTGTAAGAACCGGGAAGATTTCTTCGCGGAAGAGCTTTTGCAGGTAAGCCACCTGCTCTTCGCTGAGATCGTTGGATTCGTGGATGACGACATTCTGCGCAAACAGCTCTTCGCGCAGCGTTTCCCAATGATCCTGCTGGTCGCGCTGCAAGTGCTGGGCCAGCGTCGCGATTTCTTCGAGCTGTTCGGCCGGTGTCAGCCCGTCAGCGCTCTGCTTCGTGAGGCCCGCCCGGATCTGACCCTTCAGACCAGCCACGCGCACCATATAGAATTCGTCGAGATTGTTGGCCGAGATCGACACGAAACGCAGGCGCTCGAGCAGCGGGTGCGCCTCGTTGCCGGCTTCTTCCAGCACGCGCATGTTGAACTGCAGCCAGCTCACCTCACGGTTGACGAACCGCGCCGGGCTGGTTCGCAACGCCTCGACGTCCGGCCCAGCGCCTTCTGCCTCGGTGATCTCGCTCATGTCATTCATCGCTTAAAGGGTCCCAGTCCTGTTGGCTGCCACCGTCGCGCTCCGCCTCCCGGAGCGCCAGGGCCTCTGCTGCAATCGTTCGGGTAACGGCCGTGCCTCTCGCGAGGGCCAGCCTGTCCATGCGGTCGACCAAAACGGCCACTTCCTCGGGGCTGCGTTCCATGCGCGCCACAAGATAGTGGATGATTTTCGGGTCGACCTTGATCTGACGATCGCCGAAAAGTTTGGCGAACATGTGTGACAGTTCTATGTCGTCGCTGACCTCAAGCCGGAAGGCCGGAGCGCGGCGCACACGCGACCGCACGTCGTCCGTTGCCAGAGGCCACTTGGCGATATCTTCGCGCGCCGTCAGCAGCAGCGTCCGGTTGCCGCGCATGGCCTGGTTGAGCAGGTGAAACAGGCTCGGCTCGTCATAACCCAGCCGATCCACATCCTCGACAACCAACGGCCCGCGCCCATCGGCTTCGGCAATGGCGGCGATCGTTTCCGGCGTCACCATGGGTGCATGGCTGCGATCGGCAAAAATCCGCGCCAGATGCGATTTCCCCGAGGCCGGCGGGCCGATCAGCAGCGTGACGGCATCGGGCCAATGTGGCCAGGCGCCGATGCGTCCATGGGCCAAGGCATTGCCTTCCCCCACCAGAAAATCGTCTGCGGCATGGGATGGCGTATGCTCGAACTCGAGCGGCAATTGCCGCAGCCTGTCGTTACGCAGTGGGGTTACCACCCTGGCCACCATGGGTTGATCCGAGATAGAGGCTGCTACCCTTATACTTGCGAATGCCGTAGCGCACGAGCACCCCGCCAATCGCCGCCAGCGGCACGGCCAACAACAGCCCGACAAAGCCGAACAGCGCGCCGAAAGCCAAAAGGGCGAACATCAGCCACACCGGGTTGATGTTGATCGAACTGCCCACGAGCTTGGGATAGAGCACGTTGCCCTCGACAAACTGCCAGCCCATGAAAATGCCGAAGACCAGCGCGATCATCCACCAGTTCGGCCAGAACTGCACCGTGGCGATACCCATGGACAGCGCAAAGCCAACGCCGAACCCGACATAGGGAATGAAGCTCAAAAGCCCGGCAATGAGCCCGACGGCGAGGCCATAGTTAAGGCCAACGAGGGAAAGCGCACCCGCATAGAACACGGCGTCGATCACCAGCACACCGCCCTGCCCGCGGATCACGCCGGCCATCGAGCTGTCGATATCGCGCAGGATTCCGAGAATCTCCGCCCGATGCCGCCGCGGCAGCAGGTCATGCACGCCGCGCACCATGCTGTCCCAGTCGAGCAGCAGATAGAAGGCGACGACGGGCGTAAAAATGGCGAAGCCGATCACGCTGATCAGCGTCATGCCGGAAGCCAGAATTTCAGATGTGACAACACCGGCAAATCCGACGATCTGCCCGAGCATGTCCGAAACCGTGCGTTCCACCTGCGCCGCGCGTTCCGGCCCGAGCCACTCGTTGAGTTCAGGCGCCCATTTCCGCACCATGGCTTCAAGATCGGCCGCATAGCCCGGAAGGCGCTGCACCAGCCCCACGATCTGCTGCGCCACCATCGGAACGATCATGACGAAGATGCCGGCGATAATGGCAACCACGCAGAGCAGCACGACCGCCGTGGCCCAGCTGCGGTTGAAATGCCACTTCTGGAGCTGGTTGACGAGCGGGTTGAGCAGATAGGCTAGCGCCGCGCCGACCACGAAGGGCAGGAGAATTCCGCGGAAGATCCAGAGAGCCAGGATCAGGAAGACGAGAAAGCCGATCCAGATCAGCACTTGATTTCTAAGGTTCATGGTGCCGGGCGGCCCTTGCGTCTGACTATCCAAGAAGCTATCAGGCCTTCAGGCGAATTCAGCGGAAAGCATCTATTACTTTCCGCTTTTGAAACCGCCGCAAAAACAAAGACCTGGAGCATCACGCGATTCGAGGATCGCACGAAAAGCTCTAGCGGCCAGCACCGTTAAGTTCAACCAGACCGGGTCTCGGTAGCCAAAGCGTTCCCGATATCCCCAGCAATGGCTTTAGGCTCATGTCCGACGCGCAAAACCTGCCATCAAACGGCCTGTCATACAAGCAGGCGGGTGTCGATATCGATGCTGGCAATGCTCTTGTCGAGGCGATCAAGCCCGCCGTACGCTCCACTCGCCGCCCCGGCGCCGATGGCGAAATCGGCGGTTTCGGTGGTCTTTTCGACCTCAAGGCCGCAGGTTTTGTCGATCCGGTTCTCGTCGCCGCCAATGATGGCGTCGGCACCAAGCTGAAGATCGCCATCGATACCGGCAAGCACGACACCATTGGCCAGGACCTTGTCGCCATGTGCGTCAACGACCTCGTGGTGCAGGGCGCCGAGCCGCTGTTCTTCCTTGATTATTTCGCCACCGGTAAGCTCGATGTGGCCCAAGGCACCGCCATCGTCGAAGGCATTGCCCATGGCTGCCGCCTCGCCGGTTGCGCCCTGATCGGCGGGGAAACCGCCGAAATGCCGGGCATGTATCACGGCAACGACTATGATCTCGCCGGCTTCGCCGTCGGCGCCGCCGAGCGCAATGCGCTGTTGCCGCGCAAGGATATTGCCGCCGGAGACACGCTCGTTGCAATCGCCTCCTCCGGCGTTCATTCCAATGGCTATTCGCTGGTCCGCAAGATCGTCGACCTCTCCGGCCTCGCTTGGACTGCCGACGCTCCCTTCGAATCCGGCAAGACCCTCGCCGAAGCGCTCCTCGAACCGACCCGCATCTATGTGAAGCCGCTCCTCGCCGCCCTCAAGGCTGGCATCGGCATCAAGGCCCTGGCCCACATCACGGGCGGTGGCTTCATCGACAATATTCCGCGCGTCCTGCCCGATGATCTCGCAGCCGATGTCGATCTCGACGCCGTCACCGTGCCGGCAGTCTTTGGCTGGCTCTCCAAGGTCGGCGGCATGAGCGAACGCGAAATGCTCCGTACCTTCAATTGCGGCGTCGGCATGCTCGTCGCCGTCACCCCGGAAGACGCCGAAAAGCTGGTCGCAAACCTCACCGCCTCGGGCGAAACCGCTGCCATTGTCGGCCAGTTGACGCCGCGCACCGGCGAACCCGTCACCTTCCGCGGAAAGCTCGCCCTGTGAGCCGAAAGAAGGTCGGCGTCCTCATTTCCGGCCGCGGCTCCAACATGTCCGCGCTGATCGAGGCCACCAAGGCTCCGGACTATCCGGCCGAAATCGTCGGCGTGCTCTCGAACAGGGCTGCTGCTCCGGGTCTGCTGACGGCCCGGGAAAACGGCATCGCCACGGCCTCACTGGCCCAGAGCAAGTTCCCGAGCCGGGAAATGTTCGAAGACACGATGACCCAGATCCTTGAGAGCTGGGAAGTCGACTATGTCTGCCTCGCCGGCTTCATGCGCATCTTGGGCGAAGATTTCGTGCTGCGTTGGCAGGGGCGGATGGTCAACATCCACCCCTCCCTCCTGCCCCTCTACAAGGGCCTCGACACCCACGCCCGCGTCCTCGCCGCTGGCGACGCCGAGCATGGCTGCACGGTCCATTTCGTCACGCCGGGCCTCGACGAAGGCCCCGCGATCCTCCAGGCCCGCGTCCCGGTCCTCCCGGGCGATACGCCCGAGACGCTGACCGCCCGCGTGCTCGTCGAAGAGCACAAGATTTATCCGCAGGCGCTAGCAATGCTCGCCCGCGGCGAAGTCTCGCTCTAGCGGTAAGCCGGCATGCGGCCTTCGCGCCGCAGCACGATGATCTGCACGATCAGCCCGACGATGAAGGCCAGCAACAGCGCTGCGTGAGATCCCAGCACGATGGGCGAGGTAACGCTCGACGCCAGCGGCGCCCCATCCGGCACGCGCGTCAGCGTTTCCGTCACCGTCGGCACCAGCAGCAACAAGACGCTGAAGCTGAGGCTGACGGTTTCGATATACCGCCGCAGGCGCCCCAAAAAGCTCACGCGATGCACGCCATAACCCACGGCGATCAAAAGCAGCGTCAGGCCGCCGATGGCATAGCTCACCGGCTGCTTTGCCACCAGAAACGCCGTGGCGCCTCCCAAAACCATCGAAGCAAAGTAGATCGCGCCCGGTACGGAACGCGGCACGATGCGGCCATGCCGCGCCAGCATATAGGCGGCCACGACGAGCGCCGGCAGACTGCCAAGCGTGTGAAACCAGCCGATGGGAGAAATACCGAACATTTTTAGTCCTTCACATTGAAGAGGACGCGCAATGCGCCCCACGTATATCTACTAGTTGGTAGGCTAATTTGCAGAAGGTCGGCATTCTCACCCCTGCCCCTATTTGACCAACCGCTCCACCAGGGGGCGGACGATCATTTCAAAAACGGCGGGATCGCCATGAGCCCGGCTGGACAGCATGGCCCCGTGCACCGTGGCAACAAAGACTTCCGCCTCTATCTCGGGATCATGGGCCATGTGCAGGCTTCCTTGCTCCAAACCATCCCGAAACACTGAGGTCAGCCACGTGGCCAGCGCCCGAAAGTGCACCCGCACCTCGGCAGCAACCTCATCAGGCAAAGCCGGCATCTGACTGGCCAACAAGGCGCAAACGCAGAAAGGCTCCGAGCCCGAAGTGATGCAGGACTGCCAATAGCCCGTATAGGCCCGCAGCTTTTCCGCCGGGTCGGCAATGGCCTCATCCATTTTCTGAAGCCCT
This sequence comes from Devosia sp., assembly GCF_024707125.1. Classification (GTDB taxonomy): domain Bacteria; phylum Pseudomonadota; class Alphaproteobacteria; order Rhizobiales; family Devosiaceae; genus Devosia. The sequence continues at coordinate 582,235 of NZ_JANQAH010000007.1, forward strand.
TCAACGGCCTCCCGCCGATAGCGCTCCACCAGAATGCGCACCAGTTGTGCCTTGGTCGGAAAGTGGTGGTGAATACTGGCCTTGCGGATGCCGACGATGGTGGAAATATCCGCATAGCTGAATCCGTCATATCCGCCCGAGAGAATGAGCGGACGCGTGCGGCGGAGGATTTCTTCGGCAGTACTGGAAAGCTCGGTCATGCAAGCTACCTACCTTCTAGTAGGTTTGCCGTCAAGCACCGAGCTGACTAATCCGGCCAGGGTTCGAACCGCAGTTCCGGCCAAAGGGCCATGGCCCGTGCCGCCTTGCTTTCGTGCGTGGCACGATTGTGCAGAACAGGATTGGGTGTCAGCCGAAACGAGAACATGTCATCAAGCCCAAAGGGCGCGAAGATGACGATCTCTCCATTCTCGATCCGTGCCGCAACCGCGTGGGTCCTGGTGGCAAAATAGAGCAGCATGTCGGCGCTGCATGTCAGTTCGGGATAGGCCAGCCCAAACTTTTCGGGAAACCAGAGATGCACCCGCGCCTGGTTCCGCACTTCAACCGGAATTGGGCTGTCCTCGAAATAGGTCTGCGTTCGGCGAATAACTTGGTCTTCCGCCTCGTAGCTTCGATCGCTTGGGTCGAAATAGACGATGTCGGCGTCCTTGATTCCCGCGTACCGCTCGCGACCGGTCAGCACATTCCAGACCGTGTTGTAGATCGCCCCCGAGCCCAGCAGCGGATCGGGAAGACCAAGGTCCGCCATGCCCCTCAGGAACCGCATCAACGCCGGATCATCCGCAATAATGTCGACGAGGACCTGCCGCTGCACATCGGCATCTAGCCCCGAATATCTTAGGTGTGCCACCACGCTTGAGTCCCTCGCTCAACCGCCTCCGGCCGAATGCAACAGACGTCGCTGACATGGACTGTCAGCAGAAAGACGTTCAGTCTCCGCAGGCAGACCGACCGCATCACCGCAATTGATGACCCCCATCGTCAAAATCGGTTCGACGCGACTCCTTTTGCCCGCTACCGTCAGCACAAAGGGAGAACACCTGTGCCGCTACGCTATTGGTTGCTGATCATTCTGCTGGGCGCGGTCTGGGGCAGTTCGTTCCTTTTCAATGCGGTTCTTATTCGCGAAATCAGCCCACTCTGGGTCTCGGCAGGTCGCGTCAGCATCGGCGCTGCCATTTGCTGGGTCTATTTCTTCGCCACCCGCAAGACATTGCCCAGAGATGGCAAGATTTATGGCCAGCTGCTTTTCCTGGGCATTCTCAACTACTCCATCCCCTTCTCGCTCTTCCCCTTTGCCGAGCACACCGTCGCCAGCAGCATCGTGGGCGTCATCAACGGCCTGACCCCGATGAGCACCGTCATCGTTTCGCAGCTTTGGCCGGGCGGTGAAAAGGCGACCTGGAACAAGGTCGTTGGTGTGGTGATTGGTTTCCTCGGGGCAGTGATCCTCGCCCTGCCCTCGCTCGGCGCCGGCGCCTCCGCCCAGGTCATCGGGCTCCTGGCCGCACTTCTTGCCACCGTCTGCTACGCGGTGACGCTCAACTATGCGCGGCGCTTCAAAGCTATCGAGCCCGCCGTCGTCGCCACCTGCTCGCTGACCGGCGCCGCGCTGGTCTCGCTGCCAATCGCGCTGATCTTTTCGGGCCTGCCGATCATTACCCGTCTCGAAACCTGGGGCGCGCTCTTTGCCATTGCGACCTTCTCGACCAGCTTCAGCTTCCTGCTGGTCTATTGGCTGCTGCCGCGTGTGGGCCCCACCAATCTCTCGCTCAACACCTATATCACGCCAATCTCGGCGATCCTTCTGGGCGTGCTGATCCTCCACGAACGCTTCGAGCCTGTGCATGTCGCCGGCATCGTCGTGATCTTCATCGGCCTGATCTTCATGGACGGCCGGCTGGTGCAGCGCTGGCGACCGAGACAGGTCAAGTCTGCGAGCTGACGCGGAACTCTCCTTGAGGCCTTACGTTGGCTTCAAGGAGGTGTGCCATGCCCGAACCGAGACCCGATATCGATCCGCGACCGATCCCAGAAATCATACCGCAGCCCGAACCGTCGAACCCGCAGCCAATCAATCCCTACCCGCCGGGACCGGAGGAATTTCCGCCGCCGGACCAGCCGATCGAAAATCCCACCACGCCCGATTTTCCGTCCGATCCGGGGTACGAACCGCGGATGAGCGAGGCATAGCTTTGCGCGCCGGAGCCGGGCCGCGACATCACTGTGAAAATTAGCCTTCGTAGCCTTCCACGACCACGAAATCGACTACGGACGCATTTTCGCGCATAGCAATACCGCCCTGGTATTCGGCGGAATCATAGGCCTTTAGCGCGGCCTCGTAGGTTGGAAATTCCACGACAACGGTGCGCTGCCGCGCCGTGCCCTCGGGAATGGTGTGGCGCCCCCCGCGTACGAGGAAGCGCCCATCGTGCTCGGCCAGAAAGGGGCCGACGAAAGCCTGGTAGATCTTGAACTGTTCGGGATCAGTCACATCGACCCGAACCACCCAATAGCCTTTCGCCATGCCCCCTCCAGAACAGTCTATTCGATGCCGAGCTTCTTCTTCATGAGGTCGTTCAGCGCCTGCGGATTTGCCTTGCCGCCCGAGGCCTTCATGGCCTGGCCGACGAACCAGCCGATCATGGTCGGCTTGGCGAGAACCTTGGCCACCTGATCCGGGTTGGCCGCAATGATTTCGTCGACGATCTTCTCGATCGCGCCGAGATCGGTCACCTGCTTGAGGCCACGACGCTCAACGACCTCAGCCGGATTGCCCTCGGGCTCTTCAGCGATAAGAATCTGCAGCACGTCCTTGCCGCCCTTGGACGAAATCGTACCGCCGGCGATGAGATCAACGAGCCCGGCGATCTGAGCCGGCTGCAAGTGCGTTTCCCACACGGCCAGACCCTGGCTATTGGCATAGGCCGCGACGTCAGCATTGAGGATATTGGCCACGGCCTTGCCGTCGCGCTTGCTGTCACCAAAGGCGACGCAGGCCTCAAAATAGTCCGCCGTTTCGCGATCGAGCGTCAGCACCATGGCGTCATAGGCCGTCACGCCATGGTCAGCGATGAAGCGTGCCTGCTTCTCGTCCGGCAATTCCGGGAGGTGCTTGCCGAGCTCTGCGACAAAGGCATCATCGAATTCGAGCGGCAGCAGATCCGGATCGGGGAAGTAGCGATAGTCGTGCGCTTCTTCCTTGGAACGCATCGAGCGCGTTTCACCCAGCTTGGGATCGAACAGCCGCGTTTCCTGATCGATCGAGCCGCCGTCTTCCAGAATGTCGATCTGGCGACGCGCTTCATACTCGATCGCCTGGCCGGCGAAACGGATGGAATTGACGTTCTTGATTTCGCAGCGCGTGCCGAACTCGCCGCCCGGGCGGCGCACCGACACGTTCACGTCGGCGCGCATGGAGCCCTGCTCCATATTGCCGTCACAGGTGCCGAGATAGCGCAGAATCGTGCGCAGCTTGCCCAGATACGCCTTGGCTTCTTCCGACGAGCGTAGATCAGGCTTCGACACGATTTCCATCAGCGCCACACCGGACCGGTTGAGGTCCACAAAGCTCATGTTCGGATGCTGGTCGTGGATCGACTTGCCGGCGTCCTGCTCGAGGTGCAGGCGCTCGATACCGATCTCGATCTGCTCGCCATCGACGTCGAGCAAAACCTTGCCCTCACCAACGATCGGGTCCTTGAACTGGGAAATCTGGTAGCCCTGCGGCAAATCCGGATAGAAATAGTTCTTCCGGTCGAACACCGAGCGCTTGTTGATCTTGGCCTTCAAGCCAAGGCCAGTGCGCACTGCCTGGCGCACGCATTCCTCGTTGATCGTCGGCAGCATGCCGGGCATGGCCGCGTCCACAAAGCTCACATTGGCATTGGGCGGATTGCCGAAGGCCGTCGAAGAGCCGGAGAACAGCTTGCTCTCACTCGTGACTTGCGCGTGCACTTCCATGCCGATGATCACTTCCCAATCCCCGGTCGAACCGGAAATCAGGCGCTTCTTGTCAGGGGTGCGGGTGTCGACGAGGGTCAATTCAATGTCCTGAAAGGCGAGGCAAATCTAGGTAAGTGCTTACTTATGTTGGCGCGGCGATGCAACCGAATAGCCCGGCTTCGGGGCCCTCAATCCTCGTCGATTTCGCCCTCATAGGGCCGAAGCTGCTTTTCGAGGTGCACGCTCGTGAACGGATCATGCCCGCCACGCGGCTCTCCGCGTAGCGCCAGGATGTGATAGCCCTGCCGCTCATAAAACCGCACGGCCCGCACATTGTCGGCGGGCGTTTCGAGATGCACCTTGCTGGCACCCTGCAGCTCGAGGATCGTTTCCATGCGGCCGAGCAGGCTCGCGCCAATCCCATGGCCCTGCATGTCGGGCATCACGAAGAGATAGGGGATATAGCTCCGCCGCGCCGAGCGGGAACACCAGCCAACCACGATACCATCGATGGTGGCGACAATGGTGTTCTGCCAGTTCATGGCGGACGCCTGCGAAAGCCGCGCCCGTTCGTTTTCGCGCTGCCCGGGCTGTTCATCGAGCAATGGACGAATACCGGTGTCCCAGGCGGCGAAGGCAATGTCGGCCATGCGTGGGGCGTCGGATATTTCGGCCTTCCGAATTTCGATCACCGCCACGCCCAGCTCCCGTTACGCTTCAGTTGCGCCCGATATCTCACCGCGCCCGGCGACGAGCGGCGATGATGCCCTTTTCGTAGTTTACGTTCCAGTCGATCAGGGTCCGCCACAAGAGTTCGGCCTGGTCTTCGTCCAGTTCAAGATCGCCACTGCGCGTGCGAACCTTGGAAATGACCGCTTCGATACGCGCGGGATCATAGGCCTCGTGCGGATCGGTTTTGATCTCGGCCATTCTTGTCACATAGCGGTGACGCTCGGCAAGCAGGGTCAACAGGGCTTGGTCGATACGGTCGATCTCGGCCCGCACATCATCCTTGCTTTCACATTCGGCGGGCAGTTTGGCGGCAGCGGTCACGGTCTATCCTCAAGTCATGCGTCTGTTGCTGGTTTGCACCGCCATGGCCACGATTTCAACCGCTGCTTTCGGAGATTCTGGACGCAATGGCAGAGCGGCGGTAGACGATACGCCATGTCTAGCCAGTCTGAGATTGCATAAGACCCCGTCCAATCGCGACGGGGCAGAATGAACCACCCGGCCCCCTGTGCGTGATGCCAGCGGCCGGGCCCGTTTGTTCGCGACCGTGCTTATGGCACGCCGCTCCTAGACACCTCAAAGACAATGAACATTTCTCGACTCGAACGCCGCGTGCTCGGCGTTTTGGCGCTTGGCGGCCGCATCTGTCTCATTCGCGATGATGACGGCAGGACGACAGATATTGAATGCTACACCCGCGAAGGATGGGTGATGACGGACTGCACCTTGGACATGTTCAAAAGCATGCGGTCCAAGAAAGTCATCTCGTCCACGCGCGGAGGTCCATATCGCATTACGAGGCAAGGCCTCGAAATGCTGCGCGTCTGATCGGGCATTATTGTGAAAAGAAAAGGCCGCAGGACAGACTGTCCTGCGGCCCAAATTTCGCTGGGAGCGCTCTAGTGCTTGGTCACTTCGCTCAGCGCCGCGGCGATGTGTTCCCATTCCGCGCTGACGCTCGCTGTCGCCCGGCGCTTGCCGGCGCGGCGATACCAATAGTCGGCATTGCCCATATCGGCCTCGATCCAGTGCATCAGTGCGTGCACCCAGTCGAAAGCCTGCACGCCTTCCATCGCCTGAACGATATTGTGCGCCTTTTCCCATTCGGGCCCGACGCGCAGCTCACCCTTCTTCAGCCACCATAGTGCCTGCAGGGGCATGCCCATATCCTTGGGCGGCTCCGACCAGTCGATCGTCGTGAAAATATCAATGGCCATCGGCGAAATTCCTGTCGGCCCGGACGCTGCCACAGGGCGCGTCACAACCAGTTTCAACTTGTGCATGGCGCGCAAATAGTGCGGAACTGCGGCGCAATCAAGCGCCGCCGTCTCCGAACGTCTTGTCGCTTACCACCAGCGGGTGGGCGAAAAGTCGGTGCCGGTGCTCTTTTCGATCACGCGGGCGGCCGCAAACAGCGTCTCTTCGTCGAACGGCTTGCCGATCAGCTGCAGGCCCAGTGGCAGGCCCTTACCGTCCTTGCCGGCCGGAACGGCGATGCCCGGCAGGCCCGCCATGTTCACGGTCACGGTGAAGACGTCATTGAGATACATGGCCACGGGATCTGCCGCCAAAGCCTCGTCGCCAATGGCAAATGCCGCCGACGGCGTTGCCGGGGTCAGCACCGCGTCGACGCCTGCATTGAAGGCATCTTCGAAGTCTTTCTTGATGAGCGTGCGGACCTTCTGTGCCTTGACGTAATAGGCGTCAAAATAGCCGGCCGAGAGCACATAGGTGCCGATCATGATGCGGCGCTTCACTTCGCGGCCGAAGCCGGCAGCGCGGGTGAGTTCGTAGAGGTCGGTGATGTCTTTGCCCGAAACGCGCAGGCCATACTTCACGCCGTCATAGCGCGCGAGGTTGGACGAGGCTTCGGCCGGGGCCACGATATAGTAGGCCGGCAGAGCATACTTGGTGTGCGGCAGCGAAATATCCTTCACCGTCGCGCCTTCGGCCTTGAGCCATTCGAGACCCTGGTTCCACAACGCCTCGATCTCGGACGGCATGCCATCCATGCGATATTCGCGCGGCACGCCAATGGTGAGGCCCTTTACACCGCGCTCGACGGCAGCGGCAAAATCAGGAACCGCGAGATCGACACTGGTCAGATCCTTGACGTCAAAACCCGACATGGACTGCAGCATCAGCGCGGCATCTTCCACGGTACGGGCAATCGGACCAGCCTGATCGAGCGAAGAGGCGAAAGCCACCGTGCCCCAGCGCGAGCAACGGCCATAGGTCGGCTTGATGCCCACGGTGCCGGTGAACGCCGCCGGCTGGCGGATCGAACCACCGGTATCGGTCGCGGTCGCGCCGGCGCAGAGCCATGCGGCCACAGCCGAAGCCGAACCACCCGAAGAGCCGCCCGGCACGAGATTGGCATTGCTGCCTTCGGCACGGAACGGGTTGATCACCGAGCCGTAGTAGCTGGTCTCGTTGGACGAACCCATGGCGAATTCGTCCATGTTCAGCTTGCCCAGCATCACGGCGCCATCGCGCCAGAGATTGGCTGTCACGGTCGATTCGTATTCGGGCTTGAACCCATCGAGAATGTGGCTCGCAGCCTGGGTATGCACGCCCTTGGTCGCAAAAAGATCTTTTACGCCCAGCGGAATGCCTTCCAGCAAGCCAGCCTCGCCCTTGGCCAGTTTCGCGTCGCTCGCCTTGGCCATGTCGCGCGCCTGGTCCGGCGTCGTCGCTACATAGGCATTGAGCTTGTCATTGGCAGCGTCGATGGCACCGATATAGGCCTCGGTCAGCTCCAGAGCGGAAAAGCTCTTGTCCTTGAGGCCCTTGCGGGCATCGGCGAGGCTCAGCTTGGTCAGTTCAGTCAACGGTAATCTCGCTCAGATTGTCGCAGCGCGTATAAATGGTTGTGCCCGTGGGCACTATGGCGTCGGCCGATTCCGCTTCTTCGGGCTCAAAGTTCATCGCCCACATGATATCTGCGGAGGACGCCACCTGTATCTCGGTTTCCGAATACGGCGTCACGGCCAGGATGTCAGGATAAATTTCGCCCGGAAGCTCGCAGATTGCATCAATGAACAGATGCGTCGAGCCCTTCCGGCTTTTGACGTCGAAGAAGTTGCAATGAAACTCCATCGACTGGATACCCTTGGAAAAATCGAGGGCCAGGAAGTCGAGGTCCATGAAAGCGTCGATGCCCTTGTCCTCGATCACGCCGCACGCCTTGGCGTCGCTGACATAGATCTTGGTCTGGTCGATGCTGAGGTCCTCCTGCGCGAAGGCAGGCGCCGTCAGGGCGAACAGGGAAACAAGGGCAAGACGGATCATGCGGCTTTCTCCTCGTCGAGTCGCAGCTCGAAGAAGGCCGACCACTCGCTATCGGGATAGTCGAGGAACGGCCCACGCGCCACGAATCCGTAACGTTCATAGAGCCGATGCGCCTCGAGCATGCCGTCGCCAGTGCCGGTTTCCAGCATCACGACCGGCATGCCCCGCTCGCGCGCCAGCTCGACGATCCGCTCCAGCAGCTGCCGGCCGACGCGCTGCCCGCGCACTTCCGGCACGGTGTACATGCGCTTGACTTCACCCAGCTCCGGCCCGTGCGCCTTGAGCGCGCCCATGCCCACCGCAGCGCCGGTCTCGTCCCGCGCCACGAACAGCGTCGTGTCGCTATCGGCCATCTGCTCCACAGTCATCTTGAACTGGAATTCCAGCGGCGACAGCGGCAGCAAATGGTCGTTGAGACGGTCGACGAGCCCGCGCACGTCGTCCTGAAGCGGGGTTTCAATGGCGATCGAGATCGCCATTTTTACTCCACCACCTTGGGCACCATGAAGAAATTGTCTTCGGTCAATGGAGCGTTCTTGACGATTCTCTCGGGATAGCCGCCGTCGGTCACAACGTCATCGCGGCGGCGCAGCTGCATCGGGGTCACGGATGTCATCGGCTCAACGCCATCGACATTCACTTCACCGAGCTGTTCGACGAAGCCCAGAATGGCATTGAGTTCATTCTGATAGCCGGCAACTTCCTCCTCCTCGATACGGATACGGGCAAGGCGCCCGATGCGCTTGACGGTGGTGGCGTCGACAGACATGGCAAACTCCAGCGAATAAGGCCTTCTTTGCCGCTTCATTAGCAATGCAGGCACCCAAAAGACAATGAAAATGCCTTATGGCAGGGATCAGACTTCCACAGCCATTCCACGCTCAAGTGCAATGAGCCCCGTCCCATCGAGCCGATCCCGCAGCGCATCAAAGGCCGCATCCACCTCCGACTCGGCCCCGGCCAGCGCAACCAGCCGGGGCGCAGACCGCTCCAGCAGCTTCCCGCCGCGCTCCGCCAAACCCTCGCCAATAAGCACAACCACCGCCTGCCCCAACCAGCGCCCGACCGCCGCAAACTCCTCCCGCGCCAGCACCAATGGCGCCTCCCCATCGGCATCGACCACCAGCACGCCCTGCCCCAGCCCAACCACCTCCGGCTTCCGCATGGCCTCATCCACCTCCAGCATCCGCAATGGCGCCCGCGGCTTCCAATCCCCCCTTCGTGCCACCCACCGCCCCGGCAAACGCCACGACGAGATCAGCCCCACTCACCAGCTCCGCCCGATCCACCCCCGGCAAAGCCCCCTCACCCTCGACAACCACAATCGCCCCCGCCGCATGAATGCGAAACGTATCGTCTCCGAACCAGGTGAGTTTCATAGATTCTGATCGCTATCCGCTGTGTCGTTGCCGCTCCATCAAGTGGCGCGTTGCCAAAGCTACCGTACGAGGAATTGGCCTATTCTTTCGATAGTCAGCAACAAGCCTGCGGGCAATGCCCAAGCGTACCGCCATGCCGTCTAGGCTCATGTGGAGGCTTTCCATCGCGGATCGGAACTCGTCGTTTGTTAGCTCCGCAGGCTCGGCAAGCTCGTATAGCCATGTCGCAGCCAGCTCACTGCCATCGGACCAGACTACCGCATCGCCATATTCATCCCTGGCCGCCGTACGGAACAACTCGTCATTGGATCGTAATTCGACAAACAGACGATGGCTGAGCAAGGCGGGCGCCACGTCGATGTCGTGCGTCTCGCCTGACTGCCATGTGACTCGCAGTCGGCGTCCCTCGAGAACCTCAACATGTTCAATGCGAGGTAATGGTGTACCTGTGCCTACCACGTCATTGCTAACCATTGAGTTCATTCCAAAGAGCCCACAGTTCTGTGATATGTTCTATCGCCCAGGCCTTGCCCACCTCGTATGTCTGCCTAGGTAATTCCCCTGATACGATCTCAAGCGTCTCCAGAGAGATTATCGCGGCAAAATCCGGAGTACCGATATGAAAGTGGGGCGGGTTGTGGTCATTGGCGTACATGGTGATCTTCGCATTGCCGAAACGATAGATCGTTGGCATTCTCTGCCCCCAAAATAGTGCACCTCACGCACTACGACAATATCCTATTCGGAAATCTATGTATGTCCGCACAACTACTTACGTATTCTTCGATCCATTTGTTCTCTTAATGTTTTCTTTTTGTTCTGTCAAATGGAGTAAAGATGTCTGATGAATTGGCTGCCATTCCCCCGACCGGAAAGATCCTCGGCCTCGACCTCGGCACCAAAACTATCGGTGTCGCGGTGTCAGACGGCATGCGGTATTCGGCGAGCCCCCTCGAAACCATCAAGCGCACAAAGTTTACCCAGGACGCGGAGCGCATCATCCAGCTCGTCGCCGAGAACAACGCCGTGGCCCTCATCCTCGGCCTGCCGCTCAATATGGACGGCACCGAGGGCCCGCGCGTCCAATCCACCCGCGCCTTTGCCCGCAATCTCGCGCAAAAACTCGACCTGCCGATCGCCTTCTGGGACGAGCGCCTCTCCACCTCCGCCGTGACCCGCATGATGATTGAAGCAGATCTCCGCCGCGACCGCCGCGCCGAAGTCGTCGACAAGCTCGCCGCCAGCTACATCCTGCAGGGCGCGCTCGACCGCCTACGCCGCTAGACGGCGCACTGCCACCGGCGCCTCGCCAAAAAGCTTTCGAAACGCCCGCGAAAACGCTGCCTCCGACTGGTAACCGCTCGCTTTCGCAATCCGCGATACCGACTCGCCCGTATCGACGAGTTTCAGCCGCGCCAAATGCAGCCGCCATTGCGCGAGATAGGTCATCGCCGGCTGCCCCACGAGGTCGGTAAATCGCGCCGCAAAGCCCGAGCGCGACATGCCTGCCTCCCGTGCCAGACCGGCCAGCGACCAATCCGCCTCCGGCCGCCGATGGATCAGCGCCAGCGCGCGTCCAATTTGCGGATCGCGCAGCGCCGCCAGCCAGCCCTGCCGCGCTTCGGGCGCCGTATCGAGCCATTCGCGAACGGCCTGGATCACCAGAATATCCGCCAACCGCGTCATTACCGTTTCCCCGCCGGGCCGCAGCGACGTCGCCTCGCGCGCAATCAGCCCCAGCGTACTCTGTACCCAGGCATCCAGCGCCTCGTCCCACGCATGGATGAGAATTTTTCGCGGCAAGAGATCCAGCAGCCGTTTCCCCGCCACGTGGTCAAACTGCACCACGCCCGCCATGGCCCGCACCAGCTCGCCACCGCCACCCAGCGTCATGATCTCATAGCGTTCGCTGATCTTTTCGACCGGCAGATCGAACAACGGCACGCTCGCCACACCCGATCCGCTCAGCAGCCGAAATTCCTGCCCATGCGGCAACACCAGCATGCTCCCCGCCTTGAGCACGATTTCCTCGCCATCTACCTCGGCCACGCCCTGTCCCTCAGTGACGATGACGAACATCATCGACTCGATGAGCCGCGGCATGTCGATGCCCCAGGGCGCCGTCATGGTCGCCCGGCAATAAAGCGTCCCGGTGAGGCGCAGCATGTGCAGCACCTCGCCCAGCGGATCGGAAAGCGGCACAGGCTGAAAGCAATCCATGGCAAGACCATCGGTTTGGACGATCTGCAAAATATCGCGGACTTCACGTGATTGATAGTCCCATCCACCGCCCCAAAATCTCCCCTGTCATCAAGAGGAGACTTTTTCATCATGACAACCGACAACCCCGTTCTCGTCATCGGCGCCACCGGCAAGACCGGCGCTCGCGTCGCTGCCCGCCTCGCCGCCGCGGGCCATCCCCACCGCGCCGTCTCGCGCCGCTCCGAACCCGAATTCGATTGGGAAAAGCCAGAAACCTGGGCGCCAGCCCTTGAGGGCATGAAGAGCGCCTACATCACCTATGTGCCCGATCTCGCCGCCCCCGAAGCCCAGGAAAACATCCGCCGCTTCGCCGAACTGGCAAAATCCGCTGGCCTCAAAAAACTGGTCCTCCTTTCCGGCCGCGGCGAACACGGCGCCGAACTCTCGGAGGAAAATATCCGCAAAAGCGGCCTCGATTTCACCATCGTCCGTGCCAGCTGGTTCAACCAGAATTTTGACGAAGGCTTTTTCCACTCGTCCATCCTCAATGGTGTCGTCGCCCTGCCCGCCGGCAGCCGCGTTGAACCCTTCATCGACGTGGACGACATCGCCGACGTCGCCGTGGCCGCGCTCCTCGAAGACAAGCACAATGGCGAAACCTACGAAGTCACCGGCCCCCGCCTTCTTACTTTTGCCGACGCCGCCGCCGAGATCGCCGCGGCCAGCGGCCTGCCCGTCAGCTACGTCCCCATCGACGGCCCCACCTTCCACGCCGCCCTGCTCCCCGCCGTCGGCCCCGGAATCGCCGATCTCATGACCAATCTCTGCGCTGAAGTCTTTGATGGCCGCAACGAGCGCCTCAGCGATGGCGTGCAGCGCGCCCTCGGCCGCCCCCCGCGCGATTTCTCCGACTATGTGAAAGCCGCAGCCGCCCGCGGCGCCTGGCGCAAGGCCGCGTGATGGTCCGCCTCACGCAAGCCTATCTCGCCCTCGCCGCCCTCACGGCGCTGTTCGTCGGCCTCGGCATGCTCACCATGCCGACGGCCTTCTACGGCAGCTATGGCATCGACCCGACGCTATCCCCGAGCCTCGCCAGCGAACTCCGCTCCCCCGGCGTCCTGCTGACCACCATCGGCCTCTTCTTCGGCTATGGCATCATCTCGCCCCAATGGCGCAATTTCGCCCTCTGGACCGCCGCCGTCTTCTACCTCGGCTACGCCACCGCCCGCACGCTATCGCTGGCCCTCGACGGCATCCCCTCCAGCGGCCTCCTCGCCGCCGGCGCGTTCGAACTCGCCCTCGGCCTCGCCGCGGTGGTTCTCCTCATCATCCAGCGCCGCACCATCACTGCCTAAAAATCCCGGCGCCGACCACCGGCCGGCGCCCCAACATCCGTTGAAAACCCAATCATGGGTTGAACGTGTCGCCCCCCTCGGATAGACCGCAGCAAATCTGAAGGGATCCGAGCATGGCCGACACGCCCGCCAGCACCTCCGGCGACTTCCCCCCGTTCCGCCAACGACACCTCATTTCAATTGCTGATCTCAAACAGCACGAAATAATTGACCTGCTGGATCGCGCCGAGCGCATGGTCCCGGTCAGCCGGCAGGAGCGCAAATCGCTCCCCACCTTGTCCGGCAAAACCCAGATTAATTTGTTCTTCGAGCCGTCCACCCGGACGCAATCGTCCTTCGAGATCGCGGGCAAACGCCTCGGCGCCCTCGTGGTCAACATGTCGGTGAAGACAAGCTCGGTCTCCAAGGGCGAAACCCTCGTTGACACCGCCGCAACGCTCAACGCCATGCGCCCCGACGTGCTGGTGGTCCGCCATGGCGCTGCCGGCGCGGTGGAACTGCTCAGCCAGAAAGTCGGCTGCTCCGTCATCAATGCCGGCGACGGCGCCCATGAGCACCCGACCCAGGCCCTCCTCGACGCCCTGACCATCCGCCGTCACAAGGGCCGCATCTCCGGCCTCACCGTGGCCATCTGCGGCGACATCGCCAATTCCCGCGTTGCCCGCTCCAATCTGCTGCTGCTCGGCGCGCTCCATGTCCGCACCCGCGTCATCGCCCCGCGCAACCTGCTGCCGCCCGGCATCGAACACCTCGCCACCGAAGTTTTCACCGACATGGAAGAAGGCCTCAAAGGCGTCGACGTGGTGATGATGCTGCGCCTGCAGCACGAGCGCGCCAGCGGCAAGATGATCCCCTCGGTCCGCGAATATTACCGCTTCTACGGCCTCGATGCCGAAAAGCTCGCCTTCGCCAATCCCGATGCCATCGTCATGCATCCCGGCCCCATGAACCGCGGCGTCGAGATCGATCCGGCCATTGCCGATGGCGCACGCTCGGTCATCACCGATCAGGTCGAAATGGGCGTTGCCGTCCGCATGGCCGTCCTCGACGCTCTGCTCTCGGGAGATCAGGCATGACAAAACCCCTGCTCATTGAAAATGCCCGCATCGTCGATCCCGCCTCGGGCACCGACCAGCGCGGCGCCGTGCTCATCGAAAACGGCCGCATTGCCGATCTCGCCCTTGATGGTCCCGTCGGCGTCCCCGATGGCGCCGAGGTCATCAATGCCAACGGCCTCGTCCTCGCCCCCGGCCTCATCGACATGCGCGTTTTCACCGGCGAACCCGGCTGGGAATATCGCGAAACCCTCGCCTCAGCCGGCGAAGCCGCCGCCGCCGGTGGCGTCACGTCCTTCGTCATGATGCCCGACACCATGCCGGCTGTGGACGACGGCGCCGTTGTGGACTTCCTCGTCCGCCGCGCCAAGGCGACCTCCAAAGTCAACATCCTCCCCGCCGCTGGCATCACCAAAGGCCTTGCCGGCAAAGACCTCACCGAATTCGGCCTCATGCGCGAGGCCGGCGCCGTCTGCCTCTCCGATGGCCGCAATTCCATCCAGTCCACGGCGCTGCTGCGCACCGCCATGTCCTACGCCGCCAATTTCGACATGACGATCGTCCACCACACGGTCGACACCAGCCTTGCCGGCGAAGGCGTCATGAACGATGGCCTCTTCGCCACGGTGCTCGGTCTGAAGGGCATCGCCCGCGAAGCCGAAACCATTCCCCTGTCCCGCGACCTACAACTGGCGGCCCTCACCGGCGTCCGCTACCACGCCGCGCAAATCTCCACCGCAGGCTCGGTTGAGATCGTCCAGGCCGCCAAATCGCGTAACCCGCGCATTACCGCCGGCATCTCGATCAACAACCTTTGCCTCAACGAAAACGACATCGGCCGCTACCGGACCTACTTCAAGCTCGGCACCCCGCTCCGCTCTGAAGACGACCGCCGCGCCGTCATCGATGGTCTGCGCTCGGGCGTGATCGATACGATCCATTCCGATCACGACCCGCAGGATAGCGAAGTCAAGCGCCAGCCCTTTGCCGAAGCCTCAAACGGCGCCATCGGCCTTGAAACCCTGCTCGCCGCCGCGCTCCGCCTCGTCCATTCCGACGACGTCCCGCTGCTGACTGTCCTCAAGGCAATGACCAGCCGCCCGGCGGAAATCCTCGGCCTCGAAGCCGGCCGCGTCGCCAAGGGCGCCCCGGCAGACCTGATCCTCGTCGATCTCGACTATCCCTGGCAGGTCAACGAGAACGAGCTTCGTTCGCGCTCGCGCAATACGAGCTTTGAGAATGCCCGCCTCGCCGGAAAGGTCATGCGGACCATCGTCGGCGGCGAGACGGTATTTTTGCATAAGGACTAGCGGCCGCCCTTCCGGGGCGCACATGAAGACCCTATCTTCCGGCACGGGCGGCATTGAGCTTCCCGTGCTTTTCTTTTCATGGTGTTCCCAATGACGCTGTCCATGTATTCGGCCTCGGTGCCGGTCTTTTCGCGCATGCTCAAGAATCTGCTGGCCATTTTCGAAAAGGCCGAAGCCTTTGCGGCAGCCGAAGGCGTAGACCTGCAGACCTATGTCGAAACCCGCCTCGCCGCCGACATGCACCCGCTGCGCAGCCAGGTGCAGATCGCGACCGACGGCGCCAAGGGCGTCACCTCGCGCCTCGCCGGCAAGCCGATCCCGAGCTGGGCCGATGATGAAGTCACCTGGGCCGACCTCAAGGCGCGCCTGCAAAAGGGCATCGACTATCTTGCGACCTTCACGCCCGAGGATTTTGCGGGCTCGGACGAGCGCGATGTCACCATCAAAATCGGTGGCCAGGACGTTGAGATCGCCGGAGACACCTACCTCCTCAACCGCGGCCTGCCGAACTTCTTCTTCCACATCACCACCGCCTACGACATCCTCCGCCACAAGGGCGTCCCGATCGGCAAGCGGGATTATCTCGGCTGATCTGCCAAACGCCCCCACACTCTCGGTGTCATTCCCGCGAAAGCGGGAATCCCTGTTTTGAGAACCAACGGAGATCCCCGCTTTCGCGGGGATGACACCGCGCTGGGGTAGACTTTCCTCAACTCCCCATCATCGGGCTCTTGCCCCATCCCCGCCCCGGCGCTACTCCTTCCGGTAATAAGGGAGAAACCATGCCGATCGATATCCTGCCGCTCATTCTGGCGCTCGTCCTCGGCTATCTCGCCGGTTCCATTCCCTTCGGCTTGATCCTCACCCAGGCAGCCGGCCTCGGCGATATCCGCAAAATCGGTTCGGGCAATATCGGCGCCACCAATGTGCTGCGCACCGGCAACCGACCCGTTGCCGCCGCCACCTTGGTTCTCGACGCCCTCAAGGCCGCCATCCCCGTTCTCGTCGCCCGCTATTTCTGGGGCGAAGACGCTGCCATGCTTGCCGCGGTCGGCGCCTTCTTGGGCCATTGCTTCCCCGTCTGGCTCGGCTTCAAGGGCGGCAAGGGCGTTGCCGTCATGATCGGCTCGCTCCTCTCGCTCGCCTGGCCCGTAGGCCTCATCTTCTGCGCCGTGTGGCTCCTGATCGCCTACACAAGGAAGATTTCCTCGCTCGCCGCGCTCACTGCCGCCGCCACCGCGCCGATCTTCGCCTATGTCGTCGTTGGCAGCACCTACCTCACCCTCACCGTTCTCGGCCTCGCTCTCCTGCTCTTCTTCCAGCACCGCGAAAATATCGGCCGGCTCATGAACGGCACCGAGTCGACCATCGGCGGCGACAAGAAAGCCAGCTGACCATGCGGGCCCGCGTGATGCCCATGCTCACGCCGGCCCAACGCACTGCCTGGCTGCGGCTTGTGCGCAGCGACAATGTCGGCCCCGTCACCTTCCGCCAGTTGGTCAACCGCTTCGGTTCGGTAGAAGCCTCCCTCGACGCCCTGCCCGCCCTGATGCGTAGCGCCGGCCGCCCGTTCCGCATCACCTCGCAGGCCCAGGCCGAAGACGAAATCGCCGCACTCGACCGCCTCAATGCCCGCGTCGTCGCCATGGGCGAAGCCGATTATCCCGAGCACCTGACCCATATCCCTGCCGCCCCGCCGCTCCTGACTATCGCTGGCGGCCAAAACCTCGACTGGCACCGCACCGTCGCCATTGTCGGCGCTCGCAATGCCTCGGCCGCCGGCGCCAAGATGACGCGGCTCCTCACCACCGATCTCGGCGAAGCCGGCTATGTCGTCGTCTCCGGCCTCGCCCGCGGCATCGACACCGCCGCCCACCGCGCCAGCCTCACGACCGGCACCATTGCCGTCCTCGCCGGCGGCCTCGATTGCATCTATCCCGACGAGAACATTCCGCTCGCCAGTGAAATCCTGGGTTATGGCGGCGCCCTCGTCACCGAAATGCCGCTCGGCTGGGAACCCCGCGCCCGCGACTTCCCAAGACGTAACCGCATCGTATCCGGTCTATCCCTCGGCACCGTCGTCGTCGAAGCCGCCAAGCGCTCCGGCTCCCTCATCACCGCCCGCCTGGCCCTAGAACAAAACCGCGACGTCTTCGCCGTCCCCGGCTCCCCACTCGATCCACGCGCCGAAGGCGGCAATGCCCTCATTCAGCAGGGCGCCAAGCTCATCACCTCTGCCGCCGACATCATCGAATCCCTGTCCGCGGCCGATCCCTCGCGCACCCTGCTCTTCGAAGCCGAGTGGCAACCGGACATCGGCCCCGTCGACGCCCCTCCTGGCGCTGACGACCGTTCCCGTCTCCTGAGCGCTCTCTCGACGACGCCTACCGATATCGAAGAACTGCTCGCCCAGACCGAGATATCGCCTCAGGCCATGCAGATCCTGCTCCTCGAATTCGATCTCGCCGGGCAGATCGAGTGGTCGTCCGGACAGCTTGTCGCACTGCGCGGCGCGTGAACAAAATCAGTCCCCGTTGACACCGCCCCCTCGCTTCACCATGTTGCGCGCTCTCAGTTACAGCGTTGCGGAACGGGTCATCCATGAAGGTCGTCGTCGTTGAAAGTCCGACTAAGGTCAAGACAATCAACAAGTATTTGGGCTCGGGCTATGAAGTCCTGGCCAGCTTCGGCCATATCCGCGACCTGCCGGCCAAGGACGGTTCGGTTCGTCCTGACGAAGATTTCGCCATGTCCTGGGAGGTCGACACTGCCTCCAAGAAGCGCGTTTCCGATATTGCCAATGCCCTCAAGGGCGCTGATGAACTGATCCTCGCAACCGACCCTGATCGCGAAGGCGAGGCCATCTCCTGGCATATCCTTGACGTGCTCAAGCAGAAGAAGGCGATCAAGAAGGACCAAAAGGTTCAGCGCGTGGTCTTCAATGCCATCACCAAGGATGCCGTGACTGCGGCCATGGCCAATCCGCGCGAACTCGACATGCCGCTGGTGGACGCCTATCTCGCCCGCCGCGCGCTCGACTATCTCGTCGGCTTCACCCTGTCGCCGATCCTGTGGCGCAAACTGCCGGGCTCTCGCTCGGCTGGCCGCGTGCAGTCCGTCACCCTGCGCCTTGTTTCCGACCGCGAAGCCGAGATCGAAAAGTTCAAGGCCGACGAATACTGGTCCGTCGAGGCCTCGCTCGCCCAGAACGGCAAGGGTTTTGTGGCCCGCCTGTTCTCCGTCGATGGCAAGAAGACCGACAAGCTCGACGTCAAGACCGGCGAAGACGCCGCTGCGCTCAAAAAACTCATCCAATCCGGCCAGTTCAACGTTTCCAACGTTGAAAAGAAGCCGACCAAGCGCAACCCCTACGCGCCCTTCACGACCTCGTCGCTGCAGCAGGACGCCTCCTCACGCTTGGGCCTTTCGCCCTCGCGCACCATGCAGATCGCCCAGCGCCTCTACGAAGACGGCCTCATCACCTATATGCGTACCGACGCCGTGCAGATGGCTCCGGAAGGCATTGCGATGGCCCGCTCGGTCATCGGCAAATATTACGGTGACGAGTACCTCCCCGAAAAGGCGCGCATCTATCAGTCCAAGGCCAAGAACGCCCAGGAAGCGCACGAAGCGATCCGCCCGACGGACATGTTCAAGCGCCCCGAGCAGCTCTCGCTCGATGCCGACCAGGCAAAACTCTACGGCCTGATCTGGCGCCGCACGCTTGCTTCGCAGATGAAGTCGGCCGAGATCGACCGCACCACCGTCGACATCGCCGTCAACGTACCCGGCCGCAATGTCGAACTGCGCGCCGTCGGCTCCGTCGTCACCTTCCCGGGCTTCCTCAAACTCTACGGCGTCGAGGTCAAATCCGACGAAGAGACCGAAGACGAAGACAGCCGCGAACTGCCCCCGCTCAAGGTCGGTGACAAGCCGACTCTCGAAAAGGTCGAGATCGAGCAGCATTTCACCCAGCCGCCGAGCCGCTACACCGAAGCGAGCCTGATCAAGAAGATGGAAGAGATCGGCATCGGCCGTCCTTCCACCTATGCCGCCATCGTCTCGACCCTCAAGGACCGCGACTATGTCCGCCTCGAAGGCAAGGCCCTGCACCCCGAAGATCGCGGCCGCATCGTCACCGCCTTCCTCGAAAGCTTCTTCACCCGCTATGTCGAATACGGCTTCACCGCCGGCCTCGAAGAGCAGCTCGACGAAATTTCCGACGGCAAGCTCGACTACAAGCAGGTGCTGCGGGATTTCTGGAAGGATTTCACCGGCAATATCGACGAGATCAAGGACCTCCGCGTCTCCGAAGTCCTCGACGCCCTCAACGATCTCCTTGCCAGCCGCATCTTCCCGCCCAAGGAAGACGGTTCGGACCCGCGCCGCTGCCCCACCTGCGGCACCGGCACGCTCTCGCTGAAACTCGGCAAATTCGGCGCGTTCATCGGCTGCTCGAACTATCCCGAGTGCAAGCACACCATGCAGCTCTCCGACGCGGCCTCCGGCCAGTCCTCGGAAGCCGCTCAGGGTGATGGCGTTCTCGGCACCGATCCGGAATCGGGCGAGGAAGTGCATCTGAAATCGGGCCGTTTCGGTCCCTATGTCCAGCTTGGCGAAGGCAAGGAGCCCAAGCGCTCGTCCCTCCCCAAGGGCTGGGAGCCGGGCTCCCTGACGCTCGAAAAGGCGCTGCAGTTGCTCTCGCTGCCGCGCGAAGTCGGCCTGCACCCCGAAACCGGCCTCCCCATCTCGGCCGGCCTCGGCCGCTATGGCCCCTTCATCCTGCATGATGGCAAATACGCCAACCTGCCCGATGTCGAGGAAGTCTTCACCGTCGGTCTCAACCGCGCCGTCGACCTCCTCGCCCAGAAGGCCGCCGGCGGCTTCAAGCGCGGCGGTGGCACTGCGGTCGCCGCCATCCAGACCTTCGAGCACGACAACGGCCCCATCACGGTCCGCGCCGGCCGCTATGGCCCCTACGTCAATCAGGGCAAGGTCAATGCGACCATCCCCAAGGACGTAAAGCCCGAGGACGTCACCGTCGAACAGGCCGTCCAGTGGATTGCCGCCCGCGCCGAAGCCACCGGCACCAAGGTGAAAAAGGCTCCCGCGAAAAAGGCCGCGGCCAAAAAGCCTGCTGCCAAAGCAACCGCCGAAAAGAAGCCGGCCGCCAAGAAGGCACCGGCAAAGAAGGCCGCCAAGGCGACCGTGACAGAAGAAGATCCGCCGTTCTGAGGCGGGTCAGTCTTCAGTTTTCCAGCATGGTCTCGGTGTGGAGGGCGCACTTCCAGCTCTTGCCGTCGCGCACCCAGGTTGTGCTGTCAGCACATTTCAAGTCCATCGGCTTGCCGTCCATGTCGCCCTTCTGGTGCACCTTGTAGGCGATCACGGCGGTATCGTCCGACGGGAAGATCACCTCAAGATTACTGAACTTGAAGCTGTCGAGGGTCCACTTGCCCTCCTTGGTCATCTTCTCATAGGCATCGGGGTCGATCTTCATCGACCCCATCGGCCCGGTGATCAGACAATCCTTAGCGATCAGCGTCTTGGCGAAGCGGGCATCCTTGTCCACCATGGATTGCCAGAAGCTGGTCTCGAGTTCGACGATACTCTGTTGGTTCGCGTTCATGACCGTTCTCCTTTGAGTTGAGAAAACGGCTCGCGGCAGGCGGGGTTCCGCCTAACCCATCGTCCTTCCGATCACGCTTAACCAGTTCTCCAAGGCGATCTTGCGGACCAATTCCTCGCCATAGCCCTTGTCCAGCAGCGCCTGCAGCAGCTTCGGCACGCCGGTGACATCCTTGATCGGCGCCGGCATCACCGCGCCATCAAAGTCGCTCCCCAGCGCCACGCCATCCTCGCCAAGCGCCTCCACCAGCGCATCGACATGGCGAACCATCAGTTCAAGCTCCATGTCCGGCTCCATCTTGCCGTCCGGCCGCAGGAAGCCCGTCGCATAGTTGAGCCCGACAACGCCGCCGCTCTCGCGGATCGCCGCCAGCTGCCAGTCCGTCAGGTTGCGCGTCGAAGGACAGATCGCAAAAACATTGGAATGCGTCGCCACCAATGGCTTCGATGAAATCGCCGCCACATCGCGGAAGCCGGCGGCATTGAGATGGCTGAGATCAATCATGATCCCCATCCGGTCACACACCCGCACCAACTCCTTGCCGGCATCGCTCAGCCCCGGCCCGATATCGGGATCCGCATTGTGCTTGAACGGCACACCGGTGCCGAACGCATTGGCCCGGCTCCAGGTGATCCCCAGCGAGCGGAAGCCCGCGGCATAGAGCACTTCGAGCGAATTGAAATCGGTGTCGATCGCCTCGGCGCCCTCGTGGTGATAGATCGCCGCAAGCTTTCCGGCCGCAATCGTCGCCCGCAGTTCCGCCTCAGTCCGACACACGGCCAGCGCCCCGGCCTTCTCCAGCCGGAACATCAGCGCCGCCATGGCATTGGTCGAGCGCTGCGCCTCGGCAATGTCGAGCTCCGGTGGCAATTGCCCGCCCGATGTCGTTGGGCTCGCTGCCACGGCCGTCAAATTCGTCTTTAGCGGCGGCGGGAACATGGCAAAGAACCCGCCAACCATGCCGGCTTCGTTCGCCCGCGGCAGATCGATATTCGCCTCGGCCATGCCCTCTGTGAACAGCTCCACCTTGTTGGGCCGCGGGTCATCCAGCAGCCGTAACAGCGTGTCATTGTGCCCGTCGAAGAATGGAATCGTCATGGAATCGCCTTGGGTTGAAGCGCCCATTCAAGCGGCCTTTGTTCGGCGTGGCGAGCCAATTTGGCAAAAGCCCTGCAATCCCCTACATATCGGGCAACATGACCACCAAAAAACCAAAACCAAAACCAAAAAACACCTCGGGCCCGAAGCGCAGCGCACAACCGCGCGCCGGTGAATTGCCCACGCGCGAACAACTGCTCGAAGCCTTGGCGCAAGACGCCGACATCAAGGGCAAGCGCGACCTCGCAAAAGTCTTCGGCATCCGCGGCGATATGCGCCGGCCGTTCAAGGCCATGCTGGCCGAGCTTGAGGGCGATGGCGTCATCACGCGCACGCGCAAGGCGCTGCGCCGCACCGCCGCCCTGCCCCATGTGACCGTGCTCGACATTCCTTCGGATGCCGATCCCGACGCGCTTCACGCCTTCCCGGCCCAATGGAACCCGGAAGAAGGCGAAAAGCCCCGCGTCGAAATCCTTGTCAGCAAGGATTCCCGCGTCGTCCCAGCCCCAGGCGACCGCATTCTTGCCCGCATCGATGCCGGCGATGGCGAAATTCCCTTCTATACCGCCAAGCCGATGAAGGTGCTGGACAAGCCCCGTCGCGGCCAGATCGGCATTGTCCGCATGGACAATGAAGGTGCCCGCCTCATCCCGGTTGATCGCAAGCAGAAGGAAATGCGCATTCCACTCGGCGATCTCGGCGAAGCTGCCGACGGCGATCTCGTCGAAGTGGAAGTGAAGCTCTCCGGCCGCCTGATGATTCCGCGCGCCCGTGTGACCTCTGTCATCGGCAACCCCGCCTCCGAAGGCGCGGTCTCGATGATTGCCATCCACAATCTCGAAATTCCCTACAAATTCCCGACCAGCGTCATTCGCGAGGCCGAAGAGGCCAAGGAAGCAACGCTCAAGGGCCGTGAAGACTGGCGCGACCTGCCGCTCGTCACCATCGATCCGCCCGACGCCAAGGACCATGACGACGCGGTGCACGCCGCGCCCGACGACGATCCGAAAAACCCCGGCGGCCATGTGGTCACCGTGGCCATCGCCGACGTCGCTGCCTATGTTCGTCCCGGCACCTCGCTCGATCGCGAAGCCTACCTTCGCGGCAATTCGGTCTATTTCCCTGACCGCGTCGTGCCCATGCTGCCCGAGCGCATTTCCAACGAGCTTTGCTCGCTCAAGGAAGGCGAGCCCCGCGCCGCCCTCGCCGTGCGCATGGTGCTCAATGCCGACGGCCATAAGATCAGCCACAGCTTCCATCGCATCCTGATGCGCTCGGCGGCAAAGCTCAGCTACCAGCAGGCCCAGGCAGCGATTGACGGCAATGCCGACGACAAGACCGGCCCGCTGCTCGAACCCATCCTGCGGCCCCTCTGGGACGCCTACGACGCCATGGCCGGCGCCCGCGACAGGCGCGGCCCGCTCGATCTCGACCTGCCGGAACGAAAGATCATCCTCGACGACAAGGGCATGGTCGCCGATATCCGCATTCCGGAGCGTCTCGAAGCTCATCGTCTCATCGAAGAAATGATGATCGCGGCCAACGTCGCCGCCGCCGAAACGCTCGAGCAGAAGCGGAGCGAACTGCTCTATCGCGTCCACGATGAACCGAGTTCAGAAAAGCTGCAGAGCCTGCGCGACTTCCTCGGCAGCCTCGATATCGCGGTCAAGAAGTCTGATTCCGTCCGCGCCTCCGATTTCAATGGCATTCTCGGCCAGGCCCGCAAGGCCGGCAATGTGGAGCAGGTCAGCGAAATGGTGCTACGCAGCCAGGCGCAGGCCGAATATTCCGCCGAGAATTATGGTCATTTCGGTCTCAACCTCGACCGCTATGCTCACTTCACCTCGCCCATCCGCCGCTATGCCGACCTCATCGTGCACCGCGCCCTGGTACGGGCACTCGGCCTCGGCGACGACGGCCTCACCGATCAGGAAGCGACCAAGCTCCAGGGCATCGCCCAACACATCTCGGCCACCGAGCGCCGAGCCATGGTGGCCGAACGCGAAACCTCCGATCGCCTCCTGGCGCAATTTCTGGCGCAAAAAATCGGCGCCCGCTTCGAGGGCCGCATCTCCGGCGTCACCCGCTCCGGTCTCTTCATTCGCCTCATCGAGACCGGAGCCGACGGTTTCGTTCCCGCCTCCACCCTCGGCGAGGACTACTATCGTTATGTCGAAGAACGGCAGGCGATGATCGGCGAGCGCGGCGGCGAAACTTTTACGCTTGGCGACCGTGTCACCGTGCGCCTCCTCGAAGCCGCACCAGTAGCCGGTGCGCTACGCTTTGAACTTCTGTCGGAAGGCACCCGCGGCAATCCGCCATCTGGTCGGCGCCCGCAAAAGCGACCATCTAAGAGCTTCGGTCCCAAGGGCCGGAGAAAGAGGTAGTTCCATGACCGAGAACGCCACAACTCTCGAAAATCGCAGCGTGGGCCAGGCCATGTGGCGCGGCACGCTCTGCAAGTGCCCCCATTGCGGCAAGGGCAAGATGTTCCGCGCCTATTTGAAGGTCGCGGACCAGTGCGACGTCTGCGGCGAAGAGCTCAAGCACCATCGTGCCGACGACTTCCCGCCCTATATCGCCATCACCATCGTGGGCCACATCATCATCTTCCTGATGCTCCACATGGACATGACCTACCACGTCCAGCCGATCACCTATGTGATCACCATGATTCCCCTGGCCATCGTCCTGCCGCTCGCGATTCTGCCCTCCACCAAGGGCTCGATCGTCGGCCTGCAATGGGCCACGCGCATGTATGGTTTTGGTACCGGCCAGCGGGACTGAACCTCCGCTTGACAATCGTCCGCAAATCCGTAGTTTGCGCCCAAATTCCAGCGCTGCCGTTTCGCAGCGCCTTTCTTTATGAAGGACTGCGAAAATGGCAAAAGCCGCCACCATCAAGATCAAGCTCGTGTCGACGGCTGATACCGGCTTCTTCTACGTCACCAAGAAGAACGCACGCACCCAGACCGAAAAGCTTGCTTTCAAGAAGTACGACCCGGTCGTCCGCAAGCACGTCGAATTCAAGGAAGCCAAGATCAAGTAATCTGATCTGACCTTCTAAGTGTTTGAAGGCCCTGCACATGGTGCGGGGCCTTTTCGCATTTGGGCCAACCAATTGTGCGAACGGTTACGCTCCACGCGAACAGTCTGCTAGCGTCGGGGCGCAGTTCTATAACGATTTCGGGAAGGAGAGTGGCTGGTCCGGAGCGGTACGTCGAAGAGGCCACTCTCACCGCATCCGGACCAACCGCCCTACGGAACTCAGGAGTTGCGGCGGACCTGAGAAAAGCCGTAGGGAGCTCGGAGGCATCAGTCGTTTGCGACCGTCGCCGTCTGAAATCACCCTACAATGGGCCCGGGGAAACTCAAGGAAATCCAGTCAAAAGCGACTGATAACCGTTTGTTAATTATAACAGATAACCCTAATAGCGGGCATTTTATCAAGCGGCGTCCAGGATCACCCGATTGCGGCCCTCGCGCTTGGCGCGATAGAGCGCCAGGTCAGCCCGCTTGATCAGGCTTTCCGAGGTATCGGCAAGGCTCTCGTTGAACGAAACCCCAACAGACACAGTGACCGTCAACGGCCGCTGACCATTGATTTCAAAGGTCTTTTTCACCAACAGCCTGACGCACACGCTCAGCCACCAGCTCGGCATTGCTGACGTCGGTATCGGGCATCAGCACCACGAATTCCTCGCCGCCGAACCGGCAGGCCAGATCGACCCCACGGATATTGCGTTTCATCCGCGCCGAGAATTCCTTGAGCACCACGTCGCCGACGTCGTGGCCATAGGTATCGTTGACCGATTTGAAGTGGTCGATATCGAGGATCATCACCGCCAGGTTGCGTTCCTGCTCCTGGGCTTTGCTCAGCAAGACATTGAGATGTCTATCGAAATAGCGACGGTTATAGAGCCCTGTCAGATCGTCCGTCACCGCCATGGCAATGGAATTGTTGACGCTTTCGCGCAGCTCCATCGCGTAGCGATGCCGCCGGATCTGCGTGCGCACCCGCGCCTTGAGCTCGTTGCGCTCGATCGGCCGGCTGATGAAATCATTCACCCCGAGATCAAGCGCCCGCACCACGCGCGGCTTGTCGCCATCGTCGGCCATCAGGATGATCGGCAGGTTTCGCGAATGCTCGACAGTCCTGATCTGCGAGGCGACGCGCAGCGGGTCAAAGTCGTTGAGCGACATGCTGACCAGCGCCAATTCATATTGCGCGCCAGACACTTGGAACACGGCATCAGCCGGCTCGAGCAGGATGTCGACCTTGTGTTCTTCCGAAAGATAGCCCTGCACGCGCTCGGCGTGGCGCTTGTCGGTGTCGATGATCAACACCTGCCCGCCTTGGGCGGAGATCGTGTCCATCGCCCGCAGCGCGTCCTCAATGGCCAGTTGCTGGCCAGTCAGCGCACGCGCCCGCAATTCGTCCGTCAGCGACTTGAGCCGCGCCAGGCTTTTGACACGCGCCATGAGCTGCATGTCATCGACCGGCTTGGTGAGAAAGTCGTCCGCCCCGGCCTCAAGGCCTTTCACGCGGTCGGAAGGCTGGTCGAGCGCGGTGATCATCAACACTGGCACATGATGCGTGCGGGGGTTGGATTTGAGGAGACGGCAGACTTCAAAGCCGTCCATCACCGGCATCATCACATCGAGCAGAATGATGTCGACGTCGGTTCCTTCAAGGATTTCAAGCGCTTCCGGCCCGGAACTGGCGGTCAGCACCTCGAAATATTCTGCGGTCAGCCGCGCTTCGAGCAGCCGAACATTCGTCGGAATGTCGTCGACAATCAGAACGCGCGCCGTCACCGCATATCCCCCAAACAAACCAAATCATCCCGATGCCAACTGGCTACCGGGAGAAGTCCGCCTAAACATTGACCGTCTCGGGCGCCGTCAGGCAGGCCCAATATATTGGGCAATGGTTTCCAGAAAATGAGCCACGGAGATAGGTTTCGATATGTAACCCTCGCACCCGCCTTGTAAAATCCGCTCCTCGTCGCCCTTCATGGCGAAAGCCGTAACGGCGATGACGGGAATATGGGCGAGTTGTTCGTCATCCTTGAGCCATTTGGTGACAACAAGGCCTGACACTTCCGGTAGCTGGATATCCATCAGGATTAGGTCGGGCATATGCGCCCGTGCCAGATCCAGTGCCTCAAGGCCATTGCGGGTCTGGATGACCCGGTAGCCGCGCGATTCGAGCAGATCGTTGAAGAGCTTCATATTCAGCTCGTTGTCTTCCACGATCATGACTGTCTTGGACATTGGTCCTCACTTGCGTGCCTTTGGCACCGGCACTATCCCCGGTCCCAGCACCACGGCCCTTCGCTTCCCCATCGCCTTGGGGTATCATTCAATCCGTTACAAAACCTCAAATGAGGCCAAGACTTGCCGCTCGCAAAACCGTCATCGCTGGACCTCGAAGAGGTCGCCGGGGCCTGCCTCGGTTACCTCGCCGAAAACCCCGATGAGCTGCTGGCTTTCATGCAGCATGCCGGGCTCGATCCGCAATCTCTTCGTTCCGCGATCGGTACGAAGCGCCTGCAAACCGGGCTCATCGACTATTTTGCAGCAAACGAACCGATTCTGCTCGCACTCTGCGCAAATGCCGGCATGAACCCGGAATCGTTCATGCGCCTGTGGCACAAACTCAACCCCAACGGGTGACCCGAGGCGATGGATTGGCTGTGCCGCGACTGCCTCAGTTCCGGAACGGCGGCGGCTGAACCCCGCCGCTGTCCCCAATGCGGCTCGCCCCGAATCCGCAGCCATTCCGAGCTCTTCGGCCTCTCCATCGCCCATGTCGATTGCGACGCCTTTTACGCCTCAGTCGAAAAGCGCGATGACCCGAGCCTGCGCGATCGTCCGCTGATCATCGGCGGCGGCGTGCGCGGCGTTGTCTCCACCTGCTGCTATATTGCCCGCCAGTCCGGCGTCCGCTCCGCCATGCCCATGTATAGGGCGCGCGAGCTTTGCCCCGACGCGGTGATCATCAAGCCCAACATGGCCAAATATGTGGAAGTCAGCCGGCAGATACGCAGCCACATGGACGCGCTGACGCCACTCGTCGAACCGCTTTCCATCGACGAAGCCTTCCTCGACCTGACGGGCACCGAGAGGGTTCACAAGGCGCCCCCTGCCCTGACCCTGGCGCGCTTCTCCCGCACCATCGAGCAGGAGGTCGGCGTCAGCATCTCCGTCGGTCTCAGCCACAACAAGTTCCTCGCCAAGGTCGCCTCCGACCTCGACAAGCCGCGCGGCTTCGCCGTCATCGGTGCCGCCGAAACCCTGTCATTCCTCGCGCCAAAACCCATCAGCCTGATCTTTGGCGTCGGCAAGGTCTTCTCCGAGACCCTCAAGAAGGACGGCTATCACACGATCGGCCAGCTACAGGAAGCCGACCCTATCCAGCTCATGCGGCTCTACGGCGAATCGGGCGCCCGCCTCGCCCGCCTTTCCCTTGGACAGGACAGCCGCCGCGTCTCGATCGATGGCGAGATGAAGACCGTTTCCTCCGAAACGACCTTCAACCGCGATCTCGCGACGCTTGAGGAGCTGTCCACCGAACTTCTCCAATGTTGCGAACGCCTCTCCGAGCGCCTGAAGGCCAAGAATATCGTCGGCGAGACGGTGACGCTAAAGCTCAAGACAGCTGGATTTAAGTTGCGCACACGCGCCCGACACCTGATGATGCCGACACAGCTCGCCAATGTGCTTTATGAGGCAGGACTAAACCTCCTGCAGCGAGAGGCAGATGGCACGCCGTTCCGCTTGATCGGCATCGGCATTTCGGGCATCGAAGCGGCCGACGGGTCCGATCCAACGGACCTTCTCGAACCGCAGGTTGCCCGCAAGGCAGCGGCGGAACGGGCCATGGACCGCGTGCGTACCCGCTTTGGCCGCGCCGCCGTCGTCCGCGGCAAACTTTATACCAGCCGGCCCGAAACCAGTTCGGCCCCGGCATCCGAAGAAGAAGCAGAAGACCTGGAAGGCAAGACCAGATGACCGATCCGATCCAAAAGCTCCGCGAATATGGCTATGAACTGCCCGCGCCCAAGGCGCCGGTCGCGAGCTATGTGCCCGTCACCCGCAGCGGCAATCTCCTCTATGTCTCGGGCCAGATCTCGACCGGCGAGAACGGCGTGGTGGGCGGACGTCTGGGGGACACAATGAACGTCCAGCAGGGCGGCAATGCTGCCGAGCTCGCCATCCTCAACGTCCTTTCGCACATCGTTTATTCCGCAGGCGTACCGCTGCAGGACATCAAGAAGATCCTGAAGCTGACGGTTCTCGTCTGCTCCGACAATGAATTCACCGAACAGCATCTCGTTGCCAATGGCGCATCGAACCTGCTGGTCGGCATCTTGGGCGACAAGGGCAAGCACGCCCGCGCCGCCTTCGGCGTTACCTCGCTGCCATTTGGCGCAGCGGTGGAAATCGACGCTGTCGTCGAAGTCTAGCACCCGCCTGTAATTGCACTGTCACGGAGGCGTGCGAACCGGACGCCTCCGATTTCACGGCAGATTTTTCATGACCGCACCGCTCTTTCCACGCCCCGTCGCTCATCGCGGCCTGCACGACCGCGCCAATGGCGTCATCGAAAACAGCGCCAGCGCCTTTGCCGCCGCCATTGCGGGCAATTTCGCCATCGAGTGCGATCTCCAGCTCACCAGCGACGGTCACGCGGTGGTCTTTCACGATGAGAAGCTCGAACGGCTGACGGGCGAAACCGGTCTTGTCAGCGACCGTACCCTCGCCGAAATGACCGACATGAAGCTGCTCGACAGCGCCGCCGGCGACCGTCCGCAGACCTTCGACGCTTTCCTCGAGCAAATCTCGGGACGCGCCCTCCTCCAGGTCGAGCTCAAGCACCAGCCGAGCCTTGATGCCACGCGCCGCCTCGCGACGGTTGCGGCCGAAGCGCTCGCCAAATATTCCGGCCCGACCACGGTCGAATCCTTCGATCCGCGCCTCATCGCTCTCATCCGCGAATACGGCTTTGCCGGCCCGCGCGGCATCATCACCTACGACTACGAAGGCGAAGACTATCCGCCGGGGATCACCGAGGACGAGCGCTACACGCTCCGCCACCTCCTCCACTGGCATGAGACGCAGTTCGACTTCATTTCCTGCGACAAGAACGCCCTGACACTGCCCGCGATCACATTCTGGCGCGCCCTCGGCAAGCCGGTGACCGCCTGGACGATCCGGTCTAAGGTTGAAGCGGAGGCCGCGGCCCCCTACATCGACCAGATCGTGTTCGAAGGGTTCAACCCGGACAGTGTCTCCTAAAGAGCTTTCAGCAACCATCCATCCCTCGACGGCCTCCATTCCGGCCGAGCAGTGGAATTCCCTTGTGCCGGGCACCGATGGGGTGCCCGACAATCCCTTCCTCGATCACGCCTTCTTTCTCGCGCTCGAAGAATCGGGCTGCGCCAACGGCCGCACTGGCTGGCAGCCGCAGCACATCCTCATCAAGGACGAAGCCGGCACTGCCGTAGGCTTGTTGCCTCTGTTCCTCAAAACCCATTCCATGGGCGAATATGTCTTCGACCACGGCTGGGCCCAGGCGCTCGAACGCGCCGGCGGACACTATTATCCCAAGCTGCAGGGCTCCATCCCCTTCACGCCCGTGACCGCCCCAAAGCTGCTGGTTCCCTCGGACAGTCTCGAAATCCGCGCTGCACTGCTCTCGACAGCCGAAGAGCTGGCCCGCCAGCGCAATGCCTCGTCCGTACACCTGACCTTCCTTCCCGGCGAAGATGCGGCCACGGCCACGGCCTCGGACTGGCTGAGCCGCGTGGACACGCAGTTCCACTGGCACAATGACGGCTTTCCGACTTTTGACGCCTTTCTCGAAACCCTCTCCTCGCGCAAGCGCAAGGTGATCCGTCGCGAGCGCCGCGACGCATTAGCCGATGGCATCACCATTCGGTGGCTCAACGGAAGGGATATCGAGGAGCATCACTGGGATGCTTTCTTCGATTTCTACGAGGACACCGGTTCTCGGAAGTGGGGCCAGCCCTATCTCAACCGCAAATTCTTCTCGCTGCTCGGCCAGTACATGGCCGACCGGATCGTCCTGATCTTCGCCTACGATCGCAATGAGCCCATTGCCGGCGCTATCAATTTCATCGGCAAGGACCGGCTCTATGGGCGCAATTGGGGCGCGACCCGCGAAGTGCCATTCCTCCATTTCGAGGTCTGCTACTACCAGGCTATCGACTACGCCATCGCCCACGGCCTCAGGGTTGTCGAGGCAGGCGCGCAGGGCGAACACAAGCTCGCGCGCGGCTACACCCCGGTGAGCACGCATTCGGCGCACTGGATTGCCCATCCGGGCCTCAGGGAGGCCGTTGCTGACTATCTCGAGGCAGAACGCCCTGCGGTAACCCACGAGCAGTCGGTGCTCGAAACTTTCTCACCCTACCGGCGCGGCGAACGCACCGATCGCTGATCGCGTGCGGCGGCAAAGCACCTTTCCCTCCCCGGCGATCGATTCTAAAACCGTCTTATGTTTTGGGACGCTTTCATTTTTTTGCTTCAAGCCGCGCTCGCCTTCGTCGTTTCGACGGCTCTTTTCGATGCGCTCCACTGGCTGCTGCACCGCTGGGAAAAATCTCCCAATCCGTGGCTGAGGAAATTCTCCTCCTGGCACTGGGTCCACCACAAGTTCCTCGGCCTCGATATGCAGGTTAACCCGGCCTATGTCCGGGCCAATATCTGGTTCCACGTCCTGCCCGAATACCTCACCGCAATGCTGGGAACGCTGCTGTTCCTTTTCGTCTTTCCCTGGCCGCCGATCGCGCTCGTCGCCCTGGTGCGCACGATCATGCTGGGCCTGACGCTGCGGGAAGAAGGGCTCGATTTCAACCACATGTCCATGAACCGCGTGGGAGGCCAGCAGGGCCTTCTCTGGGTAAACAACAATTACCACGCGATGCATCACGTCTATCCGCACAACTTCTTCTCATCCTTCACCAATGTCTTCGATCTCGTCGCCGGCACGACCTGCCAGATCGAGGGGCGGCGCTTTCTCGTTACCGGTTCGGGCGGCGCCTTCGGCTCAGCCATGATCAAGGCGCTGGAAAAGCGCGGCGCCATTGTCGAAGTGGCAAAGTCAGGTGTCGATTTTTCTGCAGGCAGCTACGCCGGACTAGAAGAAAAGCTCGCGCGCGCCGATGTTCTCGTGCTTTCCCATGGCGCCAAGACCGACGACTGCTGGAACGCCAATTACGTCACCTTCCGCGATCTCATCGAGCGTTTCACCGCCATCGGCAAAGGCCGCCTGGCGCCACCCGAAGTCTGGGCGCTGGGCTCCGAAGTCGAATTTCATGGCGATATGGGCCTTGATGAACTCAAGGACTATTCCAGTTCCAAGCGCGCCTTTGCCGCCCGCGCTCGCCACTATTATCGCTCCGACGATCTCATTTACCGCCACATCGTCCCCTCGTCCTTCACCTCCGCCATGGGCAAGGGCGCGATGTCAGCGGAAACGGCCGTCAACATCGCGCTGTTTTTCATCACGCGCGGTATCAAGTATGTTCCGGTTACATTGACGGGCCTTGCCGTCCTCAATTTCTTCCGCTTCCGCTACGCCAACAATGCCGGCGACGAAACGCTGGCCGCAGCCGAATAATCCGAGGAGCCAATGAGCTACGATCCGACCAATATCTTCGCCAAAATCCTCAAGGGCGAACTGCCCTGTCACAAGGTCTATGAAGACGAGACGGCGTTGGTGATGATGGACATCTTCCCCCAGTCGAGGGGCCACACGCTAGTCATTCCAAGGGCCGCCTCGCGTAACCTTCTCGATGCCGATCCTGCGGCTCTCGCGGAAGTCATCCCGCTGGTGCAACGCGTCGCCAAGGCTGTCCAGACCGCCACCAAGGCCGATGGCCTGCGTCTAGCCCAGTTCAACGAAGCCCCGGCCGGCCAGACCGTCTTCCACCTGCATTTTCACATCATTCCCGCTTATGAGGGCATTGCCCTTGGCGCCCACGCCGCCGGCCGCGCCGACGATGGCGAACTGGCCCAATTGGCCAAGGACATTGCGGCAGCGCTCTAGCACCCGGAAAACACCAAAACCCCAAGACTCTTGCGGAACATAGGTGGAACACATATAGTCGTTCCGTCTATGTTCCGATTCTGGGGTCGCCGGGCAATGCTGACGCGCAAACAACACGAACTTCTCATGTTCATTCATGAACGCATGAAGGAAAGCGGCATTCCGCCGTCCTTCGATGAAATGAAGGACGCGCTCGATCTCGCCTCCAAATCAGGCATTCACCGGCTGATCACCGCGCTTGAAGAGCGCGGCTTCATCCGCCGCCTGCCCAACCGGGCCCGCGCGCTGGAAGTGGTAAAGCTCCCCGATTCGATGAACCCCTCGCTTGGCGGCCGCAAGTCCCGCTTTGAGCCATCCGTGATCGAGGGCAATCTGGGCAAGGTCGCCTCGCCTCCCGCACGCAGCACCGACGACTATGCCCGCCCGATCTCGATCCCTGTCATGGGCCGCATCGCCGCCGGTACGCCGATCGAGGCGATCCAGAGCCATTCCCACACCATCGCCGTTCCCCCGGAAATGCTCGGCGCTGGCGAACACTATGCGCTTGAAGTGCGCGGTGACTCGATGATCGAGGCCGGCATTTTTGACGGCGACACGGTGCTCATAAAGAAGCAAGACACGGCCTCGACCGGCGAGATCATCGTCGCTCTCGTCGATGACGAGGAAGCCACCCTCAAGCGCCTGCGCCGCAAGGGCAATACCGTGGCGCTTGAAGCTGCCAATCCGGCCTACGAAACCCGCATCTTCCCGCCCGACCGCGTCAAGGTGCAGGGTAGGCTCGTTGGGCTCCTGCGGAAATATTGATGAGCGTGGCCGCCACACCTGAAGCGGTGATGGCGGCTTATGCCGACCTGATCAACCGGCACGATTTTGCGCTGCTGGTCCCCCTGATCGCCCCGGAAGCCAGCTTCTGGTTCAGTTCGGGCACCTACAAGGGCTACGACGCGGTGCGCGAAGCCTTCGAGCGTACTTGGCGACGTCTCGCCAACGAGACCTATTGGCTCGAAGACCTCGCCTGGATCGCCAGAAGCGCGGAGGCCGCCAGCTGCACGTACCGCTTTCATTGGCACGCTACGATCGACGGTCAACGCGCCGAAGGCAAAGGTCGCGGCACGACGGTTCTTGCCAAAAGCGAGAATGGCTGGCGCATCGTTCATGAACACTTGAGCGCCTTTCCGACGTAGCTGAGGCCGCCACGCGTTCGCCGTCAAGGCGTGTCTCAACCGGGACCAGTCTCACGCACATCCATGGCCATTGGGGCTTCCGTTGGTGCCCGCCACCCAGCCTGCGACATCGCGAACCAAACAAAAATGGCAAAGTTTAAGCCGATTTTTAGCGCCATCGCGCATCCTCTAGCCTGAATCTAGGCCCCCCTAATTGGAACGAGGACCGCGATGCGCATCAGCACGATCACCAATTGGGCATATGCCTTGACCGTAGGCCTGACCTTGTTGTCAGGCGGTTCGTTCATCATTGGGACGCACTACGCGGATCGCGAGCGTGACGCCCTCGATACGGCATGGAAGGCTGATGAGAGTGTCGAAGCGCTGGCCCGGGCGGCCGAGCTGACCACGGAGGACGCCCGACTTTACGTGTTCACTGGCGAGCAACGATACCAACAGGCTTTTCAGGCGGCCCTGGCCGAAGAGCGTGAACGGGAACGCGCGGTTCGCATATTGCGAGAACGGGGGCTGCCCGAAGAGGAATTGGCAGCGCTTCGCGCGATAGAAGCAAACGCCGAAATCCTGGACGCAATCGAGGAAGGCGCGGTTGCAGACTTTGCCAACGGAGCCGAAGCTCAAGCCAAAGCGGCTCTCTTCTCTCCCGAACACGAAGAAGCCCAGTTCGGCCTCCTGAGCAGCGTCAGCCATTTTGTCGATCTCGTTGCCACGCGAACCCGCGGGGAAGTGGAGCAGGCAAGCGCTCAGGCAGCTCTTTGGGGAACGATAGCCAAGTCGATGCTCGCCCTGACCGCCGTGGTCTTCCTGTGCGTGCTCTATTTTGTCCTGACGCGGCGTGTGACGCGCCCCTTGCTTCGCATGAGCAATGTCGTGCAGCGCCTCGCCAAGCAGGACTATGATGTTCAGCTTCTGACAGACGGTCGTCGCGACGAGATTGGCGACATGAACCAGGCGATCCAGATATTTCGTGACAACGGCCTGGAAAGAGAGCGCCTGGACGCCGAACGGCGCAAGGATCAGCAGACCAAGGACCAGATTCTACAACTGATGCATCGTCTCCAGGCCTGTCGACTGGAAGGAGAACTTGCCCCGGTCGTGTCCCTGTTTGCCTCGCAACTGTTTCCGGATCTGTCCGGCCATCTCTTCGTGATGAACGCGGGCAGGACGGCGCTGATCGCCAAAAGCAGTTGGGGCACGCCCACCCTGTCCGGCAGAGAATTCGCCGCTCATGAATGCTGGGGAATTCGAAGAGGCAGAGCGCATTTCAGCGAGGGCGCAAACAGTGACGTCAGATGCCTCCACCTTGAACAACAAGGCTCAAGCTCGGCCCTTTGCGTTCCGCTCTCTGCGCGCGGGGACACGGTCGGCGCACTGTACTTCGAGGAAGCCGAAGGCAGCGCGGCCCTCGGGAAAGCACGAACATATGTCGAGTTGATCGCGGAAAATCTGGCCCTGGCGATCGCCAATCTTCAATTGCGGGATCGACTGGCCAACCTCGCCGTGAAGGACCCCCTGACTGGACTACTCAATCGGCGCTCGCTGGACGAGAATCTGGCGGAGTTGATCCAGGGGGTGAAGACGGTTCCGCTTCGCTGATGATGATCGATATCGACCATTTCAAACGCTTCAACGATCAGTTCGGACATGACGCAGGCGACTTCGTCATGGGTCAGGTGGCGGCCATCATGACGAGTATCGCTGGACCCGGCGGTGTCGTGCATCGATATGGCGGCGAGGAGTTCGCAATCATCCTTCGAAAGCAGGACACAACTGCGGCGCTCCACACCGCGGAAGCGATAAGGCATGCCATCGAAACGGCGCCGATCGACTATCAGGGGCGGCCCTTGGGAACTGTCACCGTTTCCATCGGCATAGCCTCCACCGAAGATGATCGACCCAAAGCCACGCTGATGTAGCGGGCCGATGCGGCGCTTCTGCAGGCCAAGTCCAGCGGTAGAAATGCCGTGGTCAGCGATTGGTCTGGCCGCGCCAATAGACGCCTTGCATGAAGGAAAACAGGTCGCACTCCGCTTGCTGCAAGCTGAGGCGATGACGACCGGTCTATCGCCTCGGGCGTCACTTCGGCCCTCCGGCCGAACCGGAGGGCGTCTGTTCGTGCAGCCCCCTTGGGACTAGGAAGCCTTCTGCCGTTCCAGCCAGCCCAATATCGTCCGGTTCGTCTCTTCCGGTTTTTCCTGCTGGATCCAGTGCCCGCAATCGAGCATGACCACATCTACATTCGGAACGAACGTAGCCAGCTTATCGGACGGCGGAATCGCGTCGCGCGCGCCGTGGATCATGAGTGTTGGCTGCCGAATGATAGGATCCGCATCGGCCAACAGATGCCAGTTGCGATCAAGATTCCTGTACCAGTTGATGCTGCCGGTGAATCCCGTTTTCTCGAAGGCCGAGACGAAAACCGCCAACTCGCCGTCGCTCATCAAGGGCTCCCCGAGCGGCGTTTCTACCCTGGCGAGATTGATCATCGCCATGCCCGGCTCAGGCTCCTTGAAGGGCTCGTTTTTCCGATAGAGGTTGCGTAGGAACCGGAAGGCATTCTCGTCCAATACGGCGTCGGCCACGCCCGGCTGCCGATTGAAATGGACGAAATAGTACTCGCTGCCAAGGATTTGCTCCAGGAACTCGATCCAGGGCAGCTCTCCGCGCTCCTGGTATGGCAGGCTCAGATTGATCACTTTGTTGACGCGGCTCGGATGCAACAGGGTCAGCCCCCAGACGACCATCGCTCCCCAGTCGTGACCGACAAAAGTGGCTTGGTCGTAGCCGTAGTGATCGAGAAGCGCGACAAGGTCACCCGCCAAATGCTCGATGTCATAGGCTGAGACTTCGGCCGGACGGGACGAGTTGCCATAGCCCCGTTGGTTCGGAACGATGACATGGTAGCCGGCTGCGACAAGGGCCGGCACCTGGTAGCGCCAGGAAAAAGCATGCTCCGGCCAGCCGTGACAGAGCACAATCGGGTTTCCGTGATTTTCCCGGCCTGCCTCGAAGACTTCGAGTTTCACGCCGTTGACGGAAACAAGCGAAGGCTTGGGAAAGTCGATCATATTGGGCATTGGTCATTCACCTTGCTGATGTTGCGACCGCTGCCTAAAAGTGAATGGTGCCAAACTTTGACACCATTGAATGACATCCTCTCCGAATGAAAGCTCGCCTCCGACAAGACGCCATCGTGCGCAGCCTTCGCCGCAACGGCACGTCGACAGTAGCCGACCTCGCCGAAGCGGTTGGCGCGTCCCGGCGCACCGTTCTGCGTGACATCAGCGCGTTGCGTGATGAGGGTTTTGTCATTCATTCCGAGCCCGGGCGCGGCGGTGGCCTGCAACTCGATCCGCAATCGCTTCAGACCACAGCGCGGCTCTCGGTCGCCGAAGTCTTCGCGCTTCTCATCAGCGTTGCATCGATGCGTGCAGCCGGAAACCTTCCCTTTTCGGATCTCGCCGATGCCGGGCTCTCCAAAATCGAGGCAGCCTTGCCGCCGGACAAGTTGCGCGACCTGCGCCGATTCCTGGGCTGCCTCTATGTCGGGCAACTGTCACCGCAGGTGGACATCTCGGATATGGGTGCGATGGACCCCACGCTGCTGCCGGCATTCGAGACGGCATTTCTCCAGCGGCAGCATCTGCGCTTCCAATACCGTGACGCAAAAGGGATCTTGTCCCACCGAAATGTTGAGCCGCAGGCCATGCTGATCCTGCCGCCGCTATGGTATTTGGTGGCCTGGGATCCGGCGCGTAACGACTTCCGTCACTTTCGTATGGACCGGATCAGCACGCCGGCAATCGACGAAGGCGCAACCTTTCAGCGGCGGCATGTGCCGTTCGAGGATCACGTCCGCCCAGTTCGCGATCTGTCTCGTTGAACGCGGCACATAGGCATTCGCCGTTGCACAGCCTGAACAGCGCAACGCCGGCGCGCGCGCCTTCCTCCCACCCCAAAACTCTCCCCGCTACCCACCACCGCCAACGTCCCATCGGCCAATGCCTTTCGCGGCCACCACCAAACTTATCCCCGGCCCCTGCCCTTCATGCCACTATCCCTCCGTTCCCACCGCAACACGCGGTACCGACGAAGTGCCGGGTGGGGAGACGGGCTGCTTGAGGTCGCTCAGGCGGGTGCGTGGATGCCGACCACCGGTCAAGCGGCAGTGAGCCCCCGTTGCATCTTGGGATGCTTCCGACGGCGATCTGGACCGTAAAACCTCAAAAGGGGACCGCTCGAGGCGTGCGCAAAAAAATCCCGATCGTGGGAAGCGGCTTTCGCCTCTTCTTTTCATCCACATTTCGGGGCGAAAGCCGCTTTCCGCCGTGCGCCCGATGGGCGCCGCGACCGTGCAACCGCGACGCCAACAAAAAGGCCGGGCGGCACTTTGTGCTGCCCGGCCTTTGGTCAAAGCGTGGTTACGCCTCGATCAGGCTTAGTGGTTGTCGCGCGGCAAGCCTTCGTTCTGGGCAATGCGCTGATACTTCTCGGCGGGCTTCAGGATAGCGCCGTCGCCAAGCTGGCCGACGATACCGCGCTGGATTTCCTGCCACGGCGTCTGGTGCTTGGGGAACTTGTAGCCGCCAGCGGCCTCAAGCGCGGCGCGACGGGTCGCGATTTCCTCGGCCGAGATCAGGATATTGGCCTCGCCCTTGTTGAGGTCGATGCGCACCTTGTCACCGGTCTTGAGGATGGCAAGGTTGCCACCGGCAGCAGCTTCCGGAGACGCGTTGAGGATCGAAGGCGAGCCCGAAGTACCCGACTGGCGACCGTCACCAATACAGGCGAGCGAGGAGATGCCCTTCTTGATGAGATAAGCCGGCGGACGCATGTTGACGACTTCGGCAGCGCCCGGATAGCCGATCGGGCCAGCGCCGCGCATGAAGAGCAGCGTGTGCTCGTCGATCTCGAGCGAGGGATCGTCGATCCGATGGTGATAGTCTTCCGGACCATCGAAGACCACCGCCTTGCCTTCGAACATGCCCGGGTGATCGGGGTTGTTCAGGTAGCGTTCGCGGAACTCGGTCGAGATCACGCTGGTCTTCATGATGGCGGTATCGAAGAGGTTGCCGCGCAGCACGAGGAAGCCGGCATCGACCTTGAGCGGGTTGTCGAAGTGACGGATGACCTTGTCGTCCTGGATCGTCGTCGCGCGGCAATTCTCGCCAATGGTCTTGCCGTTGACGGTCGGCGCGTTCTCGCGGATCAGGCCCTGCTTCATCAGCTCGTTGACCACCGCCGGCACGCCGCCGGCATGGTAGTAGTCTTCGCCGAGATATTCGCCGGCAGGCTGCAGATTGACCAGCAGCGGCACCTTGTGGCCGTAGGTCTGGAAGTCCTGCAGTTCCAGCTCGACGCCGATGTGCTTGGCAATGGCCTGGATATGGATCGGCGCATTGGTCGAGCCACCGATCGCCGAATTGACGACGATGGTGTTGATAAAATTGTCCTTGGTGAGAATGTCGGACGGCTTGAGGTCTTCATGCACCATGTCGACGATGCGCTTGCCGGTGCGGTACGCCATTTCCTGACGGTCGCGGTAGGGCGCCGGGATCGCGGCCGAACCGGGAAGCTGCATGCCAAGCGACTCGGCCAGCGAGTTCATCGTGGTGGCCGTGCCCATGGTGTTGCAGTAGCCGGTCGACGGAGCCGACGAAGCAACGAGT
Source organism: Devosia sp. (assembly GCF_024707125.1). Taxonomy (GTDB): domain Bacteria; phylum Pseudomonadota; class Alphaproteobacteria; order Rhizobiales; family Devosiaceae; genus Devosia. Next base: position 622,164 of record NZ_JANQAH010000007.1, read on the forward strand.
TCGATGAACTGTGCGTAGTCGATTTCGCCAGCGGCCATCATCTGACGGGCCTTCCAGACGATCGTGCCCGAACCGGTGCGTTCGCCCTTGTGCCAGCCGTTCAGCATCGGGCCGACCGACAGGGCAATCGCCGGGATGTTCACGGTCGCCGCGCCCATCAGCATGGCCGGAGTGGTCTTGTCGCAGCCGATGGTCAGCACCACGCCATCAAGCGGGTAGCCATAGAGCACTTCGACAAGGCCGAGATAGGCAAGGTTGCGGTCAAGGCCAGCGGTCGGGCGCTTGCCGGTTTCCTGGATCGGATGGACCGGGAATTCAATGGCGATACCGCCGGCTTCACGAATGCCCTCACGCACGCGTTCGGCCAGGACGATATGGTGACGGTTGCAGGGGCTGAGATCCGAGCCGGTCTGCGCAATGCCGATGATCGGCTTGCCCGATTGCAGCTCTTCGCGCGAGACGCCGAAATTCATGTAGCGCTCGAGATAGAGCGCGGTCATGTCCGGGTTTTCGGGATTATCGAACCATGCACGCGAGCGCAGCTTCTTGGGGGCACCGGCGCCATTGTCAGTCGTCATCGTCAAATTCCTTTTCCGTCCGCCGCAGCGAACCGTGGGGCCTTGGTTGACCCCGTTCTAGCACGGCAAACGCCGGTGTGAACGGCTCCAAACGAAAAAATCATACAATTGATTGCGCTGGCGCAACAGACCCCAGATGTGCCGGAACGCGCTGAAAATCTTACCAATCGAGGAGATCACCGCTCCTCGCTCGGGTAGCAGGTGCAGCGGAACGCCCTGTTCAGAGCGTGCGAAGCCCATTAGGGTCCCGCCGCATTCATTAGGCGTTCGTCGAGGAGAGTTTGGGTTGAGCGAATCTGTTGCGTGGATTGCCGTCGATTGGGGCACATCCAATCTCCGAGGCTGGACAATTGATGCGGGCGGCAACGTCCTTGCGTCCCGCAGTTCGCCCAAGGGTATGGGCAAGCTCATTCGCGAGGAATTCCCGGCAGCGCTGGCCGAGCTCCTCTCTGGCGTCGATCTCACCACCCCCACAGATGTGCTTGTCTGCGGCATGGCGGGTGCACGCCAGGGCTGGCTCGAAGCACCCTATCTCGAAGCGCCGACTGACCTGCGCGATCTCCTCGGGGGTGCCGTTCGTCCAGATAGCGGTTCAGACAAGCTGAAAGTCTCGATCCTGCCCGGCGTCTGCCAGAAGCAGGGAGCCGACAACGTCATGCGCGGCGAGGAAACCCAGTTGCTGGGCCTCGCCAGCACCCTGCCCGGCTATTCCGGTCTGGTCTGCATGCCCGGCACCCATTCGAAATGGGCACTGCTTGACGGCACGAAGATCGAGCATTTCACCACCGCAATGACCGGCGAAATGTTCGAGATTCTCTCCACACATTCGGTGCTGCGCCATTCGCTCGGCGGCGACCTCGACACCCCTGAGCGCGCCGAAGGATTCCGCGGCCGGCGCCGGGGACGGTCTCGAGCACCCTGCCGACCTCCTCGGCCAATTGTTCCGCGTCCGCGCCAGTGCCCTTGTCTCGGGCCGCCAGCCTGCCTGGTGCGCCGGCTATCTATCGGGCCTGCTCATCGGCACCGAAATATCAGCCAATCGCCACCAGATCGGTAACGAACCCGTTCCGCTGATCGGTTCACATGTGCTCTGCGCCCTCTATGGCCAGGTGCTGGAAATGGCCGGCGCTGCCGGCCGCCCCGTCGATGCTACCGCTGTCGTTCTGGCCGGCCTCAAGGCCGCTCGCGACGCCGCCTAAGGAAACACGCCATGTCCCACCGCCACATCATCGCCATCCTGCGCGGCATCACCAATGACGAAGCCGTACCGGTCTGCACGGCTCTCGTCGAAGCCGGTATCACGCTCATCGAAGTGCCGCTGAATTCCCCCAATGCGCTCGAAAGCATTTCGCGGGCGGCCAAGGCACTGTCCGGCCGCGCGGAAATCGGCGCCGGTACGGTTCTCACCGAAGAGAACGTGCGCGCCGTCGCGGCCTCAGGCGGCACTTTCATCGTCTCGCCCGACACGAATGAAGCCGTCATCGCCGAGACCGTAAAACTTGGCCTCAAATCCTATCCGGGCGTCTTCTCGCCCAGCGACGCCTTCAAGGCGATCCGCACCGGCGCGACCGGGCTAAAATTCTTCCCGGCCGAAGTATTGGGCTCCAAGGGTATCAAGGCCATGAAGGCGGTGCTCCCGCCTGACCTCCCGCTCTACGCCGTGGGCGGGGCCAACCCCGACAACTTCGATGAATTTTTCGCCGTCGGCTGCGCCGGCTTCGGCCTTGGCACTTACATCTACAAGCCCGGCATGAGCGTTGCCGAAGTCGCCGAGCGCGCCGCCACTGCCGTCGCCGCTTATGACAAGGGAGCCAAGGCATGAGCGATACGGCACGCCTCCTGATCGACAGCAAGTGCGAGCTGGGCGAAGGCCCGATCTGGCACGGCGAACGTCAGCAGCTCTTCTGGTTCGACATCAACGAACAGTCGCTGTTCGCCGCCAATGCGGATGGCGAAATCGAGGAAAGCTGGCTCTTCAACGAGACCGTGGCCGCAGCCGCGATCATCGACCGGGATCGGCTGGCAATCGCCAGCGAGAACGGCCTGATCGAGTTCGACCTTAGCGTGGGCGGCATGAATCGCCTGCACGACATCGAGCGCGAGGTACCGGCCAACCGGACCAATGACAGCCGCGTTCATCCGTCCGGCGCCTTCTGGATCGGCACCATGGTCAAGGAAGAGGGACCAAAGGAAGGTTCCGTCTATCACTACCGCGCCGGCCAGCTCAAAAAGATCATCGAGAACGTCGCCATTCCCAACGCGACCTGCTTCTCGCCCGATGGCCGGACCGCCTATTGGACCGATACGCCGACCAAGAAAATCCTGAAATGCGCGACCGACCCGGAAACCGGCCTACCAATTGGCGAATGGGAACTGTTCGCTGACGTGTCGGACCACCGCGGCTGGCCCGATGGCGCCGTGGTCGATAGCGAAGGCTATCTCTGGAACGCCCGCTGGGGCGGCAGCTGCGTCGTTCGCTTCGCGCCCGATGGATCGATTGATCGCGTCGTGGAAGTTCCCGTCAGCCAGGTCACCTGCCCTGCCTTCGGCGGCAAGGACCTCAAGACGCTGTTCATCACCACCGCCGCCAAGACACTGACGCCGGAACAGCTTGCCGCTGAAAAGGTGGCCGGTGGCGTCTTTGCCATCGAGGTCAACGTGCCCGGCCTTCCCGAAACTCCCATAAAGCTCTGAGCCTAAGCCATGTCCATCAGTCCCACCCTCGGCGTTTGCTACTATCCCGAACATTGGCCCGAAGAGTGGTGGGACAAGGACGCTGCCCGCATGGCCGAAGTGGGCATCAAATATGTCCGCATCGGCGAATTCGCCTGGTCGCGGCTGGAGCCGACGCCGGGCAATCTACAGCTCGACTGGATGATCCGGTCGATGGACGTGCTGGGCAAACATGGGCTCAAGGTCATCGTCGGCACGCCGACCGCCACACCACCGCGCTGGATGGTCGACAAGCACCCCGACATGCTGGCGGTCGACGCTCGCGGCCAGCGCAAGGGTTTTGGTTCGCGCCGCCACTACGACTTCTCGCATCTGCCCTATCGCGAGGAATCGGCGCGCATTACGCAGATTCTTGCTGATGCGCTCAGCGATCATCCCTCGCTCGGCGGCTGGCAGACCGACAACGAATATGGCTGCCATGGCACGACCTATTCCTATTCGCCCGCAGCGCTCGAAGGCTTCCGCAAATGGCTCGCTGACCGTTACGGGTCGATCGATGCGCTGAACCAGGCCTGGGGCAATGTCTTCTGGTCGATGGTGTACAACAGCTTCGACCAGATCGATCTGCCGAACCTGCTGGTCTGCGAGCCCAACCCGATCCACGATCTCGATTTCCGCCGCTATTCCTCGGATCAGGTCAGTGCCTTCAACAAGGTCCAGTACGACATCCTGAAGGCCAAGCGGCCGGACTTGCCTGTCATCCATAATTTCATGAGCCGGTACACCGAGTTCGACCATTACGACCTGGCCGAAACGCTCGATGTCGCGAGCTGGGACTCCCTACCCCATTGGCCACCTCGCGGTCAGCGACGAGACCGAGGACATGAAGCGCCAGTACATGCGTCAGGGCGACCCGGACAATGCGGCCTTCCACCACGATCTCTATCGCACCGTAGGCCATGGCCGCTGGTGGGTCATGGAACAGCAGCCCGGCCCGGTGAATTGGGCAAAGTTCAATCCTGACCCGCTGCCAGGCATGGCCCGCCTCTGGGCCTGGGAAGCCTTTGCTCATGGCGCCGAAGTCGTCTCCTACTTCCGCTGGCGGCAAGCGCCGTTCGCGCAGGAGCAGATGCATGCCGGCCTGCTGCGACCAGACAGCGAACCGGCTCCGGCTTATAGCGAAGCAAGCCAGGTCGCCGAGGAACTCAAGCTCACCGGCCTCGATGGTCCCGTGGGCAAGGCACGCGTCGCTCTTGTCTTCGACTATGACAGCGAATGGGCATGGGAAGTGCAACCGCAGGCTCAGGGCTTCAAGCACGGCGCGCATGTGCGTGACATTTACGCCGCCTTCCGCAAGCACGGCGTCGACATCGACATTCTCTCGCCCAAGACCAAGAGCTTCGCCGGCTACGACATCGTGGCAATCCCGGCGCTCTTTGCCTGGACGGAGGAACTGCGTGAGGCCGTGGCTGCCTTTGAAGGTCATCTGCTGATCGGACCCCGCTCGGGCTCGAAGACGAAGAACTTCTCCATTCCTGCCCGCCTTGGTCCGGACCTGTCGCCTAACCTTCTCGATGCCCGCGTGATGCGGGTAGACAGCATTCCCGCACACGTTTCGGTCACCGTGAAGGGCGGCGGCTCCACGCGACTCTGGCGCGAGAAGGTCGAAACGCGCGGCGAAGTGGTGATGGAAGACAATGAAGGCGTGCCGGTGCTGATCTCGCAGGGCAAGCTGTTCTACCTCACCGCCAGCGGCGATCGGGCCCTGATGCAGCGCATTGCCGACTATCTGATTGCCGAGGCCGACCTGCCGATCCTCAGCCTGCCGGCCGGCGTTCGCGCCCGCAGCCGCGGCGGATACCGCATCTATGTGAACTACTCGGCCAGCGCCGCCACGCTGAGCCCCGCTTCGGACGAGAGCGGCTACGTGATTGGCGGCACTGAGGTTCCTGCTGCCGGTGTCACCGTGGCAAAACTCGCCACGGCCGGCTGAGCGTTTCGATGGCCGGGCGGATTTCGAACCGTCCGGCCGTTTCATCCCAACGCAGCCACTGGACACCACCTCTAGCGAGGTCGTTTGCCGTGATGATCTGACCGGATGCGCCACAGCCTTTGGGCGCCGAAATTCGGGCGACGACCAGATCTTGTCCCACACAATCTTCGGCAAAGGCAGCCGCGTTGCGGATCACTGCGATGCTGAATCTCTCTGTCTTCACGATGCACCCAACACTGTCGCATTGGGTGCCTGAATGGGTTGGAGCAATCTCGGTCTGGTAGTGTTGGCTCCAGACATCGACGGCGAAGCTTCCCGTGCGACCGGTGACAAGACCCATGCCCGTTCCATCGCGGACTGCAACGGCTTGCGTCGTATCGGCGATGAGCACGTCGGGCCGAGGCGAGAAGCCGAATAGCAGAACGATAGGTAGCAGTATGACCGGGGCCAACAAGCGCCAGCGCCCTTCGATGAAGGCGAACCAGGCAAGAGCCCCGAGACCTGCCAGCAGCGTCCACCCCGCCAAGATGGGGTTGCCGGTCAGGTTTGCGCTCCAGCCCGCGACCAGTTCCGCCACGTCCACCATGCGGTCGATGTTCCAGCCCATCAGTTTGAGGAACGGGCCGTCCAGCCCGAATGGCATGGCGAGGATGGCGAGCACGCCGAACCACATGATGAGGCTGACGAAGGGGAGCGCCAGCACATTGCCAAGCACGCCCAGCGGCGCTGTCTGCTGAAAATGGTAGGCGGAGAAGAGCAGTGTTGCAGCACCGGCCACAAAACTGGTCCACGCTGTTGCCGAAATGAAGCGTAACAAGCGCTCGACGCTTCCGCCGGTTCCCGGAGGGGATAGGCGCGGCAGTTCGTAGATGCCGATGAGTGCGACCACGGCGGCGAAGGAGAGCTGAAAGCTGGCGCGGAAGACGCTGGCGGGGTCGATGAGGATGATCACCAGGGCGGCAATAGCGACGTTGCGCATGGTCAGGGCGCGGCGTCCTGCGAGGACGGCGCCAAAGATCAGGGCGAGCATAAGGGTGGAGCGGAAAGCCGGAACATTGTCCATGCCTCCCGCGAGAAGCAGATAGCCGAAGGCGGCGGACAGGCCAGCAATCGCCGCTATCTGCTTGTTGGGCCAGGTCAGGGCCATAGGCAAGCTCGCCAGAGCCAGTCGCAAAAGCCAGAAGATGCCACCCGCGACGATGGACAGGTGGAGTCCGGAAATCGAATAGACGTGGGCGAGACCGGAGGCCGCCATGACATCGCGCGTTTCATCGCTGATGGCACTCTGGTCGCCCATCATCATGGCGCGGCCAATCGCAGCGCTGGGGCCCTCCAACGCGAGATCAATCCGCTCGCCAATATGGTTGCGCAGCGCCTGCACTCGACGTGCGATGTCGCCGTCGCCGCCCTGGACGACAATTTCAACCGTGCCGATGGCGTTGCCGTAGGCACCGATACCGGAGAAATAGGCGTGGAACTGCCCATCGAAGGCCCAGGGCAGGATCGGACCCGGCACGGAGGCCAGCCGTATCTGCGCTTCAATCAGATCACCGACCTCGACCCTTGGCTCCGTTGGCAGGAGTATGCGAGCGCGTCTGATGGGAAGTTCGCGCGCGTCTTCGATTGGACGCATTGAGGAGACGACGGCACGGATACCGTTTGCGTCGGTCGACAGAACCTCGTCAACTCGTGCCTCATAGGTCCCGTAGGCAGGCACAGACAGCATGGCTGTACCGAAGGCCAGTCCGTGCAGGGCAAGAAGACAGAAGCCGAGCCACGCTGCGCACAATTGAGTTGCCACGCGCAAACCGGCGAGCGAGTGCGACAGCATTGCCAGAACCAGGCATCCGGTAACGCAAAGCGAACCTATGATGAAATGGAAGGTCTCGGGCTCGGCGGGCAGCAATGCGTACGCGACAAGCCCGAAAATCAGGCTGAAGGGCAGAAGCACGAAGAGTCGCAGTTGCTCTGCAGCATCGACAACGGCTATCGGAAGAGACTGCCAGCCAAGCGTGAGCCAGCCGGCAACATGCCAGAGGCGCGGGCGTGCAATGCCCGATGCCCCCAGCACAATCTGCCCTCTGCCGGTCCCCTGCCCCTGCACCGCGCACCCCTGCCCTTGCGCTCAAGCCCGCCTATGCTACACACGGCCCGAAATTCCCTCAATTCGTTCCGGTTATCATGTCCCAGGTTGTTACTCGCTTTGCTCCTTCCCCTACCGGGTACCTGCATATCGGCGGCGCCCGTACGGCCCTGTTCAGCTGGGCCTATGCCCAGAACAAGGGCGGCAAGATGCTGCTGCGCATTGAGGACACCGACCGCGAACGTTCGACCGAGGCTGCCGTTGTTGCGCTGATCGACGGGCTCAAGTGGCTGGGCCTTGATTGGGAAGGCGAGCCGATCAGCCAGTTCGCTCGTGCCTCGCGTCACGCCGAGGTCGCGCATGAGCTCGTGAAGATGGGCCACGCCTATTATTGCTATTGCTCGCCCGAAGAGCTGGACCAGATGCGCGAGGAAGCCCGCGCTGCCGGCAAGCCGCCGCGCTATAATGGCTTCTGGCGTGATCGCGACCCGAAGGAAGCGCCGGAAGGCATTTCCCCGGTTATCCGCATCAAGGCTCCGCTGAGCGGCGAGATCGTGGTCAATGACCACGTTCAGGGCAAGGTCGTGTTCAAGACCGAGAACCTCGACGACTTCATCATCCTGCGCTCGGACGGTACGCCGACCTATATGCACGCGGTGGTGGTCGACGATCATGACATGGGTGTCACCCACATCATCCGTGGCGACGACCACCTGACCAATGCCGCCCGCCAGATCATCATCTACAACGCCATGGGTTGGACTGTGCCCGAGATGGCGCATATTCCGCTGATCCATGGTCCGGATGGCGCAAAACTCTCCAAGCGCCATGGCGCCCTTGGCGTCGAAGCCTATCGCCAGATGGGCTACCTGCCGGCGGCGCTGCGCAACTATCTTGCTCGCCTCGGCTGGAGCCATGGCGACGAGGAAATCTTCTCGACCGAGCAGATGGTGGAGTGGTTTAGCCTGGAAGCCCTCAACAAGGGCGCGGCGCGCTTCGACTTCGTCAAGCTCGAGAACATCAACGGCCACTATATCCGCGAGGCCGACCCGACCTATCTCTACAACGTCATGATCGACACGGCCAAGGAAGTGGGCCGCGACGAGGACGCCAAGGGCCTGATGGCGAACCACAACACGGTCCTTGCCGCCCTGCCCGAATTGCAGCCGCGCGCCAAGACGGTGTTGGAGCTGATCGACCTCGCACAGTTCATCTACGCCCTGCGCCCGATCACGCCCGACGCCGCTGCGGCGGCACTGCTGACGCCGGAAGCCAAGGTGGTCCTCGCCGGTATTGCCGAAACGTTAGGGGGCCTTGCCGATTGGTCAGTGCCGGCCATCGATGGCGCCATGCGCGAACTGGCCGAAGCCAAGGGTCTCAAGCTCGGAAAGCTGGCCCAGCCGCTGCGCGCAGCCCTTACGGGACGTACGGTTTCGCCGGGAATCTTCGAGGTCATGGTGCTCATCGGCCGTGAAGAATCGATGGCACGTTTAAGTGACCAAATCGCTTAAGAAACGGGGCCGCAGAGGGTAACGTCTGCTTACCTATCGGTTGCTTGTGCGGGGCAAAAACTGATACCTCTGCGGTCATCAATCGGCACCGCTGGAGGTGCTGCCCCGCTTCACCTCCCTTCCCTCGGAGCGTGGGCAAAACGAGGAGAGCTCAATGACCGAAAAAGTCGCCAAACTCATCGTCGGAGACCAGACCGTCGAATTTCCAATCCTGAGCGGAACCGTGGGTCCGGATGTCGTCGACATCCGCTCGCTCTACGCCAAGACGGGGCTGTTCACCTACGATCCGGGCTTTACCTCGACGGCGGCCTGCGACAGCGCCATCACCTATATCGATGGTGACAAGGGCGAACTCCTCTATCGGGGCTACCCGATCGAACAGCTCGCCGAAAAGTCGAACTATCTCGAAGTCTGCTACCTGCTGCTCTACGGCAACCTGCCGACCAAGGCGCAGTTCAAGGAATTCGAAGAGCTCGTGACGCGCCACACCATGGTGCACGAGCAGATGCACTACTTCTATCGTGGCTTCCGTCGCGATGCGCACCCGATGGCCGTGATGACTGGCGTCGTCGGCGCAATGGCCGCCTTCTACCACGACTCGACTGATATCAACGATCCGCAGCAGCGCGAGATCGCCTCGATCCGCATGATCGCCAAGATCCCGACGCTCGCGGCAATGGCCTACAAGTACTCGGTCGGTCAGCCCTTCGTGTATCCGCGCAACGATCTCGACTACGCATCGAACTTCCTCCACATGTGCTTCTCGGTACCGGCGGAAGAATACAAGGTGAACCCGGAAATCGCCCGTGCGATGGACCTGATCTTCACCCTGCATGCTGACCACGAGCAGAACGCCTCGACCTCGACCGTTCGTCTCTCGGGCTCGTCCGATGCCAACCCCTTCGCCTGTATCGCTGCCGGCGTTGCTTGCCTCTGGGGCCCTGCCCATGGCGGCGCCAACGAAGCCGCGCTCAACATGCTGCGCGAAATCGGTACGGTTGATCGCATTCCGGAATATATCGCCCGCGCCAAGGACAAGAACGATCCGTTCCGCCTGATGGGCTTTGGTCACCGCGTCTACAAGAACTATGATCCGCGCGCCAAGGTCATGCAGGAAACTGCAAACCGCGTGTTGGACTTGCTCGGCGTCGAAAACAACCCGACGCTGCAGGTGGCCAAGGAACTTGAACGTATCGCGCTGTCCGACCCGTACTTCGTCGACCGCAAGCTCTATCCGAACGTCGACTTCTATTCGGGCGTCATCCTTGATGCCATCGGCTTCCCGACTTCGATGTTCACCGTGCTCTTCGCCGTGGCCCGTACCGTTGGCTGGATCAGCCAGTGGAAGGAAATGATCGGCGACCCGCAAAAGAAGATCGGCCGCCCGCGCCAGCTCTATAACGGCTCGGTGGCGCGCGACTATTCCGAGATCGGCACCCGCTGATCTCGTCGCCAAAATGAAAATGACCCCGCTTCGGCGGGGTCATTTGTTTTGGGCTCTCGAATTGTGCTGGCCAGATGGCTCAGGGAGCGTCGTGCCAGTGGTGAAGCACGCGCTCTGCCGGATTGACACGCGGGTCTTCGTCCGTGCCGTCTTCCATCATCTTCCGGATCGTCTTGAACCCTTCGAACTGAGCAAGGCCTTCACCATCATCCAAATGGCTGCGCACTGCTGAAACCAGCGCGTCGGCATCCGGTTCAAGCTGCAGGATCTCGGGTACCAGTGGCCTATCCAGCAGGATATTGGGCAGCGAGGCATACTTGACCTTGAATCTCACCCAAAGCCTTGCCTGGCCCTTGTCGGCGACATAGGTGGTCACCATGGGCACCCCGGCCAGGGCCAGTTCGAGCGTCACGGTTCCGGTGGCGGCGACAGCAACCACGGCGCTTGCCATAGCTGCAGCCTTGCGCTCTTCGCCGGTGATGACTTCGACTTTGGCGGGCCAATCGGTCACGCGCTCCTTAACCGTAGCTTCAAGCCGGCGCGGCGTGGGCAGAACGAAACCGCTGATCCGGGGATGAGACGCGAGGTTCTCGACGACTGCCCGCATCATCGGCAAGTGGCGTCGCAGTTCGCCGTCGCGGCTGCCGGGCAAAAGCAGCATCGGCCCGCGCTCCGGAACAGCCGAACGGAACGCAAGGGCGCTGGCGGCGGGATGGCCGACATAATGCGTTTCCGGCCCGTCCACGCTACGCATGAATGCAGGTTCAAAAGGCAGAACCGCCATCACTTCGCGGAAATGCGGCTTCAGGTGTTGCGCCCGCTCCGGCTTCCAGGCCCAGACGGCCGGCGCCACGCAAAGCAGAACGGGGATATCGGGAGCGGCCTTGCAGACCTGCTTGGCGACGATCGAGGAGAAGACCTGCGCATCGACAAGCACAACCACGTCGGGCCGCGTACGGACAATGGCCTTCGCGACTTGCCGAGCGCGCCAGAGAAGCTTGGGGAGCCGCGGAAGCACATCGGCCCAGCCCATGACCGACAGCTCGTTCATGTCGAAGAGCGATTTGATGCCGACCGCTGCGAGAGCATCCCCGCCGACACCGCTAACGTCGACCGCCACCCGTTCGCGCAGTCGGTTCACCAGGTCGGCGCCGATCCGATCGCCCGAAGGCTCGCCGGCGAGTACAAAAAGCCGCAACTCGGGCGACACTTATTCCTCTTCCGAGCCTGCACGCGGCAAGCAGAGCGGGCGGTCTTTTGCGGTCGCGATGAACGTTACCACGTCCTGTACGAGGCTCGCGTCCTTGAACATCACCGCCGCGTCGTCGACGCGCTCGCGCAGCGTGCCTTCGCTTGAAAAGATCATGCGATAGGCAGCGCGCAGCGTGTGGATGGCTTCGCGGTCGAATCCGGAGCGCTTGAGCCCTACCAGATTGAGACCTGCAAGGCGGGCACGATTGCCGATAGCCATGCCATAGGGAATGACGTCGTTGTCGATCATGCTATGGGCGCCGATAAAGGCATGGGCGCCGATGCGCACAAACTGGTGCACGGCGCACATGCCGCCGAAGCGGACATAATCGCCGATGACCGTATGTCCGGCGACGCCGACATAATTCGCCAGGACGACATTGTTGCCGACGTGTGCGTCATGCGCGACATGGCTGCAAGCCATCAGCAGGCAGTCATTGCCGATCTTGGTCAGCATGCCGCCGCCTTCGGTGCCCGGATTGATGGTCACCGACTCGCGAATGGTGCAGCGCTCGCCGATTTCGACGCGCGATGCTTCGCCGTGGAACTTCAGGTCCTGTGGCTGGTGACCGACGGAGGCGAAAGGAAAAATCCTCGTGCCAGCGCCGATGGTCGTATTGCCTTCAACGACAACGTGGGAAATCAGCTCGACATTGTCGCGTAGGACAACATGCTCGCCCACCATGCAGTAAGGACCGATCTTGACGCCGGCCCCAAGTTGCGCGCCGCTAGCGACAATCGCTGTCGGATGAACAACGATATCGCTCACTCGGTCGCCTCGACAATCATGGCAGTCAGCTCGGCTTCGGCGATAACGGCGCCGTTCACCTTGGCTTCGGCCTTGTAGCGGCCCACCGTGCGGCGACGGTGCAGCTTGGAGATGTGATACTCGATCGTATCGCCAGGCCCCGCCGGCTTGCGGAAGCGAGCACTGTCAATGCCAAGCAACATGACGATGCTCTTGCTATCAGCCGTCGCGTCGTACTTGATGACAATGGCGCCAGCCGTCTGCGCCATACCTTCGAGGATCAGCACGCCGGGGAAGATCGGATTGTTCGGGAAATGACCCTGGAAGATCGGCTCGTTGAAGGTGACGTTCTTGATGCCGACGGCTGACTCGTCGCCATTGATATCAACGATGCGGTCAATCATCAGCATGGGATAACGATGTGGCAGAGCCAGGAGGATATCCTGAATGCTCATGGCATCGAGTTCAGTCGTCGCGCCTACGGTGTCCGTCATCCCCGCTTGTTCCCTTTTGCCAATTTCCGCAACGTGGCGAGCTCTCGCCAGAAATCCGTCAACTCCTGCGCCGGCGCGCCACCAAGTTTGGAGCCTGCCGGCCAGTCCTTAGTTACTGCTGCGCGGCCGAAAATAGTCGTACCCGCGCCGATACGCAAATGCCCCGAGGTGCCGACGCCGCCGCCCATCAGGACACTATCCTCCACGATGGTCGATCCGGACAGACCACTCTGGGCGGCAATCAGGCAATTGCGGCCAATGCGGCAATTATGTCCGATCTGCACCTGATTATCGATCTTCGTGCCGTCGCCGATAACCGTGTCGCCAAGGGCGCCGCGATCCACCGTGCTATTTGCGCCGATTTCGACGCGATCCTGAATGATAACACGACCCAATTGCGGGATCTTGCGGTTGGCCATGCCGTGGTCGAGCCAACCAAAGCCTTCTGTACCGATCCGTACACCGGAGTGCAGGACGACATCATTACCCAGATGCGCGCAATCAATGGTGCAATTGGCAGCGATGATGCTGTTGCGTCCAATGGTGACGCCCGGGCCGATAACAGTATTGGCCCCGATGATCGTGCCGCGGCCGATTTCAACGCCATTGCCGATGACGACGTTCGAACCAATGGTCACGTCACGTTCGAATATCGGCGCGCCAAGGTCCTCGCGGCCACCCGCGATAGCTGCCCTGGTGCTCGCCGGATAAAGACGATCCAGAATTTCGGTGAAGAGATGATGCGCTCGCGGCGCCACGATGGCCACGGCGCCGGGTGGCACGCTGTCCTTTAGGGACGGATGCACAATAGCAAAACCCGCCGCCGTCCGGCGCAGGTCTTCGGCATATGATACATGAGCGGCAAGTACGAGATCCTGGGGTCCGGCAAGTTCAAGCTCGGAAACGCCGCCTACTACACGGTCGGCATCGGCAAGTCCCGCAGCCACATCGGCATGCCCGAGTTCGGTCAGCAGCGCGCCAACAGCAATCGGTCCGGAAAATCGGTGAAATCGAGTATCGACCATGAGATCACTTCAAAAGAAAAGCCGCGGAGCTACCGCCCCGCGGCTTGATGACTTCTTTCACGTTGCCCGTACTAGAGCAAGGTCTGAAGCGTGATCTGGAAGACCTGGGTACGGTCTGCCGTCGATTTGTTGAGCACGTGCGAGACGTCGCCGCGCAGCGGGCCGAACGGCGAGTCCCAGATAAGCGACGCACCGATGGAGGTGCGAAGCGGCACATCCTGGCTCAGCGGATCCACAGTGCCGGTACCGGTGCCCGGCAGACCGTCAATCCAGGCGGCGTCAGCCCAAAGCGCACCGCTCAGGCCGTAGCTCTCGGGAAGAGCCGGAATGGGGAACTCGATTTCGGCAGAAACGGCCGCGTACATGGTCGCGCCGAGATATTCGCTGTTACCCGATGCGTTTGCTGCCAAACGTGGGCCAACGCCGCGGCCTTCGAAACCACGAATAATGCTTGAACCCGGCATGAACGCTTCAACAGCGTGAACAGAGCCACCGTTGAGGCTGTTGACCACACCGGCCTGGCCACGAACGCTGGCAACGATGCCGCTATCGTCGAGAACCGGCAAGAAGTAACGGCCGCGTGCTTCGGTCTTCAGCAGGTTGTGGTCCCAGCCAATATACTGCTGGGTGAAGGTTGCGTAGAGCCCTTCGGTCGGGTCCTTGACGTCGTCAAGGCCGTTCCAGGTCAACGTATAGCCAATAAAGGCCTTGTTGAATTCCTGAGCATCATTGACCAGAGCCGACTTATAGGCCGGGTTGTCCTTGACGTCGGAGATGACCTTACGCTCGTAACCGCCGAAAAGCGTCGCATTGAGTGCACTGGTGATCGGCACGCCGAAACGCACCTGGCCACCAGTCGACTGCGAACCGTAGAAGCTAGCCGTCGTCTCGTCCGAAATACGGTGATAGGCATCAAAGCCAGCCGACACCTTGAGCCCCATGAAACGCGGCTCGGTGAAGGAGAAGTCGAAGGTACGGCCCGACTGCGATGCGCCGATGGCAGCACGCAGGTACTGACCACGACCAAGGAAATTGCGCTCGGTCAGCGAAACTTCGCCCAGGATCCCGTCGCTGGTCGAATAGCCGGCGCTGGCGCCATATTCGCCCGTCGAGGTTTCGGTCACGTTGATGTTGAGAACCACCTTGTCAGGCGAAGAGCCTGGCGCGGTCGTGACTTCAACCTTGGAGAAGAATCCGAGGTTCTGGATGGCTTCGCGACCACGGATGACCATGGAGCGATTGAACGGATCGCCTTCACCAAAGGCCAGTTCGCGGCGAACAACGAAGTCGCGCGTCTTGGTATTGCCGGTGATGTTGATGCGTTCGACATAGATGCGCGCGCCTTCGTCGACCAGGTAGGTCACGTTGAAGGTGCCGGTCGCAACGTCGCGATCAAGGCGAGCACGAACGTCCGCGAAGGAATAACCCTGAGTCGTGGCCTCGTAAGCCATGTCCTCGATGGTTTCCTGCAGGTTCGAGACGGAGTACTGAGCACCCTTGCCGGTCTGGACGGTTGAGCGCAGCACGTCGGTGTTCAGGCCGTTGATGCTGGTTTCGATACCGACATTGCCAAACTGGTAGCGCTGGCCTTCATTGACCGTGAAGTTGATGAAGTACGCGTTACGCGCAGCATCATACTCGGCAACCGAGGTCACCTGCGCGTCGGGATAGCCGCGATCTCGCGTAGTAGAGACGGAGACGCTCGCGATCGACCGCCAGCTTCTGCTCATCATAGGTATCATCACGAAGGAGCCAGCTCAGAATGCCGGTTTCCTTGGTGAGCATGGCACCCTTGAGGTTGCCGCTGCTGATTGCATTATTACCGGTGAAGTTGACCGCTGCGATGCCCGCGCGTTCACCTTCATTGACCTGGAAGACCACGCGAACGCGGCCATCAGCAGTCGGCTCCGTACGCGACGTCACCGTCACGCCGAGGAAGCCGTCGCGATCATAGGCCTGACGAATGCTTTCAACGTCGGCCGCAACGCGCTGCGAGGTATAGATGCCGGAGGCAGAGACATCGACCATTGCAAGGAGCTGCGCGTCGGAGAAGCGCCGGTTACCCTCAAACAGGACCGAACCGACCAACTGCTCCTGAGCTTGCGCAGCGACGACGCCCAGCACGGGGATCCCGGCACCGACCATTGGGCTCGCACCCATAATCGCGATCACCGAGACAGCGCCACGCAACAGCTTGGGGTTAATCATATTGTTATTGCCTTCTGCGACCTGCCCGGAGAATCGTCATACGCCGCTCCCCCAAGCTAACTCCATTGGAGTGTTTTACTGTTTTTTTAACCACGGACAAGCGGTAAGCCCGGACGCAGTTAGCAATTCATTGGCGCGCGTGTATTCGTGCAACACCTTGCGAACCAAGGTTAACCAAGGTTTAGCGCAAGATGCCAAAATGGTCGAAAACCGTGTCGTTGAACAGGGTAAAAACCATCAAGGCCAGCACCAGGGCGAAGCCGAAGCGAAATCCTATCTCTTGCACGCGCATGCTGAGAGGGCGTCCGCGAACGGCCTCGATGAGATAGTATAAGAGATGGCCGCCGTCGAGCATGGGAACGGGTAAAAGATTGAATATCCCAATGTTCAGAGACAGAAGCGCCATCAGGTTGATAAGGGCGATGACGCCCAGCGTAGCCACTTCGCCCGAAACCTTGGCGACCTTCACCGGTCCGCTCAGCTGCTGAACATCCCCTCGACCGACGAAAAAGTCACCCAGGAACGCGGCCGTGCGCTGCACGATGAAGCGGATTTCCTCGAACGTCATGCCAATCGCCTCGACGGGTCCGGGGCGATAAAGCTGGATATCGGCTGCTTCAATATTTCGAGCAACGCCTATCCGGCCGATGCGCTGATCATTGCCGAAGCGATCCTGAATCACCACCGGCTCAGGCACGAGCCGAAGCGTGTCCGTCGACCCGCCGCGCTCGATTTCGATCACCACCTCACGGGCCGGGCTGGTAGCGACGTAGCGCTGGAAATCCTCGAAACCACGAACGACATAGCCGTCCACGGACAGAATCGTATCGCCGGGCTCAAAGCCAGCGGCCTCGGCAACAGAGCCCGAGACAACCTCGCCGATGACCGCGGGCACCGTTTCGCGCCCGTAGCCAAGCAGAAGTGCGTAGAGAATCAGGAATGTCAGAAGCACGTTGGCAATCGGGCCTGCCGCCACGATGGCGATGCGCTGCCAGACGGATTTATTGACGAACAGCCGCGGCGCCAGCTCCGGGTCCCGAAGCTCTGCTGCAGTGGGGTCCGGCATGCTCGACGCATTCATGTCGCCGGCAAAGCGGACATAGCCGCCAAGGGGAATTGCCGAAATCTTCCAGCGCGTGCCGTGACGATCGTTCCAGCCGATGAGTTCGCGACCAAAGCCGATGGAAAAGGCCTGAATGGCGACCCCGTTCCAGCGCGCGACAAGGTAGTGCCCCATTTCGTGGACGAAGACGATGACGGTCAAAACGGCCAGAAACGGAATGACGTAGGACAGAAGCCAGGCCACAAATTCAAACATCGTCATTCCCGATCTGAGGCAGCAACGCCGCCTGCGCGGTGATCACCAATAGAGCAGTCCCTCGGCCACCGAGCCGATGCCGCCGTGCAATGCGCCGACGATCAAGACCAGAATGATGCCGAATGTGAGGCTATCAAGCCGATCCATCAAGCCGCCATGGCCGGGGATAATGTCGCCGCTGTCCTTGATCCGGAAATGCCGTTTCACGGCACTTTCGCTGAGATCGCCCAATTGGCCGAGAATGCTGATAGACAACGAGATCAACAGACCTATCCACCAGGGGGAATCGGTCAGGACGACCCAGACCAGCAAGCCCGCCCCGGAGCCAAGGGCAAGGCCGCCCAGAGCACCTGACCATGTCTTTGAGGGCGAAATGCTCGGAACCAGTTTCTCGCCGCCAATCTGGCGACCGGTGAAGAAAGCTGCGGAATCAGTCATCCACACGACAGTGCCAAGGAAGATGCCTGCCCAAATGCCCGCTACGCCGTCGCCACGCATCAGCACGGCCGACAGAATCAACACGCCGAACAGGACGAGACCGGCGGCCCGCCAGAAGAAAAGTTCGCGCCCCATGAAGGCAGCAACCACGCATGCAAGCGCGATGGCTCCAACGAGCCCCCAAACACCCAGCAACGGAAAAATCAGACCGGAGAGACCGACCAGCCCGATCAGTGCCATGCCCGGCATGGTCAGCGGCGCCCGCGAAACCATTGTCTCCCATTCGCGATAGGCGCCCGCATAGACGGCCCCCACCACGCCAGAGAAAAAGTAGCTGCCAAGATAGAGTGCGGTCGCTGTAACGGCGATCAGCACCATGGCCGACGCGAAACGTGGGCCGACATCTGCCCAATTGCGACGTTGGGGTTCAGGAGGCTTGGGTGAAGGTGCGCCTGGCTCCATCAACTCCCGGTCGCCCCCAGACCGCCAAAACGCCGATCACGCAGGGAATAGGCTTCAAGAACGCGGAGGAAACTTGCCTCGTCGAAGTCCGGCCAGTTTTCCGGCACGAAGACGAGTTCGGCATAGGCCGATTGCCAAAGCAGGAAGTTGGAAAGGCGCTGTTCGCCGCTCGTCCGGATGATGATGTCGGGATCCGGCAAGTCGACGGTATAAAGCGCGCGCGAAATCGCCGCCTCATCGATATCGGCAGGATCAATGCGGCCTTCCGCAGCATCCCTCACCAGGCTACGGACGGCATCGGTGATTTCGGCTCGACCGCCGTAGTTGAAGGCGACGACGAGGACGAGGCCCGTATTGGATGCCGTCTTAGCTTCCACGTCCTCGATAAGACGAACGAGAGACGGTTCGAGACCTGACCGCGTACCAATGATGCGAATGCGAACATTGTTGCGAATGAGCCGCTGCAGATCAGAGGCCACAAAGCGCCGCAAAAGCCCGAAGATGAAGGAGACTTCTTCCGCCGGGCGCGTCCAGTTCTCGGACGAAAAGCTGAAGACCGTCAGATAGCCGACGCCGTGCTTGATGCAAGACTGCACGAGGTTGCGGAGCGCGTGCACGCCCTCAATATGCCCCTCGGTACGGCGCTTGCCCCTGGCCTTGGCCCAACGGCCATTGCCATCCATGATCACGCCCAGGTGAACCGGAATACGGAGGCCCGAACCGAGGTCCGGGCTCATTTTTGCGGCGGTCTCGCTTGCCATCAACGCCCCTCCCGGCGGCGTTCCATGCAGGTCCCTAGACCTGCATGATTTCCTGTTCCTTGGCCGCCACGATCGCATCGATCTCCTTGACGGCGTCGTCGGTAGCCTTCTGCACGAGCTCAGTCTGCTTCTTGGCGTCGTCCTGGCTCATGTCGCCGTCCTTCTCCGCCTTTTTCAAGGCGTCCATGCCATCGCGACGAATATGGCGCACTGCAACGCGTGCCTGTTCGGCATAGGTGTGAGCGACCTTGGCGAGTTCCTTGCGGCGCTGCTCGTTGAGTTCCGGAAGCGGAACGCGGATGACCTGGCCTTCGCCCATCGGGTTAAGGCCGAGGCCGCTGTCGCGGATGGCCTTTTCAACAGCGTTGGCCAAGCCGCGGTCCCAGACCTGCACGGAGAGCATGCGCGGCTCCGGAACGGTCACGGTAGCGAGCTGGCTAAGCGGCGTGCGCGAACCATAGGCCTCAACCGTCACCGGCTCCAGCAGGCTGGCGCTGGCGCGGCCGGTGCGCAGGCCCACCAGTTCGTCCTTGAGCGAGCCGATCGACTTCTGCATGCGGTTCTTGATGTCGGTGAGATCATAGGCCATTGCCGTGGTCCTTCCAGTCATTTGGCGCTGCCAGCATGGGGCGCGCTTCTCTATTAAACTCGCACCGGGAAGGTGCAATGGGCGAAAACCGCCCTGCCCTAAATCGGGTCGCCAACTCGAGTAGACAGTCCCTTGCCTTCCAGGATGCCGGAAAGGCCAGCAGGCTCATCGAGAGCATATACAATAATGGGCATGTGGCTGTCGCGGGCAAGCGCGAATGCAGCCGTATCCATCACCTTCAAATTGCGGGCGATGACTTCGTCATAGCCAATCTGCGAATAGCGGACGGCATCGGGGTTCTTCTTAGGGTCATCGGAATAGACGCCGTCGACCTTGGTCCCCTTGAGCACGACATCGCATTCAAGCTCGATAGCACGGAGCGTAGCGGCGGTATCGGTCGTGAAGAACGGATTGCCGGTGCCACCACCGAGGACGACCACGAAACCTTCTTCAAGCGCCTGCTTGGCGTCGCGTGCGGTGAAGGTATCAGCCACGGACGGCATGGTCGCGGCGCTGAAGGGTTTTGACTTCACGCCCTGGCGGGTAATGGCGTTGGACAGAGCGAGGGCATTGATCATGGTGCCCAGCATGCCCATCAGGTCGGCAGTGACGCGATCGGTGCCGTCGGCAGCGCCGGCCATGCCGCGGAAGATATTGCCGCCACCGACGACGATGGCAACCTGGATGCCGGAGCGTGCCGCGTCGGCGATCTGCTTGGCTACGGCCTGCAGAAAGGGCGGCTCGATGCCGAAGGAGTTATCTCCCGCCAGCGCCTCGCCCGAAACCTTGAGCAGAATGCGCTTGTAGCTCGACGCCATCGGAAGACCTCATGTGAGACTGCGGGCTCGCGACTCTGCAAGACCTTCGGGACACTAGGGCAAAACTGCCACAAGCTGAAGGCTAAGCCACGCAGGAAGTAAATGTAAAACTTATGAAGCTCGATCCAGCCGCACTGGAGAGCGATGGACGGGCCATTGAGGCCCGTCCAAAAGTCATCAGGCCTTGACGCCTGCGGTCGCGGCGACTTCGGCTGCGAAGTCGGTTTCGACCTTTTCAATGCCTTCGCCGAGCGCATAGCGCACGAACTTGGTCAGCTTGATCGGGGCGCCAACGTCCTTCTCGGCCGTCTTGATGGCGTCGGCGACCTTGGTCTCACCGTCGATCACGAAGGTCTGAGCGAGGAGAGTGACTTCCTCGTAGTACTTGCGCAGGCGGCCTTCGACCATCTTCTCGGCGATGTCGGCGGGCTTGCCCGATTCCTTGACCTGCTCGAGGATGATGGCGCGTTCACGAGCCACTACGTCCTGATCCAGCTCGCTGGAGTCGATCGCCAGCGGGTTGGTGGCGGCGATGTGCATGGCAAGCTGCTTGCCGAGAGCGGACAGGGCAGCCTTATCGCCGGTGGACTCGAGGGCGACCAGAATACCGATCTTGCCCAGGCCAGCCTTGACGGCGTTGTGCACGTAGCTTTCCACCACGCCATCGGCGACCGAAACGGTCAGCGTGCGGCGCAGGTTCATGTTTTCGCCGATCTTGGCGATGGCTTCAGTCAGTTCGGCCTGGACCGAGTGACCAGCGCCGGGGAACGGCATTTCGCCGAGCTTGGCGACATCACCATCAGCGTCAAGAGCGAGCTTGGCAATCGAGCCAACGATGTTCTGGAACTGCTCGTTGCGGGCAACGAAGTCGGTCTCAGAGTTGACTTCGACGACAGCAGCCTTGGTGCCGGAGGTTGCAACGCCGACCAGACCTTCCGCGGCAACGCGGTCAGCCTTCTTGGCGGCCTTGGCGAGGCCACGGGTGCGCAGCCAATCGACGGCAGCTTCCATGTCGCCATTGGTTTCGGCCAGAGCCTTCTTGCAGTCCATCATCCCGACGCCGGTCGAGTCGCGGAGCTGCTTAACCAGTGCAGCAGTGATTTCCATGGGTTCACCTTTCGGCGGCCCCAGACTGGGGCCGCATAGTTTCGTTCAAACGATTCCGGACATACCGGACTTAGTTGACAGCTGCGCCTTCGCCCGGAAGATCTTCAGCCGGAGCTTCCGAAGAAGCGCCGAGATCCTGGCCGAGAGCGCTCGACGAGCGACCGATACCGTCGAGGGCAGCGCGCGAGATCAGCGAGACATAGAGCTCGAGAGCGCGGCTGGCGTCGTCATTGCCCGGGATGGCGTAGTCGACCACGTCCGGATCGCAATTGGTGTCGACGATGGCAACGACCGGGATGCCCAGGCGACGGGCTTCCTTGATGGCGTTGGCTTCCTTGTTGGTGTCAATCACGAAGAGGAGCGAGGGAACGTTGCCCATGTCCTTGATGCCGCCGAGGTCGCGCTCAAGACGCTCCTGCTCGCGGGACATCATCAGGCGCTCTTTCTTGGTGCGCAGGTTCAGGTCTTCTTCGCTCATCGATTCCAGTTCGCGCAGACGCGAGATGGAGTTCGAGATCGTCTGCCAGTTGGTCAGCGTGCCGCCGAGCCAGCGGGAGTTGACGTAGTACTGAGCGGACTGCTTGGCAGCTTCAGCAACGAGCGGGGCAGCCTGACGCTTGGTGCCGACGAAGAGCACGCGGCCGCCATCGGCAACGGTGTCGGACACGAGCTGCAGGGCGCGGCTCAGGGCCGGCACGGTCTGCGACAGGTCGAGAATGTGAATGTCGTTGCGAACGCCGAAAATGAAGCGTTCCATCTTCGGGTTCCAGCGGTGCTTCTGGTGGCCGAAGTGCACGCCTGCTTCGAGGAGCTGGCGCATGGAGAATTCTGGCAGAGCCATTTGGTATTCCTTTACCGGTTGATGCCTCCACGAAGCCTTGCGACGGTTGCCCGCCACCGGATGGCACTCCAAACGGAGGGCCTGCTTCGTGTGTGAGATCGCGCCAGCCAAACTGCTGGACGCGTGGGCGATATAAGCGAACTCTTACCCGAGCGCAACCCGCCAAAGTCACTCACGGGATCGTCAACGAACCGATCCGTGGATTACTCGTTGCTTCCACATGGACCCGCGCCCGGACGTGGGGCTACAGGGTGAAAGCCCCTGAGCGGAGGAGGAAGAGCTTTGCGCTCACCTCCTCTGCGCTTGTCTGGCCCCTACCCTAATTGAACCGGACGTCGGTGATCCCATCGAGCGCCTTGATGCCGCCGGCGACTTCGGCGCTGACGGAATACTTGCCGGGGAGTTCGATTTCGTACTCGCGGGCGCCGGCGTCGCGGATCACCACGAAACTCACCGTACCATTGCCGCCGCGCTTCAGTTGGGCGCTTACCGGTCCGAGAGCCTTCTCGCTCGCGGTGAAGATAGTAAGGCGTCGGTCGATGCTTTCTGCCAGCCCTTCGATGGGCTTGGCGCCGTTGAGCATGAGACTGATGCCTTCCGCGCGCTCTTGAGCGCCGACTTCGAGGATCACCGAATTGCCCGGCTGCAGGATGGCGCCGAACTGGGTGATCTGCTCGGAAAAGGCGATGACTTCAAAGGTGCCGCTCTGATCCGAGAGGCTCAGGATCATCATCGGCGTGCCTTTACGCGTTCGCCTGTCGTTACGCGACGAGATGGTTCCAGCCATACGTCCGGCTGAGGCGCCGTCCTTCACCGCACGCTCGAAATCGCTCCAGCGCTGGACGCGAAGGCGCTCGAAGAGGTCGGAATAAGCATCGAGCGGATGGGCCGAGAGGTGAAAGCCGATGGCCGAGAGTTCACGGTCGGCCCGCTCGGTGGAATTCCAGGCGGGGACGCTGGTGGGCAGGCGGAATGGTTCAGGTTCACTCGAGGCGAACATGTTCCACTGGCCTTCGTTGCGCTCCGTGGTCAGGGCCTGGGCGGTGCCCACAACCTGGTCCATGGCAGCGAAGGCAATTTCGCGACGCTCGACCAGCGAGTCGAAGGCGCCGGCATTGACGAGGGTTTCAAGCGTACGCTTGTTGATCGCCTTGGGATCAACGCGGCGGGCAAAGTCGCCCAGATCCTTGAACGGCTTGTCGCCACGGACTTCGACGATGTGCTCGGCAACGGCACGACCGACGCCCTTCACGGCGGAGAGGCCGTAGTGGATGCGGTCGTTTTTCACCGAGAAGACGACTTCAGAGGCATTCACGCAGGGTGGAACGACCTCGATCTTCTTCTTGCCGGCCTCGCGGCGGAAATCCGACAGCTTGTCGGTCTGCGCCATATCGAGCGTCATCGAGGCCGCATAGAATTCATGCGGGAAATGCTGCTTGAGATAGGCGGTCTGATAGGACACCCAGGCGTAGGCGGCCGCGTGGCTCTTGTTGAATCCGTAGTTGGCGAACTTTGCGAGAAGATCGAAAATCTGATCGGCCAGCGCTTCGCTGACCCCTTGGGGGCCGGAACCCTCGCGGAAGCGGACGCGCTGATTGTCCATTTCCGCCTTGATCTTCTTGCCCATGGCGCGGCGCAGCATGTCGGCTTCGCCGAGCGAATAGCCCGACAGGAGCTGGGCGATCTGCATCACCTGCTCCTGGTAGACGATGATGCCATAGGTTTCGTCGAGCACTTCGCTCAGCTTGGGGTGGGGATACTCCACCTCCTCGCGACCATGCTTACGATCGATGAAGCTCGGGATGTTGTCCATCGGACCAGGCCGATAGAGCGCGTTCATAGCGATGAGATCTTCGATGCGGTCGGGCTTGAGGTCCATCAGGGCCCGGCGCATGCCGCCACTTTCAAACTGGAAGATGCCGTAGGTGTCGCCACGCGCGTAAAGATTGTAAGTGGCTGCGTCGTCGATAGGGATGGTGTCGATGTCGATCTCGACGCCACGCTTGCGCACCATCTCGACCGCGTACTGGATCGTCGTCAGGGTCTTGAGGCCGAGGAAGTCGAACTTCACGAGGCCGGCCGGCTCAACCCATTTCAGGTTGTACTGCGTGACCGGCATTTCGGAGCGCGGATCGCGATAAAGCGGTAGCAGCTCTTGCAGCGGGCGATCGCCGATCACGATGCCGGCGGCGTGCGTCGACGCGTGGCGGAACAGGCCTTCGAGGGACTTGGCGATTTCGACGAGCTGGCCGACGGTTTCGTCTTCTTCGGCCATCTGCTTGAACTGCGGCACCTCGTTCATGGTGCGCTCGATGGTCCAGGGATCGGCCGGATTGGCTGGCACGAGCTTACAGATGCGGTCGACCTGCCCGTAAGGCATCTGCAGCACTCGACCGACGTCGCGCAGCACGGCGCGCGCCTGGAGCGAACCGAAGGTGATGATCTGCGCCACCTGCTCGGCGCCATACTTCTTCTGCACGTATTCGATGACTTCTTCGCGCCGGTCCTGGCAGAAGTCGATATCGAAGTCGGGCATCGAGACGCGCTCAGGATTGAGGAAGCGTTCGAACAGCAGATTGTAGCGCAGCGGATCGAGGTCAGTGATGGTGGTGGCATAGGCCACAAGCGAACCAGCACCGGAACCGCGGCCCGGCCCCACCGGAATGCCCTGCGCCTTGGCCCATTGGATAAAGTCGGCCACGATGAGGAAGTAGCCAGGAAACTTCATCTTCTCGATGACGCCCAACTCGAAATCGAGACGCTCGCGATATTCCTGTTCGGTCTTGCCGGGGCCAGGGCCATGGGCGGCGAGACGGGCATTCAGACCGGTAACCGAAATCTCACGCAATGCCGCAGCTTCGGCGGCGACGACGGCCTCTTCGGTATCGTGCGAGCCGGCAGCGAATTTTGGCAGGATGGGGCCGCGCGTGCGCGGGCGGTAGGCGACGCGGCGGGCAATCTCGATGGTGGAATCGAGTGCTTCGGGGATGTCGGCAAAAAGCTCGATCATCTCCGCGCGGGTCTTGAAATAGTACTGGTCGTTGAGCTTTCGGCGTTCGGTCTGAGCCAGAACGGAACTGCCGGCAATGGCGAGGAGCGCGTCGTGCGCTTCATATTCCTTGGCGGACTTGAAGAAGGGCTCGTTGGTGGCGACCAGCGGGATGCCCTTGCGATAGGCGTAGTCGATCAGGCGCGGCTCGACAGTGACTTCCTGCGCGCGGCCGTGGCGCTGCAATTCGATATAGAAGCGATCGCCGAAGAGATCGGCGAGGCGATCGAGGCGGCGGATGGCGTTGGCGTCCTGCCCATGGGCGAAGGGCATGTCAATGGCGCCTTCGGGGCCGCCGGACAGGCAGATCATGCCGGCGAGGGAATCGGGCGTCAGCCAATCGAGCTTGGCGCGGGCAAGGCCGTTTTCGCCCTGCATATAGGCGCGGGAAACGAGGCGCGAGAGATTGGCAAAGCCCTCTTCGGACTGGGCCATCATGACGACGCTGGATTTACCGTTCCAGGCGACGTGACCACGTTCGCTGACACGCTCTTCGGCGGCGGCGAAGTCGATGGCGAGTTCGACGCCGATCAGCGGCTGGATACCCTTCTTCGTCGCCTTCTCGGAGAATTCCAGGGCGCCGAAGAGATTGGCTGTATCGGCCAGGCCAAGCGCCGGCTGAGCGTCGGCGGCGGCGAGTTTGAGAATCGACTCAAGCTGGACCGCTCCTTCGAGGAGCGAGAACGCCGAGTGAACATGTAGGTGGATGAAGCCGGGGCCGCGCATATAGGTCTCCTGAAAGGAGTCTTAGCCTGTCGGGGCCAGAGGTCAAATCACCCGGCCCCCAATCCACAGGCGATCAGCCCAAATGCGTGAGCAGGTCCATCCAGGTGAGCGAACCGATGGTGAAGGCACCGAGGGTCACGAAGGCGGCGAAGTCCTTGAGGAAATCAATCATCTTTAGCTCCCGTGTTGCTATAATGTTCTTATATGTTTTCTCTTTGTTCTGGTCCAGTGGGATGATCGGGGAAAGCGGGGACAGGGTTAACGCGTTAGGGATTCGTTAGAAGCCGCGCGTCGCGACGTGCAGGATTCGGACGTGCGGAAGCGCCGGATAGCCAGGGGCTTCCGGAGATGCAGTGGACGGACCCCGGAGCGGTATTCGCCTCGAAGTTTTTAGTAGATGAAGCGCATACCGCTCCGGAGTGCCCTCTTTTCGGGCGGGAACTAAGGCGACTTTTGATCGCTCGTCGCAAGCGGCCAGCCCCGAACGTGCCTGGGAGACGAACCCCTGCCGGGCCCCCTCGCTACTGTCGTCTGCAGACCGTCCGTGCGAGGTTGGATGGGCAGAATAGCACTGTCAGTGAGAGCGGGGATAAGAGGGATAGATGTGCTGCCTCCACCTCCCACGGTAGCATCCCCGCGAAAGCGGGGATCTCTGCTTCGGGCAATGAGATTCCCGCTTTCGCCAGAATGATGCGGTGATGGAAAGGCGGCAGTCGCGCTTGTCGATGGCCCCCTCGCCCACCGCCTCGCGGTGACCACTCCACCCGGAGGGAGAGGCATCAGAGACTATGCGGAACGACCTTGCCGGCCTTGATGGTGACGATGCGGTCGGCGCGCTTGGCGAGGTCGTGATTGTGTGTCGCGATGAGGGCGGCGGCGCCTTCGGTGCGGATCAGGCTCTGCAGCGCCTGGAAGACCAGGTCGCTGGTGTCCGGATCGAGGTTGCCGGTGGGCTCATCGGCGAGGATGACACGCGGGTGGTTGGCCGCCGCACGGGCGATGGCGACGCGCTGTTGTTCGCCGCCCGAGAGTTCGGCGGGACGATGGGCGGCGCGGGGGGCCACGCCGAGTATGTCGAGGAGTTCCATGGCGCGTTTGTCTGCGTCGGCAGGCGATTTGCCCGCGATCAGTTGCGGCATGGTTACGTTTTCGAGTGCTGAGAATTCGGGCAACAGGTGGTGGAACTGGTAGACGTAGCCCACCGTGTTGCGACGAAGCTGGGTACGGCTGCGATCGCTGAGCTTGCTGGTCTTGTTGCCGACGATTTCGACCTCGCCGGCCTGCGGGCTTTCGAGCAGGCCGCAGAGGTGTAGGAGCGTCGATTTGCCGGCGCCGGAGGGGGCGACGAGCGCAACGAGTTCGCCACTTTCGACGACGAGGTCGGCCTGATCGAGCACGCGTACCTGGGTTGCGCCTTCGCCATAGTGACGATGGACGCCGGAGAGACGCAGATAGGAATTACTCATAACGGAGCGCCTCGACGGGATCATATTGGGCCGCGCGCCAGGCGGGATAAAGCGTGGCGAGGAAGCTCAGGGTCAGGGCCAGGACGACCACGACAGTCACTTCGGTTGGGTCCGTTTTGCTCGGCAGGGCCGAGAGGAAGAAGACCTCGGGCGGGAAAAGCGCGACGCCCAGCGTGTTGGAAATGGCCGCGCGGATGGCTTCGGCATTGGCGGCGACGATGAGGCCGAGAACGAGGCCGCTCAGCGTGCCGACGACGCCGATGGTGGTGCCGGTGATCGAGAAGATGCGCATGATGGCGCCGCGGGTGGCGCCCATGGTTCGGAGCACGGCGATGTCCTTGCTCTTGTCCTTCACCAGCATCACGAGACTCGAAATGATGTTGAAGGCGGCGACGAGGACGATCATCGAGAGGATGGTGAACATCACCACGCGCTCGACTTGCAGCGCGGAGAAGAAGGTCTCGTTGCGCTGCTGCCAATCGGTGAGGATGAAGGGGCGGATGTTGGTAGCTGCCGCAAGACGCTCGCGCATCAGGGGAATCGCATCGGGGTTGTCGATGAAGATTTCCGCGGCGGTCGCCTGATAGATGCGCTCGTAAGCGGCGTCGATCTCTTCGTCCGAGGCCATGGGGTCAAGCGGAGGCTGGCCGGGCTTGAGCACATCTTCGTAGAGCTTGAAATAGTCCTGCGCCGTCTTCAGCGGCATATACATAAAGAGGCTATCGAACTCGACCATGCCCAGATTGAAGATGGTGCGGACGGGGTAGGACTTGATCTGCGGGGTCGAGCCGAAGGGCGTCATGGCTCCGCTGTCGGGATTGATGATCTGCACCTGATCGCCGAGGCCGACGCCGAGCGTCTGGGCCAATCGGTAACCGATGGCGATCCCGTCGTTTTCGTCCCAGCTATCGAAACCGCCCTGCTCTGCCGAGTTGAACAGCAGGTCGAGCTTTTCGAGATTTTCCGCATCCATGCCGCGCACGGACACACCGGTCGAGCCGCCGCGACCGGAGGCGAGGACCTGGCCTTCAACGTAATAGACGGCGAATTTGACGCCCTGGACTTCCTCGAGGGTTGTCACAGCGTCCTTGTAGTCGGTGAACTTGCTCTCGATGGGGAAGGCCGTGAAGTGGCCGTTTAGCCCAAGGATTTTGGTGAGCAGTTCGGCTCTAAAACCGTTCATGACGGACATGACGACGATCAGCGTCGCGACGCCGATCGCCACGCCGACCATGGTGAGGCTGGCGATCACCGAGATGAACGCCTCCTTCCGCCTCGCGCGCAAATAGCGCCCAGCAATCATCCACTCAAACCGGGCGAAGGGCCGAGTGGATCGGCCGGCCGGGGCTTGCTGCGCGCTAAGGGTCAAATGTCGTTCATCCGCTGAGGTTCGATAAGGCCCTTGAGACGCTCGACCGCATTGGCGAGCGGCAGCGTCTCGCGCTCGCCAGTCTTGCGATGTTTGATCTCAACTTCGCCCGATTTAAGGCCGCGTGGCCCAAGGATAATCTGGTACGGGATGCCGACGAGATCGGCCGTGGCGAACTTCGAGCCGGCGGGCTGGTCGCGATCGTCATAGAGCATGTCGAGACCGGCTGCGGTCAGCTCGGCATAGAGCTTGTCGCAGGCGGCATCGGTGTCGGCATCGCCGGCCTTGAGGTTGATCAGTACCGCTTCGAAGGGCGCGACGGAGACCGGCCAGATGATGCCGTTTTCGTCGTGGCTGGCTTCGATGATGGCCGGGACGACACGGGTCAGGCCGATGCCGTAGGAACCCATGTGGACGATGGTTTCCTTGCCGTCATTGCCGGTGACCGATGCCTTCATCGGCTCGGAATATTTCGTGCCGAAATAGAAGATGTGGCCGACTTCGATACCCCTAGCGGAGACGCGCTTGTCTTCCGGCACGGAGGCTTCGAACTCGGCATGGTCAACCATGTCCTCGGTGGCGGCGTAGAGCGAGGTCCAATCGTTGAAGATGGGTTTCAGGTCGCCGCGGAAATCGGTGTCCTGGCCGGGAATGGTTTTGTCCAGCAGGTCACGATGACAGAAGACCTGGCTTTCGCCGGTGTCGGCCAGAATGATCCACTCATGGCTGAGGTCGCCACCGATCGGGCCGGTATCGGCGCGCATCGGAATGGCGGTGAGGCCCATGCGGGCATAGGTGCGGAGGTACGCAACGAACATGCGTTCGTAGGCGGCGACGGCGCGGTCCTTGTCGAGATCGAAGGAATAGGCGTCCTTCATCAGGAATTCGCGCGAACGCATGGTGCCGAAGCGGGGACGCACCTCGTCGCGGAACTTCCACTGGATGTGGTAGAGGTTCAGCGGCAGGTCCTTGTAGGACTTCACATAGGTGCGGAAAATGTCGGTGATCATTTCCTCATTGGTCGGGCCATAGAGGAATTCGCGCTCGTGGCGATCTTCGATGCGCAGCATTTCCTTGCCGTAGGCATCGTAGCGGCCCGATTCGCGCCAGAGATCGGCGGACTGGATGGTCGGCATCAGAAGCTCGATCGCGCCGGAGCGGTTCTGCTCCTCTTCGATGATCTTCTGGACCTTCATCAGCACCTTGTAGCCCATGGGCAGCCAGGAATAGAGGCCGGAGGCCTGCTGACGGATCATGCCGGCGCGCAGCATCAGCCGATGCGAGACGATCTCGGCTTCCTTTGGAACGTCGCGCAGAACCGGCAGAAAATAGCGGGAAAGGCGCATGGGAACTCCGAAATTCGTGCTTCGACTCAAGACTTTTGTTGATGCCCACTCAGAGCCCAACCGTCCATACGATTCAAGCATGCAAGCTATGCAGAATCTGCGTGACAGGAAGAAAATGTGTTGTTAGGTTCCTGTCACAATAAAACGAAGGCGGTCCAACCGCCAACGGTCGACAACGTCAAGGGAGGAGCGTTGGCCGCACGCTGTAGAGCGAGCCTAAGACCAACGTATTGTCGATTCAACTATAAAGCAGGGCCTTTGTGCCCTGCTTTTTTATTTCGGAATCAAGACGTAATGGCTGACTCTGAAAGTTTCACAAGAATTGCCCTTGCCCTGCCCGGCGCGACGAGCGGGCCGCATTTTGACCGCACGGCGTTCAAGGTGAAACGCACGTTTGCGACGCTTGCGGCCGATGGATTGAGCGCAAACCTGAAATTCACGCCGGACGAGCAGGAATTCAAATGCCAGCTTGCGCCGGAGGTGTTTCAGGCGATCGACAATGGCTGGGGGCGTCAGGGCTGGACGACGATTTGGCTGGCGAAGGCGACAGAGGATGATGTCGCTGCGGCGCTTACCATGGCGCATGTGCACGCGGTCGGTGCGGCAAAGAAGAAGTAGAAGTTGAGGCCGCCACCACAGTCGCGATAGTCCCCTATTAAGGCGGACGCTTCGCTTGGAAAGCGCGCTGTTCTGCTGGCTTACTCGGTGTCATCCCCGCGAAAGCGGGGACCTCCGTTTCAAAACAGGGGTTCCCGCTTTCGCGGGAATGACATCGTGGATGGAAATCAAAGAGCCGAGCAGTTCGCAGCTTTCGACGTAGATCCGAGGTCTATCTTGAGATGTCAGGATGGGCCCCGGCCTTCGCCGGGGTGACAGCCGGTGTGTGATTTAGCATCCCACTGGAGCCCGCGCGTTTGAGCGAGGGAGCGGCCTACCGATTCCAGTAGGCCATCAGCGTTTCGTTGGTGAGCACCCAGAGCAGTAGCGCCGTGAAGAATATGGCGAGGCCGGTGGCGATCAGCAGCTTTCGTCCCATGCGCGGGGCGACCGGGGAGCCGGGATCGGCGCCCGGCACGAGCGCTTCGCCGGTTTCGTGATGGCTCCGTGCGCCGATGGGAAGCACTGCGACGAAGCAGAGCCACCAGACGACGAAGAAGACTGCGGCGATCGATCCCCACTGCATGGCGTCAGACCCTGTGTACGAAGACGTTCACGTTGGGCTTGCGGCCCCAGAAACCATTCACTTCGTTGCGGATAGCCTTGAAGAGCGCCGACGAGAACACATCGGGATCCGTGCGGCGCTTGGGCGGCAGGCTCTTGATGGTGTTGGTGACGGTGTCTTCCACCAGTTCCACCAGCGACTCGTCTTCGGTCTCGGGCAGGCCCTCGATGACATAGTCCGGGCCGGAAACGACCTGACCACTGGAATTGACCGCGAGGCTGACGATGATCATGCCGCCGAAGGACAGGCGGCGACGGCCCTTTACGCCTGATTCCTCGGGCGTGCAGAGCACGAGGCCGTCGAGATAGAGCTCGCCGGTGCGCACTTCGGCGGGATAGGCCATGGGCTCTGGGAAGAGCCGGACCATGTCGCCGTTGCGGGCTTCGCAGACATTGGGAATGCCTTCTTCGCGGCCGAGCTTGGCGTGGGCGGCAAGATGGGTTGCTTCGCCATGCACAGGCACGAGCACCTGCGGCTTTACCCAGGAATAGAGGCGGCGCAGTTCGTCGCGGCGCGGGTGGCCGGTGACGTGAACGAGCGCGTCGTTCTGGGTGATGACTTCGATGCCCTTGTCGATGAGCAGGTTCTGGATGTCGATGACTTCGCGTTCATTGCCGGGGATGGCCCAGGACGAGAAGATCATGCGGTCGCCAGCATTGAGATCGATGACCGGGTGCTCGCCGCGCGCAATGCGGGCGATGGCGGCGCGGGCTTCGCCCTGGCTGCCGGTGCAGATCAGCACGCACTTGTTGCGGGCGATAGTCTTGTAGGCATCCTGGTCATGCAGGGTCGGCAGGCCCTCGAGCATGCCGAGTTCCTTGGCGATGCCCATGATGCGGTGCAGCGAACGGCCGGAGAGAACGACCTGACGTCCGGCCTGATGGGCGGCCCGGACGATGGAGACGACGCGACCGACGTTCGAGGCGAAGGTGGTGACAGCGACGCGATTGGGGGCCTCGGCGATGAGGGCGGCGAGCGTTGCGCCGATTTCGGCTTCGCTCGGGCTTTCGCCGTCCTTGAGGGCATTGGTGGAATCGCAGATCAGCGCCAGCGGCAGGTCGGATTCGGTGCCGATGGCCTTGAAGCGTTCCACGTCAGTCGGGGCGCTGACAACGGGCGTCGGATCGAGCTTCCAGTCGCCGGTGTGCAGAACACGGCCAACGGGGGTCGTGATGAGCAGGCTGTTGGATTCGGGGATCGAGTGGGCGACGTTGATCGCTTCGATCTTGAAGGGACCGATGTCGAACGGCTTGCCGGTGCGCATGATGCGGACGTCGACGTTTTCGACGATGCCGTCCCCTGCCCGCTTGGCCGCCAGCATGGCGGCGGTGAAGGGCGTCGCATAAACCGGCTTGTCGAAGACGGGCCAGAGATCGAGCACGGCGCCGTAGTGGTCTTCGTGGCTGTGGGTGAGGATCAGGGCGAGGACGTCATCGGCATTTTCCTCGAGAAATTCGGGGTTTGCCATGATGAGTTCGATGCCCGGCAGGTCCGGCCCACCGAAGCTGACGCCGCAATCGACGACGACCCACTTGCGGGATTTTTCGGGGCCAAAGCCATAGGCGCCCATATTCATGCCGATCTCGCCGACGCCCCCGAGGGGCACAAAGACGAGTTCATCCCTTTGGTTCTTAGCCATGGGTTTTCTTTTTCCTTTTTGCGCGCGGCGCCTGGCGATCTTTGGTCGCTGGTCGTCGCGCAGATGTTGTGGTCAGCTTCGGGCGCTGGCCGTTGCCCCAAAATGCACATCGCCGGCCGTGATCACGATCCGCGCGCCATCGTCGTCGCGCATGACCAGTCGACCGGACGAGTCGATGGTTTCAAAAATTCCTCGCCTGATAACACCGTCCTGCGAGACAGCGACCGGGGCACCGATGCCCGCGGCCGAACCGCGCCACTGGTTCAAAATCTCAGTGATTCCAGTGCCTTCGTTCCAGAGGGAGAAGGCATCGACCCAAGCTTCGGAGAGCGCTTCGAAGACGTCTTCGGCGCTGCGCTCGTAGCCAAGATCTCTAAGGCTGGTAGCGGGATAGGGCAAACCGGTGGGGGCCGCAATGACATTGACACCGATGCCGATGACGATTGCGTGGCGGCCGTCGGCGGTCTTGCCCATTTCAAGCAGGATGCCGGCGACTTTTGCGCCGTCGGCGAGAACGTCATTGGGCCATTTGAGCGCGACGCGGCCGGAGCCGTTCATGGCGTCAGCGCCGTCGATGCCGATGCGGACGGCCCCTTGCGGCAGGATACGCGCGAAGGCGTTCTGCATGGCGACGCCGGCGACAAAGCCCAGTGTTGCCAAGACGTTGGCATCGGCGTCGGGGACAATGAGGAGGCTGGCGGCGAGGTTGCCGGAAGGGCTTTCCCAGGCGCGTCCGCGGCGGCCACGGCCGGCGGTCTGCTTGAGAGCGGCGAACCAGACGCCGCCTTGATCGCCCGCGGCGGCGGCCGCGAGCGCTTCTGAATTGGTGGACCCTATTTCATCGAACCCGGCCAGCCGATAACCGGCAGACCGGGCCTTTGGGCCGAGTGAAAACTCGGCCACCTAGAACAGGCTTCCCGCGGCAATGTGTGCCCAATTGGTTAGCACACTGCCAACACTGAAGTAGTACGTAACGACCAAGAAGGCACTGACCGCGAGAATGATGTTGAGCTCATTCGGGACCGCGATGAAGGTCGACTTCGGTTCGTCGAAGTACATCGTCTTGACGACGCGCAGGTAGTAGTACGCGCTCACTGCCGAGGCCAGAACGCCGATGACCGAGAGGACATAGAGGTTGGCTTCGATGGCGGCGAGGAAGACGTGCCACTTGGCGAAGAACCCGGCGAGCGGCGGCATGCCGATCAGCGAGAACATCAGGATCGCCATGATGGCGGCGACGAAGGGACGCGTCTGGGCGGCGCCGGCGAGGTCTTCGATGTTCTCGACGTAACCGTCTTCGGTGCGCAGCGACAGGATGCAGGCGAAGAGGCCGGCGGTCATGGTGACGTAGATCGCCATGTAGATCGCGACGCCTTCGACACCGACCTGGGTGCCCGAGGAGAGGCCGACGAGGGCGAAGCCGACGTGACCGATCGAGGAGTACGCGATCAGTCGCTTAATCGACTTCTGGCCGATGGCTGCGAAAGCAGCGAGGACCATGGAGGCGATCGAGAGGAAGATCACGACCTGCTGCCAATCGTGCGAGATCGGCTGGAAGGTATCCATGACCAGACGGATCATCAGCGACATGGCGGCCACCTTGGGAGCCATGGCGAAGAAGGCCGTCACGGGCGTCGGGGCGCCTTCATAAACGTCCGGCGTCCACATGTGGAACGGCACGGCCGAAATCTTGAAGGCAACGCCGGCCAGCAGGAACACCATGCCGAAGACGAGGCCAATGGAACGGCCTTCCATGGCGATGGCGCCGACGATCTCGGTGAGGTTGGTATGGCCGGTGAAGCCATAGACCAGCGAGGCACCGTAGAGCAGCATGCCCGAGGAGAGGGCGCCGAGGACGAAGTACTTCAGGCCCGCTTCAGAGGCGCGTTTGTCGTCGCGCTTGATGGCGGCCATGACGTAGAGCGCCAGGGACTGCAGTTCAAGACCGATATAGAGGCTCATGAGGTCGTTAGCCGACACCATGATCATCATGCCCAGCGTCGCGAGGACGGCCAGGATCGAATATTCGAACTTGTGGACCCCGTTTGTCTCGGAATTCGGCATGGCGAGGATGAGCGAAAGCGCAGCACCGCCGAGAACCAGCAGCTTCATATAGCGGCCGAAGGCATCGGCGATGAAGACGCCGTTGAACAGAACCGCATCGGCGGGATTCAACAGAGCGACGACACCGGTGGCGGCGATCAGCAGGACGGCGAGCCAGGAGATGAGGGCCGACTTCTCCTTGTTGATGGCGACGCCCAGGATCACAAGGACCAGGGCGCCGACTGCCATCAGCAGTTCGGGATAAGCTGGCGCAACGCTCGCGAAATCAATAACGTCAGAGTTCACGGTGCTCTCCTAGTGCGCAGCAGGCTCGGCCGCATGTTCTGCGGCCGGCGCGGCCCTCGCCCGTGGGCGCGGCGTATTCGAGGGGGGCCCGGGCATCAGCCAGGGAAACGGCAGGGTCGAGGCCAATCGAGGTGGCGTAGTGCGACACCAGATTGTTGACCGAAGCGGCCGTCGTATCGAGGATCGGCGACGGGTAGAAGCCGAACACGATGATCAGCACGATCAGCGGGTAGAGAATGATCTTTTCGCGCAGGTTCAGATCGAGAATGCCCTTGAGGCTTTCCTTGGTGAGTGCACCGAACACGACGCGGCGATAGAGCCAAAGGGCATAGCCGGCCGAGAAGATCACGCCGAAGGCAGCGCCGAAGGCCACCCAGGTATTGACCTGGAAGACGCCGAGCATGGTGAGGAATTCACCGACGAAGCCCGAAGTACCCGGAAGGCCGACGTTCGCCATGGTGAAGACCATGAAGGCGAAGGCATAGCGCGGCATGCGCTCGACAAGGCCGCCATAGGCTTCGATGTCGCGAGTGTGCATGCGGTCATAGATGACGCCAACCGAAAGGAAGAGCGCGCCGGAGACCAGACCATGCGAGATCATCTGGAACATGGCGCCCTGGATGCCCAACGCGTTGCCCGCGAAGATACCCATGGTGACGAAACCCATGTGCGCGACCGACGAGTAAGCGATGAGCTTCTTGATGTCGGTCTGAACGAGGGCGACCAGCGAAGTGATGATGATGGCAGCGACCGAGAGCACGAACACGAAGTTCGAGAGCTGGGCCGAGGCATCGGGGAACATGGGCAGGGAAAAGCGCAGGAAGCCGTAGCCGCCAAGCTTTAGCAGGATTGCCGCCAGAATGACGGAACCGGCAGTCGGGGCTTCCACGTGGGCTTCAGGCAGCCAGCGGTGGAACGGCCACATCGGCATCTTGACCGCCAGCGAGGCGAAGAAGGCCAGCCAGAGCCAAATCTGCATGCTTTCCGGGAACTGGTGGGTCAGCAGGCGCGAAATGTCGGTGGTGCCGGCGTTCCAGTACATGGCCATGATGGCCAGGAGCATCAGGACGGAGCCGATGAAGGTGTAGAAGAAGAACTTGTAGCTCGCCTGGATGCGGCGCTTGCCGCCCCAGATACCGATGATGAGGAACATCGGCAGCAGGGTGCCTTCGAAGAAGACATAGAACATGGCGAGATCGAGCGTGGTGAACACGCCGATCATGAGGACTTCCAGGATCAGGAAGACCAGCATGTATTCCTTGACGCGCTTGTCGATGGCTTCCCAGCTCGCAAGGATGCAGAACGGCATCAGGAGAGCCGAGAGCACCACGAAGAGCACGGAAATGCCGTCGACGCCGACGCGGTAACCGATGCTGTCGCCCAGCCAGGGATAGTTGACCACGAACTGGAAGCCCGGATTGGAGGCATCGAATGCCGCCCAGATCCAGAGCGAGAGGGCCAGGGTGACGAGGGTCGTCACCAGGGCCGTCCAGCGGATCGCGTTAAGCGCCGTCTTGGGCGTGACCAGAACCAGTGCCGCGCCGAGGAGCGGCAGGAAGGTCACGATTGAGAGGATAGAGTTCTCGAAGGTCATCAGATCAGTCCCCCGGCCGCGATGGCCCAGGTCAGCAGCGCCGCGATGCCGATCAGCATGGCGAAGGCATAGTGATAGAGGTAGCCGGACTGGAGTTTCACAACCCAGGAGGTGACGTTCTGAACGCGACGGCCGAGGCCCTCGGCGATCTTGCCGTCGACCAGCCAGTCATCGAACCCATGCCAGATGGCGCGGCCGATCCAGAGCGCGGGGCGCACGAAGATCGTGTTGTACAGTTCGTCGAAGTACCACTTATTCAAGAGGAACTGGTAGAGCCCCGGATTGGTGGCGGCCAGCTTGCCCGGGATATCCGGACGACGGATGTACATGTACCAGGCGGCGACGAAGCCGATGATCATGGACGCCGTGGCGCTCCACTTCACCCAGGTCGGCACATGGTGCGCGGCCTCGATGATCTCGTGGTCGATGAAGATCGAACCGGCGAAGAAGTGCTCGATGTGCTCAACGTCATGGAAGAACATGCCGTAGAAGACCACACCAGCCAGGACCGCACCGACAGCCAGCACATAGAGCGGTACCAGCATGACGTTGGGCGCTTCATGAGCATTGTCATACGCCGAGCCGTGGTGGCCGTGCCCATGATCATCATGGGCGTGATCATCATGCGCATGATCGTCATGAGCGTGATCGTCGTGGCCATGAGCGGCTTCGCGCGGCGTGCCGTGGAAGGTCAGGTGGACAAGGCGCCAGGAATAGAAGCTCGTGAACAGAGCCGCGATCACCAGGAGCCAGAAGGCGAAGCTGCCGATATTGCCGCCGACCGCATAGGCCGCTTCAATGATCGAGTCCTTGGAGAAGAAGCCGGCGAAGCCGAAGTTGGTGCCCGGGATGCCGACGCCGGTGAGAGCGAGGGTACCGATGAGCATCATCGCATAGGTGATCGGGATCTTCTTCCGCAGGCCACCCATGTTCCGCATATCCTGCTCATGGTGCATGGCATGGATGACCGCGCCGGCGCCGAGGAACAACAGAGCCTTGAAGAAGGCGTGGGTGAAGAGGTGGAAGATACCGGCCGAATAGGCCCCTGCCCCGAGCGCGACGAACATGTAGCCGAGCTGCGAACAGGTCGAGTAGGCGATGACGCGCTTGATGTCGTTCTGGACGAGGCCGACGGTCGCCGCGAAGAAAGCGGTGATGGCGCCGATGACGATCACGACATTGAGGGCGAAAGGCGAAAGCTCGAACAGTGGCGAGAAACGGGCGACCATGAAGACGCCGGCCGTGACCATGGTTGCCGCATGGATGAGCGCCGACACCGGGGTCGGGCCTTCCATGGCGTCAGGAAGCCAGGTGTGCAGCAGGAACTGCGCCGACTTACCCATGGCGCCCATGAAGAGCAGCAGGCAGACGACGGTCATGGCATCGAGGTTCCAGGAGAGGAACTTGATGACCGGCAGGCCGGTGGTCGCGAATTCGTCGGCAGCGTGGAAGGCGCCGTCGAAATCGATGTGACC
The DNA here is from genome assembly GCF_024707125.1 of Devosia sp. Classification (GTDB taxonomy): domain Bacteria; phylum Pseudomonadota; class Alphaproteobacteria; order Rhizobiales; family Devosiaceae; genus Devosia. The sequence continues at coordinate 660,741 of NZ_JANQAH010000007.1, forward strand.
GAGCACGAGGAAAGCGCCGAAGATGCCGAGCGCAAAGCCGAAGTCACCGACGCGGTTGACGATGAAGGCCTTCATGGCGGCGGCGGTTGCCGAGGGCTTGGTGTACCAGAAGCCGATCAGCAGGTAGGACGCCAGACCCACGCCTTCCCAGCCGAAGAACATCTGGAGGAAGTTGTCAGCTGTCACCAGCATGAGCATGGCGAAGGTGAAGAGCGAAAGGTACGCGAAGAAGCGCGAACGATGCGGATCCTCGCTCATGTAGCCGATCGAGTAGACGTGCACGAGGGCCGAAACCGTGTTCACGACCACCAGCATGATGGCGGTGAGCGTGTCGACACGCAGGGTCCAGCGCAGGTCCATGTCGCCGACCTGGATCCAGCGCATGACTTCGACCTTGAGCACGGCCGTATGACCATCGCCCACGGCGCCGACAAGGCCATCACCAAAGGCGACGGGGATGAACACGAACCAGCTCAGCACTGCTGCGATGAGCAGCAGGCCGGTGGTGATGAACTCAGATGGCCGGTGGCCGATGGACCGGCCCAAAAGGCCGGCAATAAGCGCCCCGATGAGGGGCAGGAAAACAATCGCCTGAATGATCATAGCGGTGCTCTTAGCCCTTCATCAGATTGGCGTCTTCAACCGCGATGGAACCACGGTTGCGATAGAAAATGACCAGGATGGCCAGACCGATGGCGGCTTCAGCAGCAGCCACGGTGAGGATCATCAGCGCGAAGACCTGGCCCTGCAAATCAGCCAAGTGGGCGCTGAAGGCCACGAAGTTCAGATTGACCGCAAGCAGGATCAATTCCACCGACATCAGGATGACGATGACGTTCTTGCGGTTGAGAAAGATGCCGAACACGCCAAGCGTGAACAGGATGGCTGCAACGGTCAGGTAGTGACCGAGCCCGATTTCCAAGCCCATGATAAACCCCTATAGCCCCTGACCGCTCTTGACCTTGACGACCTTCAGCGTCTCGCTCGCCTGACGAGCAACCTGCTTGATCGGATCCTGGCGCTTTGCCGACGCGCGGTGACGCAGCGTGAGCACGATGGCACCAATCATGGCGACCAGCAGAATTGCACCAGCACCCTGGAACAGGAAGAAGTAGCGCGTGTACAGCACGAGACCGAGCTGACGCGTATTGTCCATGGCCGCATCGATCGGCAGACCCGACCCGCTCGCGACTTCTGGCGAGATGAAGAAGCTGCCGGCAACGAGCAGCAGCTCGAGCAGCAGGATCACCCCCACCAGAATGCCGATGGGCGCATATTGCAGCATGCCCTGGCGCATTTCAGCGAAGTCGATGTCGAGCATCATGACGACGAAGAGGAAGAGCACGGCGACCGCGCCCACATAGACGACGATCAGGATCAGCGCGAGGAACTCGGCGCCGGCCAGCATGAAGAGACCTGCGCCATTGACGAAGGTCAGGATGAGAAACAGCACCGCATGCACGGGGTTGCGCGCCGAAATGACCATGAAGGCCGAGACGACAGCAACCGCCGAGAAGAGGTAGAAAAAGAATAGTGGAAGGGTCATCCTCTTCCCTCTCAGCGGTAAGGCGCGTCGGCTGCAAGGTTGGAGGCGATTTCACGCTCCCAACGATCGCCGTTTTCAAGAAGCTTCTCTTTGGAGAAGTAGAGCTCTTCGCGCGTTTCAGTTGCGAATTCGAAGTTCGGGCCTTCGACGATGGCGTCCACCGGGCAGGCTTCCTGGCAGAAGCCGCAATAGATGCACTTCACCATGTCGATGTCGTAGCGCACGGTACGGCGGGTGCCGTCGTTCTGGCGCGGGCCGGCCTCGATGGTGATGGCCTGGGCCGGGCAGATGGCTTCGCACAGCTTGCAGGCAATGCAACGCTCTTCGCCATTGGGATAACGGCGCAGGGCATGCTCACCGCGGAAGCGGGGCGACACCGGACCCTTTTCGAAGGGGTAGTTGATGGTCGGCTTCGGCGAGAAGAAGTAGCGCATGGCCAGGAAGAAGGCCGATACGAACTCCTTGAGCAGGAGCGTGTTGACGACTTGTGCAGCGCGCATCAGACGATTCCTCCGTGCCAACCCCAGCCCGTGAGCTTGAGGACGAAGGCGACGATCACGACCATGATCAGCGAGAGCGGCAGGAACAGCTTCCAACCGATCCGCATGAGCTGGTCATAGCGGTAACGGGGCACGATGGACTTGGCCATCGCGAACATGAAGAACACCAGGCTCAGCTTGATGAAGAACCAGATGACACCCGGGATCCAGGTAAAGGGCGGCAGATCGATCGGCGCAGCCCAGCCACCCATGAACAGGATGGTGGTCATGGCGCACATCAGGAGGATCGAGATGTATTCGCCAAGCATGAAGAGCATGTAGGGCGAAGCCGAATATTCGGTCATGAAGCCGGCGACGAGTTCGGATTCACCTTCTGCCAAGTCGAACGGCGGACGGTTGGTTTCGGCGAGAGCCGAAATGTAGAAAATCACGAACATCGGGAAGAGCGGGATCCAGAACCAGTTCAGGAACGAGAGCCACGGCACGCCGAGCATGTGGGCGAGGCCCATTTCCTTCTGCGCGACGACGATGTCATTCAGGTTCAGCGAACCGACGCAGAGCAGCACGGTGATGATGACGAGGCCGATCGAGACTTCGTAGGACACCATCTGGGCGGCAGCGCGAAGCGAGCCGAAGAAGGGGTACTTCGAGTTCGAGGCCCAGCCGCCGATGATCACGCCATAGACGCCGAGCGAGGAAATGCCGAGCAGGTACAGGATGCCAATGTTGATATTGGCCATGGCCCAGCCATTGTCGACCGGCACGACGGCCCAGCCGGCGAGAGCCAGCGTGGCAGTCAGGAGCGGCGCGAGCAGGAACAGGGCCTTGTCGGCGCCGGCCGGAATGATCGGCTCCTTGAAGACGAACTTCAGCAAGTCAGCGAAGGACTGCAGAAGGCCGAAAGGACCGACGACGTTGGGACCGCGGCGCATCTGGACGGCAGCCCAGATCTTACGGTCGGCGAGAAGGATGAAGGCCGTGAAGACAAGCAGGGCAACCAGCAAGGCCAGGGCCTTGTAGATGAAACCGATCTGCACGCCCCAACCGAGGAAGGGGATGCCGAGCAGATAGTCGAGGGCCGTAGTAACGAAATCCATTGTGGTCCCCTACTCCGCGGCCTGCCGGAGACCGGCAGCCAGCGCGGCGCATTCACCCATGACGGCCGAAGCGCGTGCAATCGGGTTGCTGAGATAGAAATCGGCGACGGCCGAACCGAACGGCGCCGACTTGGTCTTGATAGCAGCCTTGGCGAGCTTGCCGAGGTCGGCAACCTTGCCCGGGGCGATCTCATCGACATTGGCCAGGTGCGGGAATTCGGCATAGAGGGCCGAACGCAGCTGGGCCAGCGAGTTGTACGGGAGCGGCTTGCCGATGGCGCCGGAAAGGGCACGGAAAATGGCCCAATCTTCCTTGGCGTCGCCCGGCGGGAACACGGAACGGGCGGTCTGCTGGACGCGGCCTTCGGTGTTCACATAGGTGCCCGACTTTTCGGTATAGGTCGCAGCCGGCAGGATGACGTCGGCGCGGTGTGCACCCTGGTCGCCGTGCGAACCGACATAGACGACGAATGCCTTGCCCATGGCGGACATGTCGTATTCGTCGGCGCCGAGCAGGAACAGGACGTCGAGTTCGCCCTTGCCGGCCAGAGCGATCTGGTCAGCCGAGCAGACGCCGCCGTCATGCGGCACGAAGCCGATGTCGATGCCACCAACGCGGCTGGCCGCATTGTGGAGCAGCGCGAAACCGTTCCAGCCCTCGGCGACATTAGCGCCGGTGGCGAGCTTGGAGGCAATCGCAATGACATCGCGGCCGACCTGCTTGCCGAGGCTGGCATGCGAGACAGCGGCTTCGCCGACGATGATGATCGGACGCTGGGCCTTGGCGAGGATTTCGCCGAAGGAGCCCTTGCCGGCAGCAACGTCAACGAGGGTTTCAAAGCCTTCGCCGAGATAGTCGTAGGTGTAGGTGAGGTCGGCGCGTTCGCCGATCACGCCCACGGGGATGTTCTTGGCGCGCCAGGTCTTACGGATGCGCGCGTTGATGAGCGAGGCTTCCTTGCGCGGATTGGCGCCGATGATCAGCACGGCGTCAGCTTCTTCAATGCCGGCAATGGTCGGATTGAAGATGTAGGCCGAGCGCGGCATCGAGGGATCGATGCCCGACATGGCAGGACGGACGTCGGTATTGCCCGAACCGATCGAAGCGAGCAGGCCCTTGAGGGCGTACATTTCTTCGACGGCAGCGAGATCGCCAGCGATGGCGCCGACCTTGTTGCCGGCCTTCTTCACGCGAGCGGCAACAGCCGACAGGGCTTCTTCCCAGGTGGTGGCCTGGAGCTTGCCGTTCTTGCGAACGTATGGGCGATCGAGGCGCTGGTTTTTGAGGCCATCCCAGATGAAGCGGGTCTTGTCGGAGATCCACTCTTCGTTGATGGCTTCGTTGACGCGCGGCATGATGCGCATGACTTCGCGGCCACGGCTATCGACGCGGATGGCCGAACCGACGGCATCCATCACATCGATGGATTCGGTCTTGGTCAGCTCCCACGGACGGGCGTTGAAGGCATAAGGCTTGGAGGTCAGAGCGCCAACCGGGCAAAGGTCGATGACATTGCCCTGGAGTTCGCTCGACAGCGCCTTTTCGAGATAGGTGGTGATCTCGGCGTCTTCGCCGCGACCAAGCAGACCCATTTCGGCAATGCCGGCGACTTCGGTGGTGAAGCGGACGCAACGCGTGCAGTGAATGCAGCGGTTCATCGAAGTCTTGACCAGCGGCCCGATGTACTTGTCTTCGACAGCGCGCTTGTTTTCGTGGAAGCGCGACTTATCTACACCGTAGGCCATGGCCTGGTCCTGAAGGTCGCACTCGCCGCCCTGATCGCAGATCGGGCAGTCCAGCGGGTGATTGACCAGCAGGAATTCCATCACGCCTTCACGGGCCTTTTTGACCATGGGCGTGTTGGTGAACATTTCGGGCGGCTCGCCATTGGGGCCCGGACGCAGGTCCTTGACCGCCATGGCGCACGAAGCCTGCGGCTTCGGGGGACCGCCCTTCACTTCGACGAGACACATGCGGCAGTTGCCCGCGACCGAAAGACGGTCGTGGTAGCAGAAGCGCGGGATTTCCGCGCCGGCGGCTTCCGCTGCCTGCATGAGGGTGTAGTAATCAGGGACTTCGACGAGCGTGCCGTCTACCTTGATCTGTGCCATCGGCTCACTCCGCCGCAATCGACGGCACGGCGCCGTCGCTGGTCGAGGACCAGGTATATTGATCGATCCGCGCTTCGATCACGTCACGGAAGTTGCGGATCAGGCCCTGGATCGGCCAAGCGGCCGCGTCGCCAAGGGCGCAAATGGTGTGACCTTCGATCTGCTTGGTGACCGAGAACAGCATGTCGATTTCGCGCTTCTGGGCGCGGCCTTCGACCATGCGCTCCATAACGCGCATCATCCAGCCGGTGCCTTCACGGCACGGCGTGCACTGGCCGCAGCTCTCGTGCTTGAAGAAAGCAGCGATGCGCCAGATGGCCCGGATGATGTCGGTGGACTTGTCCATGACAATCATGCCGCCGGTGCCAAAGGACGACTTCTTTTCGCGCAGACCGTCAAAGTCCATCACGGCAGTCATCATGTCTTCGCCGCGCACGACGGGGCACGAAGCGCCACCCGGGATAACGGCGAGGAGATTGTCCCAGCCGCCGCGGATGCCGCCGCAGTGCTTTTCGATGATGTCCTTGAAGCTTTCGCCAAGGGCTTCTTCGAAGGTCGCCGGCTTGTTCACATGGCCCGAGACCATGAACAGCTTGGTGCCGACATTGTTCGGGCGGCCGATGGACGAGAACCAGGCGCCGGAGCGACGCAGGATTTCCGGGACGACGGCGATCGACTCGACGTTGTTGACGGTGGTCGGGTTGCCATAGACGCCCATGCCGGCCGGGAACGGCGGCTTGAGGCGGGGCTGGCCCTTCTTGCCTTCGAGCGATTCCATCAGTGCGGTTTCTTCGCCGCAAATGTAAGCGCCGGCGCCGTGATGGACGATGATGTCCAGATCCCAGCCGTGGATATTGTCCTTGCCGATCAGCTTGGCGTCGTAGGCCTCCTGAACGGCTTCCTCTAGGCGCTGACGTTCGCGGATGAATTCACCGCGGACATAGATGAAGGCCAGGTGCGCATCCATGGCGCGCGAGGCGATCAGGCAGCCTTCGATCAGATGGTGCGGATCGTGACGCAGGATTTCGCGGTCCTTGCACGTACCGGGCTCGGATTCGTCAGCGTTGACGAGGAGATAATGCGGACGGCCATCGCTGACCTTGGGCATGAAGCTCCACTTGAGACCAGTGGGGAAACCGGCGCCGCCACGGCCGCGCAGGCCCGAACCCTTGACCTCGTTGGTGATCCAATCGCGGCCCTGATCGAGAAATTCCTTCGTACCAACCCGAGGAGCCACGCGCACGCGCGCCTTCGAGGCGCCAGTCGTGCTGGCCGTAGAGGTTGGTAAAAATGCGGTCTTTATCAGCGAGCATTAGCGCGGGTCCTTCCCGAACACCTTGCGATATTCCTCAACCCCGCCGCGGGCGAGGACTTCGGCCTGTTGCAGCCAGTTGTCACGCGCAACGCGACCCTTGAAGTTGAGACTGGATTCCAGAGCCGTGATCTGATCCGGCGTCATCTTCGCAACCTGGCTCCACTTGGTGATGCCAACTGCGTTGAGCTTGCCTTCGAGGACCGGACCAACGCCCGAGATCAGCTTGAGATCGTCTGCAGGGCCTTCCTGCTTCTGAAACAGGGGCGTGGGGCCACCGGTCTCAGCCGTCGGGCTCAGGCCTTCGGCGGGAGCAGCAACGACCTTCTTGGTCGATTTCTTCACCGAGGTGGCGGCAGCGTCGCCAGCGGGGGCATCGGCCGACTTCTTGCCGGGAGCCTTGCCGCCATCAACCTTGGCCGCCTTGGATTCGGCGCCGACAGCATCTTCGCGCATTTCCTTGGCGGGCTTGCCGGTTGCCTTTGCCGAAGCATTGGCGGCCTTGCGTTCGCCTTCGGCCTTGGCCTCGGAAACCTTGGCTTCCTTGGGCGTACCCTTGAGGGCAGGCGCGGATTCTTCCGAAACATCCTTGGGCTTGGCGGCCGTGGTCGGCGCGGGAGCCGCAGCGGCCGGAGCCGGCGCAGCGGCCGCTGGAGCGGGCGCGCCTGCGGTAGCTGGCGCTGAACCTTCCGGCGGCGGGGGCGGCACGAACTTTTCGCGCTTGGCCGTCGGCTTTTCGAGCAGGGTCGTCTGACCGCCTTCGGCGGCAGCGTTCAGGCGCTCGATCTGGGTGCCCGGCTTGATGGTGTCGCCCTTGCCGGCCTGGAACGCATCGATGATTTCTTCGAGGCGACCGGCCGTGAGGTCTTCATAGGTGTCGTGGTAGATGGTGACCATCGGTGCGTTGACGCAGGCGCCAGCGCATTCGACTTCTTCCCAGGACAGCGTGCCATCTTCGTTGAGATGGTGCGGATCGTGATGGATCTTGCTCTTGCAGACCTCGATCAGTTCCCCTGCCCCGCGCAGCATGCACGGCGTGGTACCGCAAACCTGAACGTGGGCACGCGTGCCGACGGGCTGCAGCTGGAACTGGGTATAGAAGGTCGCGACTTCGAGCACGCGGATATAGGCCATGCCGAGCATCTCGGCGACCTTTTCAATGGTCGCGCGGGAAACCCAGCCGTCCTGATCCTGCGCACGCATAAGCAGCGGGATAACGGCAGACTGCTGACGGCCGGCCGGGTAAAGCGCAATGCGCTTTTCGGCCCAGGCCTGATTAGCATCACTAAAGGCGAAACTTGCCGGCTGAACCGACTCGTCTGCAAGGCGTCGCACGCTCATCAGCGATCAACCTCTCCGAACACAATATCAATCGACCCGAGGATCGCGGTGACGTCTGCCAGCATGTGGCCGCGGCAGAGCCAGTCCATGGCGCTCAGATGGGCAAAGCCCGGGGCGCGGATGTGACAGCGATAGGGCTTGTTGGTGCCATCGGACACCACATAGACGCCGAACTCACCCTTGGGCGCTTCGACGGCGGCGTAGATCTCGCCGGCCGGAACCTTGAAGCCTTCGGTGTAGAGCTTGAAGTGATGGATCAATGCTTCCATCGACTGCTTCATCTCACCGCGCTTGGGCGGAACGACCTTGCCATCGACAGAGGCCACAGGGCCCTTGCCTTCCGGCGCGTTCAGCTTTTCGACGCACTGCTTCATGATCTTGTTGGCCTGCCGCATTTCTTCCATGCGGATCAGGTAGCGATCGTAGCAGTCGCCATTGGAGCCGGTCGGGATATCGAAATCCATTTCGGCATAGGCGTCGTAGGGCTGGGCCTTGCGCAGATCCCAGGCGGCGCCGGAGCCGCGGACCATGACGCCCGAGAAACCCCTGCCCCATGCTTCTTCGAGCGGGACGACGCCGATATCGACGTTACGCTGCTTGAAGATGCGGTTGTCGGTGAGGAGCGTGTCGATGTCGGCGAGTGCTGCGGGGAATTCGTCGCAGAAGGTGCCGATGTCGTCGACGAGCGCCTGCGGCAGGTCCTGATGGACGCCACCGGGACGGAAATAGGCAGCGTGCATGCGGGCGCCCGAAGCGCGCTCATAGAAAACCATGAGCTTTTCGCGCTGTTCGAAGCCCCAGAGCGGCGGGGTCAGCGCGCCGATGTCCATGGCCTGAGTGGTCACGTTCATCAGGTGAGCGAGCAAGCGGCCGATTTCGGCATAGAGCACGCGGATCAGCTGACCACGGCGCGGCACTTCGATGCCGAGCATGCGCTCGACGGCCAGGGCAAAGGCATGCTCCTGGTTCATCGGGGCCACGTAGTCGAGGCGGTCGAAATAGGGAACCGCCTGCAGGTAGGTCTTGTATTCGATCAGCTTTTCAGTGCCGCGGTGCAGCAGGCCGACGTGCGGATCGACACGTTCAACAAGCTCGCCATCGAGCTCGAGAATCATGCGCAGCACGCCGTGGGCCGAGGGGTGAACCGGGCCGAAGTTGATCGTGAAATTGCGGACGTCGACTTCTGACATCAGTTCTTCGCCTTCTCGTCACCGGGCAGCACGTAATCCGTACCTTCCCAAGGCGACAAATAATCGAACGAGCGGAATTCCTGAGCCAGGGCAACCGGCTCATAGACCACGCGGCGGCGCTCTTCGTCGTAACGCACTTCCACAAAGCCAGTGAGCGGGAAATCCTTGCGCAGCGGATGGCCGTCAAAGCCATAGTCCGTGAGGATGCGGCGCAGGTCGGGGTGGCCGGAGAACAGCACGCCGTAGAGATCGTAGGTCTCGCGCTCGAACCAATCGGCACCGGCGAAGACGCCGGTGATCGAGGGAACGGGCGTTGCCTCATCGGCCTGCACCTTGACGCGGACGCGCTGGTTCAAGTGCGGGCTCATGAAGTGGTAGACCACGTCAAAGCGGAATTCGCGCGAGGGATAGTCGGCGCCGCACACATCAACGAAGGAGATGAAACGGCACTTTGCGTCGTCACGAAGGAAGGTGACGACGTCGACGATGGAATCGCGCTGGGCGGTGATGGTCAGGTCGCCGAAGGCGTGTTCGAAGCCGGTTACTGCCTCGCCGAGCGAGGCAGCAATGTGTTCGCCGAGGGCGACCAGCGGGTGGACTTCGATGACGGGCTCGACGGTTTCAACAGTATCGGTCATGGCCCGGCCCTATCGCTCGATCGTGCCGTCGCGGCGGATCTTCTTTTGCAGCAACAGGATGCCGTAAAGAAGCGCCTCGGCGGTCGGAGGGCAGCCGGGGACATAGACGTCCACGGGCAGGATGCGATCGCAACCGCGCACCACCGAATAGGAATAGTGATAATAGCCGCCGCCATTGGCGCAGGAGCCCATGGAGATGACGTAGCGCGGCTCGGGCATCTGGTCGTAGACCTTGCGCAGAGCGGGCGCCATCTTGTTGGTCAGCGTGCCGGCGACGATGAGAACGTCGGACTGGCGCGGCGAAGCGCGCGGTGCGGTGCCGAAGCGCTCGATGTCGTAGCGGGGCATCGACATCTGCATCATTTCAACGGCGCAGCAGGCCAGGCCCGTCTGCATCCACATCAGCGAGCCGGTACGGGCCCAGGTGATGAGCTGCGACACGGTGGTGACGAGGAAGCCCTTGTCGGCCAGCTCGTTGTTCACGCCTACAAAAAACGGATCTTCGGCGCCGAACGGCTTGCCGGTTGCCGGGTCGAGAGCGCCGGTGGGACGGGGAGTCACCAGCGTCGCGTTGGAGGGGCTCAATCCCATTCCAGAGCTCCTTTGCGCCATTCATAAATAAAGCCGACGGTCAGCACGCCGAGGAAGACCATCACCGACCAGAAGCCGAACCAACCGATGTCGTGGAAAGCCACGGCCCAGGGGAAGAGGAACGCCACTTCAAGGTCAAAGATGATGAAGAGAATCGACACCAGATAGAATCGGACGTCGACCTTCATGCGCGCGTCGTCGAAGGCATCGAAGCCTGCTTCGAATGCGGACAGCTTTTCCGGATCGGGCTTGCGGTAGGCAACAAGCCACGGCGCCACGAGGAGCGCACCACCGATGACGGCGGCAAGTCCGATAAAGAGAAGGATTGGCAGGTAATTGCTGAGCAAGTCAGTCATGCGGCAGCCTAAGGTTCGAGCCGGTCGGAGGGTCCCGGCGATCCGCGAGGCGAGCAAGCAATTGGGGCGAGCCGACCACCGCGTCAGTTGATGGCTAGGGCTTAGACCTTCCCCTAAATGGTTTCAAGGGAAAGAAAATATGACCTGAAAAATCATATATCTAAGCCGCATGGCTGGAAAAGCTTATGGCTTCAGAGACGTGAGTTTGACGTAAATATTGGCGCGTGCAATGCGAATTTTGGAACAGGCTGCAAGCGCAATTGGCGCCCGATTATGTCGCGAATAAACGAAAACGGCGAGTCGATACCGACTCGCCGTTCGCAAGACTGGAGGATGGCGGGACGAGCCCGCCAGCCAAATCTTAGAAGTGGTAGAAGACGCCGACGGTTGCCTTGGCGGCTTCAAAGAACTGGTCGCCAGCAGCGTTGGAGAAGTCACCCTGGCCGACGACTTCACCGCGTACGGTGATCGCATCGGTAACGGCGAATTCAACACCAGCACCGAGCTGGTACACGCCTTCCGAACCGCCACCGACGGTCGAAACGCCAACACCACCGATTGCGTAGATCAGGGCAGCGTCGGTCACGACAGCACCAGCGCGCAGGTTGGCGAAGAATTCGCCGCCCGAGTTGACGCTGTTCCAGGTGTAGTCGCCGGTGACTTCAACGCCGAGCAGCAGCGGATCGACGGGGATGAAGTTCACGCCGACGGCAGCACCGATGACGCCATAGGTCGAGCTCAGAGTGTGGTTGGTGTAGGCATTGGTGCCGGTCCACTGACCACCGGCGCGAGCACCGATGTAGAGGCCTTCCCAATCAAAACCAGCAGCTTCGTAGATCGGCTGCGGGGTGGTCGGGATGATCAGGTCCGCTGCCGAAGCGGCGGCGGTACCAAGAGCGGCGATCGACACGCCAATAAGCAGAGAACGAACAGACATTTTAAGCCCTCGAAGATTTCGTTGGTAACTTACTCTAACCTGACAGAGCCACACGCGCCCCGCAATGGGTTTGGCCTTCACATCGCCCAAAACGTGTCGGCTTTTCGGCAAGTGTAGCCAATCGACAACACCAGACTTCGCACTTGTTAAATCATTGGTAATAAACGCAAACGGCGAACCGGAAACCGGTTCGCCGCCTGGGTTTGCAAGACTTGTTCCGCAACGGCCTGAGCCGTCGCGAAAAATAGTGTCTTAGAAGTGGTAGAAAACGCCGACGGTTGCCTTGGCCGACTCAAAGAACTGGTCGCCAGCAACGTTCGAGAAGTCACCCTGGCCAACGAGTTCACCGCGGACGGTGATCGCATCGGTCACGGCAACTTCGACGCCGCCACCAAGCTGGTAGACGGATTCGGTGGTGTTGCCGGTGGTGTTCACGCCAACGCCGCCGAGGGCATAGACGAGCACGGAGTCGGTGACGACAGCGCCAGCGCGGAGGTTGGCGAAGAATTCACCCGACGAGGTGTTGTTTGCCCAGGTCCAGTCACCGGTGACTTCAGCACCGATCAGGAACGGATCAACCGGGATGAAGTTCACGCCGACAGCAGCACCGACAACGCCATAGGTGGTGTTGATGGTGGTGTTTGCGTACTGGTTTGCACCAGTCCACTGGCCGCCAGCGCGGACACCAGCATAGAGACCGGACCAATCGAAGCCAGCAGCTTCATAGATCGGCTGCGGGGTGGTCGGGATGATCAGATCAGCAGCCTGAGCGCCACCAACCATGAGTGCAGCGGCAGCAACGCCGAGCGAGAGAGAACGTACAAACATATCTTGCACTCCCATAGAGTTAACCGTAGTCGACCGGACTAATGACTCAAGGGAGAAAAAGAGGCAACCCCGCGCCAACACATATTGGGCGGTGCGGATAAGTTTTCATGACCAAAACGACCCGAGTGTTGCCTTTAGGTCTCGGAATTGGTCCAGTTTGATACAAATTGACGCATTCAGCCTTGGATCAGCGCCCGAATTTGTGACCGGACACCAGCCCAAATATGGCTGTTGGAGGGCACGCTGCCACATTGTTGCCCGAAATGCAAATGGCCCCGCAACAATTGCGGGGCCATTTTTAGAGATTCGATCAGATTCGCCGATTCTACCGACGAATCGTGGCTGCGGAGCGGGTCAGAAGTGGAAGGCCGCCCCAACCGTGAACTGATCCTTGGCATTGCCGCCATTGAGCGGGAAGCCGTGAAGGTATTGTGCCCGAACCGAGACATTGTCGGTCACGGCCAGTTCGACACCGCCTCCGAGCAGGACGTCATCTTCTTCCGGCACGCCGAGATCGATGCCATAGCCGCCGGCTGCGTAAACGACGACATTGTCGGAAACGACGAGACCGGCACGACCGAGGATCTGGCCATAGCTGGTATTGGTGTTGCCGCCGGTGATCCCCTGTACCGCAACTTCAGCACCCAGAAGGTAGAAGTCGAATTGGGCATTCACGCCGGCCATGGCGCCGGCACCATATTGCATGCCGCCAACCGGGCTATTCTGGATGCCGCCATAGACGCCGGCATAAAAACCGTTCCAGTCAAAGCCGGCTGCTTCTTCATAGATGGGCAATGCTGCCGGTGTGCTCGTGGGCACGGTAATCAAGTCGGCGGCGAAGGCCGAGCCCGACATCAGGGCGGTGGCAAGCGTTGCCAGGGCGATCTTGTGAGACGAGCGCATCGCGTTTCTCCTTAGCACTACAACCAGCAGGTGGGAGAAGAACGGAAGAATGATCCGCGCGTTCCACCACTGGTTTTCCATGACCGCCGGGCGATGCCGATGTGCAACACCGACTCCGGCGACCGGCAAGGAAGTTCGCCACCCAATCCGGCTGTAAGCCGCCCATTGAGGGGCCAAAACAAGGCACCGCGCCGCCGTTGCATTGGAGTCACACCGCTCAGGCGGCGGGCAACTCCCCGACCAGTACGGGTTCGGTGCGATAGACATCCGGGAACAGAGCCGCCAGGGCCGCGATCTTGGGAAGGTCGTTCCGCACGATGTAGGGCCAGGTCGGATTGAGCGTCAGGAAATCCTGATGGTACTGCTCCGCAGGATAGAAGGCCTGGAACGGCTCGAGCGTGGTGACGATCGGGCCAGAAAAGAGATTCGCGGCATCGAGCTGGGCGATGTAGGCCTTGGCGACTTCGGCCTGATCCTCGTTTACCGGGAAGATGGTCGAGCGATATTGCGTGCCGCGGTCCGGACCCTGGAAATTGAGCTGGGTCGGATTGTGGGCAACGGAGAAGAAAATCTGCAGCAGCTTGCCGAAGGTCACGGCCTTGGGATCGTAGGTAACTTCGACCGTCTCGGCGTGACCGGTGTCTCCCCTTGTCGTCTGCTCATATGTGGCTGTGTTGGCCGCGCCGCCGGAATAGCCGGATACGGCATTGGTGACGCCCTTCACTCGCTGGAACACGCCCTGCACACCCCAGAAGCATCCGCCGGCGAAAACGGCGACCGCCGAGGCCGCTGATTCAACCAGATCCTTGTCGGGCGGCGGGATGACCACGGGCTCTTCCTGCGCAAAGACCGAGCTGGGTCTTGCCGCAAAGCCGAGGACCGACGCCGCAGCAAGTCCGCCGAGCAGGCTGCGACGGGAAAACGCAAAATCGGGAAAACGTGGCGACATTGGAGCACCTTCCTACTGGCTATTCTACCAGCAGATACGGTGGCCGCATCCAGCGCGTTACACACAAAGAAGAGAGCAAACAAAAAAGGCGCCCTATGGGCGCCGTGGTGGCCACACCTTCTAGAAAGGGTGGCGCGAGAGACGGGGCTCGAACCCGCGACCTCCGGCGTGACAGGCCGGCGCTCTAACCAACTGAGCTACTCCCGCATCGGCGAACCGTGTGGCCCGCTGAACGTGACGCTGATGTACCCAGCGCCCCTGACTAAGTCAAGCGCCCCTTTCCGCATCCGGCATAAAAACTTCACAGAGGCGATCGAGCCTGTGGAAAACTATTATGCTTCAAGCCACAAGGCGCGTTTTCTCAACAGGAACGCGAGCTGACGCGCTCTCGAAGGGCATCGGCCGGGGTGTCTGTGGCTGAGATGAAGAAGGATTGGGGCTTTGCCGACGCGCGTGGCAGGCGACGGCATCTGATTTTCCGTTTCGCACCCTCCGGCTGGGCGGGAGTGGTCGGGAAACGAAAATGGTGGGCGATGACGGACCGCCAGCGCCTATATATATAAAGAGGTTAGAACGTCTAGCCCCTTCCGATCTGCCCCATACCGCCCATTGATTTTGTTCGCCTTTTTCGGCGACTTTCTAACTCAACGAGGCCTTCTTGGACCCACATCAGATCAAAATCGACATTGCTCGTGTGCAACTGGGCACTGCGACAGACCTGTTTCTTCGGGATAGAGACCCGATTTCCGTTCAGGTATTGGCATGTGGTGCCTGTGAACTGCTGGAAGGCGCTGGCGAAGTGCGCAATGTCGAGGTTCTCTCAGCCCCTCATCCGGAAGCTAAACCCCGGCATGAAACCGTGGAAAGTGACGTTCCTTCGGAATCAGTTCTGGAATGCGATGAAGCATTTCTACGCCCAGGACAAAACGACCGTGAGGGAGGACGCGGACCTTCTTGGGAGTTGCACCGATGTGGCTAACGACACCGTGCTTTAGGAGGGATGGTACGACTATCTAGCCCTTACGAGCAGACTGCCCCTTAAGGCCCAAGTGCTTCAGGTTTGGTATTTCGCACGCAACGAAGAAAAGCTCGCGCCGGGCGTAGAAAAGAAAGTCTACCGGGACATGTTCCCATCGATTCGGACGCTCTCAGACCTGACCAGAAGCGAATGCTGAAACGGCGTGCGACAAGTATCGAAACGACCGGGAGGTTATGGCGACAAGAGGACGGAGCGCAGGCCACTTACGAATAGCCGCCCCTGACCCGCGACCTCGGCGTGGCACGCCGACAATGAAACCGGCGATGGTTTCAACTTCCCCCTGCCCGCCCCAACTCCAAAACTGCCAAAGTAGAAACTGTGTTAGCTTCAGCTGGCAATTTGGGCAGTGTGGAAAGGCAAGGCAGAAAATCCTAGTCATGTAGCCATTCGGGGATCGAAAACGGTCCGTTAGCTTTAACTAGGCTTTGGTACTAGATCGGACACACATGCTGCTGGAGCTACTGCAATCAAGTCGGCTTTGCGCCTCCACCGAGGCGTGGTGCTCGGAGTACGCGACCGATCCGTGCCATCAGGGGACTCATCCCGCCGTTATCTCGTCCGTTTAGGGAGAGTCCTACAGCAGACCGGTTGAACGCTTGCTGCACCTCTGCCTCCAACTCTTCTGCTGACATGAAAGACAGATCGACAATCTGATTGCGTAGTCGCAAGAGTTTTGTCGCCCGTCTCATCACGTCCTCCATTTTTTCGCGCCCGATATTGTTGGCAGTTGTGACCCAACCTTGGGCGATGGCACGAGCAAGATTAGCGTCCGACGCAATGGAAGCGCGTTCGAAAATTTGAACCATCGCATCCTCACTGGGCGCTTGTAGAAGCCGCCAACGTTCCGAACCGGCTTCTGCTCCAAGATCGAGAGTTTTCCCCCTTACCCATAGCCTCTGAAAAGTGTTCCTGACGCCGCCTGCTAGCCGAGCACGATTGGGATTAGGGTATCGCCAAATGACTAGGTCCTGCAAAAGAATGCACGTCACGAATGCCCAGACGTCGTCACGCAACAGCTCCGGCAACGAGGCATCAAGGTGAATCGCAAGCCATTTGGCTGCATCAGTGTCGAAGTTTGCTTTTTGCTTTTCACTGGCTCGATCCGGATACCCATGTCGCTCTGCGAGCGCCAGCATGTTACGCCTTATCTCGTCAGGCAGTTCATTAGCTACTGATCCTCCGCTGGGGGCGTACCAGATCCAAGCTTCATATTTAGCCCGGCGCGCCGCCGCGGCTGTAAGATTAACCGCGCTCTTGGACCGAACTTCGAGGTCTTCAAGACATTGGGTCACGCCCAGGTCGCTGAGGCGAGGAAGGAGCCAGACATTGCTCATTCGTCGTCTTTCAGCTCGGCCGCCGCATGGACACTTGAATGGAACATTCCCGGCGCGTTGCGTTTGATCCTTCGCACTTCGGAAATGCTTCGATTTGGAAACGCAAGTTTCATCCAACCAAAAATCTGGGCACCTACAGACCCTTCTTCGCAATCCGCCAGTTGGTCGTCGAGGTCCTCCGCATCGATGACAGAACCTACCATCTGCAACATGACGTCTCCGACAATTGCTTGGAGCGTCAGTGCATCGCCGGCAATTACCCGATCCGCTAGCTCTTCATTGTCGGAGTTGACGTAAAGGCGCACTGTGCCAGAGAAGTCTGCGGTAAGTGCATTTGTACGCCAGGACAGATACCATGGTGAATTGACATGTTTTTGGTTTGGGAATGTCTGGCCAAACGATACGAGTTCAATCGGGAAGCGATTGTCACCACCGTCTTCTAGATCGACCACAAACTCCTGTGACCACAGTCGCGAACCCGCTTTGGCTGGAGACAGAAGCGACGCGTTCTCGGCAATTGTATCTAGTAAAACTTCCGCTCGGACAACCATGCGGCCAGACAGCGCGTTCCCAGGAACACGAGTGTGCAGTTCAAGGCTCCCGTTGGTGTCCTGTGCAAAGACGAGGGACATGGCACGTTCAACCCTTCTGGGAAACCTACCACGGCCAGTTCCAATCTTGAGGACGACCGCGAGCCTAAGCTCATCTTTTGGGATAGAAAGGTCTCGCGCAGCTCGCTCCATGTCGATGGAGATTGAAATGCGGAGATCAATGTCCGCAGCATAGTCCCAGTTAGGCAGCATCGGCAGGAATGGGAAGAGCGGTTGTCCGGAATGACCGATCAGAAGGCCGTCGAGAGTCACGGTATCCTCAGCAAGAGTCAGGAACGGAAACGCAATACCGGATGTCATTCGGTGCTCGCCTCATCAAATGAGAACCGGATCCCGACCGCCGCATCGATAGGGACCGAGACTAGGCACGAGACAATGCCTGTCAATGTCCCCAGCTCAATGGTATCAGCAGCGGTCTCTCTCTCTCCCAAAGACATCCGCAGAAGTTCAACTGAAATATCGTCGGGCAGGTCGTCCGTTGAGGCCGCCGATCCATCCACGACCAAATGGGGCATTGCCCTTAGCACAATGCTAGGCTGGCTCCCATCGTTGGTAAGATCGGCTTCGAACCTTCGCGACACGTCGTCCATCAATCAACTCAAGACGGACGAAGCGGGGCGAAGATATCTGAATTCTCTTCCTACTGACGCCACCACCGGGAGAAACTGGCCGTCCGGGACCCTTTCCGGACGCGCCAGTCAAGAGTGTTCCAAGCTTCGCGGCCGTTTTGGCGACAGAAGGCCCTTTGTCGTGGGCCGCTCCCAGAGCCGCAGTCGGCTGCGCAAAGCCAGCTGCAGCCAATTTCAGTTCCCTCATAGCCACATTCACGGCCGTCTTTGATCGCCCTTTGGGCAACATATCCGGTATCCAGTCGTCATGGGCTGGGGGCTCAGACACCGCAAAAGCGCTTTCAATTTCGTCTTCCTTTGAGCAGACGAAAGCTCCGGCCCACTCAAAACGTTGGTCAGCAAATGGCTCCCCCGGGAGATATCGCACGACGAGTTCTACCGGTCTCATCAGTGCGATGGCGCGCGCATGCGCTCGCATTGGACTTTCTTCGCGCTGAGCTATCGGGTTCCGACGTGCATACATACCACGGACAATCGATAACCGTCCAAGATCAGACCGTAGACTAGGACTTCTGATGGTCGTTACTTCTCCGGCGCCTTCCCCGCGAACGTTTCGAAGTGCTTCCGCGTAAAGATCCAGCGGAGGATAGTCCTCAGGTGCAGGTATAATGACTTTCTCGCCTTCGAACTCGAGCGAGACCTCGATCTTGCGCCCCTCTGGAGTGGAAGTGCACATTCTGGGCCAGAAGTTCCAGAGTACAGCCTCAACGAGCTCAGCACGCAGATCTACACCGCCATCCACGTGGGGAGCCAAGATGGCCACTGTTGTTCCAGTACGCCTTTCGTCGCGTTGAGGAAGACCAAGTGCGTCGGAAAGCTCGATAGCCTCCACACCTTCAACAGGCTCAACACCGCCTTCGCTATCGCTGCGTCCCCACCAATGCCTTCCAGTGAAACGTCGTGGCTTGTCATCGACCGGCGCCTCAAAGGCGGGACCAAGGTGACAGCCCATGAGTCGCCTGACCGGCTCGCCATAAGCAATGGCTTGGCTATCAGCGATGATTGTGGATACGCGGCTCAAGGCATAAAGCGAGGTCTTCCCATAGCCGTAAGTTCCGCCACCATGATGCATGTCCCGTGCGGCTCCGACGTTTCGGAGGAAGTTCACGAAGTCCATCTGCTCCGTGCCGGTAGCCACGTCTGCTCGGGTCGGCCCTCCTAATCCCCTGGTATTGAAGTCGGCGATCTCCAACACCGAAACGCGTCCAATGCCTAAGATGTCATGCAAGCTGGGGGTATCATCTTGCTCGCCGGACGCTTCCTTCGCCTCCGGCGGCAGTGCTTGAAAGAGCAGATTGCGCAAGCGATCGAGCGCTTCACCTTCGAGCGTCCGGAAGCGCAAAAAAATCTCGACATTCCTATCGTGCAGAGCCGCGTCAACCGAGTTCTGAAGTGCCTCCCTGATCACTGTCTGCAGAAGGCCGAGTGCTGGGCGGCCTAGCAGGCGCCGGAAGCCCTCGCCGGCCAAATTGCCCGTAGGAGCAAATCGCTCGCTGTGCAGATCAAGAGGAATCATGCGGCAAATTCCGACAGCACGTCAGCCGTTTGCGAGTGGCTAAGCAGGCATTTGCGAGCAACCGAAAGATCTATTTCGTAGGTCAGGGCATGCACTCCAGATGGCAAAGCGCCACCAGCAAAGGATTTGGGCGTCACACATGGAAAGCCATCCGCAACCTCGTAGAAGTCGACGCCTTCCAGCGCAAAGTGAGACGTATTCCATTCGCCCGCATTGGCATCCCGACACCCAAGTTCGGCCAAACAATTGTCCAACATGAGCTCGTCCGCTCCACGTGCAACGATGCTCCGATGGAGTGCCCCGAGAGAGAGAGGGCCATTGTCCACCGGCTCCACCCGAACGTGCGCCAAGAACAACCGACCACTCAGTTGCGGCATTAGCTGCTCCGGTCCATGTACCGTAACACGCGTCGCATCGGAGCGAAGGGAGGTCTTTACCTCCACAGCTATATCCCTGCGCCGGAAATCGTGACGCTGGCCGAGGGGGCCGGTCCATCCACTTATTGCCTCGGGACGCAATGCCGTTAGCATGTCAAGGACCACAAGCTCGCCGATCAGTCCGCCGAGCTTGGCTAAAGACACCTCGGCATCGGGTGTCCTAGCGAACAGATCCCTGAAATCTTTGATAGTACCATTCACAGCCGTCTCTGGCCCGTCGCCACTCGTCAAACGCGCGAGTATCTCGCGGACCAGCTCGCTAAATACCTTTGCAAGCTGCGGATTCCCGAGCATCACATCAATGAAGTGCTCGAGCTTTCCTCCAGATCGAAAGGATGACCGGCTCACGACCAAGTTATTGCTTCCTGTATTTTGGGCTCCTGCAGCTGCCGGTCGAGCTACGGGAACGAGAAGACGTGGTTGGCCCTTCGGGCCTATCGCAATACGTACCTGACCATACCCACTTGTGACACCGGATGGTCTACTTGGGACCTCCAGCTCTCCGTCACCTCGACCGGTTGACCGGATCTCACTCCATTCCCTTTCGAGAAGCCGGGGATCAAGCATCTGCGCCGTCTACTTCTTCGATCTGGTCTTCACCTTCTTCGGTCTCCTCGAACGCCGGAGCGTCGATGTCGACCGAGAAGTACCCGCCAGACCGATCCTTGTGGCCCGGGAAAACCATGCCGAAACCCACAATGTCAGAAACCGCATCTAGGGCAACGCGAGAGGGCGGCTTGTTCCCGGTCGATTTTCTCTCTTGCGGTTCTGACTTTGCGTCAATCAAATAGAGGAGAAGCAACGGCACATTTGGACGACAGGCCTTGTAGCTGGACCAATCCTCCTTGCCTTCCGGCTTTTTTTCGGCATCGATAAGGATATCGCCCTTCGACATCAGCGCTTTGATGTCCGCGTACCGTGGAGACGCCTCACTGAGACGCGATCGCCTCATGGTTCGCAGTTCGCCAAGCGCGCCAAGGGGTTTGGAAGACACTGTGGTTGAATTTGTCTGGATGACCGCAACATTCCACTCCCTGAGATTCCCCTCAGCCTCATCGAGATAGCTGATCAAGTGCGGTTTCTTGAGATCCATGTGTTGTTCAGAAATCTCACTAGCGGCCACAAACCTGCGCACCATCTGAAACGGGATACGGCTGAACAAGAGCCCACCGTCTTTAACCGAGGCGTCCGTTGTCCTCAGCATCGCATCAACCAGCTGCGATGCGGCGTCCCAGTTACTGCCCACGGTTTCACTATCGCGGTGGTCAAACCGGATTGTCTGCACGTGCTTGCCCGAGAAGTTCATGCTCGTGCGGAAGGCGTGTTTCATCTTTGTTGCCGCGGTGATGGCCATGCCGGGAATCGACCGCACCTTCACGGCAAAGTCGCGGGGTGTAAGGTGGCTATCGCGGTATACTGAAATGTCCGCGCGTATCTCTTCTTCGATAACAGCCAACGAGCGGAACTTGGAGGCGAGATCTTCGGTAGTCCAAAGGCGCGGGAGGTCCTCATATCCGCGCCGGTAACCAAACCAGCGGCCCATTTGCAGCAGCGTGTCATACTGCTTCGACGTCCTCAGGAAAAAGACACGCATAGCCCTTCAAGCGTGAGGCCGCGCGCCAAGACAGTTCCCCCGACCACGATGCAGGTCACCGGCTTCCCTGTATAGTCGAGGCGCAAAGGTTCATCGGTTTCGCCATTTTCAACCGGATAGCAAAGCGCACCAAGGACCGCCGGAAGATGGGCAAATACGGAGGAAAAGTCCTCTGGGATGCGATCGTGGCCGGCGGGAGCAGTACGTTCGCGTTCTACCTCAAAAACTTCCCGCAGCCTCGATGAGATATCACCCGTACCCGCGAGCAGGTCTGATTTCCTTTGCTCCACCCAAGTACGGATCAAGCCTGACATATACTCGTGTTGCCGTATGAATGGCGACGAATGAACGAGCATAGACATATGTTCGTTCTCCTGGCCACGGGCCCTCCTGATAGCGCAGGTGGCAAAGAACCAGAGAATGGCGTCTTCGAGGCTCTTGGTCATCTCCGGGCGGAAGTTCTCCTTTTCCTTCGGAGACGTGGGGCGCAACAGAGCTGGCTCGTCGTCAGACAGGATGCGGATCATGTCCTGTTCGTCGGCTTCTGTTTCAGCGCTATCGCTCCCGAAAACTTCGCGCGCACCGAAATAGCCTATGGGTCGCTCAAGCGCGGTTATGAAATCGCGGGGGTAGAGATCATCCAACTCGTCTTCGTTTCCGTATGGATAGGGGTTGATGAAGACGTTGGCAAAAGGGGTGGCTGTGTATCCGACGTAGGTGACGGCCGGCAGCTCCGCCAGGGCTCGCCGTATTTCTTCGTTTATACGCGTCATATCGAATTCGCCTCGCGCCGAATTCACTGATGCTTGATCACACTCGTCGTCGATCAGCAGCACCTTGAGTTTTCGCAAGACGACCGCGGGCGTCCTCGCTATCGTGCGCCGGAGTTGCTTCAGTCGGCTTCCTTCCTTCTTCATGACGATCAACTGTGCATGACCGTCCGCCGGTAGGACAAAGCCGCCATTCGCGGGCTGAACGAAATCACCATTGGGTTCGCTTGTAGTGTAAAGCTGCCAAAGAGTTCTGTGCCTGAGAACGTCTTTTTCGAAACGCTCTTGCGTCTGCTTGCGGAGTTTGTTCGTAACGCCTCCAAGGACAATAATCATGTTATAGCCGGCATCGACCGCCTTCGCCATGACGGCAGTCATGTTGGCGGTCTTGCCCGATTGCACATATCCTACGACTAGGCCGCGACTGGCGAACTTGTCCTTGGCCGGATTGCCAAGCAACGACACAACCTCAGTTGAGGCCCGATCAAGCGAGCCAATGGTGTCGGGGTTCCAACCCTTGGTCTTGAGATACTCGTGCAATGCAGACCAATGGTGGCTGTTCTTCCCAGGTCCGTGATACCAGTCCTCCGGCGCATCGACGATCGAGTGACGCCGAAGAATTTCCACATCTTGAAGTTCGGACCGGACCACCTCCATAGCGACCAGAAGGTTGGCCTCCATCTCCGGCGCAATAGCCCCCCACATCTGAATGGTCTCCCGCCGCATCGCTGCAGCTGCCTCCTCTAGGGTTCCATAGTTGGCACGTCGCTGGCGGAGGTGGGTCGCAAAAAATCTCGACTTGGGGAGAGGGCATGAGAATCTCTGAGTGCAAGTTGCCTCAGCTTTCTTGGCACCGGAGTATTTGGTCGTCAAACTTGGAAACATCCGCAGTCGCTCGAAAAATTCATTAGACTTGATGCTATCAGGTCAAAACGCGATACAATAACTCCGCGATCTGCCGAGCCAAGAATGGTGGAACGGCGTTCCCAACCTGGACGTACTGCTGCGTTCGATTTCCTAGGAAGAGATAATCGTCAGGAAAAAGTTTGAAGTCTAGCAGCCTCGCGAACAGTGAGGCTGCGGCACTGCATTGGATCTGGATGTATGAAATAATGTCCGTCTTTGGAAATATGGCTCGTAACCGTGGTCGAGGCATGGTCTGCCAATTGAACCCGAAAACGGTCATTAAAAACGCCGCTATGCCAATTCCGATGGTCAGGGCTTATCGCCTCCGGGAAATCGGCTGCTTTCGGGCTGTATCCGCGAACGCCGCCGAACACTGCCGAGAACAGATAACGACCAAGGTCGGACGGCATGTGACCGCGAGACTCATGCTGAGCCAAGGCAATCAATCCAGGCCTTTCAGCCATTGCAGGAGCTGGTCGTTGGAGCTGGCGTAGCCCTCTGGTAGGGTCGACGAAGTGCGCGAAGATGGCGAGCTTTCTGCAAATTGCTCTGACATCGACTTAAACGCTTGGACGAGTTTCCAATCCTGTTGCGCCCTGTAGATGCTTGCCAACTTGTTCGCCGCGGTATGTACCTCAGACCTCCAAGAAGCAGAATCGTCATGACCTCGGCTGATTCCGCTTCGGAGGGCGGGCAAGTTTCCGATTGCTGAACTCACCGTGCGCATTAGCCCGGACATCGTCAATTTGGCTCCGTTTGCGTTGGAAGCCAAATCCGACCGCACTCCAACAATGATCACCCGGTGGCGACGTTGCGGTACTTCGAAGGCTTCGGCTCGGACGATAAAGTCGGACGGACGAATGGCTTCTTGGAGGCTGGCCGTGCCGTCCTCAACCCGTATCGCACGTAGTTCATAGTGGTGCCCGCGCCCGGTGCCCAAGGAGGACAAGTCATCCATCAGCATATCGAAAACAAGCCGGCTCTCTACCGTCGATGAAAGCATGCCTTTGACGTTTTCCATGACGAACGCGGCTGGCCTAAGCTTGTCGAGAACGCGAATGTACTCTCGAAAGAGGTAGTGACGAGAATCTTCCTCCGGTATGTAGCCAGTTCTTGCCCTTAGACCTAGCACGTCCTACCAGAGAATAGGCTTGGCAAGGCGGGCCACCGATGAGAACAGTGTCCTCGTAGTCCTCCTTTAGTTTGTCGATTGCTGTATCGAGCGCTGTTGCCGCCGTGTCAGTGCCGAGTTCCAGCGCCCGCGCTTCCCCGGTTGCGTGCTGCCACAACTCCGGGTCTACTCCGGACCAGTCTGGTTCGACTGCCAACCCTGCATGGAACTCGATGAACTGTCGGGGTAGGTGCATGTGCCGGGTGCGGTATTCCCGTAGGAACGAGCGCAGCGTGAGCGTTCGATGAGCAGAGGCCCCTTTTTCCACTGATATGCCAATTTTGAACGGCGCCTACCCCATGCGCCACGAAGGTGGCGAACCCCTCCCCCAGCCCTCCGGGACCGGCGAATAGATCAACAACTCCAAAGGTAGAGGGCAAATCAGGCTCCAACGCTCGCCAATTGTTCGGTGTATACTCGGTTCGAGCGCGAAAAACCAGGATGCACGTGATAGATATAGTGGACCGTCCCACCCGTTTTAGGATGATGGCGGCAATCAGAAGCAAAAATACAAAGCCGGAGGTTTCGCTCCGAAAGGCACTTCACGCACAGGGATTTCGTTTTAGACTTCACAACGCGAAGCTCCGGGGCCGGCCAGATATCGTTCTCGCCAAACACCACGCCGTCGTCTTTGTGCACGGCTGTTTTTGGCATCGGCACGGGGCTGTCCCTACGCAACGGTTCCGGCAACTCGCCCAGAGTTCTGGAAGACGAAATTCGACACGAATGTGGCTCGCGATCAGGCGGCAAAGGAGGCACTGGTTGAAGGCGGCTGGCGCATCGCAACTGTCTGGGAATGTGCGTTGCGGAAGCCGAACAGTCCTCACAACGCTGCCACTCGTTTGGCCCACTGGCTTGTCTCCGGCCATCAAACCATAGAGATAGGTGGAGAGCGAGCGGGTTCGAGTCCAAAGCCACATTCGTCGACGTGAGAATGGGCCTCATGGCTGGGTCCGATCGACTAGTTCTTTTACCACGGCGACCTTTCCTATGTGCCAATTAAAGGCAGCGCTAGCGCAATGTTGGCGTGTCTTCGGAATGCCGGTTTCCAATTCCGCGGATACTTGGCAGCTCAGTAGTGCTAATCGACCATTGCGTTCCTAGGCAGCCAAGCTGGAACAGTTCAGTCGAGGTTAAGGGATTTCAGAGCGACACCATGAGCTGCTGCCATGCTCCAGAGTCCACCGCCGACATCGGCACCTACCGACGGTGGCTTAGAGGCCCGGTCTTAGAATGTTGGAGCCTCGTCCAGGTCCCTACGATCGCTCGGGCCCTCTTCTTCTGGCCTTTCCATCTCTTCCGTCCCCCGACCTCGCCCGCGGCGAGGTCAGTGATGGCATGCTTGAAGGGGGAGGAAAGAGCGGGTTTCTCGAGTTCACGCAGCCCCGCGTTTTCGCGCTCCGCTGCGGCCTGCGCCTGGGCAGGATCACGACGAAAACTAAGGACGTCCTGAAGCTCAAGGTTCCCAGTCCTTGTGTTCGGCAGGGCGAACCCGCGTTCCCCAGATCGCGGCCTTGTCGCCGGTGGCGGGGTCGGCCGGTGGGCACAAATAACATGCTTTTGCTCGACGGCGGTGGCTCGCGACGCACCCCGCCGGTCGAAACAATGCGCGTCGTCTTCAAGATGTCCTCGGTAGAAGCCGGCCAACGCTTTCGCGCATTGGCAGTATGAGATCGCATCAATCGTGCGCTCTCGACCTCGGCTGTAACCACGACGTTGGCAGCAACATTACCGATGGAGAACAGCCCCCTCTCGCGCCGACTGCCGAGTGCCGCGCCTTTGTATAGATCGCATTATACCTGCCCCCTGACCTCGGCACTCACCGGCGTGCCAGTTTCGTCTCGGGGCTAAGAAAGATGGCATTCGAGCGTGGCAAAGTCGGTGTAGATGTCTCCCGCATCATGCTGCTCCATCGATAAAGCCACCTGCGAGACCTCGGTGCTCGAACGAGATGGCTCTCTTCACCTTCGTCTAAAGTTCCCTCCTCCGACGGTTCCGGTGGAATAAACTCAAGCGGCACCGCTTTCGAAATCTCAATGTGGGCCTTCCGTTCGGCTTTCGCGCACTCGTCCGCAACCAGTTGTACCGCGGTCGGGAACGGAGACGAGCCACATCGCGAGAAGTCAGGTGAAGTCGCATCCAAGAAGGTGCTGGACAAGGTCGATTGCCCCCGCCCTTTCCCTTCCACCCCGGATTTCAGATCACAGCCATTTGTTGCCACTAATGGTGATGGTAAACCCATGTCCTTCAACGTCAACCTCACCGCTTTGCGCCTAAGCTGCGGTGAACGGTCCAGCCCTGCGGCAACCAGCACTTGATCGATCCAATGCGCGCAGCCGCCGTGGCTTCCTTCGCCGCATGGGCCATTGCGAACTCTTGGCCAGCGCGACAAGCATGGGAATGCGATTTCCGGATCTGGCGTAGGGACTTTGGCCGCTCAGTTGCGTAGAATTTTTTCATCGACACGTGCGATGCCTGTGATCCCTTCAATCCACGCGCAATATCAGATGAACGTGCGACGGCGGTTGCAGCCTTGTCCTGAAGCACCCGCATTTTTTCCTTACCTCCCAGAAAGCTCGCGTTGAGCCGTCCGTTGACGATCGGAACGTGTAGCCGGTCGAAATGAGGCGTTGTTTCGTCAAAGTGCATTCCTGGAGGTGCACTACGTTAGCCTTTCCGAACTCCTCATCGAGGAACCGCATGCTCGCCGTGATCCACGCTTCGACCTGATCCGGTTGGCCCCTACCCACCATTCAGGTGATGCGGACAGCATGACTTCGATCGCAAAGAACGGGTTGGTTCGGGACAAAATCCCTTCCAAACGGTCGCGGACTTCCGCGGCAGGATCGCTTCCGCCGACGATGACGCGGTTGAGGCCCGCACGCTCGGGGTCGGCATTAGCCGCATGATCTGAACGGATCATGTGAGCGGCACTGCCGGAAATCTCTGCCATCGACTTCAGCTTAGTGAAGCGGCAGATCGTCATATTCTTCCTCGCCATGTTCTTCCTTTCCAAGTGGCGGAGGCTCGTCGCGGACGCGCGAGCCTTGGACCATGCTCGATCACGGATGTGTCGATCATGGTCTCGGCCAGCACGGATGTGCTGGTCCGGAACGACGAAACCAATGGAATTGGTGTGGTGAGTACCCCTAGCAAAGCTAGGTCACCCCACTAGGAGAAAGAAAGATCTGTAAAAGCATTCCACTGGCTCATACTTCCAATGTGCCAGACATTTCGGCGATTATGAAATTCGACTGTGGAAAGTTGAAATAGACCAACAATGTTATAACACACCACTTAGTTCGATTGGAAAAACTATTTCTCATCACGAACTTATGTAGACGTCATAGTTTGCTCTTCATACAGCTCCAATTCTCAGCATAAGCGGTGGCGACCGCCTACGCGCGGGAGATATTATGGCTGTAGGTGAAGCCAGAGGGCGGGCATTTAGAGCGATGATTGCCCCGGGGTGCAGGTAGCGGCCTAAGCGCCTACCTGCCTACATTGACGTAAAGTTTGTTAAGCCACCCGGAGAGCCGCTACCAGCCGTTGCGCCCAATCGACGAAAGGCGAGTCAGCGAGAATCCATTGTTAACCAAATGATGGGAAGGCCCGTGACTTTCTAGCCAGTGCTGTCAATTTGAGTGTGGACTCAAAAGGGGTCTATGGCTGCCATCAGGCGGCCGACGGTCCGGCTGGCACCGAACTGACGGCCTAACCAAGTAGCCATCAACCTGCAGACACAGGAGAAGCCGCATGGCTAACCGTATCTACGGCTGCGTCCAGATTCGCAGCAACACCCCATCTGAACTTTCGATCGATTGTGGACCGCTCTTGACTGTTGCGCGTCGTGAGGCCGTCGCTTCCTAGCGAGCCTCCGACCCTCAACATCGTGTGCTGTTAACGGCGGGACGTTCTCCCGCCCGAGAAACCGCGCGCTCCCATCATTGCGATCATCCGCCTTTGCGTCCTTGAGACGCCACGGATTTGCTCGCCCATATCGAAAAAGACGATGACCAACAAAGACGACAAACCGAAGCGGGCCAGTGCGCGCCCGTCAAAGGACGACTCTACCCACCGCAATGACCTGTTCCGCCCGCAAAGGCCAGAAGACGCCGATCCGCCGGATCCTCTGGATTTGCTGGCGGGAGGTGACGTCGACAACGACATGAAGACCTATTCTGCTGACGACGTTGCTCCATCCCTCGAGTTGGAGACGGATGAAGCAGACGAAGCACCAGAGATCTCGTCCACCGAGACCGACTGGGACCGCAAGGACCGAGCCTTCACGCTTGTGGAGTTCGGGCGGCCCCGCACGGTTCAGTTGAGCACCGGTCCGCTCTCGCTGATGCGCCTGACTGATGCCAGCACGCTCGCACTCGCTGGGGAGCTGGCCTTCGACAAAGCCAGCGATGCTGTGGCGAAGCGTCGTCTTCTCGAGAGCCTCGACCAGCCCCTCACACTGGAAGGGCCAGCATCGCTCGATGCAATTGACACTGCCATCAGCACGGTGTTCGAGGCGTTTCCTCACTTTGGCCCGGTGCTGCAGGCCATTAGAGAAAGTGCGCAGCTCAACCTGAGCCGTGGTGCGTCGTGGCTGAGCTTTCGCCCGATGCTGATCGTTTCGCCGCCAGGTCTCGGCAAAACCAGTGTTGCTAGCAAGCTAGCTAGCACATGTGCACTTCCAATGGCCTTGCTTGACGGCTCGACCATGACAACGGCGACGCCGTTGTTGGGTGGCGATGCGATCTATCGCAGTGCCCGCGCCAGCGACATTGTCCAGAATCTGGCCGCCAATGGGATCGGCAATCCCGTCGTGGTGTTCGACGAGATCGACAAAGCCACGGACACATCCAGGGGCGGGCGCGAAAGTCCTGCAGAGGCCATGCTTGGATTTCTGGAACAGCGCAGCGCCCAGTGCATGCACGACCATTTTTTGGGTATCGACCTCGACCTGAGCCATCTCAACTGGATTCTGCTCGCCAATGATCTGAGCAAAATCCCGGCGCCGGTACGTGACCGCTGCAAGGTCATCCAGATCGAGTCGCTGACAACGAACGAGATCGTCGCCATTGCCACCCGCGAGGTCGAGCGACGCAAGCTCTCAAGCGATCTCCTGCGCGAGATCTCCAAGGCCTGCAGGCGTGGCGAGATCAAAAGCCTTCGCAAGCTCTCCAAAGCCCTTGATGCAGCGGAGGCCGTGCTGACCCGGCCGCGTCTCCACTAACCCTCATCGTCCTTCCTTCATTTCTATTTCTTGTTCCGAAAGAGACCTCTGATGACCACTCTTCCTTCGACCCTGTCCTCCCCGAACCGCACCATCAAAGAAGTGCGCGATATGCGGCTTGGCGGCATTCTGGTGAATGCTGCCAACCTCCTCGACGGCCTGACGACCGCCTCCCTTTCGACGCTGCGCCATGACGTCGGAGAGGAGCGCGCGCAGAACGATGCAGCGTTCCGCTGCGGCCAGTGCAATGAGCCTGTCTACATCAATGGTGGCGAAGGCCTCACAGGTGATGGACGCTCCACTCACTTTAGCCACTATGCCAAGGGTGACACGGAATGTGCCTGGCGCTCCGGTGACAAAACTTACTCGCAGGGCGGCTGCCAGTACGATGGCCTTCAGGAAGGGCTTGAGCATCAGCTCAAGAAGCAGATGCTTGTCGACGTTCTGCGCTACGATCCGAACATCACAGGTATCGAACTTGAAAAGCGTCACGCCATCGGACCTCGCTGGCGCCGCCCGGATGTGTCGGCCAGCTACAACGGCCAGCCAGTCGCTTTCGAACTGCAGCTGGCGCGCCTGCCGCTCCAGACCATGATCGAGCGCGAGGCCTTCTACCGTGAGGCCGGCATGATGCTGATCTGGGTCACCACGCCGTCTAACGTCTATAATCTCGGCACACAGTCTTTTCGCGATCTGTACTTTCAGGCCGGTGGACGCATTTTCGCCATCGACGCCACGTGCCTGGATCGGTCCCGCGCAACGTCGCAGTTTCATCTGGTCGAACTGTCGCTCAAACCCTGGGTGCGGGCACCCTATGCACTGTTCAATCGATGGAGCCGCAGCCTCGTTGGTCCTGACGTTATCTTCATGCCCCAGGACGAGCGCCATGCCGAAGGTATTGGTCGCTACGGTCAGTCCCTTAGCCAGCAGGTAAGCGCTCAGGCGCCGGGTTCCGTTGTCGCGATCAACGATTGCACCAAGCACAAAAAAGGACTTGCATGCTGTCGAGACAGACTGGAACGCGCTGGCGCGACTTCTCGGTGGCCGCGACCTCTCCCAGTCACTTGCTGCCGGCATCTCCCCAGTCTTGGTAATGTTGCATTCGGTAGAGGCGCTCAACGCCGCCGAGCAGCAGATGCTTGCCATGAAGCAGCGGGACGTTGCTCAAGCCACGGGTGATGTCCTGCGCTCTAGCGATGGCCTCCACTGGCTGGGGCTGGTTGAGCTTCTCGGCCGCACAAATCCTCGGGTTTCGGCAGTCCAAGAGACCCATCTTCCGAAGACGCTGAACAGGCTCCGCACTAGCCCTGACAAGGCTCTGCCGTTCCACGCGTACCATCGACACATGCTTTCCGCCCTGCACCCCTGGCTGTCGTACTACCTCCTGGCCAAGGCGCCGCCGCGCAGGAAAGGGGCGCCGGCCATCTAGTCTCGCGCTCTGTTGAGACTACCTGAGCATCCTCGCCACCCACCCCATTGAGGGGTGAGTGGCGATCGCGTCCTTACTCCATTCGGCCAACGCGCCTCGCGGTCGAGAAGCGAGAGAACGCCCCTAGCCGGACATCGATAGATGAGAAAAAGTATTTCCAATCTCTGATCAGATACATATTCGCATTCCAGTTCATTTTGTGATTTTTTCACAAGTTGCCAAAAATCAACGAATAAATTTGCTTGCTATCTGCAGATTACACAATTTTGGAAGACTACCGTTCGGCGATCGTATCACCAGATTACCGCAGGAATTTCTCTGAAGGTGGGTTCCGCCGACATATGCGCTTTCATGTCTATCCACGATGCGTCCCCCGACACGCCGCTGCACAACGCATTGGCGTGTCCGTGAGCGTAGCCGACCGGTCAACCGCGAACGAACGTGTCGTGACCCTCTTGCCAACACGCGCCGCGATCCGCTTCCTCGCGTACGGACCCATGATTGGGCCGAAAGGCCTCACGTCCATCATGCTAGTGGACAGGCGGACCGACACCCTCGCCAGCGCTTCCGGACACAAGGCGCGCCACATACATACCGACTGGGTCCGTGAGCTTCGAGATGAGCGCGAATATGTAGGCGTCCCCTTCTTCAAGCAGTGGGAAGGATGGGCACACCGCCCCGACCTCTCCCGTTTCCAGTCGATGCTGACGGGTAAGTGGCAGCGTCTTTGCAACGGGATTGACGGCGTGCGACTATCGCTCACGGTCAAGGAGGGCAAGAACGCTACAGGCCGTTTGGTAGACGCTCGAGCACAGTACGAATTTCCGGAGTCCGCCAATGAGTGAGCGCAAGGCCTCCGTCGCCGCTCGTCTGCCGATCCGGCGTGGTCTCGGAGAGGCCGAGGCCGCCATGTATGTCGGCTTGGGTGCGAGCAAGTTCGCCGAACTCGTCAGAGACGGGCGCATGCCGCGCCCGCGTCTGATCGACAATCGCCGCGTGTGGGACGTGGACGACATCGACGCTGCCTTCAGGGCGCTGCCAATCGAGGGCGAAGAGCATCAGGATAACCCGTGGCATTGAAACCCGAAGGTGAGACAGTGAGCACGATCAAGCTCAAATATATCAAGAGCTATACAGATCGCCTCGGAGTGCGCCGCCACTATTTCAACAAACTTGGCGAGCCCAAGACCGCCCTGCCCGGCCTGCCAGGCTCCAAGAGCTTCATGGCGGCCTATCAGGCGTGCCTTGACGCACTGGAGGCCAAACAGTCGCGCAAGGTCCCCGCTCGCGCCCCCAAGGTCGTTCCAGGCAGCGTCGATGACGTCGCCCTGCGCTACTACGCCTCCGCCGAGTTCAAGACATTGGCCGAAATCACTCAGGCTACCTACCGCAACGAGATCGACAAGTTTCGCCGCGAGAAGGACAAGCATGGTAATCCGCATGGGCCGAAGCCCATCGCCATGCTCGATCGCCGCGGCGTGAAAGCGCTGATTGCCGAGAAGGCAGACAAGCCAGGCGCAGCAAACAAGCGCCTCCGCACTCTCAAGCTGCTTCTCAAGTTTGCCATCGAAGAAGAGCTTCGGACTGACAACCCGGCCGCCGGCATGAAGTCGCTGAAGGTCGGCGACGGCGACGGTTTTCTCGTCTGGGAAGAACATCACATCGAGCAGTTCGAGCGCCATTGGCCTGTCGGCTCAAAGCCGCGCCTCGCGCTCGCCCTCCTGCTCTTCACGGCCCAGCGCCGCAGCGACGTGGTCCGCATGGGCCGCCAGCATGTCCGCGACGGCATGATGGCCGTACGCCAGCAGAAAACAGGCGCCTATCTCGATATCCCAATCCACGATGACCTGGCGCCGGTTCTCGACGCCGTCACGGTGGACATTCCCGCCTTTCTGCTTTCCGAACACAATAAGCCCTTCCAGCCGACCTCTTTCGGCAACTGGTTCGGCGATCGCTGTCGTGATGCGGGATTGCCCAAAGGCTTCAACGCCCACGGCCTGCGCAAGGCAGCCTGCCGGCGGTTGGCTGAATCAGGATGCTCGACCAGGGAGATCATGGCAGTGTCTGGCCACAAGACGATAGAGGAAGTCGAGCGCTACACCAGGTCGGCCGATCAGAAGAAGCTTGCCCGGGCGGCGATGGCACGTCTGAGCATTACTAGATAGACGGCCCCGCCAGCCTCACTCGACGACAAGTGCTGGGTGCAAGGCAGTCACAGAATAGGAAATTGCCTCGGCAACCAACTCAGAGAACGCGTCAGTCCGAAGAGGCAAGCCAAGCACATCACAGTGGGTCTCAAAGTGAATGGCTTCTCCTTCCTTCCCTACGGGGGTGTGGATAAGCGATAACGCGCAAAGTCTTTTAACATCAGCGTTATCTGCGAATTTTGAGGCCACTGCGCTGATCGCACCCGAGACCGTAAGTTCGGCAAATCGCTGAGCTTTGTTTAGCTTTTTGGGGAAGGTCGCCCTGACCTTAGAGAGCCGGTCATCGTCGGCTCCCTCCAAGAGATCCAGCGAGGCGACAGACAGCCCTACTTCTAGAGAGCCGTCCTCGAACTGACGCAATCGAAATACATCGCCGTCAACGAGCGGCACAAACACCGAGCCATCGACTTTCCCATCTTGGTGTTTGTTCCCCGGAACATGACGGACGATCCGACTATCTGTCGACAGCAAAGTCAATCTTTGAGAATCCAGGACTTAAGGCCTGACGCAGCCAAAAGATCCGACAGGCTGCGAACTGGCATGACGCCGGCCAAATGGTTGGACGCGCCACTCTGGTCGTCCTTGGAGAATATAACGGGCTTCATTGCGCCATTGCCCAAAAGCTCGAAAGAGACGTGGCGCTCCAAGCTTTCTCGCCAGGCGACTTTGAAGTTGCCGCTATCAAGAAGGAAGATTGATGGCGTTTGCTTGAAGCTAAACTGAACAAACAACGAAACCAAGTCAGTCTTCGACGCACTCGAAACATCAATTTCCTCGTCAGCGGCTATGCCTTCTAGTTCAACAATCCGCGGCGAAACGTGTGCGTACAGGACTTCCGCTGTCTCTGGCTGTACCTGCGGTATCGATCCAGCGGGCCCCATAATGTGACCCGGCAGGAGCGCTGGTTCATAGGCAACACCTCCGATCACGACATGGTCGGAAGCCCCGATGCGCGACACCGGGAACGCCCCAACAGTCATTGCGGGCACAACCACGCTCAGGGCGCCAGCCGCGGCCAGCCACATCAACGAGCCCACACCGCCGGTGGTGTCCTTTTCTAAGGCCGGGCTGAACTCACTTCCAAACTCATCGTCTGCAAGCTGAAGGAGATCGAGAGGTTGCAGGAATTCACTGGGGAGATGATCGAGGCAGATTGGGCTGCGCGCCGCGATCGAAGATTTCCTTCTACGTGCATTCCGACGCTGCTTCACAACATCAGTATGAAGATCCCAGACATCAGAAATCGCGTCCAGAGGCCCGGGACCGTCTAGTTCAAAAACTTCATTGAATGTCGCGGACGTAGCAATCATTTTGCTTCTACCGAGCCGGCGTCCCTCAAAAACTCAGAAACAATGATCTCTTCCGAGGCAGCCTGCATGTCCTCATGGAGTTTGTCTAGGTCTGTGAACACCATATCGTAGGCGCTGTCTGAAACCTCAATACCCGAGGACCTTATTCTATCCTCAACCGAGATTCTCATCGTTAGGCCGGCGCTTTCCCGATCGTTGAACGAATTGCGCCAGTGGTTCGCCTGAACATTTGTTTGCAACAGTCGAGCTTTAGTCGAGGTCCTTGGCAGCCATTTTCCAGAGTTGGAATGCCATGGCTCAGATGTCTCATAAACGAAGGGCGCTATGTAGGGCGAATTCGTTCGAAGCAGCGGCGAAAAGTCCCAATCACTTCGCGCTCCCTCCCAAAAGAACCTGTAACGCACTTCAAGCCGGATGGTGCGCAGTTCCATTACTTCTTTAACCTGCGAAAGAATGTCGACCATAAGCGCGACAAATCTCTCACGCGCAACAGCCCATCCTTCGAAAGCAGCTGTCCTATAAATTATCTTATCATCTTCGATCGACAGCATTTCATGGAAATGACCTGCCGCACGACGATCTTCCGATATGCCGTCTGCTGACAAAAAGACCTTACCTGTCTCTGTAGAGGAGGACTCCCCATCGTCATTAACATCGACTTCAAAAATCGTTCTTTCAAGACCCAGACCTAAGCCCGCCGCGACCGAGCGCGCTCGATCTCGCACCTTCAAAGCGAGCAAGGGGGGCATTTCGCTGGAGAAGTGGATAGATACCGCCAAGCCTTCAACAGCCTGTCGATTATCACCTTGCGTCCACATCTCGTATTCCCTTCGCAACAGCGGCTGACAAGCGCCAGAGCAACCAGCCTGAACGCAGCAATGCGTCAAGTAGAAAATTCAGATCTCACTGCGAAAGGCTTAAAAAACCGGCAGATCGAGGCGCGGCAGGTGAGTTAAGCACGGAATTCTCTACTGAGCATGTTCTAACTGCACAGAAAAAACCCTTCTAACCCCTTGGAACATAAAGGGGTTGGTGGGCGATGACGGACTCGAACCGCCGACATTCTCGGTGTAAACGAGACGCTCTACCAACTGAGCTAATCGCCCGTCCGACACAATGGTCTGGAACGGCGCTCTGATTAGGGCCCCTGCCCTTGCCCGTCAACAGGCAATTTGCCAATGGGCGGTTCGAGCTGTGGGGATGGCGAGCGGAGACCGGGTCGCGGCGTAGTGTATATCGCGCAAATCGCGTCTCCGTCTCGGTGCAGTGCCTCCCGTCGGCGGAGGGCCTGTTCCCCTTGGACGCACGCGGATGCTTTCACTTTCTATGTGTCATCCCCGCGAAAGCGGGGACCTCCGTTTCAAACAGGGGTTCCCACTTTCGCGGGAATGACACCGTGGATGGGAATCAGAGGGCAGAGCGGTCCGGAGCAATCACTCCCCTCGACGGAGGGGATTGGGATGGGAGCACGCGGGCGAAGGCCCGGCCCGCTGCCCCCAAAAAACAAAACGGCCCCGGCGAGTGAACGCGGGACCGTTTGTTTGAAGCGCTAAAAGCGGTGCTTTTAGTTGATCGCGTCCTTCAGGCCCTTGCCGGGCTTGAACTTGGCCTGATTGGAGGCCGGAATCTGAATCTCTGCGCCGGTGGCCGGGTTGCGGCCAGTCGATGCCTTGCGCTGCGACACGGCGAAGGTGCCGAAGCCAACGAGACGAACTTCGTCACCCGACTTAAGGGCGGCGGTGATTGCTTCGAACACTGCGTCAACCGCTTCAGCGGCCTGAGCCTTGGTGATCGTAGCCTTGTCGGCAACGACGCCAACCAGATCGTTCTTGTTCATTGCGTATCCTCACAGTGAATGCCCGCCCTCGCTGGCGAAGCTTGGTGGCGGCAACCCTTGGTCGATTCTAGCTGAAGCGCAAGTGTTTCCGCCGTTTTGGCGAGGCCGAACGGTACGGGAATGTTAATGCCGCGGAAATTCGGGACCGACAAGGCCGAACTATCAGGTTTTCCGGCCTTTCCACCATCATTCCGCCGGGTTTTTTGCCGCAGCCGGCGCCCTCCGGATGCCGACCATGAGCGGCAAGGCAAGACAGTAGATGCAGATGGCGACGATCCAGATCATTCCGGGCCAATCGTGGCGCACCGATGCGTAAATGGCGCTGAAGAGCAGCGGGCCAAAGACAGAGGCAAGGCTGACGATGCTGGCGAGCACGCCCTGTAGCTGACCTTGACGATCGGAATCGACCTGCTGTGTCGTCAATGATTGCAGCGCCGGCATGCCGATGCCGCCCAGGGCGAAGATCGGTGCCATAGCGAAAAGCAGCCAGCCCTGGCCGGCAAAGGCCAGGGTGAGCATGGCGCCAGTTTCGAAGGCCATGCCGACGACCAGAGCCCAGCGTTCGCCGAGCCAGGCAACGGCGGGGCCGGTAAGAAAAAGCCTGCGCCAAGGCATGGAACACGCCGAAAGCGCCGAGCGACAGACCGATGGTCAGGCCGGAAAAGGCGAACTGATCTTCGCTGAACTGTGCCCAGGCCGTGCCGTAGACGGTGCCGACGAAATTCATGATCAGGAAGATGGCCATCAGCGGCACCAAAGCCTTGAAATTAAAGGCCCAGGCCAGCGGCTTGAAGGGATTGAGCGTCTCCCAGGTGAAGCGCGCGTCAGCCTTGCCGGGCCTAGATTCGGGCAGGACGAAGAGTGCCAGGGAGAAGTTGACGCCGTTGAGCACGGCCGCCGCCAGGAAGGGCGCGTGGAGCCACCACCATTCGCCCAGAATGCCGCCGATGACCGGGCCGATGATGAAGCCGATGCCGAACATGGCGTGGAAGAGACCGAAGCGTTGGGCGCGCTCTTCTTCCGTGGTGATGTCGGTGATGTAGGCTGTCGCCACGGCCATGTTGGCGCTGGTGACGCCGGCAATGGCGCGGCCGATAACCAGCATCCAGAGATGCGGGGCGAAGGCCATGATGAGATAGTCGATGGCGGCGCCCGCCAGCGAGACCAGAAGCACTGGACGCCGCCCGAAGCGATCGCTGAGCACGCCTAGAATCGGCGAGAACAGGAACTGGCACGCCGAATAGAGCGCCAGCATGATGCCGAGCAGGATCGAAATATCCGATGTGTGCCCGACTTCGCGCAGCAGTGCCGGGAGAATCGGGAAGATAAGGCCGATGCCGATGGCATCGAGCA
This sequence comes from Devosia sp., assembly GCF_024707125.1. Classification (GTDB taxonomy): domain Bacteria; phylum Pseudomonadota; class Alphaproteobacteria; order Rhizobiales; family Devosiaceae; genus Devosia. The sequence goes on from NZ_JANQAH010000007.1 coordinate 698,411, forward strand.
TCACGGCGGCGAGAATAACGACGAGGGCCTTGTTCAAGGGAGTGCTCCTGATGGCTCACCGGCCAGTAAGGGGACGTAGGATGTTGACGAGATTGTTACAAGCCCGCCCCCTATGACGGATGGTGCTGACAGAATTCGACAGGAAGAGTTTTGGGCCCCCTAACATCCATGGCGCAGCCTTGAGCCCAAAGAAAAACGGCGGCCCGAGGGCCGCCGTTTTCATCTCTATCAGGTCGATCAGTGCGTCAGGCTGGCTGCGGAGTCGTCGGCAGCCGGGTCGGTCTTGGCGACGGCCGGAGCTTCATCGAAGTTCCATTCGATCGCTTCGGGCTTGCGCACCAAAGCGCGTTCGATGACCTGGTCCATGCGGGAGACCGGGACGATCTCCATGCCTTCCTTGACGATGTCCGGAATCTCCTGGAGATCGCGAACGTTCTCTTCGGGGATCAGCACCGTCTTGATGCCGCCGCGGAGGGCTGCAAGGAGCTTTTCCTTGAGGCCGCCGATGGGAAGCACCCTGCCCCGCAGCGTGATTTCGCCGGTCATGGCGACATCATTGCGTACCGGAATGCCGGTCATCACCGAGACGATGGCGGTCGCAAGACCGATACCGGCAGACGGACCATCCTTGGGCGTTGCGCCTTCCGGCAGGTGGACGTGGATGTCGCGGGTATCGAACATCGGCGGCTTGATGCCGAAGTCGATCGAGCGGGAGCGGACATAGGCCGTGGCCGCCGTCAGCGATTCCTTCATCACTTCCTTGATGTTGCCGGTGACCGTCATGCGGCCCTTGCCCGGCGTCATCACGCCTTCAATGGTCAGCAGCTCGCCACCAACCGAAGTCCAGGCGAGACCGGTAACCAGGCCAACCTGCGATTCGGCTTCGATTTCGCCATGCGTGAAGATCGAGGGGCCGAGATATTTGGCCAGACGTTCCTCATCGATGGTGATCGACTTGGTCTTGGTACGGACGATGTCCGTAACCGCCTTGCGCATCAGCTTGGAGATTTCGCGCTTCAGATTGCGGACGCCGGCCTCGCGGGTATAGCCGCGGATGACCTTCATCAGCATATCGTCATCGAGCACGAACTCGCCGTGGGCCACGCCGTTTTCCTTGGCGGCTTCCGGGATCAGGTGCTGCTTGGCGATCGCGTGCTTCTCCTGCTCGGTGTAGCCCGAGAGGCGAATGATCTCCATGCGGTCCATCAGCGGGCCGGGGATGTTCAGCGTGTTCGAAGTCGTCACGAACATCACGTCCGAAAGGTCATAGTCGACCTCGAGGTAGTGATCGGCGAACGTATTGTTCTGTTCGGGATCGAGCACTTCGAGCAGAGCCGAAGACGGATCGCCGCGGAAGTCCTGGCCCATCTTGTCGATTTCGTCGAGCAGGAAGAGCGGGTTGGACTTGCCGACCTTCTTGAGCGACTGGATGATCTTGCCGGGCATGGAGCCGATATAGGTGCGGCGGTGACCGCGGATTTCGGCTTCGTCACGGACGCCACCAAGCGCCATGCGCACGAATTCGCGGCCGGTCGCCTTGGCGATCGACTTGCCGAGCGAGGTCTTGCCGACGCCCGGAGGGCCGACGAGGCACAGGATCGGGCCCTTGAGCGTACCGGTACGAGCCTGCACGGCCAGGTATTCAAGGATGCGTTCCTTGACCTTTTCGAGGCCGTAGTGGTCTTCGTCGAGCACCTTTTTCAGCCAGGGCCAAGTCGCGCTTGACCTTGGTCTTCTTGCCCCATGGGAGGCCCAGAAGCGTATCAAGGTAGTTACGCACGACGGTGGCCTCAGCCGACATCGGGCTCATGGCCTTGAGCTTCTTGACTTCGCCATCGGCCTTGGCCCGAGCTTCCTTGGAAAGCTTGGTCTTGGCGATGCGCTCTTCCAGTTCGGTGATCTCGTTGGCGCCGTCTTCGCCGTCGCCGAGTTCCTTCTGGATCGCCTTCATCTGCTCGTTGAGATAGTACTCGCGCTGCGTCTTCTCCATCTGGCGCTTGACGCGCGAGCGGATACGCTTTTCCACCTGCAGCACGCCGATCTCACCTTCCATCAGGCCTATCACCTTCTGGAAGCGTTCGATCACCGAGATCGTGGAAAGCAGGTCTTCCTTTTCCGGGATCTTGATGACGAGGTGGCTGGCAATGGTATCGGCGAGCTTGGACGGGCTCTCAATCTGACCGACCGCAGCCACGACCTCTGCCGAGATCTTCTTGTTCAGCTTGACGTAGTTCTCGAATTCGCTCTGAGCGGAGCGCGCCAGAGCTTCAAGCTCGGTCGCATCTTCCTCGGGCTCGGGAAGCGGGCTCGCTTCAGCTTCGAAATACTCTTCCGTCTGCAGATAATTGTCGATGGTCGCGCGGCTGAGGCCTTCCACGAGGACCTTCACGGTGCCATCGGGAAGTTTCAGAAGCTGGAGCACAGTTGCGATGGTGCCGGTGCCATAAATCTGGTCCGGAGCTGGATCATCGTCCTGCGCGTTCTTCTGGGTCACGACAAGAATGTGCTTGTCGTCGCGCATGACCTCTTCAAGAGCCTTGACCGACTTTTCGCGACCGACAAACAGCGGCACGATCATTCCGGGGAAGACCACGATGTCGCGCAGGGGAAGAACCGGGTAAACCCGGTCCCGGCTCACTTCGCCGGTGGGATTGACGTCCGACATCATATTTCCTTTCCGGGGCGCGCCGGGAGGAATTGGAGTAGCGCGCCCGTATTGCGACTGCCCAATCCTGGAAGGCTGGGCGATTCAGGTTAATAAATAGGGTGGACTACCCTCGCCGCAAGTCAATCATTGCGGTTTTGTGACCTATTGCACCGCTTCGCACAGCAGGCATGCATATCAAGGCAGGAACAGGCGTGTGCCTTGGATGCAAAGGAGAATCTGTCTTTTGCGCATTCGGAAGACTGTGTCGCACCCTATAGATTGGGTGTGACAGGAAGCTGTGCCATGCTTTGCCAACAACCATGCCCCAAAATGAGGACCAAACAATGGTAACCAAACCCAAACGGATCGACATTCTGGGCGTAGCAACGGCCTCAGGCGCGTCGGTTCGCGGCTGCGGCATGGGACCCGAGGCGCTGCGGGTGGCGGGGCTGCTTGAGGCGCTGGTGGAGCTGGAGCATTCGATTGCCGACCACGGCGATCTCCGGCGCGTATATCCTGAGATCAGCACCAATCCGTCGAGCTGGCGACTGCCGGATGAGCGCAAGGCCGATGTGCTTGAGCTGGCGGAACGTACCAGCCAGGCTGGCTTCGACATCCTCACCAATGGCAACTTCCCGATCTTTGTTGGCGGCGACCATTCGATCGCCATGGGGTCGCTGTCAGCTGTGTCGCGGTACAATGAAACCAAGGGCAAGCCGGTACATGTGCTCTGGGTGGATGCGCATGCCGACTACAACACGCCTGACACCTCGCCTTCCGGCAACCTCCATGGGATGCCGTTGGCGCTGCTTTGTGGCGAGCCGGGGTTTGACGACAGTTTTAAGGGCGATTGGCTCGGGAAGATCGAGCCGCGCAATGTGACGATCTTTGGGGCGCGTTCGATCGATCGCGAGGAGCGCCGGCTGTTGCAGGCGCGGGGCGTCGAGGTGATCGACATGCGCAAGATTGATCAGACCGGCGTGGTCGGGTTGATGCAGCCGATACTTGACCGCGTGAAGGCGGCGAATGGGCATCTGCATGTGAGTTTTGACGTGGACGTGGTCGACCCGGCTTTGGCGCCGGGCGGTGGTACGCTGGTGCCGGGCGGGCTAACCTATCGCGAGGCGCATCTGATCATGGAAATGCTGCACGATAGCGGCGTGGTGGGGTCGCTGGATATCGTGGAGCTCAATCCGTTCGTCGACCACGGCGGCAAGAGCGCGACGTTGCTGGTGGACCTGGTGGCAAGCCTTTTCGGGCGTTCGATCATGGGCGAGGAGCCAGGGCCCGTGGAGTTTGTGACCGGCGAGGACTAGGCACGGGCTTTCCTTCAATCTCCACTGGCAACCGAAGCGCGACGGGCCAGGAATTGTCCGCGCTCGCGGACCGAGCGGCTCTTGTCCTTGAGGAGCCGAGCGATTGCCTGCTCTTCCCTTACGACTTGGACAGAACTCTCAACCAGTGCCCCTGCCGCGAGCCAACGTACAGATGCAAAGCGGTCCCGCAGGCCCGCTTCGACAAGTACGTTACGATCGACTTGGACGGTCAGCGGGCGATGCTCGAAGGTCAAGCCGCTTTTGTAGATGGCATAGCGAAGTTCTTCGGCCCTCTTAACGTGAGGAGACCGCCATCTGGCTTCGCCAGCAAGCAGCGTCTGAAACGCAACCTTTCGAACCTGAGGTTGAACCGCGCCTCGAGCCAGCTCTACAAGAAATCCGTCTATCCATTCATGCCGCAGCAGATGTTGGAGCTGGCGACCCACCCCGCCATTGCGGGCGCTCATCAAACTCGAAGCCAATTGCCTTACGACGTCGGGCCGGCCCAACAGCGCGTCAACCTCGGCAATTGCCGGTGGCTCCCAGCGCTGCCAGAGCGACCAACGAGATAGGAGATGTGGCGCCGCCGCCACGACGATATCCGCACTTGCGGTCGCGAACAGTCTCCTCGCTGCGGCAAGAGCTGCAGTCCTTACTTCCGGCACCCAGTCGTTGAGCCTGTCAGCAAGCTCGCGCAACTCTTCGGCAGAAACAATTGGAACCTCGAGGGCATTGAGGGCGGCCTCACGCACATATCCATTTCTGTGCCGCATCAGGGGCCATGTCGACGGCATTCCTGACTGCAAGTGCAAGCTTACCGCCAGACGAGCGGAAGCTGGCGGACTTAGGCGCCTCGCCCAGACCGCCGCCAGACGCCAGCGCATCAACCAGAAAAGCCGCCGTAGCCCGAAAAGCCGCCGTGACACGCGCCCTGCCCCCAATTCCCCGCGACCTCATCACTGTTCGCAAGTACATGCAGACAGGCAATCGCGGAACAAAAAAACGCCGGGCACTGCCCGGCGTTTCAATCGCTTGCGCAGCTGGCGATCAGGCCGATGCCGGCTCTTCGTCTTTCTTGCGCTCGGAGTAGATGTAGAGCGGACGGACGTCCTTGCCCTTCACCACTTCTTCCGAGATCACCACTTCTTCGACGCCTTCGAGCGAGGGCAGATCGTACATGGTGTCAAGCAGGATCGCTTCCATGATCGAGCGGAGGCCGCGGGCGCCGGTCTTGCGCTCGATGGCCTTCTCGGCGATCGCCTTGAGGGCGTCTTCGTGGAAGGTCAGTTCGACTTCTTCCATCTGGAAGAGGCGCTGGTACTGGCGGACGAGAGCGTTCTTCGGAGCCGTCAGGATTTCGATCAGGGCCGGAATGTCGAGGTCTTCCAGGGTCGCGAGGACCGGGAGACGACCGATGAATTCCGGGATCAGGCCGAAACGGACGAGATCTTCCGGAGCGACGTCCTTGAGCAGTTCGCCGACGCGACGGTCCTGCGGATCCTTGACGGTGGCCGCAAAGCCGATGCCCGAACCTTCGCCGCGAGCGGAGATGATCTTTTCAAGACCAGCGAAAGCGCCGCCGCAGATGAAGAGGATGTTCGTCGTATCGACCTGCAGGAATTCCTGCTGCGGATGCTTGCGGCCGCCCTGCGGAGGCACGGAGGCAACGGTGCCTTCCATGATCTTGAGGAGAGCCTGCTGCACGCCTTCGCCCGACACGTCGCGAGTGATCGACGGATTGTCCGACTTGCGGGAAATCTTGTCGACTTCGTCGATATAGACGATGCCGCGCTGGGCCTTTTCGACATTGTAGTCGGCGGCCTGCAGGAGCTTGAGAATGATGTTTTCGACGTCTTCACCGACATAACCGGCTTCGGTCAGGGTCGTGGCGTCAGCCATGGTGAAGGGCACGTCGAGAATGCGTGCGAGCGTCTGCGCGAGCAGGGTCTTACCGGAACCGGTGGGACCGATGAGCAGAATGTTGGACTTCGAGAGCTCGACGTCCTGATTCTTGGTCGCGTGGTGGAGGCGCTTGTAGTGGTTGTGGACGGCCACGGAAAGGACGCGCTTGGCGCGACCCTGGCCGATGACGTAGTCGTCGAGCACCTTGCAGATATCGGCAGGGGTCGGCACGCCATCGGAGGACTTGACCATGGAGGTCTTGTTCTCTTCGCGGATGATGTCCATGCACAGTTCGACGCATTCATCGCAGATGAATACGGTCGGCCCGGCGATCAGCTTGCGAACCTCATGCTGCGACTTGCCGCAGAACGAGCAGTACAGCGTGTTCTTGGAGGTTTCGCCGTTCGTTGTCTCTTTGGACATCTAGTCACTCCCGGGGACTTTTGGCCCCCAAAATCAGCGTTATCGGAAACCGTAACGCTGAAGACATAAAGAAAGTCTAAGCCGAAACGACCTTAAAGGCCGTTCCGGCTGTGTGCAATTGCCTGGGGATCACAGTCCACGGCGCATCAGCAATGTGCTTAACGCGCGTCAAATCAGGCAGATGCCTCGGGGACGGCGCGCTTTTCGAACACGGAATCGATGAGGCCGAAGGTCTGCGCTTCCTCGGGGCTCAGGAAGCGATCGCGCTCGAGAGCGTTCTCGATTTCCTCGTAAGTACGGCCCGTGTGCTTTTCATAAATCTGATTAAGACGGCGCTTCAAACCCTCGACTTCCTTGGCATGAATCAGGATGTCAGTGACCTGACCCTGGAAGCCGCCGGAAGGCTGGTGAACCATGACGCGCGAGTTCGGCAGCGAGGTGCGCATGCCCTTTTCGCCAGCGGCGAGGAGCAGCGAACCCATGGATGCGGCCTGGCCCATGACCATGGTGGCAACGGCCGGACGGATGAACTGCATCGTGTCGTAAATGGAAAGGCCAGCCGTCACCACGCCACCAGGCGAGTTGATGTACATGGCGATTTCCTTCTTCGGATTCTCTGATTCGAGGAACAGAAGCTGGGCGACGATGAGCGAGGCCATATTGTCCTCGACCACACCGGTCACGAAAATGATGCGCTCGCGCAGCAGGCGCGAGTAGATGTCGAAAGCGCGTTCGCCACGGTTCGACTGCTCGACCACCATGGGAACGAGCGTGTTCATGTAAAGATCGTGCGGATCCCGCATATTTTGCCCCTTGGCCCCCGTCGGCGTCGCAAGCGGACGGCAGGCTTAGTTGGTTGGCCCACGCCCCTGCCCCGAACGCGCACATGGCAAGGCAGAAACGCAGGTGAAATTCAGATCGGCGCGACTGGCCGATTGCAGCTATGCCGCCTTAACGGGCGGTAAAGGGACAAATAGGCGGCAATGGGGCCGGCTTCAATAGACCGTCTCCCTCACAGTGACACTAAGGTGAATGCGGCGTTTGGGATGTTTGCCGAGTTGGGTCAGCTGCGCACAAACAGGTTTGAGACCTCGGTTGATTTTGTTCCTCTTTTGTTCTAGTCATCTGCGATCTTGAGGGAGGACTATATGGATCATCCGGTTCTGGAACTGGAGCGCGCTGCCATGGCCCGTTGGTGCAGAGGCGAAACGCAAGGCTTCGTCGACCTGCTCGATGAGGATGTCGTTTATTTCGACCCGACGACAGCGAGTCGGCTCAACAAGGCGGCCCTGGTGGCGATGTATGCCGAGATCGAAGGAACGATCTTTGCCGACCGCTACGAATTCATCGAGCCGCTGGTGCAGGAAATCGGCGACGCGGCGGTGCTGACGTTCAGGTTTGTCTCGTGGGACAATGAAGGCAATGCGCTGCGCTGGAATTGCACCGAGGTGTTCCGGCGCCGTGGTGACGTGTGGCGGATCATCCAGACCCATTGGTCGATCACCGAGGCCGGCATACCGGACCCGGCACCCCATACGCTTTAGGGAAGATGCGGCGGGAAGCGTTCCCGCCGCAAGAATCTATTCGGCGCTGCCGGAGAACGAGACGGCAATGCCCTTTTTCTTGAAATAGGCCTGCATGAGCTTGCGGCCCTGGCGATTGGGCTGGGCGAGCTTGGAGGTTTCGAACACGGCTTCCTTGGCGCCTTCACGAGCCATGGCGGCCTTGAGCGCTGCAATGTGAAGATCGATGTCTTCGTTGTTGTTCTTGATCGAGGCGTAGATGGCGTCGATCGCTGCGGAAACGGTGATGTCGCTCACGTGCGTATTTCCTTCGTCGCGTTTTGGCGCTCTCAAGACATCATTGCGGGTCTTTTGCCAAGGGTTTTCACCCTAATCTCGGTGTCATTCCCGCGAAAGCGGGAACCCCCATTTGAGGAAACAGAGATCCCAGCTTTCGCGGGGATGACGCCGAGTGGATGAAGGCGCCAGAGCGAGAAGCTAGCTCCCAAACCCGCAGATGCCCTCATACCAGCGTGAATTCTGGGCGCCCCCCGCCGGTCTCGCTGTGGCGGTCGTTGTCGCGCAGTGGACGAATCTGGATGCGGCAATGGGCGGCGATGGGGTCATCGGCGAAGAGGGATTTTGCCTCGTCCATATCCCTGGCTTCGACCAGCACCACGCCGCCGACCACTTCCTTGGTTTCAGCATAGGGGCCGTCGGTCTCGTTGATACGCACGGGGCGGCGGCGGTCGATCACTTGTTCGGTTGAAACATCAGCCAGGGGCGAGGCGAGGAGCAGGTGGCCGCTGGCGCGCAGTTTTTGGTCATGCTCGATGGTCGCGTCGTCGAGGCGGCGCATCTCCTCGGGCGTGACGCCGGCAAAGGCGTCGGGCGCAAAATGGAACAGACAGAGGAATTTCATGTTCGGTCTCCGTGGTTGGACAGCGACGCGACGAGTGCCCTTTCACGGGCTCGACTAATTTTCTGAGCTTTTTTTCGTTGAGCCACCAGAGGCATTTGCACGGCGATGGGGTCGGCTTAAGGTGACGGGGTACAAGCCCTACGGACGACCATGGCCGCCATTATTCAAGTCAAGCCGATCACCAATGTTCCGGACACCAGCCGCGCCAGTGCCGCCCCGCGCGACCCAGAATTCTTCCAGAACCCCTATGCTTTCTATGCCGAGCGGCATGCGAGCAATCCGGCTTTCTTCTGGGAAGAGTATGGACACTGGTGCTTTGCCGACTTCAAATCCGTCAGCGCCCTGTTACGCGACAAGCGGTTTGGGCGTGAAATCCTGCATGTGGCGACGCGGGAGGAGATCGGCCTGCCGGAGCCAAAGCCGCATGTGGCGGATTTTGATCTGACCGAGAAATACTCGCTGCTGAACCTAGAACCGCCGGGCCATACGCGGCTGCGCATGCTGGTCAATCGCGCCTTCGTGTCGCGGCAGGTGGAGCAGTTGCGGCCGCGTATCCGGCAGCTGGCCAACGAGATCATTGATGGGTTCGAGGGCGAGGATAGCGTTGATCTGATCAAGGCTTTTGCCGCGCCCCTGCCTGCGATCATCATTGCAGAAATGATCGGGCTGCCGGCAGAGGCCGCGCCGCAATTGCTCAATTGGTCCAATCGCATGGTCACCATGTATATGTATGGGGTGACCTATGAGACCGAGCTTGATGCCAACAAGGCGTCGGCCGATTTCATGACCTATCTTCGCGACGTGATCGCCGAGCGCCGGCGGGCGCCGCGCGAAGATTTGCTCACCCACATGCTGACGGCCGAACAGGGTGGCGAGAAGCTGAGCGACGATGAGGTGATGTCCACCGCCATCCTGTTGCTCAATGCCGGGCATGAAGCGACCGTGCATACGACCGGCAATGGGGTGAAGTCCATTCTTGAAAGCGGGCTCGATCCCCAGACGCTGTTTGCGACGCCGGAGCAGACCGAGGCGACAGTGGAAGAGTGCCTGCGCTTCGATGCGCCGCTGCATCTCTTCACGCGCTACGCGCTGACGAACATGGACGTAGAAGGGATCCCGTTACGCAAGGGTGACGTGATCGGGCTGATGCTGGGTGCCGCCAATCGCGATCCCTCGCGCTTTGCCGATGCCGGTCGGTTCGATCCGTTCCGGACGGATGGCGCCAATGTCAGCTTTGGTGCGGGTATTCACTTCTGCATCGGCGCGCCGCTGGCTCGGATCGAGTTGCAGGAGGCGATGTCGGTGCTGTTCCAGCGGCTGCCGAAGCTGCGGCTGGCGGAAAAACCGAGTTACAACGATGTGTTCCACTTCCATGGGCTCGAAAAGCTCATGGTGCGCTGGAGCTAAAGGGCTGCCAGCACGCCGGGCAGCAGCGGGGGAATATCTTCGCTGATCATGCCGGGGCCGCCAAAGCGATTGGCGGCTTCGGCGTGGAGCCAGGCGCCGGCACAGGCGGCGTCGAAGCCGCTCATGCCCTGGGCAAGAAGGCCGCCGATGATGCCGGCGAGGACGTCGCCAGAGCCGGCTGTGCCGAGCCAACTGGGGGCGTTGGCATTGATGGCGGCACGGCCATCGGGCGCGGCGATGACGGTGTCGCTGCCCTTGAGGAGGATGACCGCGCCGGAATGTTGGGCGGCGGCGCGGGCGCGCTCGAGCTTGCCGCCGGGTACATTGCCGAAGAGGCGTTGGAATTCGCCTTCGTGGGGCGTGAGCACGACGGAGCGATCGGTATTGGCCTTGATGGCGGCGAAGAGGGTTTCGCTCTCGCTGGCAAAGCTGGTGATGGCATCGGCGTCGAGGACGGTTGCGGCGCCAGAGGACAGCGTAGCCAGCACTTTTTCGCGGGTAGCCTGGCCAATGCCGGCGGCGGGCCCGAGAATCACGGCATTCATGCGTTTGTCGCTCAGAAGTTCGGACAGCTCGGCGGCATTTTCGGCCGGCTTGAGCATGATGGCCGTCACGTGGGCAGCGTGAACGCGTAACGCGGCGGTTTCGCCTGCAAGGGAAACGACCCCTGCCCCAACGCGAAAAGCGCCATGGGCGGCAAGGCGCGCGCCGCCGGTTTCGAACTCGCTGCCGGACACGACGATGACGTGGCCGCGGTCGTATTTGTGACCGTCGGCCATGGACTGCGGCATGGCCCAGAGTTCGCGTGTGTTCTGCCAGGCTTTCGGGCTGACACGGTCCAGGACCGCGTCGGGAATGCCGATGTCGGCGAGGACGACTTCGCCGCAATGTTGGCGGCCAGGCAGCAGGACATGGCCGGGCTTGAGGCGGAAGAAGGTGACGGTCATGTCGGCGATCATGGCAATGCCGCGGACGGCGCCTGTGGCGCCATCAATGCCACTTGGCACGTCGACGCTGACGACGGGAAGCGTGGAACCGTTGACCGTGGTGATGATGCTGGCGATCTCGCCTTCGACGTCGCGATCGAGCCCGGCGCCCAGAATGGCGTCGACGACGAGATCGGCGTCCTCGATGTCCTTTTCGCTCGGCGCGTCAATCCGGCCGGTCCATTGCTCGGCGGCCACGAGAGCGTCGCCGCGCAGGGCATCGCGCTCGCCCAAGAGGCGCACCTGCACAGGCCAGCCGCGCTGTTGCAGGAGGCGGGCGACGATGAAGCCATCGCCGCCATTGTTGCCGGTGCCGCAGAGCACGAGGACGGAGCGCTGGTAGTAGCGCTCGATAATGGCTTCGGCCACCGCCTTGCCGGCTGCCTCCATCAGGCGAAAGGACCGGACGCCTCCTTCGATGGCCAGACGATCGGCCTGGGCCATTTCCTGAGGCGTGAGAAGGGCATCGGTGTGGGCCATTTGTGCCTCGCTGCGAGTCGGTGCTCTCTATCTCATAGCGGGTTGGACCGAAAATGAGACAAAGAAACGGCGCGGCGGAGTGATTAGAGGCTGGAAGGCGCTTTCAGCCGACGTGGCGGCGTTGATCGGCGTCACGCCAGACGGTGCGATCGCGGCCGGAGCGTTTGGCGGCGTAGAGGCGCATGTCGGCCGTGATCATGATGTCGGGGTGATGGCTGGTCTCCGCGGTCGAGCACAGGCCCACGCTAGCGGTGGTCAACAGGCCGGGTGCGACGTCGCCCCAGTCGATCTCGCGGAGCGCCAGGCGCACATTCTCGACCACCGCGACGGCTGCTTCGGTGTCGTGGTGAGGCAGGAGCAGGACGAATTCCTCGCCGCCGAGGCGAGCGGCAAAACCCAGCTCGGCCATGTGCACTTCCAGAGTTCGCGACACGCGCCGAAGGACGTCGTCGCCAACCAGGTGCGAATACTGATCGTTCACGGCCTTGAAGTGGTCGAGATCGATAATGGCCAGCGCATAGGCACTGCCGGCAAGGTCTTCCACCTTGCGCTCAAAACTGCGCCGATTTGGCATGCCGGTCAGGGCATCCATCAAAGCCTCGGCCGCCAGAGCGCTGGCGCGGGCGCGCAGTTCGCGTGTTTCGGCGCGCAACTCTGCAGCCTTGGCGAGGCGGTGGGTCGTTTCGCCGGATTGGCGCACGTAGAGCGCGTGATAGCGCTTCTGCAAGGCCAGCGCTTCTTCGAACCGGCCCTGCGCCTCGAAGACGCGGCCCAATTGGGAAGCAGCATTGAGCTGGTGGTCGATCTGGCCGGTTTTGTCAGCGAGATCAAGCGATTGCCGGGCCGCTTCCTGGGCGCCCGCGAGATCGCCGCTGCGCAGGCGGGCCGTGGCAAGTGTGTAGAGGTAGTGGATGCGGAGGCTCGTGCCGCCCTCGCCGGGCACGGCGGCCGAGCGATCGAGATGCGCCATGGCCGACGGAACATCGCCGCGAAGGGCGTACATTTCGGCACAATTGCCGAGCGCGACGCGTAGAATCCAGAGGTCGCCAAAGTCTTCCGCCGCTTCTATGGCCTCGGTGGTAGCGGCGATGGCTCGATCGAGCCAGAGGTCCATGGAGGCAGCATCTTCGTTGGCCTCGGCCTCCTCCGCCAGCTTCACTTGGCAAAAACCAAGATTGAGCAGGGCGAAAGCGTGGTGCCCCCGGGCCCCTGCCTCGGCAGCGACCGATATGGCGCGCTGGAGCAGCGGAACGGCCATGGAAACCTGCCGGCAAACCGCGAGGGTCACGCCACGGGCATTGAGTGCAAAAGCCAGGACAGAGGGGTCAACGCCGCTTTCGGCGGTAGCAACGGCAAGCGTTGCCATTTCGAAGGCGTCGTCGCTGAGGCCGTTATCGAGGAGGAGGAAAGCTTCGACCGCCTCGATACGCGCCAATTCCACCGCATCGCCAAGCTGGCTCCAGAGGCGTCTCGCCGCAACGGCGCATTCAAGACCCGCCTCCGGATCGCCCAGCCGCATGCAGCACCAGGCCATCTGGCTCATGCTGCGGGCAAGCGCCTCGGAATCGCCTTTCTGCTCCGCCGACACGAAGGCCAACTTGGCGTGGCGCATCGCACCGGCACAATCACCTCTATCCATGAGGCGAAGGCTCTGGGCAAGGTCGTCACCGAAAAAGCGCTGGTCCGTCACAGATACTCGCAACTTGGAGGCAGGGACGACTATAGCCGATGTTCGCCCCTGATTATACTCAACTTTTCGGAGTGTACGGTATTTGGCCGGCGACGTGGACAAGCAAAGGGGCCCGAACAGGCCCCTTCGTCTCCGACATGCCGAAGCGCGCGACCGCGTCTACTGAGCGACCGTTCCCTTGATGGCGTGGGCGCGAGCCTTGATGGTGATCGGGCCCTGCCCTGTTATCTCCTGCGCCCTGCTGCGGATGCCCGCCACATCTTGCGCGCTCAACTGGTTGAGCACCTGGCTTATGCCCGGTGCAGAGGTACCGACGGCCCAGTATTCACCGAAGGTTGGGTACGCGCGCGATACGTGGATAGTTTTGGTGGCGACATCGGCGAGGCCTGCAGCGGTCCAAAGCTTTTCCAGGACAGCGAGATCGCCTGCATCCGGATGGGGCGGCAGAATGGGCGTTATGCCTGCCGCGGACATGGCCTTGTGGATCGCTTCATAGGGAAAGCCACCGCCCAAAATATCCCACGCATAGGCTGTGACCTTGCCCCCTCGCCGCACGACGCGAACCATTTCGTCCACGGCCGCATTGGCATCGGGCACGAAGAAGATCACGAGGGCCATCAGGGCCATATCGAAGTCATCGTCTGGAAAAGGCAGATCGTCTGCCGTGCCGATGCTGAAATTGGCGACGCCCGACTGGTGGCGCTGCCGGGCGAAGTCGAGCTGCTGGGCGGATGGGTCCAGTGCCTCGATATGTGCCGGCGCTGCGCGCCTGACCAGCAATTCCGTGGACGCGCCATTGCCGCAGCCGACATCGATCCAGCGTTTGCCGGTGGGTGCCTCGAGCCAGTCAAGAAAGGCGTTTCCGACCTCCGCGCTCCAGAGGCCCATCATCGTTTCGTAGCTTTTGCCGTCGACGAACTGCATCGTTTGGACAGACATCAGGCGTCTCCATCGCAGGAAAGGCCACCCTCGAAACGAACGATACTCCTTAACTTCGGCTCTCGCATCCACGATGTAAGTGCCGACGTAAAAAAGGGCCCCGGAGGGCCCTTTTCTCTTCGCTACTGCAGCTCTTAGGCCGAGTAGTACATTTCGTATTCGACCGGATGCGGGGTCATTTCGACGCGGAGGACTTCCTGCATCTTGAGCTCGATATAGGCATCGATGAAATCGTCGTCCATGACGCCGCCGACCTTGAGGAAGTCGCGGTTCTTGTCGAGGTTTTCCAGAGCTTCACGGAGCGAGCCGGAAACGGTCGGGATTTCCTTGAGTTCGTCCTTGGGCAGTTCGTAGAGATCCTTGTCCATCGGCTCGCCGGGGTGGATCTTGTTCTTGATGCCGTCGAGGCCGGCCATCAGCAGCGCGGTGTAGGCCAGGTACGGGTTTGCCAGCGGATCGGGGAAGCGAACTTCGACGCGCTTTGCCTTCGGCGACTGGCCGAAGGGGATACGGCAGGAAGCCGAACGGTTACGGGCCGAGTAGGCCAAGAGAACCGGAGCTTCGAAGCCGGGCACCAGACGCTTGTAGGAGTTGGTGGTCGGGTTGGTGAAGGCATTGATCGCCTTGGCGTGCTTGATGACGCCGCCGATGTACCAGAGGCATTCCATCGAGAGGCCAGCATACTGGTCGCCAGCGAAGAGCGGCTTGCCGTCCTTCCAGATCGACATGTGGCAGTGCATGCCCGAACCGTTGTCGCCGTAAACCGGCTTCGGCAGGAAGGTTGCGGTCTTGCCATAGGCATTGGCAACCTGCTGGACGGCATACTTGTAGATCAGCACGTCGTCAGCCGACGCGATCATCTGCTTGTACTTGAGGCCGAGTTCGTGCTGGGCGGAAGCCACTTCGTGGTGGTGCTTCTCGATGATGATGCCCATCTGGCCCATGGCCTCGAGCATCTCGCCGCGCATGTCCTGCGCGCTATCAAGCGGGGGAACCGGGAAGTAACCCTTCTTGATGCCGATGTGGTGACCATTGTTGCCGGATTCGTAGTCGGCATCGTTGTTGGTCGGCAGTTCGGAGTGATCGACCGAGAAACCAACCTTGTAGGTGGTGGTCGAGTACTTCACGTCGTCGAAGATGAAGAATTCGGGCTCGGGGCCGAACACGACGGTGTCGCCGATACCGGAGGACTTGACGAGGCCCTCGGCCTTCTTGGCGATCGAGCGCGGATCGCGGTTGTAGGGCTGGTAGGTCGCTGGCTCGAGAATGTCGCAGTTGATAGCGAGGGTCGAGGCCGCGAAGAAGGGGTCGATGTAAGCCGAGTTCGGATCGGGCATCAGCACCATGTCGGACTCGTTGATGGCCTTCCAGCCAGCAATCGAGGAACCGTCGAACATCACGCCATCTTCGAACATGTCGGCGTCAACGACGGACGCATCCATGGTGACGTGCTGCAGCTTGCCGCGCAGGTCGGTGAAACGCACGTCGAGATACTTGATGTTCTCGTCTTTCATGCGCTGGATAATGTCTGCTCCGGTAGTCATCAGGTCTTCCCCTGTAATCGCACTGCTTGTTGCTGGTGTTGTGACGCGACGCTTAGAGTGCGTCGTCGCCGAATTCGCCGGTACGGATGCGGATGGCTTGTTCGATCGAATAAACGAAAATTTTGCCATCGCCGATGCGGCCGGTTTGCGCGGCATTGCGGATCGCCTCGATCGCCTTTTCGGCGAGCTCGTCGGGGCAAACCACCTCGACCTTCACCTTGGGAAGGAAATCGACGACATATTCCGCGCCACGATAGAGCTCCGTGTGCCCCTTCTGGCGGCCAAAGCCTTTGGCCTCGGTCACGGTGATGCCCTGCAGGCCAACTTCCTGCAGTGCCTCTTTGACTTCGTCGAGCTTGAAGGGCTTTACGATAGCCTCGATTTTTTTCAACTGTGCCTCCACTGAGCGTCTTAGGCCGTTACCGCCAACCTGTATGCACGGGCCATGCCAGCGTGCCAAAGCACGGAAAACATTAACCGTTGCATGGACTTGGCCAGGGCGGGAGAGATGCGGCCGGGTGGTCACGATAGCATGATTGATCGTTTTTCGAGCTATCTGCATATTTTTTATGCACGTAATTGCCGCTTTCGGACATTCCTTGCGCCAAGGCTGACCAAAATCTCACCACATGCTGCATTCAGGCGAGATCGGAGACGGCAAAGCGGCCGCGCTCGTCGCGCCAGATGGTGAGACCAGCCTCTCGGAAAGCCAGCAAGACCAGACGCAGGCTGTCGCCCTGCCCTGGGACTTCGGCACTCTCGATGCGGCGGACAGTCGAAACCGAGATGCCGGCATTTTGGGCGAGAGTTTCGGCGGTCCAATCGAGAAGCGCGCGGCAGGCCCTGACCTGAGCCGGCGTCAGGGAGGCAAGATCATCCCTTGTGGAGCGCGGAGCGGTAATGCGGGCGTTACTGCTCGAAATGCCGCCATAGAGCAGGCTGGAGGACATTTCGGAGGAGAAAGGCAGCCCTTCGATGTGGAACTGCTGGTACTCGCCATTGGTGAGACGCAGGCGCGGCGAGAAGCTGTAGGGCTTCCGATTGCCCACCGCTTCGCGCCAGTGGTCGGGCAGGCGTTCGAGATCGTCGGGATGGAGGCTCGCGCGCCAATTGCTGACATCGCCATTCGGCACTGCGTCAGTGTCGATGAGATCGTTGCTGCTGAAATGCTCGATCAGGCGCCCCTCCTCGTCGGCGATCCACAGGATCGCGCCGATGAGCCGGGAAATGTTTTGCAGCAGGGCGCGCGTGTTGGCGAGGCGTTCGCCGACATCCTGGCGCTCGGTAATGTCGGAAACCACGGCGACGACGCGGGTCGCATTGCCATCGCGATCAAACAGGCGCCGCGCTTCGCTCCGCAGATGCCGCAACTGGCCGTCCGGACGGATGATCCTGAATTGCCGGTCGGTCTGACGAGAATCGGTGACGAAGCCGTGCAGATCGTCGACGGGCAGGCGATCCTTGGGATGCACAAGGGTTTCGAGGAAGGCCAGGTCGAGGTGGAGACCGGCCGGGTTGATGCCGGCCAGAGCATAGAGCCCCGCCGAACAATGGAGCCGCGCGTTGGCGATATCCCAGGACCAGAAGCCAACGCCAAGCCTGGCTTCGACCGCGCGCACCCACTCGTCGGATTGCCGGATACCCGGACTACGTTCTGCCATGTCCCTCTCTCCATCGGATGCTTTTCGCATCCGCTAACCGCACAGCAGGAGCTGGCCAGACGAAGTCAGGGACTCTGCGGCATCATCAAGTGCCGCGTGTTGTCTTTCTTCGAAAACCTGGGCCATGGCAAGTGCCCGTGGCGATCGTTTTTTTGAGACTAGCGACAAGATTCGCGGGGATGACTTGATCTGGATCAATGAAACTATTTCTCTCAGCCCTTGAGCAGAAAAGTAGCGAAGTCGGCGCATTGGGAGAAATACGTACTCCGACAGGGGCCCAAAAGGGTCGAACGCCGAAAGATAGTGCTCATCTGAAGTTGTTAACGTCGGTCCACTTTCAACCCTGGGGGATACTGTGGACGTCCGCCTCTTCAGCAATAAACGCCGGGTTCTGGCGCAAGAGAACCAAGCTACACTCGACGCAATTTCGCGGGCGCTGGCAGTCATCGAATTCGAACTCGACGGTACGATCCGGACAGCCAACAAGAACTTCCTCGACGTGATGGGATACACGCTCGAAGAAGTTCGCGGGCAGCATCACCGCATTTTCGTCGACCCGGCGGAGAGCGCCCTGCCCGACTACAAGCTGTTCTGGGAGCAATTGGCCAAGGGCGAATTCCAGGCGGCAGAATATCGCCGCATCGGCAAGGGCCGACGGGATGTCTGGATTCAGGCGACCTACAATCCGGTCTTCGGGCGCGATGGGAAGCCCACGAAGATCGTGAAGTTTGCAACCGATGTTACTGCAGCAAAACTGGTTGCCGCGGACAGCGCCGGCCAGCTTGCCGCGATCTCACGCTCGCAGGCCGTCATCGAATTCACGCCGAAGGGCGAGGTGATTACCGCCAACGACAATTTCTGTCAGGCGCTGGGCTATTCGCTCGATGAAATCCGCGGCCGGCATCACAAGATTTTTGTGCCAGCGACGGAAGCATCCACCAGTGCCTATCAGGAGTTCTGGAGCCGGTTGGGGCGTGGCGAGTTTCAGGCGGCGGAATATCTGCGCGTCGGCAAAGGTGGACAGGAAGTCTGGATCCAGGCGACCTACAATCCGATCTTCGACCACCATGGGAAGGTGTTCAAGATCGTCAAATATGCCACCGATGTTACTGATCGGAAGCGCGCAGTGAACCTGCTGGGCAGCGAGCTGGCCAAACTAGCCCAGGGCGACCTGCGGGCCCGTATCCAGACGCCGTTCAAGGGCGAACTCGATGCCGTGCGGCTCGCCTACAACAATACTGTCGACCGCTTCGCCGAGATCGTGGCTCGGCTCCGGCGCTCGTCGAGCACGTTGCGCGCAGCAACGGCCGAGATCCTGACCGGCGCCAATGATCTTGCCGAGCGCACCTCGCGGCAGGCTTCGGCGATCCAGGAAACGAGTGCCGCAATGAGGAACCTGGCGAGCACGGTAGAAGAGAATGCAGCGCTGGCTGAAGAGGCCAGCGGCAAGACGCGGGCCGTCTCGACGACCGCCGAGCAGAGCGGCGAGGTCATGAGCCAAGCTCAGGAGGCCATGGGACGAATCCTGGCGTCATCGTCGCAAATCTCAAACATTGTCGGCCTGATCGACGATATCGCCTTCCAGACCAACCTGCTCGCTCTCAACGCTTCCGTCGAGGCGGCGCGAGCGGGTGACGCCGGGAAGGGCTTTGCCGTGGTTGCGGTGGAAGTGCGCCGGCTCGCGCAATCGGCGGCGCAGGCGTCCTCGGACGTCAAGGCGCTGATCGAGCGATCATCCTCGGAAATTTCGACGGGGTCCAAGCTGCTTTCCGACGCGGCGGAGCGCATTGCCAGCATGCTGGGTGATGTGCGGGACAATTGCGGCCTCATGGACAGCATTGCCAGCGGCAGCCGCCAGCAATCGGGCGCGATTGCCGAAGTTGCCACAGCGGTGCGGCAGATGGACGAGATGACGCAACACAATGCGGCGCTCGTCGAAGAGACCAATGCAGCGATCGAGCAGACCGAGGGACAGGCGAGCGAACTCGACAGAATCGTCGAGGTCTTCGTGGTCGACGACGGGCCGCGCGGTCGTGAACCGGCGAAACCGGCGCAGGAGAAGTCGCGCTCAGCGCCGCGGGCGGCCAGGCCGGCATGGGATTGGATGGGGCAAGGTAACGCAGCCCTCGATATCGGCTGGAGCGAGCGCTAAGCGAACCCAGGCAGGTCGCCATCCGGCGTCCTGCCTGTCATTTCCGACCCGGAATTGCTATCGACTTCCTCCGGAGGAGCAAATTGACCAAAATGACACCACTTGAATGCGTGGAACTTCAGCTCGCGGCCTATAACGAGCGAAATCTCAAGCTTTTTCTGACCGCTTTTGCCGAAAACGTCCGCTGCTATCGCCTACCCGACATGGTTCTTACCATCGATGGAAAGGCGGCCCTCGGCGAGTTCTATGCGGCGAACCGCTTCGTGCATGAGGGATTGCACGCCAAGCTACTGAATCGAATGGTGGTTGGGAACAAGGTCATCGACCATGAACTGATCCATGGGCTCGGCCCGGAGCCTATGGAGACATCCGTGGTCTTCGTCATCGAGGATGGGCTGATCGCTCAAGTGTTCTTCATTCCGGCCAAATCGCCAAGCTAGGCTTTGACTGGCTTCAACACTTCATATAGATGCATCGCCAACCCGGCCGACGGGGACCCTTGCGGGTGTGGCGGAATTGGTAGACGCACTGGATTTAGGTTCCAGCGCCGCAAGGCGTGGAGGTTCGAGTCCTCTCACCCGCACCATAGCGGCCTCGGCCGAACGAGATGAACCAATACGGGATAAACCCCAATGCAGGTAACTGAGACCCTTAACGAAGGCCTGAAGCGCAAGCTCAGCGTCACCATTCCGGCCGCTGACCTCGTGTCGCGCCTCGATGCCAAGCTCGAAGAACTCAAGGGCCAGGCCAGCATCAAGGGCTTCCGTCCGGGCAAGGTTCCGACCGCTCACCTCAAGAAGGTCTATGGCCGCTCGGCCATGTCCGAAGTGATGACCGACGCGATCAACTCGACCGTGTCCGACACGCTCGATGGCCGCAAGGAACGCGCCGCCGCCCAGCCCAAGGTCGACCTGCCGCAGGACCAGACGCTGATCAACGACGTGCTCGACGGCAAGGCCGACCTCGCATTCGAAGTCGAATACGAAGTTCTCCCGCCGGTTTCGCTGATGGACCTCAAGGGCCTCAAGCTGAACAAGCCGGTCGTTGAAGTCACCGAAGAAGAAATCGACGCCGAAGTGAATCGCGTGTTCGCCCAGAACCGTGGCTTCACCGACAAGGGCGATGGCGCCGTTGTCGAACAGGGCGACCGTCTCGGTCTCTCGTTCGTTGGCAAGATCGACGGCGTTGCCTTCCCGGGCGGCACCTCCGACCATGCTCACCTGACCGTCGGCTCCGGCGAATTCATCCCTGGCTTCGAAGAACAGCTCGTTGGCCAGAAGAAGGACGAAACCCGCACCATCACGGTCACCTTCCCCGCTGACTACGGCAATGCCGAACTCGCCGGCAAGGAAGCTACCTTCGACGTCACCATCCTCCATGTCGATGGCCCGAACCAGGGTGAACTCGACGACGAATTCGCCAAGCGCCTCGGCGTCGAAGACGTCGCCGGCCTGCGCAAGGCCGTGAAGGAGCAGATGGAAGCCGCACTCGTTTCCATGAGCAAGCAGCACGTCAAGCGTCAGATTCTCGACGCCCTCGACGAAGGCCACAAGTTCGACGTTCCGGCCCAGCTGGTCGAAGCCGAATTCGCCACCATCTGGCAGCGCGTTCAGCATGAAGTTGAAGGCCATGGCCGCTCCTTCGAAGACGAAGGCACGACCGAAGCCGAAGCCAAGGAACAGTATCAGCGTATCGCCGAGCGCCGCGTGCGTCTGGGCCTCGTCGTTGCCGAAATCGGCAACCAGAACGAAGTCCAGGTGACCGACGACGAGCACCAGCAGGCCCTGCTCGCTGAAATCCGCCGCTTCCCCGGCCAGGAACAGCAGGTCTACGACTACTACCGCAAGAACGCCCAGGCTCTCGCCAGCCTCCGCGCTCCGGTGTTCGAGAACAAGGTCGTCGACTATGTCGCCAGCCTTGCCGAACAGACCGAGAAGAAGATGTCGCGCGACGAGCTGGCCAAGCTCATCCAGGCCGACGAAAACGAAGTGCCGGAAGAGCATCACCACTAATTGGTGCGACTCATGGTTTAGTAGGGCCGCCTTCGGGCGGCCCTTTCTTTTGGCCAGCCGGCGGCGACAAACGGTTAACCTGTTATTGCATCGCGACGAATAGACTTCGCGACGGGATGCAGGACACATTTGGAACCTCGACGATGGTGCATGGCCAGCTTTTCTTTGCACTCGTCAATCCGATCATCGCACTGCTGTTTTCGCTCGGCTTCGCGCTCATCTGGCTGCGGTGGCGGGACTACAAGCATCTGCCGGTCCTGTCAGCGGCCTTCCTCTGCCTCGGCCTCGGGTTCATCTTCTACGACTTTCGCATTCTGGTCTGGCCGGGCGACATCAATGTCGGCGCGAACATTCTCTACGTCGCCACCATAACCCTGGCTTGCAGCAGCACGTTTCTGCGCAAGAACCAACCGCCTCCCACCTTGCTCTTCCTGGCGGTCATAGCCTCGGGCGCCCTGCCCTTCGCGTGGTATCTGCTGGTCGAACCGTCCATATTGGCGCGCATCGTGATCACGTCGGCGATTTTTGCCGGCGTGACCAGCATCACTTTTGTCGGGCTCGTTCGTCAGCGGGACAGGACGGTCGCCGATAACCTGTTTGCATCCGCCGTCGGTCTCGCCTTCTTCGTCGCCATTTTCCGTCCCGGCCTGGTTTTGACGGGAGCCCTGGACATCGAGAGCCCCGCCGGCTTCACCGCCTCGGACTACTGGACATCGATCAGGGCGTTTACCCCGATCATGTCCATCATCGTCGCCACGCTCTTTACCGTGGCCATTGGCCTCGATGTCATTGGACACCTCAAGGGTCAGGCAGATCGAGATTACCTGACGGGCCTTCTTAATCGACGTGGCTTCGAGACGACCGGGGACGAGGCCGTGACCCGGGATTTTGCCAATTCACGCCAGCCCGCAATGCTCGTGGCCGATATCGACGACTTCAAGAAGGTCAACGACACGTTTGGGCACAAGGTTGGAGATGCCGTGATCGTTGCCGTGGGCCGCACATTGGCGCGGCATGGCGAGGCCGTTCTGGCGGCACGCACCGGCGGCGAGGAGTTCGCCCTCTACTACAACGACATCGATCGGGCCGAACTGCAGGAAATCGCCCGCAGGATACGCGCTGCACTGGCGCAGGTGACGATTGCCGGCCTGCCGAGCAATTACCCCGTTACGCTCAGCATCGGGCTTCATCTCAGCTATAGCCACGAGTCTCTGACCGACATGATGACCCTTGCCGACCAGGCGCTCTACCGGGCCAAGAGCGAGGGCAAGGATCGGGCGGTGATGACGCCCGTTCGCTTGCACCTCGCAACCGGAAGCAGATTGCAGAGCCAGGATCGGCTCTAGGGCGTTTCCGCCATTTCCGCGAAGAAGTCTTCCGGCCCTTCGACCTCACGCAAGCGCTTGCCAATGATCTGAAGGAAGCGTGTCCCCACGCCCCGCAGGAAGGCTCGATCGTGGGAGACGAGGAGACAGGTCGCGCCATGCTCGGCAATGTCCAGCTCAAGCTGCTCCTGGCCGGGGATATCGAGATGGTTGGTGGGCTCGTCGAGCAGATAGAAATTCGGCCGTTGCAGGCGCAGGGCCAGCAGTGCCAGGCGGGCTCGCTGGCCGAGGGAAAGCGTGCGGATTTGCTTGTCCTGCCGGTCGGGGTCAAAGCCTGCGCCGGCCAGCAGCGCGATACTGCGGCGGTCGCCTTCATTGTAGCGCGAGACAATAAAGTCCAGCGGCGTCTGCTTGAGCGGTAGCCAATCGAGAGCCTGATCGAGATAGCCCGGCACGATCTGCGGGCTGAGGCGCAATCCGTCCACTGCCTCGCCGCCGAGCGCCGCCGCCACTTTTCGCATGAGCTGGGATTTGCCGGTGCCGTTGCGGCCAAGCAGGACGACGCGATCGCCCTGGAAAACGTGCAGTTTTTCAATCGAAAAGAGCGGCCGGCCATCTGGCGTCGTCACGGCCATGTTCTCGAAGGCGAGCATGACGCGGGCTTCGGCGCCACTGTTCCCCAACATGACCTTGCCGGTCTTCTCGCGATGCACGGAGACGACCTGGTTCTCGATCTTTTCGGCGCGCTCACGAAGCTGTTTGGATTTGACCGTCAGCAGGTCGCTGCCGGAGTTGATGCCGATATTGGTCAGCTTGGCCGCCTGCTTGCGGAGCTGGGCAACTTCCTTGAGGTCGCGTTGGCGCTGCTGCTCGGCGGCCTCGTCGGCTTCGTCGAGGGCGTTGCGCGCCGCGCTGTAGGCGAGCGGGAAGAAATGCGAGGTTTCCGGGCGCAGGAAGAGCGTGCGGTTGGTGACGCTATCCAAAAACTGGCGGTCGTGGCTGGCCATGACCACGATAGTCTGGCGCGGCAAAGCGGCCATCCAGTTTTCGAGCGCGAGGATGCGGCCGAGGTCGAGATGGTTGGTAGGCTCGTCGAGAAGCAAAAGGTCTGGTTGGGTAACCCAGCCGCGGGCGATCAGCGCCAGACGCTGCCAGCCGCCGCTCAATTGGCCGATGGGCTTTTGCACGAGATCGAGCGGGAAGCCGAGTTCGTCGAGAGCCACGTCGGCGCGCCAGCCCTCGCTTTCGCGGTCGGCTTGCGGCAGGGCCTGTTCGACGAAATCACGTAGCGGAATGGCCAATGCCTCCGGCGGCACGTCCTGCGGGACATAGCCGATGGTCAGGCCGCGCGAGCGGGAGAGTTCGCCTTCGCTGAGTTCTGCCTCGCCCACGAAAGCGCGCAGCAGCGTGGATTTGCCGCGGCCATTGGCGGCGACAAGACCGACGCGATCGCCATCGGAAAGCGACAGGGAGAGATTGGAGAAAAGCACATGGCCCGAACGGAGGCCGGCATTGCGGAGGCTGAGATTTGCCATCTTGTAGTCTTTCTGGGCGGCAAGCGCTGCGTTTCGACGCGCGCCTAGTCCATCATTTTGCATCCTGACAGAGGTCAGAATGCCGTGACGGGCAAACCAGAAGGATCAATGACGGCAGATGACGTCCGAACCGGGCTGGTCAGCCCTGCAGCTTGAGCCACAGGGCGTGAACGGGGCCATACTGATGATGATGAGTGAAATAGATCATGCATCCCTCCCCGTTTCGTGTTGGACGATTTGGCCTACGACCAAAAGCAGAGCTAATCGACCTTGTGGCCGAAAGCAAGCGTCAGGCGAGATAGAAAACAAGGCTCGCAAGCAGAGTCGCCCCAAAACGCGGGACGTGGAGTTGGGCCAGCCGGTACGCAATACTCAAAAATCCGGCTCTTGGCCAAACGCCAGCAGATGAACCGAAATGGGGCACTAAATACGCAATACTGGGCCCATTTCGGGTTCGCATACGGTAACTCCATACAAAAACCGTATGCCTGAACGCTAACAGCGCGCGCTTAAGAAAGTGCTTTCAAGAAGCAAACGAGGAGTAAACGCGACGGCCCAAGTTGAAACGGGGTTTTACCGATCGCCCGCCGATCAGCCCGCAGGGCGGAGGGCCTTCTGGCCACGAATGCGATCGGCGCAGAAATCGAAGTCTATGAGATAGACCCAGCCATCCTGTGTGGCGCGCACCTGGATACGCTTTTCATTGGCGACATTGAGCGAGATATTGGTGTAGCCACGCCGGGCTATCGCTTCGCGAATCTGGTGATCCGAGAGGCACATGGGCAGTTGGGGGTAGAAATCCCGCGGCTCATCGCCGAAATGGAAGCCAAAGCTGACCTGCGCCGAGGCAGGCATCGGGACAAGCGCCAGCGCCGACAGCATTGCGGCAGCGATAATTTTCTTGACCATGACATTGCTCCTTTTCGACCGATCTTGCCCACCAAACGGGTATGATGCGCTTTGGCTCCTGAACCCCCCGCCAATCGCCCGTTCATTTGCCGTTCATATCGGCCGGTTTCGGGGGAAAACCGCGGCAAACCGGCGTCCGGATGCCGGCATACGATATGCTACATAGTCTACCAGCCTGATTCTGAATCGACCTGTTGGAAATCCTGTTGCATGCAAGCAGACGATCTCTTTGGCGGCGGGGCCGAACCCAAGCCGCAAGACCCTAAGCCAGCAAAGGAAAAGCCAGTCGCCAAGGCCCCCGCGCCGGCGACCGACAGCTATAGTGCGTCCGACATCGAGGTTCTTGAGGGGCTCGAGCCGGTACGGCGTCGCCCGGGCATGTATATCGGCGGCACGGATTCGAACGCCTATCACCACCTCTTCGCCGAGGTGATCGACAATTCCATGGACGAGGCCATTGCCGGCCACGCCACGCGCATTGAAGTGCATCTAGGGGCCGACGGCTACCTGACCGTTACCGACAATGGTCGCGGCATTCCGGTGGAAAAGCATCCGAAATTTCCGGGGCGGTCGACGCTGGAAATCGTGCATACGATCCTTCACGCCGGCGGCAAGTTCGACTCCAAGGCCTATGAAACCTCGGGCGGTTTGCACGGGGTTGGTGTGTCGGTGGTCAACGCGCTTTCGGACGACATGGTCGTTGAGGTTGCGCGCGACCAGCAGTTGCATCGCATCATCTTCTCGCGCGGCAAGGTGGTGCAGGACGTCGAGAATATCGGCCGGGTGCAGAACCGGCGTGGGACGTCGACGCGCTTCCATCCTGATCCCGAGATCTTTGGGCCAACGGCGCATTTCTCGCCGGGTCGCATTTACCGCATGACGCGGGCCAAGGCCTATCTCTTCGGCGGCGTGGAACTGCGCTGGAGCTGTGACGAAAGCCTTGCCAGCGACGAGGTTCCGGCCAAGGCCGTGTTCCATTATCCCGATGGCCTCAAGGACTTCATGACGGCGCGGATCGAGGGCGAGACGCGCATCGTCGACGATATTTTTGCCGGCAAGACCGGGCGGCCGGGTAGCCATGGATCAGTGGAATGGGCTGTGGCCTGGACCATCGAGGATGGTAGCGTTTCGTCTTACTGCAACACCGTGCCGACGCCCGATGGCGGTACGCACGAAGCTGGCTTGCGGCTGGTGTTGCTGCGCGGGCTCAAGAACTATGCCGAGCTGACCAAGAACAAGGCGGCGGCGAACCTGACGGCGGAAGACGTGCTTGGGCATTGCAATGCCATGCTGTCGGTCTTCGTGCGCGAGCCGGAATTCGTGGGGCAGACCAAGGACAAGCTGGCTTCAGGCGAAGCGACGCGCATTGTCGAAAATGCGCTGCGCGATGCGTTTGACCACTGGCTTGGTTCTTCGCCGCAGCAGGCGGGGAAACTGCTCGACTGGGCTGTGGAGCGCGCTGAAGAACGCCTGCGCCGTCGCAAGGAAAAAGAGATCGACCGCGCCAGCGCAACGCGAAAACTGCGTCTGCCGGGCAAGCTGGCTGACTGCACGCAGAATGCGGCGCAGGGCGCGGAACTGTTCATCGTCGAAGGTGACTCGGCTGGTGGCTCGGCCAAGCAGGCGCGCAACCGTTCCAATCAGGCCGTGTTGCCGCTGCGTGGCAAGATTCTCAACGTGGCTGGCGCGAGCCGCGAGAAAATGGCGGCGAGCCAGCTGATCTCGGACCTGATCCAGGCGCTCGGCTGCGGCACGCGTGACCGCTATACCGAGGATGATCTGCGTTACGACAAGATCATCGTCATGACCGACGCCGACGTGGACGGGGCGCATATTGCGTCGCTGCTGATCACCTTCTTCTTCCAGGAAATGCCGCGGCTGATCGAGAACGGGCACCTCTACCTCGCCCTGCCCCCGCTCTATCGCATCAGCCAGGGCGGCAAGACGCTTTATGCGCGCGACGACGCGCACAAGAACGAGCTGATGGCGACCGAGTTCACGGGCAAGAGCAAGGCCGATATCACCCGCTTCAAAGGCCTCGGCGAAATGCCCTATGCGCATCTGCGCGAGACAACGATGTCGCCCAAAACGCGGACTTTGTTGCAGGTGAAGGTGCTGGATGATCATCAGGCGACCAAGACAACGGTCGACCGGTTGATGGGGACCAAGCCGGAGGCGCGGTTTGAGTTTATCCAGGAGAATGCTGAGTTTGTGATGGATCTGGACGTCTAGGCGTCCGGCTCCACTCCCGGTCTCGATGTCATCCCCGCGAAAGCGGGGATCTCTGTTTTTGGGCGCCGAAAGGGGGATTCCCGCTTTCGCGGGAATGACGCGGTGGGTGTGGGGAAACCCGGGGGGAACCTAGCGGTTCAGAATTCGGCCGCTCAGCACGTCGATCTGCATACCATCGAAAGCCGGGGTGACGTTGGCTGGGGTATGGGCATCCGTCTGCGCATAGTCGAGGTCGATATGCATGTCCGTCAGCACCGCCTGGCGGGGCTTGTGGCGCTCGATGAGGTCTAGGGTTTCGGGCAGGCTCAGGTGGCTCGGATGCGGGGTCTGGCGGAGAGCGTCGATGATCCAGATGTCGAGGTCGGCGACGTGGGGTTCGGCGCTTTCGGGGAAGCCGGAGAGGTCGCAGCAATAGGCGGTGCGGGCGATCTTGAAGCCGAGGGAGTCAATGTCGCCGTGGTTTTGCAGGAAGGACTGGATTTCCAGCGTGCCACCGGGGCCGTCTACCTTAAGCAACTGGCCTGCTTCGATAATATGCGCGTTCAGGATAGGCGGATAGGCGCTGCCGGGGGGCGTCGTGAAGCAGTAGCCGAAGGCTTCGTTGAGGCGGTGGCCGCATTCCTTGGTGAAGTAGACGTCGACGCGGCGGCGGTTGTGGAGGGCCAAAACCCTAAGATCATCAATGCCGTGGGTGTGGTCGGCGTGCTCGTGGGTGTAGAGCACGGCATCGACGCGGTCGACTTTGGCATCGAGCAACTGTTCGCGGAGGTCGACGCCCGTGTCGATCAGAACGCGGGTG
Source organism: Devosia sp. (assembly GCF_024707125.1). Taxonomy (GTDB): domain Bacteria; phylum Pseudomonadota; class Alphaproteobacteria; order Rhizobiales; family Devosiaceae; genus Devosia. The sequence continues at coordinate 726,794 of NZ_JANQAH010000007.1, forward strand.
GGTTGGGCCTCGCCGTTCCGAAAGCCTTCGACGAGAAGGGCGCAGCGGCGGCGGCGGTTTCGGGGATTGTGCGGATCGCAAATTCCCCAATCGTTGCCGATACGCGGCACGCCGCCGGAGGAACCGCAGCCCAGAATGGTCGCGATGATCCAGTCGGGCGCGGGCATTATTTTACGCCGGATTTCGAGAAGAGGCGGCCGAAGTTTGCGGTGGTTTCGTGGGCCAGTTGCTCGAGGGAAATGCCGCGGAGTTCGGCGACTTTTTCGGCCGTGTGGCGGACGAAACTGGGTTCGTTGGATTGGCCGCGATGGGGGATGGGTGCGAGGTAGGGGGAGTCGGTCTCTACGATATAACGATCGGCGGGGACGATTTTGGCAACTTCTTGAATTTCCTGGGCATTTTTGAAGGTAACGATGCCGGAGAAGGAAATGTAGCCGCCAAGGGCAAGGGAACGCTCGGCGAGGTCGCGGCCGGCGGTGAAGCAGTGGAGCACGAAGGGGAAGGCCCCTGCCCGGCTTTCTTCTTCGAGGATGTTGGCCATGTCTTCGTCAGCGGCGCGGCTGTGGATAACCAGTGGAAGACCCGTCTGCCTAGAGGCTGCGATATGGCGGCGGAGGCCGGTGGCCTGGGCCTCGCGCGGGGCGTTGTCGTAGAAGTAGTCGAGGCCCGCTTCGCCGATAGCAATGCAACGGGGATGGGCACTTAGCCGGACAAGATCATCCGTTTGTATATGCAATTCCTGATCGGCATTGTGCGGATGCGTGCCGACCGAGCACCAAACGTTCGGGAAACGTTCCGCGATGGCAGTGTACGTGGAAAAGTTATCCACACGTGTGGAAATCGTCACCATTCCGGTGACGCCGACGGCAGCGGCGCGGGCCATCACGCCGTCGATGTCGGCCGAAAGCGCCTCGAAGTCGAGATGGCAGTGGCTGTCGATCAGCATGGCTTACTCGGCCGGCTTTTCGAGACGCGCGAAGACACCTTGCGGCACTGGCAGGTCAGTATTGGTTAGCAGACTGTTAGCATTGAGCGCAGCAGAGAGGGTCCGTTGGTCAGCGGGGACTGCCAACTGGTCGAGAAGGCGCGCTGCCGAGGCCGGAACGAAGGCGAGCATCGGGATGGCGATGCGGCGAACGGTGTCGGCGGTGACATAGAGGACGGTCGCCATGCGGGCGGGATCGGTCTTCTTCAGCGCCCAGGGTTCCTGGCCAGCGAAGTAGTTGTTGGCCGACGACAGGGCAGCGATGAGGGCGCCTGTGGCTTCGTGGACCAGCTGCTCGTCCATGGCCTTTTGCGCCGCTTCGAGCGCTTCGGTGACTTCGGCGATGATGGCGTTGTCGGCGTCGGTCAGGGCGCCGAGTTCGGGCACCTTGGCGTCGCAGTTCTTGTTGATCATCGAGAGCGAACGCTGGGCTAGATTGCCGAGGTTGTTGGCAAGGTCGGCGTTGACGCGGTTGACCAGTTTTTCGTTGGAATAGTCGCCATCGTTGCCGAAGGAGACTTCGCGCAGGAAGAAGTAGCGGACGGCGTCGGGACCGAAGGTTTCGACCAGCTCAAACGGGTCGATGACGTTACCGAGCGACTTGCTCATCTTCTGGCCGTCGACGGTGAGGAAGCCATGGGCGAAGACGCGGTGCTGCACTTCGATGCCGGCGCTCATGAGGAAAGCGGGCCAGTAGACGGTGTGGAAGCGGATGATGTCCTTGCCGATGACATGGAGGTCAGCGGGCCAGAATTTCTTGAAGAGCTCGCTCTGCTCGTCGGGGTAGCCAACGCCGGTGATGTAGTTGGTCAGGGCGTCGACCCAGACATACATCACATGGCCTTCGGCGCCGGGAACAGGAATGCCCCAATCGAAGGTGGTGCGGGACACGGAAAGGTCCTGCAGGCCGCCCTTCACGAAGGAGATGATTTCGTTTCGACGCTCCTTGGGAGCGATGAAATCGGGATTGGCTTCGTAGAGTGCGAGCAGCTTTTCCTGATAGGCGGAAAGGCGGAAGAAATAGGTCGGTTCTTCGACCCATTCGACCTCGGCGCCCGAGGGGGCGAAGCGCTTGCCGTTCTTTTCGGTCAGTTCGCTCTCGTCGAAATAGGCCTCGTCGCGCACCGAGTACCAGCCCTTGTAGGTGGACTGGAAAATGTCGCCGTTGTGGCTTGCTTCCATCTTCTTCCAGATGGCCTGCGAGGCAGCGTAGTGGCGCTCTTCGGTGGTGCGGATAAAATCGTCGTTGGAGAGGTTCAGCGCTTCGGCGAGTTTGCGGAACTCGGCCGAGTTGCGATCTGCCAGTTCGCGGACAGGAATGCCTTCCTTGGCCGCGGTCTGAACCATCTTGATCCCATGTTCGTCCGTACCGGTGAGGAAGTAAACTTCCCGGCCTTCGAGCCGCTTCCAGCGGGCGATGGCGTCGGTCGCGATCATCTCATAGGCGTGGCCGATATGCGGGGCGCCATTGGGATAGGAAATCGCGGTCGTGACGTAAAAGGGCTTTGCGGTCATTGTGACTCTGTGGGGATGGCAGTCGTGTTTCGGTGCTTCCTTATGGCGTCGAACAGCACGGACAGCGTCTGCTTCATGTCGAGATTGACGCTGTCGGCTTCGCTCAGAAGCGCGTTTGCCTTGTCCCATAGGTCAGTTGCCGAGGCAAGCCGCAACCGCTCGCCGGGCTGCATTGCGGCATTGCGCGCCTCGTCGGAAAGCCAATCAAGAAGGATTTCGCGGGCGAAGGACATGTCCGGTCCCTGAGGATCGGAACCTATGGCGTCGGCAAGGGCGATGGCCGTGCCGGCTGGCAGGTTTTGGGGCGCCTGCAACCAGGCAATGAGAGCGCCGACGGGGGACTCCGGAGACAGTGCCAGGGTTTCGAAGGCGCGGCGCGGACGGCCACCGGCGAGGCCGAGGGCGCGTTGCAGGGTTTCGTCGTCGATGCCCGGCATGCTGGCCGTGACGATCTCGGCGACATCGCTATCGGCGAGCGGGCGCAGGGCCAGGTTGTGACAGCGCGACTTGATGGTCGGCAGCAATTGGCCTGGGCGATGCGAGATCAGGAGGAAGGTCGTGTCAGCGGGCGGCTCTTCGAGGGTCTTGAGGAGCGCGTTGGCGGCCGAGGGATTGCAATCGTCGATGGAGTCGAGAATGGCGATGCGGTGGCCGGCGCGACCGCGGGTGTGATGCAGCGCATCGCGGAGTTCGCGCACGTCTTCGACGCGGATGATGGTGTAAAAGCCCTTGGCGTCCTTGGGGCGGCGGCGGAGGACGAAGAGGTTTGGGTGCGAGAGCGCGGTGACCTGTTCCTGCACGCGCTCGGGGCTTTCGTCGCCGGTGGCGAGGAGAATGGCGGCGGCAAGTTCGAAGGCAAAGGTGGCCTTGCCGATGCCTTGGGGGCCGTGGAGCATTATGGCCCCCGGCAGGCGGCGCTCGTGGAGCTGGGCGAGGATTGCCGCGCGGGCGGCGTCATGGCCGATGGCGCCGTGCCGTTCTTCGGGCAGCGGCAGGCCGGCAAGCGCAGAGGGATCGGTCACGCGGGGATACCGGTCTGGAGTTCCGGGAACCGCGACTGGACGGTGTTCCAGATTTCGCGCTCCAGGCTTTCTTCGGCCTGATTGGCGGAAAGGACCACACAGCGGTCGGTATTGTTGCGGGCGATATCGAGGAAGCCGTCGCGCAGGCGCTTGTGCCAGTCGAGCTCTTCCTTTTCGAAGCGATCGCCGGTGAGGGCGAGGCCGTCTTCGATGGCGCGCTCGGCAACGCGCTTGAAGGCGGTTTCCGGGTCCATGTCGAGGACGATGGTCAGATCGGGCGTGTGGCCATCGAGCGCGAGGTCTTCGAGGGCGTCGATCAGCTTGGAATCGACGCCGCCCGTCAGGCCCTGGTAAGCGCGGGTGGAATCGCAAAAGCGGTCGGAGATGACCCAGGTGCCCTTGGCGAGATTGGGGGCGATCAGTTGCGTAACGTGATCGTAGCGGGCGGCGGCAAAAAGCACGGCTTCGGCGCCTGAACCCCAGGCTTCGCTGCGGCCCTGCAGGATGAAGGAGCGGATGGCCTCTGCCTTGGGCGTGCCGCCGGGTTCGCGGGTGCGTACGGCGTCGACGGAGACACTGGCCAGATTGGCGAGCAGGCGTTTTACCTGGGTGGACTTGCCCACCCCTTCCCCACCTTCAAAGGTGATGAAGCGGGCCTGTCTGCGATTTGGCGCTTCGAGCATGGGTAGGCTGATTCCTTGGTCCGGTTTCTTTTAGGTCAACTCGGGAGGTGGGGAAAGGTTTTGGAGGGACATTGGGCCGGAGGCCTTGCCTCCCTGAGATGGATTGCCGGGACAGGCCCGGCAATGACGATGGGGCTTATGTTTGGCCCTGTCACTCCCACCGTGTCATTCCAGCGCGGAAACAGAGATTCCCGCTTTCGCGGGAATGACGCCGTGGGTGGGGCGCGCTCCAACGGAGCAAATTTGCCCTTCGGCTCAAAGCCAGCCCAACGCGAGCTGTTTGAGCGCGTCGGTAGCCCTGCGCACGAGATCGCCTTGCGGCACATCTTCGGCGGCGTAGAGCGGCGCACTCTGTACGAGTTCGTCATTGCAGAAGACGCGCAGCTCGGCGACCTGCTGACCGGCCGAAACCGGGGGAGAAGCGGGCCGACATAGTGGACGCTGGCCGACAGGCAATCGCGGGAACCACGCGGCAGATAGAGGGCGATTTCGCCATTGCCGACGAGGCCGACGCTGGAGATGGCGCCGCCATAGACATCGGCATAGGTGACCACGGCACCGTCGGGATAGGCTTCGAAGCGCTCGAAGGCGCGGGAGCCCCAGGTGAGCAACTTGCGGCCCTCTTCGGCACGTTCGCGCATGGAGCCTAGGCCGTGGACGACGGCGACGAGGCGGCGATCGCCTTGGGCGGTGGAGATGACGGCCCCGTAGCCGGCAGCTTCGGTGTGGCCGGTTTTCAGGCCATCGACGCCGATGCCGACTTCGATCAGGGAATTGCGGTTGGCCTGCTTGATGCCGTTCCACTCCATCTCGGGCTCGGAGAAGTAGTGGTAGTATTCGGGGAATTCGCGGATCAGGTAGCTGCCGAGATCGGCCAGGTCGCGGGCGGTTGAATATTGGTCGGGGTCCGGCAGGCCGGTCGGGTTCATGAAATGCGAGCCATCGAGGCCGATATTGCGGGCCAGCTCGTTCATCATGGCGGCGAAGCTGCCTTCGGTGCCGGCGATGCCTTCGGCGAGGATGATAGCGGCGTCGTTACCGGACTGGATGATGACAGATCGGACGAGATCTTCGACGCGGATTTTTGAATTCAGGTCAGCGAACATGGTGGAGCCGCCCGAGGAGGCGCCGCCGGTGCGCCAGGCGTGTTCGGAGACGAAAAACTCGTCGTTGAGATGCACGCGGCCGGAGCGGATTTCGTTGAAGACGACGGCCAGGGTCATGAGCTTGGCCATGCTGGCCGGCTCGAGCTGCGCGTCCGCATCCTTCTGGAAAATCACCGTGCCCGATTCATAGTCCATCAGCACCGCGAAGCGGGCATTGGTCTCGAAATTTGCCTGCGCCAGAGCGGGAAAGGCACTGGCGAAGGCGATGAGCAGGGCAAGAAGCAGTCTCACGGGCAATACCTTGCGTTTCGGCCGTCCTGGCCGGATTCGGCTCGGCGATCGACCCCTATTTTAATAGAGAATTATGTCGCCAAGTCCAAGTTCTCGCGCCAGTGCGAGAGCGTCCTCTTTTGTGGCGCCGGGCTTCAAATAGCTGAGAGTGAGGCGGGTCGCCGGGTGGCCATTGACCAGCACCTGCTCTTCATCGACCGCGCCGAGAATGGCGAAGCGTTCGGCGAGCGCGACGGCATTGGTCGGGTTGGAGAAGGTGCCGAGGCCGAGCTTGAAGGCGCGGCTATCGGCATCGACGCTCTTGGCCCAGGCCTGGAGGTCGGGCGTGCCGGCGGCCATCGAATTGACGGCGGCGAAAGCCGTGCCGATGCCGGCGTCGACTTCCTGAGGTGTCGAGTCGGCGTAGGAGAACAAGCCATTGAAGAAATTGGTGGTCATGCCCACGAGGCTGCGATTGCTCTCGGCCGATGCGACGCGGATGTTGCCGGTGTCGAAATCGTTCGGGCCGGAATAGCTGGCCATCAGGGTGCGGGTGTCGTCGCCTTCGAGCGGGGCGGCGCCGACATACTGGACCTGGACATTGGCCGAGCCGTTGTTGACGTAGCCAAGCATGGAGGCGGCCTGGTGCGACAGGTCGATGACGCGGCCGGCGACGTAGGGGCCGCGGTCGTTCACACGGACGATCAGCGAGCGGCCATTGTCCTGATTGGTGACGCGAACATAGGACGGCAGCGGCAGGGTTGGGTGCGCGGCTGTGATGGCGTTGGCGGAGAAGATTTCGCCATTTGCCGTGCGGCGGCCGTGGAAATCGGAGCCGTACCAGGAGGCCGTGCCGGCGGCCTGATAATTCGGATCGTGCTGCGGCACATAGGTTTTTCCGCGCACGGTATAGGGCTGGCCGACCTGATAGCGGCCGCCACCGCGCGGCGGATTGGGGTCATTGGTGACGCGCGGGGAGACGGCGACGCCATATTCCTTGGAGGTGAAGGCACCGCGCTTGACGGTGGCGCCGAGGCCTCCGCCGCCCATGCAGGCGGCAAGGGTCGGGGCGATTAGCGCGCACAGGGCGACTGTGCGGACGAGGTTGCGCCAAGTGGTCACGGTACTCTTTACTCAACACGCTTGGGTCAGGCGCGCGTTTTTACACAGCGCGCGTACAGTTCTTCGCAAAATGTCGTCAGGCTGGTTGAGGGGACGTTAATGCTGACAGACTGTTAGCATTCGGCGCCGCATTGCGTGGAATTGGGTAAACGAGCGGTAAAGAGGGTTTTCCGGGGCGAATTTGACAAGGCGGGCAATATGGCCATGATGGGCGGCATGAGCACGGATTTCATTTTCGTCCCCCAGACACGCGACGGTCATCGCCTGGCAGGCTGATTGCCTGGTGTTGCTACCTGCCTTTTAGGCAAGAGCGGCACCAGGAGGCTCTAACCCAATCCTACATTTTTCATGCCTGACAAGCGCCCGCGGTTCGTGGGCGCGTTTTGGCATGCTTGTCCGAGACAATTGCGATGACCTTCAAGTATTCCGTGACCCTTCCCATCAGCGGCGGCAACAAGCTCAGCCGGTTTAAGGATTGGGCCGAGCAGCATGTGCCTGCCGTGCGCTACCGCCTGCCGCCGCAGACGCCGATCAAGACCGAAACCATGACCATACGCATGGCTTCGCTCGAGGAGCGGCAGTTGCTGCTGCAGGCCTTTGCCCGATCCTCGCAGATGTGAGGATGGGACATGCCAGCACTCAGATTTTGCCGGTCTTGTGCCGGTCCTCGACCGCGGGCGGCGCAGCGCTGTCCGTGGTGTCACCGGGACTATGATGGTCCCAAGGCCCTGCCTGAACATCTCTTCGATGCGCCGGAGGGCAGAAGTGGTTTGCGGACGCAGAGGGAGGACGCGCGATGACGACGCTTTCGCTGAAGGATTGGTCGCAATCGCCCGACATCATGATCGGCGCGCGGGAGCATAGACGGCTGACCACCGCGGCGCTGATCGATGTGGAGCAGGATTCGGATCAGGTGGACTTCCTGCTCTATGAACTCGATCGGGCGGTGATCGTGGAGGACACGATGCTGCCGGCTGACATTGTTCGGCTCGGCAGCGTGGTGCGCTTTCGCGTGGCTTCGGGCGAAGAGCGGACGATCAAGCTGGTATTGCCCGAACATGTCGCCGGGCGCGAGGCCTATCGCATGTCGGTGACATCGAAGCATGGGGCGGCGCTGTTGGGATTGCGGCCCGGGCAGATCATTGCCTGGGTCGATGCCGGCGGGGCCGCGCATAGCGTGGAGGTGTTGAAGGTGGCCAACGCGGGGTGAGTGGGGCTTGGGAAGCTGCGCCGCTTAGTCGGCGCGGCTTCCGGCCGGTTCACGCTTCTCAGAGGGAGGGGTGCGCTTCGCGTTAGGCTGGGAATGGGATGAGGGCGGTGTCGGCGCGGAGATAGAGTGGGTGTTTGGGGGAGCCGTCGGCATTGGTGCCGAAGCACCAGAGGTCGAGGTTGTCGGCGCGGAGGGTGTTCACGAGTTCGCGGCCGGCGGGGGCGAGGGCTTTGTTTAGTTTGCCGTGGCAGAGGACGATGCGCCCTGCCCCGTTTGCGGCTTTCCGGATGGCGGGGATGTTGGCGGGCGAGACGGCGACTATGCCGGGCTGGATCAGCATTTTGGGATCGGTGGCGCGGTAGTCACCGACGTTGCATTTGACCATGGCCGAAAAACCTTCGCGGCGGGCAAAGGTCCATTCGCGGGCGCAGGTGGGGTCGTCGACGGTCGCATCGGCGGTCGAGGGATTCATGCCGATGAAGAGGATGTAGTTTTCCGGGAACGTGTCGCCCAGCCAGCGGCGCATGAGCTGGCGGTAGCGGCCGTCTTCGCTCATGACCGCATCGCCATGGACGCCGGCGCCAAGGCGCAGACGCACCTTGCCGCCGGGATCGTGGGCGGTGTCGTCGCCCAGGTCGAGAGAGGTCTGGCTCATGCCGTGAGATCGCTCGGGGGCACGAGGCCGTTGATGAGCGAGGCAGTGGTGATGGTATTGGCCAGGAGGCAGGCGATGGTCATGGGGCCGACGCCGCCGGGAACCGGGGTGATGGCGCCAGCGACTTCCACCGCGGAGGCGAAGTCGACGTCGCCGACGAGCTTGGTCTTGCCCTCGCCCTTTTCGGGCGCGGGCACGCGGTTGATGCCGACATCGATGACCACCGCGCCGGGTTTCAGCCAATCGCCCTTGATCATTTCAGGACGGCCGACGGCGGCGACGACGATATCGGCCTGACGGACGACGTCGGCGAGGTTCTGCGTCTTCGAATGGGCGACTGTGACGGTGCAGTTGTCGCGCAGGAGGAGCTGCATCATCGGTTTGCCGACGAGATTGGAGCGGCCGATGATGACGGCGTTCTTGCCTTCGAGCTTGCCGAGGTGATCGCGCAACAGCATCAGCGAGCCGAGCGGCGTGCAGGAGACCGGGCCCGGAAGGCCGATCTGGACCTTGCCGACATTGGCAGGCGTAAAACTGTCGACGTCCTTCATGGGGTCGATGGCTTCGATGACCTTGTTGGGGTCGATGTGCTTTGGAACCGGGAGCTGGACCAAAATGCCGTGAACAGCGGGGTCGGCATTGAGCTTGGCGACGAGGGCGAGCAGGTCGGCTTCCGAGACGTCGGCGGGCAGCTCGTGCTTGAAGGAATTCATCCCGACTTCGGCAGTCTGCTTGGCCTTGTTGGACACATAGACCTGGCTGGCCGGATCGGATCCGACGATCACGACAGCGAGGCCGGGGGTGATGCCGTGCTCGGTTTTGAGGCGCTGAACGTGGCCCGCGATACGACCGCGCAGATTCTCGGCAAAGAGTTTTCCGTCGATGATTTTTGCGGTCATAGTGGCCTCGTTTTCTTGGGGATAGAGGCGCGGGAAGGTGCTCCCGCGTTTCGGCTTCGACATAAGGGATGCGTCATGATCCGTCCATTGCTTTGCTTGCCTTTGGCGGCGCTTTTACTTGCGGCGACGCCTGCGGCCGCCCAGCCGGATGGGCTGGAGAAGCAGGCCAGGAAACTGCACGCGCTGGCGAGCGGGGGCTACTGCGAGCCGCTCGAAAATGCCCATGATGCGGAGAGCGCCTATCAGAGCTGGACGTTCAGCTACGATCTCTATCCGGGCGCTGCTTCCGACCAGGAGGAAATCACCCTCATCCGCATCTGGTGCATGACGGGCGCCTATAACGAGGTGCATGCCTATTACACCTACCGCAACTATGAGGGGCTGGCGACGCTCAGCTTCGCGGTGCCGGCCTATGAGACGACCTATGAGGACGACGAGCCCATTGAAGGTAGGCTCGAAGACCTGACGGTGCTGGGGTTCAACGCCACGACCATTCTGACCAATTCCCAATATGACCCGAAGACGCGGACGATTTCGGACTATTCGCTCTGGCGCGGCATTGGCGATGCCAGCTCCTCCGGAACCTGGAATTTCAATGACGGCGAATGGACGCTGCAGCGCTACGAGATCGACGCCAGCTATGATGGCGAGAGCAATCCGGAGACTGTGGTCGACTATACGGAGTAACGGGACGGAGGTCGGGAATGGCGGAACAGAAGACGAAGCCCGGCAGCGGTGATGTGGCAGCGTTCATCGAGGGGATCGAGGACGCGGGCAAGCGGGCCGACGCGCAGGCGCTGATCGCACTGATGAGCGAGGTTTCGGGGGAGCTGCCAGTGCTGTGGGGCACGATGGTGGGTTTTGGGCAGTACCACTATCGCTACGAGACGGGGCACGAGGGCGACAGCTTTCTTGTCGGCTTTGCGCCGCGCAAGACGGAATTCAGCATCTATCTTATGGGGACGTACTTTCCGGAGGTGGCGGAGAAGCGGGAGGCGCTGTTGGCGCGGCTTGGGAAGCACCGGATGGGCAAGGCTTGTCTTTATGTGAAGCGGCTAAGCGATGTGGATATGGGGGTGTTGAGGGAGCTGGCGGAGATTTCGGTGGGGGAGCTGCGGAAGGCTTATGGGTGAGAGCCCCGAGGACGCACGCTAGAGCTACTAGTGGTCGTCACCACCGGGCTTGTCCCGGTGGTCCATGCGGAGGCGAGATGGATTGCCGGGACAAGCCCGGCAATGACGACGGAGGAGAGAGTTTCAGCTCAGAAACAGGGGTTCCCGCTTTCGCGGGAATGACACCGTGAACTGGGCCGTCAGCCGATCCTAATGATTTCCAGTTCCTGCGCGCCGAGGGTGGCGACGTCGTCGACGCTTTTGCCGAGGAGGGCCTGCGCGATGGGAGAGGCGTGGGAGATGGTGCCGGATTTGGGCTCGGCTTCGTCTTCGCCGACGATGCGGTAGGTCTGCACGCGGCCATCGTCGCGGCTGAAGGTGACGGTGCTGCCGAAGGCGACGGTTTTTGTGTCGGCAGGAGCCGGGACGAGTTGGGCGGTGCGCAGGCGCTCGGAGAAGTAGCGGAGATCGCGGAGCGGCACGGCGGACTGGCGGCGGCGCTCGTTGATGTCGTCGGTGGCCTGGGCGGCCTCGAAGGCGGTGCGGGCGGATTCCACCTGGGCTTCGAGCGCCTTGAGGCCAGCTTCGGTGACAAGATTGAGACCGGGCGGAATGGGGCGATCGGGCAGGACGGATTCCGAGGCAGTTTCAGCACTGTCTTCTTTGGTGAAGGCTACGCTCACTGGAGGCTCCGTTTATCGCACCGAAGGGACAGGGTGCTGCGCTTCGCATGAACACACAACCCTTGTCGATCGTCATTGCCCGGCTTGTCCGGGCAATCCAGTCTTGGCAGCATGGACCACCGGGACAAGCCCGGTGGTGACGACGAGAGGGAAAGGTTGCGCGCTCTCCAAGCAAAACAAACCAGGCAAAACAAAAAAAGACCGTCCGACATCTCTGCCGGACGGCCTTGGGGGATATGGTCCGCCGCGCTGTTGAGGGCTTGGGGGACAAGCGGCCAACCATATCCTGCTCACCGGTGCATGGGTCGTTTGCAGTTGCCGATGAACTGAGTGAAAAGATGGGAGGCAATTGCGGCAATAAAAGTACGGCTCACCGAAGTGTGAAGACTGTTTTGGCCCCCACGGCCTCCGTTGAGAAGGTGTCATGCGGTCCCTATAGTGAACGGTCAAACCGGCGCGATTCCAATGAGCGCCCGCCGGCCTGATGTGGCTGGCAGATGAGGATGGTTCATGACGACGATTTGCCCGCCGCGCCTTGAGACCCAGAGCTTTACCGATCCAGAGGCCGCCTGGGAGCATATCGCTCACATCTACCATCGGAACTGCGATTTCATCCGCGATCAACTGGCGAGCCTGACGCGGGGAGAGATTCCGAAGGGTCGGGTGCGGGCCTGCTATCCGCAGGTGGAAGTGCGTTCCACCAGCTATTCCAAGCATGAGAGCACCCTGCCCTATGGGTATCTGCATACGCCCGGGATTTATCGCACCACGGTGACGGCGCCGGAACTGTTCAAGACCTATTTTGAAGAACAGTTCACCGTGCTGCTGCGCAATCATGGTGGCACCATCGATGTGGGTGAGAGCGACACGCCGATCCCACTGCATTTTGCCCTGCCGCCGCATGAGCATGTGGATGGCGCGGCGCTGAATGCGCTCAATATTCCGCTGCGCGATGTTTTTGACGCGCCGGACCTGGCCAATACGGACGACGAGATTGCCAATGGCACCTATGTGCCGCCGCGAGGTGGACCCTACCCGCTTTCGGCCTTTACGGCGCCGCGCGTGGACTATTCGCTGTTCCGGCTGGCGCACTATACGGGCACGGCGGCCGAGCATTTCCAGAACTTTGTGATCTTTACGAACTACCAGTTCTATATCGACGAATTCTGCCGGGTGGCGAAGGCGTGGATGGCCGATGGGCATGGGCACTATCAGCGATTTATCGAGCCGGGGAATGTGTCGACCGACAACGCGCTGACCGGGGGCGCGGTGACCGGGTCGCCGCCGCCGCGGACGCCGCAGATGCCGGCCTATCACCTGGTGGGTGATCGCGGGCGCGGCATTACCATGGTCAATATCGGCGTCGGGCCGGCCAATGCGAAGACGATTACCGACCATATTGCGGTTTTGCGGCCGCATGCCTGGATCATGCTGGGGCATTGTGCGGGCCTCAGGAATTCGCAGGAACTGGGCGACTATGTGCTGGCGCATGCTTATGTGCGCGAGGACCATGTGCTCGACGCCGACCTGCCGCTGACCGTGCCGGTGCCGGCGCTGGCCGAAGTGCAGGTGGCGCTGGAGCAGGCGGTGGAGGAGATCACCCAGACCGAGGGGATCGAGACCAAGAAGATCATGCGCACCGGGACGGTGGCGACGTTTGACAATCGCAATTGGGAATTGCGGGACCAGACGGAGATCGTGCGGCAGCTGAGCCAGTCGCGGGCGGTGGCGCTCGATATGGAGAGCGCGACGATTGCGGCGAACGGGTTCAGGTTCCGCGTGCCCTATGGGACGCTGCTGTGTGTTTCGGACAAGCCGTTGCATGGGGAGCTGAAACTGCCGGGCATGGCTTCGGATTTTTATCGCACGCAGGTCAATCGGCATTTGCAGATTGGGTTGAGGGCGATGGAGATTCTGAGGGATCAGCCGGCGGAGCGGTTGCACTCGCGAAAACTGCGGAGTTTTGCGGAGACGGCGTTCCAGTAACGGAGCGGTTACGGATAGCGTCGGGACTAGTGTTACAGGAGCAAGAGATGGCGAACGGTAAACGTCACGATGAACAGGTGCGGCTGGCCGGATGGACGGCCGGGGCCACGGAAAAAGACAAGAACACCAATCCGCACCGCGGCAAGAAGAATGACGACGAAGCCAACTGGGACGAGGGCTGGGAAAAGGGCCATGCAGGCGAGGACTATACTGTCTGGTCCTGATCTACGCTCGCGCGCGGGCACCATACAAATCCCATAGGAGAATGCTTTGGCGCTTTTTGCCGTAAGCTTCATGCTTGAAGACGGAAGCGACTATGACGATCGCCATGCTGCGCTGGCCAAGGCCATCGAGCAGGCGGCAGATGGCGAGGTCTGGTCGGAAACCGCGTCGTTTTATCTGCTGAATTCGACCCGGAACTCGGTGGGGCTCAAAGACGAGATCACCTCGGCGGTCGCGTTGCAGGATAGCGACGTGCTGCTGGTGATCAATCTGAGCAAGACCAAGGGCCATGCGACCAGCGGCATCGCCAAGAAAGCTCTGTTCAAGAAGCTCATCGATCACCGCTGACTGCTGCCGGGCACTGGATCACGACTTTAGCGGCGAGCGAACCGCAACTCCTGTCTCTGCGTTGGCTCCTATCGGCTCTTATTGGACTGCCGGTGTGTGGCCACGCAAATGGCAGGAGACCTCAATGCACAAAATCACCGCCCTAGCTGCAATCGCTGGACTGAGCGCGATGCTCGCGGCGCCAGCGATGTCGCAGCCCGCCGCGCTCGATCCCTCGGGCTCCTTTGCCGATGAGTGGGGCACGACGTTCACGTTCTCCCTCTGCGGATCCGGGACCGACCTGTGCGGGACGCTGGATGTTCTGCAGGGTGACTCTGCGACGGAAGAGAACCTTGCTTATGTCGGAAAGCAGGTGATGCAGGCGCAGCAGACGGCGCCGAACACATGGAAAGGGGCGCTGGATGCCGGGGGGCTGAGTGCTGAAGCGACGGTTACGCAGACAGGCCCCGATACTATCGACATTGAAGGCTGCCAGGCGGAACTGCTTTGCCAGACGCTGACCTATCAGCGGAAATAAGGGCGTCCCTCTTCTGACCCGACAAGCAAAAGGCCCGGTTTGTTCCACCGGGCCTTTTTCGTTGCGTCAATCGCGATTCAGCAGGGCTTTCCAGAGGATGGCGCCGATGGCGGCGCCGGCGAGGGGCGCGACGATGAAGAGCCAGACCTGACCGAGGGCGCCGTTTTGGGCGAAGATGGCGGCGGCGATGGAGCGGGCCGGGTTGACCGAGGTATTGCTGACCGGGATCGAGATCAGGTGGATCAGGGTCAGGCCGAGGCCGATGGCGATGGGGGCGAAGCCGACCGGGGCGTTGCCATGGGTCGAGCCGAGGATGATGATCAGGAAGAAGGCGGTGAGCACGACTTCGGCGATCAGCACGGAGACGAGGCCATAGCCATGGGGCGAGAGGGCATCGTAGCCGTTGGAGGCGAAGCCGCCTGCGGTGAAGCCGGCCGTGCCCGAGGCGATGGCGAAGAGAACGGCGGCGCCCAGAATGCCGCCGACGAGCTGGGCGACCCAATAGGGAATGAGGTCCTTGTATTGGAAGCGACCGGCGATGGCGAGGCCGAGGGAAACGGCGGGATTGAAGTGGCCGCCGGAAATGTGACCCACGGCATAGGCCATGGTCAGCACTGTGAGGCCGAAGGCCAAAGCAACGCCGGCATAGCCGATACCAAGTTCAGGAATACCGGCAGCAAGAACGGCAGAGCCACAGCCGCCGAATACTAGCCAGAATGTACCAAATGCTTCGGCAGATAGACGCTTTATCATACCAGAGACTCCCCAAGCGCAGATGATTCTACACTTGTCATCTTATGCCCAGTTTTTGGGCAGTACATAGGGACGTATTCCCGCTTTCGCGGGAATGACGACGTGGCGGGACTAGAGGGAGATGACGACCTTGCCCACAGCGAGACCACTGCCGAGGCGGCGGAGGGCCCGGGCGCCGTCTTCGAGGGAGAAGGGGCCGTCGATGATGGGGCGGAGTGTGCCGGCGCGGCAGAGTTCGGCCAGGGCGAGATTGTCTGCGGGGGAGGCTTTGTAGACGAGGACGCCGAGGGATTTGTCGCGGCGGAAAAGGCCAGCCAGGGCGACGCGGATCAGGCTGCCATAGGTGCCGCCGATGAGCATGAGGCGACCGCCGGGTTTCAGACACCGGGCATAGTGGGCGGCGGGGCGGTTGGCGACGACGTCGATGATGAGGTCGTAGCTCTCGGGCGCGGCCGTAAAGTCCTGGGATCGGTAGTCGATAAAGCTGTCTGCGCCGAGGGCGAGGACGGCTTCGCGCTTTTCGGCGCGCTCGACGGCGATGATTTTTGCGCCCTTGGCTTTGGCGAGCTGGATGCCCAGAGTGCCGACGCCTCCACCGGCGCCGTTGAAGAGGACGGTGTGGCCGGGGCCGAGGCCTTCGAATTTGCGCAGGGCTTGCAGGGCCAGCGCGCCGGCTTGGGGAAGTGCGGCTGCATCGGTGAACGAGACGCCAGCGGGGATTTTGGCCAGGGTTTTCGCAGGGGCGCAGACATAGTCGGCGAAGCCGCCCCATTTGCCTTCGCTGAGATCGCCGAAAACGGGATCGCCGGGTTGGAAGGCGGTGACGCCCTGCCCTATGGCTTCAACCGTGCCGGCGATATCGGCGCCGAGGATTTTGTGGGGTGGTTTGAAGGGGCCCGAAATGCGGCCCATGGGGGTGCCGGCGACGAGGTCCCAGTCCCACGAATTGACCGAAGCGGCCTTTACGCGGACGAGGACTTCGCCCGGTTTGGGCTGCGGCCGGGGCACTTGCTCCAGCCGCAGAACCTGTTCTGGCGGGCCGTATCGCTCAAGAACGAGGGCCCGCATCATGCTTAGCGGCCCTTGACGACCGAGTAGCCGGCGTACTTGGCCGAGGAACCGAGCTGCTCTTCGATACGGATCAGCTGGTTGTACTTGGCCAGACGATCGGAGCGGCTGAGCGAGCCGGTCTTGATCTGACCGCAGTTGAGCGCGACGGCGAGGTCGGCAATGGTCGAATCCTCGGTTTCGCCCGAGCGGTGCGACATGACCGAGGTGTAGCCGGCGCGGTGCGCGGTATCGACGGCGTTCAGGGTTTCAGACAGCGAGCCGATCTGGTTGACCTTGACGAGGATCGAGTTGGCGGTGCCCATCTTGATGCCCGAAACGAGGCGCTGGGTGTTGGTAACGAAGAGATCGTCGCCGACGAGCTGAACCTTCTTGCCGATGGCATCGGTGAGGGCCTTCCAGCCATCCCAATCGTCTTCGGCCATGCCGTCTTCGATGGTGATGATCGGGTAGCGGGCGGCGAGATCGGCCAGGAATTTTACGTTTTCTTCGGAGGAGAGCGACTTGCCCTCGCCGACCATCTCGTACTTGCCGTTCTTAAAATATTCGGTGGCGGCGCAATCGAGGCCGAGGAAGATGTCCTCGCCCGGCTTGTAGCCGGCCTTTTCGATGGAGCGCATGATGAAGCCGAGGGCTTCGTCGGCGGAGCCGAGGTTCGGCGCGAAACCGCCTTCGTCGCCCACATTGGTGTTGTGGCCTTCGGCGGAGAGACCCTTCTTGAGGGTGTGGAAGATTTCCGAGCCGATACGGACGGCATCGGCGAGGTTTTCAGCGCCGGCGGGCAGGATCATGAATTCCTGCATGTCGATCGGGTTATCGGCATGCTCGCCGCCATTGATGATGTTCATCATCGGGACGGGCAGGACGTGCGCGTTGGGGCCACCGACATAGCGGTAGAGCGGCAGTTCGCTCGATTCAGCGGCGGCCTTGGCGACGGCCAGCGAAACGCCGAGGATGGCGTTGGCGCCGAGGCGCGACTTGTTCGGGGTGCCATCGAGATCGATCATGGCCTGATCGACGCCGAGCTGATCGAGGGCATCCATGCCCTGGATTTCTTCGAAAATGGCGGTGTTGACGTTTTCGACGGCCTGGGTGACGCCCTTGCCGTTGTACTTCTTGCCGCCATCGCGCAGTTCGACGGCTTCATGGGCGCCGGTGGAAGCGCCCGAGGGAACGGCGGCGCGGCCAAAACTGCCGTCATCCAGGACCACATCGACTTCGACGGTGGGGTTGCCGCGGCTATCGTAAACCTGGCGACCCTGGACGTGGATAATTGAAGACATTTTCGGCCTTTCCCTGCGGTGTTTCGAGGCTATTCGGCTTCTCCTAGACTGCGCTTGTGACAAGGGAAAGAGGCGAAGCGAAATTTTCTCGCCCCTGCCCCGTTTCGCGGCACGATCGAGAACTGTAACGTTACAAAAAACGGAGGAATCAACATGCCGCTCGTCAAACAGGTCGCCCATACCTGTGTCTTCGCCAGAGATCTCGACGCCGTGGAGGCGTTTTATCGCGATGTGATCGGCATCAAGCCGAAATTCGACTTCAAGCGGGGCGACAAGCGGATCGGGTTTTATCTCGATTTCGGCAATCGGACGTTTGTTGAGGTGTTTCTCAAGGGCGAGTCGCGGTTCGAAGAGACGAACCAGATCAACCACATCTGTTTTGAGACGGACGATCTTGATGGGTTCATCGCCAATGCCAAGGCGCATGGGGTGGCGATTACCGACAAGAAGCTGGGGGTGGATCACACCTGGCAGGCTTGGCTGGCGGATCCGAGCGGGGTGAAGCTGGAGATTTTTGAATACACGCCGGACAGCATGCAGTTTGGGCCGGATGGGGTGGTTTGCCAGGTAGACTGGTAAGGCCGGAGTTACGTTTTATCTCCGTGCTCGATGTCATTCCCGCGAAAGCGGGAACCCCTGTTTCGAAACGGAGCTCCCCGCTTTCGCGGGGATGACACCGAGAAAACGGAGAGAAAAGCGCGTTGTGATTTCTCAATTATCGTCACCACCGGGCTCGTCCCGGTGGTCCATGCTAAGGCGAGATGGATTGCCGGGACGAGCCCGGCAATGACGATGGAGGGGAGAGATTTGTGCGCGCGGCGGTTGTTTAGCAGCGCCGGTGGTGACTAGGCCGCCACCTCCTCGCTGACTTCCAACTCAAATCCCTCGTCGACCCAACCGGTGATGCCGCCGGCCATGATCTTTACCGGGCGGCCCAGCTCCGCGAGGCGCAGGGCGCCGCGGGCGGCGCCGTTGCAGTGGGGGCCGGCGCAGTAGGTCACGAAGAGCGTGTCGGCTGGGTACTGCTCCATCCTGGAGCGGATGATCTTGCCGTGCGGCAGGTTGATGGCGCCGGGGACGTGGCCGCGGGCGAACATGGCGGGGCTGCGGACGTCGAGGAGGACGAAGTCCGGGCCCTTCGACAGGGCGTCGTGGACGTCCCAGCAATCGGTTTCGAAAGCGAACTGGGCAGCAAAATGTTCGCGGGCGAGGACGCTGGGGGCGGCGGGCGTGGCGGCGACGGAAGTGGGCATGTGGTTCTCCTTCGTCCTCTTGGATAGGTGTGCCCTGCCCCGTTGAAAATTGGCGTGAATGACAATATGCGTAGATATCATGCCAAACTTGACCGGTCCCCTTGTTGTCGCCCTGCTCTATGATGGGCTTTGCACGTTTGAATTCGGCATCGTGGCCGAGATTTTTGGGCTGTCGCGGCCGGAAATGGGAACCGGCTGGTATCGGTTTGCCAGTTGCGCGGTCGATGATGGGCCGATGCGGGCGCATGGCGGGCTGACTGTGGTGGCCGATCATGGGCCGGAGATTTTGGCCGAGGCGGATATCATCGTGGTTCCGGGGTGGAAGGGTGCGGATGCGCCGGTGCCTGAGGCGCTGGCTGAGCAATTGCGGGCAGCGCATGCGCGGGGGGCGCGGCTGGCTTCGATCTGTTCGGGGGCGTTTGTGCTGGCGGCGACGGGGCTGCTGAGTGGCGGGACGGCGACGACGCATTGGCGCTATGCCGAGAAGCTGCGGGAGCGGTATCCGGATGTTTCCGTGGATGATGCTTCGCTCTATCGCATCCATGATCGGATCCATACGTCGGCGGGGAGTGCGGCGGGGATCGATCTGCTCATCGAAGTGGTGCGGCAGGACTTTGGGGCTGCGGCGGCTAATTCGGTGGCGCGGCGGCTGGTGATGCCGGCACACCGCGCGGGTGGACAGGCGCAGTTTCTGGAGCGGCCAGTGGGGGTGCGGGAGGGCACGGAGATCGGGCCACTGCTGGAAGAGGTTCGCGGGAGCCTTGAGGCCGATTGGACTGTGTCGCGGATGGCCGGCGAGATGGGGATGAGCCTGCGGACGTTTTTGCGGCGGTCTGCCGAGGCGACGGGACAATCGCCGGGGGATTGGCTGGCCGATGAACGGGTTGGCGAGGCCAAGAGGCTTCTTACCCAGGGGAACCCGGGGATGGAGGATGTGGCGGCTGCGGTGGGCTTTGGAAGCGCGCACACGCTGCGGCATCATTTTCGGCAGAAGGTGGGGATCAGTCCGAGTGAGTTTCGGGCGCGGTTTTTGGAGGAGGTGGCGGGGTAGTTTTACTCCGCGTCATTCCCGCGAAAGCGGGCATCCCTGCACTCGAAAGAGAGATTCCCGCTTTCGCGGGAATGACGTGGTGGCTTTGGGGGATGTGCGTTCACTCGAACCGTCACCCTCGGGCTTGACCCGAGGGCTTTGTACTTGCTGCGCGTTCGCTAAGTGAAGTGTCCTCGGGTCGAGCCCGAGGATGACGCGCGGTGGGTGGCCCTATTCCGAAGTCTGGCGGATGAAGCCGAAGGCGACGAGCGTGATCACGGCGGCGATGATCATGTAGTAGCCGACGGTGTGGAGGCCGTAGGTGCTGGCGAGCCAGGTGGCGATATAGGGCGCGAAAGAAGCGCCAAAGATACCGCCGAGATTAAAAGTCAGCGAGGCGCCGGTGTAGCGGACGGCCGTGGGGAATGGCGCGGCGAGCGCGGTGCCCAGGGGGCCGTAGGTCATGCCCATGAGGGCGAAGCCGATGCAGAGGAAGCCAAGGACGCCGACGACATTGCCCGAGCCGAGGAGCGGGGCGAGGATGAGGCCGAAAAGGGCGATGCCGATGGAGACACCGATCATGACGCGGCGCATGCCAAAGCGGTCGGCGAGGACGGCGGCGACGGGGATAAAGAGGCCGAAGGCGAGGACGCCGACCATCTGCAGGATGAGGAATTCTTCGCGACTGTAGCCGAGGGTGCCCGTGCCGTAGCTGAGCGAAAACACCGTCATGATGTAGAACAGCACGAAGGTGGCCAGAGCGGCCATGGTGCCGAGAAGCAAGCTCAGCTTGTGGCTCTTGAAGACGTCGAAAAAGGGGACTTCGACGCGCTCGGACTTTTCCACGGCCTTGGCGAATTCCGGGGTTTCGGTGATTTTCAGGCGGATGAAGAGGCCGAAGATGACCAGCACGGCGCTGGCGAGGAACGGCACGCGCCAACCCCAGGACATGAAGGCTTCATCGCCGAGGAAATGGGCGAGGACCAGAAAAATGGTGGTGGCGAAGAAGAAGCCGACGGGAGCACCGAGCTGGGGGAACATGCCGTACCAGGCGCGCTTGCCTTCGGGGGCGTTTTCAGTGGCGAGGAGGACAGCGCCGCCCCATTCACCGCCCAGACCGAGGCCCTGCCCCAGACGGCAGAGAGCCAGCAGCAGCGGCGCGAAAATGCCGATCTGCTCGTAGGTGGGCAAAGCGCCAATGAGGACGGTGGAAATGCCCATGGTGAGGAGCGCGGCGACGAGCGTTGCCTTGCGGCCGACCTTGTCACCGAAATGGCCGAAGAAGGCGGCGCCGATGGGGCGCGCGAGGAAAGCAATGGCGAAGGTGGCGAGCGAGGAGAGCAGCGCCGAGTTTTCGTCGGTGGAGGGGAAGAAAAGGTGCGGGAAGACGATCACCGCGGCGGTGGCGTAGATGTAAAAATCGAAGAATTCGATCGTGGTGCCGATCATGCTCGCAGCGAGAACGCGGCGGGCGGAATTCCTCGGCGCGGCCGCCGGGGACGATGCTGATGCGATGGTCATGGTAGTCCGGGATGGTTTTACAATTGGGCGCGGAGATAGCGCGCCTCCATCCCGATAGTCCGCGCCATAGCCAACGATTGGGTTGGGGAGTACCGCAGAGTACGGTTGAGGGCAAGGGGTTTTGGCGGAGGGCTTACGATCATCGATGATCGTCACCCTCGGGCTCGACCCGAGGGCTTTTCACTTGCCTTGTCATTGCTAAGTGAAGTGTCCTCGGGTCGAGCCCGAGGATGACGGCCGGTGGGTCCGATAGCGCTGGGGCTACTCGTCGAGCTTGTGCCCATCGAGGTGCTTTTCGGCGCTGGATTTTTCGGCGGCGTCCTTGAGCTTTTCGCCTTTGGTGCGGCCGAATTTCTGGCGGTTGGCTTCGGCGGCCGCTTCCTTTTCGGTGCGGGCCTTGGCTTTGCGGGCTTTCGACAGGGAGATGACTTCACCCATTTTGGCGCTCCTAGGCGTTCTCGCCGACTCCGGCATCATACTTCGCCTGGGCCGAGAGTACGCTATCGATATTGTCCTGCGCCCAGAGGGAAACGGCAGCCATTTTTTCGGCGAGGCTGTGGCCCAGGGGCGTGACGGAATATTCCACCGTAACCGGGACAGTGGCGAAAGCGCGGCGGGAGACGAGGCCATCGCGCTCGAGCTGTTTCAGGGTTTGGGACAGCATCTTTTGCGAGATGCCTTCGACGATGCGGCGGATCTGGTTGAAGCGCAGCGGGCCGTCGACAAGTTTCCACAGGATCAGCGCGGTCCATTTGTCGGCGATGTGGTCGAGGACCAGCCGCGTGGGACAATCCTTTTCGTAGACGTTTGGAATTTTCATGGCGGCACCAAGTTTCCGTGCGGTGACCTTATCACCCGGTAGTGCCTTCTTACCAGCTTTCCAGAATTGGTTTAAGTGCAATTTCGCTAGCTAGTTTCTCTTGGGTACTAGCTGCAATGTGGAGAGCGCGAAATGAGCAAAGAGATTTTGGTGATCGGCGGGACCGGCAATGTCGGCGCGACGCTGGTGCAGGAACTGCTGGCAAAGGGCGAGACGGTGCGCGTGGGGACGCGGCGGCCGGAGAAGGTTTCGGTTTCCGGGGCCAAGGCGGTGCTGGTTGACCTCGACAGGCCGGAAACGCTGGGGCCGGCGCTGGAGGGTGTGGATCGGCTGTTCGTTTTGGCGCCGGCTGGCGAGGCGGATCATGTGCGGTTGCTGGCGCCGGTGGTGGATGCTGCGGCGGAGCGCGGGGTGAAAGTGGTGTTGCAGACGGCCATAGGGGTCGAGGCGGATGACAATATTCCGTTCCGGCAGGTGGAGCTGCGGCTCGAAAAGTCGGGCGTGCCCTATGTGATCCTGCGGCCGAACTGGTTCTCGGACAATTTTGAGAGCTATTGGGGCCACGATGTGCTGGCAGGCGAAATCCGGGTGCCGGCGGGCGAAGGCAAGTCGAGCTTTATCGATAGCCGGGATATTGCCGCGGCGGCTGCTGTAGCGCTGACGACCGACAGGTTCGATGGACAGGCCTTTGCGCTGACGGGGCCGGAGGCGCTGAGCTATGGCGAGGCGGCAGCGCTGATTTCGAAGGCAGCGGGGCGGAATGTTGGCTATCGGTCGGTCGATGACGCGGAGTTCGTCCCTGCCCTCGTTTCGGCGGGCCTGACGCAGGATTATGCACAGATGCTGGCGGCGATCTTTTATCCGGTGCGCGAGGGCTGGACGGCGGCGACCACAGATGCGGTGGAGAAGCTGACGGGGAAGAAGCCGCGGACGCTGGCGGCTTATGTGGCGGAGAATGCGGCGAAGTTCGTTCCGGCGTAAAGCAAAAGGGGCTCCCGGTTGGGAGCCCCTTTTTTGTGGTGCCACGCCCTCGTGGTTCGAGGCTTCGCTTCGCTGCGCACCTCACCATGAGGGCTACTGGGGCGACGGAGCTATCAGCATCGGAAGGCGCGGAGCCCTAGACCAACCGGCTCTGATCCATGGCTGCTGCGATGAAGCTCGTGAACAGCGGATGGGGTTCGAACGGCTTGGATTTCAGTTCCGGGTGGAACTGGACGCCGATGAACCACGGGTGATCGGTGCGCTCGACGATTTCGGGCAGCTTGCCATCAGGCGAGACGCCGGAGAACAGCAGGCCATTCTTTTCGAGGAGCTTCCGGTAGTCCATGTTCACTTCGTAGCGGTGACGATGGCGCTCGGAGATGCGGGTGGAGCCGTAGATGTCGGCGACCCGCGAGCCGCGGGTGAGCTGGGCAGGATAGGCGCCGAGGCGCAGGGTGCCGCCGAGATTGCCAGAGGAGTCGCGGGTCTCGGTTTCGTTGCCCTTGACCCATTCGGTCATCATGCCAACGATCGGCTCCTTGGTGGGACCGAACTCGGTGGAAGATGCGGCCTTGATGCCGGCGGTGTTGCGGGCGGCTTCGATGCAGGCCATCTGCATGCCGAAGCAAATGCCGAAATAGGGCACGTCTTTTACGCGGGCGAAGCGGGCCGCTTCGATCTTGCCGGCAGAGCCGCGCTCGCCGAAACCGCCGGGCACGAGGATGCCGTGGACGTGTTCGAGATAGGGGGCCGGATCGTCGCGTTCAAAGACTTCGGAGTCAATCCACTGCAGGTTGACCTTGACCTTGTTGGCGATGCCGCCGTGGGTCAGGGCTTCCGAGAGCGACTTATAGGCGTCCTTGAGGCCGGTATACTTGCCGACGATGGCGATGTTCACTTCGCCTTCGGGGTTGTGATAGCGGCGGGAGACTTCGTCCCAAGCGGACATGTCCGGCTCGGGCGCATCGGTGATGCCGAGAGCTGCGAGGATTTCGCGGTCGAGGCCTTCATTGTGATAGGCGACGGGCACATCGTAGATCGAGGCGACGTCGAGCCCCTGGATGACCGCGGATTCGCGGACGTTGCAGAAGAGCGAGAGCTTCTTCTTTTCGCCTTCCGGAATCGGACGATCGCAGCGGACCAGAAGCACGTCGGGGGCGATGCCGATGGAGCGGAGCTCCTTGACCGAGTGCTGGGTCGGCTTGGTCTTCAGCTCACCGGCCGAGGGAATATACGGCATGAGGGTGAGGTGGAGGTAAGCGGCGTGGTTGCGCGGCAGTTCGTTGCCGAGCTGGCGGATGGCTTCGAAGAACGGGAGACCTTCGATGTCGCCGACGGTGCCGCCGATTTCGACGAGGACGAAATCGTAATCCTCGTTGCCTTCGAGGACGAAATTCTTGATCGAGTCGGTGACGTGCGGAATGACCTGCACGGTCGCGCCGAGGAATTCGCCCTTGCGCTCTTTGCTGAGCAGGTCGGAGTAGATCCGGCCCGAGGTGATGTTGTCGCGCTTGTTGGCCGCGCGGCCAGTGAAGCGCTCATAGTGGCCGAGGTCGAGGTCGGTCTCAGCGCCGTCGTCGGTCACGAAGACCTCGCCGTGCTGGGTCGGCGACATCGTGCCGGGGTCCACATTGAGATAGGGGTCGAGCTTCCTCAGGCGGACCTTATAGCCGCGCGCCTGCAGCACAGCGCCAAGCGCCGCTGAAGCCAAACCTTTGCCAAGGGAGGAAACCACGCCTCCGGTGATAAAAACGTACCGAGCCATGGGCGATCACCATAAGCACATCATGAACGATTCGCAGAGCCGCATGATGCGGTCCACACAAAGAAGAAGGGGATGTTTCCATCCCCTTTTTCGGCGGTCGCCTTTCGGCGCTTTAGTTACCGGTTGTCGTAGCCGGCGTTTGCGTACCAGTCGCTGGGGCCGGAGCCTCCGGGGTCGCTTCGGAAGAAGCTTCCGGGGTCGCTTCAGAAGAAGCTTCCGGAGCCGCGGGCGAAGCTTCCGGGGTTGCCGCGGGGACCGGCAGGTCGCTGGTCGGCGCGGGAGCCGCAGGAGTTGTAGCCGGAGCGGGCGTCGTAGCCGGAGCGGGCGTCGTAGCAGGAGCCTGAGCGTCGGCCGGAACCGGAAGATCAGAGGTCGAGTCGCCCTGCAGCGCGTTCAGCGCATCGAGAACGTTCGACGGAGCCGTACCATCTTCATTGGTGGTCGTGGCGCTATCGAGAATGCTCGACGTGCCGCGATCAAACTCATTGAGAATGGTCAGGCCAATGGCCGTGGCGAAGAACAGGGTTGCCAGGATTGCCGTGGTGCGGGTCAAGAGGTTTGCCGAGCCACGCGCCGTCATGAGGCCGCCGCCGCCACCACCGCCGATGCCAAGCGCGCCGCCTTCGGAGCGCTGGATCAGGATGACGCCGATAAGGGCCACAACGATCAGCAGATAGACAACAATAAGGACGTTCGCCATGAGGTCTTGGTCTTCGCGTCAGTCAGAAAGGATGCGGCGTCATACACGCCTAAAACGGCAAAGGCCAGACCGTTGCCGCGAAATTCGCGACAACCGCCTATGCCGTCCGGTCATACCGCGGAGATAATGGTGTAAAAGTCTTTTGCCAAGAGGCTGGCACCACCGACGAGCCCGCCATTGACGTTTTCGACCGCGAGAATTTCGCGCGCGTTCACGGGTTTGAGCGAACCACCATAAAGAATGCGGAATTCCTGGCCGCGCGGACCGAAGCGCTCGACGAGGCGGGCGCGGATGCTGGCATGCATCTGGGCGATGTCGTCATTGCTGGGGGTACGGCCGGTGCCGATGGCCCAGATGGGTTCATAGGCGATGATGACTTCGTGCTGACCGGCGCCATCGGGAATGGAGGCCGCGAGCTGAGCGGCGACGACGGATTCGGCCTGGCCTGCATCGCGCTGGGCCTCGGTTTCGCCAACGCAGATGATCGGCTTCAAACCAGCGCCGATGGCAGCTTCGGCCTTGGAGCGAACCTGATCATCGGTTTCGCCGTGATCGGCGCGGCGCTCGGAATGGCCGACGATGACGAACTGGGCGCCGGCGTCAGCCAGCATATAGGCGGAAATATCGCCGGTATGGGCGCCGGACGCATTGGCGTGGCAATCCTGGCCACCGGCCATGATACCGCTGGATGCACCCTGCGCCGCGACGGCGGCAACGAGGGTCGCCGGCGGGCAGATGACGACAACAGCGCGTGGAGCCTCGCCAGTCGTGAGCAAATGGGCCAGTTCAGTCAGCTCGTCGAGCGACTGGGACACCCCGTTCATCTTCCAATTGCCGGCGATCAGCGGTGAGATGGTGGTCAATCTAGATACTCCTGCCTCTTGCGCCAAAGTGGGCTTTGCCCTAACCCCGGCTGTCGGAAAGTCTTACTAGTCTCAGGTGACCCTTCGGGTAAAGCCTCAGACCCCAAACTGGAACGTTCGAAATGCTCGATGGTTTGCGTAGCTTTGCAAAATCCTGGCCGGGGAAAATCCTGGGGGCATTTCTGCTAGTGGGTGTAGCCGGCTTCGGTATCAACAACGTGATCACCGATCTCGGCAGCAATACCGTGGCACGCGTGGGCGACCAGGAAATCACCTCTCGCGAATTCTTGCGGGCCTACCAGACCCAGGCGAACAACCTTGCCAACCAAATCGGCCGCGTGCCGACCGTGGCTGAAGCCGAGGCCATGGGTCTGCCGACCTATGTGCTGATGAACATTTCGCAGGGCGAGGCGATGAATGTGCTCGCCAACCAGCTCGGGCTTGGCGTTTCTGACGCAAAGCTGGGCGAGATGCTGCGCGCCGACCCGTCCTTCCAGGGGACGCTGGGTAATTTCGATCCGGCGATCTTTACGCAGGTTCTGCAGGCCAGCGGCTGGACAGAGTCCGAATATTTCGAGACGCGCGGCAATGAAGCCAAGCGCGAGCAGCTGATCTCGGCGCTCTTTGCCGAAAAGACCCTGCCCGACGTGGCCCAGGGCCTGATCAACGACTATGCCGGTACGCAGCGCACGATCGACTATATCACGCTGACCGATGCCAATATCGAGACGCCGGCTGCCCCGACCGAGGAAGAGCTGACGGCTTACCTCACCGAGCACCAGGCCGAGTACCGCACGGTGGAAACTCGCAAAGTGCAGATGCTGGACCTGTCGCTGGCCTCGCTCGCTGCGACCAAGACGATCGAAGAAGACGCGATTGTCGCCGAATATGAACGCATCAAGGCGACGCTGACGACGCCGGAAAAGCGCACTATCGAGCAGGTCGTGCTCAATGCAGAGCAGCATACCGCTTTCGAGGCTGGCCTTGCTGAGGGCAAGGATTTTGCCACGCTGCTGACCGAAAACGGCCTGACGGCGACGAGCCTTGGTACGCTGACCCAGGCGCAGGTGACGGACACGGCGCTTGCGACCGCTGCCTTTGGCCTTGCGCAAGGTGGTGTGACGCTGATCGACGGCGTGACCGGCAAGCGCGCCGTGCACGTTGCCGCGATCGAGGCAGCCGGCCAGCCAACGCTGGAAGAAGCGCGCGAGCAGATCGTGACCTCGCTGTCGATGGCTGCGGCTCGCAACGAAATCAACGACATTCTCGACCAGATCGAAGAACTCCGCGCAGCCTTCCGGCCGCTGACGGAAATTGCCGAGCGTTTTGGGCTCGATCTCTATGAGGCCGACGTGACCTCGGGCGGCACGCAGCTGGAAATCCTGCCGAACCTGCAGGCCGAAGAGCGCACCAAGGTGAGCCAGGCCATTTTCAAGGCGACCGCTGGCCAGCTGACGCCGTCGATTCCGCTGAGCGGCAATGCGCATGTGTTCTTCGATCTCGTCGAAGTGCTGCCGGCGCGCGACCAGACGCTGGACGAAGTGCGCGAAGACCTGACCGCGACGCTGATTGCCGAGCGGACCAATAATGCGCTGCTCGCCAAGAGCGAAGAAATCGTTGGCCAGCTCAACGGTGGTTCGACGCTGGCCGACCTGGCGCTGACGCTGAACCTCTTCCCGCAGCTTTCGCCGCCCTTCTCGCGCTTCGGCTCGGATGATGGCAGCATCGATAGCGTCATTGCGCAGGCCGCGTTCAATGGCGGACCGGAGCACAAGGGCTCGGTGGTGAGCAGCACGGGCGAGTTCATCGTCTTCGAGGTGGTGGAAAACACCGTGCCGACCGAACCGCTGGAAACCGCGGCAGCCGACAACCTGCAGAACGAAGCCAAGAGCGGGGTCTATGGCGACTTCGTCGGTGCTGTGCGTGATGATGCAGGCCTGAGGATCAACCAGCAGGCGCTGCAGCAACTGCTAACTCTCAACTTCGGCCAATAGAACCGAGCCGCTTTACCACCAACCGTAGAGACCACGATGGGCGACGATTTTTCCACGCGTTTTGCAGAGCAATATGAAGCCGGCAAATCGCAGATCGTCTGGCGTCGCATCGTGGCCGATCTCGAAACGCCCATCGGGACCTATCTCAAGCTGGCGCAGGAACGGACCCACTCGTTCCTGCTCGAAAGCGTGCAGGACGGGACGACGCGTGGGCGCTATTCGATCATCGGCCTGCTGCCGGACCTGATCGTTCGGGTCGAGGACGGCACAGCGAGCGTCAATCGGCAGGCGCAGCTTGATCCCAATGCCTTCGAGGTGATGACGGAAAAACCGCTCGACGCGCTGCGCGGGCTGGTGGCAGAAAGCCAGATCGAAGTGCCGCCGGGGCTGCCGCCGCAATCGGCCGGGATCTATGGCTATCTCGGCTATGAGATGGTCCGCTACATGGAAGTGCTGCCCAACAGCAATCCGGACGATCTGCAGACTCCGGAAGCTGTGCTGATGCGGCCGTCGCTGCTGGCGATCTTCGATACGGTCAAGGACGAGCTTTATCTGACGGCGCCGGTCTATGTGAAAGCCGGGGTTTCGGCACGGCAGGCGCTGGAAGCGGCGGAAGCGCGGATTGACGATGCGATTGCGCGACTGGGTCGGGCGCTGCCGGCGACCCCTGCCCTGCCCGATCTCGAATCCATCGAGGTGACCAGCAACACCTCGCGCGAAGAATATTTCGAGATGGTGGCCCGGGCGAAGGACTACATCGCGGCGGGCGATATCTTTCAGGTGGTGTTGAGCCAGAGGTTTTCGGCCGATTTTACGTTGCCGCCGACGGCGCTCTATCGGGCGCTGCGCCGGACCAATCCCTCGCCCTATATGTACTTCCTCGATTTCGGGGATTTTGCCGTGGCCGGGTCGAGCCCGGAAATTCTGGTGCGGGTGCAGAACGGCGAAGTGACCATTCGGCCGATCGCCGGCACGCGTAAGCGCGGGGCGACGCCGACGCGGGATCAGGAACTGGCGGCGGAACTGCTGAGCGATCCGAAGGAACTGGCCGAGCACCTGATGCTGCTCGATCTTGGGCGCAATGATGTGGGTCGCGTGGCGGAGACGGGTTCGGTTAAGGTGACCGACAAGTTCTTCCTCGAATACTATTCGCACGTGATGCACATCGTCTCGAATGTCGTGGGCAAGCTCGATCCGCAATATGACTTTGTGGATGCGCTGTCGGCGGGGTTCCCCGCGGGCACGGTTTCGGGTGCGCCGAAGGTGCGGGCGATGGAAATCATCGACGAACTCGAAAAGTCGCGGCGCGGGATTTATGGCGGTTGCGTCGGGTACTTTGGTGCCGATGGGACCATGGATACCTGCATCGTGCTGCGCACCGGGATCGTCAAAGACGGCAAGCTTTATGTGCAGTCGGGCGCCGGGATCGTCGCCGATAGCCAGCGCGAGCTGGAACAGCTCGAATGCGAGAACAAGGCGCGTGCCCTTTTCAGCGCGGCAGAAGAAGCGCTACGCTATGCCGGCGAAGCGGGAGTGGGACAGTGAGTTTTGTGTGTTTTGAAGCAAGGGATTCCCGCTTTCGCGGGAATGACACGGTGAGTGTGGAAGCACTCGGCGTCATCCCCGCGAAAGCGGGGATCTCCAATCGATGGCGGGGTCAACTCTGAAACAGAGATTCCCGCTTTCGCGGGAATGACACCGTGGATTGGAGAAGGCCCCAAAATGACAAAAACCCTCGTCATCGATAACTACGACAGTTTTACCTACAATCTCGTCCATTTCCTGGGCGAGCTCGGCGCTCAGATTACCGTGCGTCGCAATGACAAGATTACCCTTGAAGAAATCGCCGCCATGGCGCCGGAGGCGATCGTGCTGTCGCCCGGGCCGTGCACACCGACCGAGGCGGGGATTTGCCTTGCCGTGATCGACCGGTTCAAGGGGCAGATTCCGATGCTGGGCGTGTGCCTGGGACATCAGGCCATGGGCCAGGCGCTGGGCGGCGACGTCATTCGCGCGCCGCATCTGGTGCATGGCAAGACCAGCAAGATCAACCATACCGGAAAGGGTATTTTCCGGGGATTGAATGCGGGTTTTGAGGCGACGCGGTATCACTCGCTGATCGTCAAGGCAGAGACGCTGCCGGACGTGCTGGAAGTGACGGCGACGACGGATGATGGGCTGATCATGGGGATGCAGCACAAGACGCTGCCGCTGCATGGGGTGCAGTTCCACCCGGAAAGCATTGCTTCGGAAAATGGCCATGCGCTGCTGCAGAATTTTCTGAACATTGCCCGTGACTTCAACGGGCAGAGGGCCGCGTGATGGATATCAAGCAGGCTCTGCACAAGATTTCCGAAGGGCGTGATCTCGCGGGCGAGGAAATGCGCTCGGTGATGCGGCTGATCATGGAAGGGGAAGCGACGCCGGCGCAGCTCGGTGCCTTCCTCATGGGCATGCGCATCAAGGGCGAAAGCGTGGGCGAGATTGCCGCCGCGGTTTCGATCATGCGCGAAAAAGATGGTGCCGGTGGATGCGCCCGAGGATGCCGTCGATATTGTCGGCACGGGTGGCGATGGCGTCGGCACGCTGAATATTTCGACCGCGGCTTCGTTCGTCGTGGCGGCGACGGGTGTGCCGGTGGCCAAGCATGGCAATCGGGCGCTGTCTTCCAAATCGGGTTCGTCGCAGGCGCTTGAGGCGCTCGGCGTAAAACTCGACCTGACGCCGGCGCAGATTGGCGAATGCATCAGGAAGGCCGGGATCGGCTTCATGTTTGCCCCTTCGCATCATCCGGCGATGAAATATGTGGGCCCTGCCCGCGCTGAACTCGGCGTGCGGACGATGTTCAACTTGCTGGGGCCGCAGTCCAATCCCGCGAGCGTGCGTCGCTACGTGCTTGGGGTCTATTCCGAGCAGTGGGTGGAGCCGGTGGCGGCGGCGCTGCTGGCAAACCGGGCGGTAAAGGCCTGGGTGATGCATGGAAGTGACGGGCTTGATGAGCTGACCGTGACTGGGCCGAGCTTTGTGGCGCAGATTGCCGATGGCGATTTGCGCAGTTTTGAAGTGACGCCGGAACAGGCGGGGCTGAAAAGGCACGAATTGAAGGATATTCTCGGGGGGACGCCTGAGGAGAATGCCGCGGCGATCCATGCGCTGTTTGACGGCGCGGAAGGCGCTTATCGCGATATCGTGCTGCTCAATGCCGCCGCGGCGCTGATCGTGGCCGACAAGGCGGACGATCTCAAATCAGGCGTTGCCATGGCGAAGGAAGCCATCGACAGTGGCGCGGCGAAACAGACCCTGGCCAAGATCGTGGCCGTTTCCAACGGACAGAATGCATGACCGACATTCTCAAACAGATCGAAGCCTATAAGCGCGAGGAAATCGCGGCGGCAAAGTCGATGCGACCCTGGGCGGAGGTTGTTGCCCAGGCGCATGACCAGCCCAAGCCGCGTGGTTTTCTGAAGGCTCTGAAGGACAAGCGGGCGAAGGGGCAATATGGCCTGATCGCCGAGGTGAAGAAGGCGAGCCCGTCCAAGGGTCTCATTCGGGCCGATTTCAATCCGGCGCAGATTGCGCGGGACTATGAGACGGCTGGGGCGGCTTGCTTGTCCGTACTGACCGATCGGCCGAGCTTTCAGGGTTCGCCGAGCTATCTGATCGAGGCGCGGGCGGCGACGAAGCTGCCGGTGCTGCGCAAGGATTTTCTGTTCGAGACCTATCAGGTGGCGGAAGCGCGCTCCTGGGGGGCGGACTGCATTCTGATCATTCTGGCGGCGGTCGGCGACGACGTGGCGCGCTATCTGCTCGATGCCTCGGAAGAATGGGGCATGGATGCGCTGGTGGAAGTACACGACCAGCTCGAGCTGGATCGGGCGCTGGCGCTGGATTCAAAATTCATCGGCATCAATAACCGCAATCTCAGGACGTTTGAGACGACGCTGGACACTTCGGTGCAGCTCGCCGTGGGCGTGCCTAGCAATGTGCTGCTGGTGAGCGAAAGCGGCATCGTCAATCATGACCATGTGCGCATGCTCGATGAGAAGGCCGGAATCGGCACGTTCCTCGTAGGTGAGAGCCTGATGCGGCAGGACGATGTGGTGGCGGCGACGCGGGCGCTGTTGCAGGGCGTGCCCGAGACGGTGCGCTGATGAGCGAGCGGCGCCTGACCCATCTCGATGCCAAGGGCGAGGCGCATATCGTCGATATCGGCGAGAAGGCGATCACGCGGCGGCGGGCAGTGGCGCAGGCGCGGCTGAGCGGCGAGGCCGAGACGATTGCGACCATTTTGGGTGGTGGGCTCAAGAAGGGCGATGCGCTGGCTGTGGCGCGCGTTGCCGGGATCATGGGCGCCAAGAAAACCAGCGACATCATTCCGCTTTGCCATCCGATCCCGCTGACCAAGGTGAGTGTGGAGATCGAGGGCGAGACTGAGACGACCATTCTCATCCGTACTGTTGCCGAGACAACGGGGCAGACAGGCGTCGAGATGGAAGCGCTGACGGCGGCGACGACCGCGGCCCTCACGCTTTACGACATGGCCAAGGCGCTCGACCGGGCCATGGTGATTTCAGACATTTGCCTCATCGAGAAATCGGGCGGCAAATCGGGCGATTATCGAAGAGAATCATGAGCCTGCTTCCGGTTGATGAAGCGTTGAATCGCATTCTGGCACGAGTGCCGGATGTGGTTGGCGAGAGTGTTGTACTGGCCGAGGCGGCGGGGCGCGTGTTGGCCGAACCGGTGGTGGCGAGCCATGACCAGCCGCCGTTCAATGCGAGCGCCATGGATGGCTATGCCATGCGGGCGGCCGACGTGGCCGAGGGCGTCTGGCTTAAGATTGTTGGCATGTCGCAGGCGGGCGCCGGTTTTGCCGGCGCGGTTGGCGTCGGCGAGGCGGTGCGGATTTTTACCGGCGCGCCGGTGCCGGAGGGTGCCGATACCGTCATCATGCAGGAAGAGGCGGAACGGAACGGGGATTTTGTTCGGTTTACGGCCCCTGCCCGGCTTGGTCATAGCGTGCGGCCGCGGGGTTATGATTTTGCAGTTGGCCGGACGATCCTCGAGCGTGGGACGCGGTTGGGGGGCGTTTCAGGTGGCGGTCGCTGCGGCGGCAAATGCGGGAATTGTGACTGTCGCTCGGCGGCCGAAGATTGCGCTGCTGGCGACGGGTGATGAGCTGGTGCTGCCGGGGACGGCATTGGGGCCGGACCAGATTGTGGCTTCCAATAGCGTTGGACTGGCGGCGGCGTTGGCGCCTTCTGCCGAGGTGGTGACGGATTTCGGGATTGCGCGGGATAGACGCGAAGATCTCGATGCGGTGCTGGAGCGGATTTTTGCCAGCGAGCCTGATGTGGTGGTGACCACAGGTGGGGCCAGTGTCGGCGAGCATGATCTCGTGCAGGCGGCGCTGCTGGACCACGGCGTGACGCTGGATTTCTGGCGGATCAATATGCGGCCGGGCAAGCCGCTGATGTTTGGCGCGCGCGGCAAGACGCTGGTGTTCGGGCTGCCGGGCAATCCGGTTTCGGCCATGGTGACGGCCGAGCTTTTTGTGAAGCCGGCGCTACGGCACTGGCTGGGTCTGGCGGATGTGGAGCCGCTGCGATTGCCGCTGCTGGGGCCGACGCCGCCCAATACGGCGCGGCGGCATTTTATGCGGGCACGGGTTTTGGTGCGCGATGGCGTGACAGGATTGTTGCCGATCAATGAGACGGATAGCGGGCATACATCGTCGCTGGCGGCAGCAGATGCGCTGATTGTGCAGCCGGAGTTCGATCCGGGGCAGCAAGCGGGCACGGTGGTTTCTGCATTGCCGATCGGGGCGATCTAGGTCGGTCGACGCTGGTTGAGCAGAACTAGAAGCCCCAGCGCCAGACCTGAACAAACCAACGAAGCGATGAGAACAGCTTGAGGACCGATGCCGTCTAGCAGCGCGATGAGCGCTGGAGGCGCGGCGGCGGAGATCAGGTTGAGCGGCAGAGCGATGCGCGTCAGGGCGCGGGCGTATTCGGCCTTGTCGTAGAAGACGAGTGGCATTGTGGCGCGCGCGACGGCCAGGGCACCAGCGCCGATGCCGTAGACCACGATGAAGCTGACGACGCCGCCCCATGAGGCGCCGAAGACCAGCAGCAGGATCAGCGACAGGACGAGAGCCGGCGCGGCGACGAGGGCTGTCGAGAGGCCGTCCCAGCGGGTGCCGCCGAGAAGATCGAGGGCCCGGGCGGCGACCTGGATGATGCCGAGGGAGGAGGCGAGGCCAACGGCGAGGTCTGGTTGGACGCCGAGACTTTTCAACAGCTCGATCAGGATGGCGGAAAAGCCGAAGGTGACGAAGGCGTTGAGCGCGATCGCCGCGGCGACGAGGTAAAAGGTGGTTTGTGCCGGGGCGGCGGCGGGTTCCGTGGTTTTGGCCGGAGGGGCGGCGGCGGTTTGAGGGCGCGGGAGGCCGAGGGCGTAAAGGGCTGCGGCGAAGAGTAGAAGAGCCGCGAAGATCAGGCAGATCGTGCGCCAGTCGGTGAGGCCGGCGAGATAGGCCGTGGTGGGCCAGAAGATGGTGCCGGAGAGGCCGGAGGCCAGCATAAGGAGGCCGATGGCGTTTTTGGCGCGGGCGCCGAGGGCCTCGTTGAGGGCGATGTGGGAGGCGGTCGAGAGGGAGGCGGAGCCCGCGAGGCCCGAGGATGGCCCAGGCGAGAAAATAGGGAATGGTGCCGTGGCTGGCCGCGAGAAGGATGAAACCGAGCGCGGACATAAGGGAGCCGGCGGCGAGCAGGGTGCGGGCGCCAAAACGGATGAAGGCAGAGCCGAGGAGCGGGGCGCAGAGGCCCATGGTGACGTAGAAGACCGACGTGCCGGCGAAGATGACCGGCTGCGGCATGTCGAGATCGGCGGCCATGGTGCTGCCGAGTACGGCGAGGAGGCCGACGGTGCCCCAGCCGATATTCTGGCCGATGGCGAGGATGATGAGGTAGCGGAGGATGACGGGCACGGGTGATCGACGGCGGGAGGGAACTAGCCGATATCGTGGTGCTGTAGAGGTTTGATGAAGGCCTGTCATCTCAGGATGGGCCCCGGCTTTCGCCGGGGTGACGTGTCAGGCGCTCGGGGCGGGTGCGATGGTGTGCGCCAGCTTGAAGGCGAGCGGTGTGACGACCTGGGTCATGATGAAGGCGATGGGCCAGGCGGTGATGAAGCTCAGCGGCCAGTGGGAGAGGAAATCGGGGCCGACGGAGATGAAGCCCATGATGCCGGACATGGAAAAGGCCATGCCGAAGGTGATGAAGAGCTGGGCGAGGAAGAGGGTTTTCTTGGGCATTGAGGTTCCGTCGGTGAAGAGGCTGACGGAGAAAAGTCCCGGCCAGCACCATCTTCAGGGTTGAAGGTATGGTGCCTGTGGGACGCGGAAGCGTCGAAACCGCGGATGCGGGCCGGGATACCAACCGGCGACGTCTTTTCGGCTTGGGTGGTTTAGGGGGCTTGGCGAGTTGAGGCAACCGGCGGGTGTGGATGGGAGGCTTGCGTTGCGAGGGGTGGTGGAAAAGGGAAAAGTGATAGCAAGCGGATGATTCAGGGGAGCCACCATCCAGCGTGCGGCGGCGTGGACCACCGGGACGAGCCCGGTAGTGACGATCGAAGTGAGGGCGTGTCCGAGGAAACAGAGATCCCCGCTTTCGCGGGGATGACACCGTGGGGTGGTGGGGCATTTGCGCGCAACGCCCCTCACCCGGCGCTGCGCGCTGCGCCCGGTGACAGAGAGTGGGTAAGAAA